>NZ_CP041222.1:1253522-2507045 GCF_006542605.1 Porphyrobacter sp. YT40
AGCGGTCGCCCGGTGGTCGCGCCGGGGATGGCGGCAATCAAGCTTTGGTTCTCTATAGCCGCCTGTCAGCACTCGGCCGCGAATCGGATATGAAGAAGGCGGTCCGTCCCGATTGGGACGGACCGCCCGCCGAGTGACCTGGACCTGTCAGGAGGGGTCAGGCAGCCTGCTCGGCGATCTCGGCACTAACCGCGTCGTCGCCTTCGTGCTCGGCCAGTTCGACTTCTTCGGAGCCGGCGAAGCGCATGATCGAAGGCACCCAGGCCAGCGCCCGCGCCTTGACGTCGGGCTCACCGATGAAGTTGCCCGAGAAGATGCGCTCGGCGGCGCTTGCCAGTTCGGCCTTTTTCGAAGCAGCATAGCGACTGACCAGATCGGGACCGCCGGCGGCGTCGAGTGCTTCGAGCGTGCGAGCCTTGGCGACGCGGTCGAAGTAGTTCGCCGCCGTGGGACGCCACCAATGCGCGGTTTCGATTTCGAGCAACAAGCCCAGCGCTTCGTGCATCGGCACCGAGCGCTCGCCTTCGCAGGCCAGGCTGGCGACAAGCGTGCGCGAGACGACATGGCCGAGCCAGGCAGAACGCGCCTCTTCGGACAGCGCCCGGAACCTCGCAAACCGCTCGACGTCGCAGGTCCCCGTACGCCAGCTTTCATCAAGTGACTCGGCAAACTCGGCCAGAGCAGCACTCGCCGGCGCATCCTTGGCCTCGAACCCGGCAACCGGGCCGGACGCGACTCAACCGGCCAGCGTCGAGGCCTTTCTGGCGCGCCAGTCATGCCCATCGGCATCGGCAAGCGTGAAGACCAAGAAGTCGAGTGCGAGCGCCGGATCATTCGCGAGATAGATCGCCAGGATATCGCGGCGCTGCATCGCGAGTTCGTCGAGCAGGCGCTGCGACAGCGAGCTGCCCTTCGGCTTCGCCGTTCCGCTGTCCTCGACTGCCTCGATAGGACCTTCGTCGGTGATGACCTCGGTCTCCGTGTAGTACTGCGGGACCAGTGTCGGTTCGCCATCGCGCGAGAGGACGAGGAAAGCACCGGCCTCGGATTTCAGTTCGTCGGCAAGCACGGGGGGACGGTCATTGAGCGCGCGCATCGCGCGGTCGATCACCACCAGCTCCTTTTCGGCCTTGGCCACCTCGTCCTCGTTGCTGTCCTCGTCTTCGAGCACGGCGGCGACGCGGTCGTAGTCAGCCTCAAGTTCGCCGAGCTCCTGCGCTTCCTTTTCGGTCATCGGCGCACGCTCGCAAGGAAGACGGCTCAGACCTTCGACAAGGTCTTGGCTGACGTAGTTGCCAAGCGTCGGGCGCACCCAAGCCAGACCGTATTCGACCGCGGTCTTTTCTGCGGCTTCGTCCATGGCCTTGTGGGCAAGGTCCTCGAGCAGCGCGACATCGATCCAGCTCTCGCTGGCATCATCGTCGAACAGTTCGCGCTCAATCCGGCCGCCTGCAGCGAGGTAGGCATCGCGTCCGACCAGCACCGCGCGCGGATCGCAGCCGCGCACCGTGGCATCCAGCACCATACGGCGGATCGTGTCGGGCGTGATCTGGTACCAGGCATCCTGCAGCTCGGCATACACATGCGCTTGGCGCTCGACATCAGAAATGGCGCCGTAGGCCTTGGCCATGTCGAGCGTGATCGTGCCCTCAGCGAGTGCTTCGAAAACACAGGGTGCGAGACTTGCCAAACGCAGGCGCCCTTCCACGAAACGGACGGTGAGGCCGAAGCGGCGCGCCACGTCTTCGGCCGTAGCACCTGCGTCGATGATCGATGCAAAGGCCTGCGCCTCGTCGGCAGGATTCATCGCGAGACGCTGGAAGTTCTCGGCAAGACTGGCTTCGCGCACTTCGCTTTCCTCGCCTTCGATGACGAGGCAGGTGACTTCGTGGTTCTCTGGTAAGGTGCCCTCTTCGGCCAGCGCCTGCAGCGCGGCGAGGCGGCGACCGCCGGCCTCGACCTCGAACTTGCCGCGCTTTCCTTTGCGCACGACGAGGTTCTGCAGCAGGCCGCGCGCGGCGATGTCTGCCCGCAGCTGGAGGTCGGCGAGGACATCGCTCGACTTGCGAACGTTGCGCGGGCTCGGGACGAGCTTCTTCAAGGGTATCGACTGGATCATGGGTGTTCTCCTGATGGAATGAAGGCGCAGGTGAGGATCACGAGGCCCACAAGCCCAAAGGGCTACCTCCACTCTCATCAGATTATCGGTGAGCATTACTCCCAGCTTGGCCCAGAAAATTTCGAAATGGGAATGGCTGATCGGGATTTCAGCGCCATTACGCGGGCACCCTTTGGCTTCAATTTTGGCTGAGTAGTTGCGGCCGGTTTTGCTCTGTCAGCAATCAGGCTGTCGGAAGGGGAGTTTCAGCGCGCTCGAACCCCACGCGGTTTCAATTTACCCGCACCATGTGCCTTTCCATGTGAGGGAGGAAATCCATCTTGCCGATCTCAAGGCCTTCTCGCCGCAACAGCGCGTAGGCGAGCGTCAAGTGAAAGTAGAAGTTTGGGAGTATCCAGTCGCGAATGTCTTCTTCTGCGGACATTACGAAACGGACGCCGTTAGGCAGAGTCAGATCGACTTCGCCAGTCGCTGGTGACCAGTCCGCCAGATTGCTTTCGGCGACGCGGGCACGGACTGCCGCGACACGGTCTCGCACCTCGGCCAGCGAGGCATAGCTTTCTTCCTCGAGCGGGACATCCTTTATCCCAACCTGCTGCAGCGCGAGCAGCGCCTGGTTGATCGCGACGCGGAACTGCAGTTCTAGCGGAAACATGTCATCCGCCAATCGGGCGTCGAGAACCGTGTCCGACATGTCCGCTTCAATTGCCTTCGCTAGCAGGTGGTCAAGCGTGCCAAGCATGTTGTCAAAAGTCTGCGATGCGAAGGCGGCGTATTGCATTCGAGTATCTCCATCCGGGCGTTGATTACCTAGATCGCATTGGAACGTGGTCAATCCCCCTGCGGTCAACGATCCATCAAGAACAGAATAATCCTACGCTTGTGAGGCTCCTAAATCGAAACGCCTCCTAGGGACGCGACGTGAGGTGCGGCGATCCCTGCTGGCCTAGACGCCGAGCCCAACAAGGATCTCAGAGGCTCTCGACACCGGGACAAACAGCCGCGTGCGGTAACGGATAATCTCGGTGAAGCAGCCCTTGTTCTTGTACCAGTCGAGCCGATCGGGCGAGAATCCGGTCAGTTCAAGGCGCTGTTCGCCGCCAACCAGCGAACGCTTGACGGTGAGGGGATCGTGGCTCGCAAGGCCCAGCGGTTTGCCGCTGGCGAGGACGAGGTCGCCGATCTGCTCTGCCGATGGTCCGGTAACTCCGGAAAGGCCAAAGGTCTCGGCGATTGCAGCGAGATCGACATCGAGCACTTCGCGCCCGATGATCGACTGGCCGTCCTTAGCAACGAGCCGGGTGACGCGGACATGATCGCCGGGAAGGCGCTTCCAAACAGGGAGCAGCAGTCCGGTGGCAAGATGGGCGCGCTCGGTGAGCGGTGAAGCAGCGGCCTCTTCTTCCTCGTCCCGCCAGGCGCTCGTGAACGCAGTGACGCCCACCTCCTCCCAGTGGCTTTCAGCAAGCGCCTCAAGCGTCCAGTTGGCGGACTTGAGCGGGCGCAGCAGGCGCCGGCGTTCGATCACGGCCCCATCGTCGGCGATGAGGCGCCGGGCAGGAACCGACAGCGCGACCTTGCCCGAGCGTGCGTTGCGCATCGGGATCGCGTGCGTGCTGCCGATCTCGTGCATCCGCGCCAGGCGCTGCAAGCGTAGAGGCCGAAGGTGTCTCGACACGTCGAGCGAGACAAGACGGGTCTCGGCTCCGGTCACGGGATCGGTTCGCAGGAGTTCGTCGGCGAGGACCTCGAAACTATCGACCCTGACGGTTTCCAGTCCCTGGTCAAACGTTCCGGCCTCGCGCGCAGCTTCAATCCGCGCTTCAACGAGGCCAAGGTATTCCTCGAAGATCGCGTTCTGCAGCGCGATCGGCAGCGCGAGAATGCGGTTGAGCCAGCGCTGGATCGTCGGGAGATTGTCGGTCAGCCCGCCATCGGAGTTTTCGAGACGGAGGCCGGTTCGCTCGACGAAGTTGCCGAAGCTCGTGGCCTCAAGCTTGCCGTCATAGAGCATCTGGAACCAGCGGCTGAGCGCGTTGCGCGCATAGTCGCTTTCAAGATTGTCTGCCGGGTCGAACAGGTTCTGTCCGCCGGTCTGGCGCTGACCGCGCGTCAGCGCGCCCAAGGCATCGAGCCTTCGCGCAATGGTCGAGATGAAGCGGCGCTCGCCCTTCACGTCGGTGGTTACCGGGCGGAACAGCGGGGCCGAGGCCTGGTTGGTGCGGTTGGTACGACCGAGACCCTGGATGGCGTTGTCGGCGCGCCAGCCCGGCTCGAGCAGGAAATGCACCCGGCGCTGCTGGTTCCTGGCACCCAAGTCGGCATGATAGGATCGCCCCGTGCCGCCCGCATCCGAAAAGACCAGGATGCGCTTGGTGCCTTCCATGAAGCTTTGCGCTTCGGCGACATTGGCACTGGGGCTACGCCGTTCGAGGCGCTGCTCACCATCGCGGCCCAGGACAAGCCTGCGGGTCCGGCCCGTCACCTCAGCCACGGCGTCGGTTCCGAAATGTTCGATAATCGCATCGAGCGCAGTGGCGATGGGCGGCAGTGCGCAAAGCTGTTCGATCAGCGCATCGCGCGCAGCCACGGCGCGCGGGCAGAAGATTGGATTGCCTTCCATGTCGCTCATCGCCTCGGAGCGAAGATTGCCGTCCTCGTCGGCGAAGACCTGCATCAGGCGTACCGGAAAGCCCTTGGCGAGGTAGTCGACGACGTATTCGCGCGGGGAGAGATCGATATCGAGCGCTTCGCGTTCCTCGTCGGAGAGGTCGGCGAGACGCCGGTCGAGCATGGCCTCGGCGGTCGAGACCAGCTGCACCACGATCGAATGGTTCTCGCCAAGCGCTGCTTCCATCGCGGGGATCAGGCTCGGCAGTTTCATCGAAAGCAGGAGCTGGGCAAAGAAGCGCTGCTTGGTGCCTTCGAAGATCGACAGCGCTGCCGCCTTGGCGTTCCGATTGAGCGTATCGCCGCTGTCTTCGTCGACCACCCGGGTTGCTTCGAGCGCGGCCTCCAGATTGCGGTGAATGATTGCCCACGCATCGGCATAGGCGTCATAGATTTTCACCTGCGCGTCGGTCAGGCTGTGCTCGAGGATCTCGTACTCCACCCCGGCGAAGGAAAGCGCACGGGCAAGGTAGAGCCCCTGGGCCTTGAGGTCGCGGGCGACGAGCTCCATCGCCGCAACGCCGCCAGCGCGGATTTCGGTCATGAAGGTTTCATGTGTCGGGAAAGCGGTCTCAGGTCCCCACAGGCCGAGCCGAGTGGTGTAGCCAAGATTGGCAATGTCCGAGGCGCCCGTGGCAGACGCGTAAAGCACGCGGGCGCGCGGCAAATGGTTCTGGAGCCTAAGGCCCGCGATACCCTGTTCGGAGCCCTTGACCTTGCCGCGGATTGAAGAGCCCCCGAGCGCATTGGCCATCGCATGGGCTTCGTCGAAGGCGATCACGCCGTCGTAGTCCTCGCCCACCCAGGCAAGGAGCTGGTCAAGCCGCGTATCCTCGGCGCGCCCCGAGCGCAGCGTCGGATAGGTCACGAAGAGAATGCCTTCGGGCATCGTCACGGGTTGGCCGAGTTTCCAGCGCGAGAGCGGCTGGAGATCGAGCGGCAGCCCGCCGAGCGCTTCCCAGTCGCGCCGCGCATCTTCGAGGAGCGCCTCGTTCTTGGTGATCCAGACATGGCGGCGCTCGCCGGCGAGCCAGCGGTCCATGATGACCGCTGCGATCTGCCGTCCCTTGCCCGCTCCGGTGCCATCGCCGAGGAAGAAGCCTTGGCGGTAGGAGCGCCCATCCTCGGACAGTTCCAGCGAGGTGCCTTCCTGGCTGACTTTGAAGCGACCCGGAAGATCGCGTGCGAATGCCTGGGCAGCATAGACCAGTGTCTCGCATTGCGCTTCGGACAACAGGCCACCGGCGTGCCAACCTGCGGGAAGGCGCGGAATGACGTCCGGCTGAGGCGCCGCGACCGAACCCATGGCGACCGACTCCACGAGCGGGGTAGGATGGACCGGCGCATCCTCGAACGCGATGCGGCTTGGCCGGTAAGGCAGGTAGATGCCGGTCTGTTCGGGCACTGGCGCTGGATCGGCCAAGACCGAATAGGCAAGATTGATCGCATTCGCTGTGACTGCTGGTGTCGCAGCGAACGGCGCCAACGGCCGGACCGGCGGGCGAGGAGTAGAGGTCTTGCCAACGAGGCAGACTGGCTTCCCGATTGGCAGGCGACGGGGGCTGGCGGAGGTGTGTACGCGTGGCGGAAGCGCGTTGAGCAGCTCGTGGAGCGCGACCAGGTCGGCCGTATCTCCGGCGATCGCGGGCGAGGACGCAGTCGGCGTCTTGTCGAACACGGCCAGGCGAACCGCGACCCCTGTCCCTGTATGGCGAAATATCTGTTGCAGGCGCACATCGAGGAGCAGCGCCGCTTCGTTTTGTGCCTTGGCGAAGGTGGGAGCGTCGAAGCCTTCGGGCATGATGGCGACAATCCTTGCCCCATTGGCAACGGTCCGGATCGCGCTCCGCAGGTGGCGCTGCGCCGTCTTGCCATCCTTGCCGCGTTCCCGGCTGCGCGCGAACGGCGGGTTCATCATTACGACCGACGGACCTGGGCCGCGATGAAGGTCGGCGATCAGTTCCCCGTCATGCGCAGTGATGGTGGCCGAAGGGAAGATCAGGCTCAGGGCGTCTTGTCTTGCCGGATCGATCTCGTTGAGGACCAGCGAGGCGTTCTGGACGCTGCCCCAAAGAGCAAGAGCGCCATTGCCTGCGGACGGCTCGAGCAGCGTGTCGCGCGCGGAGAGAGCCGCAGCCTTTGCCATCATCCAGGTGAGCATTGGCGGGGTCGAGAACTGCTGCAGCTCGACCTGTCCTTCGCTGCGAACGAGCCGCGGCGGCAAGGCTGCTTCCAGCCAGTCCAAACGCGCTTCTGCTTCGTGCACGCTTGTCGCCAGGTCGATGCGCGAGGACTCGCGAAGCCAGAGCAGTGCGCCGATCTCGACCGCGTTGTTGTAATCATCGATGGTCCAGGCGCTTCCCCAGTCCAGGGCGCCGGTCTCGTCGGCGAACAGCCGGGAAATGTCGGCGCGGGCAAGGTGACGTCCCGAAGCGAGAAGCGCGGCAATCCTGGCGCCGACGGCGTAAGCCAATGGCACTGAGGACAACTGCTCGCCGGCTGGAAACAGGTCTGATTGAAACATGGCAATTCGTCCTCCTGATGAGGGCATCGGGACACGCCCTCTGCCGGATCAGGAATTCGAGAAGCCCTCTCTCCTCTACGGCGCCGCTTTGCGGCGCAGCCACGCTGTCAGTTCATCATTCCAGTCTGTATCGCTTGACGATGGTTTGCGAACGTGGATCGTCCGTCCATCGCGGGCATAAGCGGCCAGGCCACGCGACGCAGCCAGCTCGCCGCCAGCATCGTGATCGACGAAGAGGTGGAGTGCGGTCACGCTCTCGGGCACGCTGACAAGGCCGAAACGCTCGTTGCCCAGGGTCGTCCACACGGGGATGCCGGTTAGCGCATAGGCCGACATCGCGCTCTCGATACCCTCGGCAAGGCCAAGCTGGCCGGAAGCCGGAGCAAAAAGGCGGACAGCAGCCTCACCGAGCGCGCCAAGCGCGCGTTTCGGCTTGTCGAGAGCGGCCTTGCCTGAAGCCTCGGTAGACAGGAACGTGCGGTGGATGGCGATCGGCCCCTCGTCGAGGCTTACAGCCGCGATCATGGCGGGCAGAAAGCGGGTCCGTCCTTTCGGGCCAAGCGGCGTTCGCGGATGAAAGCGCAGCGCCGGAGATGCGGCGAGGATGCCGCGACTCTCAAGATAGGCCTTTGCCGGACTGGCACGCAGTGGCTGTGCATAGCGCCAGACCCTCAGCGCTGCCGCCGAGGGTTTGCGTGTGCTGGTCGGTTCGGGTTCGTTGGTGATCGCAGAAGCTGAAAAAAGCGCCGGTGCCTCGAAACCTTCACGCGCCAAAGCAGCCAGCACGCTCTGCTGATCGCATCCAGCGAAACAGTGGAAGAGGATGGCCTGTCGTCCGAGCGACACACCGAGTGACGGCGTGCGGTCATCATGCGCTGGGCAGCAGGCCATGCCCCTTGTGCCGGACCATTTGCCCCCTCGCGATTCGCAGATGCGGCGGGCGGTCGCAATAAGCGAGCGATTGTCGGTGACGAATTCGAGAGAGGACATGCGAGCTCCTGAGCCTGCCAGATGCCACGCTGTGAGCATCCCTCTGCTCTTACCCCGACGGTTCGAAATGCCACTCGAATCGCCAAAGCCTGACGATTGCAGCGTTGGATTTGCGGCATTGGAATAATTGCCGATCGGTCAGTCCGAAAGGCTGGTACCCCGCGCGCAAGTCGCGGCAGAAAAGCGTGGCATATCGAGTGAAGCTGATAGGACAGGTACGATATGTCATGGGGTTGCTATGTCACGCGGTTCGCGAGGAGCTGGCGGACTGCCCCCCCAGAGCCAGCGCGCCATCGCTCAGCCTGGCAATGACCATGCGCCTTCACGCCGACGGTGGAGCGCCCGGACGCAGGGGGCCCGACCGTTGGCACCACCATCAAGGCCAGCGCCTGTCACGTCTTCGGCATCGCCGCCCGACTGGCCGGTCTCAGCGCCGCAGACGCGGATCGCAGCCAGATCTGCGAGGCGCTCGCGCGCCCGCCCAAAACGAGCCGTGCCACAGGCATTCCTGCAGCGCGCATCGGGGCAAGCGTGTCGTGCTGCCGGCCATACGGAGGGACCATCTTGTGCAGCTGTTTAATGAGGGCAGCGACAAGGTCGCAATCCCCCGAGCCCGCGTCCTGTGAGCATTGTGGAGCATCCGCGGCGCGCCTTTGCACAAGGCGGGTGCAAGTGGTTCAATCTGTTGCTAAACAGGCGAAGCCATGCGCACCGATATCGATCATCTTTCAGCCCGAAAGCGACGCGAGCTTGAACGCGTGGTTAAGCTGATCTTCGAGGCGTTCGATGACGCCTGCGCGCTTTCCAACTACGGGGGGGACAACCCCGCGCGCATCCTCAAGATCATTCTGTGCGGCAGTCATGCGCGCGGTATCTGGGTCGATGAGCAGGACACGGCCGAGGGATACGGGCCGAATTTCGATCTGCTCATCATCGTCAACGACAAGCGGCTGACCGACCGTGTCAAATACTGGGAAAGGCTCGAGGATCGGCTGATGGGCGAATTCCGCGTAGCGAAGACCCTGAGGACACCTGTAAACTTCATCGTCCACACCTTGCAGGAGGCGAACGAAGGGCTCGCCCATGGGCACTCCATTTTCATGGCTGCGAAGCAGGAAGGCGTTGCGCTTTACCAGTCCGATGACACTGAGCTCCACTCGCCTGGGCCCATGACCCCGAACCAGTCGCTGGCCATGGCGGAAGAATGCTTTGACGATTGGTTCTTGACGGCAAGGCGCAAGCTCGTGCTCGCGCAGGATGCCATCTCACAGAACTTCAACAAGGAAGCTGCATTCCTGTTGCACCAGACCTGCGAGTGCTTGTACCGCTGCGTCCTGCTCGTATGGACCTTCGACACGCCGCCTGTGCATGACCTCGGCCTTCTGCGCAGGCACGCCGAGCGGAGCGATCCGCGCCTCGCCTGCGTGTGGCCGCACGACTTAATGAAGGACCGGGCCCGGTTCGAAAAGCTCGAAGATGCCTACGTCAAGGCTCACAATTCCGAGCATTATCATATCATAACCGAGGAGCTCGACTGGCTTTTTGTACGTGTGAAGGAACTTGGCCGGGTTGTACACGACGTATGTTCTGAGCGGATCGACCGGTTAAGGGTCACGTCCCGGGCAGCTTGCGACAAGGCATAGCGTTTCGCTCCCGTCGATCAAATCGAGGTGTTGACGTCAGTGGAGTACCTGAGGAAGCCTGATTGTCGCCCCTTGGTCATCAGCCGAACTGTCATGATGATTTCGGACGGCCAGTTCTAGAAGGTACAGCATGTGTGCGACCTGCGTGCACAGACCTTCCGGCATTTTTCCGGTGGCAGGGCCGGCTGCGTTCCTTATGGCAAGATCCAGGTCTCGCCGGATCCTGAAAATCGCCTCAGGGTCGAGCCCGCTCAAAAACTCTGCTGTCATCGCTACCGCGTCCGTCTTCATGTTGCGGGCACAATGTAGCCGGATTCTCTGCCGACAGACGCACAATCTGATCCGATCTGGAGGAGGAGCGAATGGCAGGGCAAGATTCCGTGAAGCGATGCGCGATCTACACACGCAAGAGCACAACCAATCGTCTCGACGCTGAGATGAACTCGCTCGCGATGCAGCGGGAAGTCTGCAGCGCCTACATAACGAGCCAGAAATACAAGTCGTGGGTCGAACTGCCCGGAAGATACGATGACGCAGGCCAGTCTGGCAGCGATCTCGACAGGCCAGGTCTTTCCGCATTGATGCACGACATTGAGGACGGGAAAATCGATGCGGTGGTCATTTACAAGGTTGACCGGCTGACGAGAAGCCTTGTCGACTTTGTGCGTCTGATTGACCTGTTTGAGAAAAGGAACATCACGCTCGTCTCCATATCCCAGGCTTTCGACACCTCCGACAGCATGGGTCGAATGGTACTGAACATTCTCCTGACCTTTTCACAGTTCGAGCGGGAGATGATCGCAGAGCGGGTTCGTGACAGCCTCCGCGCGCGCAAGCGGCACGGCAAGATACATGGAGGCAAGCCACCGTTTGGTTATCAGGTCGTCGCGGACGAGCTGGTGATCGATGACAACGAGGCAGCGATCGTCCGCTTCATTTTCTCGGAGTTTCTGCGGACGGAACGATATATCGCGGTCCAGCGAGCCGTGGAAACGCATGGCTTCCGGAGTTCTACCAAGCCTTTGAGGAAGGGGGGCACGAGAGGGGGTAAGCCTGTCTCGCCGACAATCGTTCACTCGGTCTTGCAGAACCCGGTCTACGTCGGCGAGATCCGGGGACACGATCGCAACTATCCCGGCAGGCATATGCCGATCATCTCAAGGGATACCTGGAATGCTGCGGAAAGACTGACCCGTGCGCGGCGGAAAGCCGGGCCTCACGCGAAGAATACCAGCCACTTCCTCGCGGGGCTCCTGCGTGATGGCCTCGGGCGGCCTATGTACATCGACGTTCAGCGCAAGGCTGGCAAGGTGTTCACCTTTTACGCGTCGGTTGATGCTCACTGGTCGAGAAGCCAGCACATCAAGGCGTACCGGTGCAACGCGACACGTTTCGACGAACTGGTTCTTGCCGCGTTGGGAGAGTTTCTGTGCGACCGGGCGCGCGTGAGACCGGCACTCAAATTGCTCGGTATACGCGGCGCTGAACTGGAGAAACTTTCGGAACTTGGAAAGTCGGCAGCAGGCCGGCTTGCCCGCACACCCACTGACAAGGTCGGGGACATCGTTCGGGCGCTGATTTGCGAGATCGAACTGGGTCTCGAGAACGTGGCGATAGCCGTTCGCGCGATCGAGCTGAGACGATTTCTGGAATGGGACGACCACTCGGCCTTTCATGCTCGGCCACGCGACTGGGCCCTGAGCGAGGCCAGGTATGAGTTTTCGATCGAAGTCCGGATCCCATCCGCCGAAAAGTGGCCTACCCTGCACATAAAGCCTCGCGCCGAGGACATTGATGGCAGACGCGACAGAAGTCTCATTTGTTTGATCCACGCGGCAAGGCAAGCGCAGCGGCTTGTCGACGAGCATCGCGAGCTGGGCGTGCCAGAGCTGGCAAAAAAACAGCGAATGCGCGCGTCGCAGTTCTCGCGGCTTATCAGGGTCAATTACCTTGCTCCGGATATCGTAACCGCAATCCTCGACGGAACGCAGCCGGAGAACCTGACGCGTCAGAAACTGCTTGCGACGAACATTCCGACCGACTGGGGTCTGCAACGCCGATTGCTGGGATTTGCTGTCCCGCGCCGCGACCCGTTACCGGGCAAGCACGACGGGATGTGGCCGCGAAAACCGTAGGCTGAAACGAACAGCGCTCGGGCTGGGATTGGCATTATATCCACTGGCCCCCGGTCACCCGCCAAGTTTCAGACATGTCTGGCTTTGAGAAAAAACCAGAACGGCTCACGTTTAAGGTGATGGCCAAACCCGTCCGCGCATGGCGTTTCCCCGTCATTCTGGAAACACCAAATTTGGTACCGCGTCGCTTGAGCGACCATCGGCGGGGTCGCTGGCCGAAGCCCGTAGAGCTACCGGAATGGATCATGACGCTTTGTTACCTCACAGGCCGTTATTTGATTCGCGCAGCGAGCCAAACCGCTCGATCCCGTGCGGGTCTATCTCGCTGAAACGGTCTTTTCAGATTCGTCTGAAAACCATCGCGCGTCTTCACGGGAGCCCCCCCTCTGTGTCCGTGGAGATGCCGTTGCACAAAGTGTCCGGGCGCGCATCTGGAACGGTCCCCAGGCGCGTCCGGAAACTCTGCCCCATTTCGCTTACCAGTTGCGCTTATCCGTCGATGCGCCTTTGGCTTTCGTGCGAAACCTGCTGGGGAATGACGCAAGGAGCACATCGGCTTGCCCGATCGGCTCGTGTGGCGACGCCTCGCTTTACGTCATGAGCGGTGCAGATCGTGGCCATGATTTTGCGCACGGCGATTCTTTCAGCCGCCACTACGCCGTCTCTCAGGGGGCGTGGACCTGATCCCGCACAGGCGCCACGGCCTCGCCGGTTTAACGGGTTCCATTTCCCACTCGAGCGACTTGTGGTTTGGTCACGGTGTTATGAGTGAGTGGATTGCATCGCAAACTATACGAGCGAAGTCCTTGCTCCCGCGGTTCGAATAGCCTTCGCCCTCCACTCGATGTCTCGTCCATGCGTACCGCCGGAGGATGGGAAATTCACGCCAAGGGTTCATTTCGCACCCAGCCCTTCAGGGCCATTTGCTGTGCCTGAAGCCAGACAGCTCTTGCCAGGAATCTGATCGCGCCGAAAGCGACGAGTGCCTGCGGAACGGAATTGGACTTTATGTCCTTGATCAGGCCTCGATATGGCTGATTGCTCGCAATCGGCAGGGTCGGCGCGGTGCGCATTTTCCTGCCTTTCAACAGCCCGATGCGTGGGAAGCCCTCAGTATCGCGTGTAAAGATGTCGATCACGATCCGGTTTGGCTCAAGTCAACCTGACGATCGAGCAGATCGCCCAAGCGTATGCTGCATTCATCCGTGTGTCCGAATTCGCGCAGGTGATGCTCCAGTGCGTCCGCGGCCAGATGGTTGACTTGGTTGACGAGGACACGAATCTGGACCTCACTCTCTTTCGGCAGCCTCGAAAATCCTTGCGACCTTGAGAAGGTTGCTTTCGCCCAGCTTGTGGATCGCCTGAAAGCGGTGGAACTCGACGGTCCGTACGCCGATGTTCAGCTCTTCCGCGATCTCCTTGTTGCGCTTCCCCGTACACGCCAGGCGGATGACTTGATTTTCGCGTTGTGTCAGATCGGCCAGCAGTTCACGTGCCTGCGCGGCAAATCGACTTTTCTCAACCGATGGCCGGCTGGCAAGCATTGCTGCCTTTATCTTGCGGACGATCGTCTCGAAGGTGCTCGGCTTTTCGATGAAGTCTGCCGCACCATTTTTTATTGCCTCGACAGCGAGCGGAACATCGCCGTGAGAGGTGAAGAAGATGACAGGGACATGCCGTCGCGCCGGCGGGATGCGCGCAAGGGTCGAAAGGCCGTCGAGACCGGGCATCCGGACATCGAGCAGGATGCAGTCGGGCTCCAAATATTCAAGCGCTTCGAGCAGGTCCGCGCCGCCCACGAAGGGGTGCACGCGATAGCCATGTTGCTCAAGCCCCCGGCTGACCGTTGTGCGCACATCGCGCTGGTCGTCCACGATGGCAATCAGGGGAGCTTCGCTTTCCGTTTTCGACATCGGTATTCGCTCCAAGGTCTGTTCAGAGGCTTTCAGCCTCGTGGCTTGCATGCAAAGGCACGCCGTTGACCCCCCGGAAAGAGCAAGCTAACACATTGAATATTTTAATGCACCCCTTTTGCCATCAATGCGGATAACGCGCTTCACGCGATCTGCAGTCGCTGTCGCAGTCGTCACGGTTAAAAGCGCGTTGCCGCCAATTGCAAAGGTCCACCGGCACGCCGTGAAAGAGTCTGGTCTGCCGGGCTGCGCTAATCATCCCAACATGCACCGCATATCCCTTGCGTGCATCTGGAAGGGGATGACAGATGATCGAGCGGAGACAGGAACCGCGAGCGAAATCCGTATTCAAGAGCGCCTATGTCAGGACCGAGGCCGGCATCCAGTTCGTGACCCTGCGCAATATTTCTGAATCCGGCGTTTGCATTGATGCCTTTCCGGGCGTCGCCGAAGGTCAGGAGATTGATTTCTGTTTCGACTCGAACGCGATGCATCGGGGCGTGGTGCGCTGGGTAGGCGATGGCTTGTGTGGCCTCAGCACCGACGGCAACGGGCAAGCGGAGGTGATCCACCTCATGTTCCCCCCGCGATCGGTCAGATTACCGCTCTCGGTCGGGGTGCAGCTCTATGTTGATGGCCAGCGCGAGCAGGCAATCCTGCACAACATTTCGATCCGCGGAGCCTGCATCAGCAGCCGGCGCACTCCGGCGCCCGGACAACTGGTTTCGCTCGGCATTTGCGGCGTTCACTTCGAGCTTGCGACTGTGCGCTGGGTGCGGGACAGTTTGTTCGGCATGCGCTTCACCCACCCCGTTCACCCCGTGGTTTTTCGCGACCTCGTGACCAAGATCCAGCAGACATCGGAGGCCGTGTTGGATGCTGAAGAGACTCTGAGATACGCTTACGGCTGAGCTCCTTTCACCCGGTCTGCACCGCACGCGCAGGCCGGGTGGTAAGTCCGACAAGGTGCGCCGGACGCCAGCTTCAAACTAGTTTTCGAGCAGTTCCGCAAGCGCCGCTGTCAGTTCTGCGGACCTGTACGGCTTCTTCAGAAGCTTGATGTGCTCGACCTCGTCGAGCCGGAGATGCTCGAATGCGGAGGCAGGGTAACCCGAGGTGAACAGCACCTTCATGCTTGGGCGGAGCTTCGTGGTTTTTTGGGCAAGCTCCTGGCCGTTCAATCCCCCGGGCATGATCACGTCGGTGAACAGCAGATCGAAATTCTGGCCATCCTGCAACAGGGACAAAGCCTCGATGCCATTCGCAGCGGACGTCACCTTGTAACCCATTTTCGTCAGCAGCTTGCAGACGTGATCTCGCAGCCGCTCCTGGTCCTCGACGAGCAGGATGCGCTTCCCGTTCCCCGGGTGAGCCGATCGGGTAACGAGATCTGGCATATATTGCTCCACGATCTCGGTATATCGCGGCAGATACAAGGCCACTGTCGTCCCCCGGTCAGGCTCGCTGTAGACGATCACGTGCCCGTTCGATTGCTTGGCGAAACCGTAGACTGTACTCAGCCCCAGCCCGGTGCCCTTGCCCACTTCCTTGGTTGTGAAGAAGGGCTCGAAAACCTTGGCCTTCACCTCGGGCGCCATGCCATGGCCGTTGTCGGTGACGGACAGCTCGACATATTCGCCCGGCTCGAGTTCGGCTGCGAAGGGATGCGTGTCCCCCGAGATGATCCGGTTCTCGCAGCCGATGATGATGTCGCCCCCATTAGGCATCGCATCGCGGGAATTGACGGCGAGATTGATGATTGCCTGTTCCAGCGCATTTGCATCGGCCTTCGCCTGCCAGATCCCGGGGGGCACCTTGCACCTCACCGTGATTGATTCCGGGATGCCGGCCCTCAGAAGCGCCACGACATTGGGGATCAGTCGCGCGATTTCGACCCGCTCGGACCGCAGGTGAGACTGGCGCGAGAAGGAAAGTAGCCGCTGGATCAGATCTGCAGCGCTCACGCAGGCCTGATTGATCAGGGCGGCGGATTCGGACTGATCCTCATCGAGCGCACTCATCTCGAGAAGCTCGGCATTGCCTTGAATGATCATGAGCTGGTTGTTGAAGTCATGGGCGATGCCGCCCGTCAGTTGCCCGACCGCTTCCAGCGCGCGCGCGCGGGTGAAACCCTCTTGCTGGCGAACTTCGAATGTCACGTTGCGCGCGTTGCCCAGCATGCGCTGGGCCCGGCCGTCAGAATTCCTCAAAATTGCTGCCTTTACCGCCAGATCGATCCTGGACCCGTCTGATCCGATCAGGCCATACTGGCACTCCCATTCTGTCGCATCCGACTTGATCGCTTCAAGGAATGACTTTTGTACCCTCACGGCCTCTTCCGGCTCGACATGATCATCGAAAAAGCGGTCCATCCTTACATCACTGTCAATTGCTATGCGCAGCTTGGTCGGCCAGTCCGGTGTGACCCAAATTGTGTCGGTATCGAAATCGCGATCCCACAATACGTCGCTGACAGTGTCGGCGATTATGCGGAAGCGTTCCTCGGATGCTTCCAGGGCCGTCATCGCATCGGTCAGCTGACCCACATCCGTCGCGGTGCCGATAATGCGACGCGCCTTGCCGGTCGGATCGCGAACAATAGAGGCCCTCACGGCTGCATGACCTCTTTTTCCATCCGCGCGGATGAACGAATAATCGACGGAATAGCGCTCCTTACCGGCCTCTATTGCCTCGAGCGTGACCCTACGCACCAGGTCATGGTCGGCCTTCACGGCGCTAATGCCTTCCAAGCCGTACAGACCGATATGACTGGGAGCGGGATAACCGTAGACCGTCTCGAAGGCCTCATTGGCCCAATATGCTCCGGTTTCGATATTCCAATCGAAGATAACGTCTAGCGTAGCCTGGGCAGCCAGTTCGAAGCGTTGTTTTTCCTCCAGCAACCGTGCGGCAGCCTCCGTCTCGTCGGTCACATCGCGGGCGATCCCCGTTATCCGCCGATCGCCCGCCACGTCACGAACATCAGCAATGACTTGCATGTACATCGCTCGCCCATCGTACCGATACACTTTGAGCGTGATCTCGTAGGGCAATCCATTGCGCACCGCTTGGTCGAACAGTTCCTCAAAAAGGGGAAGGTCACCTTTGTCGATGCGGCTGACAAAGACATCCACCGGCGCTGGGAAATTCTCTTTCGGGAAGCCGAGCATTGATATCAGCTCATCGGACCAATATTGGCGGTCCTCTCCAACCGAATAATCAAATACACCAATTTTTGCGATGCGCTGCGCATTCTTCAAAAATCCGGAAATCAATTCCAACTGATTATTTTTTTCATCAAAGGCCGACTTCAGATGGTTTGCTTCGAACTCTGCCCTCTTTTGAGCCGAGATGTCGCGCAATATGCCGATAAAATGGCGTAGCGTGCCATCCTGATGAAATTTAGGCTTGAAAGTCAGTTCATACCAGAACGTGTCACCGGTCTTCCGATAATTTTGGATTTCGGCCGAAAACTCACGACCGGAGTCTATCGCCTTTTCGATCGCCAAGAGGGTGTCGGGATCAGTGTGCGGGCCCTGCATGATGCTGAAAAGGACATTCGCGACATCCGGGCGATCAAACCCTGTGATGTCCAGAAAGGCCTGATTGCAGTATAAAATTTTGCGATCAGCGCCAAAAACGAGAACGCCTTGAGAGACCGCGTCAAGAATCTCGGCAAACTCGGCATTGTTCATTGGTGCTTTTCCTCCCGCCGCCCTGATGGAACGCCTACCGTACGAGCTCAGGATCATAACCTGAATTAGCATGGATGCGGCGAGTGCCGCACCAATCTTTTGGATTGCTGGCTTTGGTTTGAGTCTCCAAAAGGGCAAGCATTACGGTGGTTTCCTCAAGACATCACCACTCAGCTCGCCGAACGTGGGGGCGACATCCGGCGCGAAATGGTGCGGGACTTATGGAACCGGTCCGGCCCTTGTGTGCTCCGCGCCGCCGCCGCGTTTGAGGAATTCCAAAGCTGCTGAACTCAGTTGGCATGGTCTATTCAACATTGGCCGCCAGCAAGAGATCGAAACGTTGCCCCGTCAGATAGTGAGACCCTCGTCTGGGCTGGTTCCTTTGGCGGCGCCCCGACGCTGACAACGCGCGTGCGTCTGATCGAAGCTGCTATCAGTCAGGGCTGTCAACCGATGCCCCCGATGCACGTGTCGGCCTTCGGTTGGGCATGGGGTTCTGACGACAAAGGCGGTGCCGTGCTGTTGGCAGCCTTTCTCTGAAGCAGATGTTCGCAGTGGCTGCTTTGAACGATGGGGCTTGGGTCGGTTGTTGCCGAAGGCAGTTCGGACTGTCCCACTCTCCAGCGCCGAATGCCCGAATTGCGGCTTTGAGCCCGAGAGCCGACCAAAGGCATATAGCCAACCGTCCGATCACTCTGCTGGCAACGGGGCGACATATAGAACGGCCGGATTTGCTTGAGCATTTTGGCAAGCCGGCCCTTCGGCATCGCCGTGATTCTCCCAAAATTGCAGGCGCAATCTTTTCAGAAAATTAACCATAGTCCTGTAGCCAAGCTGGCAATCACGGAGGTTGCATTGGCCAGGATCCTCATTGCGGACGACGATGTCATCCTGACGGAGATGCTCCGCTTCAGGCTCGAGGGCGCGCGCCATGAGGTCATTACCGCGGCTGATGGGCTGGAAGCCCTGGACAAGGCCAAGGAGGGACGGCCCGACCTCATCATTCTCGACTCCATGATGCCGGTGATCGCCGGGCCCGAGGTCTTGGCACGCTTGAGAGCGGATCCCCAATCAGCGGCAACGCCGGTGGTCATGCTGACGGCGCGGAACGGAGAAAGCGATATCGTCGCGGCGCTCAGGGGCGGTGCGAACGAATATCTCACCAAGCCCTTCATCCCCCAGGAATTGATGGTACGCATCGAAAAGTTGCTGTTGTCCTCGTTGTGACGCGTTGGCTCACACACGCGGTGATCATGGCCGTTGCGGCCGCAGTAGCGTTACCGGCAGGTGCTCAAGTCGGCACCAGCGAGCGCGAGGCCGCGCAGGCAGCCTATGTGGCAGGCAACTTTGCCCGCGCCGAACAATTGCTCGGCGAGCTATTGGCAAAGAGCCCTCTGGACCCCGACTTGCTACGACGTCTGGCAGCGGTGCAGGCGGCCAAGGGCAATCTGGACATGGCCCAGGCGACCATCGACAAGGCGTATGATCTTGCCCCCACGGATACCGACATCCAGCTTGCCCGCGCGAACATCCTGTTCTGGCGCGGCCAGATCGCTGAAGCCACGCTTCAGGCCGATCAGATTGCCGAGCGAAACCCGGATTATCCTGGCTTGGACAGCTTACGGACATCGCTCCGCGAGGCTGTGGACGCCCGCAAGTTCAGATTTCGCTCTGCCGGGGCGGGCGTCTCGGTCTCGGACGCCCGCTTCGCGTCTGGTGCCGACCAGACGTGGTACGTGCAACGCGGATCCCTCTCCGCACAGTGGGGCGATAGGCGGTCGGCCTCGCTGGATGTCGAGCGCGAGGAGCGCCGCGTCACCGACACCCATATCGCGGGACGGGTCGACCTAGCGGAAGGAAACAACCGCTTTTTCGTTGCGGGCACGATCACGCCGAACCCCGATTTCCGGGAAACCTGGAGCTTTGGTGGCGGGGCAGAGATCGCGCTGGGCAGGCGCAGCACCGTGCTGATCGACGGCCGCTTTGCGGAATATACCGGCGACGATGTCACCGCATTTGGGGTCGGCCTGCGGCAAACCCTGTCCTCGCGCTTGGAGGTCTCTGCCCGATCGATCCACCTGCTGGGCGGCGGGGACGACTACCGGTTCGGCGCTGCGCTGCGGGCCGATTACAGCCACCCGCAGATCGGCGATATCTTCGCGATCCTCGCAAGCTACCCCGATGTCGAAAATGACGGCGCGCAGCAATTACGCTCCGTGGCGATCGGGGTGCGCCGCCCCCTGTCGGACCAGCTCTCGCTTGGTGTCACCGGCGAATACGAGTCGCGCGCTAACAGCTATGATCGCACTGCGATCTCGCTCGACCTTCGCTTGCGCATAGGAAAACGATCATGAGCGCTTTGCTGGTCTTCATCGTGTCGGCGGCGGCGGCGCTGGTGATGGTGATGCTGTTCGGAATCCTGCTGCTGCGCCGCTGGTATCAGGAACGCCGCCAACAAAGCGACCGGGCAAACCTCGCTGCGATCACCCGCAGCTACATGCGCAGGGTCGCGGGGCAAATCGACGAGGACGCTTCGGCGAAATGGAGCGACGATCTCAGGCTGGCGGCAGTCAGCCACATCCACCTGCTGCTGCGCGGCGGCGAGCGCCACCGGCTGATGCAGATGGCGGAACTTGACGGATTGCTGCGCGCGACCCTCGCGAGGTCGCGCAGCTGGCGCACCGCGCGGCGGATCGATGCGATCCGGCTGTTGCAGCAATTCGGCAGCGAGGCCTGTATTGCGCGGCTCCGGGAGATCTTCTCGCGTGACCGCAGCATGGCGGCCCGGCTGGAAGCGGCCTTTGCGCTGGCGGCGGTGTACGCCTTGCCGCCCCCGCGTGAGACGATCCGTCTGCTCGGTATCTTCGAACGAAAGGTCAACCGACTGGACCGGGCGCTTTTTCGCGCATCGGCCCCGGACTATCCGGAGCAGATGGCTCTGCTGCTCGACGATCCGATCTCGAACGAACACCGGGCGCTGATCATCGACGCTCTGGGCTGGTCCAGCGATGCGAATGCGCTCCCCTTGCTGGAAGCGGCGAGCCGCTCGGAATACCCTGAGATCCGCAGCGCGGCATTGCAGGCAGCGGCCCAGCTCGCCCTGCCTTCGGTCGAGCCGTGGGTGATGGAGCGCTTGCAGGACCCGGTCGACTTCGTGCGCCTGCAGGCGGCCAATTGCTGCGCGTCATTGGGGCTCAACGATGCGATTCCGGCATTGCACCTGCTGCTTGAGGATGAGTCGCTGTGGGTCCGATTGCGGGCTGAACATGCTCTTGAAGTGCTGCAATATCAGTGGCTCAATCTCGATGCGAAGGGACTTTTGGCATGACCTTGACCGAGCTTCAGATCGCCTCTGCCAATGCGATCCTGTTTCTGGCTTTCGGCTGCTTTCTGGTCGTCGCGGCACGCAACGGGATCAGCTTGTTGCAGCTCCTTCTCGCCACCTGGGTATTTGCCACCCGCACCAAGCCCGGCCGCAGCTCGATCGAGCTGTGGAGGCGCTATGGCGATCTGGCTCTCCCGGTTTCGGTGATCGCGCCTGCCTTCAACGAAGAGCTTTCGATTGTCGAAAGCGTAAAGTCGCTGCTTTCGCTTGAATATCCGCATCACGAGGTGATCGTCGTCAATGACGGATCGAAGGACGACACGCTAGGCGCCCTGATCCGCGGTTTCGACATGGAGCCGCACGAGCGGATGCAGATCGCGGCCCTGCAGAAGACCCAAATCCGCGGCACCTACCGCTCGCGGCGCTATCCGAACCTGTTCGTCGTCGACAAGGAAAACGGGCGCAAGGCCGATGCCGCCAATGCCGGGATCGGCTTTGCCCGTACGCCGCTGGTGTGCGTGATCGACGCGGACTCGATCATCGAAACCGACGGGCTGCTGCGCGCCGCCGAGCCTTTCATGCATGATGACGGACGTCTGGTGGCCGTCGGTGGCACGATCCGGATCGCCAATGGCTGCGAGATCGAGGGCGGAGCGCTGCGTCGGATCGGCGTGGACACCAAGCTTGTGCCGCGTTTCCAGATTGTCGAATATTTGCGTGCCTTTCTGTCCAGCCGCGTCGCCAACGCGCACACTGACACGCTGCTGCTTATCTCCGGTGCCTTCGGCATGTTTCGCCGCGATGTGTTGATCGAGATCGGCGGTTATCGCCACGACACGGTTGGCGAAGATCTCGAGCTGGTGGTGCGCATCCACCGCTACATGCGCGAACAGAAGCGCGAATACGCCATCAAGTTCGTGCCGGACATCGTCTGCTGGACCGAAGCGCCTGCCAATCTCGCCGGGCTCAAAGGCCAGCGTTCGCGGTGGCAGCAGGGCGCGCTGGAGACGCTCCAGCGGCATCGCCGGATGATCTTCAACCCGCGTTATGGCCGCATCGGAATGATCGCCATGCCGCAACTGATCCTTGAGGATGTGATCGGCCCGCCCGCCGAGGTGATCGGCTACCTCGTGATACCTGCAGCGATCGCGCTCGGCATTCTCGATCCGATGATGGCGCTCGCTTTCCTCGGCGTCACTGTGCTGTTCGGCACCGGACTGAGCCTCGGCAGCCTTGCGCTGGAGGAGGTGCAACTGCGCCGCACCCCGACCGCCCGCGATCTCTACCGCATCGGTGAGGCCGCTTTGCTCGAGAATTTCGGGTTCAGGCAGATGAACCTCATCTATCGCCTGCGCGGCATCCGCAGCTTCCTGCGCAGCGACACGAAGTGGGAAGCTGTGCCGCGGATCGGGTTCAACCAGCCCAGCTGAGCCGCCTGCACAGCCCGTCACAAGCATCAAGCAGCGCGGATCTGATCCACCGGAGCGGGCAGCAGCCGACGAAGGAACCAGTCATCTGGGACAGCGTCCTGACGGCGGGCTAGCGGAGCTGGCGTCGTCTCGGAGGCAGGATCAGGCTGCGAGCAGCGCCCTTGCGCGGACTAGCAGGTCCAGCTTGTCACCATCGGCGCCTTGCAGCTCCCGTTCCAGCCGCTGGCTTTCCTCGCCAAGCTGCGCCTGTCCGAAGAAGGCGGCGATGCCGGCAATCTGATGCAGTTCCGAGGCAAGCTTGGCGATCGTCGTGCCCTCAAGTCCGGGCTGCGCTAGCAATCCGTCGACGAGCTCCAGCGCGCGCTGCTTGCGTTCGCGGTAGAGCGCCTGAAGCCGCGGATCGGTCTCCAGCGCATCGCTTTCCTCGGCAGGGTCGATGCTCGCTTCGGTGCTTCCCCGTCTGGCCCATAAGCGCAGCACCCCCTGCAGATCGCGAAGCCGCAGCGGCTTTGTCAGATGCGCCTGCATCCCCGCATCGCGGCACGCATCGACGTCTTCCTGATAGGCATTGGCGGTCAGCGCAATGATCGGAAGCGTATCGGGCCCAATCCCGGCAGCGCGGATTTTCCGGGTTGCCTGCAAGCCATCGAGGTTGGGCATCTGCATGTCCATCAACACGATATCGAAAGCCTCGCCGGTGCCGTGGCGCTCGGCGATCATAGCAATGGCCTCGGCACCGTCTTCCGCGAGAGAGGCGGTGCATCCCGCTTTTCTCAGCATGGCCATGGTCAGCTGCTGGTTGATTTGGTTGTCTTCGGCAACCAACACACGCAGCGACAGGGCTGCGCCCGAGGGTGCATCCAGCGTTGTCGGCGCTTCAGTCCTCGGAGGCGCATCGCATTCAACGGATGGAAGTGTGAGAATGAAACGCGATCCGACGCCGACCTCGCTCTCCGCTCGCAACGAACCGCCGAGCAAGCCTGCCAGCTGGGAACAGATCGGCAAGCCAAGTCCGGTTCCGCCAAACCGGCGGGCAATGCTCGAGTCCGCCTGAGTGAACTTTTCGAACACGTTGTCGATCTGATCGGATGGAATTCCGATCCCAGTGTCAATGACCTCGATCGTCAGGTGCTGCGTCGACTTGCTGTGGGAGACATGGACGCAAACCGATCCCGTCTCGGTAAACTTCAGCGCATTGCCGACGAGGTTGAGCATGATCTGGCGCAGACGCAGCGGGTCAGAAACCACCCATTCGGGAACATCGTCCTCGACCGTCATCCGCAGCGCCAGCCCCTTGCGAACGGCGACCGGCTCCATGATCCTCAGGGCGCCTTGCAGCTTGTGACGTATGTCGGTCGGTTCGGACGCCAGGCTCATCTGACCGGCTTCGATCTTCGCGAAATCGAGCAAATCGTTGAGAAGGCGCATCATTGCCCGGCCTGATTCCGCGATCATTTCAAGATTCTGCCGCTGCTCCTCGTCAAGGTCGCCTGAAAGCGCAAGCTCGGTAAAGCCGATCACGCCGTTCATCGGCGTGCGGATTTCATGGCTCATGTTGGCAAGGAAGGTCGATTTGGCTTCGACCGCCGCTTCTGCCCTTTCCTTCGCTTCGAGCAACGCAGCCTCCAGCCGCTTCGTCTCATCGATGTTGCGCAGCGACGCGATGATATTCCGGGGCTCGCTGGTCTCCGGGTCGCGCACGAGGCCGCAATTGGCTTCGAGCCAGTGAAAGGTGCTGCGGCGGAGCAGGCTTTCGGAACGGAACGCGATACGTACCTGATCGCGCTGGCCCGCTGCCAACCCATCGAACTCGCTCTGAACGCGTTGCTGATCGTCGGCGTGAAAGCCGGTGATGAACTGCTGTCCAATCAGCAAACTGTGATCGATGCCGAAAATCTGCTCCGCGGACGGCGAGGCATAGGTGCACGTCCCGTCCAGATCCAGCCGAAGCACGGCGTCGGTGGCATTGTCCGCCAGCAGAGCGAGCTGGGCTTCGCGCTCGGCCAGCTGGTCCTGCGCCTGTTTGCGCGCGGTGATGTCGTGCAAAACCCCGACATAACCGGAGATATTGCCCGCTTCGTCGAACTCCGCTGCGTTGACCGTTTCGCACCAGAGATCCTCGCCGTCGCGATCGCGGAACCTGATGATACGGCGCCGGCCTTCACCGGGTTTGTGGAACCCGGTGAAGGCCGGATCGTCTTCGTATTCCTCGCCGGTCGCGAGGGCGGATTTCCATCCGTCACCCAACATGGCCTCGCGTTCGAGGCCGAAGCGCTTGAGCCACACTGAATTGACGTAGGTGATGTTGCCGCTCGAATCAGCCTGGAAGATCCCGACCGGCGCAGCTTCGGCCAGCTTGCGGAAGCGCGCTTCACTTTCCGCGAGCGCGTGGCTGCGGGCGATGCTCTCGGTGACGTCGGTTCCGGTTCCGATCGCGCCAACGAATGATCCGTCCGCGTCGAACTGGGCTTCCAACCCGATCGCAATCTGGAGTGTGCGGCCATCGACCGTACGCGTCTGGACAATATGCTTGTCCTTGCCGGCGCGGCCAGTTTCGATGGCGATCCGCTGCCGATTGAAGTCGAAGGCGGAATTGTCGAGCAGCCGCTCGAAGGGGGTTTCTCCGAGCAACTGGGCGCTCGAATAACCGGTCAGCTCCTGCCAGCGGCGATTGAGGTAGGTGAAACGCCAGTCCGCATCGACCCTGAAAACAAGGTCGCCGATGCCATCGAGGATCGTGTTGACGAAATCCCGGCTTTCCTTGAGCTCGGCCCGGATCTTGGCCCGATTGGCCAGCACCACGGCCACCGGAAGACCGACCGAAAGGCAAGAGGCAAGGAAGACCTGCAAGGCGATCACTTCCTCGCGCGGTCCGCCCCGGACGAGGGAGATCGGGCCGCTATCGAGTATGGTCGCAGCAGTGGCGGCGACGGCAATGATCGCAACGACAATGGTGGTTCCCAGTCGGCCCGTCTGGAACGCTGCGAAAATCACGACCGGAGCGGCCAGAAACAGGAATGGAAACGTGCTTTGGGCGAAGATCGCCGGAACGGCGATTGCCACTGCAACGAGTACCGCTGCCCACTTGCGGGCTGTCGCACCGTCCAAAGGTTGATCGGACCGGATCGTTTGTCTCACAATCAAGACCATCGACCCGAAGATCGGGATCGGCAGACAATGTGCTGCAAGCCATTGAACGACCGTCGTCGCAAAGTCCGCTCCGCTTACATTGGCGAACACGGTAGCAGCGACCACGGCAGGGCCAAACGGGATCAAGACGCTGATGCCAGCCAGCTTGGCGAAATCAAGCAGGGTATCGAACGTCTGACTGCGCAGCACGAACCGTTGCAAGACGTAAATGGCGAGCGTGATTTCCAGCAAATTTGCACTCGCGAGGCCGAACGCGACCTCCGCCGTGTCGCCAATGGCGAAATTGGACAGGACGTTGGCCAGAAAGCACACGGCCACCACTGTCATCTGATAAGCCGGCCGCCGCCCCAGCAATAAGCCGATGACCAGTGCGTTGCCGATCCAGAACGCCGCGATGCGACCTGTTTCGAGGGTCAGATTGACTCCGAGGTAACCGAGGATGGCGAAGATCGCCCCCACGACTGGCAAGCTGATGAAACCGCGAGCGCCCCGCATCAGGGGTGTGTGCAAAGGGGGGCCAATGGGCTTTTCCATTGCAGAGCAATCGCCCAAACATGGTTAAGAAATGATGTCTGCCGGCACTCGAAATCGGTGAGACTCCGGCGCGAAGCCGACACGGGGCCGCGATCACGCAACGCCAGTGCTTCCCAATGTGTCCTCTTTTGGACTTTGCGTGGGCTTGCGCTCACGTCTTTTTCAGGGGCGATCGTCTGACCCGGTACCTGGTCGAGCCTCACGGCAGGTTTTTGCCAGAACCGAGCGCTCTTGATGAAATTGGCAAATGACCGGGTCTGGGTCGGGAGCGGCCCGGCTAGCGGTACCATTCGACGTGATGATCCGAGGCCACCATTTCGGCCTTGGGCGAAGCTTTTCCAGCGTGTCACCGAACCGACCCTGATCAGAAATTGCCTCGACACAAACCCGGTCTACCCGCTGGCTGCGCCGCGACGGGCGGCCCGGACAAGGGGATTCTCGATGCTTAAGCACGCATGGCTGATGGGCGTTTCCGTACTTGCCTTCGATCCGCTCTCGGCGCAGGTCGCCCAGGATCGGGGAGGAACCGCGAACGAGCCGAACGGATCTGCCGAACCCGTAGATGCGGATGAGATCGTCGTCACCGGCTTCCGCAAGGGCGAAGTCGAGGCGGTGCGTGCCAAGCGGGAGAACTTCGTCGTCTCCGACGCGATCGTCTCCGACGACATCGGCCGCCTGCCCGATCAGAACACCGCCGCAGCGCTGCGCCGCATCCCTGGCATCTCGGTGCAGAACGACCAGAACGAGCCGCGCTTCCCCTCTATCCGTGGCCTGCCGCCGACCTACAACCGCACTCAGGTGAACGGTGCGATCGTGGCGACCGGCGACAACGGCGGCTCGCGCACCGTGCCGCTCGACACAGTGCCCGCCAACTTCGCGAAGCGACTCGAGGTGTTCAAGACCATCACGCCCGAAATGGACCCCAATGCGATCGGCGGGATCATCAATATCGTCACCCGCAGCGCCTTCGACAGCGAAGGGCCTTTCCTCAACGCGACCGCCGCCTTGACCGGGATCGAGCAGTCGAAGGACGTCGCCGACGAGCGGATCAGCTGGCGCGCCAATGCGCAGGCCGGCACGCGTTTCGGGCCCGAGGGGCAATTCGGCATCGTAGGCCAGCTCAATTACTCGGTGCGCAACTACGACATCACCCAGTTCGAGAACGCCACACCCTCTTTCCGGGAATACACAGCCGCCGGCGCGCCGGTCGATCTCGGCAGCCCCACCGGCAACGGCATACCGGTGCCGGTGCAGGAGCGACTGTTCCTCTACAATAACGTGCGCGAGCGGATCGGCGGTGCGCTGACGCTCGAATGGCAGGCGAGCCCGCGGCTCTACATGCGCCTGTTCGGCACCTACAACCGCTTCAAGGATAACGAAACGCGCGATGAAAACCGGCTGGAGCAGGTCGGCAACGTCACAAACCAGACCGCCACCACCGGCACCTTCAATAGCGCGCGCAACGTCATCAACCTGAACCTGCCGATCAACAGCCAGGAAATCTGGAACGTCCAGTACAATGCGCGGATCGAGGCGAGCGATGCGCTGCGCATCGATCTCGACGCGATCTATTCGGGGGCGCAGGGCAAGGAAATCGGGCGCGGTGAGACCTTCCGTTCGGCCTCGAGCGCGGCTTTCGCCTTCGACTACGACACCTCGGACTTCTTCTTCGAGTTCACTCCGCGCAACCCCACCAGCCTCGCCGACCCGGCGCTGCAGCCGTTCCTGAGCCGGACCGAGAGCCTCAACACCACCAATCAGGACATATACGAGGGCCGGCTCGCCTTCACCTACGACTGGGCGCTGGGCGGCACCGACATCGAACTCAAGGCGGGCGGGATCTTTCGCCGCACCGATCACGTGCGCAACCAAGACCAGACCACCTATACACTCGCGGCAGGATCGGGCGTGACCTATACGCTCGCCGACGCCTTCGTGCGCAAGCCGCTTTCGGTGATCGGCGGGAAGACCTTCGACCTCGCTATCGACCGCGATGCCGCGCTCGCCTTCTTCAACGCCAACCGCGGCGCCTTCACCGCGGCCACCAACAACGTCAACGGCGACTTCACTGTCACCGAGGACGTCTATGGCGGTTTCATCCAGGCCAAGTTGAGCCTGGGCGATGTCGAGGCGCTAGGCGGTGTGCGTTACGAGCGCACCGATGTCTCCTCGGGCTCGGTGCGAGTATCGGGGGGCGTGACGACGCCCTCGAACGTCGATGGCGGCTTCGACGATGTCCTGCCGAGCCTCCACCTGCGCTGGAACGCGGCCGAGAATGTCGTGCTGCGCGCCGCCTGGACCAACACCATCGGCCGCGCCAACTTCGGCGACGTGACCGCACGCGAAACGCTCAACATCGTCGCCGGAAACCTGCCGACCCTGGCGCGCGGCAATCCCGATCTCCAGCCGCGCAAGTCGATGGGGCTCGATGCCTCGGTGGAATATTACACCAACAACGATGGTCTCATCTCGGTCGGTATGTTCTACAAGGACATCAAGGACGAGATCTATTCGATCACCTCGATCGAGACGATCGACCTCGGGCTCGGCCGCGGGGCGGAGCAGGTCGAGGTGACCCAGCCGCAGAACGCCCAGTCGGCGACGATCTTCGGGATCGAGGCGGCGATCCAGCAATCGCTGACCTTTCTGCCCCAACCATTCGACGGGCTGGGGGTCAACCTCAATGCGACCTATGTCGACAGCGATCTCGAGGTGCTGACGACGGCCGGCCCGCGAAGCCTCGGCTTCTTTTTCCAGCCGCGCTGGGCGTGGAACGCGACTGCCTTCTACGTCAACGGTCCGGTGGAGGCGCGGGTCGCCTACAATTACACGGGCAACTTCCTCGAAACGATCAACCAGACGATCCCGGGCGCGGACCAGTTCTGGAAGTGGCGCGGCACGCTCGACGCACAGATCCGCGTCCGGGTTACGCCCAATGTCCACCTGTTCATCGAGGGCGAGAACCTCACCAACAGCCGCCGTATCGAGCTGACCGGGCCGAACCGCGATTTGCTGCAGGAATCCGCGCAGTTCGGGCGCGCCTTCAGCGTCGGCGCCTCGGTGGTGCTGTGAGGGCGCGGCTTGCGCTGGCGCTGCTGCTAGCGTTGACGGGCAGAGCGGCGGCGCAAGATGCGGCGCCTCCGCGCGAGGCTCCCGCCGCGCCCGCGCCGCTCACGCTCGCTGGAGCCGAGGAGCTGCGCCACTGGTCCGCCGCCGAAGCGCGGCAGGGGGTGGCGGTCGACGCGGAGCACTTCTACGCCGTGGTCAACAGCCGGATCGGCAAGTACCGCAAGGCCGATGGGGAGAAGGTCGGCGAATGGGTGGGAGACCGCATCGCGATCCGCCATATCAACAGCTGCGTGGTCGAGGGGGCGGAGCTGGTCTGCGCCAACAGCAACTATCCGGCGACGCCGATGGCAAGCTCGGTCGAATTCTTCGACACCGCCACCATGCAGCACCTGCGCTCGGTTCCGCTCGGGGTGCGCGACGGGTCGCTGACGGTAATCGAGCGCCACGAAAGCCGCTGGTGGGCGGTCTTCGCCAACTACGCTCCGCCGCACGGTTATCTCGGCCGCACCCACCGCGATACCCGGGTGGCGATCTTCGACGACGACTGGGCCGAGGTCGGCGGCTATGGCCTGCCAGACAGCCTGCTCGCGCGGCTTGCCCCGAGCAGCATCTCGGGCGGCAGCTTCGGCGAGGACGGGTTGCTCTATCTCACCGGCCACGACGCAGGCGAGATCTACGTGATGCGCCTCCCGCGCCAAGGCCCGCTGCTTGAACATGTCGCGACCATCCCCGCGCCGATCGAGGGGCAGGCCTGGGCCTGGGATCGCAGCGCGCCGCGCACGCTCTACGGCATCCGGCGCAAGGCGGGCGAAGTGGTCGTGCTGCGGATCCCCGTCGTTTTTGCAACCGCCGGGCCGGACTCGAAATAGTACATGGGAATACGCCGGTGGCCTGCCCGGAAGCCGCCGTCGACAAGCTCGATCCGACTGTTCACACGATTGCCAACCTTATTGCCCCCAAGCGCCATCGCCAATATGCGCAGTCAGGGCTCTTTGCTGAAAGCCGCTCGGCGGCTTTCGGCGAAAGCGGACGTTCGGCCTCATAATATTGTACGACCGCCTTTGGGTCGAGCGCCGCCACGGCTCAGATAGGGCCGGCAATGGCGGCTTTGCCCGCCTTCCAGCAAAAAGCTGCCATTCAGAAATCGACCCCATATCCGCCATAAATCCCAAATATCTTGTCCGCCAAAAGCGGACACAGTTTGAACTTATGCCTGATGTCTGGCTTTGGGAAAAATAGCGGACCGAGGGAGGCATTGCTAGGAAGCTCTGTGCACACCTCTGATTCTACTCGCCCATCAGTGGATGGCGTCCCAGGGTCCAGCCGACAAAAAAGTCGCTATCTTTCAAAGCCTCATTGGGGAGCTCGATCGCCGTCTCAAGCCGCCCAAGCAATCGGCCGAGCTGTGATTGCACATCGGGATTGGCGGTCAAACAACAGGCGTTAATCGCCGCGAAGGCCTCTGTTTGCTCGCTTTGCTGAAGACGCGACAGGTAAGCGACCATTTGTCTCCACGCATAGGCTGATTGTTTGATCGCAATTAGCTTTGCGTGGCGATGCGGGGCTTGTTGCTGAAGCTTTTTCGCAATCCACTCAAAGGAGGCAATCGCAGCCTGCTTAAAGTCGATATCGCGAAGCGGCAATTCTTCGAACACAACCGCCATATTGTGTGACGTCAGTATCATCGCCTGCTCAAGGACCATACCGTTGAATGCGACCGACCAACCTTGACCGGGACCATTCGCAGCGCGCTTAACACACAATTGATCAAAGTCGCTGGGCGATATTTTTGAGGGCAAGTTGTAGTAGCGCGCATAAAGCGTGCCTTTGAAATGCTCTGCAGCTTTGGCCGCTGCCAATCCGAAAGATTTCGAAAATCGACCCATAAATATGTCGGCGGCGATTTCGCTGACCAAAGGTGTCTCAACACCCGCACGCTTAGCGAGCCCCTGCATCTGCTCGACGACTGGGTTGGGAAACTGAACCTGCGGGAAATGCGTGATCAAGAGCGTCACTAGCCTGACGAGGAGATCGCGCTCCGGTTGCGATTTTCCGGCCCCATCTCGCTGGAATTTGGACAAAGCCGCAATCCACGGCAGTTCTTCGAGACGAACCTGCGATTCAAGATTGAGCAGCAATAGTGACCGGCGTCGATGGTACGCTTTATACGCCGAGGCAAAAGCAAAGCCGCAATGCGGATCGTCGAACTGGTCCCGGTACAGCTCGCTTGCCAAGCCGGGAAGGACAGAGCCGAGAGTTTCTGGAGAGCGAATCTGGCCTTTCTCAATTAGGGCCTCCGCATCGCCCAATTCAGACAGTCTCACTTTGCGATCAATTGACGGGGGCATGGCCACGCCGGAGCTGCCCCCGGGGCGTGCTTCGTCGCTTGCAACGGCAGCAGTGATAGCCTCAACATCCGACAAACCATCTGAAGCTTCATACTCTGCTAAGCGCTCGGTCACGATCTTGGCTAAAGCGTCATGCAGGTTGCGCACGATCTGTGCTCGCTGAGCCTGCCTGTAAGCATCGCGCTCCTCTCCCTGTCCGTATTTGGCCTTGTAGTCTTGCAGGTGCCTTTCGAGAAAACGCTCGTCTTTCGGCTCTAGTGCCTTGCCCTTGGCTAAAGTCGAAATGATATGCCGACACCGCTGAAATCGGCCGCCGGGCTCACTCCAACGCTTTGCCATATAAGCCTTGTTCGCTGCCTCGTAATCGTCGAGCCATGCGTTCGTTTGCACCATGTCCAGGGACTGATCGCGCGTATCAAGCAGGTCAATCAACCGATCATAAAGCGGCATCCAGATGGTGAGCGAGGCATTTTGTACCAAGATATCATTGCGTGGTCGAACCGCTTTTAGTGCTTTGCGCAACTGTTCAACACTGCGAACACGAAGCCCTTCGGGACGCGGATATCTGCGCGGCCTAGGATAAAATCTGATGCGGTCAAAGAAGGGTGCGACTTCGCTCAGGATACCCTTGGCCGCGCGATGATCGGAAGCGGCCAGAAGAACGACGCAGACCAGCGCCATTTCCTCTGGCGTGTCGGCTTCATAGCGTTGCTCGTCGATCCACTCGGACAGGCGCGCCAGGCCGTCGTCAGACACAAACCATGTGTTGAGTGCGCGGCGGACGGTTGCGACATCTTTGCCTTCAATACCAAGCTCTGCGCTGAGAGCTGTTTCATGGGGTAACAGAGGGCCGCCTGCGGCATAGGCACCTGTTGCAAAGCCGCCGCGCATGACTTGCGGCGTGGCCCAAGCTGGCATGCCATGAACAGGCGTACGCGACCCGATTTTCAGTACGCCGGTCAGAACGCCGGATAATACATCAGACCAGCGTCGCGCCTTTTCGTATTGGCCGCTCTCCTGCGCCTTGATGAACTGCAGGAAGGCGTATCGATCACCGGTCCAATCGTTCACGTAGCGCCCCTATTTGTGGAGGTCCGAGGGCGGGAATTGCACCCGCGCTCTCCGGGTCCAGAGCCCGGCACTTTGTCTACTAAGCTACCTCGGAACAGCGGAGCAGAAATATCCGACAAGCCTGCAGACTACAAGTCCAACAAAAGTCCGCAGCTGGGTCGTTCGTAGTCATTACGGTCGCGGTGTGGAAGCGTCCGCTTTCGCTATCTTATTTTCCAAAAGCCGCCATTCGCCTATCCACCCATCTTCGGCCATAAGCCGGGCTGACGTGCGATCCCGAAAGCGGCACGGCGGCTTCACACCGTTCGTGTAAAATTCCCGCCATTCGGCTGTCGACCCCGTTTCGGAAAGGCAGCTCACCGGGCAAGTTTCTCAAATGAGCGCCAGAGGTTATGAGTTCGATTACAATCCGGAAGTCGTTTCGGAAGCCGCGTTGTTCGTTGCCGCTGACGAGCCTCTTCTAGTATAGGAGTGTGAAGTGATGCGACCTTTCGTGACACAGCGCGGCTCCCGAGAATTACTCTAGGGCCTGGCATTTGGGCAAAAGATCGGGGTTAAGAAGGCCCTGACCGTCAGTCTGCCCAGAGCGCTTAGATCGCATCAGCAGGTGGCATTGAACTTTCGAATTTTGTCCTTTTTCAAGTGGTCGAAGCGGGTGGATTTGCGCTCTTTGGATCCGAAATTTTTCGGCACACGACAAATTTAAGGGACTCAAACACGTGACCAATCAATGCATTACGACGATTTTGGGGGCAACTTTGGGGGCAATCAATCCTTTTGAACACACATTTCATTTAAAGGACAGCCCATTGCATCGGGTAAAAGTGTCCCGTAAGCGCACCACCTTTTTTCCGCAGTTTCCCTAGGAAAATCATAGGGTCCTTTTGGAAGGCCTTTGGGCTTGGTGGGGCGGTTTTGCCTGCTGAAAAGGCTAAACCCACGGTGGACCCAAGGAATGGGCTATAAGCCCTTAGCTTTGTTGTTGCGATTCATGCGGTTGAAGGCGCTTTCAGGTCATTGCGGCTGGTGGCTAACGCCTATGTAGCTTTCCTTGCGAACCAGCCGTCCAAGTGGGTCGTGACTGGGTCAAAAGTGGGTTCAAAGCTGATGCGCTCCACCCACGGGAACTGTGTCCAGTGTTCCGCTAGGCCACGCGGCGGCGCGTAGGGACGAAGCTGGAGAGCAAGCTTACCCCTGCCTCTGCCAGCTGATGACTTTCTGGAGGAAGTTTTTCGCCTCTAGATGGCTGGAAAACCTGAAATCGAACCATTCATCATCGAACAGCAGTTCAACTGTGAACGTCTCGGTGGTCTGGTAGTGACCGGACGAGATCAACCTACCATCTGACGAATAGCTCGGCTCCACCCAGCCTGTCGATTTCGAGCTTCTCAGCTGCTTGTCTCTCAATCGTTCGAGCGGCAGAGAAATGCGCTTGTAAGAAAAAGTCCAAGGCTGGCTCAGATTTTTTTCGATCGTTCCTGAGGAATGATTGATTACGTATTTTCCAACAAAATAGCTTTTGGCCAGATGAAAGCAGTAAACCGAAGCGACGAGCAATAGGTACGCCATGATCGCCATAACAAATGAGGCGAAAAACGAATGCCTCACAAAGAGCGCGTAAATCGACCAAAGGGCGCCCGAAAAGAACATTGTACCGCAAACGACGGTTCCGATTACCCCAATTAGTAAATCGCTAAAATATCTAAACTTTTCCATTCGCCCTCAATGCTTTAAATTTGCGCCGTTAGGGTGCTCGGGCACATTGCTGCGGTCAGCCTTCCCAATCAGCCCTATCCAACTCACCCATCGCCTTCGTGATCTTCACCGTTTCCAAACTCACCGTCACCACCTTTGCCAGCAGGTCGATGCAGGGTTCCTTGTAGTCGGCGAAGCGGTAGGTGTTGAATTTGGCGGCTATGGTGGGGTCGCGGGGTTTCTTTTCCTTGTGCTGGTCGAGCACCCAGTCGATGCCGGAGCGGTTGCCGAGGCGGTATTCCCAGGCTTCGGGCGGGATCCCGGACAGCTGGGTGTCGGCGTCGATCATGATCGAGCCGGTTTCCGGATTGGACCTGAGCACCGGCTTGGGATGCGTGCCAGCGGCGCGTTTGGCGGGGGTTTCGATGCGTTGCAGGGCGAAGGGTTCGACCTGTTCGTATTCGATGTGCAGCTTCATCAGCGCCTCGCCCCATGCCGCCCACTGCGCAAAATCCGAGTAGAAGGGAATGCGCGGGAACTCGCGCTTGAGGTTCAGCGCGTATTTCTCGCGGTAGACCGGATCGTGGAGGACGGCATAGCAGTAGGCAAAGATCGCATCCTTGCTCATGCCCTTCTTGCCGTAGTGGGCGATGAACTTGTTCAGGGCCCAATCGGTGATGTTGTCGAAGCGCTCGCCGGACTTGCTGTAGCGAAAGCGAGGTAGGCACTGGTTTGCGTCGAGCGATAGCACGGTCAACGAGGGAAGCGCTGCGGTCGAAAATGGAACGAAGTCCAGCCGCCCGCCAGCCGGGAAGCAGATCAATTGATTAGACATCCCCGGTGGGGAGATCGCATCTGCGGACCCAAGTTCATCTACGTACAGGCTCGACTGATAAAGCCATCGGGTCGAAAATGGTCGATAGAGCGATAGCCTTTGCTTCTGTACGTCGAATGCCTCTCTTCGACCCTGCGACAATCGCCGCTTAAGGTTTCGCGACCACTTTATGGTATCGTCATAATCTTGTGCACTCGTCGTTGTGGCATCATAGGCATCGATAAACGACAGCATCTTACTCGAGAGATGATCGTGATTGCGGTCGTAGACCCATTCATCTCGGTTCGTCGAAACCCCGAGAGAGTAAAGCTTGAAGATAGCTCTATCGCGGCTCCCGGGCGGTGCAGCCTTTGTCGCAGCATCGGCAATAGGAAGGAAGTCGCCAAAGGCATCGTCGCCGAGATCGAGCCAGTCGCCACGTGAGCTAGGCTTTAGCTTGATAGGGGTCGCCTCGGTAAGGTTGGAAGCGGCGAGAAACGCGAGCTTGTCCTCGGCAATCTCGAGCTCTGGTCTGCGCCCGTAGGGCTCTCAAGTTCGATCCTATCGGGCGTCATCCGGTTGAGCCGCGTGATCTCAACGTGATTGAGCAGGTCAACCAGACCTTCACCTACTTAGTTGCCTTGGAGGCTGCACGGGTCCTGCTGGAGAGGCATCCTGATGCCGAAGGCTTTCTCCTTGCGCCGGGGGCTCACATGTCGATGCCGCTCGACATAATGAGCGTCGCGCCTGGCTTGGTTGGGGCCGAGACGTTTGCTGCTGTCGACCCGAGAAACAATCGGAAGCTCGCCACGGATCTTGCAAAGCTGGCACAGCACACCGAGGAGCACCGCTACGTTTTCTTTGCGTCACCTCTCTATCCGGGCCTTAAGCGTTGGGAGGCTCTCGAAGTGCCGGGCGTTCAAGTCTGGTCTGTCGCTCTCTAGGCAAGTGAGCTCTCAAACTAGGAGGCGCGGAACGGGTCTGCTTCGTGTCAGTATGCACTTGAGCGGCCACGAACCACGGACCAGCTGGCGGCGCGGTTCCTTGAAGAAGCGGGCGTCTCATCCCATCAGGCGGCTACCAGCGATTGGCTGCAAGGCTTCAGTTTTTCTCGCGATCCGACACAGCATCTCGATGCGCTGAACGCAGCACTGGCCGATCGTGTGGATTTCGCGAGAGCCTTCATTGGGGCTGTCCGCTTCTGCGTCAGCGAAGCCCCATCCAAAGGCGAAACGTTTGAACGTTCCGAACGCTTGCCGATCATCAAAGCGGCCCGAGAGTGGTCCTCTTGGGCGGTTCGCCCACCTTTAGAGTTTGTCGGCCGGATTATCGAAGGCTGGATTCTGGCACAGCACACCTACTGGAGCGTGGGGCGCGGCCTTCAAGATGCGCGTGCGAACGGCAAAACAATCCTGCGAATGCGGGTGTTCATTGACGAGGGCGGCTGGCGTTTGGCTGACGGCTTCTCCCCGGGCTCAGCGCCAAATCCAACGCCTGATCGCCTCGGCACGGCTCTAAGCTTGATGCGCGAGTGTGGCGAGTTGCCGACTGGTCTTTGAGGCCATAGGGGATCGCTTTTTGGACTAAGCGATTTGGGTCTGGCGTGGGTCGCCCCATCAAAGCGTTGCCTTCTGAACGATCGTAACCCTTGATCTCCCGGCGAACGGCGCTAAGCGAATTTGGGCAGAAATTGGGCAGCGCAGATTTCGGCATGAGTCGGGTTCTGCAAAGCCTAGAAATTCATCTAAATTACGGAAAGTAAGAGATTTTTTCGTAATGATGGGGTCACGTGTTCGAGTCACGTAAGCGCACCACCTGTGCGTTCGGTGGGCTGGCGGATGGAGGGGCTCGACGTGACCGGCCGTTTCTCTGCCAGCCTTGTCCGGTTCATCAGGAGGTCGTGACACTTGCACAGCTTGCACTCCATCACCCGCTCCTGCGCACTTTCGGTCGTCATCCCCGTCTATAACGAGGAAGCCGGGCTCGATGCGCTGGTCGGCCGTGTCACTGCGGCGGCGGGGGCGATCTTTGGCGACGATTTCGAGCTCGTGCTGGTCAACGACGGCTCGAAGGACGGCAGCTGGGCCAGGATCTGCCAGCATGCCGAGGCCGATGCGCGCATCGTCGCGATCGATCTGGCGCGCAATCACGGGCATCAGCTGGCGCTGACCGCGGGCCTGCACCATGTCCGGGGCGAACTGGTGTTCGTGCTCGATGCCGACCTGCAGGACCCGCCCGAACTGCTCGGCCCGATGCTTGCCAAGGTGCGCGAAGGCTATGACGTGGTCTATGGCCAGCGGGTGAAGCGCCATGGCGAGACCGCCTTCAAGCGCGGGACGGCTGCTCTGTTCTACCGAATGCTCGGCGCGCTGGTCGATACCCACATCCCCCGCGACACCGGTGATTTCCGCCTGATGACGCGCCGCGTGGTCGATCAATTGAACGCCATGCCGGAACGCTACCGCTTCATCCGCGGGCTGGTGAGCTATGTCGGCTTCAACCAGATCGCCTTTCCCTATGAGCGCGATGCGCGTTTTGCCGGGGAGACGCATTACCCCCTGTCCAAGATGGTCGCGCTGGCGGTGGATGCGGTCACCAGCTTCTCGACCGTGCCGCTGCGCTTCGCCTCGCATCTGGGGATGCTGTTCGGGGTGGCAGGGCTGGTGTCGCTGATCGGGATCGTGTGGGTGTGGATGGCCGGCGGGACGGTGCAGGGCTGGGCGAGCCTGGCCGCACTGATCCTCATCATGGGCAGCGTGCAGCTGCTGGTGCTGGGCGTGTTCGGCGAATATCTGGGCCGGATGTATATGGAGGCCAAGCACCGCCCGCTGTTCATCATATCCGAGGTGCGGAGCCATCCCTTGGCGGTGGCTGCCCCCGCAGAGAGCGAGGCCGATCGCGACCCGCAGAGCCCAGAGGCGATCCGTGTCGCAGGCTGAGTTCGACGCCTATGTCGACGAATATGACGCGCAGCATGCCCAGTCGGTCAGGCTGAGCGGCGAGGACCCCGATTTCTTTGCCGAATACAAGGCGAAGGAGGCCGCGCGGGTGGCCGCTGCCGCCGGGCTTGCGCCGCGCCGAATCATGGATTTCGGCGCGGGGCGCGGCAATTGCATTGCGCATCTGCAGAACGCCTTCCCTGAGGCGGCGCTGACCGCGCTCGACGTATCGGCCCGCTCGCTCACGCACTGCGCCGCGCGAGCCGTCCGCCCGCTGGAGACGGTGTGCTATGACGGGCAGACCCTGCCCTTCGCGGATGGCAGCTTCGATCTCATCTTTACCGCCTGCGTGTTCCATCACATCCCATCCGAGGATCACATCCGCCTGCTGCGCGAAATCCGCCGCGCGCTCGCGCCGCAAGGGCGCTTCGTGCTGTTCGAGCACAATCCCTGGAACCCGCTGACCCGTCACGCGGTGGCGACCTGCCCGTTCGATGTGAACGCGGTGCTGATCAGCGCGCCCGAGATGCGGCGGCGATTCCGGGCGGCGGGCTTCGGGGATGTCAGCCTGCGCTACACGCTGTTCTTCCCGGCGATGCTCGCCCCGCTGCGCCCGCTCGAGCGCGGGCTCGGCTGGTTGCCGCTGGGCGCGCAATATTGCCTCGTCGCGCGGTGAGGCGATGCTGGGGCGGGTGCTGCGGTTCGGGCTGACGGGCCTTGCCAATTCGGCGGTGGGCTGGGCGGTGATTTTCGGCGGGCTGTGGGCCGGGCTGAGCGGTCTGGCGGCCAATGCGGCGGGCTATGCCGTGGGGCTGGTGCTGTCCTTCACGCTCAATCGGCGCTTCGTCTTCGGGGTTGGCGGTAGGGTCAGCGCGCGCGAGGTGATCCGCTTCCTCGCCGCTTTCGCCATCGCCTACGGCGCGAATGTCGCGGTACTGGTGGCGGCACAGAGCGTGCTGGGGGCCGACAGCCCCTGGGCGCAGCTGCCCGCGCTGGCGGCCTATATCGTAATCTTCTTCGTTCTATCGCAGTTCTTTGTCTTCAGGCCGGCCGCTTCCGAATGACCCTTGGAACCCCACTCGCCAGCGTGCCCTCCGGCGGCGCGCAGCCGCCCCTTGGCCTGCTCGATCGCTGGCCGGTGTGGCTGGCGATCGGGCTTGTCACCATTCTTCCGCTGCTGCTGGTCGACTTTCCACCGCTGGTCGATCTCTACGGCCATCTCGGGCGCTATGCGGTGCAGACCGAGCTCGACACGCGGCCTGCCTTGCAGCCGTTCTACTCCTACGAATGGCGGCTGATCGGCAATCTCGGCGCGGATATCCTGATCGAGATGCTGCACCCCTTGCTGGGTCTCGAGCCATCGGTGCGCGTCGTGGTGATCCTCACCCAGCTTCTGGGCGCGGCGGGTCTGCTGGCGATCAGCCGCGCGGTGCATGGCCGCGTGTCGCCCTTTGCGGTGATGGCGATCCCGCTGCTCTACGGCTATCCCTTCAACTACGGCTTTCTCAACTACGCGCTGAGCATGGCGCTGGCGATGCTGGCCTTCGCGCTGTGGTTGCGGCTGCACCATGAAGGGCGCGGGTTTGGCGCGCGCGTGTGGCTGGGCGTGGCGGGCGCGGCGATCTGGGTTACGCATACCTATGGCTGGGCCTTTCTCGGCCTGCTGACCGGGTCGGCGATGCTGGCCGAGGTTGCCCCGACCCTGCTCAAGCGGCCTCTGGCGGCGGTGGGACGGATCGTGGGGATGTGCTGGCCGCTGCTGCTGCCGATCATCCCGATGGTGATCTGGCGCGCCGATGCCACCGGGGTCGCCGCGTCGGAATGGTCGCTCGATTTCAAGTGGCTGTGGGTGATGTCGACGCTGCGGACCGAGTGGTGGGCGCTCGATGTCGGGGCGCTGGCGATCATCACGGGCGCGGTGCTTCTGGCGCTGCTGTGCTGGCGCGCGTTCCGGTTCGACCCGCGCATCGGGATCGCGGCGCTGCTGTGCTGTGCGGTGTTCCTCGCCTTGCCGTTCCGGGTGTTCGGATCGGCCTTTGCCGACATGCGGCTGGTGCCCTACGCCCTTGCGCTGGCGTTGGTGACGATCGCGCCCGCCCGCCTAGGCCCTGCGATGCTGCGGGTGGTGACGGTGCTTGCGGTCGCCTTCTTCGCCGGACGCATGGCGATCACCGGCGCCGCCTATGTCGAGCAGGGCCGCAAGGTGGAGGCTGCGCTCGCGGCGCTGGGCCCGGTGCCCGATGGCGCGCGGATCGCCTTTTTCGTCGTGAAGTCCTGCGGTGCGCGCTGGCCGATGCCGGTGCTTGATCACGTCGGCGGTGCGGCGATCGCGCGGCGCAATGCCTTCGTCAACGACCAGTGGCAGCAGCCCGGCGTCAACCCGATGACGGTGCATTACCCCGCCGCCGAACCCTTCGTGCGCGACCCCTCGCATCTGGTGCAACCGGAGGGATGCACCATGATCGGTCGCCCCAAGCTGAGCGAAGCGCTGGCCCGGCTGCCGCTCGATGCCTTCACCCACGTCTGGATCGTCGGCGAATATGCCGAGCCGCTTGCCGTGCCCGGGCGGCTGACGCGGGTGCCTGTCGACGGCAGCGGACTGCTCTACACGGTCGCGCCGCGATAAGCGCTGCCGCGCACCAGTTGGCCGGGGCGTGCGCCGGTGGACTGGTCGAAGCGGCGGATGACCTCGCCCGCCACCATCGTCGCTTCGTAGCCGGTCGCGCGCTGGTGCAGCCGCCGCCCGCCCGCAGGCAGATCGCGCACCACTTCGGGCAGGTGGAGGCTCAGGCGGTCGAGGTCGATCACGTTGAGGTCGGCCCGGCCACCGACGCGCAGCACGCCCCGGTCATGCAGCCCCACCGCGCGCGCGGCCTTCTGCCCCAGCATGTGCACCGCCTCGCCCAGCCCCAGCTTGAGCGGGCCGCTGCCGGTGACGAACTGGGTCAGCAGATAGGTCGAATAGCTGGCATCGCAGATCGCGCCGTAATGCGCCCCGCCATCGCCAAGCCCGGGGACGCAATGCGGATGGCGCAGCATTTCGTGCGCGCTGTCGAGGCTGGCGTTCTCGTAATTGCCGAGCGCGGCGAGGAACAGTCCGCGCCCCTCGGTTGCCAGCAGGCGGTCATAGGCGACTTCCTGCGGGGTGCAACCGCGCGCCTCGGTTTGGCCCGCCATGCTCATATGCGCAGGCGGGGCATAGTCGGGCGGGTCGTCAAGCGGGAACAGCCAGCGCCAGTTGCGTGCCAGCTCGTTGAAAGGGTGGCCGGGGGTGAAATCCTCGGCAAGCAGCGCGGCGCGCAAGGAGGGATCGCGCATCGCGGCGACCTGCTCGGGGACCGGAAGATGCGCGATCTTTGCCCACGAAGGGCACAGCACGAAGGGATGTACTGTGAGTTCCAAGCCGGCGATCAGGCCGATCGGGCGCGGCATCACCTGCGCATGGGCGACGCCGCCTGAAGCATTGGTCGCCTCCAGCATCTCCAGCACCCGCCGCCAGCGCGGCGGGCCCTCATTGCCCGAGGCGAGCGTGAAGGTTGCCGGACGGCCGCTGGCGGCGATCATCCGCTCGATCACGGGATATTCCTTGTCCCATCCCACAAAGGCATCGAGCACGACCTGAAAGGTGCCCGCCCCGGCATCCGCCATTCCGCGCCCGATCGCTTCCAGTTCGGCGAGATCGGTGTCGAATGTCGGGATCGCATCGCCGCTGGCGGCCTTGTGAATGCTGAGCCGCGAGGTCGCAAAGCCGATCGCGCCCGCGCGCAACGCCTCGGCGGTGAGGCGGCGCATCAGCACGAGATCATCCTCGGTGGCCACCTCGCGCGCCGCGCCGCGCTCGCCCATGGCATAGACCCGTAAGGGGGAGTGGGGCAGGTAGGTCGCCACGTCGATGTCGCGCTTCCCGGCGGCCACCGTGTCGAGATATTCGGGGAAGGTCTCCCAGTTCCAGTCCAGGCCCTCGGTCATCACCACGCCGGGGATGTCCTCGACGCCCTCCATGACGTTGATGAGCATCGCGTGATCGCTCTTGCGGCAGGGCGCGAAGCCGACGCCGCAATTGCCCATCACCGCGGTGGTGACCCCGTGGGCGGAGGAGGGGGAAAGCTCCTCGGCCCAGATGCACTGGCCATCGTAATGCGTGTGAACGTCGATGAAGCCGGGGGTGACGATCTTGCCCTTCGCGTCGATCTCCTCCGCCCCGCGCCCGAGGCCCCTGCCAATGGCGGCGATGCGCCCGGCGCGAACGGCGACATCGCCTTCGATCAGCGCGCCGCCCGTGCCATCGGCAATCGTGCCGTCGCGGATCACCCAGTCGTAATCGGCCATGGTTTCTCCCGTCCTCTCTCGCCCCGGATGATGCGTGAGGGGGGGATGGGCGGCAAGTGCCACTTTTACCGAAATGGCGGCGGGGCTAGGGTAGGGCGATGAAGCAAGGCCTCGCCCGTCCCGTCCGTGTCGCCCTTGCCGGAGCGAGCGGGACGATCGGGCAGGCGGTGGAAATGCAGCTGGCGGCAGAGGGCCATGCGGTGACCGCGCTCTCCCGCGCGCAGCTGGCAGACCCGCAAGCGCTGGCGGCGGCGCTTGGGGAGGCGCGGGCCGAGGTCGTGATCTCCTGCATCGCCTCACGCTCGGGCGCGCCGAAGGATGCCGAGGCGGTCGATTACCGCACCAATGCCGCGCTGCTGGCGGCGGCGCAGGGCGCTGGAGTGCGGCAGTTCATCCTGCTCTCGGCAATCTGCGTCCAGAAGCCGCGCCTCGCCTTCCAGCGCGCCAAATTGCGGTTCGAGGCGGAGCTGGCGGCGAGCGGGATCGGCTACACCATCGTCCGGCCCACGGCGTTCTTCAAATCGCTCTCCGGGCAGGTCGCGCGGGTCAAGGCGGGCAAGCCCTTCCTGATCTTCGGCGACGGGAACCTCACGCGCTGCAAGCCGATCAGCGACGGCGATCTGGCGCGGTTCATCACCGGGTGCATCGACAATCCCGAAGCGCTCGGGCGCATCCTCCCCATCGGCGGCCCCGGCCCGACGATCTCCTTGCGCGATGCGGGAGAGCTGCTGTTCTCCGCCGCAGGCAAGCCGCCGCGCTTCACTTCGATTTCGCCGGGAATGTTCACCCATGCTGCCCGCGTACTGGGGATGGGCGCGGGGTTTTCGGGCTGGTTGGCCGAGAAGGCCGAGTATGCCCGCATCGCGCATTACTACGCCACCGAATCCATGCTGGTGATCGACCCGGCGACGGGGGAGTATTCCGCCGACCTCACCCCCGAATTCGGCACCGAAACCCTCGCCGATCACTACCGGCACCTGCTGGCGGCGGATTAAAGCGGATCGACCCGCCAGCCTGCGGGGCCGAGTGTCACGCCGAGGTGGGGGACGGACACGGGCGCTGCGGCATAGTTGAAGGTGAAGGCGTGGCTCTGCGTACGGCGGATGCGGATGCCTTCGGGCAGGGGGGTGAGCGTGACGCCCGCCTCCTCGGCCATGCGCTCCACCAGCAGCGCCAGCAACGCGCGCTCGGGCCAGATCGCGCAATAGCGAGTGTTGCCGTTGCGCCAGACCACGCCCCGGCCTGCGCTGTCCGACAGTTCGGGGGCGAGGTCGCTCGCCACATCCTCGCGCCAGCGAGTGACGGCGAAGCTCTCCGCGGGTTCGGCGATGCCGTCGCGCAAGGATTCGACGCGGGTGACGGTGAGCGGGACCGCGGCTTTGAGGTCGCCCGGCGCAAGGCCTTCGGGAATGCAGAAGCTGCGCGTCTTGCTGCCCGAACGCGGCCCAAGCAGCACCGGGCATTCGAGCGCCGCCAGCCTCCGGGCAAAGCCTTCGGGCACAATGGGGAGCGTCGGCACCACCACCATGCGATAACCGCTGAGGTCGGCCTCGGGCGATAGGATGTCGACATCCAGCCCCCTGGCCCGGAGCGCCGAATAGCATTCGAACACCAGTTCGAGATAGCGGAAGCTCGCCCCCTGCGGCTGGATGCCGATCACCCACGCCGCTTCATAGGAGAACACCAGTGCGACCGGGGCCGGCGCGGTGGCCTGCGGCCCGATTGCGGCGAGCACCTCGGCGGCGGCGCGCACTTCGGGTGCGGCCTCGGCCTCGGTGCTGTCGGGGCGCAGAAGGCCTGCGTGCATCTGCTCCTGTGCGAAGGGCGCCTGCCGCCAGCGGAAATAGCTCGTCAGTTCCGCCCCGTGCGCGCAGGCTTCGAGCGTCCACAGCGCGACCATCCCCGGCAGCGGTGCGGGATTGAAGCGCGCCCAGTTCACCGGGCCGGGCTGCTGCTCCATCACCCCCCAGCGCGCGCCTTTGGTGCAGCCCCGGTAGAGGTCGTGGTGAAAGGCGGCGATATCGGGGTGGCCTTGCCTGAGGTAGGCGGCTTTCTCCTCGGAGGAGAACCAGAACTGTTCGAGGAACCCCAGCGGATAGGAGTCCCACGTCGCCACGTCGATATCGCGGCCCACGGCGTGATGATCGAACTCGGTGAAGAAGCCCATGAAGTTGTGGGTTATGTCCCGTCCCGGTGAATGGGCGCGGATGATATCGACCTGCTCGCGGTTGAAGCTCGCCACCTGATCCGAGGCGAAGCGGCGGTAATCGAGCCAGTGCGCGGGGTTCGCCTCGGTGACGGTCAGATGCGGCGGGTCGACTTCGCTGAAGCTGCGGTATTCCATGCTCCAGAAGACATTGCCCCATGCGGTGTTGAGCGCTTGCGGGGTGCCGTAACGTGCCGCCAGCCACCCGCGGAAGGCGCTCGCCGCCGCAGCCGAGAAGCTCAGCACGGTGTCGTGGCAGCCATATTCGTTGTCGGTCTGCCACATCGCGATGGCGGGATGCTTGCCGTATCGCTCGGCCAGCGCAGTGACGATCCGGCGGCATTCTGCGCGGTAGCCTTCGTGGCTGAAGCAATAGTGCCGCCGCGAGCCGAAACCCCTCGGGCGTCCCTGTTCGTCGATCGCCACCATGTCGGGCATCCGGTCCACCAGCCACTTGGGCGGGGTCGCGGTCGGCGTGCCGAGGATAACCTTGAGGCCTGCTGCGTGGAGCGTCTCGATCGCGCGGTCGAGCCAGGCCCAGTCGTAGCGCCCCGGCTCGGGCTCGATCCGGCTCCAGGCGAATTCGCCGATGCGCACAAGGGCGAGGCCCATCTCGCGCATCCGCCGCGCATCCTCGGCCCATATGTCTTCGGGCCATTGTTCCGGATAGTAGCAGCAGCCCAGTTTCATGCGGGGAGCCTCTCCAAAGCGATCAGCCACGCGGTTTCGGGGTGGGTGAGGGGGAGGGCGAGGCCCTGCGTCATCAGCGCGATGCCGCTGAGCGTCAGGCCCTCGCGCCATTGGTCGGCGTTTGCGAGGTAGCGGCGCGCCTTGCCCGGCCAGGGCTCGGGCAGGGATACGCGGTAGCGCGCCTCAGGCTCCAGCCCGGCGAGGCGCAGCGGCGCGGCATCGAACACCGGCGAAAAGGCGGTCTGTGCGGCAAGCGCCAGAGCCTTATCCTGATGCGTCACCATCATGGCGGTCACGTTCGGGTCGGGGTGCGCCAGCCGCCACAGCGCGCCTTCATGCAGTACCCCGCGCCACGCCTTGTAGAGCGCGATATGCGCAGCGAGGCATTCGCGCTCGGCCTCGGTCATGCGGGCGGGATCGGCCTCCACCCCCATATGCCCGAACAGCGCCACCTTGGCGCGGAAGTCCATCGCCAGCCGCCGTCCGGTGATCGGATTGGGCGAGGGGCCGACATGACTGCCCAGCACTTCCAATGGCAGGAACTGGTTCCATGCCGGGATGATCCGCAGCCGCTCGATCGCGTCGTTGTTGTCGGACGGCCAGACGCGGTGGACGCGGCAGAGCAGGGCGAAATCGATCCGCCCTCCGCCGCTCGAGCAGCTTTCGATCTCGACGTGGGGGTGGGCTTCGCGCAGGCGATCCAGCACATGGTTGAACCCCAGCGTCTGCCACAGCGCCTTGCCCGCAGTGGGGAAGAGGTCGCGGTTGTGATCCCACTTGAGATAGGCGATCGCATTCTCGCGCAGCAGCGTATCGAGCCGCGCGATCAGATATTCGCGCACTTCGGCCCGCGAGAGGTCAAGCGCCAGCTGGCCGCGCATCGTGGGCCGCTCGCGCCCTTCGATATGCAGGCACCAGTCGGGGTGCTGGCGGTAGAGGTCGCTGTCGGGGGAGACCATCTCCGGCTCCACCCACAGGCCGAAATCCATGCCGAGACCGTGGACATGGTCGATCAGCGGGGTGAGGCCGTTGGGGAAGACCTCGGGCGAGACGACCCAGTCGCCGAGGCTGCTGGTGTCGTCCCTCCTTCCGCCGAACCATCCGTCATCCAGCACGAAGCGCTCGATGCCCAGCGCCCCCGCGTCATCGGCAAGGCGGGTCAGCGCGGGCTCGGACAGGTCGAACCCCAGCGCCTCCCACGAATTGAGGTGAACCTTGCGCGGGCCCCAGTCCTTGCGGCCGGGGAGCGCCTCGGCGCGCAGGTAGGCGTGGAGGCGCTGCGCCAGCGTGGAGCGGTCGGCGGCAAGGGCGAACACCGTCCGCGGCGTAGCTGCCACCGATCCTGCCGGAAAGGTGGAAAGCGCATGGGGCTGCGCGGCAGCCATTTGCAGCACGGCGCGGCCATCGTCGCTGCCCTCGTTGTCGCATTCGATCCGCGTGTCGCAATCGCCGCTGAAGGCGAGGTGGGCCGCGAGCACCGCCTCGCTTTCGCGGTCGTGCAGGATCAGCCAATTGGCCCCGCCGAACCCGGGCTTGCCGCGCGCCGAAGCTCGCGCGAAGCCATCGGGGGCAAGCGGGCGGCGGTGCTCGCGCATCTCGCCCGCCCAGCGCCCGGCGAAGGTGGTGAGATCGGTGAAGCGTCGCGGCACCGGGAGCGCGGGCGCTGCGAAGCGCTCGAGCTCGAGATCGGACTCGTCATGATTGACCAGCACGGCATGGGTTTCGATCACGCCCGCTGCGGCGATGCGCCAGTTCATCGACAGGCTGATCGCGAGAGCATTGTCGGTGAAGGTGACGTCCAGACTATCTGGCGCGAGCTGCCAATTGCTTGCACGAAAATCGGTTTCCAGAGCCACTCCGCCGCGTCGCAGCACGATCGCGGGCGTGCCGCCCCATCCAAGCTTGCGCTCGGGCAGCAGCCCCGGCACCGGCGGCACATCGGGCTGGCTTTCGTGCCGCCCGCGCGCCGTGGCAGCGGCAAGCGCGGCGAGGTCTTCGCCTTCAGGCAGGCGCGCGCCGAGATACACGAGGTCGGCCGTCCCGCCCTCTTCAAGCGCGAACACCAGCGTCAGCGCCTCGCCATCAAGCCGCACGTGTTCCAAGCAGGCCTCGCTCCCCGGCACCGGTGATGAACATCGCCCGCAGGCTTGCCGGTTCCTCGCCGATGCGCTGTAACCGCGCAAAAGGAGAGGGGGAAGCGCGCAAATGGACGAGGCCATGCCGACCGGGAGCGTCGTCCAGATCGCGGTGTGTCTCGGCCTGACCGCGCTGATCGGCCTCGCCACATGGCTCACCATCCGGCGCGATCGCCACGATGGTTCGAGGAAGGACGTCTACCTAGCAGGCGGCAAGCTCAGCTGGCTGTTCGTCGCAGGCTCGATCACCCTCACCAACCTCTCCACCGATCAGCTGGTGGGCATGAACGGCAACCAGATGCTGCTGCTGGCGTGGTGGGAAATCGCCGGTTTCGTCGGCCTTGCGATCCTCGCCTTCGTGTTCGTGCCGATCTATTACCGCGCGGGCTGCACCACCGTCACCGAACTGCTCGAACAGCGCTATGGCGGCAGGAGCATCCGGACGCTGATCGCCGGCCTGTTTCTGGCCGGGAACGTGCTGATCTACCTTCCGGCGGCGCTCTATTCGGGGAGCCTGTTCATGCAGTCGCTGTTCGGCGAGGGTGTGCCGCTGCTCGCCTTTGCCGTGATGCTCGCCGCGATTGCCGCCGCCTACGCCATACTCGGCGGGCTGAGGGCGGTGGCGGTGATGGACACCTGGTCGGGCATCGGCATCCTCGGCCTTGCCATGCTGATCGTGGTGCTGGGGCTGGCGGCGGTGGATTGGGACATCGTCAGCGGCGTCCCGGCGGAGCGGATCACGATGGTCGGCGGACCGGATAGCCCGATCCCCTGGCCGACGCTGCTGACGGGGATGATCTTCATCCAGATCTTCTACTGGTCGACCAACCAGAACCTGACGCAAAAGGCGATGGCCGCCCCCACCATCCGCGAAGCGCAGAAGGGGGTGATGGTGGCCGCGCTGATCCGTATCCTGATCGTTCCGCCGATCGTGGTGATCCCCGGCATCGTCGCCTTCAAGCTGTTCGGCGTGGTGGGCGACAAGGCCTATGGAATGCTCGTCGCGCAGATCCTGCCACCGTGGCTCTCGGGCGCCTTTGCCGCGATGGTCGCCGCGGCGGTCATCACCACCTTCAGCGCGGTGCTCAATTCCTCGGTGGCGCTCTATGCGGTCGATTTCCACGAGCAGTTCATCGGCGAGGTGACAAATCACTGGAAGCTGTCGGCGACGGTCTGCACCGTGCTGACGGCGACCGCGGTGTTGCTGGTGCCGATGTATCAGAACGCCACCAGCATCATCAATCTGCTCCAGCAATTGAACGGCCTCCTGTCGATGCCGATCCTCAGCGCCTTTGTCGCCGGGCTGCTGTTTCGCGGGGTAGCCGCCCCGGCGGCGATTGCGGGAGTGGTGTGGGGCGTGGCGCTCTACGGGTTGTTCACCTTCCACCTTTCGCCCGCCGGAATCGTCACGATGCATTACATCCACTTCATGGTGGTGACGCTGGTGACGAGCGTGATCGCGGCGCTCGCCTTCAACCGGCTGGCGCTGGGCGGGCGGGCGGTGTTTGCTCCCGGCGCGCTGCTGCGGCCTGCGCGGGGCTGAGCGCCGCGCCTTCGCCCGCCATGACGCGCCGTCAAATGTTGCAAACATGTTGCCTTGTGTCAGCGCCTTGTTGCATGGGGCGAAGTGGTTGGGAGGGACGCACCCCTGTTGGATCGCCGCGACAGACTGATTGCCCGCGCCAGGCAGGGCTACCGGCTTGCCTATGGGGTCGAGCCGAGTCGGTTCGTTGCCGCGCCCGGCCGGATCAATCTGATCGGCGAGCATGCCGACTACACCGATGGCTACGCGCTCGCCTGCGCCATCGACCGCGAGTCCATCGTCGCGATCGGCCCGCCCGCACCCACCACCCGGGAAAAGCTGTTCGAGGCGGTCGCGCTCGACATGGGCGACATGGCCAGCGCGCGCGACCGGTTCGATCTGCTCGCGCCGATCCGTCCGGGGGAGAACAACTGGCAGAACCACGTGCGCGGCGTGGTGCAGGCGCTGGGCCGCTATGGCCAGCGGGTGCGGCCGATGCGGATCGCGATTTCGGGCGATGTGCCGATGGGGACGGGCCTGTCATCCTCGGCGGCGTTCGGGGTGGCGGTGGCGCTGGCCTGTTCGGACTATTGCGGGTTCGGCCTCTCGCCCGACCTGCTGGCCAAGGCGGCGCAACTGGCGGAGCAGGACTTTGCCGGTCACGCGGGCGGGATCACCGCGCAGCTGACTTCGGCCGCCAGCACCGCCGGGCACGCCCTGCTGGTCGATTGCCGCAGCCTCGATCACATGGCGATCCCGATCCATCCGGATCTGGCGATCACCGCGATCGACACCGGCCTCCGGCGCGATCCCGCCATCGATATCGTCGCCGCGCGCCGCGCCGAATGTGCGGCGGCGGCGGAGCATTTCGCGGTCAAGGCGCTGCGCGACATCGAGGCGGCGACGCTGCTCGATGCCGATGCCAGCCTCGATCCGGTGTTGCTGGCGCGCGCGCGCCACGTCGTGGGCGAGGCCGCGCGGATCGAATGGATCGGCGAAGGGTTGGTGCGCGGCGATACCGCGCTGCTCGCCGATGTGATGCGCGAGGCGCACCTTTCGCTGTCGCAGGATTTCGCGGCATCCCTGCCGCAGATCGATCAGCTGGCGGAACTGGTCGCCGATGCGCTCGGCGATGCGGGGGGTGTGCGGTTGTCGGGCGCCGGGCTCGGCGGATGTCTGGTCGCGATCAGCCATGCGGATGCGACCGGCGCCATCGATGAGGCGATCGCCCGCTACAACCGCACCGCCACGGGCCTGCCCGCGCGTGCCGAGCGGCTCCAGCCCTCCGCCGGGGCGGCCCCGATCGAGCTCGAATGATCGCGAAGCGCGCGCTCAGAGGTGATTTACAGATATAAAAATATCTTTATATGATGCCCTCGCAATGGTTATCGAGGACATCTTCAAGGCCTTGGGCGATCCCACCCGCCTGCGCATCGCCCGCCTGCTCGGCGCGATGGAGCTGGCGGTGGGCGAGCTTGCGCAGGTGCTCGGGCAAAGCCAGCCGCGGGTGTCGCGCCATGTCGGGATCCTGTGCGACGCGGGCCTTGCCGAGCGTCGCCGCGAGGGCAGCTGGGTGTTCCTGCGCCAGGTCGAAGCCCGCGGCGCCTTGGTCGAGGCGGTGCAGCGCCTGCTCGCGGTCGCCGAGGCGGAAGAACCCGCCTTTGCCGCCCTGTGCGAGGCCGACCGCAAGAAACTCGCCGCGATTCGCGAAGCGCGCGAAAGCGCCGCCGAACATTACTTCGCCCGTCACGCCGGCGAGTGGGACGAGCTGCGCGCATTGCACAGCGCCGATGACGAGGTCGAACGGCGATTGGCCGAGGCGCTGGCGGACGCGCCGCTCGGCCACCTGCTAGACATCGGCACCGGCACGGGCCGCATGGCCGAGCTGTTCGCGCCCCATGCCGAACGCATCGTCGCGCTCGACAAGAATCTCGAAATGCTGCGCGTTGCCCGTGCCAAACTGCAACATCTGCCCGCCGCGCAGATCGAGCTGGTGCAGGGCGATTTTGCCGAATTGCCGCTGGCCGATGCCAGCTTCGATACGGTGGTGCTGCATCAGGTGTTGCACTTTGCCACCGATCCCGCCCCTGCGCTGGCCGAGGCCGCGCGCGTGCTGCGCCCCGGCGGGCGGATCGCGATCGTCGATTTCGCCAGCCACGATCACGAAGAGCTGCGCACCCGCCATCAGCACGCCCGGCTCGGCTTTTCGGACCGCCAGATGAGCGAGCTGCTGCGCGCCGCGGGGTTCGCGCCCGCTGCGCCCCAGGCGCTCGAAGGCGGGCCGCTGGTGGTCAAGATCTGGACCGCCAAGCGCCGCGCGACCGCTTCCTCTCCCAAGCCTGCTGCTCTGGAATCTGCCAAATGACCCCGACGCTCGACCAACTCCACGAATACCGCACCGCCACCGATACGCCGCTGTTCAGCGGGTTGCCGGGCGATGTTGCGGTGAGCTTCGAATTCTTCCCGCCCAAGAGCGAGAAGATGGAAGAGCAGCTGTGGGATGCGGTGACGCAGCTCAAGCCGCTGGGGCCGAGCTTCGTTTCGGTCACCTATGGCGCGGGCGGCTCGACGCGTGAGCGCACCCATGCGACGGTCGCGCGCATCATCGCCGAGGCCAAGCTGCCCGCCGCCGCGCACCTCACCTGTGTTGCGGCGAGCAAGGCCGAAATCCGCGAGGTCGCCGAGCAGTATTGGGAAGCGGGCGTGCGCCACATCGTCGCGCTGCGCGGTGACGCGGGCGAGCCGGGCGCGCCCTTCACCCCGCACCCCGAAGGCTATGCCAGCGCCGCCGAGCTGGTCGCCGGCCTCAAGGAAATCGCCCCCTTCGAGATCAGCGTCGCCGCCTACCCCGAGACGCACCCCGATGCCGATTGCCCGCAGGCCGATATCGACAATCTGAAGCGCAAGATCGACGCCGGGGCGACCCGCGCGATCAGCCAGTTCTTCTTCTCCGCCGAAACCTTCTTCGCCTTCCGCGACAAGTGCGCGGCGGCCGGAATCGATGCGCCGATCCTGCCGGGCATCCTGCCGGTCACCAACGTCGCGCAGGCGAGGAAGTTTGCAGGCGCGTGCGGAGCGGCGATCCCGGCGTGGATGGACGGACTGTTCGAAGGCCTCGACGAAAAGCCCGCCGCGCGTCAGCTGGTTGCCGCCACGGTCGCTGCCGAACTGTGCCGCCGACTTTACGCGGGCGGCGTGCGCGATTTCCACTTCTATACCCTCAATCGCCCCGATCTGGCCTATGCGATCTGCCACCTGCTCGGGAAGCGTCCTGTCGGAGACACCGCATGAGCGCGCGCCAGCAACTCCTCGATGCCGCGAAAAGCCGCGTGCTGATCTTCGACGGCGCCTTCGGGACCCAGATCCAGAACCGCAAGCTGTCCGAGGCCGATTACGCGGGCGATCTTGGCCTGCCCGCCGACCAGAAGGGCAACAACGATATCCTCGCGCTGACCCGCCCGGACGTGATCGCCGACATCACCCGCGCCTATCTGGATGCGGGATCGGACGTGGTTTCGACCAACACCTTTTCGGCCAACCGCATCTCTCAAGCGGATTATGCCGCCGAGGGTCTGGTGCGCGAGATCAACCTCGCCAGCGGCCGGATCGCGCGCGGGCTTGCTGATGAATATGCGGCGAAGGACGGCAGGCCCCGCTTTGTCGCGGGAGCTATCGGCCCGACCAACAAGACGCTTTCGCTGAGCCCCGATGTCGAAGACCCCGGCTTCCGCGAGATCGACTTCGACGAGCTGGTCGCGGTCTACAAGGAACAGGCCGCCGCGCTGGTCGAAGGCGGCTGTGATTTCATCCTGATCGAGACCGTGTTCGACACGCTCAACGCCAAGGCCGGAATCATGGCGGTCAAGCAGCTGGAGCGCGAGCTGGGCCGGGAAGTGCCGGTGATGATCTCGATGACGCTGACCGACCTGTCGGGCCGCAACCTCTCGGGCCACACGGTCGAGGCGTTCTGGTACGCGGTGCGCCATGCCAAGCCCGTCACCATCGGCCTCAATTGCAGCTTCGGTGCCGAGCAGCTGCGCCCGCATGTGAAGGTGCTCTCGCAGATCGCCGACACGCTGCTGATGATCTACCCCAACGCGGGCCTGCCGAACGAGCTGGGCGAATATGACGAGCTGCCCGACACCACGGCGGGGCTGGTCAAGGACTGGGCCGATCACGGCCAGGTCAACATTCTCGGCGGGTGCTGCGGCTCCTCGCCGGCACACATCGCTGCCATCGCCAAGGCCGTGGCGAACAGCGCGCCGCGCGTCATCCCGCAGCCCGAACCGGCGATGAAGCTGGCGGGGCTTGAGGCCTTTATCGCCGCATAGAACACACCCCGTTCGTGCTGAGCCTGTCGAAGCACCGTCCTTTTCTACCGAAAGAAAATGCAGCCCTTCGACAAGCTCAGGGCGAACGGAATTGAGAGACTGAATGTGAACCAACCCTCCTCCTCCCGCTTCATCAACATCGGCGAGCGCACCAACGTCACCGGATCGGCGGCGTTCAAGAAGCTGATCATGGCGGGCGATTATGCGGCAGCCGTGGAAGTCGCGCGCCAGCAGGTCGAGAACGGCGCGCAGGTGATCGACGTCAACATGGACGAAGGGCTGCTCGATGCGGTCCACGCGATGACGACCTTCCTCAAGCTGATCGCCGCCGAGCCCGACATCGCCCGCGTGCCGGTGATGATCGACAGCTCGAAGTTCCACGTGATCGAGGCGGGGCTCAAGTGCGTCAGCGGCAAGCCGATCGTTAATTCGATCAGCATGAAGGAGGGCGAGGAGGCCTTCCTCCACCACGCGCGCATCTGCATGGATTACGGCGCGGCGGTGGTGGTGATGGCCTTCGACGAGACCGGGCAGGCCGACACCAAAGAGCGCAAGGTCGAAATCTGCAAACGCGCCTATGATCTGCTGGTGGCCGAAGGTTTCCCGCCCGAAGACATCATCTTCGATCCCAACATCTTCGCGGTCGCCACGGGGATCGAGGAGCACAACAATTACGGCGTCGACTTCATCGAGGCGGTGAAGGAATTGCGCGAGTTGTGTCCGCACGCGCATTACTCGGGCGGGCTCTCCAACCTGAGCTTCTCCTTCCGCGGCAACGAGCCGGTGCGGCGCGCGATGCATTCGGTGTTCCTCTACCACGCGATCCCCGCCGGGCTCGACATGGCGATTGTCAATGCGGGGCAATTGGACGTCTACGACCAGATCGACCCTGCCTTGCGCCAAGCCTGCGAGGACGTGATCCTCAACCGCGATCCTGACGCGACCGAGCGCCTCATCGCGCTCGCCGAAAGCTTCAAGGGCAAGTCTGTCGCCGACGAAAAGGCCGCCGAGGAATGGCGCGGCTGGGCGGTCGAGAAGCGGCTGGAACACGCGCTGGTCAAGGGCATCGACGCGCATATCGTCGACGACACCGAGCAGATGCGCGCCGCCATCGCCGCCGCCGGTGGGCGCCCGATCGAGGTGATCGAAGGCCCGCTGATGGACGGCATGAACGTGGTCGGCGACCTGTTCGGATCGGGCAAGATGTTCCTGCCGCAGGTGGTGAAGTCCGCCCGCGTGATGAAGAAGGCCGTCGCCCACCTCATCCCCTTCATCGAGGCCGAGAAGGACTTGCTCCCCGAAGAGGAGCGCAAGGCCAAGGGCAAGATCATCATGGCGACGGTGAAGGGCGACGTCCACGACATCGGCAAGAACATCGTCGGCGTGGTGCTCCAGTGCAACGGCTATGACGTGATCGACCTCGGCGTCATGGTGCCCTGGCCGACGATCCTCGCCGCCGCCAACGACAACAAGGCCGACATGATCGGCCTGTCGGGCCTCATCACCCCTTCACTGGACGAGATGGTGACGGTCGCCGAGGAAATGCAGCGCGCCGGCATGACCATGCCGCTGCTGATCGGCGGGGCGACGACCTCGAAGGTCCACACCGCATTGAAGATCGACCCGGCTTATGAAGGCCCCGTGATCCACGTGCTCGACGCGAGCCGCGCGGTCGGGGTGGCCTCCAAGCTGTTGTCCGATACCCAGCGCGACGAATATGTCGCGCAGGTCGAAGATGAATATACCCACGTCCGCGATGCGCGTGCGGGCAAGTCGCAGAGCGTGCTGCTCAGCCTCGATGAGGCGCGGGCGAATTTCTACGACGCTTTCCTGTCGGACAAGCCTGCCCCGCCGGAGCAGCCGGGGGTGCACGTCTTCCCCGACTGGAGCCTCGAACACCTGCGCGGCTTCATCGACTGGACGCCGTTCTTCCGCGCCTGGGAGCTCCACGGCAACTACCCCGCGATCCTCAAGGACGAGGTGGTGGGCGAGACCGCGACGCAATTGTTCGCCGATGCCAATGCGATGCTCGACACGATCATCGCCGAAAAGTGGCTGACCGCGCGCGGCGTGGCGGGGCTGTGGCCCTGCGCGCGCGACGGGGACGATGTCACCATCCACCTGCCCGAAACCGAGGAGCACGTGCGCCTCCCGTTCCTGCGCCAGCAGGTCAAGAAGAGCCGCGACCGCGCCAATATGTGCCTTGCCGACTTCATCGACCCCCATGGCGACTGGATCGGGGGCTTTGCGGTCGGTATCCACGGGATCGAGCCGCATTCGGCGCGGTTTCAGGCCGACAAGGACGACTATTCCGACATTCTGCTGAAGGCGCTGGCCGACCGCTTTGCCGAAGCCTTCGCCGAAGCCCTGCACCAGCACGTGCGCACCACGCTGTGGGGCTATGCGCCGGGCGAGCAACTCACCTGCGAAGCGCTGATCAAGGAAGAATATCGCGGCATTCGCCCCGCGCCGGGCTATCCCGCCTGCCCCGATCACTCGCTGAAGCCGATCCTGTTCGACCTGCTCGACGCGCCTGCCAACGCAGGGCTGACCCTGACCGAAAGCTTCGCCATGTGGCCGACGGCGGCGGTTTCGGGCTTCTATTTCGGCCACCCCGAAAGCCAGTATTTCGGCGTCGCGCGCGTCGGGCGCGATCAGCTGGAAGACTATGCCGCGCGGCGCGGGGTGAGTGTCGAGCAAGCGGAGCGCTGGCTGCGGCCCAATCTCGATTGAGCCGCCACGCTGCGCGGGCTAGGCCTTTGCGCCGGGCCGGGGTTGAAGGAGCGTGAGGTTGCAGGTTCCTGCCAAGAGCGTGATCCGGTCGCTCCAGACCCGCGTCCCCGGCCTGTGGGAGGCCAAGCATCGCCTCTACAACCGCCTCACCCGCCATTTCGGCCTGATGATGGAGGACGAATTCCGGCTGCTGTCGCGGATGGGGCGGATCGGACTGGTGGTCGATATCGGCGCGAATTACGGCCAGAGCATCCACGCGATCCGGCGCTGCGCGCGGCCTGCAAGGATCGTCAGTTTCGAGCCGATCGCCGCGCTGGCTGCGCGCCTCAGGCAGGAATTTTCAGGCGATCCGGCGGTGGAAATCCACGATTGCGCGCTCGCGGAAAGTGCCGGCGAGCTGACGCTGCACGTGCCGCGCTACGATCGCGCCGTGCTCGACGCGCTGGCCTCGCTCGACCGCGAGGCGATCGTCAATTGGCTCGCCAATCCCTACCACTTCTGGAACTTCGACCCGCGCAAGCTGACGATCAGCGCGCAAGCCGTGACCGTGCGGACGCTCGATTCCTTCGGCTTCGCGCCCGATGTGGTGAAGATCGACGTGCAGAAGATGGAACAGGCGGTGGTCGAAGGCGGGCTCGAAACCTTCCGCGCGCATCAGCCGCTCACTATCGTCGAGGCGCCGTCCCCTGCGGTGATCGATCTCTTTGCCGATTGCGGGATGAAGGCCTATGCCTACGCCGGCGGAAGGCTGCGCGGCACGCGCGGCGAACGGGTCAACATGGTGTTCCTTGGGCAGGCGATGCGGTCGCGTATCGGGCTGTAGGCGGGGGCGCGGGGCCGGAGAGGTTCGGGGATGCGGAGCGAGACGGCGAGGATGACGTGGATGCGCGCTCTGGCGCTGCTGCTGGGCTGCGGGCTTGCCATGGCCCCGTCGCTGGCCACTGCGCAGGACACGCCGCCACCCGCCGCGGTGGTGGTCGCCTTCGACCGCGAGACCATCACCCCGCTGATCGTCGAGGGGCTGGCGAACAAGGAGACGGGACGCGCGGTGGAGGCCAACGATCCGGTGCGGATCGCGAGCATTTCCAAGCTGATCATGGCGCTCACCGCGCTCAGGCTGGTGGACGAGGGGAAACTCGATCTCGACCGCGACGTTTCGGACTATCTCGGGTGGAAGGTCCGCTCGCCCTACCACCCGGACGCGCCCGTCACGCTCGCTCACCTGCTGTCGCACCGCGCGGGGCTGTCGGACGCGGCAGGTTACATCATCCCGCTGGGAGAAAGCCTTGAAGCCAAGTTCGCCGACCCGGCGGCGTGGCGCGACACTGGCCCGCCGGGGGAGGCGGCGTTCGAATATGCCAATCTCGGCTCGCCGCTGGTGGCGACCGTGCTCGAGAAGGCCTCGGGCGAGCGTTACGACCGGCTGGTCGAACGGCTGGTGTTCGCGCCGCTGGGGGTGAAGGCCTGCCTCAACTGGATCGGCTGCGGCCCGGCAATGGAGGCGCGTGCGGTCACGCTCTACCGCGACACGGGCGAGGTGGCGAAGGATGCCCCGGCCGAGCTGCCGCCTGCCTGCACGATCCCCGTGGCCGAGGGCGTCGCCTGCGATCTCGACGCCTATGTCCCCGGCACCAATGCCTCGATTTTCTCGCCCCAGGGCGGGGTGCGGATCGGGATGGTCGATCTGGCGACAATCGGGCAGGCGCTGATGCGCATGGACACCGCGGCCGACTTTCTGTCGTCCGCGTCGCAGGAGCGGTGGATCTACGCCATGATCAACGCCGCGAACCATCTGCCGCCGGAACTGACGTCGCCGGACTTCTGCGGTTATGGTCTTGGAACCTATGGTCTGTCCGATGCGCCGCCATGTCATGATGATCTGTTCGGCGATGGCCGCGAGCGGATCGGACATGGGGGCGAAGCCTATGGCTTGCGGTCGGGCCTGTGGCTCGATCTGGACGGGACAGGCATCGCCTATTTCACCACCGCCGTTCCCCCGCCGACGGGCGAGGTGGAGACCGCCGCCGCCGATCCGCGCGAGGCCGCCTTGATGCAGCGCGCGCTTGCGCTGACGCCGCCGCCATCGGACTGACCGTGAACGACATCGCAGGCCCCCGCCCCGGCAACAGGCCGCCGCCCGGACGCATCGTGCTGCTGGGCGGGCTGGTCCTGCTAGTCGCCTATATCACGCTGTGGGCGCTGGTGCCCGCTGACTCCGCGCTGCTGGCGAAGCTGTGGTTCCTGCCCGGCGTCGGCATCGTCGGCGCGATTATCGCCAACACTTCCGGCACCGGCGGGGGCGTGGTGTTTGTCCCCGTGTTCAACGCCCTGCGCGAACTCGGCATCATGAGCCTTTCGCCGCTGATGGTCGTCGGCGTGTCGATGGGCATCCAGAGCTTCGGCATGACCATGGGGAGCCTGCGCTGGACCGACCGCCTGCTGCACCAGCCCGCGCCCGGCCCGCTGGAGGCGCAGGTGCGCCCCCGCGACTTTGCTACCGTGGTTCTCGCCGTGCTGGCGCTGTCGCTGCCCGCGATGCTGGCGACCCAGCGCCTGACCGCCTTCGACCAGCAGGACGTGCTGTTCGCCTACAAGGGCTTCTCGATCCTGCTCGGCACGGCGCTGATCGCGGCGACCTGGACGGTCAACGCCGCGCGGCCCGAGCGCGCGCGGCTGGCGCGCGGCGACCTCGCCGTCCTGCTGGCGCTGGCAATCCCCGGGGGCATGATCACCGCGCTGTTCTCGGTCGGGATGGGGGAACTCGTCGCGCTCTACCTGTTCATCCGCCACTATCCGGTGCTGCTGTGCACCGGGGCGGCCTGCGTGATTTCGGCGGCAAGCTGCCTGTCGGGCGTGGTGTGGCATATCGAGGCCGGCACCATCCAGTGGGAGGTCGTGCTGCTGGCCGGCCCGGCGGCGGCGCTGGGCGGATTTCTCGCCCGTCCCATCGCCCTCTGGCTGGGGGCGAAACGGCTGAAGACGCTCGACGGCAGCTGGATCGTGCTTTCGGCGCTCTACTTGCTGTGGCTTAACTGGCGCTAGGGCCAAACGCCCGATTGACGCGATGCAGCAATTCGCGCATCGCTCGGGCGTCTCCCGCGGCAGAAGTGATTCTGGCGCGGGCAGGCGAGCGGGAGAGCCCGATGCCTTCACATGGAGGCAAAGGCGCCGAAGGAGCAACCGCCCCGGAAACTCTCAGGCCACCGGACCGCTCGGCTGCGTGACACTCTGGAAAGCGTCTCTGGCACAGTGTCAGGGGCCACCGAAGGGGAGGTTGGCCGCCTGCGGCCTGCCGAAGCTCTCAGGTCACCCGACAGAGGGGGCAGTTACAGGGCGGCGCGCCTCGCGCTGCCTTACTGCCGTATTCTGCCGGGAAGGCCCCTGATGAGCGACCACGACACCGACGAGCAACTCGAAGACCTGCCGCTCGACGCGCTGCCGCTCGACGCATGGCACCGTGCGCGCGGTGCGCGGATGGTGCCCTTTGCGGGCTACGAGATGCCGATCCAGTACGAGGGCATCGTCGCCGAGCACAACTGGACGCGCGAGAGTGCGGGCCTGTTCGATGTGTCGCACATGGGGCAGTTGCTGCTTGACGGGCCTGATCTTGATGCGGCGGTCGAGGCCATTTTGCCTATCGATCTTTCGACCCTCAGGTTCGGACATCAACGCTATTCGCTTCTCCTCGACGAGGAGGGTGGGGTGCTCGATGACCTGATGGTCTCCCGCTGGATGCACTCGCTCTATCTCGTGGTGAACGGTGCGACCAAATGGGACGATATCGCGACGCTGCGCGAGGCCCTGCCCGACGATATCACGCTAAATCATATGGACGACTACGCGCTGCTGGCGCTCCAAGGGCCGAAAGCGGTCGATGCGCTTGCTCGCCATGTGCCCGAAGTCACCGACCTAACGTTCATGAAGTTCGCACCGGTGACCATTGCGGGCCATCGCGCGACTGTAGCGCGGGCGGGCTACACCGGCGAGGACGGGTTTGAAATCTCGCTCCCCGCCGAGGCCGCCGCCGAAGTCGCCGACCTGCTCTGCGCCGAGCCCGAGGTGAAGCCCATCGGCCTCGGCGCGCGGGACTCGTTGCGGCTTGAGGCGGGCCTGCCACTCTACGGCCACGACATGACGCCTGAAACCTCGCCGATCGAAGCGGGGCTCACCTTCGGCATCAACAAGCGCCGCCGCACAGAAGGCGGCTTCCCCGGCGCTGACCGGATCATCCGTGAGATCGCCGAGGGCACGGCGCGCAAGTGGGTCGGCCTCAAGCTCGAAGGCCGCCTTCCGGCACGCGAAGGCGCGGAAGTCTTCGTGGGCGCGGACAAGATCGGCACCGTCACCAGCGGCGGCTTCTCGCCCACCTTGGGCGCGCCCATCGCCATGGCCTATGTCGCCTCCGCGCACGCCGCACCCGGCACGCAACTCGAGGTGGAAGTCCGGGGTAAGCGCCTCGCCGCCACCGTCACCCCCACGCCTTTTGTCCCCCACCGCTATTTCAGAGGGAGCTGAACGATGCCGCGCTACTACACCGACGAACACGAATGGATCGATGTCGAAGATGACGTCGCAACGGTCGGCATCACCGACTACGCGCAGGGCCAGCTTGGCGACATCGTCTTCGTCGAACTGCCCGAAGTCGGCGCGATGATCGAGCAGGGCAAGGACGCCGCTGTGGTCGAAAGCGTCAAGGCCGCCTCCGACGTCTATGCCCCCATCACCGGCGAAGTCACCGAGGTGAACCCGGCGCTGGAGGAAGATCCGGCGCTGGTCAATTCCTCGCCCGAGGAAGATGGCTGGTTCTTCAAGATGACCATCGCCGCCGAGGCCGAGCTCGACGCGCTGATGGATGAAGACGCCTACAAGGCCTTCGTCGAGAGCCTGTGACCACGACGCCGCCCGTCAGGATCACGCCAATCGGCAAGAGCGCGGGAGGCTGGCGGTTGCTGGTCGCCACCCCGCTCTATGACGGCGCGCAGAGCGATTATCTGCGCGCCGTTGTCGGCCTGACGAGCGCGGCGCAGCAGGCGGGTGTGGCCTGCACCTTCGCCTGGCTCAGCAACAATGCCGCGATCGACCGGGCGCGCAACGCACTCGCCGCGGCCTTCCTGCAATCGGATGCGACGCATCTGATCTTCATCGACGGGGACATCGGCTTCGTGCCGGACGAGCTGCTCGATCTGGTGGCGCGGATCGAGGCCGATCCCGCGCTCGCCGTGGTCGGCGCGCCGTGCCCCAAGCGGATGGTCAACTGGCCGCTGGTCGCCGCCGCCGCCGCGCGCGGGTTGGCCGGGGGCAATCCGGTGATGCTGGAGCGCTTTTCGGGCGTTTTTGCGTTCGATCCGCTCGATCCTTCGGGCCAGCACCGGCTCGATCAGCCGATCGAAGTGCGGCGGGTGGGCACCGGGCTGATGGTGGTGCGCCGCGACGTGATCGAAGCGCTGGCCAATCGCCACCCGGAGCTGCGCTACACGCCAGACGCGCTCGACCGCGAGAGCGGCTTGCAGGCCGAACATATCACCGCGCTGTTCCAGCCGATGATCGACCCTGACAGCGGCCACCTCCTGTCCGATGATTTCGCCTTCTGCCACCGGGTGCGCGATGCGGGTTTCCGCATCTGGATCGCGCCGTGGATGCGCACCACCCACACCGGCCCGGCGCGCTTTGCCGGGACGCTTGCCGATCTGGCGCAGCTCAGCGCCGCGCCTGCTCCCGCCTGACATCTTCACCACCAGCCACGGAAAACCTCTCCCATGCGCTACCTTCCCCTTACCGATACCGACCGGCAAGCGATGCTGGCGAAAATCGGCGCTGCGAGCGTCGATGACCTGTTCGTCGACGTGCCCGAGGTGGCGCGGCTCGACGGCCCGATCCACGGCCTGCCGATGCACGCCAGCGAGATGGCGGTGGAACGCCACATGAAGGCGCTGGCGGCGAAAAACCTGGTCGCGGGCGAGGTGCCCTTCTTCCTTGGCGCGGGCGCATACCGGCATCACGTTCCGGCGAGCGTCGATACGATCATCCAGCGCGGCGAGTTCCTGACCGCTTACACCCCCTATCAGCCGGAAATCGCGCAAGGCACGCTGCAGGTGCTGTTCGAATTCCAGACGCAGGTTGCGAGGCTCTATGGCTGCGCGGTCGCCAACGCCTCGCTCTACGACGGTTCGACCGCCTGTTGGGAGGCGGTGGCGATGGCGACCCGCGTCACCCGCAGGAAGCGCGCGGTGCTTTCGGGCGCGCTCCACCCGCATTATGCGCAGGTGGTGAAGACCATGGCGCACTTCACCGGCGACACCATCGCCGACGCGCTGCCCGCGATCACCGCCGATCCCGATCTCGAAGGCCTGATGTCGCGCATCGACGAGGATACCGCCTGCGTGGTGGTGCAGTATCCCGATATCCTCGGCCGCATCAGCGACCTGACCCCGGTCGCCGAAGCCGCCCACGCCAAGGGCGCGCTGCTGGTGGTGGTCAATACCGAGCCCGTGGCGCTCGGCGCGATCAAGTCGCCGGGCGAGATGGGCGCGGATATCGTGGTGGGCGAGGGCCAGTCGCTCGGCGTCGGCCTGCAATTCGGCGGGCCCTACCTTGGCCTCTTCGCAGTGCGCGATCCCAAGCACGTGCGCCAGATGCCGGGCCGGTTGTGCGGCGAGACCACCGATGCCGAGGGCAAGCGCGGCTTCGTGCTGACGCTCTCGACCCGCGAACAGCACATCCGCCGCGAGAAAGCGACGAGCAACATCTGCACCAATTCCGGCCTGTGCGCGCTGGCCTTCACCGCGCACATGACGCTGCTGGGCGAAAAGGGCCTGCGCGAGCTGGCAGCGGAAAACCACCGCCTCGCCTGTCTTGCCGCCGACCGGCTTGCCAAGGTGCCGGGGGTAGAGGTGCTCAACAACGCCTTCTTCAACGAATTCACTCTGATGCTCGGCGGCAAGCCTGCGCGCCAGATCGTGCGCGATCTGGCCGACCGGGGCGTGCTGGGCGGGGTGTCGCTCGGGCGGCTTTATCCCGGCGTCGCAGCGCTCGAACACGCGCTGCTGGTCGCCGTGACCGAGACCACCACCGAGGACGATATCGAGCGGCTCGCGACCGAGCTCGAAGCCGCCATCAAGGAGACCGTGTGATGAACGCCCCCAACAAGAGCGGCTGGAAACCCGAGATGCAGGCTGCCGAAGACGGGTTCCTCGGCGGCCCCGTCACCACCACCGGCAACCGTGCGCTGATGCTGGAAGAGCCGCTGCTGTTCGAAATCGGCCGCGCGGATGTGACCGGCGTCGATCTGCCCGAAGCGGACGCCAGCGCCCCGACCCGCCTCGGCGGGCTGGAGCGTGCCGAAGCGATCGGCCTCGTCGGCCTGACCGAGCCCGAGGCGGTGCGTCACTACACCCGCCTCAGCCGCCAGAACTACGGGATCGACCTCGGCTTCTTCCCGCTCGGCAGCTGCACGATGAAGCACAACCCGCGCCTCAACGAGAAGATGGCACGGCTGCCGGGGTTTGCCGATATCCACCCGCTCGCGCCGCAGAACGCGGTGCAGGGCGCGCTCGAGGTCATCAGCCAGCTGGGCGAATGGCTGTGCAAGCTCACCGGGATGCCTGCCGTCGCGATGAGCCCCAAGGCGGGCGCGCATGGCGAGCTATGCGGCATCCTCGCGATCCGCGCCGCGCACGAAGCGCGTGGTGACGCGCGCGAGGTGGTGCTGGTGCCCGAAAGCGCCCACGGCACCAACCCCGCCACCGCCGCCTTCGCCAATTACCGCGTCGAGGATATCCCCGCGACGCCCGAAGGCCGGGTCGATGTTGCGGCATTGAAGGCCCGGCTTGGCCCCGATGTGGCGGCGGTGATGATCACCAACCCCAACACCTGCGGCCTGTTCGAAAAGGACTTTCGCGAGATCGCCGATGCGGTCCACGCGGCGGGCGGCTACGTCTATTGCGACGGGGCCAACTTCAACGCCATCGTCGGCAAGGTGCGCCCCGGCGACCTTGGCGTCGATGCGATGCACATCAACCTGCACAAGACCTTCTCCACCCCGCATGGCGGCGGCGGGCCGGGCTCCGGGCCGGTGGTGCTGTCCGAAGCGCTCGCCCCCTTCGCGCCGCTGCCCTTCATTCGCCAGAACGAGGGCGGGGAGTTCTACCTCGTCGAGGAAGAAAACCGCGAGGAACGCGGGCCGAGCTTTGGCCGCATGACCGCCTTCCACGGCCAGATGGGCATGTTCACCCGCGCGCTGACCTATATGCTCAGCCACGGCGCGGACGGGCTGAAGCAAGTGGCCGAGGATGCGGTGCTCAACGCCAATTACATCCTGCGCAGCATGGAGGACATTCTGCACGCCCCCTTCGCCGCCAGCGGCCCGTGCATGCATGAGGCGCTGTTCGGCGACAAGGACTTCACCGATGGGCTCTCGACGCTCGATGTGGCGAAGGGGCTGATCGACGAGGGCTATCACCCGATGACGGTCTATTTCCCGCTGGTGGTCCACGGCGCAATGCTGGTCGAGCCGACCGAGACCGAGAGCAAGGCGGCGATCGACCAGTTCATCACCGCCTTCCGCAGCGTCGTCACCCGCGCGCTGGAAGGGGACGAGGCATTGAAGCAGGCCCCCTACTACGCCCCCCGCCGCCGGCTCGACGAAACGGCGGCAGCCCGCAAGCCCAAGCTGGCTTACGAGGGGTAGGCCAGACCCTCTCGTTTACACCGGGATGCTTTATGATTTGGGAGGGGCGGGCCGCGTGTCCGCCCCTTCGTTTTCTGGCGCGACCACCAGCCGGAACTGCTTGAGGTTCACGATCGCAAGGTAGAAGCCGACCACGGTCAGCACGCTCGACCCCAGCACCGCAAAGCCAGCGCCCTGCGCGCCCTTCCAGTCGATCGCGAGTTGCAGCATCACCAGCGCAAGGATCGTCGGGAACAGGCGGACGAGGAAGGCGATATGGGCCTTGCCGGCCGAAATCAGCAGCGATTCAAGGCTCGCCCCCACCAGCTCGACCGCGCCTGCGATGCTGAGGATGATCATCGCCCAGTAGAAGCCGGTGAACTCCTCGCCCGCGATCAGCGCCAGACCGGGGCGGCCGAACAGGATCGCGGTCACCACCGCCGTCACCCCGGCGATGGCGGCGATATTCGCCATGCGCCGCGCGATCTCCACCGCGCCGTCGCGCGATTGCACCAGTTCGGGCAGGATCGCCTTGGAGATCGTCTGCGCCAGCGCGATTAGCGCCACGCCCAGCTGGTTGGCGATGCGGAAACCGCCCGCCAGATAGGCCCCGCCAAAGGTGCCGACCAGCAGGATCATCACCTGCTTGCCCGCCACGGCGAGGCTCCCCGACATGTTGGTCGACAGCACGAAGCGCCAGGCATCCTTGTGCCGCGCCGGTATCGTGCGCAGGCTGATCGAGGCGAGGCTGACCGGCTGCACGCGCAAAGCGACGATCCACAGGGCGATCGCCGTGCCGACTTCGGACGCGGCGAAGGCGAGGATGAAGCCGGTCACATTGGGCATATAGAGCCACGCCAGCCCGGCCCCGGTCGCGCGGATGATCGGTTGCACCGCCTCGGCCCAGGTCGCGCGGCCATATTCGGAATGGAGGCGCAGCATCCCCGTCGGCGTGGTGCGGATCGTCAGCAGCGAGATCACGCAATACCAGAACGTCAGCCACATCAGATCGGGCGGCACGTCGAGCCACAGCGGCGCGGTGACCACCAGCACCGCCGACGCGAGCGTGCCGACGGCCATCGACAGGAAATCGAGCGCCACGGCAAATCCCGTCGCCTCACGCGCACGTTCGATATCGACGCCGGGATTGTCCGGGTCGGCGCCCCAGCGCACGATGAACTGCCAGGTCTGGAAGCTGGAAAAGCCCGTTACCGCCTGCCCCAGCGCGATGATCAGCGCAAAATAGCCGAACCCGTCGGTGCCCAGCGTGCGCGCGGCGATGGCGAGGTAGACGAGGCTGAGCACCGCGTTGAACCCGCGCCCGCCGAGCAGCCAGCCCATATTGGCGAAAACCCGCTTCATCGTGTGTCCGGGGCAGGCTCTGTCATTCAGCCGGAAAGGGCAAGGGCGGGTTTACCATGTCGCGGCGACGCTTAGCCGCAAAAGGTGCATCCCGCCAAGCGCGGATGGTGAGCGAAGCGCAACAAATGCGGCAAGATGCGCCGAAGGTTCAGGCAGGGCAGCGCTTGCGGCGGATCGGCTGCCGAACCGCGTCGAAATCGGGACCGGGCAGGTAGAGCAGCCACTCCCGATCATTCGACTGATCCAGCTGGAGCTTGACCGTCTGCTTCCATTGCTCCCCTTCACCCTCCATCGCGAGGGCGATCACGATCGCGCCGTCGCCGCCTTTGGTCACGTCCGTCACGGTGCCCTGACTTTCGTAGAAGCCGAGCGTTTCGGGCCCGATTTCGAGGCGGAGGTCCGAAGCGGGGTCACAGGTGCCGGTTTCGGCGTCCCACACGCCGTGGAAGGCAGCCGGAATTGCTGTCAATGTGCCATCCGTCGCGGTCGCCGGAGGCGCATCGCCCGGCGTGCCTTCGGTATCTGCGGTAACGACCTCGACGGTGGCCGGCGCTGCGGGCGGTTCGGCGGTTTCGCTGCCGCAAGCGGCAAGCGCGAGGAACGGCAATGCGACCGCGAGCGAAGTTTTCGGCATCATTTCCCGTCCTCCGGCTTCACCAGCACTTTCGTTTCGAACAGCCAGCTCATCATCTCGGTGCCCATCCACAAGGGGGCGAGCGGCGGCTGGATGTCGCGTTCCCACGCCATCATGCCCGTCAGCGTCCCTGAGGTATAGGGCACATCGGGCATCGCGGCGGCCAGCTCTGCATCGGCATAGGCCTCGTCGGCGGTGATGATCGTCCAGCCGTCCTTGCGCAGTTCGGCGACGAGATCGCCGATGAACAGCGCGGCGAGATCGGTTTCGTGGAGCAGCATCACCTGCGGCGGAACGCGGCCGAGCGTGCGCCGGGCGAGCGCTTCGTGATAGGCGATGCCGCTCATCTGCGATTGCAGGTAGAGCTTGCGCAGCGCCTTCATGTCCATCGGCTTGCCGTCGCGCTTGGCGTCGATAGTCAGTTGCTCGAGATGCCAGTCCGATCCGTCGGCGGTGACGTAGCCGTTGCGCAAGCCCCGCGCCCCCAGCCCCTCTCGCAGCGCGTCGCGCCGGGCCAGATCGCGCCCGCCTTCGTCGAGATAGGGGAAGCGGAACCAGGCGCGGTAGCCCGGCCGGCCAGCCAGCCACGCGCTCGCCCGGTCGATATCGGCAAGATAGGCGTCGGCCTCGGTCTTGCTCAGGCGCGTGTGGTCGTGGCTGTGATTGGCGATCACGTGCCCGGCGGCGACATAGGCGGCGATGCGCGCTTCGCCGCCTGCGCCGTCGGGGTTTTCAAGATTGCCTGTTGTGACGAAGAACGCCGCCTGCTCCACCCCCGCTTCGCGCAGGGCGGCGATCAGCCGCTCGGTGCGCTCCTCGGGGGTGAAGAACGCGCCCACCTGCCGCGGAACGTCATCGAAGGTGAGCGCGATGCGCTTGTCCTGCGCCGCCGCCGGGGAGGAGAGCGCGAGGACTATCAGCCAGAAGGCCGCGAGGAACCGGCGCAAACCCCTCACCCCATCGTCGGGATGACAAAGGCGTTCGACCCGTCGCCGCCGCCATCGGGCCAGCGCTGGGTGATCTTCTTGTTCTTGGTCCAGAACCGGAGGCCTTCGACCCCGTACTGGTCGATGTCGCCGAAGCCCGAGCGCTTCCACCCGCCGAAGCTGTGATAGGCGACCGGCACCGGAATCGGCACATTGATACCCACCATCCCGACATTCACCCGCGCGGCGAATTCGCGCGCGGCGTGGCCGTTGCGGGTGAAGATCGCCACGCCGTTGCCATACTGGTGCTCGCTGGGGAGGCGCACCGCCTCCTCGAAGTCCTTGGCGCGCACGATCTGGAGCACCGGGCCGAAAATTTCCTCCTGATAGGACTTCATCTGCGGGGTGACGTGGTCGATCAGGGTCGGGCCAACGAAGAAGCCCTTCTCGTGCCCCTGAAGCGTGAACCCGCGCCCGTCGACGACGATTTCGGCACCTTCCTGCTCTGCCGTGGTGATCCATTGTTCGATCCGCGCCTTGTGCTCGGGCGTGACGACGGGGCCGTAATCGGCCTCGGGATCGTTGGAGACACCGATGCGCAAGGCAGCGATCGACTTCAGCAGCTTTTCCTTGAGCCGCTCGGCGGTTTCCTCGCCCACCGGCACTACGACGGGCAGCGCCATGCAGCGTTCACCCGCCGAGCCGAAGGCCGCACCGGTGAGGTCGGTGACGACCTGATCCAAGTCCGCATCGGGCAGCACGATCCCGTGGTTCTTCGCCCCGCCGAAGGCCTGCACGCGCTTGTTGTTCGCCGAGCCCCGCGCGTAGATATATTGCGCGATGTCGGACGAGCCGACGAAGCTGATCGCGGCGATATCCGGGTGATCGATGATCGCGTCGACCATTTCCTTGTCGCCGTGGACGACCTGAAGCAGCCCCTCGGGTGCGCCCGCTTCGAGGAAGAGCTCGGCGAGGCGCACCGGCACGCTCGGGTCGCGCTCGGAGGGCTTCAAAATGAAGGCATTGCCCGCCGCGCAGGCCATGCCGAACATCCACATCGGGATCATCGCCGGGAAATTGAACGGGGTGATCCCCGCCCCGATGCCGAGCGGTTGGCGCACCGAATAGACGTCGATACCGGGCCCCGCGCCGTGGGTGTATTCGCCCTTCATGATCTGAGGGAGGCCGCAGGCATATTCGATCACCTCAAGGCCCCGCTGCACATCGCCGCGCGCATCGGGCACGGTCTTGCCATGCTCGGACGAGAGCATTTCGGCGAGGCTCTGCATGTTGGCCTCGACCAGTTCCTTGAAGGCGAACATCACCCGCGCGCGGCGCTGCGGGTTGGTGGCGGCCCAGCCGGGCTGGACGCGCTTGGCGGTCTCCACCGCGCGGGCGAGCAGCGCGGCGTCGCCCAGCGCGACTTCGGCCTGCACTTCGCCGGTCGAGGGGTTCCAGATGGAATGCTTGCGCGTCGGCGTAGGGGTGCCTCCGACGATGAAATGGTCGATCTGACGCATTGCCTGAGTCATTGGGGTGGGTCTCTCCTGTCTCTGCCGCCCCAATGCCCCCCGCGCGCGGCCCATGCAAGCCTTGCGGCTCCCCTCAAAAGTGCTGGCACGGCGGGGCGCGGCAGGGCACGGTGTGCGTGCGACGAGACGAGAGAGGGATGGATTATGGGCAGGGTTAGAGCAGGGCTGGCGATGCTTGCGGCAGCATGGATGGTAGGCGGCGCGGCGGCGCAGGACGATACGGGGATCCTGATCGGCGATAGTCTCGAGATCGCGGCCACCGGCTACACCTTCACCGAGGGCCCGGCGTGGGAGGGGGCGCGGCTGATCTTCAGCGACATTCCCGGCGATGCGGTGCACGTGCTGACACCGGGGCAAAGCGCGGCGCAGGTGCTCTACGCACCGTCCGCCAATGCCAATGGCCACACTTTCGACCGCCAAGGCCGCCTCATCAACGCCGAACACGGCAGCGGTGCTGTGACTCGCTGGATTCCGGAGAGCGGGCGGCAGGTGATCGTCGCGGCCTATGAGGGCAAGCGCCTCAACAGCCCCAATGACGTGGTGGTGCGCAGCGACGGGCTGATCCTCTTCACCGACCCGCCCTATGGCCTTGGCGAGCGCACGAGCGAGGTGGGTTTCTCCGGGGTGTTCGCCTTCGACGAGGCGAGCGAGCGGATGGTGCTGATCGACGACCAGTTGAGCCGTCCCAATGGCCTCGCGCTCTCGCCCGACGAGGCCGTGCTCTATGTCGGTGATACCGCCACGCAGACGCTATGGGCCTATGACCTTGCCGCCGATGGCACGGCTTCGGGCAAGCGGCTGGTGATCGACCTGAAGGTCGAGGGGCTTTCCGGCAATGTCGACGGGGTGCGGGTCGACAGCGCCGGGCTGGTCTATCTGACCTGCCCCGGCGGGATCTGCGTGGTCGACCCGGCGCGCGGCACGCTGCTCCAGCGGATGGAGGTGCCCAAGCGCGCGACCAACCTTGCCTGGGGCGGGCCGGACCTGTCCGAACTCTACATCACCGCTCAGAGCGACGTGTACCGGGTGAAAACGCGGGCAATGGGCACGGGATCGTCGAGCCGATAGCCCCTTCCCTTGAGGGAAGGGGTTGGGGATGGGTGTTCGACATTAGCTGGCGGTGGAGCCCCCACCCCCAGCCCCTCCCCCAAGGGAGGGGAGAAGTTGGCCGCGCGCGCTCTGATGGTTAGTCCGAAGGGATCAGCGTGATTTCCGTCTGACGCCCGTCGATATAGCGCACGGTCGTCCCGTCGAAGAAGGCGTCTTCCTCGGTGCGGAAATCGACCCGCTGCCCGCCCCATTCGGGCACACTGGCGTAAGAGGTGAGCTCGATCGACCAGGCGGTGTTCGCCCGGATCGGGCCTTGCCCACGCGGATCGGCGTTCTGGTTGTCCCAGAAGCCGATGCTCGGACCCGCGCCGTGGCCGTGGTGGCCGATGGGGTGGGTGTAGATCGAGGGATCGAGCCCCGCAGCGATGCTATCGGCCCGCGCCTTGGCCAGAGCGTCGTTGCCGCTGATGCCGACCTCGAAAGCGCGGGTCAGGAAATCCTGCACCTTGTTCGAATTGGCGAGCCCCGCGCGCAGCCCCGCAGGCGCCTTGGTCTCGCCCGGCTTGAGCACATAGGCAAGGTGCTGGGTATCAGTGTTGAGGCGCAGGTAGGTGATCCCGAAATCGGTCCACAGGAGGTCGCCCGGCTGGATCACCTCGTCGCCCTCCAGCATGCCCTTCACCCCCTGCCGCTGGATCGCGACCGAGGGGTGGAACCATGGGGTCAGGCCAAGCTGCATCAGCCGGTCGCGATACCACCATTGCACCTGTTCGGCGGTGGTGACGCCGGGCGTGATGACCTTCCTCGAAAACGCCTCGCCGATCACCGAATGGGCGATGCGCACGATGGTGGGGTAGAGCTCCATCTCGGCAGGCGTGCGGGTTTCGAGCCAGCGGATCGCCAGCCCCTCGCCGCTGACGACGCGCTCATGCATGGCGGGGGGAAGGGCGCTCATGAATCTGTCGTATTGGCTCAGCGTCATGCCGTCGGCGAACTGGTAGAGGTCGGAGGAGTTGATCGCGATCTTCGCGGGATCGCGCGCGGCGATAAGGCCGGCCACCGCCTGCCACTGATCGGGCTGTTCGTCAGGATTCCAAGCCGGTTCGAACAGCCCGCCGAGGCCATAGCGGCTGACCGTCAGCCGCTCGATGGGCCTGCCTTCGCCCGGATCGTGAAAAATCAGGATCGTCCGCCGCCGCGCGTGCATGTTCTCGGCATCGAGCATGGTGGCGACCACCGGCTCCTCGAAATATTCTCTCGCGACCAGCAGCCACAGGTCGACGCCCTCGGCGCGCATGATCTGCGGGATGATCGTATCGAGCCGTTCGGCGAGGATACGGTTTTCAAGCGCCGCCCGTTCGCGCGGGGAGAGGATTGCGGGTAGGGCGGGGGCGGCGATCTCGGTCTCGCTCAGCGCCAAAGGCACATCGGCAAGCGCCGGAGGGGCCGCCAGCAAGGCTGCGAGCGAAAGGAAAAGCCGCGCGGTCATGTCGATCCCCTGTCCGTTGTGCGTCGACAGTGGCGCGGCAGGCTCGCGGGATCAAGCGCGCTTATTCGTGTCCGTCCTCGAACCCGATCCGCTCCGCCGCCGCGCCCGACATGATGAAGCCGATCGGGCGCTCGGTCTCTTCCTGAAGATGGGCGATGAGGCTCGCCGTGCGGGCGAGGAGCGAGATGCCCTTGAGCGCGGCGAGCGGGAAGCCGGCGTCGAGCATCACGGCAGGGATCGCGCCGTTGACGTTGATCGGCAACGCCCGCCCGATCGCCTCGGGCAGCACGGTCTCGATGGTGCGCAGCATGGCGATGTGCTTGCCTTCCATCCCGTGCTCCTTGGCGAGCGCCAGCAGCCGGTGCGCGCGCGGGTCACCGCCCGAATGCTGGGGGTGGCCGAAGCCGGGGATCGCCTTCTTCTCGGCCCGCAGCGCCTCGATCGCGGCGATGGCGGTCGCAGCGGGGTCAGCGCCTTCGGCATCGGCGACGACCTGCGCGTAGAACTTGCCCGCGACTTCCGCGCTCCCCAGCACGACGCTTCCGCAACCGAGCAGCCCGGCGGCCACCGCACCGTGAAAGGCCTCGGGCGCGGCGGCGTAGGTCATGCGGGTGGCGACGACGCTCGGCACCAGTCCGTGTTCGGCAATCGCACACAGCACCGCATCGGCCAGCGCCTTTTGCGGCGGGCTGGGCATGGTGCCCGTCACCAGCAGCCAGAAATAGCTCGTGAAATCGACATGGCCGATCACCTCCGAGCACAGGTCCATCCCGCGCACGGTGATGCTGGTCGCATCGGAGGTGCAGATCGAGGTCACGGCGTTATCCTGCTTGCCGATGCGCATAGGGCAATCCTTTTCGATATTCGAAGTTGATTTCGTTATGCGAAGAATATAGTCTCAGCGCAAGTGCCGCAAGTCGATTGGGCACGCAGATGGGATGAACAGGATGACCGCTCGGCCATTAGCAGGCGTTACCGTGCTCGAAATGGGCACCTTCATCACCGGGCCCGCCGCCGGGATGCTGCTCGCCGACATGGGCGCGGATGTCATCAAGGTCGAGCAGCCGGGCACGGGCGATCCCTTCCGCAGTTTCAAAGGCGAGCTCTACTCGCCGCACTTTCAGACCTATAACCGGGGCAAGCGCTCGATCACGATCGACCCCAAGAACCCCGATGATCTGGCCGTGCTGGACCGTCTGGTCGAGGATGCGGACGTCTTCATCCAGAACTTCCGCCCGGGCGTGGCCGACCGGCTGAAGGTCAATGCGGCGCGCCTTCAGGGCATCAACCCGCGGCTGGTCTATGCCTCGATCTCGGGCTTCGGCAGCGAGGGGCCGGAGCGTGACCGCCCCGCTTTCGATACCGTCGCTCAGGCCGCGTCGGGCTTCCTGCGGCTGCTGGTCAACCCCGAGCACCCCCGCGTCGTCGGCCCCGCCATCGCCGATGCCATGACCGGGTTCTACACCGCGCTCGGCATCCTTGCCGCGCTCAACGAGCGGCACAACACCGGCAAGGGGAGGGTGGTCGAAACCTCGATGTTCGAGGCGATGTGCCACTTCAACCTCGACGATTTCACCCACCTGCTCTCCGCCGATCAGGTGATGGGACCCTACAGCCGCCCGCACGTCAGCCAGAGCTATGTATTCCAGTGCTCGGACGAAAAGTGGCTCGCGCTGCACATGTCCTCCCCACCCAAGTTCTGGGAGAATCTCGCCACGGCGGTGGGCGTGCCCGACATGCTGGAGCGCCCCGAATTCGCCAGCCGCGAGGCGCGCATCGCCCATTACGAGGATGTGGTCGCCTTCCTCGCGCCGATCTTCGCCACAAAGCCCCGCGCCGAGTGGACCGAGACCCTGACCCGGCTCGAAGTGCCCAATTCGCCGGTCTACGACACCACCGAAGTGCTCGAGACAGAGCAGGCGAAGGTGCTCGGCATCGAAGTCACCGATCCCGAAGGTCCCAAGGGGCCTTTCCGCACCATCCGCTTCCCGCTCAGCTTCGATGGCGAACGGATGGACAGCGTCACCGCGCCGCCCCTATTGGGGGCAGACGATGCGGCGATCCGCCGCTCCATCGAAAGGCCGGTGCATGGGATCCGCAGGGGCTGAAGCCACGATCAGGGAGGCGGGCAAAGACCCCGAGTTCCTGTCCACACTCGAACGGGGCCTGCGCGTCCTCAAGGCCTTCGACGAGGATCATCCCGAGATGACCCTCTCCGAAGTCGCCGCCAAGACCGGCCTGCCCCCGGCGGTGGCGCGGCGCTGTCTCATCACGCTGGTGGAGCTGGGATACGTCGGCCAGCACGAGCGCAAGTTCCTGCTGCGCCCGGCGGTGCTGACGATCGGGTCGGCCTTCCTCGCTTCGATGCAGATCGAACAGGTGGTGCTGCCGCCGTTGCAAGCCCTGCGCGACCAGACCGGCGACAGCGCCAGCCTGGCGGTGCTGTCGGGGGCGGAGATTCTTTATGTCGCCCATGTCTCGACCGACCGGCGGTTCCGGGTGGCCGCCGGGGTGGGGACGCGCTTTCCCTTCCACGCGACCTCGCTGGGCAAGGCGCTGGCGGCCTTTCTGCCGGATGACGAGCGCGCCGCGCTGGTAGCGGCCGCACCGTTCCAGCGCTTTACCGAGCGCACCGTCACCGAAGGTGCAGCGCTGGCCGAGCGGCTGAGCCTGATCGCCGAGCGCGGCTACGATTCCGCGCTGGACGAGCTCGATTACGGCATCGTCTCGGTCGCGGTGCCGATCTTCGGGCGCGGCGGACGGGTGATTGCGAGCATCAATTGCTCCACCTCGACAACCCGTATCTCGCAGGACGAGCTGGTGCGCACCCGCCTGCCGCTGCTGCGACAAGCGGCAGGCGAGATCGAGGCGTCCCTGAAACGCTGGCCCGCGCTGGAGGCGTCGCTCAGGCCCTGAGCCGCGGGCCACGGGTGGCCGGGCGGTCCGCTTCGCCTGTCGTCCGAAGATTTCCCGTCATTCGGGTATCGGCCCGGATTGGACTCGGGCGATTGCCATGATCGTCATCCCAGCGAAAGCTGGGATCGCCCTCGCTCTTACACTGGCTCACGACGATGGACGGCTGTGTCTCGGTCCAGTCTGCGCAGGTCTTGGATGCGAAGATCGGAGCGATGAAGGCATGGAAGCATCCGCGGAAAATCGAGCAGATCGAAAAAACCAACCCTGAGTGGCGTGACCTTTTCGAGCACATTTACTGGCCGATAGCGATCCCAGCTTTCGCTGGGATGACGGGATTACAGCGCGGCAGCAATCCGTTCACATGCGCCCAAAAGCCAGCAAGACCTGCGCAAATCCTGTTTGACCACAACGATACGCGCACTGCGGCGGCGCTGGCGCAACGAACTTGCGTGGCCATCCCGCCACACCTTCAACTTTTCGCATATCGAAGTTGACTTCGCATTGCGAATTTCATAACTCCAAGATCGGGAGGGATCGCCACAAGAGCGACGCGCGAAGGCGCGCCCACAGGGGAGAGAGTTATGAAGTTTTCGGGCATGAGCCGCGCCGCTCGCACTATCGTCAGCACCGGCGCGCTGGCCGTCGCCACGCTCGCCGCCGCGCCGCTCGCGGCGCAGGAGGCTCCGGCTGAAGAAACCGCTGTAAATGAAGGCATCGTCGTTACCGGCCTGCGCCGCAGCGAGACCTTGCAGGATACTCCCGTCGCCGTCACCGCCTTCGATTCGCAGGCGATCGAGAACGCCGGGATCGAGCGTCCGGCAGATTTCATCGCGCTCACGCCCAACGTGAACCTTGTCGAGACCCAGAACGCGGGCAACGCCTTCGTCATCATTCGCGGCATTACCCAGAACCGCAATTCCGAGCCTTCGGTCGCAGTGATTGTAGACGGGGTGCAGCAAGTAAACCCCGCGCAATTCAACCAGGATCTGTTCGATGTCGACCAGATCGAAGTGCTCAAGGGCCCGCAGGGCGGCCTCTACGGACGCAACGCCATCGGCGGCGCGATCATCATCAACACCAAGCAGCCGACCGACGAGTTTTCCGGCAACGTTACCGCCGGGATCGACAATGGCTTCGGCTATTTCCTGCGCGGCGGGATCAGCGGGCCGCTGGCCGAGGGTGTGAAGTTCCGCGTCGCCGGATCGTGGTATGACACCGACGGCTTCATCCCCAACACCTTCCTTGGCGAAGATGCCGACCCGGTGCAGGACTTCTCCCTGCGCGGCAACCTGCTGATCGAGGCGAGCGACCAGCTGACCTTCGACCTGCGCGCCAGCATCAACCAGCTGCGCACGCAGGGCCTTTATTACAACATCGTCGCCGACGTGAACGACATTGCCGATGTCGAGGTCAACAACCCCGGCCAGAACGACCGCGACATCTACAACGTCGCACTGAAGGTCGAGTTCGAAGGCGACAATGCGACCTTCACCTCGATCTCGTCCTACGACACGCTGACGGAAGTGCTGACCGGCGACGCCTTCGACTTCAAGCCGATCCCCGAAAGCTTCTTCTTCAACCTGTTCGAGAGCATCTTCGGCCCCGGCAACGGCTTCGACCTGAACCAGAGCCAGTATCTGAACGTCAAGGCGTTCAGCCAGGAAGTGCGCCTCGCCTCGCCCGAGAATGGCGGGCCGTTCAACTGGATGGCGGGCGCCTACCTGATCGATACCGATCGTTTCATCTCGACCGGCAACATGATCGATACCGGCAACGGCGTCTTCCCGGTGTTCCGCAGCCCCTCGACCAACCCGCTGAACCCGCAGTTCAGCTTCCTTTCGGACGGGCAGGACAACTTCGCCTGGGCGGTGTTCCTTAACGCAGGGTATGAGCTGTCGCCTGAATTCCGGGTCGATGCTTCCTTGCGTTACGACCGTGACCGCCGCCGCCAGACCACGCTGACCCCGCAGGCCTTCCTGCCGGTGGTGCCCGGCGTGCCGCAGGCGCAAAGCGGCGAGGTGCGCACCGCAGTGTTCGACGACTGGCAGCCCAAGCTGACCCTGACCTGGGAGCCGAGCCCGGATCTCACCATCTACGGCGGCTATTCGCGCGGCTTCCGTTCGGGCGGGTTCAACCAGACCGGCGTCGGCGCGGAGGCGGTGAACAACGGCATCGTCGGGGTGGGAGACATCTTCCAGGCCGAAACCGCCGATACCTACGAGATCGGCGCCAAGGCCCAGCTTGGCCCGGTGCGGCTGGGGGCGGCGGCCTACACCACCAAGTCGGAAAACAGCTACTTTTTCGTCTTCCTCGCCGCCTCCTCCACGCAGAACCTCGGCAACATTCCCGAAACCCGCATCAACGGCTTCGAGCTTGAGGCGAGCGCGGAGCTGCTGCCCGATTTCGATATCAACGCGGCGATCGGTTACACCGACAGCGAGATCAAGGCCTTCCCCGACGCAAGCGTGATCGGCAACGAAGCGCCGCAGATCAGCCGCTATACCATCAACCTCGGCGCGCAATATGCGGGCAACGTGAGCGACGGGGTCGATGCGCTGCTGCGGGTCGATTACCGCCGGATCGGCAAGACCTGGTGGGAGCCGTTCAACACCACCGTGCGCCAGCCTGTCGATCTGGTCGACGCGCGTGCCGGGCTGAGGTTCGACAACGGCATGTCGGTCACGGCCTTCGCGCAGAACCTGTTCGACGAGACCTATAACGCCGAATTCTCCCCCGGCGGCTTCGTGTTCCGGGCCCGCCCGGCGCGGTACGGGATCGAATTCGGCTACAAGTTCTAAGGGGTGATGCGATGACCAAGGTGCTGGTGCTCTACTATTCGAGTTACGGCCATATCGAGGCGATGGCCGATGCGGTGGCCGAGGGCGCGGCGAGCGTCCCCGGCACCGAGGTCAGCCTCAAGCGCGTCCCCGAACTGGTGCCGGAGGCGGTGGCGGCGGCTTCAGGAATGAAGACCGACCAGCGCGCTCCGATTGCGACCCCGGACGAGCTGGCGGATTACGACGCCATCATCTTCGGCACACCCACGCGCTTCGGCAACATGGCCAGCCAGATGCGCAACTTTCTCGACCAGACCGGGCCCCTGTGGTTCCAGAAGAAGCTGGTGGGGAAGGTCGGGAGCGTGTTCGTTTCCACCGCCAGCCAGCACGGCGGGCAGGAGACCACGATCACCTCGTTCCATACCACGCTGCTGCATCACGGCATGGTGATCGTCGGCCTGCCCTATACCTTCGAAGGCAATGCCGAGATGGGCGAGATCAGCGGCGGCACCCCCTATGGCGCGAGCACGCTCGCTGGTAATGACGGCAGCCGGATGCCGAGCGACAACGAGCTGGCCGGCGCGCGGTTTCAGGGCGCGCACGTCGCCAAACTCGCTGCCAAGCTGGCCGCCTGACAATCGACTGGACTGACGGAGAGAGCACGATGACCGCAAAAATTCTCGCCAACCGCCTCCACCACACCGCCTATGTGACCAAGGATCTCGAAGCCACCCGCGCCTTTTACGAGGACGTACTCGGCTTCCCCCTGATGGCGACCTATTGCGAAAAGGACGAGCTGTTCGGCAAGGAGCGCACCTATTGCCACGTGTTCTTCGAATTGGCCGACGGCAGCGCGCTCGCCTTCTTTCAGTTTGCCGATCCCGAGGATCAGGCCGAATTCGGGCCGGATATCCCCTCCAGCCCCTTCATTCACATTGCACTCCACGTCGATCGCGACGGGCAGGCCGAGCTTGAGCGCCGCATCGCCGCCGCCGGGATCGTTGCGCCGCAGACCTATGTGCTGGAGCACGGCTACTGCAAGTCGCTCTACGTCACCGATCCCAACGGCATGATCATCGAATTCACGCATGACGATGAACGCGCCGCGCCGCTCGATGCCGAGCGCCGCGCCAGCGCGCACGCCGAGCTGAAGCGCTGGCTGGCGGGCGATCACCGCAACAATAACCCGTTCCGCGCCGAAGAAGCTGCCTGATCGCTGGCGATGGGGGCGCATGCGTTGATGTCTGCCCCCTCTGTCGGTGACGCGGTGTGGTATGGTGAGGTCGCCGTCGATGGCGGCCGCCTGCCGATTGCCATGGCGGGGGAGGGGGCGCCGCTGATCCTGCTCCACGGCTGGACGCTCGATCACCGCATGTGGGCCCCGCAGCTTGATGGGTTGGCGGGCGAGTTTTTCTGCGTCGCCCCCGACCGGCGCGGCTGCGGACGGGCCACCGCACCGCCCGATCTGGCCGAGGAGGCGGCGGACGTCATTGCCATCGCCGATGCCTTGGGGTTCGAGCGTTTCGCGCTGCTCGGCCTGTCGCGCGGGGCGACCGTCGCGCTGGATGTGGCGCGCCGCTACGGGTCGCGCCTGACCGCGCTGATCGTCTCGGGCGCGCCCTTGCCCGCGCTGGTACCGCGCGACGAGGTGATCGATCTGGGGCGCTTCCGGGCGCTCGCGGCGGCTGGCGATCTGGAGCGGTTGCGCGCCGAATGGTCGCGCCATCCGCTGATGCAGACCCACACGCCCGCCGCCCGCGAACTGATGCGCGAGATTCTCGCCGATTACGACGCGCGCGATCTGGCCGCTCCGGGGGAGGCACCCGGCCTTCCGCACGAAACCTTGCGGCTACTTCCCATGCCGGTCCTCAGCATGACCGGAGAGCACGACACCCCCTGGCGGCGCGCCTGTGCGCAAGCGCTGGCCGAGATCGCACCGCGCGCGCGGGCGCTCGAAATTCCCGCAGCGGGCCATCTCGCCAATGCCGACAACCCGGCCGCTTTCAACGCCGAGGTTGCCCGCTTCCTCCATTCCTGCACCTCGCTCCAGCCAAGGCCCGCCCCATGACCGACAAGCGCTTCCTCACCACCCACGTCGGCAGCCTGCCGCGCCCCGAGGCGCTGCTGGAGCTCGTCTTCGCGCGCGAAAGCGGGGAGCCGGTGTCCGAAGCCGATTTCGATGCCGCGGTGGAAGATGCGACTGCCTATGTCATCCGCCGCCAGATCGAAGCCGGGGTGAGCATCGTCAACGATGGCGAGCAGTCCAAGCCCAGCTACGCCACCTATATCAAGCACCGCCTGTCGGGCTTCGGCGGCAAGGCAGGCGAATATGAATTCGCCGACCTCGAGGCCTTTCCCGGTGCCAAGGCGCAGGTGTTCGGCAACAAGGGCCGCGCCAAGCGCTCCGCCCCGGCCTGCATCGCCGCGATCGAGGTGATCGACATGGAAGCGCCCCGCATCGATGCCGAGCGACTGAAGCGCCTTGCCAATGGCCACGCCACCTTCATGTCCGCCGCCTCGCCCGGTGTCACCGCGCTGTTCTTCCCCAACCAGTACTACGCCAGCGACGAGGAATATGTCTTCGCCCTCGCCGAGGGGCTGCGGCACGAATACGAGACCATCGCGGCGGCGGGCATTACGCTCCAAGTGGATTGCCCCGACCTCGCCATGGGGCGCCATGTGCAGTTCACCCACCTTTCGACCGAGGAGTTCCGCAAACGCATCGGCATGAATATCGCCGCGCTCAATCACGCGGTGCAGAACATTCCCGCCGAACAGCTGCGGATGCACCTGTGCTGGGGCAACTACCCCGGCCCGCACCACTGCGACGTGGCCTTAGACGAGATCGCGGATATCGTCTGGTCCGCCAAGCCGCAGACCGTGCTGCTCGAAGGCGCGAACCCCCGCCATGCACATGAATTCGCCTTCTTCGAAAAGCATCCGCTTCCCGAAGGCAAGATCCTCTGCCCCGGCATGGTCGAGCCGCAATCACCCTATATCGAGCATCCCGAACTGATCGCGCAGCGCATCGCCCGATATGCCGATCTGCTGGGCGCGGACCGCGTGATGGCGGGCGTCGATTGCGGCTTCTCGGTCCACGCGGGCAGCAATGCGCTCGACCCCGAGATCGTCTGGGCCAAGCTCGCCGCGCTCGCCGAAGGGGCAGCCATCGCCAGCGCGAAGTATTTCTGACACGCCTTTGCTTGTCGCAGGGCGCTGCGACGCGCTAAGCGGAGCGGAATGGACGCCAAAGCCCGCCCGATCGCCGTGCAAGCCCTGATGGTGCGGGACGGCATCATTACCGAAATCGGGCCCGGCGATGTGGCAGGCTTTGCCGGCCCCGGCTTCGTCTGGCTTCACGCCGAAGGCGTCGGCCATGGCGAGACCATGGACCTGCCCGATTATGTCCCGCACATGGCCGCCAACGCGCTTGTCGCCAGCGAAACCCGCCCGCGCTGCGAAGAGGTGGACGACGGCGCGCTCATCAACCTGCGCGGCACGGCCTTCGACACGATGCAGGATTCGGACGGTCTCGTCTCGATCCGGGTCTGGGTCGAAGGGGACAGGGTCACTTCGGTCAGCCGCCACCGCCTCGCCGCACTGGCCAAGGTGGAAAGCGCGATGCGCGCCGGCAGGATCACCGACGGCGGCGATTTCGTGTCCACGCTGGCGCAGGCGATCTCGGTGCAGCTCGATCCCGAAGTGGCCGCGCTGGGCGACACGCTCGACGATTGCGAGGGGATGCTCGACGGCGGCGATATCTACAAGCTGCGGCGCGAGATTGCCGCGATCCGCTCGCAGGCGATCGTGCTGCGGCGCTTCGTCGCGCCCGATCGCGATGCGCTGGCGGCGATGGCGCAGCTCGAGTTCGACTGGATCAGCCGGGAAGACCGGATGCATCTGCGCGAGGCGGCGGACCGCTTCGCGCGCATGGCCGAGGAACTGGAGGCGGTGCGCGAGCGCGCGGCGCTGCTCCACGAACAGCTCACCGATCTGCGCGCCGAGATGATCGACCAGCGCAGCCTCGCCATCGCGGTGACCGCCTTCATCTTCCTGCCGCTGACCTTCGTGACCGGCCTGCTCGGCATGAATGTCGAAGGCATCCCCTTTGCGCACGAGCCGTGGTCGTTCTGGGGCGTGGTCGCCTTTTGCATCGCGATCGGTATGGCGGTGATGGCGTGGTTCGCCTGGCGCCACTGGCTCGACGACTGACGGCGCGCGCGCAATCGCATATTGACCAGCGCCAGAGAATCGTGGCAAGCGCCGCCCCGCATCACGCAGCACGGCCCCGGCCAGCGCAAGGATGCGGGTGTAGCTCAATGGTAGAGCAGAAGCTTCCCAAGCTTACGACGAGGGTTCGATTCCCTTCACCCGCTCCACCTTTGGAGTAAGTGGCCGACACCGGCCCCCCCGCGCATCAAGGTGCAGCACCCCCATCACATTGTCGAACCGATACCGTTTTCGAGCGCGAGCGCCGAAATTTCGCAGATTTCCGTCAGCACTTTTCCGAGCGATGGGTATGTGCGGGAACTACGGTATTTTTGGAACATCGTCGATTTATCAGCATCTTAGTATGGTATCTTTATGGAATATCGATGGAACATTGTACCTATAAATCAATGGAATATTTCTCAGTTCAAATAATTATTAAAATCAGAGACATACCGTTAAGGACCCGAAAATATTCCACTATATTCCATTCCTAATGGTACATTTTTCTAATGCAAAAACAGGACGATAATCTTAGTCGAGGCTCAATGTACCGAAGATACCGTCTTTCCCGCGCATACCCCCCTCTGTTGGTTTCATCGGGTGGGGACGCCGTTGCATAATCTCACACGCGAAAGCCGATGGTGTGGCGTGGGGGCGACGGCGGCGCGCGGGCGGCGGCGGGCGGGCCTGCCCAATCTGGCGCCGCGCAAGGCCGTGCACGCGCAAAAACGCCCCCGGTTGCAGGCCGGGGGCGTCTGGTGCGGGTCTGAGAGGGGTGTGAGAGCGGGGCGATCAGCCCCGGCGCATGCTCGCGGCCGGGGTGATCGTGCCATCGGGGTTGAGCATGTCCCCATTGCTCATGACGTAGGGATCGAACCGCAGGACCTCGGCGCCGAACCACTCGTTCATCGCCAGCATGCGCCCCATGATCGGCACGATCTCGAGCCGCATGAAGGCATCGAGCGCGTCGTTCACACTGCCAAAGCCGCCCGCGTTCTGCGGGATGATTCCCATCAGATGCGGCGGCACCCGGTGCGCGGTCAGCAGATCGTCGCGGCTGAGGTTCTTCACGTTGAGGAACTCATCCTTGGCGGCCACGTCGGCGATCGGGTGGATCTGCACCCCGTCCTTCTTGCCGCCCGGGGTGTAGAGGAACAGGTTCTTGAAGTTGCCCACCCCCTTGGCCGACTTGAACTTCTCGACCAGCTGGTCGACCGTCTCCTGATTGATCAGCGTGTCGGTGAGGTGGAAGACGAACCCGGCATGCGCCCCGTTGAGGTAGTAGCGGCGGCGGAACAGCGTGGCGCTTTCGTTGAGCAGGCCCGACTGCAGGCCCGAAATCCACTCGGGCACGCCGTAGATTTCCTGCGCCACGTCCGGCTGCTGCAGCTGGAACACCGTGCCCGGCGCAAAGCGGAAGTCCGGCTCGACCCCGTTCTCCACGAACCAGAAGACGTCGGGGTCGATCCCGCGCCTGGTGTGCCGCGCCGGGGTGAAGGCGGCGCGCTGGATCCCGCCGGCCATGTTCGGAACCCGCTCGAGGTAGCCATTGCCCATCTGCAGGAAGTCGATCACGAACCGCTCGAAGTCGTTCTTGCTGAGCCAGCGGGTCGGCACCTGCTGGCTGACCAGCAGGTTGGTCTTCACCGCGATCGCGCCGCGGTGGTGCGGGCTCATGTTGAAGACCTGGGCAAGCCGGACCATGGGGAAGGGCGGGTGATACCAGTGGGTGGTGCGCCAGACCTCGAAGTACTGGGGCAGCTCGCGCCGGTCGATCACGCTCTCCGGATCGCCGAAGGCAAAGGTGGCGACGGCCGGCAAGGTGGTGCTCACTTCGTTCATCGTTCGGGTCCTCAGTCAGAAAAGGCGACAACGCCCGCCCCGGCCCCGGTGGCCAGCGCTTCGACGTCGAGCGGTTCGTTGGAAAAGGCGTGCATGCACGCCCAGGCGATATCGGCATGCCCGATCACCCCGTTGCGGGGGCTGGTGTAGGTGACGCCCTTGCCGCTGGCGGTGAGGGTGGGCTTGATCGACATGAAGGCCTGCATCACGTCGGTCCAACCCATGTCGAACTCGACCCGGCCGGAACGGAACAGGTTCTGCGCCTTGATCACCATCGCGGCCTTGCTGGCGAGCGAATATTCGATCTTGCGCGCCTGCGGGAACCACTTGCGCACGATCTCGTAAACCGCTTGCCCATGCCCCCCGGTAACGTCGATCGCGATGTCGGTGACGTTGTAGACCTTGGCCAGCTCGCGGATGCGGTCCGCCTGCCCCTGATAGTCGAGCCCGTTGAGCTTGTACTTGTCGAGGATCCGGAACTTGCCGACCCCCGCCTGCTCGGGCGGGGCGATGATCGCCAGCGCGGCATCGTCGCGGCCCTGCTTGTTCGGGTCATAACCCAGCCACACCGGCCTGTCGCCGAACGGGCGCAGACCCGGCACCTCGACGTGGGCGGGGTGGAAATCGCGCCAGCTGTAGAAGCTGTCGACCAGCGCCGCGCGCAGCAGGCGGTAGGGGAAGCTCGAATTGGCATCGTCGACGAACTCGCAGTCGTAGAGGTTGCGGAATTCGTCCTCGCTGCTCTCCAAGCGCAGCTCCTCGATGTCGATGAGCGCGCCCATGCCTGCGGCGACCGCATCGTGCACCGTGACGATCTGGCACCAGCTGCCGTCCGGCATGATCCGGCCGTCCTTCAGCGCCTTGTGCGAGAGGTCGAACAGCTGCTGCTGCGCCTTGGGGCGTCCGCGGTTCCATTCCTCGCCCGACCAAAAGGCGAAGGCTTCGTGCGTCTTGGTCGAGGGGGTCGAGAAATAGGTGCGCTTGTAGATCGTGTGCGTCGCCATCGCGGCGGCGACCTTGCGCAGCTTGGCAAAGCCCACGGTCCAGAAGAATTCGTCGAAGTAGAAATCGCCGCTTTCACCCTGGGCGGTGTTGGAATTGGTAGAGAGCGGGTAGAGCCCCACCGGATCGAGGCTAAGCGGATCGCCCGCTTCGTCGACCAGCGCCGACAGGTCGAGCATCATCGGGTCGCCCTTCAGGTCGACGCCGGTGATCCGCTTGACCCAGCCCACGATCTCGCGCCGGAACTTCATCGCCTGCCGCTTCGATGCGGACAGGAAGATCTGGTTGCGGGGCTGCTCGCCCGCCAGCACCGCCTCGGCGATCTTGGCCACCGCCTCGCGAGCGAAATACCAGGTCGCGCCGATCTGGCGGCTCTTCAGGATCTTGCGGGTGCGCTGATCGCGCTGTTCCCACCAGGCGCGCTGGTGGCCGAAATTGTTGGCGTGGAAATCGTCGAGCAGTGCCTGGTAATGCTCGCGGGTCAGCTGGTTCTTGCGCTTCTCGGCCCGCTTGGCCTTGGCCGCGTCATCGTTGCGGCGCTCAATATTGGGGTTTAGGTCGGCCTCCTTCCCGCTCGCGGTGTATTTCCGGACCCGGGCGGTGCGCTCGAGCTGGCGCATGAGGAAATCGACCCGCTTCATGTCGCCTTCGGTGAAGGGTTCCTTGTCGAGCAGGGTGGCGATCTTCGCTTCGAGCCGGTCTTCGACGATGTCGACCGGGGCGGCCTTGGCCCACCCGTCGCGCCGCTTCCAGCTGCCGATCGTCTGGTACGGGATGCCCAGCTCTTCGCTGATCTGCGCGACCGTCCACCCGCGCCAGTAGAGCGAACGCGCCCAGCGCCGCGCCGCCATCCCGGTTTCGGCGGCGTCGCTATCTTCCCCGGCTGCTGGCGGTTTGGGCAGGTGCATGGCCTTGCCATGCACCCCGCTGCCGGGGGGCGCGCCAGAAGCTTGCGTGGTGGATTGCGCTTCCACCTGCGCGCGCCGTTGCGTCTTGCCCCTGTCGCGGGGCCTTAGTGCCTCCAACGTCCCCGAGCACAAGCTGGAGCCCCAGACCGATGAAGACCAAGCGTTTCCTGCTCGCCACCTCCGGCAGCACCGTCGATGGCCGCGTGATCGAAGCCGACCACCTGCGCCAGATGGCTGAAAGCTACGACCCCAAGGTCTATTCGGCGCGCCTCAACATCGAGCACATTCGCGGGATCAGCTCGGAAGGCCCGTTCCGCGCCTATGGCGATGTGCTCAGCCTCGAAACCGAGGAAGTGACGGTGCAGTTCAACGGCAAGCCCGAACAGCGCACCGCGCTCTACGGCGTGTTCGATGTCACCGAGGAAGCCCAGGCGCTCAACCAGGCCGGGCAGAAGCTCTACCCCTCGATTGAAATTCACCCGGACTTCGCGGGCAAGGGCTATGCCTACCTGATGGGCTGCGCGCTGACCGACAGCCCGGCCTCGATCGCGACCGAACGCCTGCAGTTCACCAGCCAGCTGTCCGCCGCGGTTCCGGGCATCCAGCGCTATTCGCGCGAGGAAGTCGGCGATGCCGCGCTGCTCGAATTCGACACCGCGGCGACCCCGGAAGCCACCGGCCTGCTGTCCGGCCTGAAGGGCGTGCTCGACAGCTTCGCCGATCGCTTCGCCCCGAAGAGCGAACCGAAGGCCGATCCCAAGACCCCGGCCGCCGATCCCGCCACCCCGGCAGGCTTCACCGCCGAGGATCTGCGCACCGTGTTCACCGAGCTGGCGACGTCGATCGACGGCTCGCTCAATGCCCTGCGGCAGGAAACCCGGGCAGCGACCGATGCGCTCGAGGTGAAGTTCAACACCCTCAAGCAGGGCGTCGAGGCCACCCCCGCCGCCAAGCACACCCAGCGCCCCACCAGCGCCGGGTCGAACGGCAACTTTGTCCGCACCGACTGCTGATCTCGCCGCCCTCCGGGGCACGTCCTCCCACCTTTCGGCCCCGCTAAAACCCCAACAAGGATCAGGCCCATGCGCAAAGAAACCCGCGCTCTCTTCAATGGTTACGTGTCGCAGATCGCGCTTCTGAACAGCATCCCGGTCGAGGACGTCACCAAGAAGTTCAGCGTCGAACCCGTCGTCGAACAGCGTCTCGAAAATCGCATCCGCGAATCGAGCGAGTTCCTGATGGCGATCAACATGATCCCTGTCACCCAGCAGAGCGGCCAGAAGCTCGGCGTGGGGGCTGGCCGCCGTCTGGCCGGCCGCGTCGACACCTCGACCGGCACCCGCCGCAACCCGGCGGCGATCGGCAACAACAACCTGAAGCACCAGTACAAGTGCGAAAAGACCAACTTCGACTGGTCGCGCCGCTACGAGCTGCTGGACGCCTGGCGCCACCGCCCCGATTTCGAAGTGCTGATCCGCGACGACATCGTGCTGCAGCAGGCGCTCGACCGGATCTGCATCGGCTTCCACGGCGAGGAAGTGGCCGACACCACCGACATCGTCGCCAACCCGCTGCTGCAGGACGTGAACAAGGGCTGGCTGCACCACATCCGCGAGGAAGCGCCCGCCCAGGTCATGGACGACGGCGCGCTCACCGTGGACGATGCCGGCGACGACAACCCCGCGCTCAAGGCGATCTACGTCAAGGCCGGGGCCGTGCTGTTCGATCCCAGCCTCGACAACGCCGTCACTGCCGAGGCCGACTATTCGTCGCTCGATGCGCTGGTGATGGATGCCAAGCGCCTGATCCACGAAAGCCACCGCGGCGACACCGATCTGGTGGTGGTGGTCGGGCACGATCTGGTCGACGACAAGTACTTCAACATCGCCCAGAGCACCGGGGCGACGGCGACCGAAGTCGAGGCCACCGATCGCATCATCCGCTCGGAAAAGATGCTCGGCGGTCTGCCTGCCATGCGGGTGACCAGCTTCCCGGCCAACGCGCTGCTGATCACCAAGCTCAGCAACCTGTCGATCTACTGGCAGGAAGAAACGCGCCGCCGCCAGCTGGTCGACGAACCCGAGTTCGATCGCATCGCGAACTATGAATCGATGAACGAAGCCTACGTGGTCGAGGAATACGAGATCGCGGCGCTGGTCGAGAACATCGTCATGGGCGCAGCGCCGGCCCGCCCGGCGGCGTAACGGGATAACCCCCGAGGGGCTTTGAAGGCGGCAGCTGACATCTGGGTCGGCACCGCTGGAGCCAGCAGCCAGTGGGAAGAGCAGCGGATTGGAAGCCGCAGCCCGGTTCTCACCCCCCGCCGCCAGATCGAGCGGGGACTATTATTCAGGCCTACCGCTTCGCTGCATGAGGCCGGATTTCAGGAGGAACCGCATGTCCTACAGTCCCGCCCTTCGCAATCGCCAGCGCAAGCTCGCCGCTCTTGCCGGTGGCACCGGCACGCCGAAGGTCCGCGCCGTCGAGCCTGATCCCGGCAGCGCCGCAGGGCAGGAATATGCGGTCCTGCGCGCCGTGCTCCATGACAATCTGCGCAAGCTGCAGGACGTCGAAAGCCACGAAGCGCGGATCCCGATGAAGCGGGAGTTCCTTCAGGAATTCCGGGCTTGGGTGATCGGTGTGATCGACGCAGATCGACCCGTGCAGGATGAGATCGTGATGACCTGTCTGGTCTGGCTGATCGACTGCGAGGCTTTCGAGGACGCGCTGGTGGTCGGCCGCTTCGCCCTGAAGCACGGCCTCGCCCTGCCCGAACGCTACAACCGCACCACCGCCTGTTTCCTGCGCGAGGAAATTGCCGAGGCCGCGCTGAAGAGCCCGGCAGCGGTGCCCCACGAAATCCTGGTCGAGATCGACCAGCTCACCGCCGAAGCCGACATGCCGGATCAGGCCAAGGCCAAGCTCGACAAGGCGCTGGGCCGCAGCTGGATCGCCAGGGCTGCGGACTTCGACCCGAGCGACGAAACCGGCCCGGCGGGCGGCGCGACGGCGTTTGCCTCGCAGGGTCTCACCCACCTGCAGCGCGCGCTGAAGCTCAACGCGAAGGTCGGCGTGAAAAAGGACATCGAGCGCGCGGACAAGATGCTGCGCGATCTGGCCCCGAAGGGCGACGAATAAAGTTTCCCGGCATCCGCCGGAACGAAGTGCCCCACGGCGCCGGGGAGGGCGGACAGGACATCGACGGGAAACCTCCTCCGATCGTTGATCCCGTCCCCACCCTCCCCACACCGGGGAGCGCAAGCAACCTGAAGGGAGGTGATCATGTCCGCTGCGGGTGAGAGACCGGGGATCGTCCGATGACCGGCCTGACCGCACCTCCCGACAACTACGAACCCGCCGGGATTACCGTCGAGGCTGATGGCTGGTTTCCCGCGACCTCGACTGAGCAGGTGCGCAAGGCGATCCGCATGGGCGAGGGCACGGTCACCGATGAGCGCCTGGTGCAGGCGATCGAGGGCGGGATCCTCTCGGGCCTGCGCGCGATGTCCGACTGGCGCACTGCCCGCGCGCTCGATGGCGCTGCCCAGCTGTCCGATGTCACCACCGACCAGATCAACGGCAAGAACAAGGCCGAAATGATCTGGCAGCGCATCGTGAACTTCTACGCCGCAGCCGAGCTCGCCGACATGCACATCGATGTCAGCGCCACCGACGAAGCGATCGACCGCAACGAGGAAAAGCGCGACACGGCCGGGATCTACCGCACCAAGGCTTACGACGCGGTCGCCGACCTGCGCGCGATCGGCGCGGAGGATGATGACGCGAAGGCGCGGTCGGTCCGCAACCGGGTGGAGCTGATATGACCCCTTTCGAATGGGTCTGTGCGCTTGGGTGCCTTGTTTGCCTGGTCGGCATCGCCATGCAGGCGGTGCACTGGTGATCGCCGTCGCGCAGCAGGGGGAGACGCTCGACGCGATCTGCTGGCGCGTGCTCGGCCGGACCGAGGGCGTGACCGAGCAGGCCTACGACCTCAACCCCCACCTTGCCGATCTCGGCCCCGCGCTCCCCGGCGGCACCCGGGTGACGCTTCCCGATCTCGCCACCACCACCGCCGCGCCGCCCAGGCGGGCGACGGTCAAGCTGTGGGACTGACCATGTCCTCAAGTAGCAAAGCGATAGGACGCGAAGACTCATGAGCAAGTCGAAATCTTTGCGCGCTGCGCTGACTGCCGCCCTCCCCGAGCTGCGCAACGAACCCGACCGGCTGAAGCTCTGGATCGAGAACGGCGCGGTTAGGGCGCGCGGCACCGCCAGCCATGGCTTTGCCCTGCAATACCCGCTGTCCGTGCTGATCATGGAAGCAAAGACCGATATCGCGATCATCGCCCTGGCAATCACTCGCTGGCTGCGCGTCAACCAGCCCGATCTGCTCGCGCCCAATGGCGACAGCTTCGCTTTCGAGAGCGATATCCTCGATGTCAGCACGGCCGACATCCTGTTCACCATCGACCTGACAGAGAACATCGCGGTTACCCCGCAGCAGGATGGCAGCTGGCAGGTAACCTATCTCGACGAACCGAACCCGCTGTTCGACGATGGCCTGCCTTTTGCCGGGGTCGAGCCCATCCCCGATTTGGCTGAAGTGCGCTTCACCGATGTCTGAGAGTGATCCGCTCGCCGGGCTCGAAGACTGGCTGGGCGCGGTGCTGCAAGGCCTCTCGCCCGCCCAGCGGAAGCGCGCCGCGATGAAGGTCGGCCAGGCGCTGCGCAAGTCCAACCTGCAGCGGATTGCGAAGAACGTCGAGCCGGAAGGCGGGGCCATGGAAAAGCGCAAGGCACGGCTCGACCAGACCGGACGGACGCGGCGCAAGGCCGGGGGCAAGATGTTCCGCAAGCTGCGCCTGGCGCGCAATTTCAAGATCACCGCGCGCGCCGACGGGGTCGAAATCGCTCCGGTCGGCGGGGCGGCCAAGGTGGCGAAGGAACACCACTACGGCCTGCGCGGCTTCGTCGGGCGCTCGCCCAACGGAGAGAAGGTGTTCACCCGCTACCCCGAGCGCCGCCTGCTCGGCTTCAACGACGCCGATCGGGAAACCGTGATCGATGTCCTCGCGCAGCTGATCGACCCCTGACCGGGAAGCCCGGCCCGTTGGGCCGCAAGGGCGACCGCCCGCCCGAGCCTTTGCGAGGAAACCCAAATCAAGAAGCTTGGTGGAACCGGCTTCCACCTGCCCGCACCCTTCCCTTCGCGCGCGCGTGACAGGCAGGTGGCCCCATGGCCAGCACCCCGCTCAACTTCACCAGCGCCAGCTCGACCGCGATCGATCTTTCGCGGCTGCCGCCGCCCGACGTGGTCGAGGCGCTCGATTTCGAGGGCATCTTCAACCGCCTGCGCGCCGATTTCCTCGCCCGCTATCCCGAGTTCACGGCCTTTGTCGAGAGCGACCCGGCGATCAAGCTGCTCGAAGTGGTGGCCTATTCCGAGCTGGTGCTGCGCCAGCGGATCAATGATGCCGCGCGCTCGGTGCTGATCGCCTATGCCCTGGGCGGCGATCTCGACAATCTCGCCGCCATCTTCGGTGTGGTTCGGCGCGAGATCGCTCCGGCCGATCCGATTGCCGGTGCGCCCGCTGTCATGGAAAGCGACGAAGACCTGCGCCGCCGGGTGCTGCTGGCGCCCGATTCCTACTCGGTGGCCGGGCCTGCCAGCGCCTATGTCTTCCATGCACTGTCTGCCGATGGCGACGTGCTCGATGCCTCGGCCATCAGCCCGCGCCCGGGCGAGGTGACGGTCTCGATCCTTTCGCGCAGCGGTGACGGCACGGCCTCGCCCGAGCTTCTGGCCAACGTGCGCGACCTGCTGGCCGGGGACGAAGTCCGCCCGCTGACTGACCGGGTGACCGTGCAATCGGCCGAGCTGATCACTTTCGATGTGGTCGCCCAGCTCACGCTATACCCGGGGCCCGACGCCCAGCTGATCCTCGACACCGCCAACGCTGCGCTGACCCAGCTGCTCGCCAACAACCGCCGCCTTGGTCGCAACATTGCCCGCTCGGCGATCATTGCCGCGCTGCACGTCGGCGGGGTGCAGAACGTCAACCTGATCGAGCCGGTCGCCGACGTCTTCGTCGAGCAGACCGAAGTCGGCGCGGCCGGCACGGTCGAGGTCACTATTGCCGGGTTCGACGAATGAACCTGCTGCCGCCCAACAGCTCCCCGCTCGAGCGGGCATTCGCGGCGGTCAGTGTGGAAGCGCTGACCGATTTGCCTGTCCCGGTCGGCGATGTTTGGTCGCCCAGCGCGTGCCCGACCGCGCTGCTGCCCTGGCTGGGTTGGGGGCTGTCGATCGATATCTGGGACAGCGACTGGTCCACCACGCAAAAGCGCGTCGCGATCGCCAGCGCCATCGATGACCAGCGCCGCAAGGGCACCCGCGCCGCGCTGCGCCGCGCGCTCGACCGGATCGACCCGCTGATCGACATCACCGAATGGTTCGAGGATCCCGCCAACCTCGAACCCTACACCTTCAGGCTCGACCTGCCCGATCGCAACACCAGCACGATCGACTACAACGAAGCCACCATCTCGACGCTGCTGCGCGACATCGCTGCGGTGAAGCCGCTGCGCGCCCACGTGATCGCCTCCTACCGGATCATGGCGCTGGCGCAGGTCGGCCTTGTGAGTGCGGTCATCTGGGGCGGCATCGCCCGGATCGAACTGGACGCCGACGCCGAGGCCGCAGCCGATCCGGTCTGGGGCACATACCTGCAAACCGAAAATGGCGAGCCGCTTCAGGATGAAGACGGCGAATTCCTGATCGCAGCATGAAAGCGCGCCCATGAGCTTTACCCTCATCCTCACCACCGCCGGGCTCGATGCGCTGGTCGACGCGCAAAGCGGCTCGACCGATGCTATCCAGATCAGCGAGGTCGGCTTTTCGGAAAATGCAGTGGCCGTCGCGCCCACGCTCACTGCACTGCCCGGTGAGTTCAAGCGGATCGATGCGATCTCGGGCACCGCGATCAGCGAAACCGTGATCCATATGACGGCGCAGGATTCCTCGCCTGACATCTACGAGCTTCGCAGCTTCGCGCTCTACCTCGTTGATGGCACGCTGTTTGCTGCATACAGTCAGGCGGACCCGATCATCAGCAAGGCCTCGGTCCTCAACCTGCAGCTGGCTTTCGACGTCGCCTTTCAGGATGGGATCGCCGGCGATATCGAGTTCGGCGACGCGACCTTCCTGTTCCCGCCCGCAACTGAAACAGTGAAAGGTGTGGCCGAGATCGCCACCCAGGAAGAGGTTGACGATGGGGTAGACGACGAAAGGATCGTCACCCCGCTCAAGCTCGCCACCGTCCTTGCCGAGCTGCTCGGCGGGTTCGGTTCGGCGACCGAAACCGTTGAAGGCGTGATCGAGCTGGCGACCCAGGAAGAGGTCGATGCAGGAGTTGACGATGAGCGCGCCGTCACCTCGCTCAAGCTCGCCGCGCGTCTTGCCCCTGTGCTCACCGCCATCGCCAACGAAATTGCCGCGCGCATTGCCGACGTCGATGCCGAGGCGCTTGAACGGCAGTCGGGCGACACCACGCTAGGCGCGCTCATCGCTGCCCTCACCGCGCGCACGATCACAGGCAGCGGACTGGTGACCGGCGGGGGGTCGCTTGCGGCGAACCGCGTTCTGGCGGTAGCCGCCGCGAGCTTCGCCCAGATCATTGCGGGCACCTCCAACAATGTTGCCATGACGCCCGGCGGCTTCGGGCCGATCGTGCGCAGCTTCGGTGCGAATGGCTACCTCGCGCTCGCTCTCGCAGACCCCGCCAATGCAATCTGTTTTCAGTGGGGGCTTGTCACAGCCAGCGCCAACGGGGTGACCAACGTCAATTTCCCGGTGAATTTCGCCCAGACCTTCGCAGTGGTCGCCGATGGCACCAGCGAAAGCAACACTAACCGCCAGGACAATTACCCGGCGGTGCTTCGCAACTCGATCACCCAGAACGGCTTCCAGCTTTTCAGTGCCAACGACATCGCAGACGCGGTCAATTACTTCGCCATCGGAAGGGTCAACCTAACATGAGCGTTTTCTTTGCCATGGTGGGGGAGGGCGGGGATCGCCGCCCCGCATTCTTCCTCACCCGAAATTCCGCCCCCGAAAGCGCGGTCGAGATTAGCGATGCGCGCCATGGCGAGCTGCTCCAAGCGCAGTCTGAAGGCCGCGCAATCACGGCCGACGCACGCGGCCGCCCGGTGGTTGCGCGTCGCACCCGGCCGGACAAGCCGACACTTCGCGCGCAGCTCGCGGTGGCCATCCGGCGTGAGGCTGCCGCGCGGATCCGCACGATCAGCCCCGAATGGCGGCAGATGAACGATCTGCGCGAACCGAGCGAGGAAGGCGCTGTGCGCTTCGCCCGGATCGATGCGATCCGCGCCGCATCGGGCGCGATCGAGGAGCTGGCAGACAGCCTGCCTGCGGCTGACCTCGCCGCTTTCCCTGTCGCCACCCACACCCTCTGGCCGGAGTTCGACTGATGTCCAGAATCAGTGACCTGCCGCTTGCAGGGCCGATCACCGGTGAAGAAACTCTGCCGATCGTCCAGGGCGGCACCACGAAGCGCACCAGCGTCGATGGGTTTCTGCAAGAACTTGAAGAAGTCGCGGCCGAGAAGGCTGTTCAGATCGAAGGCCTCGCCAGCGACATTTCGGCCAATGCCCTGACCTATGTCCGCTCGGCGCAGAACCTTCGGCGCTCGGTTTCCACGCTGGCACTGACCGCCGGCGGCACCAACATCGTAATCGGCAGCAACTTCACAGCCTTTGCGCGCGGCTATCTTTGCGGCACCGACTTCGCCGCCGGGGCGAATATCGACGGCGTGCGGTTCATGGGTGACGCGCCCGTCATCACCGCGACTCTTATCGAGCGGCCCGCAAACGTGGCAAACCTTGAAGCGTTGCCCTTCTCTGCGGGGGACGTGACTGTTGCGACGGCGACCGTCACCAGCGCGGCCTACAAGGCGGGCGGGTTCTTTGTGCCTGTGCCGCGCTATCCGGCGCGGGCGGGGTTCTATTACCTTGCCGTGATCGAGTGCTTTGCGTGACGGCACCACTCGCACGGCTTCGACGATGCGCTATGCGACCGGGGTGAACGGCCCACAGTGGCAGGAAGGCTATGTCCGCATCGGCACGGCGGGATGGTCGAATTACAACAACACCCGCTATCTCTCGGTCGGGCTGGTCACCTCGCCGCAAACCGAAGACGTGGCGACCGCGCTGTCGCAGGCTCGGCGCTCGCGCCTTGCCCAGCAGACGGCGGACTATCGGCAAATGGTGCTGCGCAACGTCAATGCGCTTCGCGGCGATTGCGGCTTCGATCCTATTGGTGCGGGGCTGACGTATCGGTTGAGCGGGGACAGCCTTGCCGAACAGACCATCGGCCCGCCCGCGCGCACCAGCACCAATGTGGTGGGGGCGCTGGCACCCGGCGCTTCCGTCTCGAACATCGGGATCGGCGGGCGGACGACTGCGCAAATCCTCGCGCTGATCCAAGCGGACAATGTGACCAACCCCGCGCGCGCCTCTGGCACGAACATCAGCAACGGCTCGAACAATGACGAGAACGCGGCGACCTATGTGACCACCCGCGCGAATGTGGACGCTATCATCGCGACCTTTACCGGGCAGTGGGCCTTCGCGGTGGGCGGCTCTGAGGCGGCGGGGCAGCGCCTAAGCAGCAGCGCCTGTTCAGAGAATTGCGTGCGGCTCACGGCGCTCGCATCTATGATTGGGAAGCTCTTTGGCGCCAGAATGAGGCGCTTGCCTCCGACGCTCGCCTGACCGTCGACGGGACGCACTTCAACAGCCTTGGCGCAACCCTGCTCGGCTTTGAGCAGACCCGGCTGTTCCGCGCGATGAACGGCGGCGCGCCCTATGTTCATGAAGAAGTGCTCCCGATTCGCCCCAAGGATGCGGCGGGCACCTTGCTTTCCACCGGGCTGATCCTTGGCACCGTGTCGCAGGTCTACCGGACAGCGGGCGATACTTCTGACGAAGCCATCGCCATCAACCCTTCGACCGGCGCGATCACGCGGGGCGCGGGCGAGATCACCCCGGCGCTGGGCTCGCGCGAAATCATCATGCGTGCGGCCAACTTCCGGGGCGGTCATGAGGCGCGCAAGACCTTCCTCTTGGCGCAGGACGCTGGCGACACCCTGCCGCGCCATGACATCGAGTTTCTGGGCGGCTCGAATTATCAGGAAATCCAGTTGGTCCCGCCTGATACGGCGGTCAACACGACCGACGCGGCCCTTCCCAACACCACCCGTCTCAGCTTCGTCATGTTCATGCGCGTGACGCGCGGTCTCGCCGGTTCCTTTGCCGGTGTCGATAGCTTCGACGGGGCAAACATTTACAGTCCGCGCGTGCGGCTGCGCAATACCAGCTCGGTGCAACTTGGCGGCGCGCCAACGTGGGCGCTCCCCGCCGATCCCTTCGCGATCAACGCCTATTTCGTGTCGATTGATACCGTGGCGGGAACCATGACCATCGCGACAAACGAAACCAGTTCAACCATCGCGCTCACGGCGGACAGCATTCCGATCAACCTTTCCTACATGCGCCAGCTGTTCGGCCCGCCGGGCCTGCCGCTTTCCGGCTGCGCGCTGCGCCGGCTCATGCTGTTCACCGGACACGCCTTCGACTTCACCAACGCGGCCAAGCGGGCGCTCTTCTATAACCCGGCAACCTTTCTGCCCATCGACACGGGCGGCGCGACCATCGACGGGCAGACCGCGATCATCGACATCTACGGGCGAGAGTTCGACTGGAACCAAGGCATCAACCGCGGTTCGCTCGGAAACCTGCTGCCCGCGCGCTGGGCTGGCATGGAGCGCATGGGCGGGCGGGAGATGACGACGTGACCCGCCCCGGCACCACGCCCGAGCAACTCAAATGACCGGCCTCGCCTTCGTCGTCCATGTCGGCGATGCTTTTCGCGCCTGGTCGGTGCCGGGGGCGCTGCTGTCGATTGTGCTGATCGCGCCGATCGCGTGGAAGCTGGGCCGCTTGCTGCTCGCCCGATCCTTGCAGCGGCAAGGCTGGCAGAACACCGCCGAGATGGTCGCGGTGGCAGGCACGCTAGACGAGAGCATCCGCCGTCCGGGGCCGCGTTTTATCACTCTGGCGGCGGCGTTGGTGTTCATGGTCGCAATCATGATCGCGGGTGCAGCCATCCCGCTTTCCCGCGTGGGATGGTCGGAGCGCGCGGTTGCCTTTGCCCTCGAGCAATACGGGATGGCCGGGGCAGATCGCACGTTCTGGAACGGCCTGATGGCGTTCTGCTGGGGGCTATGGGCGAGCGGCTGCTGGGCCATCGCTATCGCCTTTTCGCCTCGGCCCGCAATGATGCTGGCGGCGGCAGGCGTGCTGGGCGTCGCGGCATTTGTGGCAACGCAAGGAATTGGAGGGCCGATCCTGTGAGCCCGGTAGAAAAGGGGATGCTCGCCATTCTTGTTCCGGCGGTCACCGCAATCGACGCGCATTTCGGCCTCGCGATGGCGCTGGGGCTGCTGGGCGGATGGTTCGCGCGGGTCGGTGTTTCCGTCCAGTCGCGCAAGGTCTGGCCCGAGATCAGGCGCGAAGTCATCGTCATGCTGCTGTTTTCGGTCGGCAGCGTCATCACCACGCTGTTCTTCGCCGATCTGCTGGGCGCTGGCCCGCTGGGCGTGGCGGGGATCGGCTTCGCGGTCGCCTTTATGGGCGAGAAGGCCTTCGACATTCTGCGGCAATTCATCCTCGCGCCGGTGCTGGCGGCGATCAAGAACACGGGAGAAAAGACGTGACTGACCCAAGAGCGCCCATCTTCGCCGCGGTGCGCGCGGCCAAGCCCGATGTGTTCAACCATCCCGAGGACGGTTCACGCCGTATCGGGGCGCTCGACAATGTCCTCGATGCGCTGGGCATTCCGCGCGCGGGGCAGCATATTCCCGACGCCGGGAAAAAGGTCACGCCCTCGCCCAAGGCCAGCGAACCGCGCTGGATGCAGCTCGCCCGCGAGAAGATCGGCGAGCGCGAGATCAAGGGGCCGAAGCACAACAACTGGATTGCGGGCGCGTGGGGTCGCCTCGGCGCGACGTGGTTCAACGATGATGAAACGCCGTGGTGCGGTCTGTTCGTCGCTGACTGCCTCGAGCGCGCCGGTCGCAAGATCCTCGGCGCGGCCGAGTTCCCGCGTGCGCTGGCCTGGGCGAAGTGGGGCGTGCCCTGCCCGCCCACGGTGGGCGCGGTGGTGGTGTTCAAGCGCACGGGCGGCGGCCATGTCGGCTTCCTCGTCGGCGAGAGCGAGGCGAATTACTACGTCCTCGGCGGCAATCAGGGCGACATGGTGAGCATCGCGCCGATCGCCAAGGCGCGCGCGGTGGCGATCCGCTGGCCGCATGACGTGGGCCGACCGGCGCCGGGCCTGCCGCGCATGACGGGGGGCGTGGTTTCCACGAATGAAGCATGAAGCTGCCGCCAATGAATATGGCGACCGCGCGGGTGCTCGCAGGAGCGGGTGCCTTCACGCTGGTGCTGGTGGTGTTCGCCTTGATGTGGGCGCGGCCCGAGCTGGCCGACAATGACCTGTTCAAGAGCCTCGCCCAGGCGATCGTCATTCAGGGCCTGATCGGTCTGGTGATGGCCTTCCTGTTCACCGGCAAGAACGACACGCGAGGGGATGACCCATGAACCCGATCCCCTGGCTGCGCCAGCTGACCCCGATCTGGAAAGCGATCCTCGGGGTGGTGCTGCTGATCGCGTTGATCTGGGCCTTCCTGTTCGTGCGGGATCTGTTCACCGGCAGCGCCCGCACCGAGGCAAAGCTCGCCACCGGGCAGGCCGACGCGGCGCTGAAGTCCGGGCAGGACACGGCCACCACCGTGGGCGAGCAAGCTGAAACCGAGGCCGAGCGTGAGCGATCCGTGGCCGACATGCAAAAGGACGTGAACGATGCGGATGATGCTTCTGGTGCTCATGACTCTGGCGCTGGCTGGCTGTGCGACAACTTCGGTATTTGCTCCTAAGAGCAGCTGCTCCGATCTGCTCGATGGCACATGGGAAACCCCGGTGCCCGATGCTGCCGCCCCGCGCGCCGGGGCAAGCGATCTCGAAACGCTGAAAAGCTGGATCGGCTTCGCGGGTGCGCAGACGGCGGGCAAGCGCACCGAGTTCGAGCGCGCCCAGGCCGCGCGAGCGATCATCAAGCGCTGCGAGGAACGCGACCGCGCTGCGATCGAGCGCGCGCGGCCGAAGTTCCTCGGCCTGTTCTGACCCCCACATCAAGGCACCATCATGATTCGCCCCGCCCCGCAAGAAGACATCCCCGCCGACATCGCCAGCCTGATCCGGATCGGCACCGTGCTCTCGGTCGATCTGGCCGAGGCGCGCTGCATCGTGCGGTTCGGTGACCCCGACGATCCCGAGCCCGCCCAGACCGGCCCGATCCGCTGGCTCTCCCCGCGCGCAGGCCTCACCCGGGTGTGGTCACCCCCCAGCGAGGGCGAGCAGGTGCTGCTGGTTTGCCCCGATGGCCAGATCGGTGCGGCCGTGGCGATCGCCGGCATCGTGCAGGACGCTTTCCCGCCGCTCGGCAGTACCACCGCCGAGATGATCGAATTCTCGGACGGTGCGAAGATCACCTATGACCCCGAGGCGCACGCGCTGCTGGCCGTCCTGCCGGCAGGCGGCACGGTCGATGTTACGGCAGACGGGGGGATCACCCTGCGCGGCGACGTGACGATCGAGGGCAACCTCACCACGAATGGCGATGCGGCGATCACCGGCAATGTCACCGTCGACCAGACCGTGACGGCCGAGCAAGACGTTGTCGGCGATGGGATCAGCCTCAAGTCGCACAAGCACGGGGGCGTGCAGTCGGGCGGCGCCCAGACCGGCACGCCGGTGTGAGGTCAGATGCGGCAATCCCGGGCGACCAGCCCCCGGTTATCCCAGTCCTTGCGATAGACCGCGTGCCCGTTTGTCAGCGGGCTGCAGGCGACGTTCCGCCCATCGGCATAGACCGCCGCGATCGTGCGCCCGTATCGATCCCTGCCCATTCGCACCAGGCGCAGATTGCGCCCTTCGATCAGCAGCCGGAGCGCGCGGCGCGCGGCCTGCCCCTCGCCCTCGACACATCGCCGCCCTGGTCGGCATGCGCTTGTCTCCGGTGCATCGATTCCGCTAAGCCTGACCCGCTCGCTGCCGCACCGGATGGTGTCGCCGTCGATCACGGTGCAGGCGAGGGCGAGGGCTGCGACGGCAAGCATGGCCCCGCCCTACTAGGTTAAAGCGGCTTCCACCATCCCCGCCGCTGGCATTGCGCGCGCGAAGCGCGTTTCCCTCGCTCCCATGCAAGGCATGGCCGCTACCACCGGAAAGCCGATCAGCGACGAAGCGCACCTGGCGCAGTCGATCGGCGATATCCTCTCCACCCCGCTCGGCAGCCGGGTGATGCGGCGCGACTATGGCTCGCTGCTGTTCGAGCTGGTCGACAAGCCGATCAACGGCGCGATCCGGCTGCTGCTGCAGGCTGCCACCGCGATCGCACTGCGCCGTTGGGAGCCGCGCCTGCAGCTCACCCGCGTAACGCTGGCCGGGGAACCCGCCGCCGGACGTCTGACCATCCGCATCGAGGGACGGCGCACCGATCTGCCGCCTTCGAACGCGCTCACCACCCTCACCATCCCGATCGACACCCGCGCGCCCCGCGCAACTTCCTGAAGGACGCTCCCTCATGGTTCATGGCCTCACGATTACCGAATCCGCTTCCGGCCCCCGCGCGCTGGGGGCTGTCAGCCTTGCCGTGATCGGCATCGTCGCCACCGCCACCGCGCCCGCTGGCGAGCAGGCCGATGCGCTCGATGCAGCCTTCCCGCTCAACACCCCGGTGCTCATCACCGGCGGGGTCGATATCGCGGCGGGCAATGCCGGTACTGGCGGCACGCTCGGCCCGGTGCTGCGCGCGATCGGCGATCAGGCCACCCCGGTTGTGGTGGTGGTTCGCGTTGCCGAGGGCGAGGACCAGGCAGAAACCGACGACAACGTGATCGGCGCCACCGATGGCACCACCTTCACCGGACTGCAGGCGCTCGCCGTGGCCGAGCAGCGCCTTGGGGTGAAGCCCCAGATCATCGCCGCTCCCGGCCTCGACACCCAGCCTGTCATCGAGGAGATGGTCAGCGTCGCCAAGAAGCTGCGCGGATTCGTCTATGCCGCGGCTGAAGGTGATACCGTGGCCGAGGCGCTGACCTTCCGCGAGAACTTCGGCCACCGCGAGCTGATGCTGATCTGGCCGGGCACGAGCGACGATTTCGCCGGCGATATTGTCGCCCGCGCGATTGGCCTGCGCGCCCAGATCGATGAGACGGTGGGCTGGCACAAGACGATCAGCAACGTGCCGCTGGTCGGTGTCACCGGCCTCGATCGCGACATCAGCTTCGATCTCACCGATCCCAGCACCGACGCCGGCGTGCTCAACGGGGGCGAGGTCACCACGATCATCCGCCAGAACGGATTCCGTCTGTGGGGCAATCGCACCACGGCCAATCCGCTCACCAATCCCAGCTTCGTCTTCGAAAGCGCGGTGCGCACCAGCCACGCGCTGCAGGAGATTGTCGCTCAGATCGTAAGCCCCTTCATCGATCAGCCGATGACCGTGGGCCTGATCAAGGATCTGCTCGAGACCGGCAACGCGCGCTTCCGCCAGTTGGCGGTGCAGGGCGTGATTCAGGGCGCGGAGATGTTCTTCGATGCTGACCAGAACAGCGCACAGGAGCTGGCCGCCGGTCGCCCCCGCTTCCGGATCCAGTTCACGCCGGTGGCACCGCTCGAGAACCCCAACGTCGATCTAGTGATCACCGATTTCTACTACACCGACTTCGCCGATCAGCTGGTCTGATCCTCCCCGCTCGACCCCGTTTAGGAGACACCCGCTATGGGCATCCCGAAGAAACTGAAGAACCTCACCGCCCATGTCGACGGCGTGAACTACATCGGCCAAGTGGTCGAGTTCGAGGCCCCTTCGCTCGCGCTGCAGACTGAAGAATATCGTGGCGCAGGCATGATCGGCCCGGTCATGATCGACCTCGGCCTGTCTGCCATGGAAGCCACGCTCAAAATGGGCGGGCACGTGGTCGCGCTGATGCGCAAGTTCGGTACCACCCGGGTGGATGGCGTGCGGGTCCGGCTCACCGGGGCATACCAGCGCGACGACACGGGCGAGGTTGACGTGGTCGAATGCTATATTGGTGGGCGTTTCTCCGAAATCGCCACGGGCACCGCCAAGCCAGGCGACGACACCGAGCACGATTACACCATTCCGCTGGCCTATTACCGGCAGGTGGTGAACGGCCGCCCCGAGATCGAGATCGACATGATCGCCGGCACCTTCATCGTCGATGGCATCGATCGCTACGGCGAGATCATGGCGGCGCTCCAGAACTGACCAGGACCCCGCGGACCGGCGCTGTGCGGGGCGGCCGGTCAACGGATGGGGCGGGGCGGCCATCCCCCCAAGGATCATCCCGGCCGTCCCGTCCCGCTTTCGCCCCGCATGACTTCAAAAACCGAGGACGCTCCGCATGGCCGAAACCACTCCGCTTGCCGCCCAGGAAAGCAACCGCTTCAAGACCGTCAACCTCTCTGAACCGATCCAGCGGGGGGAGTTGATGATCGAAAAGATCATCTTGCGGAAGCCCAAGGCGGGGGAACTGCGCGGGCTGAACATGCAGCAGTTGGTCAGCCTCGATGTCGCGACTGTTCTTCAGCTGTTGCCGCGTATCAGTGAACCGGTGCTGGTGCAGGACGAATGCAATGCGCTCGATCCCGGTGACCTGACGGAATTGGCAGGGGCGATCCGGGGTTTTTTTATGACGGCGGCAGAGCGGCGGATGCTCGAAGCGATGCTGGCGGAACAACAGCCGAAGACCTGATGGCCGACATAGCCGGGATCTTCCACTGGCCCCTGAGCGAACTCAAGGCGCTCGACATGGACGAGCTGGTTGAATGGCGGGAGCGCGCGGTGCATCGGTGGAACCGGGCAAACGCCCCGGCGAAAGGCGCAGGTAAGGCACGATGAGCAACAAGCTGACCCTGCTGGTAAACTTCCTCGGCGTCGACAAGATGTCGGGGGCGCTGCGCAACATCATCGGGTTGGGCAACAAGGGCTCGGCCTCGCTCGGCGCATTGCGAGGGGAAGGGCGCAAGCTCGAGGCACAGCTGCGTGAGGTGCGTCGCCAGATGGAAGGCGCATCGGGCAACATCACTGAACTAGTCAACCGCGAGCGAGAGTTGGAACGGGCGATCCGTGACAACCAGAACGCGCTTGAAGGGCGGCGGGAAGAACTGCGGCGGCAGGCCGCGATGAATGAACAACTCGCCCGGGCGGACGCGATCCAGCAGAAGGGCCGAGATAACATGGTGCAGGGCGCGGCGCTGGCCGCGCCGCTGATTCTGGCGGTGAAGGCGGCGGGCGACTTTTCCAGCGGGATGGTCGATATTCAGCAGAAGGCTGCGCTGACGAATGCCGAGACCGAAAAGCTGGGCAAGACGATCATCGGGATCGCGAATAACGCCAGCCTCATGCCCGAAGACATCCGCTCTGGTCTCGACTTGCTGTTGGCCAAAGGCATGGGACTTGATGCCGCCACCAATGCGATAGGTCCAGCGAGCCGCCTTGCCACCGCCTACAAGGTCGAACTGCCGGATGCCGCCGATGCTGCCTTCGCCAGCATCAACAACCTTAAGGTCGCCAGCTCTGAGGCGGCTGTGGTGTTCGACACGCTCGCAGCGGCGGGGAACGAAGGCGGCTTCGAAGTCCGCGATATGGCTAAGCACTTCCCCGCACTGACCGCGCAGATGGCGGCGCTGGGAGAGCGGGGCGTGCCCGCCGTCGCGGACCTGTCAGCGGCGCTTCAGGTAGCCATGAACACCGCCGGCAATGCCGACGAAGCGGGGAACAACATCAAAAACCTGTTGGGAAAGATTAATTCGCCCGGCACGATCAACGCCTTCAAGAAGAACTTCGGAATCGACCTGCCCGCCGCCATGCAGAAACTGCAGAGCGAGGGCTACAGCGCGATGGAATCGATCGCGATGATTACCCAGCAGGCGACCGGCGGCGATATGAAAAAGCTCGCCTTTGCCTTCGAGGACACCCAAGCGCGGATGGGCTTGCTCGCCCTGATCCAGAACCTCGACGAATATCGCAGGGTGAGAGAGGCAGCGATGAATTCAGGCGGCACGGTCGATGCCGCCTTCGACCAGCGCGTGCTTGGCGATGCTACTGTCAGCTGGCGCGCTTTCATGGGGAGCGTGTCCGGTCTGGCCGTCACACTTGGCACGACCCTGCTGCCGGTGATGACCACCACGATCAGCTACATCAACTCCGCCATGCAGTCGGTTTCGGCATGGGCGCAGGCCAACCCCGAAGCTGCCAGCACGATCGTCAAGCTCGTAGCAGCCATCGCTGCCTTCAAGATCGGACTGGGCGCTGTCCAATTTGCCATAGGTGGGGTTATGAGGCCGATCGCCATGATGACCCCTTTGGTGATGAAATACGCGGGCAGCTGGTCGAACGCCTTCGCCATGATGCGATTCGGGGTCATGGCGCTGGCGCGCGGGGTCATGAGTGCCGGAATGATGATGATGGCCAACCCGATCGTAGCGCTGATCGTGGCCATCGTCGCTGCCCTCGCTCTTGCAGGGTATCTGATCTACACCCACTGGGACACGATCAAGGCGGCGTTTCTGGCGGGCTGGAACTATGTAACCGATCTGCTGAGCGGCGCAGCCAGCTGGATGTCAAACATCGGCAAGCAGATGATGGACGGCTTGCTTTTGGCGATCAATCCCATGGCGCTCGGCAAGAAGCTGATCGACATGGCGAAAAACGGGATTGAGGCCTTCAAGAACTATCTCGGCATACAGTCGCCTTCTCGGGTATTTATGGGGCTGGGTGAGGACACCGCCGCCGGGATGCAGCTGGGCTTGCAGAAGGGCGAACGCGGTGTGCTGGGAGCAGCCGGAAGAATGGCCACTGGCATGGTCGCCGCCAGTTCGCTTGCCGCTGCGCCTGCCATGGCCGGGGCCGGAACTGCTGGCGCTGGCGGCGGCGGCATGACGGTGACCATCAACATCCAGCAGCAGCCGGGCGAGGATGCGACCGCCCTGGCCGAACGGGTGCGGATCGAGCTTGAACGCATGGCCGGGCAGGCGGCGCGGAGTTCCTACAGCGATGGCTAGCATCCCCCCCACCACCTCGCGCGAGCTGATGACGCTGGGCATGTTCGTCTTCAGCATCGACACCGCGCTCTACGACCGGCTGAACCGCAGCCGGGAATGGCGCCATGCCACGGCCGAACGTTTCGGCGCGCGCGCGGCTGCACAATATGTCGGGCCGGGGGGCGACAATGTCAGCATCTCCGGTCTGATCGTGCCTGAGATCGCCGGGCGATACAGCGCGCTCGACACGCTGGCGGACATGGCAGCGACGGGCGATTCCTATCCGCTGATGAACGGGCTGGGCCGCATCCTTGGCCATTACCGGATCGTGCGGCTTGATGAAGACCATGCCTTCATCATGGCAGGCGGGATGCCGCGCAACGTCGCCTTCAAGATCGAGCTGGAGCGGTCGGATGATGAGACCGACAATCTCGGCAGCATCGAGGGCGCGGCCGGGGAAGGGGCATGACGTCGCGCCGGGCGGGGATTTCGCTGACGCTGGAAGACGGGACCGACCTTGCCGACAAGGTGCGCCCGCGCCTGCTGTCGCTTCGCCTGTCCGAAAAGCGCGAGGATGATGCCGACGCGATCGATCTGGTGCTGCATAACACCGATGGCCTGCTGGCGGTGCCGCGCACCGGCGTGCGCCTTGCGCTGGCGCTGGGCTGGGAATCGGGGGCCGATGTTCCCCCGGGGCTGGTCGACAAGGGGCGGTTCACGATTGACGAGATCGAGTTGTCAGGTCCGCCCGATCAGGTTTCCATTCGCGGGCGCAGCGCCGATCTGACCGGGGCCCTGCGCAAGCGCGAGACCCGCACCTGGCGCGACACCACGCTGGGCGCGATCCTGACCGAAATCGCCGGGCGCCACAGCCGCACAGCACGGATCGGGGGCGATCTGGCCGCCCGCGCGATCGCGGTGATCGAGCAGGAGGGCAAGAGCGACATGGCTTTCCTGCGCGATCTGGGGAAGCGATACGACGCGATCGCCACCTGGAAGGACAATTTCCTGCTGTTCCTGCCAATCGGCGGCGGCACCACGGCAGGCGGTGCGCCGATCGAGGGTATGCTGTTGACCCGCAGGGACGGGTGGAGCTGGACGTTCCGCGAAGGCCAGCGCGAAAGCTACAAGGGTGCGGAGGCCCAGTGGCACGACAGCGCTAGCGGGCGACGCCGGACGGTCAAGGTGGATGGTCCGGCAAGCACGGCGCCGGAAGCCAGCCCGCCCTCGGGTGGCGGAACGGCAGGGCCACAGGGACGCACCACGCCGCCCGAACCAAAGAAGCTGAAGCGCGTCTATGCCACCGAGGCCGAGGCGCGGCAGGCGGCCGAGGCGGCGGCAAGCCGCGCCGCGCGCACGCCGTACGAATTCACCTATGACATCGCGATTGCGGATCCCGCAATTCAGCCCGACATGAAGGTGACCCTGCGCGGGTGGAACCCGGTGATCGACGGCATCGCCTGGCTGGTGAAGTCGGTCGAAACCAGCTTCGACGGCAGCGGCGGGCTGCGGCAGCGCCTTGAGCTCGAGAGCGCTTAGGGTGCCACCACCATGGCGGCACCCTCTGGCGCGGGGGCGAAGAATACCCAGCAATGGCGGTTGCGACCATCACGACAGTTGACCGGGCAGTTGGCGATGAAGCGCGGGTGCTGTTTCAGCACGGCCAGTTGGTCACGGGTGAGTTCGATGCCGATATCGCCAAGCTCCCGCACCGAAAACGCCACACGGTCTGGGCGGCGGTGGTGGTTCGGGACCGCGCCTTCCTCGATCCGCGCTTCGATCAGTTCAAGCAGGGCCAGCGCCTGTTCGCGCGCATAGTCCGGCTCTACCAGTTCCTCGACCGGCGGACAGGGCAGGCCACGCGCATCGAGCACCTGGCCGAGCATCGAATAGAGCACCCCCCGCGCCGAAGGCAGGTTCTCGCGCTTGATCGCCTCCAGCAGCCGGATGGCCTCGGCGGCATTGGCGGTGAGCGCCTGCCGCCCCACCGGGCCCCTGCCACCGAAGAAGTGCTGGAAGAGAACGTCGAACGCCTCGCGCTGGAAGAGCACGACCCGCTCCCTGATTTCAGGGTCCCGGATACGTTCGGATTGTATCGTGGCGAGGTAACCGGGCAGCATTTTAAGGTCCAAAGCCACCGTTTCCTGCACGCCATGCGTGGAAGGTATTCGTGTAACACGAACACCTTCGGAGAAGATCGGGTGCCGCTTGAGCCGTTCGAACTGTCCGTGCCATGCCAAGCCGAGCATTTCGACCAGCGGTTTCATCACAACCAGCACGCTGTCACCCTCGCGCAAGGTGGCAATCCCATAGTTGTGGAACGGCACGACTTCGATGAACTTGCTCATTGCTCTGCCTCGCTGCGAATCGGAGCAGCGCTGGTGAAGGGTGCGTCGAAGGTGAGCGTGTTGCCAAGCCGAGCGAAGCTACGCAGCAATGCGCCCAGTTCATTGCCGGTCATGTCGACGCTGCCCTGACCTGCGCGATCCTGCGCCTCGATCACTTCGGCGGTGAAGTTCATGCCAAGAAACAGGTCACGAAGGCCGGTCTGGTTGTCTTCAGTCAGGACATAGCCCCGGACGCGGAATTGCGCGGTGGGATCGGGGCGGGTAGAGGTGGGGTCAGCCATAAATCGTCTCCAGAGGACGGTTGCGGTTAGGGCGTCTTGGGAGTGCTATTCCCTTGACGCCCGCTTTTTATGTGCTCATAAAAAGGGCATGTCAACATTTAATGAGCACAAGAAAAGGGGCAGGCCGCCAGTGGACAGCGAGCCGGTGCGCGTCAGGCTCCAACGTCCGCTGCTCGACGCCCTCGATGAATGGTGTGTCCGACAGGAAGATGCGCCGACACGGCCCGAAGCCGTGCGGCGCATCCTTTCTTCGGCGTTGGGCGTTGACGGGACTTAGCCGCCGGGCTGTATCGTGCAGCCGTCGAGCATCGGGGAGCCGATCACCTCGCTCACGCTCTCGCACAGCAGGACAATATCCTGCCCCTTCTGAAGCTGCGCGGTTGCAGCCGTGGCATCGCCTGCAAAGCTGGCCTGAACCTGCTGGAAATCGTTTACACCGGGAAGTTGCACCACCGGCTTGTCCATCAAGTCGAGGGTGATCCCGGCCACTTTGCCCGACACCAGAAGCGGGGCCGCGCCGTACGTTTGCTTGGCAGCGACCTCATTCGCTTCGAAGGCCTTCGCAAGATCGACCGAAGTGACTTCAATCGGCGGGACATTCGGATCTACCGCCGCGTCCTGCGACACCTCGCCGCACGCTGCCAGGCCAACTAAGATCCCAAGAATTGAAAGCGACCGCATATTCATTCCTCCTGTTAGACTCTACGACCAATCCAGATCACCCGCCCGATCGCTTGCACCTCGCCGTCATAGGCGGTGAAGTTCTCGACCGCGGGGTTGTCGCTGATGATCAGCGCGCCACCATCCGGCTGCATGCGGACCCGCTTGATCATCCCGAGCTCGCCGTAATTCAGGCACCAGAGCCGGTCCTGTTTGACGATGGTCTTCTGGGCGGTGTCGATGATCACGACGTCGCTGTCGAGGATCGTGGGCATCATGCTGTCGCCCTCTCCCCTAGCAACGAACAGATCGCCGAAGGTGCCACCAATCAGCGGGCGCAGCCATTCGCGGGGGAAAGGAATCAGCGCGGTTTGAGCATATTCCTCGAACACGGTGCCGCCGCCCATCGAATAGCCGATGTCGAGCTGCGGGATCATGACCGTGCCATCCGGCAATTCGCTGGGCGGGCCGCGCCAGGCGAGCTGCTTTTCACCGAGCGGTGGCAACGGATCATCGGTTTCGCCAAGCAGGTATTCAGGCGTCGTCTTCAGTGCGCGCGCGAGTTGGTAAAGACGCTGTGGTTGGTGCGTATCGCCCCGTACCATTTTGCTCACCGCTTGCGGGCTGACCCCAATCTCCCGCGCAATAGCGGCCTGACTGATGCCGATGGCATCAATCCGCTCTTGGATTCGCTCTCCCACCGTCATGCGGACGACCTTCGCAACCGCAGTTGAAGGAGGAAAGTCAAGAATCGTTGTTGACATCATCAACCTAGGTTGCCAAATAGCAAATATGGTTGACAGAAAAACCCAGTTTGAAGCGCTCCAACAGGCCCTCGACAAGGTGGGTTCTCAGGCGGAGCTCGCCCGGATCGCGGGTGTCTCGACCACGGCGGTGTGGAAGTGGGTGCAATCATCCAAGCGTGTCCCTGCTGAGTTCGTCCTGAAGATCGAGGCTGCGACCGGCGTGTCGCGCCACGATCTGCGCCCGGACATCTACCCGCGTGAGGTCATGATCGACCGCCACGTCGGCACCCGCTTCACCGGCGTCGATCGGCACGCTGGTTCGCGTCACCAGATCGCTCGGAGCGCCTGACCATGAACGCGCCCGCATCATCCCTCTCGTCTCAACCTGCATCATCGCTCGGGCGTGGATTCGCCCAGTTGCAGGCCTTGCATGGCGGGGCACTGGAAGGCGAGCCTTCATCGGGGCGCGCCCCGTTCCGGCACAGCCAGTTCCTGCGGGTGTTAACGGCAACCCAGAATTCGCCTTCCCCCTGGGGGCATTGCGACACCGCCCAACCAGCGACGGTGCGAAGCCATGACAGCGGCAGCAGCAAGCGGGGCCCCAAGGGGTGTCAGATAGTCCCTGCGAATGTCATGGAAGCTGGAGCTATTCCGGGCGGTGGCCATGGCTGATCGCGCCCCCACCATCAACCGGCCCATGGTCGAAGCGCCGCTGAAGTTCCGGCTGCAGCCCGGCGGCAAGCGCGGCGGCGACGGGTGCTTCGTGCGCTGCCCTAAATGCGATGCGCCGGGGATGATCCGCCGCTCCGACCGACCGACGCCCACCGTCACGCAAATGACGGTGCACTGCACCGACAGCGCCTGCGGACACACTTGGCGGGCTGACATCGTCTTCGTTCACACGCTGGCGCCCGGCAACATCGAGCGCCCCGATCTCGACCTTCCGGTCTGCCCCAAGAGCGAGCTGGTGCACGTGCGCCCGCCCAGTCGGGACGGGCCAGAGGGGCAGGACAGCCTGTTCGACTGACCCGGCCCCGGCCGGAACCACCCACCACCACCGAAGACTTGGCGCGGCTGCGATTGCCGCAAGGGGGACGCTTTGACCTTTCCGATCCGATATCACCGGCCTGCACGGCCCCGGCCCGAAGCCTCCGCCTTGGTGTGGCTTGCGCCCGGCCTGCTGCTCGCGGGCGCAATGGTCGGCCACCTTATCGACGCGGTGGTGCGATGACCTGCCTGCGCACAGTTGAAGCCGACGTGCTGCGCTTCATCACCGGCTTCGAACTCAAGCACGGGCGCTGCCCTTCGACCGCCGAGGTCGCCGAGGTGCAGTTTGCCGGCGACACCATGACAGTGGCGGGCGCGATCGGGAGCCTGATCGATCAGGGCAGGCTGCGCCGCTCCCTGCATTCCCGCCAGCGCAAGCTGCAGGTGTTGCAGCCCCTGCCTGTCCCCCGCGCACCGGATGGTGGGCCGCTGCACTTCATCCGTCTGGCGGTGTGCCAATGACCGCTTACCGTCCCGGAGACCGCGTCCTTTACCGCGATGGCGACCGCTTTCTGGTCGCGAAGGTCGATCTGGTCAAAGACCGGCACCTGACCGGCTTCCCGTTCGATCCGCTGCGCCGCCGCTGGTCTGCCAGCAGGAGGCGTATCGCGTGTGATTTCGTGGTCGGCAAGCTGCCGCCGCAGGAACACGCCGATCGCATTGCCGCCAAGCTCGAGCAGCTCCGCAACCAGCGCGAAGGCATGCGCCAGCAGGCCAATCGCTGGCTCGAGGAAAATGTGCGGGAGCTGGCGCGCACGCCCTCAAGTAGCGCAGCGGTAGGGCGCGGGGAGACCCTCAGCCAGTGAGCTTGCAAGACGACATCATCAAAGGCCTCCAAGCCAAGTTCCAGTTCAAGAAGAACACCAAGGGCTGGCTGCGCGAGGGCAAGTGCCCCCAGTGCGGACGGAAGGAAGCCTTCTGCGCGGCCAGCGAACCCAAGATCGTGCGCTGTAACCGGGCCGACAATTGCGGGTGGGAAGACAGCGTCCGCAACCTGCTGCCCGATCTGTTCGAAGACTGGTCGAAGCGCCAGCCACCGACCCGCGAAAACCCCAACGCCACCGCCGATGCTTACCTGTATCACGAGCGCGGGCTGGATCTGGCGCTGCTGCGCGGCCTCTATTCGCAGGAACTCTACCGCGATTTCGATACCGGCCAGACCGGCGCGACAGTGCGTTTCCCGATCGGCGGTTCCTACTGGGAACGCATCATCGATCGGCCAGGGCGGTTTGGCAAGAAGGCCCACTTCAAGAAGGGCGGCAGCTGGTCCGGGCATTGCTGGATGCCCAATGGCACCACCTTCGAAACCCTCGCCAGCGCGGACGATATATGGATCGCCGAAGGCATCTTCGATTGTACCGGACTGACATCGGCCGGCCTCGCTTCGGTGTCGGCGATGAGCTGCAATGTCTGGCCGGACAAGTTCCTCTCCCAGCTCGCCCAGACCCTTCAGGATCTGGGGATCACCAAGCGGCCAAGGCTGGTGTTCGCCTTCGACGTTGGCCCGGCAGGGGTCAGCTACACCCGCAAATTCGTCGCCCGCGCGCGCCACGAAGGGTGGGAAGCCACCGCTGCCCAGGTGCGCCCCGATGGCGAGGGCGAGAAGCTCGACTGGAATGATCTCTGGCTGCGCCAAAGCAACTGGAAGGGGGATGCGGACAAGGCGCCGCTCGGCCCAGAGATGCTCGCCGAATACCTGCACAACGGCGCGATCACGATCGCCGAGACGCCTTACGAAAAGGCGAAGCTGATCGTCGACCGGGCGAGCGCGGGGGCGCGCGCGCTGTCCAGCTTCGACATGCGGCACGACAACCGCATCTTCTGGGTCAAGGTCACCACCGACGAAGACGGCTCGCGCAAAATCGACTACCACGAGATCTGCAACTGCGCCTTCCGCTTGCTCTACCGCGAGCGGGACGAAGCGGCGGACGAAACCCACTACTTCCTGCGGATCGACTTCCCCTACGATAGCCGCCCGGTGAAGGCGCGCTTCTCATCGTCCGCCTGCGCCAACGCCGCCGAATTCAAGAAGCGGCTGCTCGCCTTCGCGGGGATGTGGACCGGATCTTCGGAACAGCTCGACCGGATCATCAAGAACCAGACCCGGCGGCTGAAGGTGGTCGAGCCGATCCGTTCGATCGGTTACGTCGAAGATCCCGGCTGCTGGCTGTTCCCGGACCTCGCCGTTCACCAGGGCCGCACGATCAAGGTGAACGCCGAGGACTACTTCGACGTTGGCTCACGGGCGCTCAAGCTGCGCAGCAGCGAGCGGATGCTCGATATCGAGTACGACCCGGACCAGATCGCCTTCGACTGGCTGCCGCATGTCTGGCAGGGGTTTGGCCCGCGCGGGCTGATCGTGCTCAGCTTCTTCGTCATGTCGCTTTTCGCGGTTCAGATCCGCAAGCGGCACAAGTCGCTCGGGTTCCTTGAGATCACTGGCCCCCCGGGATCCGGCAAATCCACCCTGATCGAGTTCCTGTGGAAGCTGACCGGCCGCGCCGGATACGAAGGCTTCGATCCCAACAAGGCGACACGCGCGGCGCTCGCCCGCTCGCTCGCCAAGGTCAGCAACCTGCCGGTGGGCCTGATCGAAGGCAAGCGCGCCGAAGGCCGGGAGAACCACGCCAAGCAGTTCGATTACAACGAGCTGTTGGTGCTGTTCAACGGGCGCTCTGCTCGGTCGATCGGCAAGAAGACCGATGGGTTCGAAACCGACGAAGCCCCGTTCCTCGGCACGATCTACCTCATGCAGAACGAACGGATCGATGGCGACCCGGCGGTTCTCGAACGGCTCATGTCGATGCGGATCGACAAATCGCTGTGGAGCGATGGCAGCCGCGAATCCGCATTGAAGCTGGAAAGCTGGCCGATGGAGGAAGTCAGCGGCACGCTGGTCCATGTCGTCCGGCAGGAAGCGGATTGGCTGAAGTTCTTCTTCGACCGGTTCCAGCACCACGACCGCGAAATGGGAAAGCGCGTAGACGGCCTCACCAACGCGCGCCCGATCAAGTGCCACAGCCAGCTCGCCGCCGCGCTCGAAACCCTGCCCAAGCTGTTCCCCGCTTGCCAGCAGGACTGGGTGAAGCAGGCCATCGAGGAGGTCGATCGCATGGCGCTCGATCGCCAACAATCGGCAGGCGGGGATCACCCGCTGGTGGCCGACTTTTGGGAGAAGTTCGAACACCTGCTGCGCTTCGAGGCGGCCGATGCAGAGGACGCCGGCGACAGTGTCAACCGCAGCCGCAAGGCGGAAAACCTTGTCGCGATCAATTGGCCCGATTTCGAGGCGCGGTGCCGCAAGGCCAACCTTGTCCCGCCCAGCGATGGTGTGAAGCGCCTGCTGCCGACCAGCAAATCCCGCAAGTTCATCGCCTACCGCAAGGTCAACCCGCCCAAGGGCAGCCCGCAGTGGTGCTTCGTCTTCCAGCGGCCTGTCGAACAGGAATTCCAGCCATGAGCCCGGCCTTTGCCTCCCGTCCCACGGGCCGCTGGTCCGCGCCTTCGAACAACGAAGCGGTCGGGCCGCAGGAACGCCGCTGGCCTGCCGAAGGTCGCCCCGCGATCATCCTGCCCGAACCGCCCCCTGCATGGCGGGACCATGAGGAACTGCGCAACATGGCGCAGTCGATGCTCGACAGCCGGCGCGCATCCTTCCCCCAGCGCATCGCCGCCGGGAAGCTGTGCCCCGATGAGGCCGCGCGCGAGCTGCGCGCCTTTGCCGATCTGGTGCGCGACTGGGAATTCATCTGCGACGGGGAAGGCCAGCCCGCCGACACCGGCAGCGAACAGGCCCGGCGCGACGCGCTCGATGCCGCGATCGGCCGCATCGCCGCTTACGCCGCCCAGCACGGCGGCTTTTCCGAACAGCTCGATGATCAGGCGAACCGCGTGATCGCCCTGCGCTGGCACCTCGAACCCGGGCGCCGGACCATCGCGCTCGCCCGCCTCACCCACGAACTGCGGGCCGAGGTCCGCGCCACAAAGGGAGAACCCGCCCGTGCCTGACTTCAACCGCGAGCAGCCGATCCACCCGGCCGACTGCGCCTGCCCCCGCTGCGACCCGCTGCTGGCCAAGGGACGGCCCGTCACCTGGCCCGAGATCGTCGTCATCGTCCTGATCGTCGCGGGTTCCTTCGCGATCGCCTTTTCCGCCTGACCCAAGGGAGTTTGTCCGATGCAACAGAGCTACACCTTCGAATGCAGCTGCGGAAAGCAGCACACCAGCCCCACCACCGCCACACCTTCGGGCTGGCAGATCGGCCGCGACGGCAAGCCGGTCTGTGACGATTGCGTGAGCGCCAAGCGCCAGCGGCGGGCCGCATGAGCCGCCCGCTCCCCACCCTGCGCATCGGCAGTCATGCCGCCATGTCGCTCGACGTCGAGCATGTCCGGGTCTTCGCCGAGGACGCCGAGGCCTTGCGCGGCATCATCGCCGCCCGCGCCGCTCTGGTCGAAAAGCGTATCACCCGCTTCATCCCCCCGCACCGCGCGGGACAGGGCCTGTGTGAGGAGACCTTCAATCTGGTCTGCGACGCGCTGGTCGAACTGCGCAACCCGGGCACCGATCGCGACCGGGCGATCCGCCACCTCGAACTCGCCGCCGCCATGGCGATCACCACCATCAACACCCTTCGGCAGGAGTAACCGCAATGCCCTGTGATTGCATCGACCAGATGAACGCCAAGCTGGCGGATCATAACACCAAGCTCGGTCTGACCTTTGGTTGGAAGAGGGACGGCAGCACGTTCACCCGCCCACATATTGAAACCGAGAAGATCGAAAAGCGGGTCAGGAAGGGGCCAGTGATCGCTGTCGCATCGTTCTGCCCGTTCTGCGGCGAACCCTACGAGCCCCAGCCCGCGGCCCCGAAGCCGCAAGGCGGCGCGGCATGAAGATGTCCGAACTCATCCTCGCCATCGGCGATGACAACGTCGAGTTTCAGAACCTCGATAGCTGTCTGATCGCTGCCGACTATCATCACCGCAAAGGCACCACGATCACCTTCGGGACCGATAAGCGGCTTCACCCGACCAATGGGACTGAGAAACTGGGTCTTATACTCTGGCTTGATCGTGATGCTGTGAAAGCCGCGATCGCCAAGGCAGGTGCGGCATGATCATCGTCCGCGTCGAACTCCACTCCGCGATCGACGGCCAGAAAACCGAGCTGGCCCGCATGATGATCGACAACATCGGCGGGACCGAGAAGGTCGGCGATTACCGCTGCCGCACCTACCGCGGCCGGTCAGGCGAAGACCTCGACCGCTCGATGTTCACCGAAAGCGTCACCCGCGAAGGCAAGGTCGAAGGCCACCGCCGCCTCGATCTCCACGTCTGGCACCTGGTCGGCAAGGCCCTCCAGGCGATGGGGTACGGCCAGTGACCGATCTCGATCAGCTCCGCCCCAGAACCATCGAAGGCGTCAAGCGCCTCGCCAAGCAGCTGAAGCGCAGAGACGGCATCCAGTACGCCGACGCCCTTGATCTCGCCGCACAGCAGGCAGGCTGCGCCGACTTCGCCACAGCAAGGATCGAACTCGCATGATCCCCCGCCTCACCATCGCCCGCTGGTCCGGTCAGCACGACGGCCTGCACGATTACGCCGGCCGCTCGATCGCCCTCGAATGGCTCGGCCTCATCCTCGAACTCAACTTCGGGAGTGCGCGCCCATGACCCGCTCGCCCGTCACCTCGCGCGGCGCCCTCTACCGGGCGTCCGTCCGCCGCCAACTCGCACAGGAGACCGCACATGAAGAACAAGCTTCCGGATCTGAACAATCACCTTTTCGCCCAGCTCGAACGGCTCTCGGAAGAGGGGCTCACCGCCGAGCAGATCGAGCAGGAATGCCAGCGCGCCGACGCGATCGTCGACCTCTCGGACCAGATCTTGGAGATCGCCAACACCCAGCTGAAGGCCGCGCAGCTGATCGCCAACCACGGCGACCGCTTCGCCAAGATGCTGCCGGCGATCGGCGGGACGGAACAGGCAACGGCGCTGCCCGGCCCGGCAAGGGACGAGCGCTCCGCTACCGACCCGAAGAACTGACCTGGCTCGAAGCGCGCGCCGAACTGCCGCGGCGGGATCTTCACGCGGCGTTCGTCGCGCACTTCGGCCGGACCGATGTCAGCTTCGACAACATCAAGGCGCTGTGCACCCGCAGGGGCTGGAAGACCGGGCGCACCGGGTGCTTCACCAAGGGGCAGACCCCGGCGAACAAGGGCAAGAAGATGCCCTTCAACGCCAACTCGGCGCGCACCCGGTTCAAGCCGGGGCAGCGACCGCACAACACCCGGAAGCCCGGCGACGAATATGTGTCGGCGAAGGATGGCTATGTCTATCTCTGCATCCCCGAGACCAACCCGCACACCGGGTTCGAGCACCGCTTCGTGCTCAAACACAAGTACCTCTGGGAACAGAAGAACGGCCCCCTCCCGGACGGGCACTGCCTGAAGTCGCGCGACGGCAACCGGCAGAACTCAGATCCTTCGAACTGGATGTGCATTCCCCGCGCCCTGCTGCCCCGCCTCAGCGGGCGCTGGGCGCTGCCCTATGATAAGGCCCCGGACGAATTGAAGCCGCTGGTGCTCGCCACCGCCAAGCTCAAGCACACTGCCAAGACGAAGCGTCGCGCGGCAGCGAAGGGCGGTGAAGCATGAGCGCACAACTTCCGATCGAATGGCGCCCATGGTGTAATGTCGAGGCCCTCTACCTTGGCGAGATCATCGTCGGCCGCGTTTCTGCGCCCCAAGGTGGCCATGGTGGCAAGAGGGCTCGCGGCGTGTTCAATCTTGATGCGGTTGAGTACGTCGCGAGCTGGCATACCTACCCGACAATCGACGACGCCAAGGCCGCGATCGAAGCGCGGCTCACCGATTGGCTGCAGCGGGCAGGCATCCAATGATCCTCGGCTTCGACCCCGCCAGCCCTGCCGGTGACACGACCGTCGCCCGGATCGGCAACCGTGTCACCCTGTACCGCGGCGATGCCTACGCCATCCGGCCTACGCTGGGCTGGTTCGACGCCGACGTCATGGATCCGCCCTATGAGTTTCGCGCCGAAGGGGGCGGTCACTATCGCAAAGCGCGCGGCGGCATGGATCAGATCATAGATGAGCAGCTGCACAAGGGCTTCGATCACGCGATCATCAACCCCCTTCTATGCGGCGCTGTCGTGGTCTTCTGCCACAACGACCAGCTCGCGAAGCTGCTGCCCTATCTCGATGGCAACTTCGAGAGGTTCGCTCTCTGCATGTGGCGAAAGAAGAACCCGCAGCCCGTCGCCAACAAGCACTACCGGCCAGATTCCGAATTCTACGCGCACTGCTGGTCAAAGGGCTACCACCCGCAGGGCGACCTCGCCGACAAGGCCCGGACGGTCGATGCCTACTCGGTGCGCGGCAAGGCGAAGTTCGGCCACGCCACCGTGAAGCCCGACGCCGTGATGGACAAAATCATCCGCAATGTCGCGGGCGAGAGCATCTGCGATCCCTTCATGGGCACCGGCTCGACCGGCGTTGCCGCCGTCAAGGCAGGCAAGACCTTCGTCGGGATCGAGCAGAACCCCACCCACTTCGAAACCGCCTGCCGCCGCATCGCGGCAGCCATGGAAGGAACCGCACAATGAAAGCTCTCACCATCTGGCAGCCGTGGGCAAGCCTGATCATCGCTGGGGCCAAGCCCTATGAATTCCGGGGCTGGCGCCCGCCCGCCTCGATCATCGGCCAGCGCATCGTGATCCACGCCGCCGCGCGGAAGATCGATGTCGAAGAGGCAGCATGGCTTTACACAGTCTTGCACGATCGGAACGATAGCGACGTCTATGCCGCCTTTGCCGCGCAGTCCTGTCTAAACTTCGATCTGGCCCTGCCTATACTGGAGCGAGCATGGATGAGGGGCCAAGCGCCTCTCCCAATGGCGGCCGGCATCGGCACTGCTGTCATAGGTGAGCCCCGCTTGGGAACCGAGATCGCCGAGGAATTCGGCGTCACCCGCGCCAACGACAGTGACCGGGATCAGCACTCCAACTGGGGCTGGCCGATGCTCGACATCGAAGCATGGCCAGAACCCATCCCCATGCGCGGTTCTCAAGGCCTATGGAACTGGCCAACCCCTGAGCAGCTGGTGGATTGATGTCGACGTTCGATCGCATCTGGTACTGGCGATCGACGCTGCCCCACCGCAAGGGGCAGCGCTGCCGCATCCTTGCGCGCGGCACCATGAACAGCTGCCGCATCGAATTCGAGGATGGCGAGCAGCATATCGTCTCGCGCTACGCGGTCAGGAAGGCCGCGCCGTGAAGCCGCCGCCACCCCCTGCCATCTTCGAACTGGCGAAGGTGCTTGCGCGCGCGGCCGTGGCGCGGGACATAGCCCGCTTGCGGGAAAGCGAATCGACCGATGCGAACCCTGATCTACGCCCGATACTCCAGCCAGCTTCAGAATAGCCGGTCGATCGACCAGCAGATCGGCGTGTGCCGCGATCATGCCAGCGCCGAAGGCTGGCCCGTGATCGACGTCTTCACCGACTATGCGATCGGCGGCGGGGCGGGCACCGATGAAAGCCAGCGCCCAGGCCTCGCTGCGATGCTCGCCCGGGTCGAGCAGGGCGATATCGAACAGGTTCTGATCGACACCACCAGCAGGCTCGCCCGCAATCAGGGCGATGCGCACCACATCCGGGAGCGCTTGAACTTCTACGGCGCGCGCCTCTTCACCCTCGGCGATGGCGAGATCGATAGTTTCAAGGGCGCGATCAAGGGCCTGCTCGATGAACAGCAGCGGGTCGAGCTGCGCCACAACATCAAGCGCGGGCAGGCGGGCACCGTGCGGCAGGGCCGCAGCCCGGCAGGCCTCGCCTTTGGCTACCGCCTTGCCAACCGGATCGACGAAGGGGGCAGGGCTGTGCGCGGCCTGCGCGAGATCGATGAGGCGCAAGCCGCGATCGTTCGCCGCATCTTCACTGAATACGCTGCGGGCAGAAGCCCGGTCGCCATCGCGCGCCAGCTCAACGCCGAAGGCATCCCCGGCCCGCGTGGCAGCAGCTGGCGCGCCAGCACCATCCGCCCCGATCGCACGCGCGGCAACGGCATGCTCTCGAACCGGCTCTACATCGGCGAGCTGGTCCACAACCGCACCAGCAAGGTGATCGAACCCGTCACCCGCACCACCCGCATCCGCCCCAATCCCGAAAGCGCCTGGATCATCGAGGCCGTGCCCGCGCTGCGCATCATCGACGATGCCCTGTGGGAAGCGGTGCAAACCGAGCTCGAGCGCAACCGCACCGCCGCCGCCCCGGTCAAGGCTCGCCGCCCCCGCCACATCCTGTCCGGCCTCGGCCGCTGCGGTACCTGCGGCGGGGCGTGGAACATCAGCACCGGCCGCTTCTGGTCCTGCGGATCCCGTCGCGACGGCGGCACCTGTACCAACAACCGCACGATCAGCACCGAGAGCTACGAGCGCGAGACGCTGGCCGGCCTTCAACAGCACCTGCTGGATCCCGATGTCGTCGCGACCTACGTGCGCGAATATCACGAGGAATACACCCGCCGCGCGCGATCGGCCCGCCAGCGCCGCGCCACGCTAGAGCGCCAGCTGCAGTCCGCCACGGCCAAGGTCGAGCGCCTGGTGCAGGTGATCGCCGAAGGCGGCAGCGAATTCGCCGAGCTGCGCGATGCCCTTCGCACCGCCCGCATCGAGCGCGACCGCACCGCCGCCCAGTTGGCCGAGGTCGACGCGCTGCGCGTCATCGCCCTGCACCCCGCCATCGCCGAGGATTACCGCAGGCAGGTCACAGACCTGCGCATCGCCTTGGCCGATCCCGCCGCCAGAGAGGCGGCGATCCCCGTTCTGCGGGAACTGATCGATCACGTGACGCTGTCCCCAAACCCGCGCGGCCGGGGCGTGACGGTCAAGGTCGAAGGCCGCCTCAGCGCGATCGTCGAACTCGCGACAGGCGAGAAATCAGGAATCGAACCCGCGTCCTCAAAGCGGGCATGATACCCACTTACTCTAAAGCCCAGTTCCCTTCACCCGCTCCACTTCCCCGTCCATCGGCATCCATATGCGTCTGGACAACCCCCCTAAAATCCAAGGTATTCAGCGGATATCGTGCCGCAAGCGTTCACTCGTTTCCGCATTTAACCGGTGGCGAATGGGGGTATGGCTGGGGGTTCTAGCCAAAGCGGCTAACTCGATACCCCCAGGCTTGGGGGTATCGCGGGGGCAAATCCCGGAAAGGCTGGATGCTACTATGGCGCTGACAGATGTTGCGATCCGCAAGGCCAAGCCCGGTGCCAAGCCCATCAAACTGGCGGACGGGGGCGGGATGCACTTGCTGATCACCCCAGCCTGGGGCAAGCTCTGGCGGCTGAAATATCGGATCGATGGGCGCGAAAAGCTGCTGGCGATTGAGGCCTACCCCGAAATCAGTTTGGGCGAAGCGCGCCGCCGCCGCGAGGAAGCCCGCGAAATGATCGCTCTCCGCAAAGACCCGTCGAGAGAGAAGCGGCGCGACAAGCTGCTCTCTTGCATTCAGGCTGCCGACACTTTCAAGGCGATCAGCGATGAATTTTGCCAGAAGCGGCGACGGGTTGGGCAGAAGGGCTGGGCACCGGCCACCGCCACCCGTAGCGAATATCTGCTGTCACTGGTGTGCGGTTCGATCGGCCACCTGCCTATCGGCGAAATCGAGCCCATGGACGTCCTGACAGCCATTCGCCGGATCGAAGGTAAGGGGAAGCTCGAAAGCGCGCGGCGCAGCCTGCAATTGGCTGGTGCGGTGTTCCGCTATACTGTTGCCACCGCGCGGCTTGCGTCGGACCCTACCCGAGATTTGCGCGGCGCACTTACCGCTCCCACGGTGACGCATTACGGGGCGATCACCGATCCCAAGAAGGTTGGCGACTTGCTGCGCGCGATCGATGATTACGAGGGCAGCGGCATTACCAAGCTGGCCTTGCAGATTGCCCCGCACGTTTTCGTCCGCCCCGGCGAGCTGCGCCATGCCGAGTGGAGCGAGATTGATCTGGACGGGGCGCTCTGGATCATCCCGGCGAACAAGATGAAGATGCGCAAGCCGCACCATGTCCCCCTATCGCGGCAAACCGTGGAGCTGTTCCGGCAAGTAAGGGCGGTGACGGGGCCGACCGGCTACGTGTTCCCGTCCGTCCGCACCCGCGCGCGCCAGATGAGCGAGAATACGATTAACGCCGGTCTGCGGCGACTGGGCTATGCCACCGATGAAATGACCGCGCACGGCTTCCGCGCTATGGCCTCCACGTTGCTGAACGAAAGCGGCAAGTGGAACCCCGATGCGATCGAGCGCGCGCTTGCGCATGGCGACACCGACAAGGTGCGCGCAGCCTATCACCGGGGCGCCCATTGGCACGAACGAGTGGCGATGGCGCAATGGTGGAGCGATCATCTGGACCAGCTGCGCAAGGGCGGGGATGTGGTGCGGCTGGCTGATCGGAATTCGGGCTAAGCTGTGACGAACTATCGAAAAGCTTGTGGTGATCGGGGATGTGTTCGGAAGCATCGATAAGGTGCAACCTGCTTTGGCGAATTGTCAATCGCAACAGCAAAGGCAGCTGCCGACCCAGAGACGGTCGTTCGAGCCCATTCCATCGAGCGTCTGGTTCCGATAAAAGCCGTCACTGCGTTGGCGGGGCACTTTCTGTTGACCGCAAGCGGGTCGAAGCCGAATGGCTCCTTCCTGTTCGGTAGTGTCTCACCAATGCTACACGGTGACATCGCGATTTCCCTGAGCTAGAGGCGCGCCCGCAATGTTCAGCCTTCGCGCCTTGACTCACGGTTATGCCCGGCTCTCGCTGGCGCTCGTGGTGCTTGCCCTGGCGGTCAAGGCGCTGGTGCCAGCAGGCTACATGATCTCGTCCAATGGCGAGCGTTTCCTGACGGTGACGATCTGCGCGGATGCCAGCGGCACGCCGAAGCAGATGCGGATCGCTATCCCGATGAAGGACGACGGGAAGAGCGATCATTCCGAGGCGGCAGACAAGTCTCAGCCTTGTGCCTTCTCTGGGCTTGGCCATGCCGCATTGGGCGGGGCCGATCCGGTGCTGCTGGCGGCGGCACTGGCGTTCATCCTGCTGGTTGGGCTTGCGCCGCTCCGGGCGCCGCCTGCCCGCGACATTCATTTCCTGCGCCCGCCCCTGCGCGGGCCGCCTTCCCTTTCCGTCTGATCGCAAGGCTCTGCGCGCGGGTGTTTGACCGCGGCGCGTAAAGCCACTTCGCTCACTGACCCGCCGAGGCAGGGTCAATGGCGCTGCGCCGCATCACAGGCGCGCGCCGACGGAAATTGAGATACATCATGCAAATTAACACTATGAAGCGCGCTTTGTTGGGCGCGACCATGCTTGCCGCAACGACTGGCGCTTTCAAAGCCCCGCTTCAGGCGCAGGGGATCGGCCAGCGGCAAGACGAAATCATCGTCACCGCCAGCCTGCAAGGCACGCCGACCGCGCCCGCGCCTGAGGCTGCCCGACAGGAGCTCGAACGCGTCCCCGGGGCGACGGGCCTCGTCGAGGACGAAGGCTTTGCCGACATCTTCGCCCAATCGATCGGCGACGTGCTGGAGCTGACCCCCGGCGTCTTCGCCGACACCAGCGCCCAGCGCGAAAGCCGTATCTCGATCCGCGGATCGGGCCTCAATTCGAGCTTCGAGCGTCGCGGCCTCACCGTCCTGCGCGACGGGGTGCCGATCAGCCGCGCATCGGGCGCGACCGAGTTTCAGGAGGTCGACCCGCTCACCATCCGCTACATGGAGGTGTTCAAGGGCGCCAACGGTCTGCGCTTCGGCGCGGCATCGCTCGGCGGGGCGGTGAACATCGTCAGCCCGACCGGGCGCACCGCCCGCGCGCCTGTCGCCCTGCGCGCCGAGGGTGGCAGCTTCTCCACCTTCCGCGGCAATGCTTCGCTTTCCGGCAAGAGCGGCGATGTCGATTATTGGGGCGGGATCACCGGCCTCACCAGCGACGGCTACCGCGAACACAGCGAGGTGCGCAGCATCTATGGCCACGGCAACCTCGGTTGGCGGGTGTCGGACAATATCGAGACGCGCTTCTATGTCACCGCGCTGTCGGACAATTTCGAGCTGGCGGGATCCTTGCGCCTTGCCGACGCGCTCGCCAATCCGCGCGCGGCGGGCCGGCCGGTGACGGCGGGGCCGTTCTTTCCGGGCGGACCGGTGACCCTGCTCGACCCCGGCCCGGTCGCCGACGACTGGGACCGCAACCTCGATGTTTACCGCGTGTCGAACCTCACCGTCATCGAACTCGGCTCGGCCGATCTTGAGTTCGGTGCATGGTATGCCCGTCGCAATCTCGATCATGCGATCACCCGCTTTGCCGGGATCATCGTGCAGGGCGAGGACGAGGTCGGCGTTTCGACCCGCCTGTCCGGCAGCCTCCCCTTCCTCGCCGATCAGAGCCGCTGGCAGGTGGGCGCAATCTATGCCTACTCGACGAATGACGCGAAGACCTTCGCCAACAATTCGGGCGCGCGCGGGGCGCTGCGCACCCGGTCGGATCAGGACTCGGACACGCTGACGGTCTATGGCCAGGCCGATCTCGGCCTGACCGACGCCGTCACGCTGATCGCCGGCGGGCAATATGCCCGAGCCACCCGCGACGTGACCGCGATCCTCAATGCGGTGACGGGCCGGGGCGAATATGACCAGTTCAACCCGCGTGTCGGCCTGCTGGTGGATGCAGCCGAGGACATCCAGTTCTTCGGCAACATCAGCCGCAGCTTCGAAGCCCCTAGCCTTGCCGACCTCACCAGCGGCGGGGCCTTCCCCTTCGCCCCGCTCGATCCCCAGCGCGCGACCGTGTTCGAAGTCGGCACGCGCGGGCAGGCAGGGATCGTCTCGTGGGACATCGCGCTTTACCGGGCGGAGCTGGAGAACGAGTTCCTCGACCTTGCCGTGCCGGGCGCGCGTGGGCTGATTACCGTTACCACCAATGGCGACCGCACCATCCATCAGGGCCTCGAATTCGGGCTCGATGTGCGGCCCTTCAAGGCGGCGCTGGAGAAGAACGGTCAGGCCCTGCGGCTGAGCGCGGCCTATACCTTCAACGACTTCACTTTCGATGATGACGCGGTCTATGGCGACAACCAACTCGCCGGGGTGCCACGCCATGTGCTGATTGCCGAGGCGCGGTTCGACCAGGTGGATCGGTTCTACCTCTCCACCACCCTGCGCTGGATCCCCGACGGCCCGTGGGCGGACTATGCCAACACCGAACGGGCGCCCGGTTACGAGACTGTCCAGATCACCGCCGGGGTCATGCTGACCGAGGGGATCGAACTGTTCGGGTCGGTCGAGAACCTGTTTGACACGGTGTTCATCTCGAACGTCACCACCAACGCCAACCAGCGCCTCACCAACGAGGCGATCTACACCCCCGGGCAAGGGCGCGCCGTGTTCGGCGGCCTGCGCGCGCGGTTCTGAGGGAGGCGGCGATGAGCGCAAAGACCAAGACCGCGCGCTGGTCATATTCCAAGCATCAATGGCTGGGGTTGATCGGCGGGATCAGTCTGCTGGTGTGGGGCCTCAGCGGCCTCACCCATATCGCCATGGTGCTGTTCGGCCCGCAGCAGGCGGAGTTCATGCCGCCTGTTGCCACGGTCGCGCTCGAAGGGGCGCGGCCGATCGCACAAACCCTTGCCAAAAAGGGCATCGCCGAGGCGGTGGCGGTCAAGACCGTCCCTGCCCCGGGCGGCGAAGTGCTGTGGCAGGTCACCCCGGCAGCGGACGGCGCGCGCCGCTATTTCCGTCCCGCCGACGGCAGCGAAGTGACCGGCGGCGACCGGGCGCAAGCCGAGTTCCTCGCCCGCCACTATCTCGCTACCGACCGGGCAATCAGCTCGGCCCGGCTCCAGACCGAGTTCGATGCCGACTACCCCTGGGTCAATCGCCTGCTGCCGGTATGGAAGCTGGAATTCGCAGGCGATGACGGCCTCACCGCCTATGTCCACACCGAAACCTCGAGCCTCGCGGCGGTGAACAACACCACCAAGACCCGCCTGCAATCGGTGTTCCGGGCGCTCCACACCTGGGAGTGGGTGCCGCCGGGGATGGACTGGCTCAGGGTGGTTGTGATCGCTCTGATGGTCGGGAGCCTGCTGGCGCTCGGCCTGACCGGCATCGCCATGCTGGTGACGGTGCGGCGCAAGAAGCGCCTGCCGGGCGCGCGGGGCTGGCACCGGATTACGGGCTATGTGCTCGCTCTGCCGCTGATCATGTTCTCCGCCTCGGGCATCTACCACCTGATCCAGTCGGCGCTGGTGCCTCCCGTCAGCCAGCTCAAGATGGGCAAGCCCGTCAATGTCGCGAGCGGCAAGTGGCCGATCGAGGCCGACTGGGCGCTGATCGCCAAGGGACGCGACATCGCCTCTGTCGCGCTGGTCGAGGGGGCTGAGGGGCAGCCACTCTACCGTATCGGCCTTGCCCCGCCCAAAGGCGCTATGGGTGGCGGAGAGCATGACCACGGCCCCGCCATGGCAGCGGCGGATCATGGCATGGCAGGCCACGACCACGCGGCGATGATGGCGGCACAGGCGAAGACCCCTTCAACCGACGCGGAAATCCGCGAGGCACGTTTTGCCGGGATCAAGCCCGATGGCCCGGCGATCTATCTCGACGCGGCGACCGGTAACGTCGTGACCTCAGGCGACAGGGATATTGCCCGCGCCATCGCCCGCCGCTTCACCGGCGCGCCGGACAGTGCGGTGACGGGCGTGGAACTGATCACGCGCTTCAGCCACGAATACGACTTCCGCAACAAGCGCCTGCCGGTCTGGCGGGTGGACTATGCCGAACCGGTGAAGGCCAGCTTGTTCGTCGATACCGGCACAGGCGTGCTGGTCGACCGGGTGGCAGACGGGGAGAAGCCTGAGCGTCTCGTGTTCAGCTTCATCCACAAGTGGAACTTCCTGTTCCCGGTCGGTCGGCTCACACAGAACGTGATCGTGGGCGTGTTCGCCATTGCCCTCATCGGGTTCATGGCGGTGCTGGGGCTACGGATGGACCTGGTCCGCCGCCTTCGCGCAAGCCGCCATGGGCAGAGGCCGGATGAACAATCAGGCACTGCATTCGCCCAGAAATGAGACGCCGCACCCGGTCTGCCGCCATTCGCAACGGTCCTATGCGAATGGCGGCATCGGGGTCGCACTTAGAATGCCAGGAATTTTTTAGGATCAGAGCAAAGCCGCAAGTCCGCTTTTGCGTCGCAGTTCTGACCCGCTCACGGCCGGTGATTGATGGATATCAGGGAAAGGAAGGGTTCTTTATCGCTATGGTTGTGCGAAATTGCTTGGCTGGACCCGCGATTTTGTGCTGTTCCCGCCACTCCTGTGTGGTTCGGGCAGATCGAAAATGAATGGCGATCACCCCGGAGAAGACCGTCTAGATTTCAAAACATTGCTGGCGTTTCAATCAGATCCGGGTGGCGCTACGGCTGGCAATCAGAATTGATTGGCATGTTGCCATTGCTAGAGAGCCCTCGCTACAGGATTGATTTAAAAGAACGATTCTCAGCAATAGATGCTGCGATCCGTCGCGTAGGGTGTGTATGTTCCACACTGCCAGCCCCGGACCGGAAAATGGCCCTGTCATGCATCTGGCGTTTCTGGCTTTGCCTATATGCAGGCCCTCGCCCTGCGGGCGGACTTCGATGCTGAACAGCCGCCTAGCGCTAGAGTTTGGGGGTATGTGTGGGGGTATCTAGCTATTCTCTGCCTATAAAATTAAACATTACCATATTGAAACGGTTGTTTCGGGGTTCCCTTCACCCAAAAACCCCTATAGTTCCGCCGCCACGGGATCATCCTGCCCGGGCTCGAGCGTCTCGCCGCGCCACAGGCGGTGCAGACGGTTGCCGAGGATGTCGCCGGGGCCGGAGGTGAATTGCGGGTGGCCGAAGCGGGTCATGACCGCGTGCTGGCGGGCAAGCGCCCTGCGATCCTGCGCGACCACCGGGGCAAGGAACAGCCGGATCGCGGCCTGCTTGAGCCAGCCGGGGGCGAGGCCCTTGGGGGTCGAAAAGCGCGCGAAGGGCGTGAAGGTGCCCTCGCTCGCAGGCGTGAAGATCGCGGTGACGCACAGGGTCAGCCGCGTCGCCCCCTCCCACCGCGCCTGCACCGTGGTGGGCGGATAGTAGCGCGAGACGCTGCGCTGCCGGTCGCGCTCGAGAAAGCGGGACATCAGGCCGAGATCGGGCTGCGTCTGCTCGATCGCCATGTCGATACCGTCACCGTGGCTGGTCACCACCAGATCGACCGGCAGACGCTTGTCGCGGCGGCGGATGAAGCCGTGGTGCAGGTGGCCGGTATGGAACGGGTCCATCACGTTCTCCACCGCATCGAAGGCGCGGCCCTGCCAGGTGCCCTGCTGCCACCAGAAGTGATCGAGGTCGGGATTGCCGAAATCGGGCGGCAGGGGCGGCTCGGCGGGGGCGCTGTCCGACAGGGTGGCAAAGATCGCGCCGTGCCGCTCGGCGACGCGCAGGGCAGCGGCACTGAGGCGCGGGTCGGTAGCGGTGGCGGCTGCGGGGCAGCCGGGCACTGCGATGCAGGCGCCATCGGCGGCGAAGCGCCACCCGTGATAGGGGCATTCGAGTGCGCCGCGATGCACGCGGCCCTCGGAGAGGGGATAATTGCGGTGCGGGCAGCGGTCGACCAGCGCGCCGATGTCTGCCTCGGTGCGGAACAGGGCGATGGGGGTATCGCACAGCATAACCTTGCGCACGCTGCCGGGTCGCAGATCGCGCGACAGGGCAACCATGTGCCAGGCATCGCGCACGGCTTGGGGAAAGCTCATCAGTCCAGTTCCTCGCCGTTCCAGGCAATGTCGCGGGTGGCGGCCGCGGTGGTGGTGATAGAATGGCGGCGACCTTCGCGGAAGAAGCCCGCCGCATCGGCAAGCGCGCCCGCCAGCGGCCAGCGGTCGCCGGGGCGCGAGATCGCCTCGCGCCCGGTGGCGAGCAGGTGCCACCATGGCCGCAGCCGCCGCTCCCGAAAGGCCTGTGGCAGGCCGTAGACCACCATCGCCGGGCCGAGATAGGCCGGGGCATGGCTCTGCGGGGGCGTGGGAACACCCTCTCCGATGGCGCGAGCGAGTGTGCCGCTGCCGGTCAGCAGATGGACGCCGCTGGTGGCGCGTGGGTTGCATTCGATCAGAAACGGGCACCCTTGCGCGTCGATCATCACATCGCAGGCGAACTGGCCGTGGAGGCCGGCGCTGGAGGAGAGGCGCGCAGCAAGGTCATGCAGCGCCGCCGCGTCTCCGGCGTCCAGCGGTTCGAAGGCATAACTCGCCCCGCCGCCCAGCCGCCATTCGGAAGCATAGGCGGCAAAGGCTGTGAGCGCGCCATGATGAGCGACCGCGTAAAATGCCGCCTCGCGCCCGAAGATGCGGCGCTGGGCGAGCCAGGGTGCTGCTGGCGTGGGCGTGACCTGCGCCAGCGCTTGCGGCGCGGGGTCAACCAGTGCGGCATCGCCGAAGCGGGTGAAGCACGGTTTGAACACCCATTCGCTCGCCTCCCCGGCAAAGCGCGCCACATCGGCAGGGCTTTCGAGCAGGTGACTCTCGGGCGCGGGGAGGCCCCAGCCGTCGCAGGCGCGGGCGAAGGCGAATTTGTCGTGCAGCTGGCGCAGCGTCGCAAGGTCGGGCGCGAACAGCCGCGCACCAAGAGCCCGCCGGAGCGATGGAGCGGCGAGGTGGAACACTTCCTCGCAGGTCGGCACGACGAGATCGATATTCTTCTCGCCAACCAGCGTGGCAATCGCGCGGCGGAAGGCCTCGCCCTCCTGCCGGGGCGGGGGGTAGAGGTGGTGCTCTGCCGCCAGCCGCGACCAGCGCGCCATGCGCGAGACGCAGCTGTCGGCGAGGTGCACCTGCCAGCCCGCCGCGACGAAATCGCGTGCCAGATCGAGCGCCGCGACCGCCCGCGCGCCGGTGATGAGCACGGATCTAGCCATGGTGCCACACGACCTTCCGGCGCTTGGGCCCGGCCCATTCGGGCAGGTCACGGCGGATGGCGACGGGGCGGGCAGATGCGGCCTCGAGCGCGAAGGCAGCGCGCTCGGCCAGCGCGGCAGGGCAGTCGGACGCCACTCGCAGCACCGCCCGCTCCGGCACTCCCAGCGCCTGCCAGCGCCAGTCCGCACCCAGCACCGCTTCCACCGCAGCGACAATCTGCGGCGGGGTGACGGTGCCCAGCGCGCCCGGCCAGAGGTCGGTGACGTGCCCCTCGATGGGACGGATCACCCGCCCGGCAAAGCCGCAGGGGCAGGGGCGCGGGTCGAGCTCCAGATAGTCGTCGCCTCGCAGCCGGACGATCGGCTGGCTGCGGCGCATCAGGTCGGTGATGATGGGGCGGAAGCCCGCCGTGCGCGGTACGGGTTCCAGCTCCACGGCGAGGACATGATCGTTGAGATGAAGCCGCCCCTCGCGGCATTCGGCCCCCAGAAACCCCTCGGTCGCCTGCCAGATCGCGCGCGGTGCCTGCCCCAACCGCGCAGCGATCAGGTCGCGTTCGGCAGCGCTGATTGGCTCGCTACCGCAGAACAGGTGGCGGAGCGACGGCAGGTGCAGACCCGCTTCGGCAAGCGCCAGCAGACGAAAGGGCGGGGCGATGAGGATGGTGGGAGCAAAGGCTTCGAGCGCGGCGACAGTCTCATCCAGTGCGGCGGACAGCGGCACATGGCGAAAGGCGATCCGCCCGCGCCCGGCATCGCTGTAGAGCGCATTGCCCGCCCGCAGATGCAGCGCGATCCGCTGGCGGCGCAGCAGCGCGCTGGCGGGGAGCAGGCGGGCGAGGCTTTGGCCGATATACTCGGCGCGCTCCTCCGGGCTCGCCAGAAACAGCCCGCGCGCGCCGCCGCCGCTGCCGGTCGACCACCCGGCCGAGAGCGCATCCGGCCCCGCATCCTCGCCCGCTTCTGCAGCGTCGGCCATCGCGCGCAGGGTGCTGTCCGTGAGGCCAAGGCTGTTCCACGCGCCATAATCGCGGCGCAGATCGGCGATGTCGGTGATCGGAAAGGTGTCGAACGGACGCCCGGCGTGCTCCGCCAATGCCGGGCAGCGGGTGAGCGCCGGTTGCAACTGGGCCCAGGCCCGCGCGCGCCCTCTTGCAAGGACAGCGGACGAGCGGCGCATCGCGATCTGCGTGCGCAGCCAAGCGGCGATGATCCGGCTAGACTGCGTCATCGTCCCCACCGCGAAAGGCCCGCGCGCTGTGGGCGCAATGCGAGGGCAGGATCGCCAGCTCGCGATTGTTCGCCGCCGCCGCGCTAAGCAGGTCGAGGGTCTGGCGATAGCGCCGCGTATCCCCCAGCAGCGCGGTGGTGATGCGCGGCGGCGGGCGGCGCTCGGCGATCGAGCGACCCGACCAGACCGCATCGGCGGCAAGCAGCACCGGCTGACCGCTCTCGAGCATCAGCGCGAGTCCCCAGTGACCCGCACAGTGCCCCGGCAGCTCGACTGCAAGCAGCGATCCGTCCCCCAGAATGTCCCGCCCCTCGGCAAAGGGCGCGAAGGCGGAGGGCAGCGCGTGCGCCGGGGCATCCTCGAAGAACCGCGCCTGAGCGTCCACCGCTTCGGGCACCAGCGCGGCGAGCAGCCCCTGCCGCACCCGCGCGATCCGCCCCGGACGGCGCAGCTGCTGCAATCCCGCGCGCGCGCAATAGACCGGGCGGTCGGCGAGGTGCGCCATCCCCGCGACATGATCGCCGTGGAAATGCGACAGGATGGTGCCCGCGATCTCGCTCTCGGCGATGTCATGCGCGGCAAGCCAGGCGCGCCATTCCTCACGTGGGCCGATGCGGACCGGCGTGGTCCAGCGATAGAACCGCTCGGGAAAGGGGCGGGTGGCGGCGATGAAGGCGGGGTCGTAGCCGGTGTCGAACAGGAAGACCCCGCGCGAGGGGTGGCGGATCACCCCGACCATCGCCGGGAAGCTGACCGGGCACAGGCTCCCGCCGCCGATCGTCATCGCCTGCGGGTGGCTGCACGATCCGCGTTCGAGCCAGCGGAGGCGGGTGCGGATCATGCCGGGGCACCTGTGGCGGCAAGGCGGCGCGCCTGTTCGAGCAGGGTTGCGAGCGCATCGTGGCGCGGTTCGTAGCCCAGCAGCGCGCGGGCGGGCGCAAGGTCGAAGGTCTGCGAATAGGCGAGCGTCGCCAGCGTGTAGCGGGTCAGCACGGGCTCCTGCGGCGTGTCCGCAAGCCGGGCCAGCGTCTCGGCGACCGCCGCAATCGGGCGGGCGACCGCAAGCGGGACATTCACCAGCTGCGGGCGTTCGCCCAGCGCTTCGGCCAGACTCAGCGCCAGATCGCGCACCGCGCTAGGGCGGCCGCCGGAGATGTTGATCGCCTGACCCGCAATCGCGGGCGCGCGCGCCTCGGCCTCGCAAATCGCCCATGCGGCGTCGCGCAGATCGGTGAGCTCGATCAGCGCCCGTCCGCCGCGGGGCAGGGGCATCCGCGCCCGCCGAGCGAGCGCGGCGAGACGCGGGAGGATCACCCGGTCGCCGTCACCCACCAGCGCACGCGGGCGGATGGCACAGGTCGCCAGCCCCCCGTCCGAAGCCGCGAGCACCATCCGCTCGGCCGCCAGCTTGGTGCGGGCATAGGCATTGAGCGGCGATGGCGCGGGAGGATCATCCGGACCTATGTCCGTCTGGTCGGCCATGCGCGCAAAGATCGAGGGCGAGGAGACGAAGACAAAGCGCCCGACCCCCGTCACGCGCGCAGCATCGAGCAGGTGCCGGGTGGCGGTGACATTGGCGGTTTCGAAGTCCGCCGCGCGGCCCCAGCTGGCTGACAGGGCAGCGGCGTGGATCACGCTGTCGCACGCGGTCAGCAGCGCGGCCAGATCGGCATCGGGCTGCGCGAGATCGCAGCGGACGAATTCGGCCCCGGCCTCCGCCAGCCTTGCGCCCGCCGTGCTATCGCGGCCGGTGGCGCGCACGCTTGTGCCGCGTGCCAGCGCCTCGCGTACCAGCGCACGGCCAAGCCCCCCGGTCGCCCCCGTAATCAGGATGCGCCGCGCCGTCACAGCCGGACCACCATCGCCGTGGCGCTGATCCCCGCTGCCGTGCCCAGCAGCAGGATCGCATCGCCCCGCTTTGCGCGCCCGGTCTCGAGCGCATGGGCGAGTACCGTCGGGATCGAGGCGGCGATCTGGTTGCCGTGGGTGGGGAACAGGTCGATTACGCGATCGCTCGCAGGGGCGAACAGGCGCTTGATGTGGGCAACGCCCGGCGCGCTCGCCTGATGGCAGATGATGCAGGCGAGCTCCTCGCGCGTCACCCCGGCCTGCGCCAGAGCGCTTTCGATTACGCCGGGCAGCGCCTTGGCGGCGGCCTTGAAGATCGCGAAGGGGTTCATCTCGAAGAACGACCCCGCGACCAGCGCGTCGTAGCCTTCCTCCACCCGCAGCCGCGTGCCGCCCGCGCGCAGCTGGGCGAGGGCGTGGTGCATCCCGTGGGTCACGCTGGCGCTGCCGATCAGCCCGCGCGTGCCATCGTCGCACGCTTCGATGGCCAGCGCCGCCGCCCCATCCCCGAAGATTGAGCGGGTCTTGGCCACCGCCGGATCGAGCCCCGCCGAAGCGATGTCGCTGGCGAACACCAGCGCCCGCTTCCAGCGCCCCGTGGCGATCCCCATCGCGGCGACATCGAGTGCGGCGACGAAGGACAGGCAGGTCTGGTTGACGTCGAAACTCGGCACGCCCGCCTGCCCCAGGCCGAGCCGGTCCTGCACCAGCACCGCGGTGGAGGGGATCGGCTGCTCCATCACGCCGCAGCCGCCGATGATGACATCGGGCGGGGTGTCGCTCCATCCGGCGCGGTCCAGCGCCGCGCGTGCGGCAGCGGCGGCCATCATCGAAGTGGTCTCGTCAGGGGCGGCGATGTGCCGGGCGGCGATGCCGAACTCGGCCTCGGTCCAGCCTTCCGCGTGGCCGTGGCGCCGATCGAGCGTCGCCGAGGCGACCACCTCGCGCGGACGATAGGCGCCCCAACCGGCAATGGCGAAGTTGCTCAACACGGCATCACTCCCTCGGCGATTCGATCATACAGTCCCACACAAATAGACAGTGTTCAATTAAAAAATAGACAACGTTCAATTTATGCCTTATCAACCGAAAAATGGGACGCCGATCCGATCACTCCCCTGATGAGCTGCGCGACCTGCTGATCGCCTGCGGGCATGAGCTGATGGCCGAACGCGGTTTCGCGAAGTTCTCGGCGCGCGAAGCGGCGCGGCGGGCGGGTTATTCGGTGGGGACGATCTACAATGTCTTCGGCGGGCTCGATGCCTATCTGATCGCGATCAACAGCCTGACATTCCGCGCATGGAGCGACGGGCTGGAAGCCGCGCTGGCTCGCGCGACAGGGGACGATGAGGCGCGGATCGTCGCGCTCGTGCGCGCCTATTTCGCCTTTGCCGAAGCGAACCGAAACGCGTGGATGGCGATCTACGATCACCGCATCGACCGTTCGCAGGCCATTGCCAGGCAGGACGAGGCCGCGCGCGAGGCGCTGACCGGGATTGTCGATCGCGAGGTGACGCGCTGGCTCGGGCGCGGTGCCGCAGCCGATGCCGACGCGACCCGCCGCCTCGTGCGTTCGCTGATTGCCACGGTGCACGGGCATTGCGCGCTGTGGCTGTCGGGCAGCTATGCCCTGATGCGCGAGGAGGATCCCGCCGGGCAGGCGCTGGCGCGGGTGTTCGAGGCGCTCTCGGCCCACCGGGGCTGATCGCGCCCGCCGGCGCCAGCCACGCCGACACGAGCGGCACCGCAGCCGGCGCTGAAGGTCACGCCCGAAGCCACGCTCTCGGCGGTGGTCCTGCGGTTTACGCGCCGAGACCTTCACCTCTCGCGGGTGAATTGCAACCGGCGTGGTTCGCGTCCGCCGGTGGAGGGTCGCGACATTCGATCCGCAGAAATTTCGTCTTATCAGTCTTTTCATCGACAGTGGCACAAGCTGTCTCGACGAATGCGCGTTGTGCGGGGCCGCTCCAGCCGCTACCCAATGGGCAACTGTCGCAGTTCTGACCGGGTGTGGATCGCATCGCACAGGTCGGCCTTCGACGACAGAAGGGGGCGCAATTTGGATCGTGACCGTCATCGGGATGGAGCTTCGGGCCGGCGATACGCGCAGGCTTGCCGTGCTGCGGCGATGCTGGCGGCCCTGACCCCCGCAATCGGCGGCTGCGCCATCTCCCGCGCCGAGCCGCCCGCGATGGCGAGCGTTCAGCCCATTCCCGATCGCTGGGTGCTCGCCCCGCCGGGCGAGGCCACCGTTGCGCTCGATCGCTATTGGGCGATGCTCGATGATCCGCTGATTGCCGAATTCGTGGAACGCGCGCAGGCCGAGAACCTCGATCTTGCGCAGGCCGCCGCCCGCCTGCGGGCCGCGCGTGCCGGGCTGCGGCAGGCCGAGGCGGGTTTTCTCCCCTCGGTCACGGCGAGCGGCGGCGCGCAGCGCGATGTCGGCGATCTGGCGCGCGACGGGGTGCAGCTTTCGGTTGGCGCCGATGTGCAGTGGGAGGCCGATCTGTTCGGCCGGATCGACGCATCGCGCGATGCCGCGCGCGGCGACTTGCAGGCAGCGGGCTATTCGCTCGGCGATCTGGAGCGGGTGATCACCGCGCAGGTGGCGAGCCAGACGGTCTCGGCCCGCGCGCTGGCCGAACAGCTCGCCATCGCGCGCGAGACGCTGGCGGTGCAGGATGACAATCTCCAGATCGCGCGGTGGCGCAATCAGGCCGGGCTGGTGGCGAGCCTCGATGTCGAGCAGGCGCGCACCCAGCGCGCGCAGACCGCCGCCTCGATCCCGCAGCTCGAAAGCAATCTCGTCGCGGTCGCCAATGCCATCTCGACCCTGATCGGCGAGCCGCCGGGCCGGGTCTATGCCGCCCTGACCGAGAGCCCGCGCGCCGTTCCCGTGCCGCCCGCCCGCGTCACCATCGCCGCGCCCGCGGACACGCTGCGCCGCCGCCCGGACGTGAGCGCCGCCGAGGCGCAGCTTGCCGCCGATCTCGCCCGCGTCGGTGTCGCACGCGCGCAGCTGCTGCCCTTCGCGCGGCTGACGGGCACGATCGGCACCGGCGGCACCAATGTGGGCGATCTGTTCGACCTCGTCACCGGCAACGTCTTTGCCGGATTGTCGCAGCTGATCTTCGACGGCGGGCGTGCGCGCAGCCAGATCGACGCCGCGCGTGCCAATGCCGACGGCTCGCTCGCCTTCTGGCGGCAGAGCATTCTCGCCGCGCTTCAGGAGGTCGAGAGCGCCGCAGTCGATCTCGATGCCAGCGACACCCGCGTCGCCGCGCTGATCGAGGCGAGCGAGGGCGCGCAGAACGCCGCGATCCTGGCGCGCAGCCAGTATCAGGCGGGGCTGATCGATTTCCAGACGCTGCTCGTTGCCGAAAGCCAGCTGCTCAGCACGCGCACCGCACTGGTGAGCGCGCAAGGTTCGCGCGCGCAGGCCTTCATCGCGCTCGCCCGGGCGATGGGCGGCGGCTGGTCCGTGCCCGAGGGGGCGGCCATCAATCCATCGGCAGGGGAGCCCGGCACGTGATCGACATGCGCAAATCCGACGAGGCGCCGGAAATGGACGAATTCCTCGGCACCAAGCCGCGCCCGCGCTGGCGGCGGTGGATGAAATACTGGCTGCCCGCGTTGATCCTGATCGTGCTGGTGCTGATCGTCTCGCGCTGCACCGCCGATCCGCCGGGGCCCGATTATATCACCGAGCCCGTGACGCAGGCCTCGCTCGCGCTGTCGGTGACGGCGACGGGCAACCTGCGCCCGACCAACCAGGTCGAAGTGGGTGCGGAAGTCACCGGGCCGCTCGATTCGGTGCTGGTCGACGTGAACGACCGCGTGACACGGGGACAGGTGATCGCGGTGATCAACACCGAGATCATCGACCAGCAGATCGCCCAGTCGCGCGCCAATGTAAATGCGGCGCGCGCCGCACTCGGTCAGGCACAGGCGACTTTCGATATCGACACGGTGCAGCTGAAACGGCTCGAGGAAGTGCGGCGGCTGTCCGGCGGGCAGGTCCCCTCGCAGATCGAGCTGGAACAGGCCGAGGCCGCGGTGCAGCGCGACCGCGCCTCGCTCGCCTCGGCGCGCGCCAATATCGAGGCGGCGGAAGCCTCGCTCAAGGCCAACCTCACCACCCGCAGCCGTGCGGTGATCCGCGCGCCCGTGACCGGCGTGGTGCTCGCCCGCCGGGTCGAGCCGGGGCAGACCGTGGTCGCCAGCTTCAACACCGTCACACTGTTCGTGATTGCCGAGGACCTGTCGGAAATGCAGCTGCGCGTCGCCATCGACGAGGCGGATGTCGGGCAGGTCAAGCCGGGGCAGGATGCGACCTTCACCGTCGATGCCTATCCCGGCCGCCGGTTCCCGGCGACGTTGCAGCGGGTCGACCTCGCCTCGAAAAGCACGGTCGAAGGTTCTGCGGGCGGCGCGGCGGCGGCGGCTGGCAGTTCGGTGGTGAGCTACGAGGCGCGGCTCGATGTCCGCAACCCCGAGGGTCTGTTGCGCCCCGGCATGACCGCGACCGCCACCATCGAGACGCAGAACACCGGCACTGCGCTACTGGTGCCCAACGCGGCCCTGCGCTTCCGTCCGGACGAAAAGGCCGAGGAAGCCGGCGGAGTCTTCAATCCGCAGATCGGGCTGGAAGACGGCAAGCAGCAGGCCACTATCGGCGAAGGCAGCCGCCAGCAGGTGCAGGTGTTGCAGGCCGACGGCAAGCTGAAGGCGATCGAGGTCATCACCGGTCGCAGCGACGGGCGGCTGACCGTGGTGCGATCGAAGGAACTGAAGCCCGGCATGAAGGTCGTCACCGCGGTCAAGGCGGCAGCACAATGACGGGCGAGCCGCTGATCCAGCTGGAAGGAATTACCAAGACCTTCGGCACCGGAGCGGCGGCGTTTCAGGCGCTGAAGGGTGTCGACCTCACGATTTCGCGCGGCGAGTTCGTGGCGGTGATGGGGCCTTCGGGGTCGGGCAAGTCAACGACGATGAACATCCTCGGCTGTCTCGACGTGCCGACCAGCGGGGTGTTCCGGTTCCGCGGGGTGGAGGTGCAAAAGCTCGACCGCGATCAGCGCAGCCTGCTCAGGCGGCGCTATCTCGGATTCGTGTTTCAGGGCTTCAACCTGCTGGCGCGCACCACCGCGCTGGAGAATGTCGAACTGCCGCTGCTTTATCGCGGCGAGAGCAAGGCGGCGCGGCGTCAGGCGGCGATGCGCGCGCTGGATCAGGTCGGGCTGGGCCCCTGGGCCGATCACACTCCGGCCGAACTTTCGGGCGGCCAGCAGCAGCGCGTCGCCATCGCGCGCGCGCTGGTGACCGAGCCCGACGTGCTGCTTGCCGACGAGCCCACAGGCAACCTCGATTCCGAACGCTCGGTCGAAATCATGCAATTGCTTCAGCGGCTCAACGGCGAGGGCATCACCATTCTGATGGTCACGCACGAGGAAGACATGGCGGCCTATGCCGGCACCATCGTGCGCTTCCGCGACGGGCTGGTCGAACGGATCGAGCGTGGGGCGCTGGTGGAGGAGGGGGCCTGATGCTCGGCACCTCGATCCTCCTCGCGCTGCGCGAAATCCGGCGGCACATCCTGCGCTCGATCCTGACGACGCTCGGCATCATCATCGGCGTCGGCGCGGTGGTGACGATGGTGACGGTCGGCAATGGCGTGACCGCTTCGGTGCAGGAGGAAATCTCGTCGCTTGGTGCGAGCAATTTCATCATCTTCCCCGTGCGCACGACGCGCGGCACCATCCGCCCCTTCGACGAGGCCGATGTGCGCGCGGTCGAACAGCAGATTGCCGGCGTCCAGCTGGCGGCGGGGGGCGTAGGGGCGAGCGGCACCGCATTCTACAACGGGCAGGACTGGGACACGCGGGTGGAGGGCGGCACCAACCCCCTGCTCGAAGCGCAGACGATCACAATCGGAGAGGGCCGCGCCTTCACTCGGGACGAGGAAGCGGCGGGCAAGAACGTTTGTATCATCGGGCTCAAGGTGCGCGAGGCGATCTTCCCGGTTGGCTCCAGCCCGGTCGGTGCGCGGATGCGGATTGCCGACATCTCGTGCGAGGTCATCGGGGTGATGGAGGAGCGCGGCCAGGGGGGCGGGCAGGACGATGACGATGTCATCTACATGCCCCTGAAGACCGTGCAGCGGCGCTTCCGCGGCAACGACAATCTCGATTACTTCGTGGTCAAGTATGATGCGTCCTACGCCGCATCGGCGATCCAGGACTCGCTCGTCGGGCTGCTGCGCGAACGCCGCCTGCTACAGGGCGACGAGCCCAATGATTTCAACATCATCGACACGGCGCAGATCAATCAGGCGCTGGGTGCGGTGACGGGCGCGCTGACCGCGATGGTGGCGATCATCGCATCGATCAGCCTGCTGGTGGGCGGGATCGGGATCATGAACATCATGCTGGTGTCGGTCACGGAACGCACCCGCGAGATCGGTATCCGCCTCGCGATCGGAGCGCTGGCACGCGAAGTGCGCCTGCAGTTCCTGACCGAGGCGGTGGTGCTGTGCGCGCTCGGCGGGCTTGCCGGGATCGGGCTGGGCTTCCTTGCATCCTTGGCGCTGGCCGCAGCGATCGAGGTGCCCTTCGTGTTCGATCCGACCATCAACATCGTCAGCTTCGTGTTTTCCGCGATCATGGGGATCGTTTTCGGATACTACCCGGCCAGCCGCGCCTCGAAGCTCGACCCGATCGACGCGCTGCGGCACGAATAGGGCGCGCGCGGGGCGGGGCCGCCGATGGCGCGCCGGAGCAGCCCGATCGTGCCCCGCCTTTCGCGCAGGCGTTTCGGGGGGCGGTCAGCCGCCCCTGTCACCCGCGCCCGCGCCGCCGCCGAGCGACACGAACAGGGTCGCGCGGTTCTGGAGCCATGCCCGGCGGGTGGCGAGCAATTGCTGCTCGGCGCTGAACAGGTTGCGTTCGGCATCGAGCACTTCGAGGTAATCGGCCACGCCTTCGCGATACCGCGCGCGGGCGATGCGGGCAATTTCGACCTGCGCGTTGCGCGCGCGTTCGAGCGTCGCGATCTGCTGGGCAAGGTATTCGCGGCCCGCCAGCGCATCGGACACTTCGCGGAAAGCCTGCTGCACCGTGCGGTCGTAATTGGCGACCTGCTCGACCTCCAGCGCCTTGGCGAGATCGAGATTGGCCTCGCGCGCGCCGAAATCGAAGATCGGGAGCGAGATCGATGGCCCAAAGCTCCAGCCAAAGCCGTCGGTATCGAACAGATTGCCGAGACTGCTGGACGTCAGCCCGGCATTGCCCGTCAGCGAGATCGAAGGAAAGAAAGCCGCACGTGCCGCACCGATATTGGCCCGCGCCGCGCGCAGCTGTTCCTCAGCGGCGATAATGTCCGGACGGGCCAGCAGCAGTTCGGACGGTAGCCCGGCGGCGAGCCGGCGATCGTCAGCCTGAGCTTCGAGCGTAAGTCCCTCCGGCAAGGCTTCGGGCACGGTTCCGCCCACCAGCACCGCCAGCTGGTTGCGCAACTGCGCCAGCGCCAGCCGTTCGCTTGCAAGCTGCTGTTCGGCCTGAGTCAGCAGCGTCTCCGCCTGACGATAGGGCAAGGCCGAGGTGACCCCGGCATCGAGACGCAGCTTGGCGATCTTGAGGCCATCCCGGCGGCTGGTCGCGGTCGCTTCGGCCAGCACGATCTGTTCCTCGGTCTCGATGATCTCGAAATAGGTCGTGGCCGTGTCCGCGATCAGGGAGAGGTAGAAGGCGCGCTGCGTCGCCACCGAGGCGAGGTAGTTCGCCCGCGCCGCATCGCTCAGGTTCTTGACCCGCCCCCAGAAGTCGAGCTCGAAGGCGCTAACGCCGACCCCGATGTCGTAACGGTTGAAGGTGAAGGAGGTGGGCAGATTGTCGCCACCCGCTCCGGCACCGAAGGCCGGGTTGCCGGCGGTCGCCTGCCGCGTGCGCGTGCCACTGGCCGTGGCGACCAGGGAGGGAAGGCGGCGGCTGTCGTCGATGCGGTATTGCGCGCGGGCCTGTTCGATTCGGGCGGTGGCGGCCATCAGGTCGCGGTTGTTTTCCAGCGCCGTGGCGATCAGGGCCTGAAGCCGGGGATCAGGGTACCACGCCTGGTAGGACAGCTGCGATGCGACCACCGTGCCATCGGGCCGGTAGGCGGGATCGAAGCGGGGCGCAGTCGCCAAGGCCGGGCGGGTATCGTCCGGCGCCAGATTGACGCAGCCGGACAGCAGGGCCGGGACAAGGGCAAGCGGGATCAGGCGGTTCATTGCGCGGGCTCCCCGTCGCGTGGCAGGTCCGAAGGCGGCGCGGATGCCTCGTCCGTGTCGTCAGGCTTGCGGCCGATCCGGCGGATGGTGAGGTAGAGCAGCGGGATCAGGAAGATGCCGAGCACGGTCGCCGCGATCATCCCGCCCAGCACGCCCGTGCCCACCGCGATCCGGCTGGCCGCACCCGCTCCGCTCGCCAGCACCAGCGGCACCATGCCCATCGCGAAGGCAAGCGAGGTCATGATGATCGGGCGCAGCCGCAGCCGGGCAGCGGCCTTCACTGCCTCAAGCGGGGAGACGCCGCGTTCTTCTTCTTCCTCGATGGCGAATTCGACGATCAGGATCGCATTCTTGGCGGCAAGGCCGATGATCGTGATCAGGCCGACGTTGAAATAGACGTCCGCCGAAAGCCCGCGCAGCATCGAGAACAGCACCGCGCCCAGCACGCCCATCGGCACGATCAGCAGCACGGCGAGCGGGATCGTCCAGCTTTCGTAAAGCGCCGCCAGCACGAGGAACACGACGACGACCGACAGGCCCAGCAGCAGGCCGATCTGCCCGCCCGCCTGCTTTTCTTCATAGGACACGCCCGTCCATTCGTAGCCGATGCCCTGCGGAAGCTCGCTGGCGAGCCGCTCCATCTCGGCCAAGGCCGCGCCGGAGGATTCGCCCTCGGCGGCCATCCCCGACAGGGTCATCGCCGGATAGCCGTTGTAGCGCGCAAGGCTGGCCGGCGCGGCGGACCATTCCGCCGTAGCAAAGGCGCCGAAGGGCACCAATTCGCCCACGGCATTGGGAATGCGCAGCGCCAGCACATCGTCCGGCGTCATGCGGAACGGCGCATCGGCCTGCACCAGCACCTGCAACACGCGCCCTTCGCGGTTGAAATCATTGGCATAGGCCGATCCGAAGGTAATCGAGAGCGCGGCATTCACCTCGGTCATGGAGAGCCCCAGCGCGCGGGCCTGCACCCGGTCGACATTGATCTTGAGTTCGGGGCTCGGCCCCTGATCTTCGGGCCTGAGATTGGAAATCAGCGGGCTTTGCGAGGCCGCGCCCAGCAGTTGGTCGCGCGCGGCGATCAGCGCCTCGCGCCCCAGCCCCCCGCGATCCTGCAACTTGAGCGTGAAGCCGCTCGCCTGCCCGAGCGACTGGATCGCCGGGGGCTGGATGACGAAGGCGGTCGCGCCGTCGTTCTGCATGAATACGCCCATCGCCCGTCCCAACAGCGCGCCCGCGCTGCTCTCGGCAGCGGAACGTTCGTCCCACGGTTTGAGCGAGGCGAACATCAGCGCATTGTTCTGGCCCTGTCCGAAGAAGCTGAAGCCGCGCACCACCACGAGGCTGCGCACTTCCTCTTGCGCCATCCAGAAATCGGTGACCGGCTTCAACGCCTCGTCCATCCGCTCCTGCGTGGCACCGGGAGGGGCCTGTACCGCGGTGATCAGGAAGCCCTGATCCTCGGTCGGCAGAAAGGCGGTCGGTAGGCGCACGAACAGCAGCACGGTGACCGCAACCAGCGCGAGGAAGACGGCAAGGCCGCGCTTTGGGGCCGACAGGATGCGCGCGTTGGAAGAATCATACTTGCCCTCCATCTTCGCAAACCAGACGTTGAACTTGCCAAGGAAACGCCCGGTGGCGGCGCGCACTTGCGCGAGCCGGCCGCGCCAGCCTGCCGGCTGCGGCGCAGGCTCGGCGACGGGGTCCGCGGGGGCTGGGCCGCCATGCCCCTCGCCGGACAGCGGCTTGAGGAAGGTCGCGCACAGCGCGGGCGTGAGCGACAGTGCGAGAAACGCCGAAAAGAAGATCGCGACCGCCAGCGTCACCGAAAACTGACGGTAGATCCCGCCGGTGGAGCCCGGGAAGAACGCCATCGGCACGAACACCGCGATCAGCACCAGCGTCATCCCGATGATCGCGGTGGTGATCTGGCCCATCGCCTTGCGCGTCGCCTCCAGCGGGGGGAGGCCCTCTTCGCGCATGATCCGCTCGACATTTTCGATCACGACGATGGCGTCGTCGACCAGAATGCCGATCGCCAGCACCATGCCGAACAGCGAGAGCACGTTGATCGAAAAGCCGAACAGCCACAGGCCCAGACAGGCGCCCGCCAGCGCAATCGGCACGACCAGCGTCGGAATCAGCGTCGCGCGCCAGTTCTGGAGGAACAGGTACATGACGAGAAAAACAAGCACCATCGCCTCGACCAGCGTCTTGATCACCTCGTCGACCGAGGCCTGGACGAAGGGCGTGGTGTCGTAGGGGATCGACCAGCTCACACCGTTCGGCAGGCCGGATTCGAGCTCGGCCATGCGCGCCTTTACGCCCTCTGCGGCGGCGAGCGCATTGGCGCCGGTGCCCAATTGCACCGCCATCCCCGCCATCGGCGCGCCGTTCAGCGTGGTGGAGGTGGCATAGCTCTGCGCGCCGATCTCGATCCGCGCGACCTCGCCCAGCCGGACGACCGCGGCGCCGGTGTTGGCGCGCAGGATGATGTTTTCGAACTCCTCGACCGTCCGGAACCGGCCTTCGCTGGTGATCGTCGCGGTGATCTGCTGCCCGGGCGCGAGCGGCTTGGCGCCGATCGATCCGCCCGCGATCTGCGCGTTCTGTTCCCGGATCGCAGCCAGCACCGCGCTGGGCGAAAGGTTGTAGGAGGCGAGCGCATCGGGATCGAGCCAGATGCGCATCGCATAGGGCGAGCCGAACAGTGTCACGTCGCCCACGCCCTGCACGCGCCGCAATTCGTCGATCACCTGACTTGAGGCGATATTGCCGAGATCGGTGCTGGTCAGATCGCCATTGTCGGAGGTCAACGCCACGATCAGCAGGAACCCGGCATTGGCCTGCCGCACGGTGATCCCCTGCTGGCGCACTTCCTCGGGCAGCCGCGCCTCGACCGTGCTGAGGCGGTTCTGCACCTCGGTCTGCGCGATGTCGATATCGGTGCCTGCTTCGAAGGTCAGCGTGATGCTGGCCGTGCCGTTCGAGGCGCTCGACGAGGCCATGTAGAGGAACCCCTCGACCCCGTTGAGCTGCTGCTCGATCACCTGCGTGACGTTCTGTTCGAGCGTCTCGGCATCGGCACCGGGATAGACGACGCTGATTGTCAGCGAAGGCGGGGCGACCTCGGGATATTGCTCGATCGGCAGGGCTCTGAGCGCGATGATGCCGGCGAGCAGTATGCCCAGCGCCACCACCCAGGCAAAGATGGGGCGATCGATGAAGAAACGCGGCATGGATCAGCGCGCCCCGCTGCGTGGGGCAGGTTTGGGCGCGGCGGAGGGTTTGGCCTTGCTGGCAGCGTCGACCGGTTTCACCGGCACGCCTGGGCGCAATTTCTGGAGGTTGCTGGTAATCACCACATCGCCCGCCTTCAGGCCGCTTTCGACGATCCAATTGCCATCGACCAGCGCGCCGAGCTTCACCGGGCGCGGAGCCACCAGCCCCTTGGCGTCGATCACGAAGACCGAGCCGCCCTGTTCGGACAGCGTTACCGCGCGCTGCGGGACGACAATACCCTGCTTCAGCTCGCCGACGAAGAGCTTGGCGCGAACGAATTCGCCCGGCAGCAGCAGCCCGGTGGGATTGGGGAATTCGGCGCGCAGGCCGACCGTCCCGGTCTCCTCGTCGACCGAAAAGGCGAGGAAGTTGATGTAACCGGGGATGGGATATTCGGTGCCGTCAGTGAAGGTGAGGCGGACTTCGACCCGCTGATCTTCATCGAGCACCACTTCGCCCGCGCTGATCGCCCGGCGGATTGCCAGAACCTGGCTCGCCGACTGGGCGAAATTGACATAGACCGGCGCGGTCTGCTCGATCCGGGTCATCAGCGTGCCCTCGGTCTGGCTCACCAGCGCGCCTTCGGTAATCTCTGCCCGCCCTGCGCGCCCCGCGATCGGCGCGCGCACGGTGGTGTAATTGAGCTGAAGGTTGGCGGCTTCCAGCTGCGCGCGGATCTGCGCGACATTGGCCTCGGCCTCGCGCGCGGTTGCCAGCGCGGCATCATATTCCTGACTGCTGATGGCGTTTTCCGCGACCAGCGGCTTGTACCGCTCCACCACGGCACGCGCGTTGCGCTCGGTCGCCCGCGCGCGGTCGAGTGCAGCCTTGGTCTGGGCGTAGCTGGCGCGCAGCTCGCGCGGATCGATCAGGAACAGCGGCTGGCCCTGCGAAACATTGGTGCCTTCGGTGTAGAGCCGCTTCTGCACGATCCCGGTGACCCGCGCACGCACCTCGGCCTGACGCACCGGCTCGACCCGGCCCGGCAGCTCGATGACGTTGGGGATCGACTGGCTGGCGATGGTGACGGTCTGCACCGGGATTGGCTGCGGGGCGGGCGGTGCCTGTTCACCTGAACACGCGACGACCAGTAAGCAGGCGGCAATGCCGGTGCAGATGCGCTTCATCGGGAGAGGTCTTTCATTTGTTAGTTTTTTTGCAGTTGCGAACGTGTAATCAGCGTTACACCATTGTCAATCATGGCCCGCCTGCGGAGTTCGTATTAATCATGGAAGTCTCGTCCGACCGCTTGCGGATCGACCGGCGCAGGGCCGCGATCATTCGTGCGGCCCACCAGCTTTTCCTCGAACAAGGCTACGAACGCACGACACTTGCTGAAATCGTCGGGCGCGCGGGCGGTTCCCTGACGACGGTCTACAAGCTGTTCGGCAACAAGGACGGTCTGCTCGAGGCGGTGATTCGCGAAACCGCGGCGTCGGGAGAGGCGCTCGTCCGGGATGCCGAAGATTCCGGGTTACCCCCTGCAGAAGCCTTGCGGCGGCTGGCGGAAGGGCTTCACCGGCATTTTCTTGAACCCGATGTGATCGCTCTGGTCCGGATCGTGATCGCGCGGAGCATCAGCGATCCGCAATTCGCGCGGCAGTTCTTCGAACGCACCGCCAACCGCACCCGCGATGCCGTTGCAGCCCTGTTCACGCGGTGGCAGGCAGAAGGCACGGAAATGACCGGCGAGCCCGCATTCCTCGCCGAGATGTTCATGGGACTTTTCGTCAGCGACCTGCAGACGCAAGCGATCAGCCACGGCACGGCAATCAGCCAATGGCCCGAGCGGCTGCACGAAAGAACCGATTTCTTCGCGAGGGCAGCGGGTCTTTCGCCGGAGCCGGCACCATCTATCCCGAGTCATTGAAAAGATGGTGGGCGCGACAGGGATTGAACCTGTGACCCCACCCGTGTGAAGGGAGCCAGCCAAATCAGATAGTCAGATGTTTTCTTTGTAGAATTTGCCTTTTGTACGGGGCTGACTGTACGCGATTTGTACGAGCGGGCACTTTGAGGCCCTCGGAAACGCGCATGTCTGGTCGGAATTACCGCGTTGGGAAGCCGGTAGGCAGGCCGCCAGACCGCCTACGAAAAACCGCCGGAAGGGCTGGCACCCTTCACAGCGGTCATTTCAATAGCGTTGCGGCTATTTCTCTCATTTACGCGACCGAAGAATCGGGTGCAAGGGCAAACCTTGCCGGAGGTGCAAAATGAGCGCCTCATTGGCCCATGGTGGCTTGCCGCCAGGCGTTACCCACTTCAGCCTCGCTGATCTGATCGAAAAGATCGCGCCGGGGTCTCGCCGCGAGGAACGTTTGTCGGCGACCGCGGTGCGCGTCCTGAAGCATTACCTGCTCGGCTGCCGGTCGTCCGACTTTGAGCCTGGCAAGATTTGCGGCGTATGGGAGCAACCGCAGACCACAGCGCAGACGCTGCGGATTTCAACGAAGGTCCTACACAACGCCGAAGCCGAGCTGAAGCGCGGCGGGTTCATTGAGCGGACCCATGTTCCGCATGCGCGCCGCAGCGGCCAGCGTAGTGACGGCGTCATCGTCAGCCTTGCGGGGATCAGCCTTCGTCCGGTCATCGATGGCTATGGCCGTTGGAAGGCTCGGCTTGACGCCATGGAGCTGCATGAGCGTGCGGTGGCTTCACTGCGGCATGAGGTGGTCATGCTCGGTCGTCAGATCAGGGCAAGCGAGGCGGTGGAGGCCGTCGAGCAAGCAGATCGCATTCTGCCCCGGGGCCGCGTGTCCCGCATCGAGTCCATCGAGAAACTGGAGGCCCTGAAAGCGTCGCTGGAGGCGCTGCTGGTGCAGCTGGATCTTCCGTCTGGTGACACGAAATCTTCCGTCCGGACGGAAGAAATCTTCGCACCCAATATACCTATCCAAGACTCATCGAAAAACTGTACCCGCGCGCCCGCCGCGCAAAGCGACGCTGATCGGTCAGCCGAGATCACGCCAGCTATGGCCGCCAGCCTTGCGAGCGACGATTATCGGGCTCTGCTGCCATCCACGCAGCCACCGGGCTGGCCAGACATTGTCGAAGCGTCGGCCATCGCGTGCCTCTGGCATGGCATCTCCCAACCCGCGTGGGCTGCAGCCTGCGACCGGATGGGGCGCGAGCGAGCGGCGCTGTCGGTGCTCATCATCGACCGCAACGCGCGGCTTCCGGCAGAGCACCGATACCGCGCCCGATCAGGCAGGAAATGTCTGGCCGGGCTGATGCGCAATACCGCGAGCCTCGCGCCCATGATCGCGGCTGCAAAGGGCTTTGCGGGTGGGAGCGTGCCTGACCGTCCGTTCGAAGTCGCTCCATCCCGCCAGGACGCCGGGCAGAGCTTCGCGATGGCCTGTCAGGCAGCTCTCCGGACCTTTGTCGGAGAAGATCGTGGACATCGCATGACGGGGGCCGAGCAATGACCAGGTGCCGCTTATCAGCCTGTTGCGCCCCCTGCCGGGGCGGTCTCAACGGGAAATCCAGTCCGATATGGCAGGTGGAAACCAGGACGGCACAAGGGCTCGGCGGGGAAAATAGAATTACACACTCCACGCTACGTGGCGGTGTGATCTGGGCGGGCGTAGACCCGCAGAAATCCGGCATTCTAGGCTCTAGACAGGTTCATAATCGCGCCGCGAAAGCTGCCCCAGCAGCACAATCGGTCTATAGCCAGTCTATAGAACCGCCATATTTCAACAGGTTGATCTCTAGGCGGTCGCCTCTTGCCTCTGAAATCAAAGGAGGTTCCAGTGGCCAAGCTTGAACAGCTCAACACCAGCGTCTCATCTGACATCTACACCCGGTTCAGCGCCATCGCGGCCGAACGGAGTCTGTCGAACGCGGCCCTGCTCAGGGATCTGGCCGTCGAATTCATTGAGGCCGCCGATGCTGGCCGTGCCCTTTTCCAGAAGGAGGCTGCACCGCGCCTCGACACCACAGTCAGCTTTCTTGTTCATGAGCTGCGTGACCTCGTGGTCGAGCTCGACCGGGCGCAGAACGAGAACGCTCGGCTGTTCGGGAAGCTCGTGGCGGACTGGAATGGCGGCGAAGCAGCTAGCCAACGTGCCCATGAGAACATTGCCAACCAAATCCGGCAACGCAACTCCGAGGCTTACTCGGCCTTCTACCAGCAGGTCGAGAAGCTGCTTGCCGGTTTCGAAGCGCTGGAGCCCAGACTCATCGAGGCGCTCGAACCGCACCTCGCGAAGATCTCCGAACAGCTCGACAAGTCGATCGCACTCGCCAGCGAGCCCCGCCAGATACGCGCAGTCTACCTTGGCGATGATCGCATGCTGTCGCTCAGGTTTCTGTCAGCGTGCGGAGGCTTGGTGATTGTCTTCGGTTTTCTTGTCGGCCTCATGGCACCGAACCTGTGGGACAGCTGGTCTGTTTGGCAGGCTGCCAAGCTGATCGATAGCCCGGCAGAGATGTGTCGCCTCATCGAAGCGGAATACGCCACCACCGATTGCACCGTTCCCCAGCAGGAGCGCGAACTGGGGTTGCGCGTTATCGCCCATGAGGACCGGCGATGATTACGCTCGCCTCGGTCGGCTCAGCCTCATCGGCGGCGGAGTATTACTCGGCCGACAACTACTACACCGCCGACCAGACACAGGATGCAAGCTCGTGGTTCGGTGAGGGCGCCGAGGTACTAGGTCTGTCAGGCAAGGTCGAGGAAGCGGCCTTCGTCGCCGTGCTCGAGGGCAGGCTTCCCGATGGGTCAGTGATTGCCGGGAAGGACGGCGTGCACCGCCCCGGCGTTGATCTCACCTTCTCGGCGTCGAAGTCCGTTTCGCTGGTGGCGATGCTCGGCGGCGACAAGCGTCTGGTCGAAGCCTTGAAGGATTCCGTCGCGGCAACCCTGCGATGGGCGGAGAAGAACGTTGTCGAAGCGCGGGTCTGGGATGCAGCGCTAGGGAGACAGGTGCCCGAACGCACCGGCAACCTCATCGCCGCGACCTTCCTGCATGACGTGAACAGGAACGGCGAACCGCAACTGCACATCCACGCCGTCGTTGCCAACGCGACCATGGCCTCGGACGGCAAATGGCATGCGGTGCGCAATGACGAGCTCTACCGCGCGCAGCACGTGTTGTCGGCAGTCCACAATGCCGAACTGCGCAACCGCGTCGAAGCCTTGGGCTACGAAACCGTCCCTGCCCGCAATGCCATCGACGGTGCTTTCGAGATCAAAGGTGTGACGCGGGAAGCGGTCGAAGCGTTCTCAACCCGACGCGCCGAAATTCTCGCCGAGCTGGCCAAGGGGGATCGGGGCAGTGCACGCGAGCGCGAATTGGCGGCGCTATCGACACGGCGCGGGAAGGAACTGGAGCCCGATGCGGCGCGGCAGGTCGCCGCTTGGAAAGAGACCGCCCGCGCCATCGGCTTCGATCCGGCCCGGCTGATCGAGAATGCCATGGCACGCGCGGCAGGTGAACAGACGGTCTGGTCGCGCGTCGTCGACGGCATTCGCGGGATCGGCGAGCGCGGCATGGCGATTGCCGGTGCCATGGGACTGACCCCGCGTGATTCTGACCCGCTGGTGCCAGAGCGGCTCGGGCGGCTCGAGCCCAAGGCCTTTGCCGCGGCACAGGCAGTTGCCTCGGCAGCGCGGGAGCTGGGCGAACGCGAGGCAGCCTTCTCCCGCAACGACCTGATCCGGACAGCGCTTGAACGGCAGGGGCCGGTCACCGTCACCATGATCGAAGCCCGGATCGATCTGTTGCAGCAGCGCGGCTTGCTGATCGGCAGCTGTCCGGCGGATCGCGACCGGATGCTCACCACCGAACAGGCGCTGGCCATGGAGACCAAGGTCATTGCCCTGGCGCAGGCGGGCAAGGACAGCGTTCAACCCATCGCAGACAAGGACGGCATCGTTGCGCGACTGCAGGAACAGGCGCGGGCCATCGGCCTTCGCCGCCTCAATCCCGGGCAGGAGCAGGCGGGCGTCGCGATCCTTACCTCCAAAGACCGCGTGCATCTGGTTCAGGGCGGCGCGGGTGTGGGGAAGTCGGCGGCGCTGGCTCCGGTTGCGGCCATTGCGCGTGAGGAGGGGCGGCAGGTGGTGGCGCTGTCCCACGTGGGTCGGATCGCGCGGGAGTTTGGGGAGAAAACGGCCAGTCCAGCATCGACCGTGGATGCGTTTTTGGCACGGTATGGGCGTGTCATTGATGGCAGTGCCAGCGCGGATAAGGTGGCAACGGCAAGGGCGGAGCTGTCCGGTGCGCTGGTGATGGTGGATGAGGCCAGTCAGATCGGCACGGATCGGCTCGCGCGGCTCATCACCCTCGCCAACCAGATGGACGTGGGTAAGCTGGTGCTCGCCGGCGATGTGAAACAACTGCCGGCCATCGAGGCGGGCAAGCCCTTTGCGCAATTGCAGCAGCATGATCTCAGGCAGAGCCAGATCACCGAGAACCTGCGCGCGCAGACCCCGCAGATGCAGGCCATCAACCGCGCGCTCGAACAGGGCGATGTCGCCCAGGCCTTTGCCGCGCTGAAACCTGCGACCATCGAAGTTGCGCCGGGCAAGATCGCAGGCATTGCCGCCGATATGTGGGCCGACCTGCCCAAGGAGCAGCGCGACAACACCATCCTTCTGGCCGCGGGGCGCGCGATGCGCAGCGCGGGCAATGCTGCCGCGCAGGCTTCGCTGATTGATCGCGGCCAGATCAGCGCGCGGGGGATCAGACTCGAGGTGCTCGACCGGGTCACCGTCACCCGCGAGGGTGCGCGGCAGTTGAAGGGCTATCAGGAGGGGCGTGTCGTCGCCTTCGAGACTAACCTGACCAAACAGGGCTTTGCGCGTGGCGAGCGCGGAACCGTTATCGGAGTCAGGGACGGCAAGGTCGACCTTACCATGCCCAACGGCGAGATCCGCCGCTTCGATCCCGACCGCTTGCCGCGCAACCTGAAGCACGACGCGGTCACCATCTTCGAGCCCAAGCAGATCGACCTGCACGAGGGTGACCGCATCCGCTGGACCGCCAAGGATGGGGAACGCGGCTTGCTCAACGGCGATATTGCCCATGTTGCCCGTATCGACGGTGACACGATTACCGTGAAGGCCAGCGACGGCCAGCTCCACGATCTGCCACGCGGCGATCCCATGCTCGAGCGGCTCGACCTTGCCTACGCCATCAACGTTCACGTCGCGCAAGGAATGACGGCCAAAGACGGCATCATCATGATGTCAGAGCGCGAGCGGATGCTCAACACCTCGGCCTCGTTCCTGGTTGCCGTGACCCGGATCGCGGAGAACGCGACGCTGGTGACCGACAATCCCTCGCGCGTCGAGCGGCAGGTGGAGAGTCGAACCGGCGAGAAAAGCAGCGCGATCGAGACCGCCCGGGAAAATGGCCACGCTCTGCCCTCCGCGACGGAGAAGAAGGACCGTGAACTGGCCTTGGAGCGGACACCCGAGCGCAGCGAACCGGGGCGCGGATCCAGCGGGCCAGATCTGTCGCGCGACCGCGATTACGACTTCGGGATGTGACCGCGATGATGCCCCCGGATCCCTACGTCCGCACACCCGCACAGCCTCACATGCCCACATGTGAACATGAGGACCACCGCACATGACCACGCCCTCACATCCCCACACCCATACATCAGCGCGGACAGTCGCGATCATCAGTCAGAAGGGCGGTGCCGGGAAGACCACGCTGGCCATCCATCTCGCTGCCGCGGCCGCCCGTGCAGGGCACATCAGCCTGCTGATCGACACCGACCCGCAGGCCAGCGCCTCGCAATGGGCTGAGTGGCGGCAAGGCGCGCCGCCGGAGGTGATCGACAGTGCCCCGCTGCGCATCCCGGCGAAGATCGCGGTCGCCGCCGCACAGGGCGCCGAGCTGATCGTGATCGACACGCCGCCACACGCCGATTTTGCGGCCAGCAAAGCAGCCGAATGCGCCGATGTGGTGCTGATCCCGTGCCGCCCCAGCGCCTTCGACCTTGCGGCGATGCGCACGACCATCCGCTTGGTCGAGCTGCTCGCGCGCCCTGCCTTCGTCGTGTTCACTGCCGGACCGCCCCATGCCCCGCACATCTATGCCGATGCCCGCGAACTGGTGACCGGGTTCGGCGGCCAGACCTGCCCCATCATCCTGCCGGACCGCGCGGCCTATCGCCATGCCGTTGCAGGTGGGCAGACCGTGTTCGAGTTCGATCCCGACGGCAAAGCAGCGGGCGAGATTGAACAGCTGCACATGTGGGCATGTGAACAGCTCCACATGTCCACACGCTCACAGTCTCAGGCGCACAAGAGGAAATCCGCATGAACCGCTTCGCTAACCTTGCCGATCGGAAACCCAAGGATGACGGAGCGGCACCTGCGCCAACCGGATCCGCACCTGTCGTCGCTCAGGTTCCCACCCCGCCGAGCCGCGTCGGCCGCAAGGCAATCTCCGGCTACTTCGCACCCGAGCTGTCGCTGGCGCTCCACACCTGCGCGCGCCGCCATGGCCTCAGCCTTCAGGATCTGATGGCCGAAGCCTTCGACGACGTCCTGCGCAAGTACGGCGAGAGCCCCATTGGCCGCTAGTCGATCCCAGGGAACAAGAGAAAAGGCAGGATTTTGAGGGGTATGAGTTGAAGTGAGAATGTGAGACTATGCCCATGTGAACGTGTGAACATGTGGGCACCACCCCAAGGGCCGTGCACCGACAGCCCTTCAATGACAGGAGATACCCATGCGACTGTTCCAATGGTTGACCGGCCTGTTCACCAGCTCGAGCACCCCGCCATGCGCCCCCATCGACGAGGGGCCCAGAATCAACCCCGCCACCGGCCTTCCCATGATCACCCCCGGCATCGGCGGTGTCGATGTCGGTGGCAACCCCTTCGGCGTGAATCTGGACCGCCGGGACGACCACCACACTCACCACAGCCACAGCCACCACGACCATCATCACCGTCATGACCATCACCACCATGATTTCGGGTCGACCGGCAGCAGCTTCGATCACTGGTCGGGCACTGGCGCCGGCGGGTTCGATCACACGCGCAGCGATTGATGCCCGCCGCTCCCCAGTGCGCATGAACAGCACCGCCTCCCTCGTGCTTCAAACAAGGAAATCACCATGACCGACAAACATACCGCAAATGCCCAGCCTATCGCTGGATTGCCGCACCCCGGCCTCATCAGCCGCGCCCGGTTCTTCGCAAGCCGCCACCCGATCGCGGTCTCAGTTCCTCTGGCCGCCATCATTGCATTCGGGGTCGCAACCCTCGCCGCGTTCGTCCTCGGCGTCACGCCCGAACGCAGGGAGGTGTTCATCCCCGGTGTTGCTGCGATCAGCCTGACCGCGATCGGTGCAGTCATCTTCCCACTTGTCGCGCGCATGCACAGCATTGCCAGCGGCCGCGATATCGCCGCAGCTTTGGTCGCTGCAACCGACCGGGAACGGCCACACTTGCTCGCTGAGATCGAGGGGCGGCTCTCAAACCGATATTGGCGCGCGCCGATGACCGTATTCCAGCTTGCCATGATGTTCCGCGAGGTGCGGCAGCTCCATGGGGAGCGGGCCTATCGAAAGCAGCTGTGGGGACAAGCAGCACGGGCCGAGCAGAACAGGTCGATCGCGCAGCTGGCGCCGTTTCAGTGATTTCGGTTGGGAGGCGGGGTCGCATTTCACAATCCACGGGCGCGTTCCAAAAGCCTTATGCCTGTCTAGCTATTTCGCTAGAACTGGATAAATGTTCTAGGCATGTAAGGGCGGTCAAAGCGCGCTTGCCGAAAGTATCACGTCCCGGCAGCAACATGTGAATGCGGTTCAATGTACCTGGTCCGCGCATGAGGAAGCTTGGTTCGCCCGCGTTGTAGCACCCGACTCCTAGGCAGCGTGTTGCATTATTACCGCGTCAACGTGATGAACAATTTGATCGTAATAGCGCGCCAGATCCCGATTGGCAGCTTTCTCGTCACGCAGTCCCCTTTCACCGAGCAGCTTGGCTGCGCTGAGCAAAGTACTGCGAGCGAGGTGCGATCCAAGCCGAACGCCGTCGAAAACAATCTCTGATGTGGGCGAAACTGAACCGTGCACGAGCCTCGAACGTATATCATACGCTCTTCGGACTTCGTTTTGCCACCGATCCCGGCATTCAACAGTCGGTTCGTCCAGGCAGAGCGCAGCAACTCGCGATGACACGAGGCTTGCGATGTCATCCTTCTCGTCCGTCATCACCATCCGTTCAAGGGCGGTTACATATTTCACTGCCTTGGCGCCTTGGGACGGTTCTCTCACGGCTTCACCATACCACTGCATTGCATCGAGTAGCCTTTCGCTGAGCGGGCGCTGCAATGCCGGATTGACAGCTTGTTCGAGGGCGATGCCAAGGTTGGCGATGATTTCCTGGGCGTCCGCTCCGGAGAAGAGGTCCATCCAATCGTCATCGAAGCCGACGTTGCCCTGCCCACCGTAGGTAACCATGTAGGATAGGCTGCCATCAGCTTCGACGCTGAAGCCCGCTCTGCGATCATTCGCCAATCCCGGGCCACCCACCTGCATTTCTGTCGAGTGCCCCGCTCCGATCAGGACATGAAGACAGTTAAGTGCCGCCAAGGCAGCTCTGGCAGCTGTCATCTCTGAGATCTTCTTGTCACAGCCGATCACCTTCACTTCGGCGACCCATCCGAAATTGCGGTAGTATTCTATGGCCTGCGAGATCGAGCGCCGCGTCATCTGGTGGCCAAGCCGACGGTTTGATCGGATTGATGCTGCGAGGGCGCTCCGGAATGTTGACTGGTTCAGGAACCTGATCGGTCCGATCTCAAATGAGGCGGGGCTCTGTGGTGCCATGAGGTGGCAAGGGATAAAGTGTGTGATATCCTCGCAGCTTCTGCCGCATCGCCTCGCCGTTTCCGACAAAGCCCGATCGACATTCATGATGTCGATCGGACGCTTTTCGCGCAGGAACTTTCGAACCAAAATTTCGGCGAGCACCTTCCGCGCCGATGAAAGGGACACGCGCCGCTCCAAGTTGGCGCGCGCTAATGCTGTGCGCGTAAGAGACCCTAACCGGTCATATCCTGCGCGGCTGCAGAGCATTTTCCCGTTCGGCCAATTGTAGGTGGGGTGAGGGAGGTCGCAAAACGCGTCTTCACGGGGGAGCGAACTGAATTTCCCTTCCTTCACCAATTGGTTCAGGCGCGCGCATTCCTCAAAGATAAACGAAACGTCTGCGTGGAGTTGATCCTTCCTATTCGCCATAGCTCACGCCGCGTATCGTCCGTCCTTCAACCGCCTTGCCATGCCGATGCCGGCGAGCGCGTCCAGCACCGGGCGGACGGTGGCGGCGCGTTTGCCTTTGAAGGCTCGGGCGACATCCTGCGGCGCTAGGGGCGTGGCGGCGGCGGTGAGGATGGATTGGACGGCGCTGACCTGTTCGGGGAGCGAGCCGGGCCAGGGGATGACGTTGTCGGGCAGCGCGGCGGCTGTTTCGCCAAGGTCGAGCGCCTGGGTGACGGGGGCCTTGTAGTCCGGTGCCTGATATTCGGGACGCAGCCAGCGGATCAGGCCGCGGGCTTCCTCGGCGGCGCGCTCCTTGTTGAGGGCGACGAGGCGTGTGAGGATTTCCTCGTCGGATAGGTCAGCGGGCCAGCCATAAGCTTCGGCGACCAGCGCATCGATGGCGTCGTGGTGCTGGCGGATCAGGGTCACGAGCCCGCGATCATGCATGTCGCGCTCGGCATCGGTCAGCGCGCGGCCCTCCCGCAGCGCTTCGAGCACGTTGTAAAGCTTGGTGAGGGTCAGGTCCTCATGGCTTTCGAGCACCCGCTTGCGCAGCGCATCGAGCGCCTCGGCCTCGGCCCGGATCTTGTCTTTCAGCGGTTCGGGAACGTCAGCGGGGAATGGGCAAGGGTCGAAGCAGCGCGATTTCACGTACACAGGGTCATCGCCCATGCCGAGCCGCCCGCCGCTCGCTATCGCCCACGCCACATGTAGGCGGCTTGATAGGACACCCAATGCATATGCGTCGTCGAGGGCAATACAGGCCAGTTTGTTGTCGGGCAGGATCGACATCGGCAAAAACTGGAAAACCCGGTGCTTGGCCGTTTCGATGGTGGCGATGTACCTGCTTACCCCACGAAGAGCTTTACGCAGCTCTGAACGCTGCTCGCCAAACAACCACCAGTTGTCTCGATAGCTGGCGCGGTTGTTCTGGTCGCGATGGGGTTTTACGGTCGCCAGCACATGTTGGTACACCGTTGGATGCCGCTCACGCACCTCGGCTTCGCTCATCCCATAGAGGTCAATCACCTTCACACCGCGAGGGCGTGAGGCGAGGTCACGGCCATTTCGATAGTCAAAGATTACAGCAGATTCTTGGCCGTCAGTTCGAATCCTATTCGGGGAGGGGCAGTCAGGTAGCGCGGATGGCTGGGGCGGGAGGATTCGAACCTTCGCATGGCTGGCAGCCTCTTCCGGTGCCAAGATGAATCCATCGCCCATCAATTGAACGCCGCGCGACGCCAGTTTTTCATTAGCTCTGAGAGCGACTGTGGAAGTCACATCAGCCCCGATCCTCAGGTCGGAACTGATCTGGCCGACCCTCTCGGTGTAAACGAGATGATCGGGCGCGCCGCTTTCGTCGGCAACATTCCAGTGATAGCCCGCCGCCTTGCCCGGCGCGGCGACCGTCATGGCGATGCGCACGGCGGCTCCATCCTTCTCGTCCACCCAGGGGTGGTTCGGGATAGCGAACAGCAGGCTCACCCGGTCCTTGGCATCCAGATGCTTGGCAATCACCCGGCGGCTAAACACCTGCGTAATCGAATTGGTGGTGACGAAGCCGAACCGGCGCGTGCCTGACTTGCGCACGGCGGTTGCTGCCTTGTCCCACCAATGCATGACGAAATCAGCGCTCTCGGGCACGTCGGTGGTAGCGAATAGCGCCTTGAAATAGCCATCACCCAGACGGTCGCGCACATCCTTGCCGCCAATGAACGGCGGGTTGCCGACAATGAAATCCGCCTTTGGCCACTTCGTCGCGCGCGGTTTGACATAGCGGAATACGCTAACCTGTGCCGTTTCGTCGGGCACCAGCTTGCCGGTGACGGGGTGCTCCTTCATCGTTTCGCCGTCCCAGCGGGTGACCGGGTTTCCAGCCTCGTCCAGCTCCGCAACCTTCTCGTCCCACTCGATCAGGGCATCGCGGTTTTCGATGGTCTTGACGTCGCGCAGGATCGGCTCGGGCGGGGTGCGATCCGCGCCGTTCACCCGGAAATGCCATTGCAGGTAGCCGATCCACAGCACCAGCTGCGCAATCGCCGCGGCGCGCGGGTTGATCTCGATACCGAGGAAGTTTTCGGGCGTGATGGTGTGCCCGGTGAGCTCGGCGACATACTGGTCGTCACCGAGTTCGACCAGCAGATCGAGCACCTCGCCCTCCAGCTCCTTCATACGCGCCATGGCGACATAGAGGAAGTTGCCGGTGCCGCAGGCGGGATCGAGCACCCTGGTCTGGGCGAGCCGGGAATGGAACGCCTCGACAAAGGCCTTCGCCTCGTCCGCCTTGCCCTCTTCGATCAGGGTGGCAGCCGCGCCGCGCACCCCGTCCCAGTCGGCGCGCAGCGGTTCCATGATGGTCGGGCCGATCAGCCGCTCGACATAGGCGCGCGGCGTGTAATGGGCGCCGAGCTTGGCCCGCTCCTTGGGGTTGAGCGCGCGTTCGAGCAGGGTGCCGAAGATCGCGGGTTCAACCTCGGTCCAGACATGTTCGGCGGCCTGGATCAGCACCTCAAGCTCCTCCGCATCTAGGGGCAGGGCGGTGCGCTCCTTGAAGAGGTAGCCGTTGAACTTCCTGAGAGGCACGCCGAGCGCAGGCGAGAACTCGCCCTTGTCCATCGCCACCCAAAGCGCGGAAAGCTGGTGTTCGAGATGCTCCGGATGGGCGCGCTGGTTCTTGAGGAGCTGGGTGAAGCTGCCCTCGGGGATCAGCTTGCTGTCCTCGGCGAACATCGTGAACAACACGCGCATGAGGAAGCCGCTGGTGGTCTCGGCATCATAGCCGCGCTTTTCGAGGCGGCGGGCGACGGTGGCGAGCAGATCGGCGATGTCGCGGGTGACGCGGGCGGCGCGGGCGGTGGGATCGAGGCTCTTGGGATCGGTCCAGATGGCGCGCAGGCGGTCGCGCACATCCTCGTCGCGCAGGTCCTCCAGCATGATCCGGTAGCGCGCGCGGTCGGGGAACTGGGCGTACGCTTTGCCGGTACCGGTGAAGTCGGCGTAGACTTCGATGCAGTAACCGATATCGGCGACGAGCAGGAACGGCGGCCAGCCATGATCGACGGGGAGCGCCTTGGCGTAGCGTTCGGCCTGCCCCTTGGCCTGCACCATCGCCTTGGCCCACCCCGGCGTGCCGCGCCGGGCAGTGCCGCGGGCGACGCGGGTTTTGGCGGTCTGGCCGAAGATGTCGAGATCGTCCTCGCCCTTGTCGGCAGCCGCCCGGTCCGCCTCGCTGCCCTGCTTGGCTTCGAGGATGAAGCAGCCGCGCTTGTAGCAGTCGATCCGGCCGAAGCTGGTGGTGCCGTCGCCATTGTCCTGAAAGACGCGCCGCTCGAAGACGTAGTCGTTGGCGGTGTCGTCAGCCTTGGCGCCGCGCGGGGGATCGACGCCGAGGAGCCGGGCCAGCCCGTTGATGAAGGACTGGGTGTTTGCGAGTTCGCTGCCGCCGGTGCCGCGCCATTCGGCTATAAAGCTTTCAATTTGATCGGCTTCGAGCATGCGGCGTAGCATAAAGCACAGGCACCAACGGCAGGCAACGAATGTCGGATGAGCGCTCGAGCAGGTAAGGGGTAGGCGCGTAATCAGGCCTCGTCATACTGAACTTGGATCAGCCCCGTTTATGGGACGGAAGCGACCTCGCAAGCCGAAATGGTCAATTGATTTCAGCGTCTCGGTGAATGCAGCCTGATCGAAGCGACCACCCCTAATCCGACCGACTTCAGCCTGCCAGTTGAAGTTTATAACATCCGTGTTCAGAGCCAGAAAAGCCACCCCCGCCGCCTTGCCGTCGGTGAAGGAATCTGCCCAGACACCCCTGCTCAGGCTTCGTGCCGCAAATTCGAAGATGAAACGAAATCGCTCAGCTTTAGGAACGGAAACATCCATCATCTTTCGAACCAAGATCGAACAGGGTCTGCGGTAATCTCCCCAAGTCTTGGGATGAACGAAAAAGTCACTAACCTCGAGAACGGTGAGCGGATAGCTTACATATTTGCTCTCCCCTACAACTCGAGTGCTCAACATTCGATCCAATTTGAAAGTGCGTCTTTTCTGCCGGTAGTGGCAAAATGCCTCCAGATATGCCTGGCGGGAAAACATAAAAACGCTCTCAGCTGTGATCTGGCGCGTCTCAGGCTCTTGAAATTCTCTCTGATATTCTATTTCAAGTTCGCACTTACACGGGAACAGATCACGCCCAACTCTTGCTGATAATTGAAAGAGGAGGCTGAGTTCCCTTCGAATGATCTCTTCATTCCGTCGCTGGTAAACGGGTATCTTCGACTTTCCATCGAGTGCTCGTTGAGCGATCTCGAAGGCAATCGAATTCTCCATAAGGCTTCCTTTGTCAGCAGCAGTGTCGACCTCGGGACCGATCCCCATACGAACGCGCAGGCTAATCTATCGCAGCCGAGTGCATATGGCTGCATTATCTGCATTCAGTCGGCTTCATTTTGGGGCCCCTCAACGGTCGCCACGCTCTCCCCGCGCCGGATCGTCCGATAGACAGTCGGCCGAGAAACCTTGAACAGCTTCCCAAGGTCACTGATCGAGTATTCCCCGGTGGCGTGCATCTTGAGGAGCTCGCGCTGCTGGAGGTCGGACAGCTTGGGCGGCTTGCCGCGGAGCTTGCCCTTGTCCCGGGCGATCTTCATGCCCTCGCGGGTGCGCAGGCGGATGAGGTCGCTCTCGAACTCGGCGAAGGTGGCGAGGATGTTGAAGAACATCCGGCCTATTGGATCGTTGGGGTCGTAGACCTGCTTGCCCAGTGCGAGGCTCACGCCGCGCTTCTCCAGCTCATCGGCGATCGCGCGGGCGTCGGGCACCGATCGGGCGAGGCGATCCAGCTTGGGTACGACCAATGTCTCGCCCGCGCGGACCGCAGCCAGAGCCTGGGCGAGGCCGGGACGATCGCGGTTGCGGCCGGTCAGTCCGTGGTCGGTGTAGATGCGGTCCTCGGGCACCCCAAGCTCGATGAGCGCGCGGCGCTGGGCAGTGAGGTCCTGCTTGTCGGTCGAGCAGCGGGCATATCCGATGAGAGTGTCGGTCATGTGTAACGGATGAGGCCCCTGTGTGAGAAAATAAAGCGTACCACCTTAATGAGAGCGCGGGCAAGCCGGATTTGCGGAGGGCAGGGGGGTCTGACCTCTGGCGCCTGCAAAGTGTCCGGTGAGCGATCCGTTTCGGACGAGTGGCAGGTTTCACTAACAATAGAACTGGCGATGCCGTGCGCTTAAAGTCGGGCGCGACCCCTGCCAGCGGCATGCTCGTGAAGTCTGGGGTTCCTACAAATGGTCGCCCCGCGGCTGCATCGTCAGAATGGTCAAATGATGATTGATGAAAACTTTCGCCCCGGTGTCCGAAAACTTGAGTTGGGTTCATTGGTTCTCGGACAGCGAAACAGAATACGGTTTTGCGAGACTGAAGCAGCATTGATCGAAATCACCACCCGTGATTCGCCAAAGCTCCTGCAATCAACCATATGCGAGCGACGAGATCGACGCAGTCGAGTCCGATGCCTCTCATCAGAGAAGCCGACCACCCCACCCCTAAAGAAATTGTGTAGGTCTAGGAGCGGCCGCCCTCCCATTCCACAAAGCTCGGCACGGAATTTGTTGAGCTGCCGATGTTTTTTCTTGACTAACGGGCGGTTGAGCGATGATGTTTCCAGCAACTTAGTCACGTGCGGACGCTTGTTCCGCTGGCCTGGATCGGGGGTTCGGGATGAAGAAGGGGCGCTTCTTTACTGTCACCAGTATCTTTGGCTTGCTCGCCGTCAATTCTGCGGTGGCGATGGCTCAGAGCGAAACCAAGGCCCTTAAATATGACCCCCTGGGACGGTTGTCCTCTTCCGAGGTGTCCGGAGGGTTAGGTAATGGTGACACCCGCAAGCTCTGTTATGATGCGATGGGCAATCGCACGAGCTTTCAGATCCGAAATGACGGTTCGCTACCTGCCTGTATCGCACCGACACCTACCCCATCGCCAACTCCGACGCCAACCCCAACTCCGACGCCGACGCCAACCCCAGCGCCGACGCCGACCAACAGTCCGCCAGTGGCGCAGGACAACGGCACCTCGGGAAAATGTGGCGTCATAAGATTTGTAAACGTGACCGCCAATGACACCGATCCCGATGGCCATTATCCTTTGACGGTAACGGCCGTTACTCAGGATTACGGCGAAGCTGCGTTGCTATCATTCTCAGCGAGTACAATCGAGATTATGCTAGGTGGCGCTTATGACGCCTCATCATTTACCTACACGGTATCGGATGCACTCGGAGCGACCGACACAGCAGTGCTCACATCCGTGACCACGTCCTGCTCTGGTGGCGGGGGACTTCCGCCTCCGTGACGCGCATCCGTTCGTTGATCGCTGTAGCCCAATTTTTAAGGTGCGAGATGTCTCAGGGGAAATCTGTCGGCAAATGCCTGTCAGCAATGCTCGCTACGATCATGCTGGCCCAGCCGTCTATGGCTCAGCCAGATGCTGAGCAGGTCAGAGCCATTGACGCTGAACCAATCTGCATGGCTTCACCGTTTGGAGGAGTTGCCTCCAAAGACGCGATGAAAACAGACAGATCGTCTGTGATCGTGGTCGTGCGAGTATCGGTCCCTGACCTCGAGGCACGAGGATTCATACAAACAAACTGCGCTCAAAGCGGGCTGAAAACACCAACAGATCTTGGCGATTATCGCGACCAGGTTTGCAATCTGGCGGCGTATGGCAACGAAGCCGTTCAAGCTCAGATCTATGAAACGCTCGGGGAATATCCTGCTGTGCTTTGTGCATATGCCGAGAAAATCTCGGGTGCCTGGGACCGCCGATCAAAGGACGGTCAAAAATAATTATGAGTGATCTTTCGATCTAAAAATTCTGGGGGCGCGTCATGCAGGTCAGGCATTTTCTACTTTCCACTGCCGCGGTTCTGGTGCCCGCAATGCTGGTGCCCTCGCAGCTGGCTGCTCAGACAACGCTTGAAGCGCCGCCGATCCGCAGCGCGGTTGATGAGTTCGGTGTCGACCTCACAACCGGTAAAGTCATTATTCCTTCGGCCAGCGTGTCGGTGGGGGGCGCTGATGGGATCGCCTTTTCACGCACGCGGGTCAGCAATGGCTGGCGCCACAATTACATCATCACCGCCATCATCAAGCAGGGTCAGGCGACCGCTTCGGTCAACATCGGCGGCTCGCGGATGACATTCAATCTGGTCAGCGGGGTCTATCGTTCTGCGCAGGGCACCGGCGAAACGATTGTTCCGAACTTCACAACCGGTACGCACGTGTTCACTGCGCGGGACGGAACGCAGATCATTTTCAAGCGCTCCTATGTTGCGAATGGCGCCAGCTACTATGGACTGGTCGATGCTGTGGCCGAGACCATTGTCAGACCAGATGGTCACCGGACTACCCTGCATTACCACAACGATAGCTATCAATACTCGATCCCGGCTCTTTCGCTCGTGATAGATATCCCCATGCTCCGCTTGGAAGGTGTCTCAACCAATAACAGCTATTTGATCGAATTTCGCTACGCCACTGACACACTGAACTCCACGACCGTCAATGACTGGGAGCGGGTGCTCAAGGTCACGGCTGCCAATGGGGGCGTTGATGATTGTGACTTTACAAGTGCTGTCGATTGCCCGTTTTCGGTCGACTGGCCATCGCTCGGTTTTGTGCCAGCCACTGACAGCGCAGGTCAACCGATTGAGATCGTGATCGACAACCTCAACAGATCAAGTGCCTATCGTACTGATGCGTCTGGTCGCCTCACAGGCATCAAGGGGCCCAGCGACAGTTCATATGGTGTCGTCTACAATTATGACGCTAACAGCCGCGTCTCCAGCGTTGTCAGGGAAGGAACCTACACCCGCAACTACACCTGGACGGTCCTCGGTAATGGCAACTTGCAGGCTGTCGCAACCGACTCCTTGGGACGTACTCGGACGACGGTCGCCAACCCATCGCTGGGGGTACTTGTCTCTGATCGCAACGCGCTCAATCAGACCACCAGCTACGAGTACGACGCCAATGGCAGGCTAAGCGCCGTGCAGCGCCCCGAAGGCAATCGGACCCAGTATACCCGTGATGCTCGCGGGAACGTGACCACGGTCACGCAGAAAGCCAAGCCGGGCACGTTCCTTGCGGACATCATCTCGACGGCGACATTCCCCGCGAACTGCACGAACCCGGTGACCTGCAACAAGCCAACGGCGACAACCAGAGCCGGCGCTGAGACTACCAATTACACCTACGATCCTACCCATGGCGGGGTCACCCTCGTTGAAGCGCCCCCCGACCAGTCTGGCGCTCGCGCCGAGACGCGGATTGCTTATGTGGCACGCGTAGCGAAGATCATGACCCCATCCAACGTCCTCGTGGATCAGCCGACATCGATTGTCGTGCCGTCAAACATCAGGACCTGTCGGACGCAGGCGCAATGCACCGGGACTGCGAACGAGGGCAATGCTGACATTGCCTATGACGCGAACGTCTCCCCGAACCTCAATCCCACCACCATCACCACCCGCGCCGGCGACAGCAGTCTCGCCGCTTCGACGAACTACACATATTCCACGCTGGGCAAGGTGGCGACGATCGATGGGCCGCTGCCTGGCAGCGATGACACGACCGTCTACCGCTATGATGTCGCAGGCCAGATTACGGGGGTGATCTCCCCCGATCCCGACGGCGCTGGTTCTTTGCCGCGCCTCGCCACGCGCACCACCTACAACAACAATGGCCAAGTGACGCTGGTCGAGAACGGTCAGATGCCGGGCACCAGCCCGGCCGACTGGAACAGCTTTTCTGCCCGCACCAGATTGGCGAACACCTACGACAATTTCGACCGGCTCGCTTCCAGCAGCCAGATCTCGACCGATGGCGCAACGCGGTACTCGATCACGCAGTACAGCTACGATGCAGCCGGGCGGCTCGACTGCACCGCCGTCCGGATGAACCTGACGAGCGCTACTGCGTCTCTGCCGTCAGATGTCTGCGTGAAGATGACCCCGGCGGCGGATGGCGAGGACCGGATCACGCGTCGCTACTACGACACCGCAGACAGGGCCACGCAGGTCTGGTCGGCTGTCGATACCGGGCTCGCCCAGCAAACCGCCGAGATGGCCTACAACGCCAACGGGACGGTCGCGTGGGTTGAGGATGCCAACAATAATCGCACGATCTATGTATATGACGGGCACGATCGGACGCGGCGGATCAACTATCCCTATCAAGATACCCCGGGGGTCTCCAACCCAGGCGATTACGAGGAGATCACCTACGATACGGCAAACAACGTCTCGCAGTTCCGCACGCGGCGCGGTGAGACGATCTCGCTAGCCTACGATAACCGCCGCTTGCTGACCCAGAAAACGATTCCCGAACGTGCGGGGCTTGACCCGCTGCACACCCGCGACGTCACTTACAAGTACGACCTCTATGGATCGCTGACCGAAGCCGCATACGACAGCTCGAACCGGATCGTCGTGAGCTACGATGCGTTTGGGCGCCCCGTCGGCAGCACGCAGATTATGGACGGCGTATCGCGGCCGATTTCCTACCTCTACGATGTTGCTGGACGGCAGACCCGGATCACGCATCCCGACAGCGCATGGTGGGCGTACGAATACGATACTGTCGGTCGCCTCGTACGGATCCGCGACGATGACGGGATCGAGCTTGTCACCAACGTCTATGACACCTGGGGGCGGCTCGAGCGGATGAACCGCGACAGCAGCGCGCCCGATAGCCTGATGTTCTACGACAATGCGAACCGGCTAGACCGTATCTTCGTTGATCACCCGAGCAGCAGCTACGATGTCAATCGGACCTTTAGCTACAACCAGACCAATCAGGCGAAGAGCGAGGCGACCGATAACCAGCTTTATGTCTGGAATGCCCAGCCAGCGGGCAGTCTCGACACCCCCTATGTACCCGATGGACTGAACCAGTACGACAGTGTCAACGGCGTGACCTATGTTCACGATGCCAGCGGCAACCTGACCTCTGATGGCGCCACCACCTACACCTATGATGTCGAAAATAGGCTCGTCAGCGCTTCCGGCGCCAAGACGGCGGGGCTACGCTATGATCCTCTCGGCCGGCTCTACCAGATCACCAATGAGTCTGGCGGCATCACCCGCTTGCTGTATGATGCCGATGCGTTGGTTGGCGAGTTCAACCCCAGCGGCACGATGCTCAATCGCTACGTGCACGGGCTTGGCGCGGGAGACGATCCGATGATCCGCTATGCGGGATCAAATGCTGGACGCAGCGCCGCTGAGTATCTCTATGCGGATCGGCTCGGATCAATCGTGGCCAGTTTCGATTGGGGCGGCTCGGTCAAAGCGATCAATACCTACGATGAATTCGGTCGGCCCGGAATCCCAGGCGGCACAGCGAACACCGGGCGGTTCCGCTACACCGGGCAGATCTGGATCCTTGAGCTGGGGCAGTATCATTACAAGGCCCGTGCCTACTCGCCCACTCTCGGCCGGTTCATGCAGACCGACCCGATCAGGTATGGTGACGGACTTAATATGTATGCCTATGTCGGGAATGACCCAATAAACCGGTTCGATCCGACTGGCTTGGATTTCTGCGACATGAAGGAGGGTAAATCAAAAGAGCAAGAGGATTGCGAGAGAAACGGAGGAGTTTGGGTTGCTGAAGGCGCTGAGATAAATGTCACAATAGATACATATACACTGTCAGTTCCTTATGGAGGATTATCGAGTTCGTTTGGTGGCGTAAGTCTAAGAAGACCAGGAGTTTTCATTGGCCGGGACGAAAAAACCAAAAAGCCCATTCGAGTAGAAATTGTTGAAAGGGATCGGTTGAATAATTCGAGTCAACGATTCCAACCCATTGTTACAGTCGATCTTCGATCGACTGATCAGAAGGTTTGCGATGCAGCTACGGGTGTGCAAAGAGTAGGAAACGGGATGATGGCTGCAGGGGTAGTTGTCTTCTGGGGGGGCATGGGACTCACTCCATTGTTTCCAGATGGAGAAATTGCCGGACCAGTGATTGCTGGCGCCGGAGGAGTTGTATACTTGGGCAGCGAAGTCGTAAAAATGTTAGCAGATTGCGAATGATGGGGGGTATATGAAAAAAAAATTATACCTGACAGCGGCGGCATGCCTCATCTTGTTCCTTGTCGTTATCTTTGATTTTCTTAATGACCGGATGGATCGAGAGACTCTGTTTCACATGACGGTATTCGCAGTATTTTTACTATTTTTTATAGTTCAATACAAATCGCAAAGAAATGAAAAGAGATAGAAAATAGCCGTGGTTTAAAAATGACGCTTTTGTTAAATTTTGGAAATCCAAAATAAGAAGCTTGCTATTTTAGAGCGTTTTTCCACGTTCTGACCCAAGGGGAATTCCTTTGCGGGTATGGGCTGAAGTAATCCCGTTCTTTGCCTTGTCGGAGGAAGTGCGCCGGATCGTCTACACCACCAACGCGATCGAGGCGCTGAACTCGAAGCTTCGGCGGGCCGTCAGGGCCAGGGGGCACACTTCCGCAACGATGAGGCTGCAACCGAGCTGGACACCCGTAAAAACCCCTCGCGTTGAGGCCGTTCCTTTGATTCACTCCGGGCATTGGACGGAGAGGTTTGATGCACCCACGCAGCCTGTTTTCGCTGGCGGAGCACTTGGAGCGGCTGAGCAATGACGGCGATCCGCTGGAGTTTTTGACTGGCACGGTGGAATTCGAGCGTTTCCGGCCGCTTTTGACCCACGGACTCGGCTACAGTGACGGCGCCAAGGGCGGCCGCCCAGCCTTCGATCCTGTGGCGATGTTCAAGGTGCTGGTGGTTCAGGCGCAGCATAATCTGTCGGATGCGCGCATGGAGTTCATGATCCGGGATCGCTTGAGCTGGATGCGCTTCTTCGGCTTCGACCTTGGCGGCGCGATGCCCGACGAGAACACCATCCCCCATTATCGCAACCGGCTGACCGAGAGCGGCACGCTCGATGCGCTGATGCAGGCGTTCGAACAACAACTGCGTGAGGAAGGATGCCTGGCGATGGGTGGCCAGATCGTCGATGCCACGCTGGTGCCCGCGCCCAAGCAGCGCAACACCGAGGATGAGAAGGCCGCGATCAAAGCCGGCAAGTCAGCCCGGCAGATCTGGCGCGGCAAGCCGAACAAGGCGCAACAAAAGGATGTCGATGCGCGCTGGACCGTGAAGATTGGCGGCAAAGTTCGCTATCGTCCCGACGGCACCCCGCTGCCACAGATCGCCACGCCGGTGTTTGGCTACGAGACGCATATCAGCATCGATCGGCGGTTTGGGTTCATCCGCAAGGCAGCGGTGACCTCGGCCGCCGACAGCGACGGACGGCAGTTGCAGCGGGTAATCGGCACCGCCAACACCGTCGGCGATGTCTGGGCCGACAGCGCCTATCGCAGCAGCGAGAACGAGGCATGGTTGAAGGCCAATATGCTGAACAGCCGCATCCATCGCAGGAAGCCCAAGGGCAGGTCGATGCCCGAGCACCTGGCGCGCGTCAATGCGGCAAAGTCAGCGATCCGGGCCCGCCTCGAGCATGTCTTCGCGCATCAGAAGAACCGCTATGGCCTGTTCATCCGCACCATCGGCATTGCCCGTGCGCGGGCCAAACTCACGCTCGCCAATCTGGCCTACAACTTCAACCGGCTCATCTTCCACGAACGGTGTGCAGCAACGGGATAGGTGCGCCTAAAATGCGCGGATGCGGCTGAAAGGCTGACAAAAAGGCATCGAAGCGATGCCCACCAGCCCGATCAAATCGCGCCGCTGACCTCGCCAAACACCGCACGGATCAGCGCGTCGCCTAAATTACGGTTATTGCGGGTGTCCAACTGCTCTATCTGATCTTGAACCGCTCGGAAAAAGAGTGGAGAATGCAGCCACGTGAGTGGTCCATGGCCAAGGCCCAGTTCGCCGTTCTGTTCGGCGAACGGTTCATCAAAGCTATGGCAGCGTAATGTTCAACCGCCCGCCCACACACGGAAATCCTGACAGTCCCCTCCGCGCGCCCGCGTCACCGTGGGCAGAAGGACCAGGACATCGCCATTTTTAAAAAGGCTTCGCTGCCCGTCTGGCGCAAGTCCGCAACCGCCTGCCCGAAGGAACGCCCATAGAGCTGTGGTGGCAGGACGAAGCCAGGATCGGGCAGCAGACCAAGCTCACCCGGCGCTGGGCCAGGCGCGGGACGCTTCCTTCGGCTCCCCCAGATCAGCGGCGCTCCTCGGCCTGGATCTTTGGCGCGATCTGCCCTGCTGAAGGCGAGGCTGCAGGCATCGTCATGCCCCGCTGCAACAGCGAGGCGATGAGCATGCATCTGGAAGAGATCGCGTTCCACGTGGCGCCCGGTGCCCATGCCGTTGTCATCCTCGATCAGGCCGGATGGCACGGGTCTGCCGAATTGGTCGTGCCGTCCAACATCACCCTGTTGCCGCTGCCGCCGCGATGCCCCGAACTCAACCCGGTCGAGAACGTCTGGCAGTTCATGCGCGTTAACTGGCTGTCGAACCGCATCTTCCAATCCTACGACGACATCGTCGACCACTGCTGTTTTGCCTAGAACAACCTCGTCAATCAGCCATGGCGTATCATGTCCATCGGCATGCGCCAGTGGTCGCATGGGTCCTGATCAATGCGCCTTGGTATTACACTAAGGTCTTGAATGAATTGAATTCAGATCACCAATCGTCGCGCACAGAGGCTTGCGCATAAGGATTATAGCTTGCCTCTGGCAGTTCTTGTCGCAGCGTCGATCTCACATTCGGATGCAGGACGGTTAGTTGGGCATTGAAAGGCGATATTGCGAATTCGAGCATGCCTGCCGCAATCACTGGCGCACCCAGCAGCACAAAACATCCGACCACGATCTGCGCGCCCTCGCGCAGCGGCAGCCGCCCGGTCAGCATCAGCGCCCCGATAAACGCCACCGCGATTATGCAGACCCCCAGCGCAATCTCACCCAGCATCACACTCTCGATCCAACGGGCAGACTCCACCATCGGTGCCCCACCGCCAGCCTCCAACAGGCTCTGCTGCACCACCAGCGCCACCGCCTGCTACTCCGCCACCAGCACGCGGCTGACCCGCCGCTTTCCGTCGCGTCGCTCAAGCTGCACGAACACATCGACACTCTCGCGCACATAGTGCCGCACATCGTCGCGGTTGAGCTTCGATCCGGCCTGCAAAACCAGCAACGCAAGCTGCTCGATCGCGCGTTGCGGCGTGTCGGCGTGAATCGTGGTCATCGATCCCGGGTGCCCGGTGTTGACCGCACGCAGGAAGGTAAACGCCTCAACCCCGCGCAGCTCGCCAAGGATGATACGGTCCGGACGCATCCGCAGCGCGGCGATCAGCAGGTCCTCGGCGCTGATCCGCGCCTCACTCAGTTCCCCGCGCGCCGCGATCAGCCCGACCGCATTGGGGTGGCGCAGATGCAGCTCGGCAGTGTCCTCGATCAGGATCAGCCGCTCCTCATCCGGGATCTCGGCGAGGAGGGCATTGAGGAAGGTAGTCTTGCCGGTCGAGGTACCCCCCGCCACAAGGACATTGCGCCGCTCCCGCACCGCCTCACCCAGATGCCGCGCCGCCTCACGACCGGATAGTGCGCGGAACCGCCGCTCGTCAGCGAACTCGGTATGGCCGACCTCAACATTGGCAAAGGCGTCTGCCTCCTCCCAGTCCGCCAGCGACAGGTCCGCCGACACATGCCGCCGAATAGCAAGGGTATAGCCCTCGCGCGTGGCGGGCGGCGCAGCAATCTGTACCCGCGAACCGTCCGGTAGCGTCGCCGCGAGGAGTGGCTGCGCGCGGCTGATCCCCTGCGATGAAAACGCCGCGATCTGGCGGGCAAGTCGCTCCAGCAGTGCAGGCGTAAGCGCAGCCTCCTCGAGCCGCTCGATCCCGCCACCAAGGCTTTCGAGCCAGACCTCACCCGGCCGGTTGATCCAGATGTCGGTCACACCCGGCCGCTCCAGAAACGGCGCGAGTGGCGCAAGGAAGCTGTCAAGATAGTAGCCTGCCTCAGTGGTGGTCACGGCCTCACCTCAACGGTCCACGGTCGAGAAGTCGAGGTCTCGCGCAACGAACACCGACACGCTGGTGCCGTGCTTCACCTTGAGCGTGGGCTGGGTCTGCTGCGGTTCGGTGACCCGCACGTTCTGGGTGCTGCCGGGCAGGGCCACGATCACGCCGTCGGTCGCCCGGTTGACCGCAATGCCTACGCCAATGTCGAGCACAGATTGCAGCAGCGCACCCCCAAAACGCTGCAGGAACTTGGTGTCGACCTTGCCCCTGATGCCCGCCCGGCCGAGCGGATCGGAGGAGGGGGAATCCAGCGCGATGGTCACCCCATCCGGACGGATCAGCCGGGTCCAGCGTACGAGCGCGCGGTTCTGACCGGGCTGGAGGCTGGCCTCGTATTCGCCGTAGAGACGACTACCGCGCGGGATCAGGATGCGGCTGCCATCGAACCCGGAAACATCGCGCTGCACCAGCGCTCGCACGCCGCCCGCCCCAGTAGAATCGAGCGCGGTTTCGAGCACGGCGGGGATAACCGTTCCTTGGGGTATGGTTAGCGATGGATTGAGGAACCGCTCGGCGGTCACACGGGAGCTGCCCTCCTCGCCGCGCGTTGCCTGCTGCGGGGTTGGGGGAGGCGCGGTGCGATTGTCAAATACCACGCGTGGCGGTTGAGGCTGGAGCTGGGCCGGCGGCAGTGGCTCGGATGCAATTGGCGGCGAGGGTCTGGATGGCGCGGGCGCCTGCGGCCGGAACTGCGGTGCAGGCGGCGAAACCCGCCTGCCAGTCTGCTGTCTAGGCTCAGATACGAGCGCAGGCCGCAGATCAGCGCGTGGATCACTGGCGAACCGGTCAGGTATGGCGAGCGGCGGGGGTGATGCGATCCTGACAGGGTCACCCGCCCCCGGCTGCAACACCGACGGCGCCTGCGCAGCGTCCCGCGAGGCATTCAGCGCGCTGAACAGGACGCCCCCGCCCGCGGCCAACACCACAAGAAACGCCCACATTCCCATGTTTCCGCTGCTGCCGGTAGGAATGACGGGCCGTACATCGGCGGGCTCGTAGCCGTTGGCGCTGTCACTTGCAGGATTGCCCGCGATGCTCATCCCTGGCTGCTCGCCTGCGGATCAGCGCGAGCGCTGCGGATTGCGGTTGCCCTGGCCTTGTCGATCCGGAACACCAGCTCCTGATGTACCCGGTCTATGATGAAGAGCCCATCGCGCATGTAACCGTCGACCACCTCTTCCTCACCGGTCGGCCCGATCGCGAATACCGCGGGCAGGGCCTGTCCCGGCGCATACTCAATCACGGTCTTCGCCCCATTGTCGCGGATCGAGGCAGGGCGAACCGAGCGGTCCCCGCGCAGCCGATAGGTCCAATCGAGATTCTCAAGGCTTTCTGAAGAGCCAGCGACCTGTTGCTGATGAGTGGGTTGCGCCGCACCGAACTGAAGTCGCACCATATAGGCCGCCTGAAGGCCGTCGCCGGTCTCCAGCAGGAAGCTGTAGGCGCGTCGGTCGGTCTCAACCGAAAGGCTGGCAGGCACTGCGCCTGGACCGGGTGTGACCTGGAAGCTGTCCGTTTCCGCCGATACTGCCACTTGCCATGCCGGACTGCCGCTGAGCGTGGCACGCTGGATCCGCTCACCGGGCTCGAGCATGACCGTAAGCGCCGTTTGTGGGAGAGCGGTGAGCACGAGGGGCTCGCCGGGACGCCACTGGGCGCTCTGGATACGCGGCGTCTCGGGACCGGGCGTGGGGAACACCTGCGCCATAAGCGGCGCACCCATTCCCAGCAGAGCCGCTGTAATGAACGGTCGCGCGATCACGGTGCCGGACTCCGCGTCTGATTCAGCTCTACGCCGTTGACGATGCCTTCCTCCGGCAGGGTTTCCGCATCGCGCCGGTAGGAGGTGACCTGGAACCCCAGCGGGTTCACATAGCGATCAGCCTCGCTCATTTCGGCGTTGCTGAAGCTGAAGTTCACGATTGCAACCCAGTGCTGTGCAGGTTGCGGCGCAGCGCCCTGATCAACCTGCGTGGTCAGGAACCGGACCAGCGCACGACCTTCGCCTAGCGTCGAGACGCTTTTCACCTGCGTGCGGATCGCAGAACCTTTGGGGAGGGCAGAGAGGGGGCTGGCGGGGTTCGCAGCGTTCATCGTGCGCTGATAGGCTTCGCGGACCCTCCCGTCGGACCACAGCGATACCTTGCGATAGTCGTCCTGCAGGGTGGGCACAGCAAAGCTCTCGCGCGCGATCACATATTGAACGAGGAAGGAGCGTGTAAGCGCGGCATCGGCGCTGACCACCTGCGCATCGAGCGGGGCGAGCGCCTCAACATTGCCGGTCTGGCGGTCAACCAGAAGGGTGTAAGGCTCGACCGTCTTGAGGGGCACGAGGAACACCAGGGCTACTGCTTCGAGCAGTGCGACAATGGCTGCAATAATCGCCACAATCCACGCACGGCGGCTCGATCGCTCGAGGTCCTCGGTGACGCTCATCGCCCAGCTCGCGGCAACGGGCAGATCGGTCAGATCCTCGCTGAAATCCTGTTCGGGGCGTGCATTCATCAGCTGCGATCCCTTGCCTGACCGGCGCGCGAGGTGCGCAGGCTTGTGCGGCGGTATGAGCTGCCCAGCCTAGGCGCGCTTCCATCAATCATCGGCCCACCACCTGTCGACCCTTGGCCCCCGTCGTTCCTACCGGTCGATGTGATCCGGGCGAAGCGGTCGCTGGTGAGCGTCTGCTCCCGCCGGATGACGGTTTCAACGGCATTGCTGACCTGCTCGGCGCGATTGAACGATACCTCACCCGTCAACCCGCGCCCCGAAACCACCGGCTGCGGAACGATCTGCGCTTCCGGAATGCGCGGCCAGTCGGGCAGGGTCAGCCACCCACGGGTGAACACCACCCGCCCGAGCAGCCAGATCATCATCAACTGCACGATCGCGAATGCCAGCATGACCGCGAACAGCTCGGTCGGGGCTGCCGGGATGGCATAGCCCAGCGAGCGCACTCTGAGGGCATCGGCAAGCCAAGGCTCGATGATTGCCAATTCGACCGACAGGACAATGGCGGTACCGACCGAACCGGCCATGGTCAGCACCAGTCCCCTGATCCACCCGGCGACCAGACCGCGTGTCCAGGGGAAAAACCAGAGCCCGGCGACCAGCGGTGTGAGCGCCAGCAGCAGTCCCGCTGCAATTCGAAGCAGCGCCAGTGCTCCGATCGTTCCGGCAAGGAACAGAAGCCGCGCCGATCCGAACGCGGTGTCGTCTGCGATGGCCGATCCCTCGAAGGTCCCGCCCGGCGCATCCCTGTCGATCAGCGCGCCGAGATTGCGGCCAGCACCAACCTCGGTGAGTCGCACGATGGCATTGTCCGCGCGCTGCAGCCGCTGTGCCATACCCTCACCGGGCCGCTCGTTCCCGCTCGCTCCGCTTATTGCTGTCGCGATCTCAGCCGGGCCCTTGAGGGTAACGTCGTAGACGACCGTGCGGAAGGCAGGCCAGGAGAAGGCCAGCATCAGCACAATCCCGATTTTCAGCACATCGAACACGAGGTCGCGCGCACCGGGCGACGGCCCGAACAGCAGGCGGATCCCGAACAGCGCGATGAACAGCGTGAGCAGGCTCGTCATCAGAACCGAGGCCGTGGAGCCGGGCTGACCAAGCGCGAGATAGCCATAGGAACCGATCACCTGCGCCTGACAGTCGATATGCGCGAGCACGCGCAGCAGGAAGCTGTCGCCGGTTATGATGGCAGGGCAGGCCATCAGGCGGCCTTCTCGAGCAGGAGGTGGAGCCAGTTGGCAGGATCAGGCCCAGTGTGGGTCACCAGCTCGTCGAACATCCGCACGGTCGCCTCGCGGCCCGACAGGATCGTGAGAATATCGCTCTCGCCCGACAGATCGAGCCGCGCGACCACGCTCTCACGGCCGTGGCGGATCAGAAAACAGTGCGAGCTGTCAGGGAGCGTGCGCACCAGATCGAATTCGTGGCGGCTGAGGCCGAACCCGTTGATATAGTCCTCGGCCCGGGCCTTGGGGTTGATCATGAAGATCTGGGTCGCGGCTTGCTCAATGATCGCGCTCGCGATCCTGCTCTCGAGTGCGTCGGATGCACTCTGGGTCGCAAAGCCAACCACGCCGTTCCTCTTGCGGATGGTCTTTTCCCAGTCCTTGATCCGGCGCACGAAGATCTCGTCATCGAGTGCCTTCCAGCCCTCGTCGATCACGATGATCGCCGGCGTCCCGTCGAGCCGCTGCTCGACCCGGTGGAAGAAGTAGAACATCGCCGGGGTGCGGCAGGTCGGATCATCGAGGATCGCGGTCATGTCGAACCCGACCGTGTCTGCGGCAAGATCGGTGAGGTCGCGCTCGTTGTCGAACAGCCATGCCCGCTCGCCTTCTCCCCACCAGGGGCGCAGACGGGCGTGGAGATCATCGGGCTCTGGCCGCGCGCCGCCCCGGAACAGCTCGACCAGATAGCGCAGCCGCCGGCGCGGAGCGGGCTGGGCATAGCTGGTGTCGATCGCATCGCGGATCTGGTCGAGCTCGGCGCTGGTCGCGCCGCCCGCAAGGAGCGTCAGCCACTCGATCAGGAACTGGCGGTTCGCGGGCGTGTCCTCGAGCTGGAGCGGGTTGAGGCCCGAGGGCGCATCGGGCCGCAGCCGGTCGTACTGTCCGCCGATGGCACGGATGAAGAGCTCCGCCCCGCGATCCTTGTCGAAGAAAATGATGCGCGGGTTGAACCGCCGTGCCTGCGCCAGCAGGAAATTGAGCACCACCGTCTTGCCCGAGCCCGAGGGGCCAATGACGGTGAAGTTGCCGAGATCGGCCCGGTGGAAGTTGAAGAAGTAGGGGCCCGCCGCCGTGGTCTCGAACAGGGTCACCGCCTCGCCCCAGTGGTTGCCTTGGGCCTGCCCCACAGGGAAGTTGTGGAGGCTGGCGAGCCCGGCATAGTTCGTGGTCGAGACCAACCCGCGTCTGCCGATATAGCGGAAGTTGCCGGGGAACTGCGCCCAGAAGGCAGGCTCCAGTGCGATATCCTCGCGCACCGCATTGATCCCGAGATCGGCGAGGAGCGCGATCACTTCGGCGACATTGTTTTCGAGGCTTGCAAGGTCGTCAGCATGCACCGCGATCGAGGTGTGATGCTCCCCGAACCCTGCGCGCCCTGCCGCAACCTCGTCCTTGGCCCAGGTGAGCTCGTCACGCAGCGACAGCGCCTCGTCCTCTGCCGAGCGCATCCGGCGCAGCGCGAGGTTCATCTGACCGAGCGCGGCGGCGCGTTCCACCATGGCAAAGCTCTGGGTGACGTGTAGCTCGAATGGCAGGCGGTACAGCTCGTCGAACATGCCGGGAAAGGTCGCGCCCGGATAATCCTTGATCGAGACCATCGCCACGAACCGGCGCGCAAGCGGGCCTGCCGGTCCCAGCTCGACACAATCCTGCCCGAAGCTCACCCGCCGCGCCGGTATGAAATGCCCCAGGTCGCCATAGGGCAGCGCCACCGGGCGCAGGTCGGCATTGAACAGGCAGGACAGGAACTCGAGAAGTTCGGAGCGCTTGCCATCGGGCGTATCGTAGATACTGAGGACCTGCGGCTCATAGGCGCCTAACGAGGCCATCAGCGCCTCGCGCGCACGGTCAAGCGCGTGCTTTTCCGCAGCAATCTGCCCGGCATTGCGCTTCGACTTGCCCGTCAGAAGCCCGCGCATCCGATCCGCAATCCCGATCCGGCCCTGCAATGGGCGGCGGATGATGGTGAGGAACAGCTCATTGACATAAAGCTGCTTGCCGCCGAGCCGCTCCTGCCAACGCGCATCGAGCCGGGCCGAGAAATCGTCGGCGGTCACCGGGCGCAGCGTCGCCTCGGCGCGGCGCCGCACAACGTGGTGGTAGATCGCGAAACGCGAGGAGCCAAGCGTGCGCAGCATCGCATCGCGTAAGGTAGCGCGGTAGTTGAGTTCGGTGCTGTCGGCGGTCTCGAACAGCAGCCCGCCGAGGCGAATCGTCTGCATCAGCAGCCCGTCGCGGGTCTGGATGGTCACATCGTCGATGTGCCGCGCATAGGGCAGGTGCGCGCCGGCCGGCGCCTCGCGCGCGGCTACCTTGGGATCACGCGTCAGGGGCGGTAGGAATTGCATCGCCAGATCGCATGATTGCGCACGCGCGGGCAGTTGCGCACCCGCGTGATCCAGAGGTCGAAGATGCGCGGTTCCTCAAGGCAGGCCAGCATGCCAATACCGTGGATCACCAGCGCCGCCAGCAACACCCACCAGGCGCGGAAGATCAAGAACAGCTCGACGCTGACAATCGCATTGATCACGAAGAAGGTGTAGGTGACGCCGGCGAACATCTGCGGACGCGTGAGCGCTACGAACAGCGTATCCCGGCGAAGCTCCTCGGACATTGCGAATCCCCCACACTATGGCGGCAAGTCTCTATCATCATGAGCAAAATGCAAGGCTGTAACGATGGCCATCGCAGTAACCCTGCCTGCTTGTGCTTTCGGTCATTGCCACCCTCGTCGGGGAGCTTCGCGCTAACTCGTGCGGCTAGGAGCGCTCCTGACTCCCGGCATTCTCATTGGATGTATCTTCGGGGCTGGACGGTGAGACCGTCCGCCACCTTGGCTGCGGTTGGTTCATTCCAACGAACTCGCTCGCGTGTGCTTTTTTCCGAATTGACTCGGTTTCGATTCTCCATGATCTTCAAGAGGTAAGTGAAGAATCGGGCGCATCAGTCAAAGTTGGCTGAAATGCGCAGTCTCCGACTAATTCCACTTATGTGAGGGTTGTATTCATGGCTGAGCTACGAAAAGGCGCGTTCCGCGTCATAGGGGTTTTTTGTGCTTTTTTAACGGGTGCGACCTGCGCTCCGGCCCACGCCCTTTCACCTTACGCACTTCCCTCGTCTGCCCTTGTCGTCGCCATGGCCTCTCTACAGGCAGGGGGCCAGTGTCTCTACATGACCTATGACCAGAACGGCAATCGGCTCACCCTTTCCTCATCGACTCTTGCCTCGGAACCCGCGTCCTGGGGGTCGTCCGCCTTCGGTTGCTCGCGTTGGGGGACGTCACCCTGACGGGAACGAACTGCCTTATGGGCGAGTGATCAGGCGGGGGTCTCTGGGGGTGTGGGGCAAATGTATCATCTGCTGACAATTCTGTTTCGCCTGATCAGGGTATTGGCTCTTGGATGTGGTCTGCTCTGCCTTGCGTTGCCGATGCAGCTTGCCGCGCAGACGCAGGAGGACGCGACTCCGATTGGTTGGAAATCGGGAGCGCAGCCAAAAGACGTAATTTTTGAGTCGCCGGAGGCGGCCTGCCAGGCGCAATGGCAGTGGTATCAGGGCGATAATCCATCTTCCCGCTTCGTGGGGGTCAAGGCCATTTCGGATAACTGGGGCCGCGTGGAGTGCGTCTGGACCAGCTTTCAATACCTGTGTCCTGAGCCTGGGCAGCAGGGTGGAATTGCCGCCTGCGGGACAGTCTTGCCGAGCATTGCCGAAATCGCCTGTCCTTCAAACTACAGCGCTACGGCCGATGGATATTGCCGGTTCAATCCGGCGCGCGAGCAGGATTGCAACCCTTGCGTCGACAATGGCAAACCCAATCCCAAGACCGGCAATCCGGTGATCATATCGACCGGCTCGAAGTATCTCGAAGCCCTTGATTACGCCTCTGCCGATGGCCTTTTCCGGATCGGCAGGCAGTACCGGAGCTCGCAGGTCGGTCGCCCGTTCCAGAACCGGGTTCTCCCGCGATCGCAGCCACGGGGTCTTCACGGATCATGGAATTTCGAGTTCAGCCGCGAACTCCAGTTCGGGGTTTTCGCTGGCACGCCCGCAGCACCCAACGCGACCGTAGCGATCCTGATGCCAGACGGCACCGGGTACGCCTTCGTACTGCAACCCGATGGCACGTGGTCAGAAGAGGCCGGCTCGGTCTATGCCAGTTCATCAGGCAACCTCAAGCTCGAGCTCCTTGGCGCTCTGCCCGCCGACCTGACGACACTTCGCGATGCTCCGACGACGTGGAAGTTCACTGATGAGGACGACAGCGTCTGGATCTTCGAGACGCGCGTAGGCCTTAATGGCGGTGCCTTTGTCTATGGCTGGCCGGTCTCGATGACCACACGGTCGGGATACGCGCAGACATTCGCGTATGCCAACGACAGCAGCCTGGCATCGATGTCGGACAGCTTCGGCAGAACGGCGACCTTTGAGTGGGACAAGTTCGTCGTCACCACCCGCACCACCGTGCCCGCCGGTTCAGAGCCTGTCGCTGCTGCGGTATCGAAGATCAATCTGCCCGACGGCACCAGCTTGAACTACCTTTATGAGGACTTTCCGCTTTTTGATCGGAAAGCTGTTTTCGGCAGTTCAAAATGGCAGAGCACGGGGAGTGGCGGCGGTGCCCCGGGCGGCACGAGTGCATCTGTCATGATCATCCCGAAAACGAAGCGCCTCGCTGGAGTTGAACGCCGCTCCTCCAGTGGTCAGGTACTCGACTCCGTCAAGTATCTCCACGAAAACGCGACATTTCGAAAGAGCATTACCGGGATCATCGATCATCGTGACGAACGTGTCGCAACCTTCACCTATGACGGTGCGGGGCGGGTGACGGCGAGCGAGCTTGCTGACGGCGTGGAGCGCAACACCTTTGCCTATGGGATGAACGGAACCGCGCGCACCCGCACGGTCACCAATGAGCTTGGCAAGCGCCACAACTACACTTTCGGAGAATTCTCTTCGGCGCGGCGGGAATACCAGCTCACCTCGATTACGGGCGACGCTTCGGCGTCCACGCCCGCATCCACCACCTCGCTCGGCTATGGCGGCGGCACTTTCCTTGCGAGCACCACTGACGCTGAAGGCCGGGTTGTCACGACCACACGGGATGCGCGCGGTCGGCCGACCACCATCGTCGAAGCGAGCGGCACCCCCGACCAGCGCACGACCACGATAACCTGGCATCCCACATTCAATCTGCCCGCCACCATCGTGACCGAGCAGCTGACCGAAAGCCGCAGCTATGATGCGCAGAGCCGATTGGTATCGCTAACTCTGACCGATACCACGAACCATACCAGCCCCTATCCGACCAACGGCCAGACCCGCACCTATGCCTATAGCTGGGATAGCAATGGCCGGCTCCTGTCGCAGAACGGCCCGCTCGCTGCTGTGGGCACCGAAGACGACCTGACCTCGTTCACCTACGATGCTGCCGGCAACATGCTGACCATGACCAATGCGCTCGGGCAGGTTACGACCTATGCGGGCCACGATGCCAATGGCCGTCCGGCATCGATGACCGACCCCAATGGGGTCGTCACCGCCTTTGCCTATGATCCGCTCGGCCGGATCCTAGCGATCACGGTCAAGCACCCGACCGATGCTGCTCTCGATGCGACCACCTCGATGACCTATGATGCGGCCGGCAATGTCACGGAGCTGGCGCTGCCCGGTACAGCGCCGTTGCTCATGGAATATGACGGCGCGAACCGCGTGACCGTCATGCGCTCTGCCAGCGGTGAGCGGTTCGAATTTGCCTATGATGCCATGGGCAATGTGACGCGCGAGACGGTGAAACGCAGCGATGGCTCCACCTCGCGTTTTGTGCGGCGTGAGTTCGACGAGCTCGGGCGGCTGCTTACTGAACGCCTCGGTCTGCGCTCCCCGGCGCGGCTTGGCTACGACAAGGTCAGCAACCTTACCGGCTTCACGGATCCGAATGGCGCTGCGACCACGTCGGCCTTCGATGCGCTCGACCGTGTCATCTCCACGCTGGCACCGGATGGCGGCACGCAGGCGTCGTCTTATGACAAGCAGGACAACGAGGTCAGCTTCACCGATCCCATCGCGGTGACGACGCAGTTCACTTACAACGGCTTTGGCGAAGTGATCCGCGAGATCTCGCCCGATCGCGGTACCAACACCTACGAATACGACGCTGCCGGACGACTGACCAGTTCGACCGACGGGCGCGGACAGGTGGTCAACTACGCCCACGACATCCTCGGGCGCGTTACTCGGATGGAGCCGGGGGGACGGCCCGCTTCCGAAGTGATCGAGTACCATTGGGACACGGGAGGTCTGGCCGGCTCGTATGGTGTCGGGCGGCTTGCCAAGGTGGTCGATGGCTCGGGGACCACGCTGTTCCAGTACGACCATCGCGGCAATCAGACGGTGCAGCAGCAGGTCATCGGCACCAGCACGGCGGCGCAGCTTGCCTACAGCTACGATCTTGCTGACCGGATCACCCAGATTACCTATCCCTCGGGCCGCCAGGTTCGCTACGGCTACGACACGCTGGGCCGCGTCAATCTGGTCGAGACCCGCGCCAATGACGCCACGCCAACATGGCAGGTGGTTGCTAGCGGGCACCAGTATGAGCCGTTCGGTCCGGTCAAGGCGATGGCGCTGGGCAACGGGCTGGCGGTGTCGAACGACTGGGGCACCGACGGCTTTCTGGCGGAGCGCCGCCTCGTTGCGACCAGTAGCGGCACCGCGCTCTCACACCTTGCCTATGGCCGCGATGAGGTTGGGCGGATCGGGGCGATCGCCGATCAGCTGAGCCCGGCGAACTCGGTGATCTATGGCTATGATCCGGTCGGTCGGCTGACAATGGCGGTGTCGAGCAGCACAAGTGCCGGGTCGGAGACCTATGCCTACAACCCGGGCACCAACCAGCTTGCCTCGGTCTCCGACGCGAGCGGCACGCGGACGGTCAGCTATGACGGTCGCGGGAACACGGTGGCAGAGTCCCGTCCGGGCGGCGTGGCGGTCGCGGCGAGCCATGATGGCCACGCGCGGCTCGAAAGCTACGACCGCAGCAATATCGGCACACAGACTTATTCCTACAACGGTCTCGGCGACCGGGTGCGGGTCGTCAAGCCGACAGGCACGCGGCATTTTGTCTATGACAGGCAGGGCCGGGTGGTGGCGGAATATGGTGCTTCGTCGGGCGAGGTGAAGGCGGAGTTCATCTGGGCTTTGCCGCCTGCTGCGAATGACCCCGGATCGGGGTCCGGGGCAGGCAACTCACCCTTCGGCGGCGATGACGGAATCGTCGGCTACGCCCCGCTCGCGCTGGTGGCGGAGAACGGACTCAACCAGCTCGAGCTCTACTGGATCCACGGCAATCACCTCGGCGTGCCGATGGTCACCACCAATGCGCTGGGTCAGGTGGTCGATCCCGGCAATGACTTCCTGCGCCCCGGCTTCCCCGGCCAGAGCCAGGTGCTGAGCGACCTCTACTACAATCGCGCGCGCGACTACGATCCGGTACTGGGGCGGTATATTCAAGCGGATCCGATCGGGTTGGTGGGGGATGTGAACCCGTACCTTTATGCCAACGGCGATCCAGTAAATGGAATCGACCCGATGGGGTGGGAAAAAATCAACCTTTTTCCGTACTTCGAACCTGGGATGCGCGAAGCTGCAGACCGAGCTTACGAGAAGCAACACCCAGGGACTAAACGCAACTACTACTCGATCTACACACATGGAGGTCCAACAAGAGCGTGCGTTTATACGAGCTCAGGTTGCCTGAGCGCGAAAGACTTCGCCAAATGGTTAAGACGAAAGGGGTATAACAAAGGCAAGCCCATTATCCTGTTTGCATGCAACACTGGAGCCTCGGATGATGGATTTGCACAAATGCTTGCTAATGAAATGAAGGTTTTGGTTCTTGCACCAAACCAGTATGCTTGGTTTAACTCAAAAACTGGCTTCACCGGCATAGCTGGCATTCGTTACAATTCTTCAGGTGATAGGATCCGTGACCCCGAGCAGCCGGGAAAATGGCGCTGGTTTCTTCCGGAGTGAGAAGTGATGAAAAAAAGGGCAATTTTTGCATGTGCTGCTACGATTGTGCTTAGCGCTTGTGGCGACGAGGACGTTGCCAGCAAGAGCCTTGTAGAGGCTCCAAAGAGTGAAGGAGTTCCAGGAAGTGCGTTTGTACTAACTGAAAACGAGCTTCAAGAGGAGCTCAAAGCTGCAAAATCTGGCAGCGTAGACGCGATAGAGCGTCTTGCATTGCATTATGAATATACAGGAGATCTAAAACGAGCGAAGATGTATAGAGAAAAGTGTCTCGCGCGTCGAAGCCCAATTTGTCTTTCCGATGAAGCTGGGCGGCTATACACAAAATACACGCTTGTAGACAGCGAACAAGAAAAAAGACAAATGATAACAGCCGCACTTAATTACAGTCGAATATCAATAGAAAATACTGACCCTCGTGATTCTAGATTGTTAGCGAGCCTTCGGGAGCAGGAACGCATAATCCATCAAGAATATAATATTTTTAATTCTGTATATTCGAAAAAATAAGTAAGTTTATTAATTACGATTGATAATAATATGACGTCAAATGTAGATCATGTTTAGAAATTCAAGAACGTCGTTTTTGCGAAAATTAGCGCTCTACCAGTCACTTAATATTTACTGTATGGATGATCCCCATATCGGATGTAATTAAGGGATGCATAATTTACGGGCAATGGGTAGGCCATGATCAGATTGCTTAGCTGAAAAATTATAGCCACAAAAATTCGAACGCCCAAACCTTCGCGTATGGTAGATTCGGCGACTGGGCGCAGGTAGTCAATTAAACAATTCGCGACACATTGTCTGCAAACGCCCATGTCGGGTGGTTTCTCGATATTGCGCGTTAACAAGGGGCCATTGGAATCTATCTATACGTCACTATTGGCTGCTCCGGGATCCCAAATTGATCTGCAATGCGGCCATCGTTCAGAGAAAGGAAAGGATGTCAATGCGTTTCACAATGGTTCTCCTTGCTTTCGTGGGATCGCTCATCGCCACCGCTACCTCCGCGCAGGTACCGCAATGCACCGTGCCCAACACGCTGGTGAACGGCCAGGTCGCCGATGCCACGGACGTGATGGAGAATTTCAACGCCGTGGCCGCTTGCGTCGAAAGTGCGAGGGGCGACACGGTCACCCACGAAGGCAATCCCACAACTGGAGAGATCGCAGTCTTCGCCAGTCCCACCGGCATCACTGGCGGCAACCTGACGGGCGATGTCACAACCACCGGCACCACCGCAACGCAGCTCGCGACATCGGGCGTCACGCCGGGCACCTATTATAACGCCACCGTCACTGTCGATGCCAAGGGGCGTGTGACCTTTGCTGAAAGCGGACCGCTTGGCGCTGGCAGCGGAACGCTGGCCTACACCACGCTGTTCTATCAGCCGGCCTACACCTTGCCTGCGGGAACTTCGACGATCATCGATGTCTCGGGCGCCAACGAGTTGATGGTGATTGCCGACAACATCACCAAAAGCCTGTCGGGCTCCTTCTCGGTGCAGTTCAGCGTTGACGGGGGCGCCACGTATGTATCGACCGCTGACTATGTTGTCGACGTCAACTCGGCAGGGCTGTCGAGCCGCAATGGCTCGATCATTGGTAGCAGCACCACAGGCTCGGCGCGGAGCTTCACGCTGCACGTTCCCAACCTCAAATCGACCACGCCGAAGCTCTATTTCGGCAGCCGGCCAGGCTATTTCAACAACACCGGCGCGATCACCCATGTCAGGATCTATTCGACCGCAGGCAATATCACGGGCGGGTCACTCACGGTTCTGGGGCGCTGAGCTGTGGATTGTCGGATGGGCCTTAAGACATTGCGGGTCTGATCGATGTCGGCGATCTCTTCTGCCGGAGAGTGGATCGCAGCATCCGTAACCTCGTCAGTGGCGACCATGATAATGTCAATTGCCGTGGCCTGCTTCGGGATGTCGATGCTTGCGGGCCATCTCTCGGCGCGCCGAGGGCTATTTCTGGTGCTCGGTTGCTTCATCCTGACAGGGTCCGCACAGATTGCCGGATCAATGATGGGCTCGATCGCTCGCCAGGAGGCCATACCTGCATTGCCGCAAAACGGCCCGATTGAGATTGTGGAGCTGCCGCCTCTTGGTCCGGAGCCCGCACCGTTGCCGCCTGTCGGCAATCCCTTCGATCCCTACGCTGGCACGAAGCCGGTCCAATAAGGAGGAGGGGCTAAGAGATTCTTGCCAATCGTCGCTCGTCACATATGCGAGCGGCGTGAAGACATACAATGTGCTGGAGCTTCCCCTTATTTCGGCGCAAACGAGCAGTGGTTCGCCATAGCGCGCGCCCATCATCTTCGCCTCAAACAAGCCAGATGAGCCCATGTCGAGCACAGTGCCATCTGCCGAAGTAAATTTTACATAATGTTTATTATCTCATCGGTATCGATGATTATCGTTAAATCTCATAATGTTGTATTGGAAAACTTCGTCTCGATATGGTCTGACATGACGCCCAGGCTCCTCCCGGTCATTGTCTCAAGCTGCCATCTGCATTCTCAATACAAACGAGCATCCGTCGGGCTGAGGGTCGTGGTGTCGGGGCGAAGCGCAGAACAGGCAACAACGCCACAGTATGACTATTGTGCCGCGCTTAGCTAGCCAAACTGCTGCGCCACGGAGGCCAAGACTTCTGTTACCGCTTCCTTGGACACACTCACACCCGTATCGCGCGCATGGGCGGGCCAATCCGCGAGGGCTGCTCGCACCTCGTCGATAGCGGCGGTTACACGTTTGGCGGGGATCCCGTGGTTCTTCCCAAGCTTCTCGACATGCTCGCGCGTGATGGCACGGCCTTCGCCCAGAACAGCCATGTAATGCTCGCCGCCGGGGCCATTCGAGAATGTAAGGTCGAAAGCAGGAGCAAGCCGCCAATTTCCCCGATCATCCATCAGGTAGGCATGCTGGCGGACATGATCGTCGCGGTTTCGCGCGAGGATGTTGAAGACCATGCGGCGGAAAGCTTGCTCGACGTCCGCCATGCTATGCGTGATGGCCAGTGTCGCCTTGAGGAAGCCGTCGTAATCGACGCTCGGCATATGTGAGGACGCTTCCAGGGCCCCGCCGAGGCTGACCATATGCAGCCGCTTTCCCACAGCCGGCCGATCGAAACGTCTGGTTGCGAAATGGCCCGGTCCGGTCTTCGAGGGGATAAGCCGCGTTTCCGCCATGTCGATCTGCGCGGCGCGCGCCATGCGGGCATAGGCCTCTTCCACCGGCCCAATATCCACGGGGTCAATGGTTGCGGCAAATTTGACGATCCATTGCTGACCGGCTCTTCCGCCAGTGGCGTTACTCAGTTCGTCTCCGGCACACAGGCTGCCATCCGCGCCGATCGCCACGTGAACCTTCGGCCGCGCGCCGCCAGAACCGCCGCCGAGACGTGCTAGCAGATCGTCCAATTCTGACGCCTCGCCCAGAAGCACATGGCGGGCTTCATCGGCCAGAAAGTCAAGGTCGATGCTATCAGCTGCTTCGTCCGACAGCGTTTGAGGCTGGAAGACAAGGGCGCCGCGGCCTCTCGCGCCGACCAGAGCAAGCCGGTCCACCGCATTGAGGTCTTCAAAACGATGTCCCAACTGCTGGACGCGACGCCTCAGCAACAACAGGCCCCATGCATCGGGCAGGCAGTCCGACAGGAAACCGTGGAGGCCTTCGAATATTCGGCTGCGGGCAGGGTGCAGGCCGAACTCAGATGGATAGTTAAGCGGAGAGATCGGAAGACGCGCAGCGATGATCTCTGCCGACCATTCGAGCTGAGCCAATCCGCTGGCCATCGCCAGCCTGCCGACAGAACGCGGCGCTGCAGTCTCGTCGGTCAGCAGTCCAACCGCCAAAGGCGTTCCCGGAGCCAGCTTCATGACCCAATTCCACTTGAGCGCCCGCTGGCACGCTGGCGCTGCCGCTTGGCTGCCTGACGCTGCTGTGCAAGCAGTTCATCCATGCTGGTCGCCGGAACTTGTGGAAACAGCGCGACAATGCCCTCATCGCAGCGCAGTGCAATGGCAGCGCGAACAAGGTCTTCGATGGACGCCCTGCCTTCGGTCTCCATCCGTCGCCATGTTCTGTGGGCCACGCCTGCTTTGGCGGCTGCCGCTTGCTGGGTAAGATCGAGAGCCAGGCGGCGAGCCTTGATCCGCTTACCGAGGTGCGTCAGCTGATCTTGGAGGATGAATAGCATGGGCCATATATGGCCCTCTAGAATCCAATTGTCAATTTTATGGGCCGTATTTGGCCGCTTAATTCGTGCGCGAGACTCTGGTTTAAACTTCGCGCTGATGACGTGGCACCGTCACAAGCCGCTTCACCGTGAACGCTCAATGCGTTCCTGCTCTTCGGCGATGTAGTATTGAGGTATGACTCGCGCGGTACATCCGTTTAAACGCTGGGCTCAGCTTCAGGCGCCATCCGTCCCGCCAGTTCCATGCATTTCCACGCAAGACTGGCCGTCCAATCATCTTCTCCAGAGTGAGGAGGACGCAAAAGAGGAATAAAATCATAGCTTCGTGCGGCTCTGGCAGGGCCGCTGATAAGCCTAGCGATGACACCCGTAGGAAATATGCTGCCGATGCGAAAAAAATCAGAGCCAGCGTGATGGGCTTTAGCCATTTCATCAGAGACATATAGCTTTGCAAAACGAGCCTCAAATGTTCGCGTCGTGCTCTTTGCAGTATGGATTGGCGAACTATGGTCCGTTGGGTGGCGGCGCGATCAGGGTATCGATCGGCGAAGAAGGAATGCAGGTTTCGTTCTGCAGCGCCAAACACATCATTGTCATTCATTGGCTGCCATCCTTCTGGTCAGCACGTCTGCCATATCGTCCGAAATTGTGCCGTTCTCGATCAAATATTGAAAGAACAATTTCGCAAGGTTGATCTCGTTCTCGCTGCTTGGGTTTACCTCATACCTGAGGTTGAAATCCTTCGCGAGGCGGATCGCTTGTTCGAACATCTGCAGCAGGTTGTCGCGAAACATGATGCCTGTGCCGGATAGCAGCCAAGTAGGGTCAACTCGATACTCTTGGCAGATCTTTGCAATGGCAGCAGCGGGCGGGTCGCGGTCACCTCGTTCGTAAGCCACGAGAGCCGACTGTGAGAGCCCTAGCTTGCTGGCGAACTCGATTTGCGTCGCCTTTTTTGCGCGGCGCACATCGAAGAATCGTTGTCCGATCGTTGTCATACACGAATAGGCTTGCGGATTATCACGAAATGCATATTATTGTCGCATCTGCATAATGACTCGCCATTGGCGGATGAGCACGCAGAATACGGAGGATTTGCTGATATGCAAATGATGACCATCCGAGAAATCGCGCGGCATTCTGGCTGGCCGGAGGGCCGGATCCGCCGCCTCGTGGCAGCACGTCGGCTTCGCCACGTGAAACTTGACGGCTTACTCCTTCTTCCAGCCAATGCCGTAGATGAGTTCGTTCAGGCCAACATGGTTGAACCAGATCTCAAATTTGGTTCGCAGCCTTCGCCCGCCGCGAGAGGAGTTTTGCTGTGACCAGCCTCACACCCATCCTCGACCGAGCAAAGACGCCCGAGGCTTGGTCCGCACTGCTTGCCGAGAATGGCATCGTGCTTTCGCCACGAACCTTGCGGGAGTTAGCGCACCGGTGGGGTGCTTGCCACAAAGTGGGCCGGGTCATGCTCATTACCCCTGAGCAGCTCGACCTTATTATCGAAAGCCAGAAGAAATGCCCCTCGAACCTTATCCCCGCGGCGCGGTCTGGTGGGCGCGCGGTCGGGTCGAATACAACGGCGCGCCGATCACCGAATACTACCGATGCAGCACTGGCGCATCTGAGGAACAAGGCGCTTGGGACTGGTGTCGGAAGGAAGAGCAAAGCGCCATCCGCGTCCACCTTCTAGGTGAGGATCCGGAAGAAAAGGCTATCACCTTTGCCGATGCTGTCCTGAAGTACGACGCCAAGCCCAAGGAAGCTGCCTACCTTGTTCCAATCACTGTGGAAATCGGCTCGCTCCCGATTCACCAAATCAGCCCTAAGCTGGTCCGTGAGCTAGGCCCGAAGCTCTATCCGAATTGCTCCACAGACACCTGGACCCGTCAGGTGGTGACGCCGGTCAGGGCGGTGCTCAACAACATCAATGACAGCGAAAGCGGAATCGCCTTTCGAGTCAGGGGCTATACCCAGAAAGAAAAGGTCGCGCAGGATAACAAGCGCAAGAGCACCGGGCGGAAGAAGTATCCGCCGGGTAGCTGGGAATGGCTGCTCAAGTTCCGGGAACATGCGCCTCCTCGCTTGGGCGCGTTGGCGCTGCTCATGTTCGTCACTGGTGCTCGGATCAGTCAGGCAGTCTCGATGCATCCCCACAAGCACATCAACAAGGCGAAGGGCATGATCTGCATACCCGGCGCCAAGGGGCATGGGGATCGATGGCTGCGGGTGCCCGACGAAATCCTAGCCGAGCTGGCGGCCCTGCCCGAGGTCTATCCTCGCGACTGGCCGCGCAAACCGGAGAACCTGAGGCTCTTCGGCTATGCAGATCGTGGCGGACCGCGAAAGCTCTGGAACAAGGCCTGTGAAGATGCCGGCATCGAGCAGATCCCGTTCCATCCGGCGGGCCGTCATGGCTTCGGTCAGGAAATGAATGTTCGCGAAAGAGTCGACGAGAAGGCCGCCGGCGCGTTCGGCGGTTGGTCGGACCTCAATCTGATGCGCAACACCTACACGCATGCCGAGGATGCTGAGATCAAGATCAATCAGGCCCTGCGTCGGGGCCTGTTGAAAGCCGAGCGCAAGACGCGGCTCAAGCTGAGAAAGGAGCTCTGATGCTGTACGGGTTTTGTACGAGCGGAGGTCGATTCCGGCCCTTTTCGGAGGTGAAACGGGGTCAAAACCTGCAATTTAGAGAAATGGCCATCCATAAATTCCCTATATTTCAAGGGGATTTATGGTGGGCGCGGCAGGGATTGAACCTGCGACCCCACCCGTGTGAAGGGTGTGCTCTACCGCTGAGCTACGCGCCCGTCCCTTGGGCCATCTGGCCCGGACAGGGGCGCGCCTTTAATGGGGGTGCGCGCGCTTGGCAAGCGCTGCGGCACGATCGGGCGCGATTTTGTATGCGGGAGGTCTATGGGCCCGCGAGCCACCCCAGCAAGGCGAGCATGGCGTCGGGCTGGCGCGCCGCCTGTGACCGGGCCCCGGGCGCGGGTGCGGCAAGGACGGGGCATTCGAGGCAGAAGGCCTGAATGCCGCGCGTCCCGAGCAGTCGTTCGGCATCGCCGGCGATCCGCGCGCCCAGATCGGCGCTGCGATTGGCGGCAAGGGCGAACAGATCGCCGCCATGCGCGGCAGCAGGCGTGCGCGATGTCACCAGCTGGCGGATCAGCGAATCGTAGCTCTCGGCGCTGTCGCCGAGATAGACCGCGTGCCATTCGCCCTGCTTGGCCCCGGCCTTGCCTGCGACCCAGGCAAGCGCCTCGTCCATCCCGCCGAATTCGTCGACCAGCCCGAGCTGGCGTGCGGTGCCGCCGTCCCACACCCGCCCTTGTGCGATGGCATCGAGCTTGTCAGCCGGGATCCCGCGGGTCTTGCCGACCAGCGTGATGAAGTCGCTGTAGGTGCCTTCGATCGAGGTCTGGAGCAGCGTTTCCATCGCCGGGGTGAAGCCGCCGACGAAATCGGGCTGCCCCGACAGGGGCGTGGTGCGATAGCCATCGGCGGTGACGCCGAGCCGCGCGGCAGCGGCCTCGAAGGTCGGCACCACGGCATAGACGCCGATCGACCCGGTGATGGTTTCGGGCTGCGCGAAGATCCGCTCGCCCGACATCGCCACCCAGTAACCGCCGCTCGCCGCGACATTGGCGAAGGACACCGCAACCGGAATCTTGCGATCGCGGAACCGCTGGATCGCGCGGCGAATCTCTTCCGAAGCGGTGACCGATCCGCCGGGCGAATCGATCCGCACCACAAGCCCCGCCAGATCATCGTCGAGCGCTTCGTCGAGCAGATCGGCGATGCGGCTGCTGCCCGCCACGCCCGGCCCGGCATCGCCATCGACGATCTCGCCCGCGATCGTGACCACGCCGATGGCCTTGCCCGATTTGCGCGTGCCTTGATCGGCGAGATAGGCCGAAAGCTCGCTCGAGGCGAAGGCGCCGGGGGCCTTGCTCCACGGGTCCGCGCCCGCCAGCTCGGCCACGCGTGCGCCGAACTGCGCCCGGTCGCCGAGCTTGTCGACCAGCCCGGCCGCGACCGCGGCCTGCGCCATGTCGCCGCCCGAGCTTTCGATCCAGGCGACCGGATCGCCCGTCACCCGCGCCAGCGCCAGCTTGGGCCGCGCCTTTTTGACATTTGCCTGCCATTCCTCCCACAGCGCGCCATAAAGCCCGCCGAGATTGGCGCGTGCTTCTTCGCTCATGTCCGCGCGGGTATAGGGCTCCACCGCCGACTTGAACTCGCCCACCCGGTAGACCCGCGCATTGACGCTGAGCTTTTCGAGCAGTCCGGCATAATAAAGGCGGTTGCCGCCCGGCCCGGCAATCACGGCGACGCCTTGCGGGTCGAGCCACACTTCGCTGGCATGGGCGGCCAGCAGCATGTGATCATCGGCATAGCCCATGGCATAGGTGAGCACCGGCTTCTTGGCCTTGCGCACCCGCTCCATCGCCTCGCCGATTTCGGTGAGGTGCACCTGACCGCCGCCGAGGAAGGTCGTGAGGTCGAACACCACCGCCTTGATCCGCGCATCGGTGGCGGCGGCATCGAGCGCGCGGACGATGTCGCGCGCGCGGTATTCGGCGATCGGGGCGCTGCCGGAGATCAGCGCGGCGATGGGATCGACGGCGGATTTCTCTTCCACCACCACTCCGTCAAGGTCGATCAGCAGCGCGCCATCGCGCACCTGCCCGGGGTTGGGCCGGGCCGAGAGGATCGCGAACAGACCGATGAAGAACAGCAGCATGAACAGCAGCACAAGCCCGTCCTTGATCCCCACGAGGATCTTCCAAACCTTGCCTGCGAAACTCATCCGGTCATCCTTTTGCGCTGTTCCTGCCGATCTAGGGTCTTTGCCGCGCAACTTCTATCGGAAACCTTACGGGCGGGCTTGAGCGGCAGATGCGGTTCGATTAAGCGCATCGCTTTAATGGCCATCACCGATCTTACCGCCCCCGCGGGCCGCTTTCCGCCTGGACGGCTGGCCTTTCCGCACCGCGACCTCACCGGCATCGGCCAGCTCGAGCGGCACGAGATTCTCTATCTGCTCGACCAGGCGGAGCAATGGGTCGCGCTCAATCGCCAGCGGACCAAGCACACCGACTTGCTGGCGGGCCTCACCATCATCAACGCCTTCTTCGAGAACTCCACGCGCACGCTGCTGAGCTTCGAGATCGCGGGCAAGCGGCTGGGGGCAGATGTCGTCAACATGCACGCCGCCACGTCGAGCGTGAAGAAAGGCGAGACGCTGATCGACACCGCGATCACGCTGAATGCGATGCGCGCCGATGCGATCGTGATCCGGCACGGCTCCTCGGGCGCGACCGGGCTGATCGCGGACAAGGTCGATTGCCCGGTTCTGAATGCGGGGGACGGGCAGCACGAACACCCCACCCAGGCGCTGCTCGATGCGCTGACCTTGCGCCATGCGCTCGCCGAGAGGGGCGAGGGGGCGGAGGATTTCACCGGCCTCACCGTCACGATCTGCGGCGATATCCTGCACAGCCGCGTGGCGCGCTCGAACATCCTGTGTCTCACTGCGCTGGGCGCAAGGGTGCGCGTCTGCGCGCCACCCGCGCTGATGCCCGCCGGAGTCGAGGCGATGGGGGTGGAGGTGTTCCACAATTTCGATGCCGCGCTCGCCGGGGCCGAGGTGGTGATGATGCTGCGCCTGCAATCCGAACGGATGAGCGGACAGTTCATCCCGTCCCCGCGCGAATATCGCCATCTCTACGGGCTGACGGCAAAACGGCTGGCGCTCGCCGCGCCCGGCGCCTTGGTGATGCACCCCGGCCCGATGAACCGGGGGGTAGAGATCGACAGCGAGATCGCCGACCTCTCCGAGCGCTCGCTGATCACCCGCCAGGTCGAGATGGGCGTGGCGATCCGCATGGCCTGCCTCGAAATCCTGACGCGCGGCGCGCGCGGGGTGGAGGGCTGGGCATGAAGCAGGCACGGCCGCTCACCATCACCGATGCGCAGCTGGTGACGCCCGAGGGCGTGATCGCGGGCGCATTGCGCTGCGCGGATGGCGTGATCGCGGCGCTGGGGCCTGATGTCATGGCCGAGGAGGGCGACGCACGCGTCTCCGCAGGGGGCAAGCTGGTCGCGCCCGGCCTTGTCGACCTCGGCGTCTTCGCGGTCGACAAGCCGGCGTTTCATTTTGGCGGGATCACCCGTGCAGCGCTGATGCCCGACCAGTCCCCGCCACTCGATCTGCCGAGCCGCGTGGGCTTCATCGCCAAGAGCGGTAAGCCCGATCTGTGGGTCCACCCCCTCGCCGCCGCGACGCGCGGGCTTGAGGGGCGGGAACTGGCCGAACTGGCGCTGATGCGCGATGCGGGGGCGAGGGCGGTCGCCACCGGGCGGCGCTGGATTGCCGACAGCGGCGTCATGCTGCGGCTGCTGCAATATGCCGCGATGCTCGATCTGGTGGTCGTCACCCACGCCGAAGACGGCGGGCTGGTGGGCGAGGCATCGGCGACGGCGGGCGAGATCGCGACGCGGCTGGGCCTGCCTGCCGCACCTGCCGAGGCCGAGGCGCTCGCCATCGCGCGCGACATCGCGCTCGCCGAACTCGCGGGCGCGCGATTGCATATCCGGCAGGTGACGACCGCGCGCGGCTTCGATCTGGTGCGCGAGGCGAAGGCGCGCGGGCTACCCGTGACCTGCGGGATCACGCCTGCGCACTTCATGCTCTCCGACCTCGCCACCGCCGATTTCCGCACCTTCACGCGCCTTTCGCCCCCCTTGCGCTGCGAGGCCGACCGGCAGGCGGCGCTCGCCGCGATTGGCGATGGCACGGTCGATGTGATCGCCAGCGGTCACGATCCGCGCGGGCCCGAGGACAAGCGCCTGCCTTTCGCCGATGCCGCGCCGGGAATGGCGGGGGCCGAGACGCTGCTCGCCATGACGCTGGGGCTGGTGCGCGATGGGGTGATCGACACGCCCCGCGCCTTCGACCTTCTCGCCCGCAATCCGGCCCGGCTGCTGGGCGTAGCGGCGGGCGAGTTGGCAGCGGGGCTGGAGGCCGATATCGCGCTGATCGACCCCGACGCGCCGTGGATCATCGACCGCCGGAAAATGGAGGCGACCGCCGATAACACCCCCTTCGACCGGCAAGGCACGCAGGGCAAGGTGCTGGGGCTGTGGAAGGGCGGGGTGCGGCTCGCGCTCTGAGGGGCGCGGCTGCGAACTAATTCAACGACACAAAAACAACTCCCGGACAGCGCTGGCCATCCGGGAGCGAGGTTTGCTCATGCCCGTGAAGGGCGGAAAGTCTTATCGGCCGCGCGAGGCGACCTGCACGTCGCGCTTGACCGCGCCCGCCGGGGGCGTGGTGGCGGCATAGGCGAAGCAGCCGCGACCGGCCGACTTGACCGTGCCGCACATCGACCGCGCGCTCTTCGGGCCGAAGCCGTCGGCAGCCACGCGCCAGAAGGTGCGCCCGTTCACCACCGCCTGGGTGATCACCGGCTTGTGATCCTTGAGCTGCGGGAACTTGCTCTTGAGCACGGTCCAGCCGCGCTCGGCCTCGACCTTGCTGTCATAGGAGCCGAGCTGGATGAGGTGGGTGCCGGCCGACTTGTCGCTCATGTCGGGCGCAGCCGCAGTGACCATGCGGCGCTGCGAGCTCTTCGGCGATGCCTTGGCCGCGGGCGAAGGCGCGGCGGCGGCAACGCGAGTCGGCGCGCGCGACACGGCGCTGGCGGGCAATTCCTGCACCACCGGGTTCGAAACGTAGCGGATGCCGCCGGTGCTGACCGGGGCAGCGACCGGGGCGCTCGTCTCGGGCGCTTCGAAGGCCTGCGCGAAGGTGGAGGTCGGCGCGCGGACCGGGGCCGGGACGGCAACGGGTGCGGGAGCAGGGGCGGCGGCGAGTTCGACCGGCGCTTCGTCCACCGTGGCTTCGGCAGCGGCCATCATCGTGTCGGCCGCCGGGAAATTGACCAGCGCGAGGTTCTGCGGCTGGCCGCCATCGGCGCGCGCGCGCACGCCCAGCAGGCTGGCGATGCGCTGCTGGTAGAGTTCGGGCGCGGACATCGCAGCCCACGAAGCCATGCGCGCTTCCAGCTGATCGGCTGGCACGTCTTCTGCTGCCATCACCCGCGCCGCGCGCCAGTTGCCCGCCAGCGCGTAGGCATAGGCGAGGTTCTGGCGCAGCTTCGGCGTGACCTGATCGGCACCGCGCACGGCATTGACGAGCACGTGCACGCCGCGCTCCGGTTGACCGGCGAGTGCGAGGGCGAGGCCCATGTCGGCCGGGTCGATCACCTGCGAATTGGCGTCGAGCATGCTCACCGCCGCGCCGCTGTCGCCCAGCGCGATGCTGGCGAGCGCAAAGCTCAGCACGGTGCGCGGATTGCTGTCACCCAGCTCCATCGCATCGTTGAAGCTGGTCGCGGCGGACTGGAACCGGCCCGCTTCGAGATAGGCAGCCCCCAGCAGCGCGCGGTAGCCCGGATTGCGCGGATCGGCAGAAACCGCGGCCTCGGCATGAGCGATCGCCTTGTCGACCTGCCCCTTGGCCAGCGCGTTCTGCGCCTCGGCGAAGGACTTGTCGGCGCGCGGTGCGGCCTCGGCGCTGATGCTGGCCATCGCCAGCCCGGCAATTGCCGTGGTGACGACAAGCGCAAAGCGCGGCGCGAGTTTGCTGCCGGTCTTGATGCTGCGGTCCATGGTCATTTCCCCCGTAGGTCGTGGTGGTTCACGTGGTGGTCGGTTGATCGGTTGCGAATCAGTGGCGTTTCAGATGCTTGGCGATCACGTCGAGATCGTCATATTCGGCGAGCAGGCGGTCGAGCGCCTCGGTCACGAGCGCCTGCGCGCTGACCTGCTGCATGGTCGCTGCAAGGCGCAGCTTCAGGTGACGCTCGGCATCGAGCCGGAGCGTGAAGGCGGCGCGGCGACCCGATTGCGCGGCAGGCTTGCGGGCCGGACGCGGCGCGGGCGCGGGTGCGGGAACGCTGACGGGCACGGCGATCGGAGCCTGCGTGGGGGCGAGCGATGCAAAAGCGGCGTCGCTGACGTCCTCCTCACCCTCGTCTTCGTCCGAATCGAGGTAGCTTTCGCCATAGATCGGGCCGTCGTCGTAATCGTCCGATTCGTAATCTTCGGCTTCGTAGTCTTCGCTCTCGTCGTCCCCGAGCGCGTCATATTCCGAATCGGTGTCTTCCGGGCCGGTCATCGCAGCGTCGGCGAGCACACGCTCTTCGAGGCGGCGTTGCTGGCGGCGAACCACCGGGCTGATACCGGCACCGTGGCCATCGGCGGCGACATCGCCATTGATCGGCACGACCTCGGCGCCATCGGCCAGAGCGGTGTCGTGGTCCGAATCGCCCATGTCGTTCCAGCCGAGATCCTCCAGCGCCTCTTCGGGCACCGCCGCCTGGTCGACGACCAGCGGCGCCACCTGCGGGCGCATCGCGGGCTTCGCGCCGCCCTTGCGGGCGAGCAGCGAAGGGCCGAGCGAGGCGAAGCTGGAATCCGACATGGCCTTGCCTGCCCCCTTTTGCCGCTTACTGCGCCACGCGGCGGCCGAAGCCACCCGCCGGACGCGGCACGCCGCCGAGCTGCTGGCCCATGCCATTGGGGGCCGCGGCAAACACGGTGCGGCGGAAGTTCTTTTCAAGCCGGTCGGCGATGTAGCGCCACAGCGCGGCGATCTCGGCCGCCGAGCGGCTTTCGGGATCGACTTCCATCACCGTGCGCCCGTCGATCATCGAGGCGGCGAAATCGGTGCGGTGGTGAAGCGTGATCGGGGCGACCGTGCCGTGCTGCGACAGCGCGACGGCGGCTTCCGAAGTGATCTTGGCCTTGGGGGTCGCCGCGTTGACGACGAACACCAGCGGCTTGCCCGCACGCTCGCACAGATCGACCGTAGCGCCCACGGCGCGCAGATCGTGCGGGGAAGGGCGGGTCGGCACGACGATCAGCTCCGCGACCGAGATCACCGACTGGATCGCCATGGTGATCGCGGGCGGGGTGTCGATTACCGCCAGCTTGAAGCCCTGCTGCCGCAGAACGGCAAGGTCGTTCGCCAAGCGCGCAACGGTGGTCTGGGCGAAGGCAGGATATTCCGCCTCGCGCTCGTTCCACCAATCGGCCAGCGAGCCTTGCGGGTCGATGTCGATCAGCACGACCGGGCCAGCGCCTGCGCGCTGGGCCTGGACGGCGAGATGTCCGGACAGGGTGGTCTTGCCCGATCCACCTTTCTGCGATGCCAAAGCGAGTACACGCAACGCCTGGGTCCCCCATGGATTGAACCGCTGCGTCGCCGCCCTATTGCAGCGCCTGACAACGGCTGGTCTGCCATGGGGATCGCAGGATACCCCTAATTTAGAGTTAATGACGCGCAGCTTCGTTGAAGACTGTGTTGAGCCGCATCAGGCACTTGGAGCACTCCGGGGGGCGACGGGCCGTGTGGCAACGATTTGCTAACCGTGTTTGCGGTAGGTTTGCGCCTCTCTCCCGCTTTTGACGAGGCACAGGCGATGGCGCGAATCATGGTGACGAACAGAGCGGCTGGCACGGCTGCGGGCGCAGCGGCGGCGTTGCTGGCGCTGCTGGCGGCACCGGCGATGGCCGATGTGAAGGCCGGGGTCGACGCGTGGAGCGCGGGCGATTTCAACCGCGCTGTGGTGGAATGGCAGGGCCCGGCGGCGCAGGGCGATCCCGACGCGCTGTTCAACCTCGCACAGGCCTATCGCCTCGGGCGCGGGGTCGAGCTCGACAATGCCCGGGCGCGCAAGCTCTATGAAGAGGCGGCGAGCCTCGGTCATGTGAAGGCGGCCGACAATTACGGGCTGATGCTGTTTCAGGAAGGCGAGCAGGAACGCGCCATGCCGCTGATCAAGGCCGCCGCCGATCGCGGCGATCCGCGGGCGCAATATGTGCTGGGCCTGTCGCACTTCAACGCCGATTACGCCCCGCGTGACTGGGTGCGCGCCTATGCGCTGATGACGCTGGCGAACAGCGCCGGACTGCCGCAGGCGGGCGATGCACTGGCGCAGATGGACCAATATGTCCCGCAGGCGCAGCGCGCGCAGGCCCAGACTCTCGCGCGCCAGCTGGAAGAGGCCGCCCGCGCCCAGCGCTCGGCCGAGATGGCTTCGGTCGAACTGGCGATGCGTCCTGCCGCTCCCACCTCCAATCCCACTCCTGCTCCGGTGCCCGTTGTCACCACTGCGCCCAAACCGGCCGTGCCGACGACGGTTGCGGCAGCTCCGGCTCCGCGGCCCGCGACGGTTGTCCCCGTGCCCGCCGCCCAGCGCCCGCAGCAGGGGCGCTGGCGCGTGCAGCTGGGCGCTTTCGGAGTGGCTTCCAATGCCGACAAGCTGTGGAGCCAGCTCGGCAGTCACGCCGCGCTGTCGGGCACCCGCAAGGCGCTGGTGCCGACCGGCAAGCTCACCCGCCTGATGGCGACCGGCTTTGCCAGCGAGGCCGAAGCCACCCGCGCCTGCTCCGCGCTCAAGCGTGACGGCAAGGCCTGCGTGGTCGCCGGGCAAGGCTAGCCAGACGGAGGCCCGACCGGAATCGACCGGCGGGCCTTCCCAAGCGCGCGCGAATCGTTACTCTCCCCGGTCAATATCAGGCCGGGGGATCAGCCATCATGACCGCAACGCTTTCGCCGCAAGCCGCCGAGGACGTGTTCGGCGACACGCCGCAAACCATCGCGCCGGTCGCGGCAGCGCAGCGGATCGACACGCTCGATTTCATTCGCGGCCTCGCGGTGATGGGCATCCTCGCCGCCAATATCGTCGCCTTCGGGCAGCCGATGGACGCCTACATGTATCCGGCCGCCTTCCAGACCGATCCGGGCGATCCCGGCGGCTGGATGTGGATTGCGCAGTTCATCCTGATCGACGGCAAGATGCGCGGGCTCTTCACCCTGCTGTTCGGCGCGGGGATGTATCTCTTCATGGAGAAGGCCTGGGCGCGCGGCGCGACCCGGCGGCTGCAAGCATGGCGGCTGACGATCCTGATGCTGTTCGGGATGGTGCATTTCTTCTTCATCTGGACCGGCGACATCCTGTTCTACTACGCGCTGTTCGGCTTCGTCGCGCTCGCCTGCCTCAGGTGGAGCATCAAGGCGCAGCTGTGGGTGGGGCTCGCGGGCTATATGCTGGGCGTGCTGTTTTACACCGGGCTGCTGCTGCCCTGGCTGATCGTCGACACGCCGTTCGGCGAGAGCGCGCCCGAATTGCTGGAACAGCGCGCCGGAATGGTCGCCGAAATCGAGAACACGCTCGCGCGAAGCGAAGTGCCCAATGCCGCGATCGCCTCGGGCGACTACGCCACGCTGGTCACGCACCGGATCACCGAACAGTGGAACGAGCCGCTGATGAACGCCTTCCTGTTCGGCTTCGAGACCCTGCCGCTGATGCTGATCGGGGTGGCGCTCTACCGGATGGGGTTCTTCAACGGCGGAGTCGAGCGGGGCAAGCTGCTGCGTTGGGGCTGGATCGGACTGATCGCGGGCGGGCTGGCGCATCTGGGGATCGGGCTGATCGTACAGGCGAGCGGGTTCAGCTATTACGGCACGCTCGCCGGATTCGTCGGGATGAGCCCGCTGCCGCGGCTGTGGATGGTGCTCGGCCTCGCCGCGCTGCTGGTCGCCTGGGCGCCGTCCGCGACCGGCTGGCTGGGCGAGCGGGTGCGGGCAGCGGGGCGTGCGGCCTTCACCAATTACCTCGGCACCTCGGTGGTTATGATGCTGGTCTTCCACGGCTGGGCGCTCGGCCTGTTCGGCCAGCTGAACCGCCCGCAGCTCTACATCGTGGTGGCGCTGGCGTGGGTGCTTATGCTGGCATGGAGCAAGGCGTGGCTCGACCGCTATCGCTACGGCCCGCTCGAATGGCTGTGGCGGTGCCTGACCTATCGGACGGTGTTTCCGCTGAAGAGGTAACGGCACGCGCTAGCCGTGCGCTTGAGCGCTGGTTCGGCCCGCCAACGGACGGGCCGCAAGCGCGACCGCGCGCCGCGCTTTGTGGCGCGAAAGCCGAGGCGGACGGATGTTTGCCGCCCGGCGCTTGAGGGCAAAACAAAAAACCACTTGTTATTGAGAGTAGTTCGCATATTCTGGCTCCTGCAAACGCTTCGCAGGAAAGATTCGCGCGCTCATGTACATCTGCATCTGCAATGCCATCCGTGAGAATGATTTGCGCAAGGCTGCGCTGACTTGCGAAGGGGACGCAGAGGCGACCTATGCCTGCCTCGGCAAGCGGCCCAATTGCGGCCAGTGCCTTGATGAAGCGCAGGAAATCATCGATGCCGAGCGTGCCGCCGCGCGTTGCGATTTCCTCGCAGTAGAACCCGCCTGACCCGCGATTGCGAATGCCTCGCAAGCGACTGATTCGCAAAGATATTCATCGCCCGCCCCTTGCGAACAAACCCCGGCAGCGTGTAGATTGCACGCAACGCCGCAACCGGCTTTGACATTTCGCAAAGGACATCCCGATGAAGGGCGACCCCAAGATCATCGACTATCTCAACCAGTGTCTCACCAACGAGCTGACCGCGATCAACCAGTACTGGCTGCATTACCGCGTGCTCGATCACTGGGGCATCACCAAGCTGGCCGAGTACGAGCGGCACGAATCGATCGAGGAAATGGAGCACGCCGACAAGCTGGCCGAGCGCATCCTGTTCCTCGACGGGCTCCCCAACTTCCAGGCGATCCACAAGCTGAAGGTCGGCGAGACGGTCGAGGAAATCCTCAAGGCTGACCTCGCGCTCGAGGAAGAGGCGATTCCGCTGCTGCGCGACGCGATCGAATATGCCGAAAGCGTGCGCGATTATGTCAGCCGCGACCTGTTCGACTACATCCTCAAGAACGAGGAAGAGCACGTCGACTTCCTCGAAACCCAGTTCGAGATGATCGAGCGCATGGGCCTGCACAACTACTGCCAACTGCAGAGCAAGCCGGCGGGCGAGAAGTAAGCGGCTGGCCGCAAGGCTGAATGAAAAGGGGGGCGGGGCCGGGCAACGGCTTCCGCCCCTTTGTCATTCCTTGGGCGGCTGCGCCCCGATTGCCGCCAGCCGGGTCTCGAACAGGAAGAACCCCAGCCCGGTCACCAGCAGCGCCATCGTGAGCACCCACAGGGCCGCGATCAGGGTGCCGATCTGGGCGGTGATATAGGCCGAAACGAACAGCAGCATGATCACCGCGCTGATCATCACCGCCGCGGCGGTCGAGAACATGATCGCGCCCTGCATCAGCCGCCGCCGCCGCATCAGCCACCCGAACTCGCGCACCTGACGCGGCGTGCGGTGTTCCTCCATCTTGTCCTCGATGGTCTCGATCCGCTTGGCGATCCAGATCATGCGGCTCATGATCACATTCATCACCGCGCCGATCCCGCTGAGCAGAAACGCGGGGGCGAGCGAAAGCTGCACCACCTGCTGCACGCGCGGGGTGGAGGCGGTGCGCTCTAGGATTTCGAGCGCGAAGGGCGTGTCGGCGGCGGCGGAGAGAAGATCGATAAGCATCAGTTCTCCGTAGCGAAGGCGAGACGGGAAACCCAGCCCGACGCGTGCGCTGCGGCGACCGGCTCCCACGCCATGCGGGTAAAGCTGATCCGGAACGCACGCCCATCTGCCGTCAGGGCGTGGACCAGATCGTGTTCGGTGTCGTCCTCGGGCACGAAAATCTTGGCGAGAGTTCCTGCCGCTACGCCCTTGGGCGCGATCTCCGCGGGCACCGGAATGACGCCTGCGACCTCGACCTGTCTGCCGGGCAAGCGATCATCGCTCGGGTAGGCGAGATAATTGACCAGAAACAGCGCCGTGTCGGTGGTGATCGGGCGCGTCCAGCTGACCCTCACCGCCTCGCCCGAATCAGCCACGGCAAAGGTCGCGGCGTCAAGATCGTAGAGCCTGGCAAAATCGGCGAGCATGGCGTTGGCCTGAGCCATCTTCAATCCGCTGACGATGATCCTGCCCTTGCGAATGAGAGGACTGGGCGCAGGCGTGAACGCAGCCTTGCGCCGCCGGGAACCCGGACCGTAACGCAGCTTGAGCAAGACCATGGTGACGACGATTGCAAAGCAGGCGGCGGCAAACAGGTCGCGGCTTTCCATGCCTGCGCTCAGTCCTTGGCGTACGGGTTCTTGTTGGTCTTGAGCGTCACGCGTACCGGCACCGCGTCGAAGCCCAGCTTGGCGCGGATGCCATTGACGAGATAGCGCTCGTAACTCTTGGGCAGCAGGTCGAGCCGCGAGCCGAAGATCACGAAGCGCGGCGGGCGTGTGCCGGCCTGGGTGATGTAGCGCAGCTTGATCCGCTTGCCACCGGGCGCGGGCGGGGGGTTGGCCTCCATCGCGTCGTCGAACCAGCGGTTGAGCGCCGAGGTCGGCACCCGCTTCGACCACGCTTCGCGCAGTTCGAAGGCCGCGCCGAGCATCTGGTCGAGACCCTTGCCGGTTCTGGCGCTGACGGCGAACAGCGGCAGCCCGCGCACCTGCGCCAGCCCGTCGTCCAATGCCGCGCGGATGCCGTTGAACAGCTTGCTCGCGTCCTCTGCCACGTCCCACTTGTTGATCGCAATCATCAACGCACGCCCCTCTTCGAGGACGAGGCTGGCGATCTTCAAGTCCTGATGTTCGAGACCTTGGGTGGCATCGAGCAGCAGCACCACCACCTCGGCAAAATCCACCGCCCGCCGCGCATCGGCGACCGAGAGCTTTTCGAGCTTTTCGGTGACGTTCTTCTTCTTGCGCATCCCCGCCGTGTCGATGAGGCGGATTTCGCGGGTCTCGCCCGATTTGGGGTCGGTCCATTCCCAGTCGATCGCGATCGAATCGCGGGTGATCCCGGCCTCGGGGCCGGTCAGCAGCCGGTCTTCGCCGAGCAGGCGGTTGATCAGCGTCGACTTGCCCGCATTGGGCCGCCCGACGATGGCGAGCTTCAGCGGGCCGGAGGGGCGATCTTCCTCGTCCATCGCGGCATATTCTGCGCGCTCGACGTCGTTCGCCTCTTCCCATTCTTCGGCCTTGGCGCCGATGATCGGCCAAAGCCCGCCGAACAGGTCGGCAATGCCCTCGCCATGTTCCGCCGACATCGCGAGCGGCTCGCCAAGGCCCAGTGCATAGGCTTCCATCGCGCCGCTTTCGCCCGCCTTGCCCTCGGCCTTGTTGGCGACGACGACCACGGGCACTTCCTGTTCGCGCAGGTAGCGGGCGATTTCCTCATCCAGCGGCGTGAGCCCGGCGCGCGCGTCGATCACGAACACGGCCGCGTCCGCACCCGCGAGGCTCGCCTCGGTCTGCTTGCGCATTCGGCCGGGGAGGCTGAGTTCGTCCTCGTCCTCCCACCCGGCGGTATCGACGATGGTGAAGTGCAGTCCCGCGATCACCGCATCACCCATGCGCCGGTCGCGCGTCACCCCCGGCTGATCATCGACCAGCGCGAGCTTCTTGCCCACCAGCCGGTTGAACAGCGTGGACTTGCCAACATTGGGGCGGCCGATGATGACGACTTCGGGCTTCTTGGGGAGGGGCATAACCGCCGCCAAGTGGGCGCAAATCGCGGTTTTGGCAAGCGAGGAGGGCCAACCCTCCTCGGTGTCAGCCCTTTTTGGCGACCGGCGGGTTCTCGCCCAAGTCTTCGTACCAGGCTTCGACCGGGCCGGTCAGCTTGATCGTCAGCGGCTGGCCCTTGCGGTCCACGCTCTTGCCCGCCTGCACCCGCACCCAGCCTTCGGAAATCGAATATTCCTCGATATCCGTCCGCACGCGGTCCTTGAAGCGGATGCCGACCCCGCGCTGCAGCTTCTCGCCATCGAAGAAGGGGCTGCGCGGATTGACCGACAGGTGATCGGGCGGAACGTCTGCGCCAGCGGTGATGGGCGCGGTTTCGGGCGAGGAATCTTTATCGGTCATGATCGCGCCCGATAGGCAAGCCCGGGCTAAGGGGCAACATACTTTGTCGCGGTGCGGGCATCATCGCGTTCCTCGATCTGTGCATCGAGCGTTTGCGTGTAGAGCGGCAGGTGTCCCCCGCACTCGATCTCGCCAAGTGGCCCCGCGCACATCGAACCCGGACGGTCCTCCCCCACAAGTCTGCACAATGCGCATTGCCGCGCCGCGCCGTATCGTTCGGCAAAGCGAGCGCTGATGATCGTGCGCGCCGCAAGTTCGGGCGGGGCCGGCTCTGCCGGTTTCGCATAGGTCGAAGGTGGTTTGAACGAAGCCATGGTCGGTTCCCCCTTTGATGCCGCGAGAACCGCAAGACGCGCGAAATGGTCCACAAAATGACGCGAAGGAAACTACTTAGACGATTCTACGTGGGTCCTGCGAATGTGCTGCTTTGGGCGGCATTGCGGTCTGTGCTTGCCCTTTTGGCTTGCGGCGGATAAGGGCGGCGGCTGATACGCGCGGGGTGCCTTCACCGGTTCCCCGCGCGGCTTCGTTCGGGCATGCGGGCGTGGCGAAATTGGTAGACGCGCCAGATTTAGGTTCTGGTATCGCAAGATGTGGGGGTTCGAGTCCCTTCGCCCGCACCAAATTTCGCCCCGGACCAGCCCGTACCCTCGGATTTTTTGCAAGAAGGCTTCAGACCAGTCACCATGCAGACCAAGCAGACCGTCAACGAAGGGCTCAAGCGCGCCTACACCATCACGATCCCGGCCGCCGAGCTTTCGGCGAAGATCGATGCCGAGATCAAGAAGGTCGCTCCGCAGGTGCGGATGCCCGGCTTCCGTCCGGGCAAGGTGCCCGCCAACCTCGTCAAGAAAATGCACGGCGAGGCCCTGCACGGTCAGGTGGTCAACGACGCAATCCGCGAATCGGTCGACAAGCTGATGCGCGACGAAGCGCTGCGCCCGGCGATGCAGCCCGAAATCGGCCTGAAGGACGATTACGAGCAGGGCAAGGACGCCGAAATCATCGTCAGCCTCGAAGTGCTGCCCACCATCGACGCGCCGAGCATCGATGGGCTGAAGCTCGAAAAGCTGGTCGTGCCCGTCACCGACGCGCAGGTCGACGAAGCGCTGGGCAACATCGCTGGCCAGAACAAGAGCTACAAGGACGCCGCCAAGACCAAGAAGGCGGCGGACGGCGACCAGCTGATCATCGACTTCGTCGGCAAGCTCGACGGCGTGGAGTTTGAAGGCGGCAAGGCCGAGGATGCGGCGCTAGTGCTGGGTTCGGGCACCTTCATCCCCGGTTTCGAAGAAAGCCTCGTGGGCGTGAAGACCGGTCAGGAAAAGACCATCACCGTCACCTTCCCGGCCGATTATCAGGCCGAACATCTGGCGGGCAAGGAAGCCACCTTCGATGTCACCGTCAAGGCGGTGAAGGTCGAGACCGAAACCACGCTCGACGACGATTTCGCCAAGAGCCTCGGGCTCGACAGCATGGACAAGCTGCGCGAGATCATGAAGGCGCAGCTCGAACAGCAGACCGCCGGCCTCACCCGCACGCAGATGAAGCGCGCGCTGCTCGATCAGCTTGCCGCAGGTCACAGCTTTGAAGTCCCCGGCACGATGGTCGAGGCTGAATTCCAGCAGATCTGGGCGCAGCTCCAGCAGGAAGCCGCCAATGACGAGAACCCGGCCGATGCGCTGAAGCAGATCGAGGACGAGAAAGACGAATATCGTTCGATCGCCGAACGCCGCGTGCGTCTGGGCCTGCTGCTCTCGGAAATCGGCCAGGCCAACGGCGTGGAAGTGACCCAGCAGGAAATGGGCATGCTGATCCAGCAGGCCGCGATGCAGTACCGCGCCGAGGATCGCGAGCGTTTCGTGCAGTACATCCAGTCCGAGCCGATGGCCGCCGCCCAGCTGCGCGCGCCGCTCTATGAAGACAAGGTCGTCGACTTCCTGTTCGACAAGGCCGAAGTCACCGAGCGCGAAGTAACCGTCGAGGAACTTCAGGCCGCGATCGAGGCGGAAGAGACCGCCGAAGCCGCTCCGGCCCCGAAGAAGGCTCCGGCCAAGAAGAAGGCCCCGGCCAAGAAGACGGAAGCCAAGACCGAGGACGCTCCGGCAGCCGAGGAAAAGCCCGCTGCCAAGAAGGCCCCGGCCAAGAAGGCTGCCGCCAAGGCGGATGAGGCCAAGGAAAAGGCCAAGCCTGCCGCCAAGAAGGCACCGGCGAAGAAGGCCGCCGCCAGCAAGGCCGAGCCTGCTGCCGAGGAAAAGCCTGCCGCGAAGAAGGCCCCGGCCAAGAAGGCGGCTGCGAAGAAGTAAGTCTGCGCGAGCCCCCGCGCAGGCGGGGGCCTCATGCTGGAGGGCGCCTTGCTTCGGGAGACCCCCGCCTTCGCGGGGGCGCACCAAGACAAGGCGGGGGGCTTACTCCCCCGCCGGACGCCAGGGACGGAATCGGGGCGCGGGCAGCACGGCTGTCCGCGCCTTTTCGTAGGCCGCACCGGCCTTCAGCACGGCGTGGTCCTGCCACTGGCCGCCCATGATGCTGAACCCCACCGGCAGGCCTTCGACCGCGCCCATCGGCACGGTGATGTGCGGATAGCCCGCGATCGCCGCCAGATAGCCCGCACCGATTCGGCCCGCGAAATTGTCGCCATTGACGAGGTCCGTGGTCCACGCCGGGCCGGTGGTGGGCGCGACGAGGAAAGCGACTTTGTTGTCGGCCAGCAGTTTGTCGATCCCCTCGGCCCGCGTCAGACGGCGCAGGGTGGCGAGGTTCTTTTGGTAAGCCTCGGCATCGGTGGTCTCCAGAGCCTGTTCGAACAGCTCCTGCCCGAACCAGCGCAATTCCTCGCGCGCGTTGGCGCTGTTGAAGGCGACCACTTCGGCAAGGCTGCGCGGCCCGGTGCTGACCGGGCGGCCTGCGAGATACTTGTCCATCTCCACCCGCAGTTCGTAGAGCAGCACGGGGAGCGAGGCCTGCCACATCTCGCCCGGCGGGGCATATTCGACGTCCACCAGCACCGCGCCCGCGCGGGTCAGATCGGCCAGCGCCGCCTCGAACAGCGCCTTCACGTCCGCGCGGCTACCGACCGCAGACCGCAGCACACCGATTCGCACGCCCTGCAATGAGGCGGTGTCGAGCCCCTCGGTATAGTCCTTGACCCGCTTGGCCTCCCGCGTGACCGGATCGGCGGCGTCCTCTCCGGCGATCGCGGTAAGCAGCAGTGCGGCGTCATAGACCGTTTTTGCCATCGGCCCCGCGGTGTCCTGCGTGGAGGAGATCGGCACCACATGGGTGCGGCTGACGATCCCGACACTGGGCTTGAACCCGACGAGGCCGTTGATCGCTGCGGGGCAGGTGATCGACCCGTTGGTCTCGGTCCCGATCGCGGCCCAGGCGAAGCCCGCCGCAATCGCCGCCCCGCTGCCGCTCGACGAGCCGCAGGAATTGCGGTCGATCGCGTATGGATTGCGCGTCAGCCCGCCCACCGCGCTCCACCCGCTGGTCGAATTGTCGGAGCGGATGTTGGCCCATTCGGAAAGATTGGTCTTGCCCAGCACCACGCCGCCATTCTTGCGCATCAGCGCGATCAGCGGCGCATCGCGGCCCGTGGCGTTGTCCTTCAGCGCAAGGCTGCCCGCGGTGGTGGGCCATTCGGCGGTCTCGACATTGTCCTTCACCAGCACCGTGCGCCCGCGCAGCATACCCGTGCCGAGCAACTGCCGCGCCTTCACCGGGGCGGCGGGGTCGTAATCGATCACCGCATTGAGGCGTGGGCCATTGTCGTCCAAGGCCTGAATGCGCAGGATGTATTCGTCCGCTGCCAGCAACTCGGCCATCGCCGCGCGGTCGGCGGGGGCGGACTCGGCCTCCGGAGCGGCATTCTGGGAAAGGGCGGGGACGGCGCAGGTCGCAAGCAGCAGGCCGAGCGCGGGGCGGGCGAAGGAGCGATGGTTCATGCGCACCGGTTTGCGCGCGCTTCGGCCAAGGCTCAAGAGGCAAAACGCAGGGGACAGGTTCCGGCCAATTCACAGGGACAAGGTAAACGCCCTTGAAATTGCCCCACGCCTGACGACATAGCCAGACAGAAACAAGCAAAGGACTAGGGCACCACATGATCGATCTGTTCGGCAACGCAGGCGAAACCTACGGCACGCAGGGGCAATTCACCCGCGATCCGGTCACCGGCGCGCTGGTGCCCGTGGTGGTCGAGCAGACGAGCCGGGGCGAACGCAGCTTCGACATCTTCAGCCGCCTGCTGCGCGAACGCATCGTCTTCGTCACCGGTCAGGTGGAAGACGGCATGGCGAGCCTGATCGTCGCCCAGTTGCTGTTCCTCGAAAGCGAGAATCCCTCGAAGCCGATCAGCATGTACATCAACTCGCCCGGCGGGGTGGTGACGGCGGGCCTGTCGATCTTCGACACCATGCAATACATCAAGCCGCGCGTGTCGACCGTGTGCATCGGGCAGGCTGCCAGCATGGGCAGCTTCCTGCTGGCGGCGGGCGAGCCGGGGATGCGGATTGCGCTCCCCAATGCGCGGATCATGGTGCACCAGCCTTCGGGCGGCGCGCGCGGGATGGCCTCGGACATCGAGATTCAGGCGCGCGAGATCCTGCGCATCCGCAGCCGCATGAACGATCTCTACGTCAAGTTCACCGGCCGCAGCCTCGAGGAAATCGAAAAGGCGATGGACCGCGACACCTTCCTCGAAGCCGAGGAAGCCAAGGAATTTGGCCTCGTCGACAAGGTCTTCGAAACCCGGCCCGATTCCGAGGAAACCGGAGTCGAGGATGGCTCGGGCGGCGCGCCGGAGTAAGGTGCGCAGGCCCTCATGCACCGTGGCGGGACAGGCGGCATCGCTGCCTGTCTTTTCCGCCACTTCGCCCCTCGCGGCGGCATGGTAACATCACCAAATCGCGCGCCATGTGTTGATTCATCTGGCACGCGCGATACACTTGACGAATCCGCCCGGGGTGTTCCGGCGCTCTCATTTGCGGATTCGAGGACACAGGAATGACCAAATTGAGCGGATCCGACAGCAAGAGCACCCTCTATTGCAGCTTCTGCGGGAAGTCGCAGCACGAGGTGCGCAAGCTTATCGCCGGCCCCACGGTGTTCATCTGCGATGAATGCGTCGAGCTGTGCAACGACATCATCCGCGAGGAAACCAAGGCAGGGATCGCCGGCAAGAAGGACGGCGAGATTCCCACGCCGATGGACATCTTCACCACCCTGAACGATTACGTGATCGGGCAGGACCGGGCGAAGCGCGTGCTCTCGGTCGCGGTGCACAACCATTACAAGCGGTTGAAGCATTCCGGCAAGGCGGGCGATGTCGAGCTGGCCAAGTCCAACATTCTGCTGGTCGGCCCCACGGGTTCGGGCAAGACGCTGCTGGCGCAGACGCTGGCGCGCACCTTCGATGTGCCCTTCACCATGGCCGATGCCACCACGCTGACCGAAGCGGGCTACGTGGGCGAGGATGTCGAGAACATCATCCTCAAGCTGCTCCAGGCCTCGGACTACAATGTCGAGAAGGCGCAGCACGGGATCGTCTATATCGACGAGATCGACAAGATTACCCGCAAGGCCGAAAACCCCTCGATCACCCGCGACGTTTCGGGAGAGGGCGTGCAGCAGGCGCTCCTGAAGCTGATGGAAGGCACCACTGCCAGCGTTCCGCCGCAGGGCGGGCGCAAGCATCCGCAGCAGGAATTCCTGCAGGTCGACACGACCAACATCCTGTTCATCTGCGGCGGCGCCTTTGCGGGCCTCGACAAGATCATTGCCGACCGCTTGCAGAAGCGCTCGATCGGCTTCGGCGCGCATGTCGCCGATCCCGACAAGCGCCGCGTGGGCGAGTTGCTCGAAAAGTCCGAGCCCGAGGATCTCCTCAAGTTCGGCCTGATCCCCGAATTCGTCGGCCGTCTGCCGGTGATCGCCACGCTGCACGATCTCGACGTGCCCGCGCTGGTGACGATCCTCAACGAGCCCAAGAACGCGCTTGTGAAGCAGTATCGCAAGCTGTTCGAGCTGGAAGACGTGGAGCTCACCTTCACCGACGACGCGCTGCAAGCGATTGCCGAGCGCGCGATCAAGCGCAAGACCGGCGCGCGCGGGCTGCGCTCGATCGTCGAAGGCCTGCTGCTCGACACGATGTTCGACCTGCCCGACATGGAAGGTGTGACCGAGATCGTGATCGACGCCGATGTGGTCGCGGGCAAGAAGGAGCCGATCCGCGTGATCGGCCTGGAAAAGAAGAAGGAAGAGGCGGCCTAGGGCCTGTTAGTCCCTCCCCGTTGCGCAGCAATGGGGAGGTGGCACCGCGAAGCGGTGACGGAGGGGGCCTTCAAACCGACCCGTCAATAATCCCCCGGCACATCCGCACCATGCCGTCCGCCACGCGTACCGGGTCCGCCAGCACCTCGCACGCCGAGATGCGCACCACCCTGATGCCCTGACCCGCCACAAAGGCATCGCGCGCTTCGTCCTTTGTTGGGCGGTCCCCCATGTCATGTGCGATCCCGTCGATCTCGAAGCTGCACTTTGCGGCGGCGCAGTAGAAGTCGAGCACATAACGGCCGAGCGGGTGCTGGCGGCGGAATTTCACTCCGTCGGCCTTGCAGCGCAGCTCTCGCCATAGCAGGCCCTCGGGCAGGCTCGGCATTCGCCGCTGTGCCCGCGCAAGGGGGTAGTTGTGGTCGGACTTGCGCATTGACCCCTCCGTCGCGCGCCTTCGGCGCGCGCCACCTCCCCATCCCTGCGGGACGGGGAGAGACTTCAAGTGCCTCCCCGTTGCGTAGCAATGGGGAGGGGGACCGCCCGCGCAGCGGGTGGTGGAGGGGTTTATCCCATGTCTTTCAAACAAATAAAACCCCGCCCGGCCTTGCAAGAAGGCCGGACGGGGCCGGAGAAGCGTCGTCCCGCAAAGGGGATGGAGAAGCAGGGACGACGCCAGCTTGTCAGCGAAATTACGCGGGCAGGAACACCCCGTCGGTCACGTGCACGACGCCATTCGAGGTCATGACATCGGCCTGCGTCACGGCGGTCGCGCCGCCCTTGGCATCGGTGATGACGATGGTCTCGCCCGAGAGGCGCGCGGTGAGCTTTTCGCCTGCGACGGTCGTGATCGTGGCCTTGCCGCCGTGCTTGTTGATCAGCGCGGTGAGATCGGCGGCGGTCACCTTGCCCGGGACTGCATGGTAGGTGAGGATCTTGGTCAGGGTGCCCTTGTTCTCGGGCTTCACCAGCGTGGCCACCGTGCCGGCGGGCAGCTTGGCGAAGGCGGTGTCGGTGGGGGCGAAGACGGTGAAGGGGCCGGGGCTCGACAGCGTATCGACCAGACCGGCGGCCTTGACCGCAGCGACCAGCGTGTTGTGAACACCGGTGCTCATCGCGACTTCGACGATGTTGGGCGAAGCGGCGGCAGCGGCCTTGTGCGAGTGCGCGCTGACGGGGATCGCGGCAATTCCGGTGGTGACGGCGAGTGCGGCGGCGACAGCGGTAAGCGTGGTCTTGAGGGTCATGGCAGGTAGCTCCTTTTGATGGTTGTCAGAACTGCAAGCCCTCCCGCTTGCCGCCGAGTTACGCCCAGCCGGCACACAAGGATGCAAAAATAAATATCTGAAATAAAATAACGAATTGGCTCATGCAAAAAACCCCGACCGACCAAAGATGAGGTCGGACGGGGTTGGAAAAAGCGCTGCCCCTCGGGTGGAGGGGGAAGGGGCGAGGGGCAGCGCGAACCCGGTGACCCGGATCAGGCGGGCATGAACACACCGTCGGTGACGTGGATCACGCCGTTCGAAGTCATCACGTCAGCCTTGGTCACGGTCGCCTTGCCGCCCTTGGCATCCATGATCACGACGTTGCCGTCTTCGACCATCGCGGTCAGCGTGCCGCCCTGAACCGTGGTGAGGGTGGCCTTGCCGCCGTTATCCTCGATCATCTTGGTGAGGCTGTCGGCGGTCACCTTGCCGGTCACGGCGTGATAGGTGAGGACGCTGGTCAGCTTTTCCTTGTTCTCCGGCTGGGCAAGCGACTGGAGCGTGCCTTCCGGCAGTTCGAGGAACGCCGCGTCGGTCGGCGCGAAGACGGTGAAGGGGCCCGGCGCGGTCAGCGTTTCGGCAAGACCGGCGGCCTTCACGGCGCTGACGAGCGTGTTGTGCATACCGGTGCTTTCGGCGGTGGCGACGATGTTGGCCTCGGCCTCGGCCTTGGCTTCCATGTGATTGTCGGCCAGCGCAGGCACGGCGACAAAGCCGGTGGTGGCGAGCGCAGCGGCGACAACGGCGGTCAAGGTATTCTTGCGGGTCATTGATCTTTCTCCGTTATTTGCAGGCGCCGCAGGGGGACGCAGCACCTGTCTGCATAGATAACTACGCATGAAAGGGCATTTTGGACCCGCGAGCGGCTGCTAATGCGGATGAATTGCCGCTGTGATGCGGCGAGCCGAGCCTTGCGCTCAGACCCGCGTGAAGGCACCCTTGGCGACGACGGGCCCGGCGTCCTGCCCTTCGGGCTTGCCGCCGATCGGCTCGCGGGTGAGCACGAGGCTGGCCCCCTCGCCAAGCTTGGCGGTGATGGTTTGCGGCAGTTCCATGCTCCGCACTTCCCCCGGTGCGACCACGCCCAGCGATTGCAGCCGCGTGCCATCGGCCGGCACCAGCCAGAGCTCGTGATCGTGGACGCCGTCCGCGGTAAGGCCGATCGCGCCGACCACCATGCGCTTGGAGTCCGGGATGTAGGTCACATCGAGCCGCAGTCCGCTTTCGCCAACGGGCACGGTCGCGACCATCGGTGCAGCGGCGATCTGCGCAGGTGCGGGTGCGGGTTCGATGCGCGCAGGGGCGAGCGCAAAGGCCCACACCAGCGCGACAGCCGCCGCCATCGACGATAGTCCCGCCACCCACTGCCAGCGCCGCACGCGCGCTTGAAGTTCGACGACGTTGCTTGCCGCAGCCTCGGGCGCAGCCGCCTGCGCCTGTTGCGCCGCCACCCGCGCGGCGATGCCCTGCCAGACGTGTTCGCCGGGCTCTGCACCGGGGATCGCGTCGGAGAGCGGCGCGAACCAGTCGTCCCACCATTGCTTGCGCCAGGCGAAGTCCGGATCGGTTGCATATTTCCCGCGCGCGGCGAGCAGTTCCTCGCCTTCGAGCAGACCCAGCGCCCATTCGGCGGCGATCATCGGATCGTCGCGCATCACGCCGTCCTCGGGAGTGGTTTCCGGCCCGCTCATGATGCCTCACTCGCTTCGAGACAGGCGCGCAATCGTTGCAGGCCGCGGCGGATCCAGCTCTTCATCGTGCCGAGCGGCACGTCCGCATTCTCGGCGAGCTGGGCATAGGTGTACCCCTCGAAGAAGGCGGCGCGGATGTGGCCCTGCGTGCGCGCGTCCAGAGCGCCCAGACACTTGTGGATCTGCGCGGCCTGCTGCGCGTCGATCAGCAGCGCGTCGGCAAGCGGGCGCTCGTCGGGCAGCGGCGCGGCCTCCTCGACCGGCACCGATCCGCCGCGCACCTTGCCGGTGCGCAGCCGGTCGATCGCACGGTTGCGCGCAAACGCCGACAGCCACGCGATCGGGCTCGCGCGGGTCGGGTCATAGCGGTCGGCCCGCTGCCAGAGATTGACATAGACGTCCTGCAAGGCGTCCTCGGCTTCCTTAGGGTCGCCCAAGATACGCAAGGTGATCCCGAAGAGTTTCACCCGCGTCGCACGATAGATGTCCTCCAGCGCGGACTGGTCGCCCGCGGCAAGCCGCGCCATTGCATCACGCAGCGCCTCGCGCGCTTCGTCGGAGGAGGGCCGGGGGCGCGCGGCCATCACGGGCACCCCAGCGCACAAGGGTTCTCGCCGCTTTCGACCTGCAATGTCGCATGGCCGACCCCGAAGCGCGCTTCGAGCGAGGCGGCGACCTCGCGCAGGAAGCTGTCCGGCGCGGGGCGGCCCGGCATCACCAGATGCGCGGTCAGCGCGACTTCGGTGGTCGACATCGGCCAGACGTGGAGATCGTGAACCGCGCTCACCCCGTCGAAGCTCGAAAGATGCTGCCTGACGGCCTCGGGGTCGATCCCTTCAGGCGCGGCGAGCAGGCCCATGGTGAGGCTGTCACGCGCGAGGCTCCAGGTGCCGACCGCAATCACCGCGACGATCACGAGGCTCACCACCGGGTCGATCCAGGCAAGGCCGGTGACAAGGATCGCGCCCCCCGCCACCACCACGCCCAGCGACACCAGCGCATCGGCCACCATGTGGAGATAGGCGCCGCGGATATTGATGTCCTCTTGCCCCTTCGCGAACAGCATGGCCGTCAACGCGTTGATGGCGATCCCGATCCCGGCGACGACGATCATCGCCATCGCCTGCGGGGCCTGCGGGGTCATCAGCCGGTGGACGGTCTCGAACAGGATCGCCCCGATCGCCACCGCCAGCAGCAGCGCATTGGCGAGCGCGGCGAGGATGGTCGAGCTCTTGTAGCCATAGGTGAAGCGCCCCTGCGCCGGGCGCTTGGCAGCGATGCTGGCGACCCAGGCGAGCGCCAGCGCCAGCACGTCGGACAGGTTGTGCCCGGCATCGGCGAGGAGCGCCATCGACCCGTACCACAGCCCCGCCGCCGCCTCGACCACGACGAAACCGGTGTTGAGGGCGATCCCGATCACGAAGGCGCGGCCGAAATCGGCGGGGGCGTGGTGGTGGTGTCCGTGCGCGCCATGCCCGTGCGCGCCATGGCCGTGGCCATGGTCCTGATCATGGGAATGGTGGGCATGGACGGGCATGGCGCGTCAGTTGTAGACGCAAGCATCGAGCCCGTCACGCCTGACGATCCCGATCCGGCGCTCGATCCGGTTGCCATGCCGCGCCAGCCATCCGCCGGGGTTCTTGACCGAGCGTTTCTTGGGGCTCGGCAGTGCGGCGGCCATGCGGCTGGCCTCGTCGGCGGAAAGCCGCGCGGCGGAGTGATTGAAATAGCGCTGCGCCCCGGCCTCGGCGCCATAGGTGCCGATCCCGGTCTCGGCGACGTTGAGATAAACCTCCATGATCCGCCGCTTGCCCCACACGGTCTCGATCCACAGCGTGAACCACGCCTCCAGCCCCTTGCGGACATATCCTCCGCCCTGCCACAGGAAGACGTTCTTGGCGGTCTGCTGGCTGATCGTCGATCCGCCGCGGATTCGGCCGCCTTCCATGTTCTCGCGCATCGCCTGTTCGATCGCCTCGGCATCGAAGCCGAAGTGTTCGCAGAAGCGCGAATCCTCGGCGGCGATCACCGCGCTCACCAGATTGCGGTCGATATTGTCGAGGCTTTCCCAGTCCTTGGTAATGCCCTCGCCGTCCATCAGCATGGTCGCGGTGACGGGCACGGGCAGCCACTTGAAGGCGAACACCAGCACCAGCGTCAGCACGAAGAAGCCGGCAAAAGCCTTGGCGAGGAAGCGGACGATTTTGAGGATCATGGGTGGTCGGTTTTCAGCAAGCTTCAGTTCGGCCCGCCCAGCGCCGGGCTCAGCGCCAGCGCCTTGAGGAAGGGCGAAAGGTCGGGGAAGTTTTCCGCCGGGCCGCTCCAGCTGGCGCGATACTTGACCAGCCACGCCCCGTCGGCGGTGCAATGGAGATAGGCTTCAGAGGTAAGCTCCGGGATGCCTTCGCGCATCGCGCCTGCCGGGATCAGGTAACGCGCGCGGTGCGCGACCAGATCGCCCGTGCCGTTGGGGGCCAGCGTCATCCCCTTCGAAAGCGTCTGCAGCCCCTTGTAACGCCGGATCGCCTGCTCGACTCCTTCGAATTCCTCTGCGCAACTGGTCTCGGGGGATTGCGGATAGACGAAGACGTCGACCAGCGTCACGTATGGCCCGCTCTGCGCCCTGTAGGTCACGCCGACGTTGGCGCCCGTGTCGTCGAATTCGGTGACATTTTTCCGCTCCAGGCCGGTCGCACTGTCGGGGAATTGCGCGCCCGAGGCTTCGTGCAGCCACGGTCCGGCGGGCGGGGTGAACTGGTCCTGCGCCATCGCCGGGATGACAACGAGCGCGCACAGCAGGGCCGCAAGCCCGGTGAACAGCGATTTGACAGTCATGAAGCGCCCCTCGGTCGGCAGATTAAGCACGCCGCCAGCATGGACGAGCCCCGCGCCAGCGCAAGCGCAAATATGCGGGCAGCGGCGCGCGCGCTTGCAGGATGGGGCGCGGCAGGGCTACCGTGGCGGGAAAGCCAAACGGGGAGATACCATCATGCGCCTGTTCCACCTTGCCTCCAGCACGTTCGCGCTTGCCGCCGCCGCCGCGCAGCCCGCGCTGGCCGAAGACCCGTCCACCCGGGCCGCGATCGAGGCGGAGTATGACAATTATCTCGAACCGCTGTTCCTCGATTTCCACGCAAACCCCGAGCTGTCCTACCTCGAAAACCGCACCGCCGCGAAGATGGCGACCGAGCTGCGCGCGGCGGGTCTGACGGTGACCGAAGGCGTCGGCGGCACGGGCGTGGTCGGCATCCTCAAGAACGGCGAGGGCCCGCTGATCCTGCTGCGCGCCGACATGGACGGGCTGCCGGTGGAGGAGAAGACCGGGCTCGATTACGCCTCCAAGGCGATGCAGACCGGGCAGGACGGCAAGGAATATCCGGTGATGCACGCCTGCGGGCACGATGTGCACATCACCTCGATGGTGGCGACCGCGCGGCGGCTCGCGGCGATGAAGGACCAGTGGCAGGGCACGCTGATGTTCATCGTCCAGCCTGCCGAGGAACGCGTCGGCGGGGCCAAGGCGATGATGGCCGACGGGCTCTACGACCGCTTCGGCAAGCCCGACTATGCGCTGGCCTTCCACGTCGCCGCCGATCTGGAGACGGGCAAGGTCTCCGCGTCCGAGGGCATCCAGTATTCTTCCTCGGATTCGATCGACATCATCGTGCCCGGCATCGGCACCCACGGCGCCGCGCCGCATCTGGGCAAGGACCCCGTTTATATCGCCGCGCAGATCGTGACCGCGCTGCAATCGATCGACAGCCGCGAGGTCTCTCCGCTGAAGCCGGTCGTGGTGACGGTGGGCAGCTTTCATGCCGGCTCGAAGCACAACATCATCTCCGACGAGGCCAAGCTGCAAGTCACCGTGCGCGCCAATGACGAGGAAACCCGCGCGCAGGTGATCGCCGCGATCGAGCGGATCGCGGTCAATATCGGCAAGGCCAATGGCCTGCCCGACAATCGCCCGGTGGTGGTCAAGGTGCTTGAGGGCACGCCCGTGACCAACAACGACCCCGAACTCGCCCGCCGCCTCAACGCGGTGATGCAGCGCGAGCTGGGCGCGGCGGCCTTCGAGCCCTTCGTCCAGCAGAACATGGGCGCGGAGGACTTTACCTATTTCGTGTCGCAGGACACCGGCGTGCCGGGCTACTACTTCGCGGTGGGCGGCACCACGCCCGAGCGGATCGCGGCAGCCAAGGCGGGCGGGCCGCCGATTGCCGGGCACCACTCCCCCCTGTTCCAGATCGCCCCGAGGGAGAGCGTGATCACCGGCACCCGCGCGATGGTCGCGGCGGTGCTGGATCTGGCGGGGACGAAGTAACGCATTCGGGGCGCGGCACGACGCATCGCTGTGCCCGCTCCCTTACAACTCGCAGCCGCGCTCCTATCTCCGGCCGACATTGCACCGAAGACAGGAGCATTCCATGAAGAAAAGCGGCAACACCATCATCCTCACCGGCGGCGGCAGCGGGATCGGGCGCGAAATGGCGCGGCAGTGGCACGATTGGGGCAACACCGTGATCATCGCCGGGCGCACGATGGAATCGCTGCGCGAAACAGCCGAGGGCCGTGAAAACATCCATTGCCTAGAGCTCGACGTCGGCGATCCCGCATCGATCGCCCAATTCGTCAAGGCCGTGATGGCCGATTTCCCGGCAGCGAACGTGCTGGTGAACAATGCCGGGATCATGATCTACGAGGACGTGACCGGCGCGCGCGACCTGACCGATGCCGAGAACACGGTCACCATAAACCTGCTCGGGCCGATCCGCGTAATCGACGCGCTGGTCGACCACCTTGCAGCGCAGAAGGACGCCGCGATTGTCAATGTCACGTCCGGCCTCGCCTTCGTCCCCATGCCCAAGGCCGCCACCTATTGTGCAACCAAGGCGGCGCTCCACAGCTATACCCTGTCGCTGCGGGCGCGGCTGGAAGGCAAGATCGAAGTGATCGAGGTCGCCCCGCCGGGCGTGCAGACCGAGCTCACGCCCGGCCAGTCGGAGCGTGAGGAATATATGCCGCTCGACGCGTTCATCACGGAGACGATGGCGCAATTCGAAGCGGCGGAAACGCCTGAAGAGGTGCTGACGCAGCAGGTGCGCTTCTTGCGCGATGCCGAAGCGGAAGGGCGCTTCGACGAGGCTTTCGCGATGCTGAAGTCGCGCTGATACGAAAGGAGCGCGGGAGGCCCTTCGGCTCCCCGCGCTCCATCATCTTTCGACAGGGCTTTCACCCCCGTGTCGGCGCATGCGTCAGGCGACGCCCGGCAGCAACCGCTCGCCCGCGATCCGCTGCATTGCCTTTTGCAGCTTTTCGAAGGCGCGCACCTCGATCTGGCGGATGCGTTCGCGGCTGACGTCGTAGGCCTGGCTCAGCTCTTCGAGCGTCTGCGGCTTTTCGGTCAACCGGCGCTCGGTCAGGATGTGGCGTTCACGCTCGTTGAGGCTGTTCATCGCCTCGGAAAGCATTTCCATTCGCATCTGGCTTTCCTCGGCCTCGGCGACGGTTTCGTCCTGCAAGGGACGATCGTCGGTCAGCCAGTCCTGCCATTCGCCAGAACCTTCCTCGCCCCCGCGCATCGGCGTGTTGAGCGAGCCGTCGCCGCCCATCATCATCCGCCGGTTCATGTTGATCACTTCCTGCTCGGGCACGCCGAGGTCGGTTGCAATCTTGGTCACGTCTTCGGGGCTGAGGTCGGTGTCCTCATAGGCTTCGAGCTGCTTCTTCATCCGGCGAAGGTTGAAGAACAGCTTCTTCTGCGCCGCAGTGGTGCCCATCTTAACGAGGCTCCACGAGCGCAGGATGAACTCCTGCATCGAGGCCTTGATCCACCACATCGCGTAGGTCGCGAGGCGGAAACCGCGATCGGGTTCGAACTTCTTGACGCCCTGCATCAGACCCACGTTGCCTTCGGAGATCAGGTCGGCCACGGGCAGGCCATAGCCGCGGTATCCCATCGCGATCTTCGCGACGAGCCGCAGGTGGCTGGACACGAGCTGCGCGGCAGCTTCCGGGTCTTCATGTTCCTGATAGCGCTTGGCGAGCATGTATTCCTGCTCCGCCGTCAGCACCGGGAATTTGCGGATTTCCGACAGGTAGCGGTTGAGGCTCTGCTCACCGCTCAACGCCGGGACCGCCATGGTCTTGGACTTGGTCACTGGTTACCTAACCTTTCTAGCGTCGACCGCCTGCACGAGACCCCTGATGGGCATCCCGCGAACTGGGCCACGGGTTACGGATATACGCGAAAATCTTGCCGATGTATGCGCGTTTCATCGATCACAATGCCGCAATTGGTCGATAAGTTCCGCCATATCGGCGGGCAATTCCGCGCGAAAACGGATCGACTCGCCGGTCACGGGATGGACAAAGCCAAGCTCGGCGGCGTGCAGGGCCTGCCGGGCGAAGCCGAGTCGCTCGAGCAGGGGGCGGAGGGATTTGGGGGTACGGCCATAGGCAGGGTCTCCCAATAGCGGATGGCCGATTGACGCGCAGTGAACACGCACCTGGTGGGTGCGCCCGGTTTCCAGCCGGCATTCGATCACGGCGGACGTCTGCAGCCGTTCAGTGACCTTGTAATGGGTGATCGCCGATTTCCCGCGCGAGGAATTGTTGGGCAGCACCGTCATTTTCTTTCGGTCCGCGTCCGACCGCCCGACGCGGGCGTTGATGGTGCCTTCGGAAGGCGAGGGATGCCCGGCACAGACCGCGATATAGCGGCGGTGGACGGTGTGCGCGGCGAATTGCACCGCGAGCCCTTCATGCGCGGCGTCGGACTTGGCGACCACCAGCAGGCCGGAGGTGTCCTTGTCGATCCGGTGGACGATGCCGGGCCGCGCCACACCGTTGATGCCCGACAGCTGGCCCCGGCAATGGTGCAGCAGCGCATTGACCAGCGTGCCGGTGATGTTCCCCACCGCCGGATGGACGACCATGCCCGCAGGCTTGTCGACCACGATCAGATGCGCGTCTTCGTAAGCGATGGTGAGCGCGATCTCCTCTGCTTGCGCGGCGGCGGGCATGGCGGCGGCAAGGATGATGCGGAACGGCGTGCCGGCGACGACCTTGGCGGAGGCGCTGGCGGCGGTCTTGCCCGCCACATCGACCCGGCCCTCGTCGATCAGGTTCTGGATGCGCGCGCGAGACAGACCCGTGGCCTCGGCCAGCGCCTTGTCGAGCCGGGCGGGGGATTGGATGGTGCCCGCCAGCACTTCGGCCTGCTGTGAATCCGTCTCCACTCCAACCTAACTCCGTTCGCCCTGAGCTTGTCGAAGGGCCGTATTTCACTTAGCCTTCCCGAATGGCGTTCTGGGCCTATATGCTTCATTGCCGTGGCGGCAAATTCTACACAGGTCATACCGATGATCTGGAAAGCCGCATAGCCGAGCACAAGTCGGGGCGGGTCAAAGGCTGGACCAGCGATCGGCTCCCGGTCGAACTCGTCTGGTCGCAGGATTTCCCGACGCGGTATGAGGCGATTGCTGCGGAAAGGCAGATCAAGGGTTGGTCGCGGGCGAAGAAGATGGCGCTGATCCGGAGCGATTGGGACGAAGTGTCGCGCTTGGCAAAAAAGAAGAACGGTCCTTCGACAAGCTCAGGACGAACGGATTTGGAGATTTGTGCAGAGGTGCTGACCGCGATCCGCACCCTTGCCGCTGCTGCCCATCCGCGCGAGGCTTGTGGCATCCTGCTCGGCACCGGCCACCGCATCACCGCAGCGCGCGAGGCGGCCAATGTCCACCCGCAGCCGCGGACCCATTTCGAGATCGACCCGCAAGCGCTGATCGACGCGCACCGGCAGGCGCGGAGCGGGGGGGCGCAAGTGCTGGGCTATTTCCACTCGCACCCCTCCGGACCGCCGGAGCCTTCCGCCACCGACCGCGCCTGTGCGGCGGGCGATGGCAAGGTCTGGGCGATCGTCGCGGGCGACGATGTGCGGCTGTGGCGCGACGACCCCGAGGGCTTTGCCCCGCTTTCCTACAACGCCTGCGATCCGTAAAAACGCGGGGCCATGCGCGGTTTTACCGCCTTTTTGCATCCATTTGGCCGGTGAGGCATCGGACCCGGTTGGCAAGGCGGGATTTTTACTCTTAGACAGTGTCTCATGTGTCTCCAACACGGCGGAAACCGAACCATCCCATGATCTCCCAGACCGACCTTGCAGCCATGCTGTGTTCGCGCCTGTGCCACGATATGCTCTCGCCGGTCGGCGCGCTCGCCAACGGGCTGGAACTGCTCGCCGACGAGCAAGATCCACAGATGCGCGCGCGCTGCATGGAATTGCTCGAACAGTCGGCGAAAATCAGCACCGACAAGCTCAAGTTCTTCCGCCTCGCTTTCGGCGCGGCCGGGGGCTTTGGCGAGGCTATCCCGATCGAGGAAGCCAAGAGCGTGATCGACGCGCTCGCCTCCGATGCCAAGCGGGTCGAGGTCAACTGGGCGATTGTCGAGCCGAGCCTGCCCAAGCCTGCGGTGAAGGTGCTGCTCAACCTCGCGCAGATCGCGCTCGATGCGCTGGTGCGCGGCGGCACGCTCGACATCGGAGCGGAGCGGCGCGACGGGGCGGTGGAGATCGTCGCCCGCGCGCGCGGTGACCGGATCGCCTTCGACGAGACCATCGGCCGCGCGCTTCAGGGCGACCTCGCCGAAGCCGAGATCACCAGCCGCACCGCCGCCGCGCACATGATCAGCGTGCTGGCCGAGGAGATGGAGGGCGGCCTCCAGTACAAGCTCGGCGATGGCGCGCTGGTGCTGGGCGCGGTGCTGCCCGAGCCCGAAGGCATGATCGGCTAGGACTGAGGGCGTGTCGGGGGGCGATGAACTCATTCACCGCGAATGCCCCTCGCCCAATCACGGCGAGCGGACGCTGCCGATCAGCATGGTGGTGCTCCATTACACCGAGATGAAGCCGGTCGAGACCGCGCTTGAACGGATGTGCGATCCCTCGGCCAGCGTCAGCGCGCATTACTGCATCACCGAGGAAGGCGAGGTGATCCGCCTCGTTCCCGAAGACCGCCGCGCCTGGCACGCCGGGGCGAGCTTCTGGCGCGGCATTCCCGACGTGAACTCCGCGAGCATCGGGATCGAGCTTGACCATCCGGGCCACGGTCTCGGCTATCGCCCCTTCGCCGAGGCGCAGATCGACGCGCTGATCCCGCTGCTGGCGCGGATCGTGAAGCAATATGACATTCCGCGCGCCAACGTGGTGGGCCACAGCGATGTCGCCCCGATGCGGAAAGTCGATCCGGGAGAGCTGTTTCCGTGGGATCGCCTCGCCGAATACAAGCTATGCCTGCCGCGCCCGGCCTGTCTTGCGGCGGGCAATCCGTTCCCCAACGAAGGCAGCTTCGTCCTCGCGCTGGAACGTTTCGGTTATGACATCACCGATCAGGCCAAGGCAGTCGAGGCCTTCGAGCGGCGCTGGCGGCCGGAGCGCATCACCGGCGTGCCCGATGGCGAGGTGGCCGCGATCCTGTGGCAATTGCTGCTCGACCGCGACGCGGGGCGGACGCGGTGACCGGCGGGGCTTTCCTACCTCGCCGCTCACGCCTATAGCCGCCCGCGTCAGGGGGCCTGAGGCAGCCGCGCCGTGTGCGAGGAAAGTCCGGGCTCCACGAAACGAGGGTGGCGGGTAACGCCCGCCGGTCCTGTCTTCGGGCAGGGCAAGGGAAAGTGCCACAGAGAGCAAACCGCCGATGGCTGCCCGAACGGGCGCACAGGCAAGGGTGAAAGGGTGCGGTAAAAGCGCACCGGGGGGCCGGCAACGGCAACCGCATGGCAAACCCCACCCGGAGCAAGGCCGAATAGGGGCCGCGCGCCCTTTGCAAGAAGGGCAGGGGAGTTTCGCCCCGAGCGGCCCGGGTTGGCTGCTAGAGCGCCGGAGCAATCCGGCGAGCAGATGAATGGCTGCCACCGCAGGCCCGTCCGCAAGGATACAGCCTGAGGAGACAGAACCCGGCTTATGATGGCCCCCTGATATGTGATACCCGATGGCAGGAGGCTGCCGATGCTTGTGTCCCTTGCCGAACTCGTGGCCCTCACCCTCGGCCTCGCCGCGCGCCAGCCGGTCGAGCCTGTGCGGACGATGGGCGAGGAGCAGATCGAATTCCTCGCCGGTTGCGCGGCAAATCCCGAGAACTTCGCAGCCGAGCGGGCCGGTTGGGCAATCATCGACGCGCGCGGGATGACGGGGGCCGATAGCCTCGCCGCAGCCCTGCGTGCCGCGCCTGCGGGCAAGCGGGTGGTGATCTATCGCGGCGAATTTCGCGAGGCGGACATGCGTCCGATCGCGGCCCGGCTTGCGGGCGGGTGCCTCGTCGATACCATCCTCGACGGCAGCAACTGGGAGGCGACCGCCATCCCCGCGCTCCGGCTGGTGCGCGTATCGCTGCGGGAGGCCAAGGCCGCCCGTGTGGTCTGGCTGGGCCTCTCGACCTACGGGGCCAACCTCGAAGCTACCGATTTCAGCGGTGCGACCCTCACCGACATGCGCTTCGTCTCGGCCTATCAGGGGGCGAGCTTCGGCGATGTCAGCTTTCGCGGGGCGAACCTGACCGGTGCCAGCTTTGCCTGCGGCATCACGGTCGATGAATGGTGCATCAATGCCACGCCCGATCTCACCGGAGCCGATCTGACCGGCGCGGATATCAGCTCGCTGGGTTTGTGGGACGCGAACATGAATGCGGGCGCGGTGCTCGACGACACCATCGTCTCGCCGCGCTCGCTCGAGAATCTTGGCGCGGCGCGGATCGCTGGCCCCCTGCGGCTGGCGACGTACTTCACGCCGACCTGGCCCGACCCGGAAACGACCCCGGTCAGCGTCATCGTCAGCGCCGACGAAGCGCGAAGCCTGATCGACGCCACGCGAACCGCCAGCGCCGAGGACGACCGCGCATCCTTCGATTGCGCGAAGGCCGCGAGCGCAGTCGAAACCCTGATCTGCGGCGAATACGCCTCCGGCCTGCGCCGCCTCGACCGCGAACTCGCAGCGGTCTGGGGCAGGCTGCAAGCGGCAGGCAAGGGCGATCTGGCCGATCAGCGCCGCTGGCTGCGCGCGCGCGGCGACTGCGGCGAGGATCAGTCCTGCCTCGCGGACCGCTACGAAGCGCGCATCGCCTTCCTGCACGGAAAGCTCGGCCCCGGCATCGCGCTCTCGCCGGGCCAGAGCGTGACCTACCACAGCGACCTGCTGCCGCTGCCCGAGGCGATGCGCAGCGGGCCGCTGTATGAGCGGATTCTGCCGGTGCTGATCGACATGAGCTACCAGCGCGTTACGCTGACCGGCAATGCCGATGGCAGCATCGCGGCCGAGGGCGACGCGGTGGGCGGCAATGCGCATATGTGCGGGCTGAATTCGCCAACCACGCGGTTCGATCCGGCGACCGGTTGGTGGACCGCCATCAGCGACATCGACGGTGCGGCGATCCCGCTGTTCCGGGTCGACGGGCGGCGCATCCACTTCCGCTACAGCGGCAACCTCGGCAACACGCCTGTCGAGGCCACCGATGTCATAAGCTGCGGCGCACGGGCGGGGTTCGACAGCGGCATCGACCTGAGCCTGCAGCAGGACCCGTGATAAAGGCCCGTTAGCCAACTTGGAACAATCCCCCGCGCGCCCGGTTTTGCGCCCCGATGTTTCTGCATACCGCTCCCGCTCGCCCGCTTGTTCAACGACTTGCCGTCATTCTTGCCGTCATCGTGCAGATCGGCGCAGGCTTCCTGCCGCAGCTGGGAATCGGCGAGCCGATCGGCACGCGTTCAGACGCGGTGCGGACGCTGATCACGCCGGTCGGCTGGGCCTTCGCGATCTGGGGGCCGCTGTTCGCGCTCTCGGCGCTGTTCGCGCTGTGGCAGGCGCTCCCGGCGCAGCGCAAGAACGCGCTGCTGCACCGGATCGCCTGGCCCGCCGCAATCGCGCTGGCGGCGCAGGGCTTGTGGTCGACCTACACCCAGATTGCCAATCTGACCTTCGTGTCGGTCATCATCATTCTGGTGTCGCTCGCCGGATTGCTGTTCATCATGCGTGTGCTGACGACCGCGCCGGCATTGTCGCGCGGGGAGCGCCTGTTTGTTGCCCCGGCCTTCAGCGCGCTGGCGGCGTGGCTGACCGCGGCGAGCATCGTCAACATCGCGGCGAGCCTCAAGTACCACGGCCTCGGCGGCGGCGAGCAGATGCCGGGGGTGGCGCTGATCATGGTGCTGGTCGGCAGCGCGATCGCCACGCTCGCCAGCGCCCGGCTGCGCGGTGCGCCGCTTTACGGGCTGGTGTTCGCCTATGCTCTCTACGCGATCAACGCGGGGCCGGGCGAGCAATTCCCGACGCTTGGCTGGGCCTGTTCGGTCGGGATCGCGGCGGTGCTGATCGTGACGGTCTGGCAGCTTGGGCGGCCGGAAAACCGGCACCACTGGTTCGGCGGCGATCAGCCCCGCCCGACGCTGACATAGGTGAAGCCCGCCGCGCGCATGTCCTCGGGCTTGTAGATGTTGCGCAGGTCCACCATCACCGGGGCGTTCGCCAACGCCTTGACGCGGCGCAGGTCGAGCGCGCGGAAGGCGTCCCATTCGGTGACGATCACCACCACATCGGCGCCTTCGATAGCTTCGTAGGCATTGGCGCACATGGTCACTTGCGGAAGAAGGGGCTTTGCCTGCTCCATGCCTTCGGGGTCGAAGGCCGCCACCGCGACGCCTGCGTCCATCAGCGTCTGCGCCACGGCAATCGCCGGGCTGTCGCGCATGTCGTCGGTGTTGGGCTTGAAGGTCAGGCCCAGCAGCGCCGCCTTCTTGCCGCGTGCTGCCTCGGGCCCGCCGAGCGCATCGACCACCTTGCGGCCCATCGCCCGCTTGCGGCTGTCGTTGACCTTGACCACGGCCTCGACGATCCGGGTCGGACTGTCGTAATCTTCGGCGGTCTTGAGCAGCGCCAGCGTGTCCTTGGGGAAACAGCTTCCGCCATAGCCCGGCCCCGCGTGGAGGAACTTCGAGCCGATGCGGTTGTCCATCCCGATCCCGCGAGACACATCCTGCACGTTCGCGCCGACCTTCTCGCACAGGTCCGCCATCTCGTTGATGAAGGTGATCTTGGTCGCGAGGAAGGCGTTGGCCGCATATTTGATCAGCTCGCTGGTGCGGCGGCTGGTGAACAGGATCGGCGATTCATTGAGGAACAGCGGGCGATAGACCTCGCGCATCACCTCGCGGCCGAAGTCGTCCTCGGCGCCGATGACGATGCGGTCGGGGCGCTTGAAATCGCCGATCGCCGCGCCTTCGCGCAGGAATTCGGGGTTGGAGACGACCGCGAACTGGTGGGCCGTTCCCGTCTCGCGGATGATGCGCTCGACCTCGTCGCCGGTCCCGACGGGGACGGTCGACTTGGTCACGATCACCGCCGGGCCGGACAGCTTCTCGCCGACTTCACGTGCGACTTCGTAGACGAAGGTGAGATCGGCATGGCCGTCGCCCCGGCGGCTGGGCGTGCCGACCGCGATGAAGATCGCCGCCGCGCCCGCGATGCCTTCGCCCAGATCGGTGGTGAAGCTGAGACGCCCCGCCTTCACATTGGTGTCGACCAGCGCATCGAGCCCCGGCTCGTAGATCGGCATCACCCCGGCATGGAGCCGGTCGATCTTGCCCTGATCCTTGTCGATGCAGACCACGTCATGCCCGAAATCGGCAAAGCACGCCCCCGACACGAGCCCGACATAGCCCGAACCCACCATCGCAATCTTCATGCAAGACCTGCCTTTACGCGAAATCCCGGCGCCTGTCCGGCGCGGCGCAAACCTATCGCGCCCGGTCGCCCTGGAACACCTCGACATGGCCAGCATCGCTGACGCGGGTCTGGAGGATGCGCCGCTGGTCGCCCTCGAGCACGAGCGCTGTAAGCACACCCGAGCGGAAAGCGCCAGTGTCAATGCCGATGCGGTTGCCGCAATCCATCACGTGTTCGAAGATGGTGTGACCGTGCACCACCACCTTCTCAAGCGGGCCTTCATGGCTCAGGAACCGGTCGCGGATCCACAGCAGGTCGCTGCGCTTCTGTTCGCCCAGCGGGCGGGAGGGATCGACCCCGGCATGGACGAAGACATAGTCCCCGGCGCGGATCATGGTATCGAACCCGGCGATATAATCGCGGGTGTCCTGCGAGACGACCCGGGGCAGGGTCTCGAAAATCTCCTCGAGGCTCATCTCGCTCAGCTGGCGGGAAGACAGGCCATAGCTCATCACCGTCTCGCGCCCGCCGTGCTTGAGGAAGTGGCGCAGCGCATCGGGCTTGTCGAAGGCGGCGAGGAACATCTCCTCGTGATTGCCCGCCAGCACCCGCACATTGCGGGTCTGCTGCCAGACCTGCGTGCGCGCGACCACGCCGGCGCTGTCGGGCCCGCGATCGACCAGATCGCCGAGCACGATGATGCGGTGGTCGAGCTCCGGAGCGGCCGCGATTTCGCCTTCGATCGCGTCGATCATCGCCTTGTAGAGATCGAGCCGCCCGTGGATGTCACCGATCGCGTAATAGCGCGTGCCAGCCGGAACCGCCGCAAGCTTGGGCGGCGGCGGGGGGCTGAAAAAGTCGCGCAATTGCTGAAGCATAGACGAAAGATAATCCGGTTGAGCGACCCCTTCAAGGGCTGCGCGGCAGGGGCGTGTGGCCTTGTACTTGCCAGCAGGGAGGGGCGCATACGCCCCTCAACGCCGGCCCGCAACACACCCTTCGCCGCTAGCGACCAGCGGTGCAAAAATCTCGCCCAGCGGCCACGGGAAAGCCCTTGTGCTCGCGGAGCTTAATCGAGCGTGAAGCTGACCGTGGTCACCACCCGCACCTTCTTGAACGGGGCTGTCCGCCGATCCCCAGCCGCCCGCGTCGCCATCGCGCGCCTCGATCTCGAAATAGCCCTGCGTGGCGCTGCTGATCTTGCCGACGCCGGAATTGGAATCCTCGGCGAATTGCTGGGCGGCGGCGCGCGCGTCTCTGGTGGCCTCGGCGACCATTTCGGGCTTGATGTCGTTCAGCTTGGTGAAGGTGTAGGCCATCCCCGAGCCTTCCTCCAGAAACACCCCGCGCCCGACCAGATCGAACTGCCGCGCAACCGCCTTCTGCGCGCGGGCGATGTCGGTGGTACGCAGCGCCAAGCGCTGGCGCACGGTGTAGGTGGTGACGCGGTTGTAATCGGTGTTGCTCGACACGTTGGCACCGGTCGGCTGGAGCGCATCGGCGGGAAAGCCCAGTTCCTTGAAGAAGCTCTCGATGCTGGCGGTGTCGCGCCGCACCTTGTCCTGCGCTTCGGCGAGGCTGCCGGAGGTGGCTGAGTAGGAGATCGTCCAGGTGGCGAGATCGGCCGTCACCTCGCGTTCGGCCAGCCCGCGCACGGTGACCGAGCGTTCGGCATCCTTGGCGCGCAGCAACCCGTCGCCGAGCAGATATCCGCCTGCAACCATCCCGACCGCAAGGATCGCCGCCGTGCCGAACCAGCGCAGGCTCGCAGGCTCGCTCAGGCCACTCTTCGTCGCATTCGCCGGTTGCACATCATCGCCGCTCATACCATGTTCCCCCTGAAAGAGTTGATGCGACGAGTTGTGCATCAGCGTCGATGAACCGTTTTTGAATGGAATTGCGCCATGGTGAAATATCTCCACTCGATGATCCGCGTCACCGATCCTGAAGCGACGGTCGCCTTCTTCGAGCTGATCGGTCTGAAGGAAGTGCGCCGCTTCGACAGCGAGGCCGGGCGCTTCACGCTGATCTTCCTCGCCGCGCCGGGGCAGGAGGGGCTGGCCGAGGTCGAACTGACCTATAACTGGCCGCCCGAAGATGGCAGCGCGCCCGAGGACTATACCGGTGGGCGCAATTTCGGGCACCTCGCCTACCGGGTGGAGAATGTCTACGAGACCTGTCAGCGGCTTGCCGATGCCGGCCACATCATCCACCGCCCCCCGCGCGACGGGCACATGGCCTTCGTCAAATCGCCCGACGGGATTTCGGTCGAGTTGTTGCAGGAAGGCCATCTCGAACCGGCCGAACCGTGGGTCAGCATGCCCAATACCGGCAGCTGGTAAAACGCGGCTTGCTCCACGCGCGCCGCAATATACCCGGTGTAAACCATTAAAAAATCACGGATGCTTGCGCGGCACGGGCAAGTAATGTAATTTGGCGACTTGATTGGGGGAGGGGGGTCGCCTTGTCCATTTCGGAGCCCGACCTGTGGCAGTGGCTTGCCCTGCTGCAACGTGAATTGCTGCTTTTCGCAGGTGTGTTCTTTCTGATCGGTGCGCTCGACGATCTTGCGGTCGACGGGCTGTGGCTGTGGCTCAAGGCCACGGGGCGGGCGGTGACGCAGCGGCGCAGCCGGCTGGCGCTGCGTGCGCGCAGGCTGTCGGGGCCGGTCGCGGTGCTGATCCCCGCATGGCAGGAGGCCGCAGTGATCGGCCAGACGATCCGCCACCTGCTCGCCAGCTGGCCGCAGGCCGAGCTCCGCCTCTATGTCGGCTGCTACCGCAACGATCCCGCGACGCTCGGCGCGGGGATTGCCGCAGCAGCGGGGGACACGCGCCTTCGCCTCGTGATCCACGACCGCGAGGGGCCGACCACAAAGGCCGATTGCCTCAACCGCCTGTTCGCCGCGCTGCTGCTCGACGAAGAACGCGCCGGACGCCGCTTTGCCGCGATTGTCTTCCACGATGCCGAGGACATGGTCGATCCCGCCGGGCTCGGCCTGCTGGATGAAACCATCGCGCAAGGGGCCGATTTCGTGCAACTGCCGGTCGAGCCGCTGGTGGTGCGCCATCGCGGCTGGCTCGCACGGCAAATCGGCAGCCATTATTGCGAGGAATTCGCCGAGGCGCACGGCAAGGCGATGGTGGTGCGCGACGCGCTTGGGGCGGGCCTGCCGGGGGCGGGCGTGGGCTGTGCCGCCTCGCGCCGCGCGATCGACCGGCTGATCGCGCGGCATCAGGCGCAGGGCGGCGGCGGTCTGCCCTTCGCCGACGATTCGCTGACCGAGGATTACGAGCTCGGCCTCGCCATCGCAGCGGCGGGCGGGCGCTGCCGCTTTGTCCGTGCGCGCGGCGGGGACGGGCGGCTGATCGCCACCCGCGCCTTCTTTCCGCACAGCTTCGACACGGTGATCCGCCAGAAGAGCCGCTGGGTGCTGGGGATCGCCTTGCAGGGCTGGGACCGGGTCGGCTGGGCCGGAGGCGCATCGGAGTTCTGGATGCGCGCGCGCGACCGGCGCGGGCCGCTGACCGCGCTGGTGCTGCTGGCGGGCTACGCGCTGGTGCTGCTGACCGGGCTCATGGGCGTGGCGGTGGTGGCGGGCGTGGCCGAGCCCGCGCCGCTCACCCCGCTGCTGGCGGCGGTGCTGATCGCCAACGCGCTCGCCTTTGCCTGGCGGATCGTCATGCGCTTTGCCTTCACCGCGCGCGAATATGGCTTGGCAGAGGGGCTGTGGGCGGTGCTGCGCCTGCCGCTTGCCAATGTCGTGGCGATCATCGCCGGGCGGCGCGCGGTGTTCGCCTATGCGCGGAACCTCGGCGGCCGGGCGGTGGTGTGGGACAAGACCGAGCATGACGCGCATCCTGCCTCCGGCGAGGCGATCAAGGCCGGGCCCGCGTGACAGGCAAGTCGGCCCATGCGGCCGCGGGGGCGCGGCTGCGGGGAGGTCCGCTGGTGATGCTGGCGCTGGTGCTGGCAGGCTGGGCCACGGCGCGCACCGTGTGGTGGGACGATCCTTTCGCATCCGCCGCTGCCGGGACTGAAACGGTCACGCCTGTCACGCAGGCCGCTCCGCCCGAGACCCTGCCGCCTGCCTTTTTCGCGGCGACGCAGCGCGCAAGCGCCCTATCGCTGCCCGAGGCGCCGGGGTGGCTGCCCCAGCGGCGCCCCGTCCTCCCCGCCATGCGCCTTGCTGCCGGTGCGAGCCCGGTGGGCCGTCCCGTGGGCGGGGGTGAACCGCGCGCCCTCATCGCTCCTGCGCGGCTTGCCGTCCCTTCCGCCTTGTCCGCTCCGCCCTCTGCATCGGCCGCCGCCCCCTTGCTGCCTGCGCCTGCATCTGCCCCCGTCCGTCCATCATCGCCGAAGAGCTGGTCGCTCGATGGCTGGGCCTTCTGGCGGCAGGGGTCGAGCGCCGCACCGTTCAGCCAGGGGCGGGCGCCGGTCTATGGCGCAAGTCAGGCGGGCGCGGTGCTGCAATACCGGCTCGCGCCGTCCTCGCCCAATGATCCGCGGCTCTATGCCCGCGCCTATCGCGCGCTGGTGCGGCAGGGGGAGAGCGAGCTGGCGCTGGGCGCTTCGGCCCGTCCGCTCGCCCGCGTGCCGCTGCGCGTGGCGGGCGAGGTGCGCTACACCGATGCCACCTTCGCCAACAGCTGGCGCCCCGCGGCCTATGCCGTCACCGAGCTTCCCCCGCTGCCCCTGCCGCTCGGCACCCGGCTCGAGGCCTATGGGCAGGCGGGCTGGGTTGGCGGGCCGCAGCCCACTCTCTTCGCCGACGGGCAGGCGAGCCTCACCCGCGAATTGCCCGCGCTGGCGCGCCTGTCGGGCGACCGCCTGCAACTAAGCCTCGGCGCAGCGGCGTGGGGCGGGGCGCAGGAGGATGCGCAGCGCCTCGATCTCGGCCCGACGCTGCGGCTCGACCTGCGCATAGGCGAGGTGCCTGCGCGCCTTTCGGTCGACTGGCGCGAGCAGGTCGCGGGCGACGCCGCACCGCGATCGGGTGTGGCGGTGACGCTGGCGACAGGGTTTTGAAGCCGGGAAGGCCGCACCTGTCCGCTAGATTGGCGAACAAGTAACCCTATCGGCTTTTATCCCCCCGCCGCCTCGGCTAGCGTCCGCGGCATGGACGTCTACCTGCCCATCGCGAATCTCTCGGTCAACGGGCTCTACATCGTCCTTCTGGGCGGGCTGACGGGCATCCTGTCGGGCCTGTTCGGCGTGGGCGGCGGATTTCTGACCACGCCGCTGCTGATCTTCTACGGCATCCCCCCCACCGTTGCGGCCGCCTCGGCGGCGACGCAGGTGACGGGGGCGAGCGTTTCGGGCGTGCTCGCCCATTCGCGCCGCAAGGGGGTAGATTACCGCATGGGCGCGGTGATGGTCGGCGGCGGGATCATCGGCGCGCTGATCGGGGCGGTGCTGTTCAGCGCGCTGCAATCGCTCGGCCAGATCGATGTCGTGATCAGCATTCTCTATGTGCTGATGCTCGGGTCGATCGGCACGCTGATGCTGCGCGAGGCGGTGAGCGCGATCCGCCCCGGGATGCTCGGCAAGGCGGGGTCGCCGGTGAAAAAGCGTCGCCACCACCCGCTGGTCGCCAGCCTGCCCTATCGCTGGCGCTTCTATGCCTCGGGCCTCTACATCTCGCCGTTGGCCCCGGCGATCCTCGGGATGCTGGTCGGCATCCTCACCATGCTGATGGGCGTGGGGGGCGGCTTCCTGCTGGTGCCGGCGATGCTCTATATCCTCGGCATGAGCGGGAATGTCGTGGTCGGCACCTCGCTGTTCCAGATCCTGTTCGTGACGATGGTCACCACCATGACCCACGCGCTGACGACCAAGGCGGTCGATCTGGTGCTCGCCGCGCTGCTGCTGCTGGGTTCGGTGCTGGGCGCGCAGTTCGGCACGCAGATCGCGCTCAAGGCCAAGCCCGAATATCTGCGCCTGGCGCTCGCCGCACTGGTGCTGCTGATCGCATTGCGGATGCTCTACGGTCTCGGCGTGCAGCCCGACGAGATCTACACCGTGGTGCCGCTTTGAAAGGCTTGCCGTGAGGTGGCCGGCGCGCCAGATCCTCGCCGTGCTGGTCTGGCAGGGCCTCACCGCAACCCCCGCGCTCGCCCAGCGCGAGCCGGTGCTGGTGCCCGCCGTCAGCCAGTCACGGATCGAGGTGCGGCAGGGGTTCACCGGCGCGCGGCTGCTGCTCTACGGCGCGGTGATCGACCCGGCGGGTGCGGGCAGCCGGGGCGAGGAGTACGACATCGTCGTCGTGCTCAAGGGCCCCTCCGAAGCGGTGCGCATCCGCGAGAAGGAGCGTATCGCCGGAATCTGGGCCAATGCCGGATCGAGCGATTTCCGCTCGGCCCCGGCCTTCTTCGCGGTCGCATCCTCGCGGCCTGTCGACAAGATCGTCGATGAACGCACGGCGGCGATCTACGAGCTCGGCACCGAGTTCATCCAGCTCAGCCCGAGCGGCGAGATCGACCCCGAGGAACAGGCCCGCTTCGCCAAGGGTCTGGTCGAGCTGCGCCAGCGTCAGGGGCTCTATCAGGAAGACCCCGGCGGGGTGCGCATCGCCGAGAAGGTGCTCTATCAGGCGCGCATCAACCTGCCCTCCAACGTCTCGACCGGGCGCTACACCGCTGAAACCTTCGCCATTTCGCGCGGGCGGGTGCTGGCGAGCGCGACCGCCGATATCGAGGTGGTGAAGGCCGGACTCGAAGGGCAGGTCGTCACCGCCGCGCAGCGCTGGTCGTTTCTCTACGGGCTGGGTGCGATCGGGTTGTCGCTGATGATGGGCTGGGTCGCCGGACGCCTGTTCGCCCGCGGCTAAAGCCCCTCGCCGAGGCCGGAGAACCCGCGCCATCGGGCCGCGGTGTTGACGCGATCTTAACCTTGCCCGCCCTATTTCTCGCCCGCACACGGCAAGGCCGCGCAGGGAAAAGGCACCAATGACCGATCACGGCAGGCAGGACTTCGAACGCTTCACCGGCCCCAATCCGGCGGGCGAGGAAGAGCGGGCCGCCGCCCACGCCGCCGCACCGGCGCAGGGGCCCGACAATGCGCGCCTGCCGATCGGTGTGGTGTTGGAGATTTCGGGCTCGGGCTCGCAGATCGCGCTCGATCTGCAGCGCATCAACGAATGCATGACCGACGCCGATGCCTCGATCGCGATGGCCGGGCAGGTCGGCAGTCAGATCAAGATCCGCGTCGGCGACAGCTGGCTGCTCGCCAACGTGCGCGACCAGCGCAAGGACCGCCGCACCGAAGGCGGGATCATCGCCAATATCGACTTCCTCGGCGAAGGCGGCGAGGAGAAGCTGACCGGGCGCATTCACGGCTTCCGGCGCGGTGTCACCCGCTACCCGATCCCCGGCGCGATGATCTATCCCTGCACCACCAAGGATCTCGAACAGATCTACGCCAGCGATGGCCGCGCGAGCATTACCGTGGGTAAGGTCTTCCCGACCAAGGATATCCGCGCGGGGCTCTATGTCGATGCGATGCTGGGCAAGCACTTCGCGCTGCTCGGATCGACCGGCACCGGCAAGTCGACCAGCGCCGCGCTGATCCTGCACCGCATCTGCGAAGCCGCGCCCAAGGGTCACATCGTCATGATCGACCCCCACGGCGAATATTCCGCCGCGTTCCGCCAGACCGGCCAGATCCTCGACGTCTCCAACCTGCAGATGCCCTACTGGCTGATGAACTTCGAAGAGCACGCCGAAGTGCTGCTCTCCAGCAGCGGCAACGAACGGCAGATGGATGCCGACATTCTCGCCAAGGTGCTGCTTGCCGCGCGGTCGAAGAACCGGCTGGCGCAGACCATGGGCAAGATCACGGTGGATTCGCCGATCCCCTATCTGCTGTCCGATTTCAGCAACATCCTGCAGGACGAGATGGGCCGCCTCGACAAGGCCACCTCGACCGCGCCCTACATGCGGATCAAGACCAAGCTCGACGAGCTGAAGGCCGATCCGCGCTACCAGTTCATGTTCTCCGGCATGCTGGTGGGCGACACGATGGTGGAGTTCATCGGCAAGATCTTCCGCATGCCCGGCCACGGCAAGCCGATCTCGATCATCGACGTATCGGGCGTGCCGTCCGACATCACCTCGACCGTGGTCGCGGTGCTCAGCCGCCTCGTCTTCGACTTCGCGATCTGGGGCCGCGAGGAAAAGACCCGGCCCGTGCTGCTGGTGTGCGAGGAAGCGCACCGCTACGTCCCCAACGAAAAGAACGCCGACGGATCGTCGGTCGGCAAGATCCTCAGCCGGATCGCCAAGGAAGGGCGCAAATACGGGATTTCGCTGGGCCTCATCACCCAGCGCCCCTCCGACCTTGCCGAAGGCGTGCTGTCGCAGTGCGGCACGATCATCTCGATGCGTCTCAACAACGACCGCGACCAGGCCTTCGTGCGCGCGGCCATGCCCGAAGGCGCGCGCGGCTTCCTCGATTCGATCCCCGCCCTGCGCAACCGCGAATGCATCATCTGCGGCGAGGGCGTGTCGATCCCGATCCGCGTCGCCTTCGACAACCTCGAGGAACACCGGCGCCCGGCCTCGGAAGACCCGAGCTTCGTCGAATTGTGGAGCCAGGACGGCGGCGAGGAAGAGCTGGTCGAGCGCGTCGTGATGCGCTGGAGAAGCCAGGGCTAGCCCTCGGGCGCGGCCAGATCGGCCATCACGCTGCTGCGGAATGTCCCGTCGATATCGAACACGCGCCATCCCTGCGGCGTCATGACCAGATCGACGCGGCGCGTATCGACCGCGCCGAAGTTCGAGAAAGCCACCCTTGCCGTTGCCCGCTTGCCCATCAGGCCGACGTAATCGATCCGGAAGCTGACATCGCCATAATCCTGGCAGTTGCAAACCGGATCGGCCCCGAAGCTTGCGGGCATGTCGCCACCCTGTTCCATCCGCTTGGCGAGCGTGACGATTGCCGCAGCCAGTTCAGGTTCGAAGGTCTGATCGGGCTTGCCGAACAGGTCGGGCACGTCGTCGGTGGCATAGACCGCGTAGAGCCGCTCGACGAACAGCCGCGCGCCGACCACCACGTCCGTCGCGTCGCGGGGCGGTTCGGCAGCGGCGGGCGCGCCGCTCAGCAGCGTGGCGACCGCGCCGAGGATTAGGAATGGCCGCATACCGATGTCTCCTTCGCTGCTGGCGGACTCACGTTCCGCGCGTATCCCCATAAAGGTGAATATGCATCCGGTCGCTCATGCGGAAGCCGTGTTTGAGGCACAGCTCGCTGAGCCACGCCTGCCGCGCGCGCAGCGTCGCGCTGTCGGTGCCCTCGGCCATTAGGAACACCCGCTCGGGCCGGAAGCGATAGCGGGCGTGCAGCGCGAGCACCTCGTCGACATCGGCGGGGGTGGCGACCACGAACTTGAGGAAGGCGCGCGGTTCTGCCGCCCATGCGTCGAGCCGTTCTGGGATCAGGGCAAGCTCGGCCGGATTGCCCGAATGCGAGAGCTTGGGGCTGACATTGTATTGATCGACCCGCACATCGAGCCTTGCGGGCGGGACGACCGTGCCGTTGGTCTCGATCTCGACCAAAGGCGCGCTCCCGCGCAGGCGGGAGCCTCTATCGGCAAGGTCCCCGCCTTCGCGGGGACGCGCAAGGGTATCGAGATGCGCCAGCATTTCCGCAAGGGCCGGGGCCTGCAACAGCGGCTCGCCCCCGGTGATGACGAGGCGTGTCTGCCCCAGCGCCGCAATGCGATCCGCCGTTTCCTGCGTCGAGAGCGTCACCTGATTGGCCTTGCGATCATAGGCGATGCCGTCGCGGTGCGGCCGGTTGTCGCCCTCGAAGCGCCAGGTATAGGCGGTGTCGCACCACTGGCAGGCTAGGTTGCAGCGCGAGAGCCGCACGAAGGCAACCGGCACCCCCATGCTCGGCCCCTCGCCTTGCAGGCTGGCGAAGATCTCCGGCCCGCCGCTATCGTCGGTGGCGAGGGTGAGGTTCATTGGGCCGCCTGTTGGGAAGGTGACGAAAGCGACACCGCGTCACTTTCCCAACATTGGCAAAAACACTGCGCCATCAACGGATTGATGGCAATTACATCACGCGGACGGACAGGGGTTTCGCGCGCGGAAACGGGAGCGGGGCTGAACGACATATCCGGCCTATGCCATGATTTGCAGGCGTAGGAAATTTCCCTTGCGCATCGCGGGGCGATGGCAGCTTTGGTGTATCAGTCGAAAAAAGCTGTCATTCGGGAATCGACCCCGACATGGTCGTTGGCGCGGGCAAATAACCGTCATCCCAGCGAAAGCTGGGATCGCTCTCGAACGTGCGCTGCCTCACGCCGATAAAGGCGCGGAATACGGAATTGATCGCAAAAACGAACCCTGACTGGGACGATCTTTTCGAGCAAATCCCCTGACCGACAGCGATCCCAGCTTTCGCTGGGATGACGAAGAGGCAAAGCGGCAGCTAACCACCCACAAACTGTCATTGCGCGACCGCGTAGCCGAGCCGGGAAACGGACCATAAGTAACGCGCGTGGGGCGAGCTGCGTAATCCTACCCCAGCCGCGCCAGTGCCGCCGTCAGCCGCTCGACCTCGCCCGTGTGGTGGGCGAGATCGGCGCGGGCCTTTTCGACTGCTTCGGGCTTGGCCTTTTCGGCGAAGGCGGGGTTGGAGAGGCGGCCCTCCAGCGATTTGGCTTCCTTGGTGCTGGTCGCCAGCGCCTTTTCGAGCCGGGCCTTTTCCGCCGCGATGTCGACGATCCCTTCAAGCGGGATCACGAACACATCCTCGCCCGCGGTCACCTGCATCGCGGGGCCTGCGGGGGCTTCACCGATGGTCACCGGGGTGAGGCGCGCGAGGCGCTCGATCGCGGCGCTGCTGCGCTCGATGGTGCGCGCGGCGACGTCAGACGGCGCGGCCAGCCATGCCGCCAGCTTGGCACCCGGCGCGATGCCGAGCTCGTTCTTGGCGCTGCGGGTGCTGGTGGTGAGGTCGATCACCCAGTCGATCGCGTCGGTCGCGTCCTTGCTGACTTCCGCTTCCGGCACGGGCCACTGCGCCACGATCAGCTCGTAGGGCCGCTCGCCCAGCTTGTGCCACAGCTCTTCGGTGATGAAGGGCATGAAGGGATGCAGCATGACGAGGATCTGGTCGAGCGCCCAGCCGGCAACCGCGCGGGTTTCCACGGCGGGCGGGCTGTCCGCGTCGCCTGCAAAGACGGGCTTGATAAGCTCGAGATACCAGTCGCAGAACTTCGACCACGTGAACTGATAGATCGCGTTCGCCGCCGCGTCGAAGCGCAGGTCGGCCATCGCCTTTTCGATCTCGGTCACGCAGGCCTGCAACTCTCCGATGATCCACTGGTTGGCGGCAAGGCGCGCAGGCGGGGCCTTGACCGTGTCCGAAGCGCCGATCCCGTTCGACTGGCAGAAGCGCGCCGCGTTCCACAGCTTGGTGGCGAAGTTGCGATAGCCCTCGACCCGCTTTTCATCCATCTTGATGTCGCGGCCCTGGCTCTCCATCGCCGCCATGAAGAACCGCAGCGCATCCGCGCCGTACTGGTCGATGAGGCCCAATGGATCGACCACATTGCCCTTGGACTTGGACATCTTCGCGCCATCGGCCGCGCGCACGAGGCCGTGGAGGTAGAGCGTGTCCCAGGGCTTCTGGCCCATGTTGTAAAAGCCCATCATCATCATCCGCGCATCCCAGAAGAACAGGATGTCGAAGCCGGAGATGAGCAGGCTGTTGGGGAAGTGCTTTTGCAGGAGCGGGCTGTCCGCCTCCGGCCACCCCAGCGTGGCGAAGGGCCACAGCGCCGAGGAGAACCACGTATCGAGGACGTCCTCGTCCTGCGTCAGCTTCACGCCCTCGCCCGCGAGCGCCTGTGCGGCGGCCTCGTCCTCGGCGACGAAGCAGCGGCCATCATCGGCGAACCAAGCCGGAATCCGGTGCCCCCACCACAGCTGGCGCGAGACGCACCACGGCTGGATGTTCTCCATCCAGTTGAAGAAGGTCTTCTCCCAGGTCTTGGGCACGATCTGGATCTCGCCCGAGCGCACGGCTTCGATCGGCTTCTTGGCAAGTTCCGCGGCGTTCACATACCACTGGTCCGTCAGCCACGGTTCGATCACCACGCCGCCGCGGTCGCCGAAGGGGGTGGCGATCTGGCGCGGTTCGGCGTCGTGCGCCACTTCCTCACCGTCCTTGGACTTGGTGATGTGGGGGATGAGGAAGCCCTGCTCCTTCATCCGCGCGACGACCAGCTCGCGCGCACCGTCCACGCCGTCCTTGCGGAAGCGGTGGAGGCCGAGGAACTCGTCCGGCACCAGCCCGTCCGCCGTCTGGCAGACGTTGGCCTCGGCATCGAGCATGTTGAGCATCTCGCCCGCCGCGAAACCGGCGCGCTTGCCCACCTCGAAGTCGTTGAAATCATGGCCCGGCGTGATCTTGACGCAGCCGCTCCCCAGTTCGGGATCGGCGTGTTCGTCCGCGATCACCGGGATGTGGCGGCCGGTCAGCGGCAGGATCACGTGCTTGCCGACGACGCTGGCATAGCGTTCGTCCGCCGGGTTCACCGCCACGGCCATGTCGGCGAGCATCGTTTCGGGCCGCGTGGTGGCGACTTCGAGATAATCGCGGCCATCGGGCAGGGTCGCGCCGTCGGCGAGCGGATATTTGAAGTGCCAGAAACTGCCCGCGATGGTCTGCGTCTCGACTTCGAGATCGCTGATCGCGGTCTTGAGCTTCGGGTCCCAGTTCACCAGCCGCTTGTCTCGGTAGATCAGGCCATCGTTGTAGAGATCGACGAAGGTCTTGATCACCGCGCGGGTGAAGTGCGGGTCCATCGTGAACTGCTCGCGGCTCCAGTCCATCGAGCAGCCGAGGCGGCGCAGCTGGCCCACGATGCTGCCGCCGCTTTCGGCCTTCCATTCCCACACCTTCTCGACGAAGGCCTCGCGGGTGTAGTTGGTGCGCTTGTCCTGCCGCGCTTCCAATTGGCGTTCGACCACCATCTGCGTCGCGATCCCGGCGTGGTCCATGCCGACCACCCACAGCGCGTCCTTGCCGCGCAGGCGTTCATAGCGGATCACCACGTCCTGCAGCGTGTTGTCGAGCGCGTGGCCGATGTGGAGGCTGCCCGTCACATTCGGCGGCGGGTTGACGATGGTGTAGGCTTCCGCCTCGGGACGCTCGGGCCGGAACAGGCCGTTCGCTTCCCAGTGGGCATACCAGCGCGCCTCGATGTCGGCGGGGTCGAAAGTGGTGGGCAGGGTGTTGCTCATAATGCCTCGCGCCATGCCAGCACCCATGCTGCGATGCAATGCACCAGACGCGGACGGCGCGATGCGAGAGCCTTGCCCGCCGCCGAAAATCTCCCCATAGCCTCATCACGATGCAGCAGGGCGCGGAATATTCGCTGGACGAACACGGCGCGGATGGCACCCGGCTGGTGCTGTCGGGGCACCTGACGCTGGCAAGCATCGCCCCCTTCGACCGCGCGGTGAAGGCGATCGAAGGGCCGATCCACGCCATCGATCTGGCCGGGGTCGAGGAAATCGACACCGTGGGCGCATGGGTGGTGTGCCGCGCCGCGCACCGGCTTTCGAGCGAGATCACCGGCGCCAGCCCCGAGGCCCAGCGCCTGCTCGCCTCGGTGCAGGACATCGACGTCGACGGCCCGATGCGCCCCCCGCGCCCGCCGGTGTGGGAGCGCGTGCCGCTGGCGGTGGGCGACAAGATCTTCGGCGCGCGTCGCGGCATCTATGGCGTTGTCGGCTTCTTCGGGCAGATCCTGATCGGCGCGGGCAGCCTGATCCGCCACCCGCGACGCTTTCCGATCAAGGCGCTGGTGCACCAGATGGAGCTGGTCGGCGTCACCGCGCTACCGATTATCGGCCTGATGAGCTTCCTGATCGGCATCGTCATCGCCCAGCAGGGCTCGGTGCAGCTCGAGCAATTCGGAGCCGAGGCGCTGACGGTCAACCTCGTCGGGCGCATCACGCTGCGCGAGCTCGGCGTTCTGATGACCGCGATCATGGTCGCCGGCCGGTCGGGCAGCGCCTTTGCCGCGCAGCTCGGCACGATGCGGCTGACCGAGGAGATCGACGCGATGCGCACCATCGGCATCTCGCCGGTGGAAGTGCTGGTGATCCCGCGCATCCTTGCGGCGACCTTCATGATGGTGCTGCTCGGCTTCTACGCCTCGGCCATGGCGATCATCGGCGGGGCGGTGGTGGGCGACCTGACGCTGGGCATCCCGTTCTGGACATTCCTCAGCCGCATTCAGGAAGTCGTGCCCGAGCATGACCTGTGGGTCGGCATCATCAAGGCTCCGGTGTTCGGGCTGATCGTGGCGCTGGCGGGCTGCTATCACGGGCTGCAGGTGCGCGGCAATTCGGAGGAGGTCGGACGGCGCACCACCATGGCGGTGGTCTCGGCGATCTTCGCGGTGATCGTGCTCGATGCCTTCTTCGCGGTGTTCTTCACCGAGATCGGGTGGGGCTGAGCCATGCGAATCAACCGACATGAGGGCGATGATGCGCCCCCGATCGTGATCGAGGGGCTGGTCAACCGCTTCGGCGATGTCGCCGTCCACGACGGTCTCGACCTCACGGTGCGGCGCGGCGAGATCCTTGGCGTGGTCGGCGGGTCGGGCACGGGCAAATCGGTGCTGATGCGCTCGATCATCGGGCTTCAGCGGCCCGAGGCCGGGCGGATCGACGTGCTGGGCCGCTGCATCACCGAGGCCGATCTCGACCAAGGCATCGGCGTGCGCCGCCGCTGGGGGGTGCTGTTTCAGGGCGGGGCGCTGTTCTCCACGCTGACGGTGGGCGAAAATGTCGAGGTGCCGCTGCGCAAGTACTACCCCGATCTGCGCCCCGAACTGCGCGCCGAGATTGCCCGCTACAAGGTGATCCTGTCGGGCCTGCCCGAAGATGCGGTGGCGAAATTCCCCTCCGAACTTTCGGGCGGGATGAAGAAGCGCGCCGGGCTGGCCCGCGCGCTGGCGCTCGATCCCGAACTGCTGTTCCTCGATGAACCCACCGCCGGGCTCGACCCGATCGGCGCGGCCAATTTCGACCGGCTGACCCGCGAGCTGAAGGAAACGCTGGGCCTCACGGTGTTCCTCATCACCCACGATCTCGATACGCTTTACGAGATCTGCGACCGCGTGGCCGTGCTGGCCGACCAGAAAGTCATCGCGGTCGGCACGATCCCCGAACTGATCGCCACCGGCCACCCGTGGATCGAGGAATATTTCAACGGCCCCCGCGGCCGCGCGGCCGAGGCGTCGCACCTCAGGGGCAGGGAATGAGCGGGAATATGTTGGACACACCCGCCCGGCTGGCTTCATAGGGACAGGCATATGGAAACCAGAGCCAATCATCTGTGGGTCGGCGCGGTCACGCTGGTGCTGCTGGCGGCGCTCGCGGCCTTCATCGTCTGGATCGCCCGGCTGGGCGAGGGCGCGCAGGACGAATACGACATCTTCTACGGCCAGTCGGTCTCCGGCCTTGCCAATGGCAGTCAGGTGAGTTTCGCCGGGGTGCCGGTGGGGCAGGTGACCGAAATCGACCTCGCCGATGGCAACCCCGAATTCGTCCGCGTGCGGATCAAGGTGAAGAGCGACGTGCCGATCCTCGTCGGCACGCAGGCGACCATTCAGGCGAGCTTTACCGGGGTTTCGACCATCCTGCTCGATGGCGCGCGCAAGGATGCGCCGCCGATCACCTGCGAAACCACCGCCTGCCCCGAAGGGCGCCCGGTGATCCCGCCGGGCCGCGGCGGCTTCGGCGAGATCGTTGCCAACGCGCCGCTGCTGCTGGAACGGCTGGCAACCCTGACCGAGCAGCTCAACATCATCCTCGGCCCGGACAATCAGGAAGAGCTGGCGGGAATCCTGCGCAATTCTAACCGTCTGACCGGCGGGCTTGCCGATGCCGCACCGGAACTGACCGCCAATCTCAAGGAATTCCGCACCACGATGCAGGAATTCAATCAGGCGCTCGATGCCTATGAAAAGCTCGCCGCGACCACCGAAGGCCTGTTGAACAAGGAAGGCGAGCCGCTGGCGAAGGAACTGCGCGGGACGCTCGAAAGCGCCAATGCCGCACTCGCCTCGCTTTCGGCGACGCTGGAGGACACGCGGCCCGCCGCGCGCCAACTGCGCACCACCACGCTGCCCGCTGCCGAGGCGACGCTCGAAGACCTGCGCGCCACCAGCCGCGCGCTGCGTGCGGTCACCGAAAAGCTGGAAAGCGAAGGCGCGGGATCGCTCGTCGGCGGCAAGTCGCTGCCCGACTACAAGCCCGAATGAAGCGGAGGGATCGCATGATACTGAAATACCGCCCGATCCTCGTCGCCCCGCTGCTGGCGGCGCTCGCGGGCTGCATCAGCCTCGGCGGCGAACCGCCCGAGAGCCTGCTGACCCTCAGCCCCGAGGCGCGCGCTCCCGCAGGGCCGGGCGCAAGCGGGGCCGACCGCCCGGTGATCGCGGTGCTGGGGATCGACACCCCGGCCAAGCTCGACGTGCTGCGCGTGCCGGTGGCGGTGAGCGATACCGAGCTTGCCTATCTGCAAGAAGCCTTCTGGGTCGAAAAGCCCGCCCGCCTGTTCCGCCGTCTGGTGGGCGAGACGATCCGCGCGCGCGGCAATGCCATGGTGGTCGACGGCGATGATGTCGCGACGCTCGCCACGGTCAGCCTGCGCGGCACGCTGATCGATCTGGGTTATGACGCGCAGACCTCGTCAGCGGTGGTGCGGTTCGATGCGGTGCGGATCGGCCGCGAGGGCGCGGTTACCACCCGCCGCTTCGAAGCGCGCGAGACCGGCGTCCCGGCCGAAGCGCGCGCGGTCGGCGCGGCGCTCAATGCGGCTTCGAACCGGGTCGCGGGTGAAGTCGCGGACTGGGTCGCGGGGGGTTAGCCTACCCGCGCAAGCCGGGCAAAGGCACAGGCGCGCAGGAAATCCGCCTCGCGCCGCGCGCGGCGTTCCTCGGCCTCCTCGTCGCGGCCCCACAGTTCGGCCTGCCATTCCTCTTCGAGACACACCGCCTGCCACAGCGCGCGCGGCTCGTCCTCGTGGCGCGCATCGAGCGCGGCCAGCGCGGTGACGAGCGAGGCGGCGAGCTTGGTCATCGCCTCGACCCCCGCCAGCACGAAGGGCGCCAGCGCGGCGAGGCGCGCGTGCAGCACGGCAAGGCTCTCGGGCGGCTGGGGTCGGTGCAGCACGCCGCTGACTCGCGTCAAGGTGATGCCCTGTGCAGCCTCGAAGGCGCTCAGCAGCGGCTCCCACTCGGCCAGCTGGCGCGCGTGCAGCGGCTCGTCGGGATCGGCGCGGTAGCACAGCGTGTCGGTCTCGGCATAGGCGACGAGCCCCTCGGCCACGTCCGCCGGATCGGGTTCGACGATGTCGATTGCGTAGTCGGCCATGTCGCGCAAGGGGAGGCTGGCGGGGTCGATTTTCTCGCCCTGCCGCGCCCACTCCGCCGCCAGCGATTCCGCGAGCGCGCGGGTCGGCGCGATCTGCGGGGCGCCGCCCACGGTCTTCACCCCGCGCGCATCGAGCATCACCTGAAACCCGCCCCCGGTCTCGGCGAGCGTCACGTCCTTGTAGAAACGGCGGATCATCGGCGGCCTCGCTCCCGCGCGGCATCGGCGGCCTTCCAGCGCCTTGCGAGAAACACGGGCATGGCGAAGACATCGACAAAGCCCATGACGGCGAGGGCCACGCCCACCCAATAGGGCAGGTCGATCACTCCCTTCACGATGGCGTAGCCGAGCATCACCAGACCCACCCCGGCAAAGCGCATCGCGGTGATGACGATAAAGCGTTGTCTGGCCTGCGCCTCGGCCATTTCGCGCGGGGAACGGCTCATGGCAGTGTCTCCTCGAGCGCGGCGGCGAGGTCTGCGGCGGTGGCGACGACACGGGCCGCGCCGCTGGCGATCAGTTCGGCGGGCTGGTGGTAGCCCCATTCGACCCCGATCGCGGCGACCCCGATGCTGCGCGCCATCGCCATGTCGAAGCTGGTGTCGCCGATCATCACCGCCTCCTGCGCGTTCGCCCCGGCCTCGAACAGCGCAGCTTCCAGCATCGCGGGGTGCGGCTTGGAGGGGTGGCGGTCGGCGGTCTGGAGCGAGACGAACAGGTCGGCGCTGCCGTGGCTGGCGAGGCAGGCGGCAAGGCCCCGGTCGGACTTGCCGGTCGCGACCGCGAGCTGCCAGCCGCCTGCGTGCAGGGCGCGCAGCATTTCGGCGATCCCGTCGTAAAGCGGCTCGTCAAGCAACCCCTCCTCGCGCCGCGCGCGGAAGCTGGAGCGGTAGAATTCGGTAACGGCGTGGTTCTGTTCGTCCGAAAGCGCGGGGGCGAGCGCGCGCACCGCGGCGGGCAGGCTGAGGCCGACGATCCGGCGCACGGCGTGATCCGTGGGGGCGGGCAGTCCGGCGCGGGCAAAGGCGCGCGCCATCGCCCAGCACACATCGGCCTGCCCGTCGACCAGCGTGCCGTCGCAATCGAACACGGCCAGCTTCATGCCGCAGCCTCGCGGATCATCCGGGCGAGCGCGGTGTTGCCGGCGGCGTCGAGCCCCTCGGCGATGCGGGCGCGCTCGGGCGGGGTCTTCTTCTGCGAGAGCTTGAAGGTCGGGCGCCGCGTCTGCACTTCGAGCTCGAAGCCCACGATGCCGCGAAACAGCCCGCTCCATGTGGCCTCGGAGGACTCCTCCGCCCGCCACGCTTCGCCGCCCAGCCTGCCCTCATGCTTGGCAATGGCGGCATGAAGGAATTCCTCGAGCGCCGCGTCGGACAGCCGCCGCACCCGGCCTTCCAGTTCCAGCGCGACGTAATCCCAGGTCGGCACGGTGTCGCGCTGGTCGTACCAGCGGGGCGAGACATAGCCCTCGGGCCCGTTGACCACGATCAGCGCGGTCGCGCCCTCGAGGTGGCGGGTAAGCGCATTGCCGCGCGACAGGTGAAACCGCACCGCATCGGCGCAGGTGGAGAGCAGCGGGGTGTGCGCCACCCGCGGCCCGTCAGGCGTTTGCGCGAAGACCGTGCCGAAACCGACCCGGTCGATCAGCGATTCCATCAGTGCCTTGTCGTCGGTGCGGAAGAGCGGATTGGGATGCATCAGCGCGTCGGTTTCCCCGGCTTGCGGCCCGCTCCCTTGGCGGGCGGTTTGCCCTTGGGCTTGGCCTTCGCCTTGGGCTTGGCGCTGGCGGCCCCGCGCGCCCGGCGGGGGCTGCGCTCTTCCTTGCGGGCCTGCTTGAAGTGGCGGCGGGCGGCCTGCTTCTTTTCCTCCGCGCTCTTCTCGGGCACCTCCTCGCGCAAGGGGGAGGCGTCCGACAGCGCGGGATCGAAGCCCAGCACCTCCATGCTAGCGGCGAAGTGCGGGGGCAGTTCCGCCGTGACGTCAAGCTTGCCGCCGGAGCCTTCCCCCGCCTTGGGCTCGGTGATGATCAACCGGCGCGCGTGAAGGTGCATCTTGCGGCTGACCGCGCCGGTGAGGAAAGCGTCCTGCCCGCCATACTTGCCGTCGCCCACGATCGGATGGCCGATCGCCGCCATGTGGACGCGCAGCTGGTGGGTGCGGCCCGTCAGCGGCTCCAGTTCCACCCATGACGCGCGCTGGCCTGCGCTGTCGACCACGCGGTAACGGGTCTTGGCCGCCGCGCCGTTCTCCTCGTCGATATGCATCTTCTCGCCGCCGGTGCCCGGTTGCTTGGCGAGGGCTGCGTCGATCACGCCTTCGGACAGGGCGGGTTTGCCGACCACCAGCGCCCAATAGACCTTGCGCGCGCTGCGGCTGGCGAACCGCTTGGAAAAACTCGCCGCGCTGCCCGGTGTGCGCGCGATCAGCAGCACGCCCGAGGTGTCCTTGTCGAGCCGGTGGACCAGCCGCGGGCGCGGCGTGCGCTCATCGGTGACGAAGGCATCGAGCAGTCCGTCGACATGCTTGGTGGTCTTGCTCCCCCCTTGCGTGGCGAGGCCGGGGGGCTTGTTGAGGACGATCGCGGTGGGCGTCTCGCGGATCACCATATCCTTCGCCTCGGCGATTTGCTCCGGGGATAGGGCGCGCACGCGCGGCTTGGCGGGCGCGCGTGCAGGCTCTTCGCCGCCCGGCGGCACGCGCAGCACCTGACCTTTGGCGAGGCGATCCTCGGGCTTGGCGCGCTTGCCGTCCACCCGGATCTGCCCGGTGCGCGCCCAGCGCGAGACGGTGGCAAAGCCGACCTGCGGCAGGTTGCGCTTGAACCAGCGGTCGAGCCGGATGCCGTCGTCATCCTCGGCCACGGTGAACTGGCGCACGCTGTCGGAAGGGGTCTGGGTCATGACAGGCTCTGCGCGGCGACGAGGCCGAAATAGAGCGCCGCCACCCCCGCCACCAGCGAGGCCGCGACATAGCCGCCCGCGAGACCCAGCTGGCCGCGGTGGATCATCGTCACCAGCTCGGCGCTGAAGGCGCTGAAGGTGGTGAAGCCGCCGAGCAGGCCGACCCCCAACAGCAGCCGCAGCGATTCGCCCGAGCCTTCCGGCATCGTGCCGCGCGCCAGCCAGCCCAGCAGCACGCCCATCAACGCGCTGCCGATGACGTTGACCGCGAGCGTGCCCCACGGAAAGGCGCTGCCCGATCCCATCAACCGATGGGCCAGCGGGCCGACATGATAGCGCAGCACCGCGCCCAATCCGCCGCCGACCGCGACGTTGAGGCTTGCCACAAGGGGGGAGATTTCACCGGCCATCGCCCGCCCATAGCGAGGCACGGGCCGCAAGGCTAGCGGTGCCGGTGGCGCAGGCGAATGCGGCGAATGCGCTGCTGTGGCTTGCCTTTCGGGCGCTGTTGGACTATCGGGGCCCCGCTTGGAGGGCGGCTCCCCTTGGGAATCGCCCGCTTTTCATTGGAAATTCACCGCGTACCCTTGCGCAGAATCATGCAAGGCTCTGGCGTATCGAGAATGAGGTAGTCGTCGTTTATGCAAATCATGGTTCGCGATAACAATGTCGATCAGGCCCTGCGCGCGCTCAAGAAGAAGCTGCAGCGCGAAGGCGTTTATCGCGAGATGAAGCTGCGTCGCCACTACGAAAAGCCGTCGGAAAAGCGCGCCCGCGAAAAGGCCGCCGCCGTGCGCCGCGCCCGCAAGATGGAGCGCAAGCGGATGGAGCGCGACGGGAGCAAATGATCCCGTCGTCAAGCGCGTCTCCGACCACGGAACCGCTTGAATCCCCCTTTTCGATCAGCCATCAGGGCGCGGCTTATCCCCGCGCCCTTTTGTCGTCATCCGGCGGCGCGAAGGTGCCGCTCAACAGGACCGTATCAATGACCGAGATTACCCGCGTTCCGATCAAGCCCGTGGCCAAGGGCTCGCTCACCAAGCTGTGGATCGGAGTCGTCCTCGCCGTGCTGGTCGGCGCCGGCCTCGCCTGGGCCGCCGTGCCGCGCGGGCTGAGCATCGATGTGCTTCAGGCCGGCACCGGCCCGACCGCGCAGCCGGGCGAGGTCGTTTTCGTGAAGTACAAGGGCACGCTCGCCGCCGATGGCACCGTGTTCGAGGATGCGCAGGACAGCCCCTTTCCGATCAAGGGCCTGTTCCCCGATGGCACCCCCTTCCTGCTTGAAGAAGGCGCGACCATTCCGGGCTTCTATCAGGCGCTGCAGCAGGCGCAGAAGGGCGGGAAGTACAAGGTCTTCATTCCCGCCGATCTGGCCTATGGCGCGACCCCGCAGCCCGGCTCGGCGATTCCGCCCAATGCCGATCTCGAATTCGAGATCGAGGTGGTCGGCATCATGAGCCGCGCGGCGGTGGAGCGGAATATCCAGATCATGCAGCAGACCATGCAGCAGCAGATGGGCGCGGGCGGGCCCGGCGGCGCACCGCAGGGTCAGCCGCAGATGGCTCCGGGCCAGTAAGGGGGCGAGGGCGCAATGTCGGTCGACAAGGCAACCGTCGCCAAGATCGCCAGCCTCGCGCGCATCCGCATGGATGATGCCGCGCTCGAGCGGATGGTGCCGGAACTCAACGGCATTCTCCAATGGGTCGAGCAGTTGGGCGAGGTCGATGTCACCGGGATCGAGCCGATGGCGGCGGTGATCCCCAACACGCTGCGCCTGCGCGAGGATGTGATCGACGCCGATCCGCTGACCGGCGGCGGGCGGCAGGGCGATGTCCTCGCCAATGCGCCCGCGGCCGAGCACGGGTTCTTCGGCGTGCCCAAGGTGATCGAGTAACTGTATTGTTTTCCTAGTGTGCGCCCCCGCGCAGGCGGGGGCCTCCATCAATCTGGCGATGCGCGGCAGGCTTGAGGTCCCCGCCTTCGCGGGGACGCGCAGATAGTATGACTGACCTGACTGAACTCGGCGTAAAAGACATCCGCGACGGCGTGGCGAAGGGCGACTTCACCGCGCGCGAAGTGGCCGAAGCCTTCAACACCGCCGTGGCCGAGGCTGCTGCGCTGAACGCCTTCATCGTCACCACTCCCGATCACGCGCTCGCCGCCGCCGACAGGGTGGATGCGGCGCGCGCCGCCGGCGAGCAGCTGGGCACCATGGCGGGCGTGCCGATCGGCATGAAGGACCTGTTCGCCACCCACGGCGTGCAAACCACCGCGGCGAGCCACATCCTCGAAGGATTCACGCCCCGCTACGAAAGCACCGTCTCGCAGAAGCTGTGGGACGCGGGCGCGGGGATGCTGGGCAAGCTCAATCTCGATCAGTTCGCGATGGGTTCGTCGAACGAGACTTCCTATTTCGGCAATGTCAGCTCGCCGTGGCGCAAGTCGGGCAGCAACCAGCCGATGAGCCCCGGCGGCTCCTCGGGCGGTTCCTCCGCCGCGGTCGCCGCGCGCATCGCGCCCGCCGCGACCGGCACCGACACCGGCGGTTCGATCCGCCAGCCTGCCGCCTTTACCGGCATCTGCGGGATCAAGCCGACCTATGGGCGGTGCTCACGCTGGGGCGTGGTCGCCTTTGCGTCCTCGCTCGATCAGGCCGGGCCGATGGCGCGCTCGGTCGAGGATTGCGCGATCATGCTCGGCGCGATGGCGGGCTTCGATTCCAAGGATTCGACCTCGCTCCAGATGGACGTGCCCGACTGGGAAGCGGCGCTGAATTCCGACCTGCGCGGCAAGAAGGTCGGCATCCCGCGCGAATACCGGATGGAGGGCACCGATCAGGCGATCCTCGATTCGTGGGAACAGGGCAAGGCGTGGCTCAAGGATGCGGGCGCCGAGATCGTCGACGTTTCGCTGCCGCACACCAAATATGCGCTGCCCGCCTATTACATCGTCGCGCCTGCCGAAGCGTCGAGCAATCTCGCGCGCTATGACGGCGTGCGCTACGGCCTGCGCGATCTGCCGGACGGCTCCGGCCTGCAGGACATGTACGCCGCCACCCGCGCCGCCGGCTTCGGCGACGAGGTCAAGCGCCGCATCCTGATCGGCACCTATGTGCTTTCGGCCGGCTTCTACGACGCCTATTACACCCAGGCGCAAAAGGTCCGCGCGCTGGTGGCCCGCGATTTCGAACGCGCTTTCGAACAGTGCGACGTGATCCTCGCGCCGACCACGCCGACGGCGAGTTTCCCGCTGGGTTCGATGAACGAAGACCCGCTGACGATGTACCTCAACGACGTCTTCGCCGTGCCCGCCAGCCTCGCAGGCCTGCCCGCGATGAGCGTCCCCGCCACGATCAACGCCGATGGCCTGCCGCTGGGTCTCCAGCTGGTCGGACGGCCGTTCGACGAACAGGGCGTGCTCAACGCAGGCCTCGCGATCCAGCAGCGCGCGGGCTTCACCGCCAAGCCGGAGAAGTGGTGGTGACACCAGACCTGCCGCTTTGGCTGGCCGGGATCGGCATCATGCTGGCGGTGCCGGTGACCTTCATGGTCGCCAATTGGGTTAGAAAGAACGTCGATCACGGCGAGATGCGCTTCGGGCCGGATGGCAAGGTGATCGAGGACGAGGAAAGCAAATGAGCAACTACCGCATTCAGGGTGCCACGGGCGAATGGGAGGTCGTGATCGGCCTTGAAGTCCACGCGCAGGTGACCTCGAACTCCAAGCTTTTCAGCGGCGCGGCGACCGCTTTCGGGGCGGAGCCGAACAGCCAGGTCTCCCTCGTCGATGCCGCGATGCCGGGGATGCTGCCGGTGCCCAACCGCGAATGCATCCGCCAGGCGGTGCGCACCGGCATGGCGATCGAAGCGCAGATCAACGCGTGGAGTCGGTTCGACCGCAAGAACTACTTCTACGCCGATCTGCCGCAGGGCTACCAGATCAGCCAGCTTTATCACCCGATCGTGGGCGAAGGCTCGCTGCTGATCGAAGCGGACGAGAAGGCGGGGATTCCGGAAGACAAGATCATCGGGATCGAGCGCATTCACGTGGAGCAGGACGCGGGCAAGCTGATGCACGACCAGCACCCGACCATGTCTTATGTCGACTTGAACCGCAGCGGCGTGGCGCTGATGGAGATCGTCTCCAAGCCCGATATGCGCTCGCCCGCCGAGGCCGGGGCTTACCTCAGGAAGCTGCGGGCGATCCTGCGCTATGTCGGCTCGTGCGACGGCAACATGGAAGAAGGCTCGATGCGCGCCGACGTCAATGTCAGCGTGCGCAAGGCGGGCGAGCCTTTCGGCACCCGCACGGAAACGAAGAACGTCAACTCCGTGCGCTTCGTCATGCAGGCGATCGAGCACGAGGCGATGCGGCAGGTCGATGTGCTGGAAGCGGGCGGGAGCATCGTGCAGGAAACGCGCCTGTTCGACCCCGGCACCGGCACCACGCGCACCATGCGCAGCAAGGAAGACGCGCACGACTATCGCTACTTCCCCGATCCCGATCTGCTGCCGCTGGTGCTGGAGGAGGACTTCCTCGCCGAATGCCGCGCCTCGCTCCCCGAACTGCCGGATGCCAAGCGCAAGCGCTATGTCGAAGTGCTCGGCCTCACCCCCTACAACGCGCGTGAGCTGACTGCCGAGGTCGAAACCTTCGCCCGCTTCGAAACGCTGCTGGCCGAGACCGCCAAGGCGACCGGCAAGGACGAAGCTGCCGTCGCCACGCAGGTCGCCAACTGGTCGCTCTCGGTCGCGCCGGGGGTGATGAAGGCGCTGGGTGACGAGGGCGATGCGGCCAACGCCACCGCAAGCGCGCAGGCGAGCATCCTCGCGATGGCCGACAAGGCCGAAATCAGCGGCGGGCAGGCCAAGGAGATTTTTGAAATTGTCCTCAGGACTGGGCGTGACCCGAACGAGATCGCCGATACCGAAGGCCTGAAGCAGGTCAGCGACACCGGCGCCATCGAAGCTGCGGTGGACGCCATCATCGCCGCCAACGCCGACAAGGTCGAACAATACCGCGCCGGCAAGGAAGCGCTGTTCGGCTTCTTCGTCGGCCAGACGATGAAGGCGATGCAGGGAAAAGCGAACCCGCAGCTGGTGAACGAGCTGCTCAAGGGCAAGCTCGGCTGATGACGCTCACCTGCCTCTGCGGGGCCGTGTGCGTGACTACGGCCCGCAGGCCGGAATTCATCCATGCCTGCAATTGCGACATGTGCCGCAAGGCGGGCGCGCGCTGGGGCTATTTCGATCCGGCGGAGGTGGAGGTCAGTGGGCCGACCGCGCGCTACCAGCGGCGCGACAAGGCGGAAGCCGGGGCAGAGGTGCATTTCTGCCCGGACTGCGGTTCGACCATGCACTTTCGGTTGACGGCGGCTGCCGTCGCGAAGCATGGCGATGTGATGGCCGGGGTCAACATGGGCCTTGCGGACGATGCCGATTTGGCCGGGATCGAGCTGCGTTACCCCGACGGCAAGGCGTGGTCGGGTGAGGGCGCGTTCGGCTTTTACCGCAAGCCCGAAGTGATCGGCGCCGACGCGCCTTGACCGCAATCATCCTCGTCCAGCCCGAGATCCCCGGCAACACCGGCGCGGTGGGGCGCACCTGTGTGGCGCTGGATATGGAGCTGATTCTGATCCACCCGCTGGGCTTCGAGATCACCGACAAGCGGGTGAAACGCTCGGGCCTCGATTACTGGCCGCATGTCCACCTCACCGAATACGCCAGCTGGGACGGCTTCCTCGACGCCCGTGCGCCGCGCGAAGACCAGCTGTTCCTGTTCGAGGAATTCGGCAGCCGCAGCTTCTACGAGCCCGCCTATCCGGACGACGCCTTTCTCATCTTCGGGCAGGAGACCAAGGGTATTCCGCAGGCGATCATCGCGCGCCATCCGGACCGGCTGTTCCACCTGCCGATGCGCTCGGACGTGATCCGCTCGCTCAACCTTGCCAACACCGTCGCGGCGGCGGCCTATCAGGCGCTCAGGGGCAAGCTCTGACGCGCCGCTATTCCAGCCCCAGTGCGTCCAGATTCATCGTCGCCGCGTTGTAGCTCGCCTCGGCCAGCCGCCCGGCGAGTTCGGCGCGGATTGCGCTGATTTGGGCGTTGGCGGCGGTTTCCTCGCGCGCGTTGACGAGGAAGAATTCGCCCGCGCCCAGCCTGAACCGGGTGCGTTCGGCCTGCACCATGGCGTTGGCCTGCTTCACCTCGGCGTCGGCGAGATCGGACAGGCGGAGCGCGGCGCGCAGATTGGCGAGAATATTGCCGACTTCGGTGGTGATCTGGTCGGCAATGCGGCGCTGGCGCAGCTCGGTCTCGCGCAGCTCGGCCTCGGCCCGTTGCAGCGCCCCGCGCGCGGTGCGGCGCTGGAGCGGGACGGAGAAGGTCAGGCCCACCACGGTGTCGGTCGAATCGAAGCCGGGGCCGCCCGGGCCGATCTGTCCGAAATCGCGCGACAATTCGACCGAGGCATTGAGCGAGGGTTGCAGGTCGTTCTGCCGCAGCGCGACCTTGTTGGTGGCGCGTTCGAGCGCAAGCCTGAAGGTCTGGAGCTCGGGGCGCGACTGGATCACCTCGCCGAGCGGCAGCGCGGCCAGTTTCTCCGCCGGGGAAATTTCCCGAAAGCGCGACAGATCGGGCAGCATCTCGCGCGTGGGCACGATCATCTCTCTGTCCGAACCGCGAATATAGAAGCCCAGCGAATTGGACGCGGTGATGAAGTTGCGCTTGGCCTCTTCCAGCAGCGAGCGGCGGCGCAGCAGGTTCTGCTCGTTCTCGGTCAGCGCGATGCGCGCGCGGGCGCCTTCGTTGACTTCGCGGGTAAGGCCGATCTGGCGCGCCTCGGCGATTTCGAGCAGTTCCTCGAACACCCGGATTTCCTCGCCCGCGGCGACCCAGCGCCAATAGGCGCGCAGCGCCTCGTGCTGGACGTTCAATTGCACCAGCAGCACATCGAGCTGCGCCTGGCTGGCGGCAAGGCGGGTGTCCTCGATCGCGAAGCGGCGGCTGTCGATGTCGCGGTTGCGCAGCAGCGAAAACAGCGCGCCGACCTTCGCTTCGCCCAGCGCGTTGGTGTAATTGTAATTCTCGTAAGTCGGGAAATCGCCGCTGGAGACGCGGTAGGAGCCGAACACTTCCGCGCCATAGGGTCGCAGCGGCTGGCGCGCCTCGACCTTGCCGAAACCGCCCGAGTAATAGCCCGTCAGCCGGTCGTAATATTCGCCCTTGAGCATCAGGTCGAAGGCCCCGTCGGCCCCAAGCTGATCCGCGCGCGCGGCGGCTTCGCGTTCGAAGGCTTCGAGGATCGAAGGGAAGGTCAGCGCCGAGGCGCGCAGCACTTCCTCGGGCAGCAGCGGGCCCGTCTTGAGCGCGACGTCGAGCGGTTCGCCGACCGGGACGACGTCTTGCGCCGCCGCGGGGAGCGGCGCCAGCGCCAGCGCAGCGCCGCTCGCCAGGAGCGCGCCCAGCTTCAGCAAGGCTAGACGTCGCGGCATGATCAGTTCGCCGATCCCGAGGCGGAGCCGGTGCTGGTGGCGGCGGGGAGTTCGGGCGGGAAGTTGTTGAGCTGACGCCAGATCTCGTAGCCGACCGGCACGGTCTCCAGCAGCACCCAGGCCTGCACCGCCGCGCCGAAGCGGACATAGCGTTCCTCGGGCCAGCTGTAGCCGTCCATCTTCTCTTCCGCGATCAGCACGCGGAAGCGGCCATTGACCTGCGCCGACTGGTCGACCGCGATCACGCGGCCCCCGAAGGTGCCGACCGCGACCGAAGGCCAGCCCGAAAACTGCACCGCGGGCCAGCCTTCGAACTGGATGCGCGCCGGATCGCCCGGCCGCACCAGCGCGACATCGCGCCCGTCGATGAAGATCTCGATCACCCGCTCGGCCCCCTCGGGCACGAAGGTCGCGAGCACGTCGCCCGCGTTGATGTAGGTCGCCGCATCGCCCGCGTTGAGGCTCTGGATGAAGCCGTCGCGCGGCGCGCGCACGATCTGTTCGGACTGGCGCGCGATGTTGGTATCGGCGCGGTTGAGATCGGCCTGCGCGGCGGCGACGCGCGCCTCGAGGTCGGCGACCTTGATCTGCGCCAGCTCGTAATCCCGGCGGGCGGCAAGCCCGGCCTCGAACAGCTCGCGACTACGCCGCTCGTCGATCCGCGCGGTGGCGAGTGCGGACTGCGCGGCCTGCAATTGCAACTCCATTTGCGTGCGTTCAGCCTGCAGGCGCTGGAGCAGGTTCGGGTCGAGGTCGGCGATGCGGACGATCGGATCGCCTTTCTTCACCGAGGAACCGTCACGCACATACCATTCCTCGATCCGGCCCGGCACCAGCGCGTTGATGTCCTGCCGCCGTTCGTTGGGGCTGAGCGTCGTCACCACCCCGCGGCCCGAGGCGGTCTGCACCCAGGGCACGTAGATCAGGAAAGCGACCGTGATGATGATCGCCGCCAGCAGGATGAAGAACACCGCGCGCATCACCTTCGGCGTCCTGATCGACGCGAGGGTGGTGAAGTGGGCCATATCCTCTTTCATGGTCGCCATGATCAGGCCTCCCCGTCGGCGAGCGGCGCGCCGATATAGGCGGCGGGCGTGCGGTTCATGGCGGCGCAGAATTCCTCGAAGCTGCCGAAGAAGCGCTGCTGGTGCGCTTCGAGGTAGAGAAAGCGGTCGAAGCCGAGATCGATGCGGCGGTTGGAGAAGTAGATCACCGTCGTATAGGCCTGCGCGCGCAGCTCGTTCACGGCGCGGGCGATGGGTTCAGGGTCGATCAGGTCGAACAACCGGCTGAGCACGAGAATACGCGGGCGTTCGAGCAATGCGTTGGCGAGCTTCAGCTGCTGCAACTCCACTGCCGAAAGCGGATAGCCGGTCGACGCGAGCGGGGTATCGAGCCCCTTTTCGAGCGTGGCGATGGTGCGCGCCAGACCCACCGTCTCCAGCGCGCCGATCATCCGCTGCTGCGCGGTGTCGGGGCAGGACAGGGCGAGATATTCGCGGATCGTCATTTCCACCGTGCTCGGGCGGTCGAGCACGTGGACATTCTTGCGCAAATGGTGCGCCTCGATCGCCTTCATGTCGACACCGCCCAGCGTCGCAAAGCCGCTTTCGGGCAGGACGTGAAGCTTGAGCAGGTTGGTGAACAGCCGCTGCACCCCGTGGTGGCTGGCCGCCGCCATGATGATCGACCCGCTCGGGATGGTGAGGTCGAACTGCGCCTCCTCGTGCCGCGCGGTGCCGCGCACGCCCTGCATCGCGATGGTGTGATCCGGCCCGTCGAAGGGATCGGCGCCCTTGGGCTGTTCCTGCTCGACATCGTAGAACTGCGAGATTTCCTCGACCGCGGCGAAGAGGTCGTAGAAATAGCCAAGGTAGCTGCCCAGCTGCGCCACGCCGAGGAACGCCGCCGACAGCACCAGTTCGGCCGCGACCAGCTGGCCGAGGGTGAGCTCGTTCTGGATCACCAGCCAGCCGCCAAGGCCCAGCAGCGCGGCGCTGGCGGCGGCATACATCAGCAGGAAGGCGATGGTCTGCGAAAACAGGTGGCGAAAGTGGCTCTTGCGGTCGTTGATGTAGACGCGGGTGTAATCGTCGGTCTTGTCGAGCGCGTAGTCGATCCGGCGCTGCGACTTGAAGAAGCCGTTCGATCCGCCCAGCGTGTCGAGCCAGCTGGCGGTGGCGTGCTTGGCATGGCTGACATCGATCCCGGTGCGCAGCGCCCGCGCGCCCCATGCCAGCCAGATCACCCAGATGAGCGCGATCGTCACCAGCGTGAAGGCAAGGAAATAGGGGTGGTAGAGGCTCACCAGCACGAAGCCCACGGCGATCTGCAACAGCGTGGTGAAGCCACCGATGAACAGGATCGGGATCGCGGTCTGGACATAGACCACATCGAAATAGCGGTTGAACAGCGAGCCTTTCTTGGCGTCGTTGAAGAAGGGGTTCTGGGCATAGACAGCGATCAGCGAAATTTCCGCCACCATGCGCGCGTAGAAGCGCCGAGCGAACAGCTCCATCAGGTGGACGCGCAAGGCGTAGAGCAGGCTGGAGATGGTCAGCAGGCCGAACAGCGTCAGCGACAGCATCACCAGCGGCGCGGTAAGCGCGGTGTTGGCGATGGTGTTGATCAGCATCTGCACCGAAATCGGGGTCGCCAGCGACAGCAGGCTGATGCCCACGCCATAGACCGCCGCGAGCCAGTAGAAATTCGCCTCCGGCCTCAGGATGTCGAAGAACACCCTGAAAAACTTCGAGAGCGAAATCTGTTTGCCGATATTCTGGCCTTCACCTGCCATGGCAGCCTTTCCGTTGCACAACCCGATCAGCGATGCGCCAAGTCCCGCGCGCGATGCGGGGGTTGGGCCTTAATGCATCTATTGCAACATTGCCGCGCTGCAAGCGATCAATCATCCAGCACGGTTGCGGTTCCGGGCCGATGATTTCCCTGCAACTTCCTTTATATATGAAGCTACAAGAAGCTATTGCGAAGCATTGTCGTCTTGCCGCCCCGTTACTGTCCAAAGCTTGCGGTTAGCTGAACCACGCGCGATGAAGCGACGATGACACAGGGCAGAACGAGCGGGGAAAGGGAAGCGAAGACGCTGCTGCTGGTCGGTGGCGGGCACGCCCATGTTGCGGTGCTGGCGGACTGGGCGAGGCGCAGCGCTCCGCCGGAGACGCGCACGCTGCTGCTCACCCCGCATCCGCACTTGCGCTATTCGGGCATGGTGCCGGGCTGGCTCGCCGGTCAGCATGAGCGGGACGAGGGGCGGGTCGACCTCGCCGCCCTCGCCGCTCGCGCCGGGGTGGAGTGGATTGCGGGGCGCTGCGTGACGCTCGACCCGCAAGCGCGCACCGTGACCACCGACAGCGGCACGGCCATCGCCTTCGACCTCGCCTCGCTCGACACCGGCGGAGTGGGGCGCGCGGCGGCGGTGCTGGGGGACGATCCGCGCATTCTCGACATCCGCCCAATCGAGGGCTTCGTCGAACGGATCACGCGCTGGCGCCATCCTCGCCGGGTGGTGGTGGCAGGCGGCGGGGCCGGGGGCGTGGAGCTCGCCTTCGCCCTGCGCAATCTCGCCGCAGCCGAAACCCGGCCCGAGGTCGCGCTGGTTGCGGGCGAGGGAGGTCTGCTCCCCGGATTTTCGCAAGCCGTGCGCGGCCGCGTCGCCGCCGCGCTGATGCGGCAGGGGATCGCGCTCCACCTGAGCGACGCGCAGATCGCGCGCGGTGCGATCCGGGCGGGGGAGACTTCGCTCGAACCGGCCGAGCTGATCGTCGCCGCGCTCGGCAGTGCCGCGCCCGAGTGGGTGCGCGCGTCCGGGCTGGCGGTGGATGATCGGGGCTTCATGCTGGTCGATGCCCACCAGCGCTCGGTCTCGCATCCCCATATCTTCGCCGCCGGAGACGTAGCCGCGCGCGCCGACAGAAAGCTCGCCCATTCGGGCGTCCACGCCGTCTTCGCCGGGCCGGTGCTGGCGGCCAATCTGCGCGCGGCGCTGGCGGGAAAGCCGCCGCGCCGCAGCTATCACCCGCGCTGGAACAACCTCTATCTGATGAACACCGGCGACGGGCGCGCGATTGCAAGCTATGGCTCGCTGAGCGCCGAGGGCCGCTGGGTGCTCGCGCTCAAACACCGCATCGACAAGCGCTGGATTGCGCAATACGCCCGCCTCGTGGATCAGGCGTAACCCCCGCAGGCCCCTGGGCGAACGTGCGGGGGCAGGAGACAACGTGAAGAAACTCGCCATTCTGGCCGCACTGGCCGCCGTCATTGCCGCCTATTTCGTCTTCGACCTCGGGCAATATCTGACGCTCGCCGGGATCAAGGCGGGCGTGGCGCAGTGGGAGGCGTTCTATGCCGAAAACCCCGTTGGCGTGCTGGCGGGGTTTTTCGCGATCTATGTCGCGGTGACGGCGGCCTCGCTCCCCGGCGCGGCGCTGATGACGCTGGCGGCGGGCGCCTTGTTCGGGGTCTTGACGGGGACGATCCTCGTCTCCTTCGCCTCGACCCTCGGGGCGACGCTCGCCTTCCTCTCCTCGCGCTACGTGCTGCGCGACACGATCGAAGCGCGCTTCGGCGAGCGACTGAAGGCGATCAACGCCGGGGTCGAGCGTGACGGGGCGTTCTACCTCTTCTCCCTGCGGATGATCCCGGCCTTCCCCTTCTTCGTGGTCAATCTGGTGATGGGCCTCACCCGCATCCGCATCTGGACCTATGTCTGGGTGAGCCAGTTGGGGATGCTGCTGGGCACGGCGGTCTATGTGAACGCGGGCACGCAGCTGGCGCGGATCGAGAGCCTTTCGGGCATTGCCTCGCCGGGGGTGTTGGGCAGCTTCGTGCTGCTGGGCATCGCGCCGTGGCTCGCCAAGCTGGTGATCGGCGCGCTGCAACGCCGGAAAGTCTATGCCGGGTTCACCAGGCCCAAGGCCTTCGATCGCAATCTGGTGGTGATCGGGGCTGGCTCGGCGGGGCTGGTTTCGGCGCTGATCGGGGCGACGGTGAAGGCCAGGGTGACGCTGGTCGAGGCGAAGGACATGGGCGGCGATTGCCTCAACACCGGCTGCGTGCCATCCAAGGCGCTGATCAAGAGCGCCAAGGTCGCCGCGATGATGCGCGGGGCGGACAAGTATGGCCTCACACCCGCCGACCCGCAGGTGCCATTCAGGGCAGTGATTGCCCGCGTGATGGAAGCGATCAAAAGCATAGAACCGCATGATAGCGTGGAGCGCTACAAGGGCCTCGGCGTCGATGTGGTCAAGGGCTATGCACGGATCGTCGACCCGTGGACGGTCGAGATCGCGATGAATGGGGGCGGCACCAAGCGGCTGACCACCCGCAGCATCGTGATCGCCAGCGGGGCAGAGCCGGTGGTGCCGCCGATTCCCGGCATCGAAGCCAGCGGCTATCTCACCAGCGAGACGATGTGGGATGCCTTCGCGCAGATGGATGCAGCGCCTGCGCGCGTCGCGGTGCTGGGCGGCGGGCCGATCGGCTGCGAGCTGTCGCAGGCGCTGGCGCGGCTGGGTTCGCAGGTGACGCAGATCGAGATGGGCGACCAGCTCCTCGGGCGCGAGGATGGCGATGTCGCCGCTCTGGCGCGCGCGGTGCTGGAGGCGGACGGGGTGCGCGTGCTCACCGGCCACACGGCGGTGCGTATCGAGGGGCGCACGCTGATCGCGGAAAGCGGCGGGGCGGAGGTGCCGGTGCCGTTCGACACGCTGCTCGTCGCGGTCGGCCGCAAGGCGCGACTCAAGGGCTTCGGGCTGGAGGATATCGGCGTCGATACCGACAAAACCGTGGTGACCGACGAATATCTCGCCACCAAATTCCCCAATATCTTCGCCGCGGGCGATGTGGCGGGGCCGTTCCAGTTCACCCACACCGCCAGCCATCAGGCGTGGTATGCCAGCGTCAACGCGCTGTTCGGGATGTTCCGCAAGTTCAAGGCCGATTACCGCGTGATCCCCGCCGTCACTTTCCTCGACCCCGAGGTCGCGCGCGTCGGGATCAACGAGCGCGAGGCGGCGGAGCAGGGCATCGCCGTGGAGGTTACCCGCTACGACCTCGACGATCTCGACCGCGCGATTGCCGAGAGCGAGACGAAGGGCTTCGTCAAGGTGCTCACCCCGGCAGGCGGCAAGGACACGGTGCTGGGCGTCACGATCGTAGGTGCCCACGCGGGCGAACTCATCGCCGAATATGTGCTGGCGATGAAGCACGGCCTCGGCCTCAACAAGATCCTCGGCACGATCCACGCCTATCCGACCATGGTGGAGGCCAACAAGTTCGCCGCGGGCAACTGGAAAAAGGCACACAAGCCCGAAAGCCTGCTCAAGTGGGTCGAGCGCTATCACGGCTGGATGCGCGGCTGATGGAGCTGTTCGACCAGCTGCGCGGCATCATCGGCATCGCGGTGCTGGTGGGTATCGCCTGGGCGATCAGCGAGAACCGCCGCGCCCATCCCGGCTGGCGCTGGATTGCGGGCGCGCTGGCGGTGCAGGGGTTGCTGGCGGTGGTGATCCTGCGGGTGCCCGCCGTGTGGGCGGCGGTCGGCCTCGTCAACAATGCGGTGAGCGCGATCGAGGCGGCAACGCTCAAGGGATCGGCCTACATGTTCGGCTATCTCGGCGGGGCGGAGCTGCCTTTCGCGCTGAAAGAGGGCGCGCAGCCACCGCTGGTGATCGCCTTCCAGATCCTGCCGCTGGTGATCGTGTTCTCGGCGCTGTCGGCGCTGCTGTGGCACTGGGGCGTGCTGCGCTGGCTGGTGAACGGGCTCGGCTTTTTGCTGCGCCGAAGCCTCGGCGTGTCGGGCGTGGTCGGGCTTTCGGGCGGGGCGAGCGTTTTTCTGGGCGTGGTCGAGGCGCCGCTGGTCACCCGCGCGTGGTTTGCCCGGGTCTCTCGCAGCGAGCTGTTCCAGATCATGGCGCTGACCATGGCGACGATCTCGGGAGCGATTCTCGTGCTTTATGCGACCACACTGAAGGCGACCGTGCCCGATGCGGTCGGCCACATGATCGCCGCCTCGCTGATCTCGCTCCCCGCCGCGCTGCTGATCGCGCGGCTGATGGTGCCCGCCGGGACCGATGACACCGCGACCGAGGTCGAGAAGGAGGAGCCGGGCCTCAAGTACGAAGGAAGCATCGATGCCATCGTCAAGGGCACGATGGACGGGATGCAGCTGTTCCTCGCCGTGATCGCGGTGATCATCGTGGTCTTCGCGCTGGTCGCGCTGGTCGACGGGATGCTGGCCGCGCTGCCGCTGGTGGATGGCGCGCCGCTGACGCTCAAGCGGATGCTGGGCTGGGGCCTTGCGCCTTTCATGTGGCTATTGGGCGTGCCCTGGGGCGAGGCGCAGGCTGCGGGCGGATTGATGGGCACCAAGGCGGTGCTCAACGAATATGTCGCCTATCTCGAACTCGCCGCGCTGCCCGCCGGCACCTTCGGCCCGAGGAGCCTGTTGATCGTCACCTACGCGCTGTGCGGCGTGGCGAACCTCGCCAGCGTCGGCCTGCTGGTCTCGACCATCGGCACGCTCTGCCCCGAACGCCGCGCCGAGGCGGCGGGGCTGGGGATGAAGAGCTGGATCGCGGGCAATCTCGCCAGCGCGATGACGGGTGCGTGGATCGGGCTGGTGACGTGGAGCGCCTAGATGCTTGACGCCAAACTGCGCCCGCTGATCGACCCGCCGCTCAATCGCGCGGGCGTGTGGCTGGCGCGGCGCGGTGTCACCGCCAACGCGCTGACCTTCACTGGCCTTGCCCTCGGTCTGGGCGGGGCAGCGGCGATTGCCTTTGGCTACATCGGCTGGGGGCTGGCGCTGATTATCGCCAACCGGCTGCTCGACGGGCTTGACGGCGCGGTCGCGCGGGCGCGCGGGCCGAGCGATCTGGGCGGCTATTTCGATATTGTCGCCGACTTCGCCTTTTATGTCAGCGTGCCGCTCGGCTTCGGCATCCTCGCCCCCGCCAACCAGATGCCTGCGCTGGTGCTGGTGGCGAGCTTCGTGCTGACCGGCGTAAGCTTCCTCGCCTTCGCGGTGATCGCCGCCAAGCGCGGGGCCGAGACCACGGCACACGGCCGCAAGAGCTTCTTCTACTCCACCGGCCTTGCCGAGGGGGCCGAGACCATCGCGGTGTTCATCGCCATGTGCCTCTTGCCCGCATGGTTCCCGGTGATCGCCTATGCGTACGCCGCGCTCTGCGTCGCGACCGTATTCCAGCGCAGCGCGATGGCGACCGCGGCGTTCCGCGCCTGACGGATCAGCGCTGCCCGATCTGGGTCGCCACCCTGTCGCGCAACTCCGCGATGCGTGCGGCATTGGCGCCGAGATCGCTGCGCCCGACCCGGCTGACCGAGCGGAAGTTGATCTCGTTTGCGTCGATCCGGGCGACGACATCGTCCTTGAAGCCGAACCAGAAGCTCTCCGCCACGCCTTCCACGGTGCCCGCCTCTGGATCGGGGCGAATGTCCTTGAAGCCCATGTTGCCCATCGCCGCCGCGACCGCGGCAATCGCGTCGGTGCGGCTCGCCCCGGCGAGCGGCAGAGGCGCGAGCGTCGCATAGCGATCGGTGATGATCTGCGCGTGCGACTTGATCACCAACTCCGGTGCTGACGTCTGGTAGAGTTCAAGCTCGCGCAGCGGCACCTGATAATCGCTCAGCGGATTGGCCCCGGCATCGGCGCGCGCCTGCATCGTCGCGGCCGAGAAGGCGGGCGGATTGGCGGTGTCGGTGGCGACATCGTGGATCGGGTTGGCATCGGCCTTGCTGCCCGCGTTGAGGAACATTACCAGCGCCGCGCCCGGCACCAGCAGGCCAAGGATCGCCACCGAGATCAGCCCGTTGTGGCGCGGCGTCATCCGCGCGGCCAGCACCAGCGAGACCAGCGCGGCAAGCGCGGTCAGACCCAGCAGGATCATCCCGCCGTTGCGGGTCAATGTGACGAGGCCGAATTGCCATCCCCATAGCCCGACCTTGGTGCCGAGCGCGGCGATCGCGAAATAGACCGGAAGGAAGACCATCAGGCCGAGGACGAGCTTGGTATGCTTCGGGAGGTTTTTGAACATGGCGCGAAGCATAGCGCCGCAAGCCTGCAAGGCAATCTTTGTTGGGATCGGCGGGAAACCCTTTGTCACCTCGCGCGTTAGGGCCATACGGTATCTGGGGAGAGGGTCTTGCCGCAGCGTCAAGTCCCGCTTTCCATGCCCGATAAACTGGGTTATGGCCCGCTGGGATGCGGGAGGAACAAGTTGTTCAGAGGACAAACGACCATGAAGCGTAATTTCCTGATGGGTGCGGCCGCGCTGGCAGCGATGGCTACTCTTTCGGCTTGCGGCGGCAAGCAGGCTGACGATACGGCGGCTCCGGCTGCAACCGATACGGCGGCGGCCACGCCTGCTGTGACCGAGACTCCGGCGGCTGCGGCTGCCGATGGTGCCAAGGTCGAATATGCCAGCTTCACCACCGATGTCGCCGCGGGCGAAAAGACCTTCGCGCTGTGCCGTTCGTGCCACGTGCTCGACGAAGGCGTGAACCGCGTCGGCCCGTCGCTCTACAATGTCGTGGGCCGCGAAGCAGGCTCGGTTGCCGGCTATTCCTACTCGGATGCCAACAAGAGCAGCGGCGTGACCTGGACCGAAGAAAACCTCTTCGAATATCTCAAGGATCCCAAGGCCTACATCCCGGGCACCAAGATGGCCTTCCCTGGCATCAAGAACGACCAGGATCGCGCGAACCTGGTGGCCTATCTCGCCAGCACCAAGAAGTAATTTGTCGCCCCTTCGGGCGTGAAAAGAGGGCGGCGCAGGTTTTGGCCTGCGCCGCCCTTTTTGTTGTGATTGACGGCGGAGGCCTCAGGCCGCCAGCAGCGCCGCGTCGACCGGACAGTGGCGGGCGAGATATTGCTCGTGCGTCGGCAGGCCAGCCACTGCGCGCGCCATCAGCGTGCGCAGGTTGGCGAGGAATTCGGCCAGCTGGCCCTCGCTCATCCGGTCGGCCATCGGATCGTAATCGGCGGGCATGATGCCCTGCCCCAGCATCACCTGCACCCAGCTCGCCTCGCGGAACAGGTCGTCCACGTCGCGGCCCACGCGCCCCGAGGCGGCGAACAACGCGAGCTTGTGGGTGAGGCTGTCGGGCACGGCCATGTGCTTGCAATAGCGCCAGAACTCCGTGTCTTCCCGGTCGGTGCGGTGATAGTGCAGGATAAGGAAATCGCGGATCTGCGCGAACTCGGCGGCGCAGCGGCGGTTGTATTCGTCGCGCATCGCCGATGGGTCTCCGGCGCGCGGGAAGAGCTGGATCAGGCGGCTGACATGCGACTGGATCAGGTGGATCGAGGTCGATTCGAGCGGCTCGAGAAACCCGCTCGACAGCCCGATGGCGGCGCAATTATGCGCCCAGAAGGCCTCGCGCCGCCCGGTGGTGAAGCGGATCGGGCGCGGATCGCCCAGCGCATTGGTATCGAGTCCAGTCAGCAACGTGTCGGCGGCGGCATCGTCGCTGGTGAAGCCGCTCGAATAGACGTGCCCGTTGCCGGTGCGGTGCTGGAGCGGGATGCGCCATTGCCAGCCCGCATCCTTGGCAGTGGCGCGGGTATAGGGCACGAGCGTCGGCAGGCGTTCGCTCGGCACCGCCAGCGCGCGGTCGCAGGGGAGCCAGCGCGACCAGTCCTGATAGCCAACGCCCAGCTCCTCGCCCAGCAGCAGCGAGCGGAAGCCGGTGCAGTCGATGAAGAAATCGCCTGCGACCACGGTGCCGTTCTGCAGGGTGATAGCGCAGATATTGCCGCTTTCCCCGTCGCGCTGAACGCTCTGGACGATGCCCTCGGTGCGGGTCACGCCGCGCGCCTCCGCATAGGCGCGCAGGAACTGGGCATAGCGGCTGGCGTCGAAGTGATAGGCATAGGCCAGCCCCGCCATCGGAGTGTTTCCGACCCGGTCGAGCTTGCCGAAGCGCGCCTGATCGGCGGCCATCTGGTGCAGCGACCAGTTCCATAAGCCCTTGGGATCACCCGCCGCTCCGGCACTGCGGCGCCAGTGGTGATGGAAGGCGACATTGCCGACCACCATCCCGGTCTCGCCGAAGGTGTGAAGATAGCGGCTGCCCTTGCTGCCCCAGTCGACGAATTCGATCCCGAGCTTGAAGGTGCCCGAGGTGGCGCGCAGGAATTCGTGCTCGTCGATGCCGAGGATGGTGTTGAGGCGGATGATCTGCGGGATCGTCGCCTCGCCGACGCCGACCGTGCCGATCGCCTCGCTCTCGACCAGCTCGATCGTCAGTCGCTCGCCCAGCAGCCGCGCGAAGGCGGCGGCGGTGATCCACCCCGCAGTGCCGCCGCCGACGATCACCAGTTTCCTTACCTCAGGCCTGTCCATGTTCCGTTCCCCTGACGCCTCACCCCGCCGCCGGGCGGAAGAAGGCGTTGATCGTCAGCCTCCCCGCGCGCGGATCGGCGCTGAGGGGGGCTGCGTTGTCGATGACCCCGCTGTGGAGGATATTGCCGCGGTAGAACACCGCGCTGTTGAAGGTGGCGGGCACCACATGGGTGCGCTCGAAATGGGGCGCGCCGTCGGTGGGGTAGGCGGCGGGCGGCAGGCCGGTGCGCGCGACATCGGCCTGCAAGGCAGCGGCATAGCGTGGGAAATCGGCCTGAGTCAGCGCCTCCAGCCCGGTCGAACGGTGGCGGAAGAAGGCCGTTCCCCCATGCGGCCCGGCGCGATCGAGATAGAGCATCATCGCGATCTGTGTGGGATCGGTCCCGTCGACATGCGGCAGGCGCTGGATCGGCGCGAGCTGTGCGGGCGGGGTGGTGACGAGCGAATACCACGCCTGCATCTCCCACGCCCGGCCATAGGGCCCGAACCACTGGTCGAGCAGCGGGGAGAGCTGGCTCAGCCACGCAGCGCAGATCGCCGGATCGAGCGCGGCGCGCACCCCCGGATATTGCGGCGTGATTTTTGCAAAATTTTGCAAACTGGCTTGCGAAATCACCGCCTCGGGAGATTCGAGCAGCCCGTCGATGCTCACAAGCCTATGATTGGACGTTGAAAAATGTTCGACCCGCGGATTTGCGAGCGCAATGCCCCAGTCCTGCATGGGCGCGGGCGTGCGCGAGATGGGGGCAATCGTCATGTGTCGGAGCCTATCAAATCGGGGGGAACACTCAAAGTCGAATGAATAAATACCTAAAATCATGGGGAAAGCAGTGCCGAGTGAGGCAGTAGACGATGTCTGGCGATCCGGTCAGCGGGCCGCGTCTTGATGCTGCACTGCGGCATGAGCCGACGGCGCGAAAAACTGTGTCAATCGGGCAACATTTGGGCCGAAAGATTGGTCTGGTGGCCCACGCAGCTTGGCGTAGGATGGCCATTACCAATTGATTAAACAGGACTATGTCGCCTGCAAACGATGACATGGCAGTTCTGTGAATTGGAGATTTACGGGCCGCTTGCGATCCGCTATGAAAAAAACTGCAAAAGCGCATGGTCAACGGCGCTAGCGGGAGGGGACTTCTGATGAAAAAGAACGGGATCAATGTGAGCGCGCGCCTGCTGTGCGGGGCCGCAACCTTCATGGCGCTGGCCGTCACCGGCGCGCCGGTCATGGCGCAGGACGCCGATGAGCCGGATACGGTCGCCGAAGAAGAGACCGAAAACGCCATCATCGTCACCGGCATCCGGCAGTCGATCCAGTCCTCGCTCGATGCCAAGCGCAACGCGACCTCGATCGTCGAAGTGATCACCGCCGAAGACCTCGGCCTGCTGCCCGACCTCTCGATCGCCGACACCCTCGCGCGTCTGCCCGGCGTAACCGCCCAGCGCGTGCGCGGCCGGTCGCAGCAGGTCTCGATCCGCGGCCTCGGCCCGGACTTCAGCCTTGCGCTGCTCAATGGCCGCGAAGTCGTTTCGGCAGGCAACAACCGCGGGATCGAGTTCGATCAGTTCCCGTCCGAACTGATCGGCACCGGCATCGTCTACAAGACCGGTGACGCCCAACTCGCCGCGATCGGCATTGCCGGTGCGGTCGACCTGCGCACGGTCAAGCCGCTGGACGTGAACAAGCGTCAGATCACCGTCTCGGGCACCTACACGATCAACGATCAGGGCTCGCTCAACCCCGATTTCGGCGCGGACGGCTATCGCTTCTTCGCCAGCTATATCGACCAGAACGCCGATGGCACGATCGGCTGGTCGCTGGGTGCCACCACCCAGTCGATCCCGACCCAGATCGTCCAGCGCGAGCTGAAGACCGCCAATGGCCAGGTCGATCGCGTCACCACCCCGGGCGGCACGGTCTTCCCGCGCGACAACCCGCGTCAGGGCTCGCAAAGCCGCGAATTCAAGCGCACCTCGGTCGCCGGTAGCCTCCAGTTCGAGCCGACCGACAGCTTCTCGCTCACCCTCGATTCCTTCTACACCAAGACCGAAGACGCCGGCGTTTTCCGCGGCACCGAAACCCCGATCGCCTCGTGGAGCGCCAATGGCGGCGCGCAGGTCGATCAGGTGACCGGCAGCGGCGACTTTGCCGAAAGCGCGACCTATTCCAACGTCTACCCGATCCTGCGCACCGACACCGAAGGCGCGGATTCGGAAATCTTCGCTATCGGCGGCAATCTCGAATGGAAGGCGACCGACAACCTCGGCTTCGTCGTCGACTACGGCTATTCGACGCTGAACCGCAATGATGTCGACTACGAATCCTATGCCAGCACCGGCCCCGGCGGGAGCGGCCCGGCCGACACGCTGACCTTCACCTTCCCGCAGGACGGCGCCTACACGATCGACAGCCAGATCGATTACACCGATCCGGCCAACGTGCTGCTGGTCGATCCGGGCGGCTGGGGCCAGGTCGGCTTCCTGCGCGTGCCGGAAACCAATGACGAGCTGCACCAGCTGCGCGCCGAAACCTTCTGGGAGTTCGACGGCGGCTTCATCGACCGCATCGTCGCCGGCTGGCTCTACACCGACCGCGAGAAGGATTTCGACAACAACGGGATCTTCCTGCGCGCCGGCAACGGCTTCGTGGGCGGTTCCCGCGCGATCCCGAGCGACCTCATCATCGGGGCGAGCGATTCCAAGAGCATCGGGCTCGACATCGTCGCCTACAACCCGGCCCCGCTGCTGACCGACGGCACCTATGTGCAGGAAGCCGCGACCGACGATACCGAATGGCTGGTGAAGGAGAAGATCAACAGCTTCTACCTCCAGGCCAATATCGACGGTGATCTCGGCTCGGTGCCGGTGCGCGGCAATATCGGCCTGCGCTATGTCGACACCCAGCAGTCCTCCACCGGCACGCTCGCCGGCGGTGCGATCAACGATGTCAGCTTCAGCTACGACAACTGGCTGCCGAGCATGAACCTCAGCTTCGAGATGCTGCCGGATACCTTCATCCGCGTCGCCTTTGCGCAGACGATCACCCGCGCGCGGCTCGATCAGCTGGCGGCGAACCAGAACCTGACGGTCAACAACAACGTCTGTATCGACAATGACGGCGACCAGTTCGTCGACACCGTGCTGCCCGGCCAGTTCAATCCGCCGTCGAACGTCTGCTTCAACCTCGGCGGGGGCAATCCCTTCCTGCAGCCCTATCGTTCGACGTCCTACGACATCTCCTTCGAGAAGTATTTCTCGCCCGGCACCGCGATCATCGTCGCCGCGTTCCACAAGGATCTGTCGGACTGGGTGGTCAACCTCAACGAATCCTTCGATCTCAGCCAGCAGATCATCAATTCGGGTGCGGGCGGCATTCTCGACACCAACCCCGAAGTTGCGCTCGGCAACTTCAACGGTCCGGTCAACTTCTCGGATGGCAAGATCACCGGGATCGAAGGCACGGTGCGGGTGAACTTCGGCGACTTCAGCAATGCGCTGGACGGGTTCGGCGGGTTCTACTCGATCACCTATTCGGATGCCGAGATCACGCCTCCGGGCCTTGAGCCCATTTCGATCCCGGGCTATTCGGACCTCACCTGGTCGGGCGACATCTTCTACGAGAAGAGCGGCTTCCGCGCCAAACTGGCGGCCCGTTATCGCGGCGACTTCCTTTCGGAAGTTCCCAACTTCTCGGGCGGGCTCGAAGGGGCGCAGGCGCGCAGCGAGACCATTCTCGACGCGCAGATCGGCTACACCTTCGAAAAGGAAGGCAGCTTCCTCAACGGTGTGCAGATCCTCGCTGAAGTGTTCAACCTGACGGACGAGCCCTTCGTGACCGAGAACCCGCTGTTCGACCGCGCGCCCGGCAGCAACCCGCCGCCGCAGCCGCTTGGCAGCTCCTTCGCGAGCCGCCACGAGCAATACGGGCGCACCTTCCAGTTCACGCTGCGCAAGGCGTTCTGACCGACACACGCCCTCGGGTCGCATTGAGGGTTGCAGGAAGGGCTCGCCAGCGATGGCGGGCCCTTTCGGCTTTCGAGGCGGAGGTGGTTTCCTACTCGCCAAAGCCGTGGCAAGGTCGCGGGCATGGCCTTTCGCGATCACCCTTCCGGGCTCGCTACAGCCACCCGAACACACGTGCGGGCCGGGAAGGGAGTTTTGCTCTTGGACAGTGTCTCATGTGTCTCCACACTCAGGAAACACGCGAGTAATCTGAACGGCGATAATCAGCCCGCGATCGGCGGCGCCGCGCAGTGGCGGGCGACGAAATCGCCGTGGCTCGGCATGGCGGCGACCGCTTCCGCCATCGCCTCGCGGATTTGCGCCATCCGCTCGGCCACGGGAACGCCCTCGCGCATATGGGCGAGCGCGGGCGCGCGATGCGGCACGATGCCCTGGCCGAGATAGACCGCGATCCAGCTGGGGTTGGCGAACAGTTCCTGCGGCTCGGCCACCAGCGTGCCGTGGGCGCGAAAATGGTCGATCTTGTATTGCAGGCTGTCGGGGATCGGCATGGCGGCGGTGTAGCGCCACAGCTCGGAATCGTCCCGCTCGCTGGCCTTGTAATGGAGGATCAGGAAGTCGCGGATCAGCTCGTATTCGCGCGCGGTCTGGGCATTGTATTCGCGCGCGAGCAGCGGCGACATGGTGCTGTCCGGCAGCAGCGCGATGAGCCTGAGGATGGCGTATTGGATGAGGTGGAGCGAGGTCGATTCCAGCGGCTCCATGAAACCCGCGGACAGCCCGATGGCGACGCAGTTCTTCTCCCAGAACCTGCGCCGTTTGCCGGTGACGAAACGCAAGGTTCGCGGGTCGGCCAGCGGCTTGCCGTCGAGATTGGCGAGCAGCGTGGCACTCGCCTCGTCCTCGGAGATGAACTGCGAGCAATGGACATAGCCGTTGCCGGTGCGGTGCTGGAGCGGGATGCGCCACTGCCACCCGGCCTCGCGCGCGGTGGAGCGGGTGTAGGGGGTGAACTCCCCCCGCTTGCAGGGCACCGCCACCGCGCGGTCGCAGGGGAGCCAGTGCTGCCAGTTGTCGTAGCCGGCGTGCAGCGCTTCCTCGATCAGCAGGCCGCGGAAGCCGGAGCAATCGATGAAGAGCTCGCCTTCGATCCGCGTCCCGCTGTCGAGGGTGACGGCTTCGATGAACCCGTCCTCACCGCGCAAGGAGACGTCGATGACCTTGCCCTCGATCCGCGTCACCCCCCGGGCCTCGGCGAAGCGCCTGAGATAGGCGGCGTAGAGCCCGGCGTCGAAGTGGTACGCGTAGTCGAAGGTCGACTGGATCATCCGCCGGTCGGGCGAGGGGCGGGCGAACTTGCCGTCCCGCGCCATCGCCCAGCACATCGAGAAGTCGTCGATCGGGCCTTCGATCCGCCCCTCCAGATGCTCGCGCATCCAGTGGTGGTAGAAGGGCACCTGATCGAACTCGGCGCCATACTGGCCGAAGGGGTGGAAGTAGCTGTGGCCGAGCCTGCCCCAGTCGACGAACTCGATCCCGAGCTTGTAGCTGCCTTGCGTCTCGCGCACGAAGGTCGCCTCGTCGATGCCGAGCCGCTGGTTGAAGGTGCGGATCGGCGGGATCGTCGCCTCGCCCACGCCGACCGTGCCGATCGCCTCGCTCTCGATCAGCGTGATCGCGCAGGCCCCGCCGACCGCATGGGCCAGCGCTGCCGCCGTCATCCACCCGGCCGACCCGCCGCCGACGATGACGATGGATGTCAGCGGGGCGGGCGGGGCGCTGCTCATCCGCCGCAGCTTTCGCGGATCAGCAGGCTGGTCTCAAGCCGCTGCGAAATCGCCGGGCCATCGCCCTTGTCGATCAGCTTGGAAACCAGCATCCGGCCCGCAAGGTTCGCGTCCTGGTCGATGGTGGTGAGCTGCGGGGTAACGAGCCGCGCGGCGGGGATATTGTCATACCCGACCACCGAGACATCCTCGGGCACGCGCATTCCCGAGCGGGTCAGCGCCCGGATTGCTCCGATGGCGATGAGGTCGCTGGCGGCGAACACCGCGTCGAAGCGCAGCCCCCGCGCAATCGCGCTGCGCACCGCGGCCTCGCCCGAATGGACATCGAAATGCGCGGGCACCAAGAGATCGCTATCGAAGGCGATGCCTGCTTGATCGAGCGCCTGCCGATAGCCGCGGAAGCGCTGCTCGGCCTCGGGCGCTTCGGTATCGCCGAGGAACAGAATGCGCCGCCGCCCGAGCCGCGCGAGGTGCGCCGTGGCTCGCCTGCCGCCCGCGAGGTTGTCCGACCCGATCACGCAATATTGCGCGTCCGGGAACTCCGCCCCCCACACCACGAAGCGATTGTCGCGCGCGGCGAGCGCGTTGAATTCGTGGTGGAGCGAGGACTGGCCGATAAAGATCACGCCGGTCGCGCGGCTGGTGCTCATCGCGTAGTCGAGGTCGCCCCCGGCGCGGGGGGAAAGGTGGCTGATGATGAGATCGGCGTTCCGCTCGCGCGCGGCCTCGGCGATGCCCGCCAGCAGTTCGAGGAAGAACGGATCGGACACGCGGCTGTCGCGTGCCTGCGGGGCGGGGACGACCACCGCGAGGGTCGCGTCGGCGCCGATCGGCCCGCTCGGCATCGAGGCGCGGAACTCGTAGTCGTGCGCGCGGGCAATCTGCCAAATCTGCTGCTTGGTGCGCCGCTTGACCGAGGGGCTGTCGTTCAATGCGCGGCTGACGGTCGAGATCGACACCCCCGCTTCACGCGCGATATCCTCGAGCGTGGCGCTGCGCCGGGCGGCAAGAGTGGGGTTGTCGGCCATTCGTCCTCAGCTGGAAGCGATCATCGCCCAATAGCCGCTGCCGGGCCGGAGGTCTTCGAGAATCGCGCCGCTGCCCACATGGTTTTCGGTCGCGATCAGCTGCGCGGCTCCGGCCCCGGCTGGCGGGCTCCAGCGCAGCGAAGTTTCGCCGAGGTTGAAGACGCACAGCACGCTGCCGCCCTCGGTGTGGCGGCGGAAGGCGAGGATGTCTGCGGGGCTGCTAAGCAGTTCGATATCGCCATGCACCAGCGCGGGATGCGCCCTCCGCGCGCCGAGCAATGCGCGGGCGTAACCGAGGGTCGAGGCCGGGTCGGCCGCCTGCGCATCGACCGCAAAGCCGCTATGCGCCGGATCGAGCTTCAGCCAGGTGCGGTTGGCGGTCGAAAAGCCCGCCTGCGGTGCGTTCGCCGCCCAGGGCATCGGGGTGCGCGCGCCATCGCGGCCCAGCGTGTGCGGCCAGTTGGCGATGGCTTCGGGGTCTTGCAGATCCTCGAAAGCGACATGGCCCTGCGGCAGGCCCAGCTCCTCGCCCTGATAGATGATCGGATTGCCGCGCAAGGCCAGCAGCAGCAGCAGATTGAGGCGCGCCATGCGGCCCATGTCGCCGTCAAGCGTCCAGCGGGTGACTGCGCGCGGGGCGTCGTGGTTCGAGAAGGCCCAGCTCGGCCAGCCTTCGCCCGGCTCGCCGCTCCACTGCGACAGGCTCGCGCGCACCAGCGGCGCGGTGAGGCGCGGGGCGTAGAGGAAATCGAAGTTATAGGCGCTGTCGAGCCGCTTGCCGCCCTCGGTAAAGGCCTTCATCTCGGCGAGCGGCTCCGGCCCGCCGACTTCGGCGACGGTGAAGCGGCCCGGAAATTCGTCGATCGTGGCGCGGATGCGCTCGAGGAAGGCGACGATATCGGGATGCGACTGGTTGAACTGCTTGATCTGCATGTCGAACGGGCGCGTCACCAGTTCTATCGGGGTGCCCGACGGCGGATTGTCGCGCAGCTCGGGGTCATGCATCGAGAAGTTGAGCGCATCGAGCCGGAACCCGTCCACGCCGCGCCCCAGCCAGAACCGCGCCACATCGAGCAGCGCGTCCTGCACATCCGGGTTGTGGACGTTCAGATCGGGCTGCGAGGTGAGGAAGTTGTGCAGGTAATACTGCTTGCGCGGTCCGTCCCACTGCCAGGCCGATCCGCCGAACACAGACTGCCAGTTCGACGGCGGCGAGCCATCGGGCTTGGGGTCGGCCCAGACATACCAGTCGGCCTTGGGATTGGTGCGATCCGCACGGCTTTCCCGGAACCACGCGTGCTCGTCGGAAGTGTGCGAATAGACCTGATCGATGATGACCTTGAGGCCGAGCGCGTGCGCCTTCTCGATGATCCGGTCGAAATCTTCGAAGGTGCCGAAGCTCGGGTCGATCCCGCAATAATCGGCCACGTCGTAGCCGAAATCCTTCATCGGCGAGGTGAAGAAGGGGCTGATCCAGATACCATCGACGCCGAGGTCGGCGATGTAGTCGAGCCGTTCGGCAATGCCCGCAAGGTCGCCGATCCCGTCGCCATTGGTGTCGCGGAAGGAGCGCGGATAGATCTGGTAGATGACCGCGCCGCGCCACCACGTCAGCGGGGCGTCGGTAGCAACGGCGGTGTCGGCAAGAGCGGTTGCCATCAGTCGTCGGTCTCCAGAATGCAGGCGGCAAAGCCGAAGGTGGGCAGGGTGATCGTGGCCGACCCCGGCGCGGCAAGGCTGGCGGGGCAGGTGCCGGTGAGCGGGGTGATCCCGCGCGCCCGGTAACTGACCTCGACCGCCTGCGTAAGGGGCTTTTCGCCGGTGTTGAACACCGCCAGCACGCGCTGTCCGGTTTCGGGATCGTGGCGCTCGACTGCGAGCAGGCCGGGGGCGGCTTCCTCGAAGGCGCGCACGGTGCTGAGGCCGCGGCGCAGCGCCGGGCTGGCGGTGCGGGCGGCGGCGAGTTCGCCGATCAGCCGGTAGAGTGGGTGGGCGGTGTCGAAATTGCTTTGCGCGGTGGTGGCCGTGCTGCCGACGAGGCGGTTATCGTTATAGGCCGCGACCTTGCTCTCGAACATGTCCTCGCGCGCCAGCTGGTCGTTGCCGTCGGAGATGAAGCCCTGCTCGTCCCCGTAATAGACCGTCGGCACGCCGCGCAGCAGGAACATCATCGCGTGCCCCAGCCTGACGCGGGCGAGCAGCGTGGCGGGATCGTCCGATCCGCTCATCTCGCGCACGAACATCGAAAAGCGCCCGAAATCGTGGTTGCCGAGGAAGGTCGGCAGGCCCAGCGCGGTGCTCGCCCCGCCGGGATAGATCGCATCCTGCTGGAGAAATTCGGCCATCAGCCGGGGCGGCGACTTGCCGCTGGCGACCATCTGCGCCGCCTTGGCGAAACCCATGTCGAGCGCGTACGGCAAGCGGCTGTCCGCCATCACCTGCGCGGTGAGCGTGGCGGTCGGTTCTTCGAAGGCGATTTCGCCAAAGATGTGGAAGTGGCCAATCCCCTTCGCTTCGGCCCGGGCGAGCATGGCGGGGACGAAGGCCTGCCAGAATTCGGGGTTCACGTGCTTGGCGGTGTCGATGCGGAAGCCGTCGATGCCGTAATCGTCGATCCACTGGCCGAAGATGTCGATCATGCCCGAAACGACGCGCGGGTTCTCGGTCGCGAGATCGTCCAGCCCCGAGAAATCGCCATAGACCGAGCTTTCGCCTATCCAGTGCGAATTTCCGCGGTTGTGATAGAGCGTCACATCATTCAGCCATGCGGGCAACTTCACGTTCTTCTCGTCCTCGGAGACCACGGGCGTGTAGGCGAAGGTCGGGTCGGTCAGCCTGGCCCAGTTGGCGGGATCGGGATTGTCGTCACCTTCGAACCCTTCGTTGATCCGCGCGCCGTCGACCCCGCCGCGCGTCGAGAAAGGATATTCGCCCTTGCTGCGATAGGCGTATTGGCCTTCGCGGTAGTCGATCACGTCGGCGGTGTGGTTGGTGATGATGTCCATATAGACCTTCATCCCCCGCGCATGGGCGGCATCGACGAAGGCCTTGAATTCGGCATTGGTGCCGAAATGCGGATCGACGCTGGTGAAATCGATCACCCAGTAACCGTGGTAGCCTGCGCTTTCCTCGCCCGGACGGCCCTGCACCGGCTTGTTCTTGAAGATCGGCGCGAACCAGATCGCGGTGACGCCCATGCCCTGAATATAGTCGAGCTTGGCGGTCAGCCCCTTGAGATCACCGCCGTGGTAGAAGCCCTTGTGCGTGGGATCGAAGCCGTGCTGGAGCGGCCCGCCCTTCAGGCCGCCCTTATCGTTCCTCGGATCGCCATTGGCGAATCGGTCGGGCAGGACAAAATAGATGATCTCGTCCTCGAGCTGACGCTCTGCAATTGGTGCGGGCGTTGCCCCCGCGTCGGTGGCCACCGGCCCCCCTGCCCATGCGGTGCCGGCGCATAGCGCAGCCGCAATGCTCACGAAGATTCGCGTCATGACCCTACTCCCTCCGGCGATGTTTGTGACACCTTGAAAGAGATTTTGCAAATCTTTGTGAAACCGGAGCGTCAGGCGCGGAGGGTGACACAACAAACGAGAATCATTTGAAAAACACTCAGTCAATCAGGCCGGACAACGTTTTTTCCGACGATTTTCGGAAAGTTTCTTGCAAAATTTTGCAAGCCGTCCAGACTGTGCGGTGGCAGCGCGCGATGTAGCTTCGGACGGGAAGATCCGGGATATTGTGCCGGGCCGGGAGAGGGATGATAGCGACAATGAGCCACAGCGGCCACAAGCCAGCGTTGAGCGCCGGCCAGATCTGGAACATGAGCTTCGGGTTCCTCGGGATCCAGATCGGATTCGAGCTCCAGAACGGCAATGTCAGCCGCATCTTCCAGACGCTGGGCGCCGATGTGGGCAGTCTTGCGATCCTGTGGATCGCCGCGCCGATGACGGGGCTGATCGTGCAGCCGATCATCGGCCACCTCTCGGACAAGACCTGGAGCCCGCGGCTCGGCCGCCGCCGTCCCTATTTCCTCGCAGGCGCGTTTCTGGCGAGCCTTGCGCTGTTCGTGATGCCCAATGCACCCGCGCTGTGGGTCGCGGCGGGCATGCTGTGGATCATGGACGCCTCGCTCAACATCACGATGGAGCCGTTCCGCGCCTTCGTGGGCGACAACCTGCCCGATCGCCAGCGGACGAAGGGCTATGCGATGCAGAGCTTCTTCATCGGCACCGGCGCGGTGGTGGCGGGGGCCTTGCCGTGGGTGATGACCAACTGGCTGGGCCTCAGCAATGTCGCGCCCGAGGGGCAGATCCCCGAAACCGTGCGCTGGGCCTTCTACATCGGCGGCGCGGCGCTGCTGGCAGCGGTGTGCTGGACGGTGTTCAGCACCAGGGAATATTCGCCCGAAGAGCTCGCCCGGTTCGAGGCAGCGAGCGGGCGCGCGGCAGGGGCGGTCCATGTGCCGGTGCTGCGCTCCGCCGCGCAGTTCGCGCGCGGCGGCGTGGTATGGATCATCGCCGGAGCCATTATCGCCGCGTTGGTCGCGGTGGCGCGGGGCGAGGGGCGACCCGCCTTCCTCGGCGAGATCGAAGTCGCGCAGGAGCTTTACGTGCTCGCCGCGCTGATCGCCGGGTTCGGCGTGATCCAGCTGGTCGCGGCGTCATTGCGCCAGCAGGGGCGTGAGCGCAGCGGTTTCATGGAGGTCGTCAGCGATCTCTTCGCCATGCCCAGGACCATGCGCCAGCTGGCGGTCGTGCAGTTTTTCAGCTGGTTCGCGATGTTCGCGCTGTGGATCTACGGCACGCCGGGGGTGACGGAGTATCACTTTGCCGCGCGCGATGCCGCCAGCGCCGCCTATCAGGACGGGGCCGACTGGTGGAGCCTGATGGGGTCGGTGCGCAATGGCCTCGCCGCCGCCGCCGCGCTGGGCTTTGTCATGATCGCCGCGAAGATCGACCGCTGCCGCCTCCACGCGATCAATCTGACGCTGGGCGCGGCGGGCTTTGCCGCGATGCTGCTGGTGCGCGATCCGGCGCTCCTGTGGATTCCGCAGATCGGCATGGGCATCGCCTGGGCCTCGATCGTGGCGCTGCCCTACGCGATCCTGGCGGGCTGCGTCCCGGCGGAAAAAATGGGCATTTACATGGGGGTGTTCAACATCTTCATCGTCGTGCCGCAATTGCTGGCGGCGACGCTGCTCGGCTTTCTTGTCACCAATCTGTTCGGCGGTGCGGCGATCTATGCCTTTGTGATCGGCGCGATCAGCATGGTGCTGGCGGCGGCGGCGACCCTGATGGTGCAGGACGGCGAGGCGAAAGGCGCGCCCGTACCGCTGGCGGGAGAAGCATGATGCGGCTGGCGATAGCGCTTTTGGCGGGCGCGCTTGCAGCGACACCGGTGCTGGCCCAGCCCGATTACACCCCGCGCGACATGGTCGAGGTCGCCAATGCACCGTGGACGGCGGACGCGGTGATCTACCAGATGAACACCCGGCAATTCACCGCCGAGGGCACGTTCAAAGCCGCGCAGACACAGCTTCCGCGCCTTGCCGCGATGGGGGTCGACATCATCTGGCTGATGCCGATCCACCCAATCGGTGAGGCGAACCGCAAGGGCACGCTCGGCAGCCCCTATGCCGTGCGCGATTACCGTGCGGTCAATCCGGAACTCGGCACAGAGGCCGAGTTCCGCGCCTTCGTGGACGAAGCGCACCGGCTGGGGCTGAAAGTGATCCTCGATTGGGTCGCCAACCATTCGGCCTACGACAACCCGCTCACCCAGAGCCATCCCGAGTGGTACACCCGCACCCCCGAAGGCGGGCTGATGAGCCCGGCGGGCACCGACTGGTCGGACGTCGCTGACTTCGACTACTCGCAAGCGGGCCTCAGGCAATACATGACCGAGAGCCTCGTCTACTGGGTGCGCGAATTCGGGATCGATGGGTTCCGCTGCGATGTCGCGGGCTATGTCCCGACCGATTTCTGGGAGACCGCGCGGGCGCAACTGGACGCGGTGAAGCCCGTCTTCATGCTCGCCGAGTGGGAGCAGCGCGATCTTCACCACCGCGCCTTCGATGCGACCTATGGCTGGGGCTGGAAGGAGGCGATGCAGCGGCTCGTCAAGGACGGCAGCGGCGCGGGCGCGATGCGGGGCTATTACGCCGGGCAGTCCGAAACCTGGCCCCATGCCGCGATGCGGATGGTCTATACCGAGAACCACGACCAGAATTCGTGGGACGGGGTAGCAAGCGAGATCTACGGCGACGCATACGAAGCGGCGATTGCGCTCAGCTTCACCGGCAGCGGGATGCCGCTGATCTACAACGGGCAGGAAGCGGATAACGACCGCCAGCTCGAATTCTTCGAGCGCGATCCGATCGTCTGGCGGCAGGGTCGGCACGCGGCGCTGTTCGAAAAGCTGATTGCCCTCAAGACCGAGATGCCCGCGCTTCACAATGGCCGCTTCGGTGCGCCGATGTTGGAGGTGCCCACCAGCAGCACCGCCGATGTCTTCGCCTTCACCCGCGGCGAGGCTGGCGAACGGGTGTTCGCCGTGTTCAACCTCAGCCCGCGCGCGCAGAGCATCACTTTCACTCATGCGCGCCACCACGGCACCTATGCCGACGCGCTGAGCGGTGAGAGCGCGAGTTTCGCGGGCGACGAGACGCTCGACCTCGCCCCGTGGGGCTTCCGGATTTTCAGAGAAACCAAATAAGGCGTCCGGATGGGCGCGGGAGAGCACGCATGACGACACATTGGAAACCCCTCGTGGCCCTCGCGGCGATCGCCTGGGCGGCCGCCCCGGCCAATGCCGAGAGCCTGACGCTCGCCTCGCCCGACGGGAAGATCACCGTCACCGTCAGCGACGATGGTGGCCTCGCGACCTATGCCGTCGCCTACGAGGGCAAGCAGGTGATTGCGCCCTCGAAACTCGGGATGCTGTTCGCCGAGCACCACGGCTTCGAGCGCGGCCTTGCCATCGCCGGATCGACAACCGCCTCGCAGGACACCAGCTGGGAGCAGCCCTGGGGCGAGCGCCGCGTGGTGCGCGATCAGCACAACGAGCTTGCGGTCACCTTCAAGCCCGCCGACGGCCCAGAGCGGCAAATGACCGTCCGCTTCCGCGCCTTCGACACCGGCGTGGGCTTCCGCTATGAAGTCCCCGAGCAGGCGGCTTTGCAGGGCGACCTCAATCTCACCGAGGAACTCACCCAGTTCGGCGTCGGCGAGCAGACCACCATGTGGTACACGCCGTCGGACGAGTTCAACCGTTACGAATACATCACCCGCACCGCGCCTGCGGGCAAGGTCGACGACGCGCACACGCCTGCGACCTTCCGCAACGCCGACGGCATCTATTTCAGCATCCACGAGGCCGCGCTGGTGGACTATGCCGCCATGTCGCTCGACCAGCTGCGCCCCGGCAATTTCGAATCCAAGCTGCGCGGCTGGAGCGGCGGGCCCAAGGTCAAGACCAAGGCTGGCTTCACCTCGCCATGGCGCACCATTCAGGTTGCGCCCGATGCGGTGGGCCTGATCAATTCCGATATCATCCTCAATTTGAACGAGCCCAACAAGCTCGGCGATGTCTCGTGGGTCGAGCCGGGCAAATATGTTGGCATCTGGTGGGCGATGCATATCCGCGACCGCAGCTGGGGCCGCGACCAGATCCACGGTGCCACTACCGAAGAAACCAAGCGCTATATCGACTTCGCCGCCAAGCACGGATTTGCGGGCGTGCTGGTGGAAGGCTGGAACATCGGCTGGGACGGCGACTGGTACAACAATGGCGACCTGTTCGATTTCACCAAGCCCATGCCCGATTACGACCTTGAAGAGCTGGGCCGCTATGCTTTGTCCAAGGGCGTGCGGATCATCGGCCACCATGAAACCTCGGCCAACATCACCAACTACGAAAACCAGCTCGGCGCAGCGATGGACCTGATGCAGAAGGCGGGCGTGCGGCAGGTCAAGACCGGCTATGTCGCCGACGCGGGCGATGCGGTGCGGATCGACGAGAACGGCATCCGCCGCTACGAATGGCACGACAGCCAGTTCATGGTGCGCCACCATCTCAAGGTCGTGCAGGAGGCCGCCAAGCGCCAGATTTCGATCAACGCGCACGAGCCGGTGAAGGACACGGGCCTGCGCCGCACCTACCCCAACTGGATCGCCCGCGAAGGCGCGCGGGGGATGGAATACAACGCCTGGGGCACGCCGCCCAACCCGCCCGAGCACGAGGCGATGCTGGCCTTCACCCGGATGCTGTCGGGGCCCATGGACTTCACCCCCGGCATCTTCGACCTGAAGCCCAACGAGCGCGCACCCTTGCGCGAAGACATGCCGCGCGGCGATCCGTCGAACCGGCCCGAGACCACGCTGGCCAAGCAGCTGGCGCTCTACGTGGTGCTCTATTCGCCAATCCAGATGGCTGCCGACCTGCCCGAGAATTACGAACAGCGCCTCGACGCCTTCCAGTTCATCAAGGATGTCGAGACCGACTGGGAAGACTCGATCGCGCTCGCCGGGGAAATCGGCGATTACGTCGCGATCGCGCGGCAGGGGCGGAAGTCGAAGGAGTGGTTCCTCGGCGCAGTGACCGACGAGGAAGCGCGCGACCTGTCGCTGCCGCTGTCCTTCCTCGAGCCGGGCAAAAAATACCGCGCGCAAATCTACCGCGACGGGCCGGATGCCGACTGGAAGACCAACCCCTATGCGATGGTCATCGAGGAGAAGACCGTCACCGGCGGCGAGACCTTCGCGGTGCGCATGGCACCGGGCGGCGGGTTCGCGGTGCGGTTCATTCCGGTGGGGTGAGGGGCGGCTCAGCGGCTTTCGCTTGCTCTCAGCCGAGAGCCGCCGTTCGGCAAGCGTCCTGATTGCGGTCATCGACGACTACGAATAATAGTCATCCCAGCGAAAGCTGGGATCGCTCCCGCACTCGCGCGAGCTCGCGGTAAGATCGCCAGCGCCATCGCCAGAGAAAAAGCGAAGACGGCATAATGGCGCTTGGAAGATCGAGCAGATCGAAAAGGCCAGCACTGGTTGGAGCGACCTTTTCAAGTGACTCCGCTGACCGACGGCGACCCCAGCTTCCGCTGGGACGACGAAGAGGCAATGCGGCAGTTCCCCACCCAGTCCCGGACATTCGCCCCGCCGTCACCATCAGCCAATAGCCGTCGGACGCTTTCTCCCAATGCAAAGAGGGCGGACGCCGCCCCCACGGCATCCGCCCTCACTCCCGTCCAAGGGAGAGCCGGTCGTCCTGTCAGTGAGGGAGCGCCTTTAGGCGGCCTGTTCCATCCGGGCGAGTTCGCAATGCGACCAGATCTCGGACAATGCCTTGATCAGCCGGTCGATGTCGCCATCGGTGTGCACGGGCGAGGGCGTGACCCGCAGCCGCTCGGTTCCGACCGGAACCGTGGGATAGTTGATCGGCTGCACGTAGATGCCGTGGTTGTCCATCAGCCAATCGCTGATCATCTTGCACTTCTTGGCGTCGCCCACCATCACCGGGATGATGTGGCTCGGGTTGTCGAGGTGCGGGATGCCCATCATGTCGAGCGCGCGGCGTACCTGCGCCACGCGCTTCTGCTGAAGCTCGCGCTCGGCGCTTGAGGTCTTGAGGTGGCGGATGCTGGCTGCTGCACCCGCCGCGATCGCGGGGGGAAGGGCGGTCGAGAAGATGAAGCCGCTGGCGAAGCTGCGCACGAAATCGACGAGGTTGGCGGACGCGGCGATATAGCCGCCCATCACGCCATACGCCTTGCCCAGCGTGCCTTCGATCACGGTGATGCGGTCCATCAGCCCTTCGCGCTCGGCGACCCCGCCGCCGCGCGGGCCGTAGAGGCCGACGGCGTGGACTTCGTCGATATAGCTCATCGCGCCGTGCTTTTCGCACACATCGAGGATGTCGGCGATGGGGGCGATGTCGCCGTCCATCGAATAGACGCTTTCAAAAGCGACCAGCTTGGGCACCTCGGGGCCATACATGCCGAGCAGCTCGTCGAGATGCGCGGCGTCATTGTGGCGCCAGATCTTGTAGGGCGCGCGGCTGTGGCGGATGCCTTCGATCATCGAGGCATGGTTGAGTGCGTCGGAGAACACCACGCAGCCCGGGATTTTGCTCGCCAATGTGCCGAGGCCGGCCCAGTTGGAGACGTATCCGCTCGTAAACAGCAGCGCGGCTTCCTTGCCGTGCAGGTCGGCCAATTCGGCTTCCAGCTCGACATGGTAGTGGTTGGTGCCCGAGATATTGCGCGTGCCGCCCGCGCCCGCGCCGCATTCGTCGAGGCAGGTGTGCATCGCTTCGAGCACGGCGGGATGCTGGCCCATGCCGAGATAGTCGTTCGAGCACCACACGGTCACCGCCTGGGTTTCGCCTTCGACGAAGCGCGTGGCGTGGGGGAAGCGGCCGCGGTGGCGCTTGATGTCGGTGAACACGCGGTAACGGCCATCGGCGCGCACCGCATCCAGTTCGCCGGCGAAAAAGGCTTCGAAGTCCATGCGCATTCCCTCTGTCGTCTTCGTCATGTCAGTCTCGTTCGATCGTCGCTGCAGCCTTGCGCTGCGGATAGGCCCAACCCCACAGCATCCCGTCACGGAAGGGGAGGGCCAGAAAGAGGTGCTCGAGCACGCCCAGCAGGGCGAGCGTGGTCAAAAGGCTCGCGCCCACCATTTCGGCGCTGCCCACCGGCGCGGCGAGTGCCAGCGCGCCGAACCAGATGGTAACCCCAGTCAGCACCGCGATCGACATGATCAGCAACCGGGTCACGCGGTTGGGGCCGAAATAGCTCTTCAGATAGGCCAGCTGTTCGGGCAACATCTCCGAGGAGGAATTGGGCACGCCCACAAAGAGGTTGATCTTGGAAATCAGCCGCATCGCGAACATCAGCACGAACACGGTCGCCCCGATCTGGTTGGGCACGTCCCATGACAAAGAGATCAGCAGCAGCGCCGTCACCGCCAGTGCGACCTCGTGATGCATCACCGTCGCGGCGGCCTGCCGGAACCGGGCGATGCCGGTGAGGCGCGGATCGGCCAGCCCCCGGCGCGGGCCTGCCGAAGCGCCGGTGAGGAAAGAAAGCTCGTGCCAGCCCCACACCATCAGCGCGCCGACGAAGCCCAAGTAAACCGCCCAGACCTCGGTCGAAAGGGAGGCGACGAGGATCACGATCAGCCCTGCGATGCCGGCGACGCTGCCGACGATCAGGCTGCGCGAAAAGGTGGCGCGCTCGCGGTTGTCCGCCCAGGCAATCAGCCCGGTCGCGACAAACCAGATCGCCACCGTCACGATGAACGGTACAATATGGCCGCTCCAGCTCACCATGCGGGTTGCAGCCGGATCGATTGCGGCAGGGCGTTGGGTTTGGGCCGCTGGAAATACATCCGCGCAAAGGCCAGCCCCGCGCCGATCGTGCCCGAGGCGCGGCTCAGCAGCCCGCCGATTCCGCCGCGCGCCTTGCCGTCCTCGATCCGCTCGGCCGCGAGCCGCAGCTTTTCCATCTGGCGGCGGAAGGCCGGGCTGTCGATGTCGAGCTCGACCGGGAAAACCTGCCGGGCGATCTGGTTGGTGATTTCGAACACCTTGTAATCATATTCGGTCGGGTCGACGCCGAGCGCGGCGTGGAACACTGGCCGGTTGTGATCGCGCACATACATCGTGGCGTAGACCGACAGCAGGAAGAAGCGCACCCACAGTTTGTTCGCGCCTTCGAGCAGCTTGGGATCGGCGCGCAGCAGCATCGCGAAGGCCTCGCCGTGGCGGAACTCGTCGTTGCACCATTCCTCGAACCAGTCGAAGATCGGGTGAAACTTGTATTGCGGGTTGCGCGCAAGGTGCCGGAAGATCGTGATGTAGCGCGCGTAGCCGATCTTCTCCGACAGGTAGACCGCGTAGAAGATGAACTTCGGCTTGAAGTAGGTGTATTTCTTGGTCTTCGTCAGATAGCCGAGATCGACGCCGATGCCTGCATCCTTGAGGCTTTCGTTGATGAAGCCGGCATGGCGGCTCTCGTCGCGCGCGAGCAGGCGGAACAGCTGCTTCACGTCCGGGTTCTTGGTGCGCCGGGCGATTTCGGCATAGAGCACGCAGCCCGAAAATTCCGAGGTCATCGAGCTGACGAGGAAATCGGTGAATTCCTTGCGCAGGGCCGGTTCCAGCCCCTCAATCACGCCCTTGAAGCTGTCATTGTGCTTGAAGTGCAGCTTGTTGGGATCGCCCACCATGTCGGCGATCAGCTGGTCCCACTCGGCGCGCACTCTGCTTACGTCGATCGCGTCGAGCGCGTCGAAATCGGTGGTGTAGAAGCGCGGGGTCAGCATCGTGTCCTGCGTCGCCAGCGCCATCGCCTCCTCGCTGGTCATCGGCTTGTAGGCGTTCATTTGATCCTCCCGGCGTTGAAGCTGACTTCGTAGAGTTCAGCCAAGTCGAAATAGGCGGCGGCCTTGGTCAGGGCGCGCTTCAGGGGGCTTGCGCGGGTGACGGTGGCGCGGCGTTCGAACACCTCGCGCGCGCCGAAGGGGATCGCGATCGGCGCGCCATGCACGCGCACCTTGTCGCCCGGCTCCATCGCGATGTTGCCATCGAGTTCGACATGGGCATGAAAATGCTCCGAGCTCTGCTCGACCGTGATCGTGCAGGGGGTCTCGAAAGACTCGGTCGAGAAGAAGGCGAGAGCCATCAGCGCGCGGCCTCCGGTTTGGGCAACAGGCTAGCGTAGATCGCGCGGTTTTCAGGGCCGAAACCGGTGATTTCGATGTTCACGCCCGTTTCCGGATCGGACAGCGTCAGCGCGCCCGTGTCCCAGCGGGTGAGGGTAAAGGGCACTTGCGAGCCGATGTCGCGGATTCGGCGCTGGTGAACAAGGCTGCGCACGCTGGCGCGCACGAAGCCGCCTTCGCCCTGCCCATAACGGGCGAGCACCTCGGCGGTGGCGCCATCCTCGACCCTGACGGTGCCGTCGGCTTCGTCGAAGAAGCGCAGAGTGCGCTGCTGCGCGGGCTTCACCCCGGCGGCGGCGCGCGCTTCGCTCGGCACGGATTGCTTCGGCAGGAAGCCCATCGTCACCGAGGCGGTGAGCGCGACGGAAATCGCGATCACGCCACCCATCAGCGCCAGCGGCACCTTGTGGACGGTGATTTCGTCCTTCTCGTATTCGCGAACGATCATGCGGGGGCTCCCTCGAATCCGGTATCGCTGCGGTGCAGGGCCGGGGCGCGGTGGCCGGTCGGGGCCGCGGTCTGGACACCCGTCTGGCCGGTGACGGCGGCGGCTTCCTTGATCTCGGTCAAATTCCGCGCGATCGCGCCGTGCTGCGCGCGGGTGGCGGCGATCAGCTGGGCAAGCGCGGCGGCATCGGGCAGGGCGCGCAGCATCGGCTGGGGCCGCGCATACTTCCAAGGGCGCACATGCGGCCACAGCAGGGCGACGCCCAGCAGCCGGTCGCCCGCAAGGTCGAAGGCGATGTCGCCATATCCGGTCTTGCCGTGGAGGCGCAGATCGGCGGACAGCACCTGCTTCAGCGGAATGTTGATCCGCGTTTCGATCGCCATGCCGATACGCATGATCAGGCGCGTGTCGGTGAGAATGTAGAGCGTGGTGCGCGCGCTTGCCCAGGCGAGCGCATAGAGCAGCGCGATCAGCGCGGTGCCCAGCACGGCGGCCACGATCGCCGCATTGGTGTTGCCGGTCATCAGCGCGATCAGCGCGAGCGCGGCCATGTAGAAACCGAGCGTGCGGGTGTGGAACGCCGTGCGCGCCAGCAGGCCGAGCGCCGGGCGGCCCTTCCACAGCACCTTTTCATCGGCTGCGGGCGTGCCCATGCGATCGCCGAAGGCCTTGGGGCCATCTTCCTCGAGCGCGGCGTGATCCAGCCCTTCGTGACCAAGGCCTGCCGGCAGCGGCATTGCCGCCGCTGCCATGGGCTCTGTCACGCTACCGGCCTGCTCCGTCAGAGCCATGCTTCCGACCTTTCAGGTGTCGCATACATGTAGCCGCCGCCGAAATAGGCCTGGATGCGGTCTTCTTCGTAGCGGGTGATGACGCCTGCGGTTTCCAGCGCGGGGACAGCCTCGAACTGGGCGGCGGTGATCGCGTCGATCTCGACGAACTTGGGCTCGTCGTGATTGGTGGTCGGAAGCACCTTGCCCAGCAGGCTGTTGCCGTGGACATAGGCGACCGTCATCGGGGCGAGCACTTTCTTGCCCGAAGTGGTCTCGACCTCGAGATAGCGGATGATGTGTTCGGCCTGATCGACCCAGACATCGGTGACCTTGCCCGCGTTCACGCCGTCGGCGGCGACCACCGGCCAGCCGATCAGCGCCGGATCGTTGGGCGAGATGATCAGATCGTGGCTCTGCGCGATCGGCACGATGCGCGGGCGGCCATCGAAGGTGAGGTCGGGATACTTCGCGCGGTTGGCGAAGGCGGCCGGGCCCATGCCGTCCTTCATCGCATCGCCGGTCGGCACCCAAGGCGCACCGGCAGCCTTGAAGGCCTGCACGCCGGGGACGTTGACGTCGTCACGCGCGACGTCTTCGGGGGTGTAGGTGCCGCGGCCATTGGGCAGGGCGAAGGTCTTCTTGTCGCCGTCGAACAGGCTGCCGGGGAGGACCCTGCCGGTTTCCTCCTCCTCGAGCGGATAGCCTTCGCGCCGGCTTTCCTTGTTCAGGTAGAACACCAGCGCGACGAAGAAGCCGAAAAACAACAGGAAGGCGAGTTCGGCAGCATCAAAGGAGCCGACGATATAGGCAGCGTTCATTTCACATTCCTCTCATGGAACAGGCCGGCGGAGGCGAAAGCCGGGAGACGGTGACGGGACAGGCGGGCACGGGTAATCATGTCGGAAACTCCATCAGGCCGAAGGGCTTGGCGGGCGTGTCGTCGGTGTCGCCGGCTCCTTGGCGCTGGTAGCTGACCAGCGGCCCGATGGCGGCAAGGCCAGCCAGCAGGAGCGCGATTTCGAGGATGTAGACCGTGCCATAGCCGGTCGCGCGCATGGCGATGCTGGCGGTGGGCGCATCGCTTTGCAGCAGCAGCGCCACGCCGTCGCGCAGCAGGCCGCCGACCGCGATGCCGAGCCCGGCGCAGGTCGCCTGCACCGCGCCCCATGCGCCCAGCGCGAGTCCCGCGCTTTCGTTCTTGGCGAGGCTCATTGCCTCCATCAGCGTGCCGACCGAAAACAGCCCGAGCCCGATCCCGATCCCGAGGCTGCCGATGTAGAGCATCGCCGGCGAGGCGAAGGGCCCGGCAAACAGCACGATCAGAAAGGCGTTGATCCCGATCACAAGCCCCGCGCCCGCCAGCCGCAGCGGATCCCACCCGCGCGCGAGCGCCCGGCCCGAGAGCATGAAGCCGAGCAGCGATCCCAGCGCCCATGCTCCGGTAAGCCCCGTGGTCGCCCCGACCGAGAGGCCTAGGATCTCGCCGCCATAGGGTTCGAGCAGCGCGTCCTGCATGGCGAAACCCGCCGCGCCGATGCCGATTGCGGTCAGCAGCCGGGCGTTGCGACCGCTCCTGATGAAGGCCTGCCACAATTGCCGGAAATCGGGCGTGTCGCGATCCGGCGCGGTGGCGGCGGGGTTGCGCGCTTCCTGCTTCCACAGCGCGGCGACGTTGAGGATGACGGTCAGCACCGCGCAGCCCTGAATCACCTGCACCAGCTTGGTCGCGGTGTAATCGGCCAGAAAACCGCCGATCACGAAAGCGGCGAACATCATGCCGACCAGCAGCATGACATAGAGCAGCGCAACCGCGCGGGGGCGCTTGTCTTCTGGTGCAAGGTCGGTCGCCAGCGCGAGGCCCGCGGTCTGGGTCACGTGAAAGCCGGTGCCGGTCAGCAGGAAGGCGGCGGCGGCGGCCACGAGGCCCAGCGTGAAGCGGTCGGGCACATTGAGCAGCAGCAGCGCGAAGGGCATGATCGCAAGCCCGCCGAACTGCATCATCGTGCCGAACCAGATATAGGGCACGCGGCGCCAGCCCAGCACCGAACGGTGCGTGTCGGACTTGTGCCCGATCAGCGCGCGGAACGGCGCGGCCAGCAGCGGCACCGCAATCAGCAGCGCGACCAGCCAGGTCGGGGTGCCGAGTTCGACCACCATCACCCGGTTCAAGGTGCCGTTCAAGAGCACCATCGCCATGCCCACGCTCACCTGAAACAGCGCAAGCCGCATCAGGCGCGGCAGCGGCAGGTCCGCACTCGCGGCATCCGCAAAGGGCAGCAGCCGGAACACCAGCTCTGCCAGGCGCGGCGGCGCAGGAGGGCGGACGGGCGCGTTCATCCGTGCCGCACCAGTTCCAGCGCCTGCGAGGTGTAGAACCCGCTGCTGATCCGCTGGGTGCGGCCGATGCTCCAGCCCCGGAGACCCGCGAGGCGTTCGCGCAGATCGCCCTCGGCAACCGGGACGATCGCGGGCGAGCGATCGGACTTGGGGAAGACCTTGCCGATATTGTGCATCGCCGCCAGCAGCGTCGTGCGAGGGGCGAAGGTGAACAGGATGCTGCCCGTGGTGCGCTGCGCCAATTGGCCGAGCGCGTCGACCAGATCTTCGGGCTGGTAGTGGATCAGCGAATCCATCGCCACCACATGGGCGAAGGTGCCCAGCTCAGGATCGAGCATGTCGCCGCTGCGCCAGTGGATGCGCCCGTGGCCGATGAATGACGGCGTGCGCTCGCGCGCGACTTCGACGAGGCCCGCCGCCACGTCGATCCCGGTCACTTCCGCGCCCCGGCAGGCCGCCGCCACCGCCAGCGATCCGGTGCCGCAGCCCGCATCGAGGACAGCCGTGCGCCTGAGGTCGGTCGGCAGCCAGCCCATCAGCGTCGCGCGCATCGCATCGCGCCCGGCGCGCACCGTGGCGCGGATGCCGGAGACCTTGGCGTCAGAGGTGAGGTCGATCCATGCCTGCCGGGCGGTGCTGTCGAAATAGGTCGCCAGCGCCTCGCGGCGGGTGTCGTAATCGTTGGGGAGCCGTGTCGCCATTATTCGAACCCCAGAAAGTCGAAGATGTCGCGGTCCTTCATCGGCTGGGCGGTCGAGGGGTCCACCCCGGCCCACAGCATCGCGGCGAGGCGCAGGTATTCGTCCTGCGCGGCGACCACTTCGGGATCGTCGCCCATTTCGAACAAGGTGCACTTCTTGAGGCGCGAGCGGCGGATCGCATCGACATCCTTGAAGTGGGCGAGGCGCTGCATCCCGATCTTGTCGCAGAAGCGGTCGATCTCGTCGGTCTCGCGGCTGCGGTTGGCGACCACGCCGGCAAGGCGCACGTCGTAGTTCTTGGACTTGGCCGAAATTGCCGCGACGATGCGGTTCATCGCGAAGATCGAATCGAAATCATTCGCGGCGACCACCAGCGCGCGCTCGGCATGTTGCAGCGGCGCGGCAAAGCCGCCGCACACCACATCGCCCAGCACGTCGAAGATCACCACGTCGGTTTCCTCGAGCAGATGGTGCTGTTTGAGCAGCTTGACCGTCTGCCCGACGACATAGCCGCCGCAGCCGGTGCCCGCCGGAGGGCCGCCTGCCTCGACGCACATCACGCCGCTATAGCCTTCGAACATATAGTCTTCCGGCCGCAGTTCCTCTGAGTGGAACTCCACCGTTTCGAGCACGTCGATAACGGTGGGCATCAGCTTCTTGGTCAGCGTGAAGGTGCTGTCGTGCTTGGGATCACAGCCGATTTGCAGCACCCGATGACCAAGCTTGCTGAAGGCGGCCGAAAGGTTCGATGAAGTGGTTGATTTGCCGATCCCGCCCTTGCCGTAGACCGCGAAGACCTTCGCGCCCTTGATCTTGTCGGCCGGGTCGAGCGCGACCTGCACCGATCCTTCGCCATCGGGGGGCGTGAAGCTGGAGCGGGGGTTGTGCAGGTTCATGATGGTCTATCCCTTGGTCATTCTGCCGGGAACACGCCTTCGAGACGGTCCTCCAGCTCGTCATTGGCTTCGCGCAGGGCGGCGAGCGTCGCCTCGTCGGGCGTCCACAGGTTGCGGTCGCACGCTTCGAGCAGGCGGCCCGCGACCCGCGCGGAGCTCTTGGGGTTGAGCGCCGACAGCCGCCGCCGCATGTCGGCGTCGAGCACGAAGGTCTCGGAAATCTTCTGGTAGACCCAGGGCGCGACCTGCCCGGTGGTGGCGGACCAGCCCAGCGTGCTCGTCACATGGCCTTCGATCTGGCGCACGCCTTCGTAGCCATGCTCCAGCAGCCCTTCGAACCACTTGGGGTTCAGCGTGCGGGTGCGCGCTTCGAGGTCGATCTGTTCGGCGAGCGTGCGCACCTTAGTGTTCCCGCGCGTCGCATCGAGGATGTAGACCGGCGTTTCCGCCCCCTTGGCGCGGCTGACCGAACGGGTCACCCCGCCCAGCCCATCGACATACTGGTCGACATCATTGATGCCGAGTTCGATGCTTTCGAGGTTCTGATAGGTGAAGTCGACCGTGCCCAGCGCGCTCTGGAGCAATTCGCGCTGCTGCACCGGCTTGCCCGAGACGCCATAGGCAAAGCCCTTGTTGCTCTCGAAGGCGTTGGCGAGCTCGTCCGGATCGGCCCAGACGCCGCCGTCGATCATCTGGTTGACGTTGGCGCCATAGGCCCCCTCGGCATTGGAGAAGACCCGCAGCGCGGCGGTCTCGAAGGCACAACCATGTTTGGCCTGATGCTCGAGCGTGTGCTTGCGGACGAAGTTGGCCTCGGGCGCTTCGTTGGCGGTGCTCGCCAGCAGCGCGGCCTCGGCGAGCATCTTGGTCTGCATCGGCAGCAGATCGCGGAAAATGCCCGATAGCGTCATCACCACGTCGATCCGCGGGCGGCCCAGCTGTTCAAGCGGGATCAGCTCCGCGCCGGCGAGGCGGCCATAGGTGTCGCGGCGCGGGCGCGCGCCCATCAGCGTCATCGCCTGCGCGATCTGGACGCCCTCGGACTTCATATTGTCGGTGCCCCACAGCACCATCGCGATGCTTTCGGGGAAGGGCTCGCCGCTGTTCACATGGCGCGCGATCAGCTGCTCGGCCTGCTCGCTGCCCGTCCGGCAGGCGAAGGACGAGGGGATGAGGAAGGGGTCGAAGCCGTGGATGTTCCGCCCCGTGGGGAGCACATCGGGGTTCACCACCACATCGCCGCTCGGTGCCGGTGCGACATAGCCGCCATCGAGCGCATGGATGAGAGCGCCCATCTCGTCGGACGAGTCCAGCAGCGCGGCAAGACGCGCACGGTCCGGGGTCGGCCCGTCATGGCTGCCCGCTTCCATCATCGCGTCGAGCATGTCCTCGCGCTCGGCCCCGGCAGGGTTGCGGCCGAAGACGTGGAGACCGTGCGGGATCAGCGCCTGCTCCATCTCGTAGAGCCGCGCCGGCAGTTCGCCGATGTCGGCATAGGTGATGTCGAGCGCTTCGCACTGGTCGGCGATGAGCGCCGCCAGATCGGCGCGTTCTTCCGCATGATCGGCATCGTCGATGGTCGCGCGCCAGCGTTCGACGCTCGCCTTGAGCTCGGCAAGACCCTTGTAGAGCCCGGCCTGCGCCAGCGGCGGCGTGAGATAGCTGATCAGCGTCGCGCCCGAACGGCGTTTGGCGAGCATCCCTTCCGAGGGGTTGTTGGCGGCGTAGAGGTAGAAATTGGGCGTCGCGCCGATTAGCCGATCTGGCCAGCACTTGCCCGACATCCCCGCCTGCTTGCCCGGCATGAATTCGAGCGCGCCGTGAGTGCCGAAATGCAGCACCGCATGCGCACCGAAATCCTCGCGGATGTAGCGGTAGAAGGCGCTGAAGGCGTGGGTCGGGGCGAAACTGCCCTCGAACAACAGCCGCATCGGATCGCCTTCGTAGCCGAAGCCCGGCTGCACCCCGACGAATACATTGCCGAAGTGCGCGCCCTGAATGAGGATATGCCCGCCATCGGCGAGCTGCTTGCCGGGTGCCGGGCCCCATGCGGCCTCGATCTCGGCCAGATGCGGCTCGCGCGCGACGTGGTCGTCGGCCGGGATGCGGCAGGCGACATTGGCGTCGGTGCCGAAACGCTCCCGGTTGCCTTCAAGCAATGCGGTGCGCATCGCATCGAGGCTTTCGGGCACTTCGACGTCGTAGCCTTCGGCGGCGAGGCGCTGGAGGGTGGCGTAGAGGCTTTCGTGCACGCCCATGAAGGCCGCGGTGCCCGTGGCTCCGGCGTTGGGCGGGAAGTTGAAGACGACGATGGCGAGCTTGCGGCTCGCGCGCTCGGCGCGGCGCAGCTGGATCAGGCGCAGGGTCTTGGCGGCGAGCGCCTCGGCGCGTTCGGGGCAGGCCTGCATCGGGCGCGCCTTGTGCGATGTGGGGCGCGCGCAGCGCCGCTCGCAGCCGCCGCAGCCTTCGCCCGACTGTCCCGCACGGCCGCCAAACACGTGCGGCACGGTCGACCCGTCAAGCTCGGGCAGGGCGACCATCATTGTCGATTCAAGCGGCAGCAGCCCCTGCGGGCGGTGCGCCCAGTCCTCGATCGTCTGGAACTCGATCGCGTGGGCAGCGAGGTAGGGCAGATCGAGCTGGCCCAGCACCTCGCGCGCGGCCTGCGCGTCGGAATAGGCGGGGCCGCCGACGAGGCTGAAGCCGGTGAGGTTGACGATGGCATCGACCGTGGGCTTGCCGTCGGGGCCGATGAAGAACTGCTCGATCGCGGGGCGGGCATCGAGCCCGGCGGCGAAGACCGGCACGACCTTGAGGCCCGCGGCCTCGAAGGCGGCAATTGCGCCGTCGTAATGTGCGCAGTCGCGGCCCAGCAGGTAGGAGCGCAGCAGGATCAGCCCGACCGTGCCTTCACGCCCCTCGGCCTTGGGCAGCAGGCGCAGGCTTTCGGAGATGCGCTGCTGGGTGCGCGGGTGATAGACCCCGGTTTCGGGATATTCGAGCGGGGCGTCGGCGCGGGTGATGCCGCGGCGATACATGCGCTCGCCGGCCGCATAGCGATCGATCAGCGCGCGCACCATCGCGACCACGTTCTCGTCCGAGCCGGCGAGCCAGTATTGCAGCGTCAGGAAATAGGCGCGCACGTCCTGCGCGGTGCCGGGGATGAAGCGCAGAATCTTGGGCAGGCGGCGCAGCATCTTCATTTGCCCCGCGCCCGAATTGGGCTTTCCGCCCTTGCCCGCATTCCCGCGCAGCTTCTTGAGCAATGCGAGCGGCCCCTTGGCGGGCGCGTCCATGCGGTAGCCGCCCATCTTGGTCAGCTTGACGACCTCGCCCGCACTCATCAGGCAGACCATCGCGTCGCAATCCTCGCGCCGCGCTTCCAATGCGGGGAGCACCATGCGGATGTGATCGTCGAGGAACAGCATGGTCGCGATGACGATATCGGCTTCGGCGATGGCGGAGGTGACCGCTGCGAGGTCTTCGGCACTGCTGCCCCACTCGCTCGCCGCGTGAAGCGAGAGATCGATACCTTCCTTCGCCAGAGCTTCCTCGGCCCGGTCGACCGCGCCCTTGAGGTGATTGTCGAGCGTGACGATCACCACCCGGACGGGCGCGCGCGGGTCCACCGAGGAGGCCGAGGCGACACTACCGTGCATAGTGCGCCTTGGCGTCGTAGAGCGTTTCGAGATCGATCTGCCGGCGGCCTTCGGCGGCGGCGAAATTCTCGGTGTTGCGGCGCGCCTTGCCGCGCACGAAGAAGGGGATCTTCTTCAATTCGCGCTCGGCCTCGGCGGTCCAGAGCGATGCGTCAGCATCTGCGACGGCCGGAGCGGGAATTTCGGCGACGGGGGCTTCCGAGAGGCTATCGACTTGTGCCTTGCGCGGGGAATGCGCCGCGTGGTGCGATGCGCCGGCCTCGTCGGAGAACTCGAAATCCTCGCGGAACATGGTGAGGAGGTGTTCCTCCAGCCCCATCACCAGCGGGTGGACCCAGGTATCGAAGATCACGTTGGCGCCTTCGAACCCCATCTGGGGAGAGTGGCGCGCTGGGAAATCTTGCACGTGGACAGGCGCGGAGATCACCGCGCAGGGAATGCCGAGCCTTTTGGCGATGTGGCGCTCCATCTGCGTGCCCAGCACCAGTTCGGGGCAGGCCGCGGCGATGGCGTCTTCCACGGCGAGGTGATCGTCGGTGATCAGCGCCTCGATCCCGCAGCGCGCCGCCTCGGCGCGGACCTCGCGGGCGAATTCGCGGGCGTAGCAGCCGAGGCCGCAGACCTCGAACCCGAGTTCCTCGCGCGCGATACGGGCGGCGGCGACAGCGTGGGTCGCATCGCCGAAGATGAAGACGCGCTTGCCGGTCAGATAGGTCGAATCGACCGACCGTGACCACCACGGCATCCGGGAAGAGGTGTCGCCGAGGGCAGGCGTGGGATCTGCACCTGCCAGCTCGGCGACGTCGGCAATGAAAGAGCGAACAGCTCCCACGCCGATAGGGATGGTCCGCACTGCGGGCTGATCGAAAGTCTTTTCGAGCCAGCGGGCGGCCTCATCTGCGATTTCAGGATAGAGGACGATGTTGAAATCGGCTCGGCCGATCTGCGTGATGTCCTGCGGGGTGGCACCCAGCGGGGCGACGAGATTGACCTCGACGTCGAGCAGGGCGAGAATCTTCTTGATCTCGACCAGGTCGTCGCGGTGGCGGAAGCCCAATGCGGTGGGCCCGAGGATATTGGCGCGTGCCGGGCGGCCTTCGCGCGGTGCGCGCACCACCGACTTGTCAGCGAGATTGCGGACGATCTGGTAGAACGTCTCGGCCGCGCCCCAGTTTTCCTTGCGCTGGTAGCTCGGCAGTTCGAGCGGGATGACCGGGCAGGGGAGGGCCATCGCCTCGGACAGCCCGGCGGGATCGTCTTGGATCAGCTCGGCGGTGCAGGACGCGCCGACGATGATCGCCTGCGGGTTGAACCGGCTAACCGCCTCGCGCGCCGCATCCTGAAAGATCTGCGCGGTGTCCTTGCCCAGATCGCGCGCTTCGAAGGTGGTGTAGGTGACCGGCGGGCGCTTGCCGCGCCGCTCGATCATCGTGAACAGCAGGTCCGCATAGGTATCGCCCTGCGGTGCGTGGAGCACGTAGTGGAGCTTCTCCATCGCGGTCGCCACGCGCATCGCGCCGACGTGCGGGGGGCCTTCATATGTCCAGACTGCCAGTTGCATCGCCTAGACCTCCAGCATGTCGCGGCGCCGCAGCGGCCGGGCAAAGAGTTCGGCGAGATCGGCGGCCTGGTCGAAGCCGTGGATCGGCGAGAAGACGAGTTCGATCGCCCACTTGGTGGTGAGCCCCTCGGCCTCGAGCGGGTTGGCGAGGCCGAGACCGCAGACGGTGATGTCGGGCCGGTCGGCGCGCACGCGGTCCAGCTGGCGCTCGACATGCTGGCCTTCGGACAGGCGCACGTTCGCGCCGAAGCGATCGAGCTCGAGAGCGAGATGGGCGCGGTGCAGGTAGGGCGTGCCAACCTCGACCAGCGCCATGCCCATCTCGTCCTGAAGAAACCGCGCAAGCGGGACTTCGAGCTGGCTGTCGGGCAGGAAGGTGATGCGTTTGCCTTCCAGCTGCGGGCGCAGCTTGGAGAGCGCGATGCGGGCGCGTTCGCGGCCCGGGGCGATGACCTGCTCGGTCAGGCCCTTGTCGATCCCGAAGGCGTTGGCGGCGGCGCGCAGCCAGTCCGAGGTGCCTTCGACGCCGAAGGGGAACAGCGCCTCGATCCGCTGGGCGCCGCGCCCTTCGAGCGCCATCGCGGTCTCGCCGAGGAAGGGCTGGGCGAGAAGGTAGCGGGTGTTCGGGCCAACCGCCGGCAGATCGCGGGCGTTGCGTGCGGGGAGGCAGCCGACGCGGGCGATGCCCATGTCGGCGAACAGCCGCAGGAACTGGTCTTCGACGATGTCCGGCAGGCTGCCGACGATCAGTAGTTCGGGCGGGGCATCGGCGGGGAGGGCGGGCATCACCGGCACCAGCGCGGCAAGGCAGGCATCCTCGCCCTGCGTGAAGGTCGTCTCGATCCCGCTGCCCGAATAGTTGAGGATACGGACACTCGGCATGTGCACCGCACCGAGGCGCTGCGCGGCCTTGGCGAGATCGAGCTTGATCACTTCCGAGGGGCACGAGCCGACGAGGAACAGCGTGCGGATATCGGGGCGGCGTTCGAGCAGGCGGGTGACGACGCGGTCAAGCTCGTCCTGCGCATCGACCATGCCGGCGAGGTCACGCTCTTCCATGATCGCGGTGGCGAAGCGCGGCTCGGCGAAGATCATCACCCCCGCGGCGCTCTGGAGCAGGTGCGCGCAGGTGCGCGAGCCGACCACGAGGAAGAAAGCGTCCTGCATCTTGCGGTGCAGCCAGATGATGCCCGTAAGGCCGCAGAACACTTCGCGCTGCCCGCGTTCGCGCAGCACCGGGCGCTGGGCCTCGGCCTCGGGGCGGGGAAGCTCGGCGGCGCAGCCATCGAGGGTGGCAAGGGGGCTCATGCTGCCACCGCCTGACCGCTGGCCGTGCCCTGAAGCCGCGCCATGCGCAGCTTCCACAGGAACTGCCCGGCGTTGATGATGTAGGCGGCATAGCCCGCCAGCGCGACCAGCATCCGTTCTTCAAGCGTGCCGTATCCGCCCAGCAGCATCACGAGATAGAGCGTGTGCAGCGCCAGCACGAGCATCGAGAACACGTCTTCCCAGAAGAACGCAGGCGCAAACAGCCATTTGCCGAACACCACCTTCTCCCAGATCGAGCCGGTGATCATGATGGTGTAGAGCACCAGCGTCTTGACGACGATCGAGGCATCGGCGGCGAATGCGCCTTCGCCGGTGGCGAGAGTGCGGACCACCAATCCGAGGCTGACGATGAACACGCAGAATTGCAGCGGAGCGAGCACGCCCTGAACCAGCGTCCAGACCGACTGGTCACGCCGCTCCCGCTCCTGGGGGGTGTAGAGCGCGCGGCTCTGACCTCTCTCGTGGCCCGCCCCCTTCACCATGGTTTTCACCGGAGTTCCAGGTTCGACCGGGGATGCATGATCCTGCCGTGTCATGTGTTGCGTTAGCCTTTTCTCTCAGACTCGGAGATTACGCCCCTTCCCGCACAAGTGTCAACTCAATTGGACGTTTAGTTCACTTGACGATTGACGCTCCGCAGGTAAGGTCATTTGCACCCGCCTGCAAAAGAGCGTATGGAAAAGGGACTGGCCTCCCGGGATCGGGGTCGGGGCCGTTCTCGAGGGGCGGTGACTACCTCCTGCGGAAGGTTCGTCCGCACGACCTGGGAGGGTTCGACGAATGGCAGATTCCAAGGCTTCCGGGATGTTTGGCGCGGGTTCGGCCGTGCTGCGCGGCGTGATCGCCGCCCCGCTCGACCGTGTCCGCCGCCGCAGCGTCACCGCCGACTGCGACCAGAGCGACTCGGTCAACAGCGTCATCGAAAACGAGATCATCCCGCGCCTGCTCATGGCCCACTCCGGGACCGGGCAGCGCGCCAAATCCCGCCTGCTGCGCGCCATCACGCCCGAAGACGCATCGCGTTTCGCCATGCTGCCCCTGCAACTGGAAGCGGCAAACCTGCTCGAAGAGGTCGATGGGTTCATCGCCAAGGGTGCCTCGGTGGAATCGATCTGCCTCGATCTGCTCGCCCCGGCGGCGCGCAGGCTGGGCGAGATGTGGGAAAGTGACGAGTGCGATTTTCTCGATGTTACAATGGGTTTGTGGCGTCTTCAGGAGGTGATGCGCGAAGTGGCCGCGCGTTCTCCGGTCGATCATGGCGGCCTTGCCACCCCACACAGCGCGCTGTTCTCGCCGATGCCGGGCGATCACCACAATTTCGGGACGCTGATGATCGAGGAGGTCTTCGCGCGAGCCGGCTGGCGCAGCGAGGCGCTGGTCAAGCCCGAGCGCCGCGAACTGCTCGACCGATTGGCGCGCCAGCCCTTCGATCTGCTCGGATTGACGCTCGCACGCGATTGCCCTAGCTCGGCGCTCGCTAACCTCATCAAGGCGGTACGCAACGTATCGGCCAACCCTCACATCATCGTGCTTGTCGGCGGACGAATGATCAACGAAAACCCCGGAATAGCGATGGATGTGGGGGCCGATGGAACGGGCGCCGATGCTCTGGCCGCGCTCGAACTGGCCAACTCGATGGTGAAGGCTGTCGCACCCCGCGATCTGACCCGCGGGTAGGTCCGGCCAGACCATGCTCACCCGAAAGCACAGCATCGAAGGCAAGCACCCGTTTGGGCGGGCGGCCGAACTGTTCGACACGCTCGATGCCGATGCGGCGATGAAGCTAGCGATGGTTGCAGGCGATATCACGCTCGTGCTCGACGATACCGGAACGATCCTCGATGCGGCCTTCGATCCGCGCGATTTCCCCAGCTTTTCCAATCTGGTGGGCACCAACTGGATCGAGACCGTCACCGACGAATCCCGGCCCAAGATCATGGAAATGCTCGCCGCCGCGCGCAAGGGCGAGGTGCAGCACTGGCGGCAGGTCAACCATCCTTCGCGTGATGGCGACGTGCCGATCCGCTATGCCGTTCTCAGCGTCAACGGAGGTGAGCACCGCATCGCCTTCGGCCGCGACCTGCGCGAAGCGGGCAGGCTCCAGCAGCGCCTGTTGCAAGTCCAGCAGTCGCTGGAGCGCGATTATCTCAGGATGCGCCAGCTCGAAGCGCGCTACCGAATGCTGTTCGAACGGTCGACCGAACCGGTGATGATCGTGGAGGCCGGCACGCTGCGCATCCGCGAGGCCAATCCGGCGGCACACACGCTGGTTGGCGCAAGGCCGGGCGGGCTGCCTGGCAAGAAGCTGCTGACATTCATCGACAAAAATTCGCACGATGCGGTGCAATCGCTGGTCGGTGCGGCGCTGGTGTCGGACACCGTCAGCCCGGGCCGCATCCGCATTGCCCGCGGGTCGCGCGAGGTAATGGCCTCGATCAGCGGCTTTACTCAGGATCGCGGCCAGTTCCTGCTCGTCCGCCTTGTGCCTGCCAGCGATCGTCCGGGTGCGGACTTTTCCCCGGTTCTCGCACTTGTCGACCAGATGCCGGACGCCTTCGTGGTGGCTGACAGCAATCTCGAAATCGTCACCGCCAACACCGCCTTCGTCGAGATGCTGCAAGCCGCCAGCGTCGACCAGTTGCGCGGCCGCCACCTTTCGGAATCGATCGGTCGGCCGGGGATCGACCTCGACCTGATCGAGGGCCAGATCGACCAGCACGGCGCGGCCCGCAATGTCGCGACCGTGCTGCGTGTGGGCCATGATCTCGAAGGCGAACCGGTTGAATTGTCGGCGGTTCGCACCTCGGGTGAGGATGGCTACTACGCCTTCGTGATCCGCCCCATCGGCCGCCGCCTGCGCGATCTGCCGCCGGGTCAGCAGGATCTGCCGCGCTCGGTCGAGCAGCTCACCGAGCTGGTCGGACGGATGAGCCTCAAGGACATCGTGCGCGAGAGCACCGATCTGATCGAGCGGTTGTGCATCGAGGCGGCGCTCAGCTACACCTCCGACAACCGCGCCTCGGCAGCGGAAATCCTCGGCCTTTCGCGCCAGAGCCTCTACTCCAAGCTGCACCGCTACGGCCTCGGCAATCTCACCGGCGACGGCGACTAGGCTGACTGCTGCGGCGACCCCGCGCCGCCGCCGAAATCCCCACGTGCATTTGCCCGCGTCACCGATGTTTCGGAACGCCGCGACTCGCCGTTTGGTCAAGGCACCTGACATGACCCGAAATGACATGCCTGCGCGCCATTTGCGAATTTGAACGCGAAAATCGGTGTTTGCCGGAATATCAGTGTCAAAAGAATTTGACGCTTCTGGATGTCAGGCATAGCTTCGATATATGGAGCACTCGGTTTCTTCGACTCGCGTCGTGCCTCCTTCGGCACCATCAACCGGATTGCGACGGCAACCGGCTCCCCGTGATGTGCTCGAGCTCCTGAAGCCGATTACCTGGTTTCCGCCGATGTGGGCCTTCATGTGCGGGGCGGTATCCTCGGGCGCGGGGCTAGAGGGGCGCTGGTGGTTCGTCGCAGGGGGCGTGCTGCTCGCCGGGCCGCTGGTGTGCGGCACCAGCCAAGCGGTCAACGACTGGTTCGACCGCCACGTCGACGCCATCAATGAGCCGCATCGTCCGATCCCCTCGGGCCGGATTCCGGGTCGTTGGGGCCTCTATATCGCGATCCTCGCCAGCCTCTTCTCGGTCGGCGTGGCGTGGCTGCTTGGCCCGGTGGTGTTCGTTGCCGGACTGGTCGGCCTTGCCTTCGCCTGGGCCTATTCCGCCCCGCCGCTGCGCTTCAAGGCGCATGGCTGGCTCGGCCCGCTGGTGTGCGGGCTGACCTATGAGGGGCTGAGCTGGTTCACCGGCGCGGCGGTGATGCTGGGCGCGATGCCCTCTGTGGACGTGATCGCGGTGCTGGTGCTCTATTCGCTCGGCGCGCACGGGATCATGGTGCTCAATGATTTCAAGGCGGTGGAAGGCGACCGGCAGACCGGGATGACCTCGCTGCCGGTGGTGCTCGGCGTGAGCGCAGCGGCGCGGCTCGCCTGCCTCACCATGGCCGGGGCGCAGGTGGTGGTGATCGGCCTGCTGGCTTTCTGGGGATATGCCATTTCCGCCCTGATCGTGACCGGCGTCCTCGCCGCGCAGATCGCGGCCATGCCGCGCCTTCTGCGCGATCCGGCAAAATATGCGCCGTGGTACAATGGCGTGGGCGTGACGCTCTATGTGCTCGGCATGCTGGCAGCGGCGCTAGGCCTCGGGGGCTATATCTGATGCACGCGCCGCTCGCCTCATCGGTGACAAGCACGCAGGGTTTCGGCTGGCTGGCGATCATCCGCATCGGTCTGGTGCAGGCGGCGATCGGCGCGCTGGTGATGCTGGCCTCGACCGTGCTCAACCGCGTGATGGTGGTCGAGCTGGGGCTGCTGGCGGCGATCCCCGCGGGGCTGGTGGCGTGGCATTACGGTGTGCAGCTCGCGCGTCCGCTGTGGGGCCATGCTTCGGATAAAGGACGCAGCCGGGCGGTTTGGATCGTTGGCGGACTGGTGGTGCTTGCCCTCGGCGCGCTGCTGGCGACGCAGGCGACCCTGATGATGGCGGACAGCTTTGGCCCGGCGATCGCTCTGGCCATATTTGCCTATGCACTGATCGGCGCGGGCGTGGGCGCGGGCGGAACCTCGGCGCTGGCCCTGCTCGCCAGCGGGGTAGCGCCCGAGCGACGCGCGGCCGCCGCGGCGGTGACCTGGACGATGATGGTCGCTGGCATCGTGGTCTCCGCGATCACGGTCGGCCAGCTGCTGAAGCCCTTCTCGCCCGAGCGGCTCATGACGGTCGCCTCCGGCCTTGCGCTGGTGACGGTGACGCTGACCGTGCTCGCCACCTGGCGGCTGGAGCGGCAGGCCGGGCGCTTCGGCCATGCGGCCGAGGGTGAGGTCGCCCCCGATTTCCGCGCGGCGCTGGCCGAAATCTGGCACGAGACTGCGGCGCGGCGGTTCACGATCTTCATCTTCGTTTCGATGATCGCCTTTTCGATGCAGGACCTGATCCTCGAACCCTTTGCCGGGCTGATCTTCGGTCTGACGCCGGGCGAGTCGACACAGATGGGCGGGCGGCATCAGGGCGGCATCCTGATCGGCATGATCCTGACCGGCGTGGGCGGCAGCGCCTTTACCGGCAGGCGCCCCGATGGGCTGCGCGCCTGGGTGATCGGCGGATGCCTGCTCTCGGCACTGGGTCTTGCGGCGCTGGGGCTGGCGGCGGTCAATGGACCGCCCTGGCCGCTGGGGCTCAACGTCTTCGTGCTCGGCTTCGGCAACGGCATTTTCGCGGTCGCCGCGATCGGGGCGATGATGGGGCTGGCGGGCGCCGGCGAGACCACACGCGAAGGCGTGCGCATGGGCGTGTGGGGCGCGTCGCAGGCGATTGCCTTCGGATTGGGCGGATTGCTCGGCGCGGTTGGCGTCGATTTCGCGCGCCATGCGCTCGGCGCGGACGGGCCGGCATTCCAGCTGGTCTTCGCGATCGAGGCGCTGGCCTTCGTCGCCGCCGCCATTCTGGCGGTCAAGGCAACCGGCGGCGCCGCGATGCGCGCCGGCATGATCAAGCAGGACAGGGAGGTTTTCGCATGAACCAGGCAATCTACGACGCGGTCGTGATCGGGGGCGGACCTTCGGGCGCGACGGCCGCGACCGATCTTGCGCTGGCGGGCCATTCGGTGCTGTTGATCGAGCGGGGTGGACGGATCAAGCCCTGCGGCGGGGCGATTCCGCCGCGCCTGCTCGCCGATTTCGACATTCCGCAATCGCTGCTGGTCGCCAGAGCGCGCTCGGCCCGGATGATCGCGCCTTCCGGGCGGGCGGTCGACATGCCGGTGGGCGAGATCGGCTATGTCGGCATGGTCGACCGCGAGGATTATGACGAGTGGCTGCGCGAACGCGCGCGCCATTCGGGTGCGGAACGCCTCACCGCCACCTTCGAGAAGATCGAGCGGGACGACCAGCAGCATCCCATCGTCACCTTTCGCCGCACGCGCGGGGGGCCGATCGAGAGCGTGCGCGCCCGCGTGGTGATCGGCGCGGACGGCGCGCGCTCGGCGGTGGCGAAGCAGTGCCTGCCCGGCGCGGAACGCATCCCTTGCGTCTTCGCCTATCACGAGATCATCAAGTCCCCGCCGCGGAATTCCGACCAGTTCGATGCCGCGCGCTGCGACGTCTATTATCAGGGCCGCCTCTCGCCCGATTTTTACGCCTGGGTTTTCCCCCACGGCGAGACCGCGAGCATCGGGGTGGGCAGCGCCAACAAGGGCTTCTCCCTGCGCGGGGCGATCGCCACCATGCGCGACGACCTCGGGCTCGAGCGCTGCGAGACCCTGCGCCGCGAGGGCGCGCCGATCCCGTTGAAGCCGCTGAAACGCTGGGACAATGGCGCGGACGTGATCGTCGCGGGCGATGCCGCGGGCGTCGTCGCGCCGGCCTCGGGCGAGGGGATTTATTACGCCATGGTCGGCGGACGGCTGGTGGGCGAGGCGGCTGCCGCCTTCCTCAAGACCGGCGATGCCAGACAACTTCGCACCGCGCGCAAGCGGTTTATGAAGGAGCACGGCAAGGTGTTCTGGGTGCTCGGGATGATGCAGTATTTCTGGTATTCGTCCGACAAGCGCCGCGAACGTTTCGTCACCATGTGCGACGACAAGGACGTGCAGGAGCTGACTTGGCAGGCCTATATGCACAAGCGGCTGGTGCGCGCAAAGCCGCTGGCGCACGTCAAGATCTTCCTCAAGGACACGGCCCACCTGCTGGGATTGCGTCCCGCGACCTGACGCGGGGGTGGAGGGCCATTGCAGGTTGGCGGGCGCGCACCTAAGCTTGCTGTCATGAAGCCGACCATCATCATCCCGGTCATCGTAGCGACCGTAGCGGCGCTGTGCGTGGCCGCGCTCGGCGCGACGGTGACTGACCTCGGGCCGTGGTATCAAGGGCTGGCGAAGCCCGCTTGGAACCCGCCCGATGTCGTCTTTCCGATGGGCTGGACGCTGATCTATGCGTTGATCACCGTCGCCGGGATCACCGCTTGGCGTGCGGCGCGCACCGCGGCGCAGGCGGAGTGGGTGATCGGGCTGTTCGCGCTCAACGGTTTTCTCAACATCAGCTGGTCGATCCTGTTCTTCCGCTTCCAGCGCCCCGACTGGGCCTTTTACGAAGTGATCGCGCTGTGGCTGTCGATCGTCGCGATGATCGTGTTCTGCGGACGCTTCTCGAAGAGCGCAGCGGCGCTGCTGGTGCCCTATCTGGTGTGGGTGGGCTTCGCTGCGGCGCTCAACTGGTCGGTGGTCCAGCTCAACGCGCCGTTCGGCTGAGGTCGGGACGGGGAAAGGCGGACGTGGCGATCGAGGGCCTCATCCCATTCCTGTTCGAGCGCGGCCATGCCGCTGACCTTATCCTTGTGGTGCTGGCGGCCGAGGCGGCGTGGCTGCGGGCCGCAAGGGGCTGGAGCGCGCGGGCGATTGCAGGACTGCTCGGCCCCGCGGCGCTGATCGTTCTGGGCCTGCGCGCGGCGATGGTAGGGGCGGACTGGTGGTGGATCGCGCTGCCGCTGGCCGCGTCCTTCCCGCTCCACCTGATGGATTTGCGCAGCCGCTTGCGCTCTGACCGCGCCGATCCCTGAACACCGACAGCAACGAAAAACCCGGCCGGGCCTGCGTGGCCCGACCGGGTTGTTCCGTGTCTTCGAAGCGGACGCCGGACCGTCGCGGCCCGGCTGCGCTCTTACTGCCCCGAGGCCGCGCCGATCGCGCCGCTCGGATCGTAGTTGTCGGTCGTCGGAGCGTAGTGATGCTCCTGCGCCCACAGGTACCAGTTGTCGACCACGGTGCCGGTCAGCAGGATGCCGATGCCGCCCGTGAGGGTGGTCAGCACTGCGAACCACCAGGCCCAGCGGTGGATCGATTCGAAGGTTGCATTGAAGCCCATCACCCAGCGCCAGAAAATCGCACCGCGCTCGGCCGCCGTGCCGCGGTCGGTGATCTGTTCGATCTCGCGCTCGCCGCCGTAACGGCCGAGTGCCAGGATCGTCGCCCCGTGCATCGCGAACAGCACCGCCGACCCGTAGAGGAAGACGATCGAGAGCGCGTGGAACGGATTGTAGAACAGGTTTCCGTAGACCAGCGAGAAGTTGTTGGTCCAGTCGAGGTGCGGGAAGATGCCGTAGGGCACCGCCTGCGACCAGTCACCCAGCAGCATCGGGCGGATGAAGCCCAGCACCAGGAACAGCCAGATCGCCGAGGCGAAAGCCCAGGGGATGTGCATCCCCATGCCCAGCGCCTTGGCCCGCCGGTAGGTACGCGCCCACCAGCACAGCACCGAGATCGTCAGGAAGGCGCCGGTCATGATGAACCAGCCACCCTCCCTCAGCGGCACGAAGGGGCTGAACCCGTATTCCGGGCCCGGAGGGGCAAGCGAGAGCCAGAAGAATTCCCGCATGAAAGCCTGCGGGCTCCAGTTGACGTCCGCTGCCATGTTGAGGCCGATGATCATGATCGCGATCCCGCCGAAGCAGATCGAGAGCGTGCCGAGAAGCCCCAGATAGACCGGCCCGAACTGGGCCTGACCGATCTTGCCGAGCCAGTAGGTATGGCCCAAGAACGGGATGCGGATATCTTCCGCCGGCGGGAGGGGGATGCCCATTTCGGGCGGCCCCTGCACCTGCACCTGCGTAAAGATGTTCTGATAAGTCGCCATGATTCAGGTGCTCCTTACGACCAGATCGGAATCTTCTTCCAGAAATCCCAGAATTCGATCCAGCTGCCGACATACAGAGTGCCGGAGATGACGATGCAGATGGCGCTCCAGAACGCTGCATTCAGCGCCAGGAACAGGCCCACCCGGTGAATGCCGAGCGTGCCGACCGAATAGCCGATGAAGTCACGGAAATAGGTGTCTTCGTATTCGGGCGACTTGACGTCGGTGCCCCCGGTCGGATTGACCGCCGACAACACCAGGCCGCCGTGCAGCGCGAGCGCGAGACAGTTCGTAAAGAAGAACGTGATCGCGAGCATGTGCACGGGGTTGTAGTGGAAGTTGCCGAAGGCGTAGCCGACACCCGAAACCCACTCGAGGTGCGTCCAGATGCCATAGGGGAAGCCATTGCCCCACGCGCCCATCCACAAGGGACGGATAACGTTGAGCGTGACATAGGCGAACACCGCCACCGCAAAGGCGATCGGCACGTGGTAACTCATGCCGAGCTTGCGGGAGATTTCCGCCTGCCGCAGCACCCACGATGTGAAGGCGATAACGGCGCAGCCGGTGATGATCTGCCAGTAGCCACCCTCTGCAAGGGGAGCCAGCGACAGGCCGTATTCGACCGGCGGGGGGTTGATCGAGATCAGCCACGGGTTGAGGGTCGGGCCCTGGGTTGCAGCGGCGAAGATCAGCATGGTGCCCAGAAGGGCGCTGATCGCCGTCGTCACTCCAAAGAATCCGACATAAAACGGCCCGACCCAGAAGTCGAAAAGGTCGCCGCCGATTAATGTGCCACCGCGGACGCGGTATTTCCGCTCGAAACTAAGGAGCGCCATAGGTCCATCCTCCCCGCCACAAGGGCGGGTGCTATGAGTTGTTCGACGAGTGTTAGGAGGCAGGCAGGCGAACCTGCCCCCTCACATTTCGTTGCTTCTATCCCTGCGCCGGAGCTTCCGGCGAAGTGACAGCTGCAGCAGCCGGCGCAGCACCGTCTTCCAACCAGTTGTAGTTGGTGGTGCTCAGCAGGATGAAGTGGATGGTGAACGCCAGAACGGCGAGACCAACATGCAGCGCCACGAGGGTGCGGCGGATGTCAAAGTAGAACCAAAGTCTCCACATGGTGAATTCCTTCGAATGTTTGCTTGAATGACACAGGTTCCAGCCAGCGGCCGCGGGGTCAGCCGCGCCGTTTGTCTGGGATCATGTCTTCGATCAGAGCGGCAGCCAGGGCTTGTTGGCCCAGATCAGCGCGTGGGCGACGAGCGCGATCACCACATAGATGGTGAAGGTGCCCATGAAGCCCTTGTGGATTTCCTGAGCCTCTTCAGGGGTCAGGTGAGTTCCGATACGTTCGTTCATCGGGTTGTCTCCGTTCAGTTGGGTGTGAGTGGAAGCCCGAAGGCCCCCGTCGGCATCCCCGCGTGATCCCCCACGTGGATTGGAGAGCCCCCTTTTGGATGGGGGCATGGGCTTGTGCCGATGCGGGGACGGCCCGCAGCAGCGACAAAGGGTGGCGAAGGGCAGGCTGCATCATCATCATGCTCCCGTCCCTTCGAGCAGGCTGTCGGCAAGACAGTCTGCCGTAACTGTGGTCTCGCCGCGATGGCGTGCGGTCCGCTCGGCCGCGTCGCGCAAGGCCTTGGCGGCAGAAATGCGGATCAGCACCGGCTGGGCTTCGACAAGCTGGTCGAGCTTGGCCTTGGCGTCATTGTCCCAGGTCAATTGGGCCTCGTTCCGGACCGGGGTCGCATCGACCCTGTCCATCTCGGTGCCGAGCGGGAGGATGTGGAACAGCGCATCGAACAGCGCATTGCACACTTCCTGCACCAGATAGGTCGCGCCCGAATAGCCCATGAAAGGCGTGCCGGTGTGACGGCGGATCGCAGCGCCGGGGAAGCTTGCAGGGATATACATCCCCCGCGCGCCGCATTCGGCCATGTACATGCGTTCGTTGTAGCTGCCGAACATCACCAGCGGCGGATTGGCGCGGATCGCGGCGCGCACCTCTTCGTTCTTCGGCTTCACCCCGGCACACCGGGAGAAGGCGAAGGTACAGGGCAGGCCCATGTCGTCTTCGAGGAAGTGGCGAATGCCGCGCGCATAGGTTTCGTTCGCGACGATGCCGAAGCTCGCGGTGCCGAAGAAATCCTGCGTGACCGAGCGCCACAGGTCCCACAGCGGCTTGATGGTGGTGTGCTTTTCACGCTCGATGAAGGGTTCGGGGTCGAGCCCGAGCTCGGCGGCGAGGGCACGCAGGAACTTGGTGGTCTGCGACAGGCCGACGGGGGCCTGGAAATAGGGCCGCTCGAGCGTTTCGCACAGGTTGCGGCCGAACTCGCGGTACATGCAGACATTGGCGTCGGCCATGCCGAGCTTCGAAATGTCGGCAAGGTGCGTGCCCAAGGGGAAGACCACGCCCACTTCCGCGCCGATGCCTTCGACCAGACGGCGGATCTCGGCCAGATCGCTGGGCATGTTGAACATGCCGTAGGAGGGCCCGATGATGTTGACGACCGGCTTTTCGCCCTCACGCCGTTCGCGGCGTTGCGGCATCTTCTTGGGGCCGAATTCGGTCCACAGCCAGGTCAGCGCGCGATCGGCGCTCTGCCACTGGTCTTCGTCAATGGTGCGCGGCAGGAAGCGCTTGATGTTGGTGCCTTCGGGCGTGACCCCGCCGCCGATCATCTCAGCGATCGAGCCTGTCACCACCACCGCGGGCAGTTCCGGATCGAGCGTCTTCCATGCCCGCTTCATCGCGCCTTCGGTGCCGGTCTTGCCCAGCTCCTCCTCGCCCAGGCCGGTGACGACGATGGGGAGCTCATGCGGGGGCAAGGCGTCCGTGTAGTGCAGCACGCTGGTGACGGGCAGGTTTTCGCAGCCGACGGGGCCGTCGATGATGACCTGCAACCCCTTCACCGCGGTGAAGACATAGGTGGCGCCCCAGTAGCCGCCGGCGCGATCGTGGTCGAGGACGAGCGTCATGTGCCGATCGCCTCCGATGCCTTGCGCGCCGCCTCGTTCAAGGCAGCGTATTTCTTGCGGAACTTGGGCCGGTCGACGGGGAGGTCTTCCCACACGCCCGCGGCGTGTTCTGTGCCGACGCCCTCGAAGAAATCGCGCATCGCATCGAAGCGCGCCTTGTTGCCCATCGCCGCGTTGATGACGGTCGCGAGGCTGCCTGCGCCCGCCGGGCCCATCAGCGGACGGGCGGAGATCAGGTTGGTGAAATAGAGCGCGGGAATCGCCTTTGCCTTGGCGTGCTGCACCACCGGCGTGGTGCCGATGGCGAGATCGGGGCGATACTCCTCGACCGCGGCGATATCCTGCTCAAGGCTGGCGCGGAACTGCACCTGCACACCGCGCGCCTCGAGCCATTCGCGATCGGCATCGGACCACTTGGTGCGCGGGCAGGCCGAGCCGACATAGCGCACGTGAGCGCCGCTTTCGACCAGCAAGCGGGCGACCAGCAGCTCGGAGCCTTCATAGCCCGAAACGGTGATACGCCCCTTGATCGGCATATTGGCGAGCGCGCCCTGGCAGGCGGCGACCATGGTGTTCTTGACGCCATCGACCTTGGCTTGCGGCAGGCCCATCGTGTCGCCCAGCGATTGCAGCCATGCGGCGGTGCCATCCGCGCCCACAGGAGCGGAGCCGATCACCGGGCGGCCCGCGGCTTCGAATTCGCGGATCGAGGCGGTGTAGAACGGATGGATCGCGGCGACGACCGAGCAATCGAGCGCAGCATAAAGCTCGCGCCATTCGCGGGTCGGGACCACCGGGCCGGCAGCAAGGCCGAGGGGCGCGAGCATCTGGCCGATCACCACCGGGTCAGCCGGGAACATCTCGCCCAGCAGCGCCACGCTCGGCAGGTCGGAGCGCTCGCGCGGGGCGGCCACCGGCCCGCTCATGACTTCCTCGCGGGCATATTGCAACATTGCGCCTGCCAACACGTCCTTGGCTTCCGCGTGGGTCGGGATGCCGAACCCGGGGACATCGATGCCGATGATCCGCACGCCGTTGATCGCCTTGCCCAGCAGCCGCAGCGGCACGCCGCTGGCAGTCGGGACGCACAGGTTGGTGACCACGATCGCGTCGTAATTCTCGGGATCGGCGAGGCCTTCGACCGCTTCCTTGATGTCCTCGAACAGCTTGCCCGTCACCAGCGTTTCCGAGGAGAAGGGCACATAGCCCACCGTCCGCCGCGCGCCGTAGAAGTGCGAGGTGAAGGTCAGGCCATAGACGCAGCAGGCCGAACCTGAGAGCACGGTCGCAGTGCGCCGCATTCTCAGGCCCACCCGGAGTGACCCGAACGCGGGGCACATGGATTGGGGTTGGTCATGCGGGCCGACGGGGTAGTCGGCCGCATATTGATCGAGGATGTCGCTCTTGCCGGCGGCGCGGGCGGCCTCGTTCATGGTGTCCTTCGAGGCGCATGCGCCCGCAGCCGGATCGAGGTCGATCCGGTCAGCGGTGCGCTGGGGCGCGTCAAAGGCGGGATGGTCGCTCATGCCTCGTCGTAGACCACTTCAAGGCTGGGCTTCGTTTCGAACACACCGCCGCGCATATCGGCCTGGGTGGCGGGGACGAGCTCGACATTGCCGCCCACCACGTCGGCGCTGAACAGGCCGAGCAGCCCGTCCTGATCGAGCGGGGTGGGGCGCAGCGGCGGGGCGGTGGCGACATTCTCCGCCAGCGCTTCGAACAGGCTCGCCCATTCGCCACCGGGCTTGCCGATGATCTGGTAGTTCGCGCTCTTGCGGCGGATATCCTCGTTCGCCGGGATCGCGGTGAGCACCGGGATGCCGACGGCGTCCGCGAAGGCCTTGGCCTCGCCCGTGCCGTCATCCTTGTTGACGATCATGCCAGCGACGCCGACATTGCCGCCCATCTTGCGGAAATATTCGACCGCCTGGCACACGTTGTTGGCGACATAGAGCGATTGCAGGTCGTTGCTGCCGACCACGATCACCTTTTGGCACATGTCGCGGGCGATCGGCAGGCCGAAGCCGCCGCACACCACGTCGCCGAGGAAATCGAGCAACACATAATCGAAGCCCCAGTCGTGGAAGCCCAGCTTCTCGAGCGTTTCGAAGCCGTGGATGATCCCGCGCCCGCCGCAGCCGCGACCGACCTCGGGGCCGCCGAGTTCCATCGCGAAGACGCCGTCGCGCTGGAAGCACACGTCCTCGATGCGCACTTCTTCACCCGCAAGTTTCTTGCGGCTGGAGGTTTCGATGATCGAGGGCGTCGCCTTGCCGCCGAACAGCAGGCTGGTGGTATCGCTCTTGGGGTCGCAGCCGATCAGCAGCACCCGCTTGCCCTGCTGGGCCATCATGTAGGAGAGGTTGGCGAGCGCGAAGCTCTTGCCGCTGCCGCCTTTGCCGTAGATCGCGATGATCTGGGTTTCGCTTTTCACCTCGCCCGTGTGAACGGGGTCGGGCTCATGCGAAGCCTCGTCGCGAAGGTCGGCCGCCTGGGTATCAAGCACGGACATCAGCATTCGCTCCAATCGAGAACCATCTTCAGGCAATCGGGATCGCTGAAGGCTTGGGGGTAAGCGTCGAGCGCCTCTCCGGCCGGGCGCCGGTTGGTGACGAGACCCTTGAGGTCCAGTCGCCCGCATTCGATCAGCGCCCGCGTTTCGGCGAGGTCACCGGGCTGCCATTCGGCGGCGACGCGGAAATGCGCCTCGCGCATGAAGGCGGCGGGAAAGGCGAAGCTGACGCGTTCGGAGTAGAAGCCCGCCAGCACGATCTCGCCGCCCTTGGCGAGGCGCATGATCAGATCGTCGATCAGGCCCGCATCGCCGCTGGCGTCATAGATCGCGTGATAATCGCGCCGTCCGTCCGCTGCGGGGTCGATCACGTTGTAGCCCACAGCGCCAGCGCGGCGGGCGGGGTTGGTTTCCCATACGGTGGGAGCCATGCCGCCCAGTGCCAGCGTCAGCCGGGCGAGCAGGCGGCCGAGCACGCCGTGGCCGATGATGAGATCGGGCAGCGCCTCGCGCCGGTCGAAACCGCCTTTGATCGCGTGCAGGGCCGTCGCCGCGAGCGCGCACAGCACCCCGGATTCTCCGAGATGCTCAGGGATCGGCAGCGCCCGCGCCGACGGTACGATGACCCGGCGCGCCGTGCCGCCGAACAGGCCGCGCGCATCGGTGTAGCAATTGGCTCCGGGAACGAAGACCCAGTCGCCGATCCGTCCGCGGGCTTCGGGTCCGGCATCGACGATCCGTCCGACCGATTCATATCCCGGCACCAGCGGATAGCCGAGGCCCGGGAAGGGCGGCATGCGCCCGGTGAACAGCAGCTTTTCGGTGCCGGTGCTGATCCCGCTCCAGGCGATTTCGACCAACACGTCCGAGGCCTCCACGGGCTTCATCTCAAGCGCGCGGAGAGCGAGGCGCTCCGGTGCTTCGAGTATGACAGCCAACGTGTTCATTTCCCTCGGTCTCCTCTGCGGTGCATTCGCGGCCCGGAGACCGAGTCGAAAACCCAACAGCTATGTTCTCCCAACTGTGTGCTACGCCTTACGCAAACAACTGTCAAACAACTTGGACAAGTTGTGCTCAGGCGGTGGCCATGACGACACTGGCGTTGACCGGTTGCGCGGTTGCGACGAAGCGAGCGCCGGTAAATCCGGCGGCGCGGCACATGGCGGCGATCTCGGCCGGGCTGCGCGGACGTCCCGATCCCATCGCCCACAGGTAAAGGCCGAAGAAGGCCTCCCCCATCGCCTCGGCCCCCGGGATGCGAGCCATCGGCTCGGCGATCAGCAGCCGCGCGCCGGGGACGAGGCTGCGGCGGATGTTCGCGAGCAGCGCGGCGGCGGGGGCATCGTCATGATCGTGCAGGATCCGGATCAGCGAGACCATATCATAGCCTTGAGGTATGGAATCGCTGAAGAAATTGCCCGGGTGCGCGGTGACGCGGCTGTCCCCGAGCGCCTCGCCCAGCACGCGTGCCCCGGTTGTGGCAACTTCGGGCAGATCGAACAGGCCAAGATGGAGATGCGGGTGCGCGGAGCCGATCGCGCGCAGGAACGCGCCATGCCCGCCGCCGACATCGAGCAGACGTTGCGCATCGCCGAAACCGACACTCGCCAGCACCTCGTCGGCGACGAAATGCTGGGAGGCGGCCATCAGCTCGGAATATTCGGCGGTATCGGCCCCGCGCTCGGTCGCCCCCTGCAAGGCGCCTGCATAGGTCCAGAAGCGCGACAGGGTGGTGGGCTCGGCCCGGTCGGCGCGCAGCAGCGCGATCGGATCGGTAAGATCGGTATAGAGGAGGCGGTGGTGGCGAACCATCGCTTGCACGCCGGGATTGGACGCGAAAACAGCGCCTTGTTCGCCCAGCATCCAGTGATCGGCGGCGGGTTCCTCGGACAGCATCAGCGGGCGACCGGCTCGCAGCAGGGTCAATGCTGCGCTTTCGGACAGGCCCATCCGCTCTGCGACAGCGGCGGCGGCCAGAGGGCCATCCGTCAGGATGTCGAACAGCCCGCCTTCGACATAGGCGCGCAGCACCTGCGAATAGGCAAAGCCCGCCAGCAGGTCGAAGGCCCCGGCAGCGCGGCGTGTGGCAATCCAGCGGATCAGCGGCAGGCGCGCGGCCCAGTGCTGGAATTTCGGCGAAGCGAACACCCGGTTGCGGCGCGCCACATAGCCCAGCTTGAATGCGGCCCAGTTGCTCATGATCGAGATGATTGACAGGCCATATGTCTAAATAATTGGACAGATCGCCGCGTAAGGTCAATGATAATCGCCGTAGATCGCGGTCGGGAGGACGGGTCATGGCGCGAGTCGCCGTCATCGGAGCAGGCATAGGCGGGCTCACCAGTGCCGCGCTGCTGGCGGCTGCGGGGCATGACGTCACCGTCTGCGAGAAGGAGCGCTGGGTCGGCGGCAAGGCGCGTCGGGTCGTGGTGGACGGCGCCGCGATCGACGGCGGGCCGACCGTGTTCACCTATCGCGCCGTGTTCGACGAAGTCTTCGCTGCCTGCGGAGCGCAGCTCGACGATCATGTCACCATCGCCCGCGCCGAAGTGATCGCCCGCCATGCTTGGGACGATACCGCCACGCTCGATCTCTATGCCGACCGCGAACGCAGCGTCGCCGCCGTGGGCGAGTTTGCCGGGGCCGAGGCCGCGCGAGGCTATCGCGCCTTTGCCGCGGAAGCACAGCGCATCTTCGAGGTGCTGGAGCAGCCTTTCCTGCGCGGCGGCAAGGCCAGCACGCCGCTGCCGATGATGTGGCGGATCGGCCCGTGGCGGATCGGCGATGCGCTGGCGATGCGGCCCTTCGACGGGATGTGGACAGCGCTGGGTCAGCATTTCCGCGACCCACGCTTGCGGCAATTGTTCGGGCGCTATGCCACCTATTGTGGTTCCTCCCCGTTCAAGGCCCCCGCCACGCTGATGCTGATCGCCCATGTGGAGGCGCAGGGCGTGTGGCTGATCGAGGGCGGGATACACGCGCTGGCCAAAGCGCTGGCGAGCCTTGCCGAGCGGCAGGGCGCGCGGGTGCGAACTGCCGCTCCGGTGGCGGAGGTGCTTACCAGCGGCGGCCGCGCCAGCGGGGTGAGGCTGGCGAGCGGCGAAGTGATCCCGGCCGACATCGTGATCTGCAACGGCGATCCGGGCGCGCTGGCGACCGGCAAGCTGGGCGCGGGCGCGGCGCGGGCCGTGCCGCCGATCCCGCGTGCCAAACGCTCGCTCTCGGCGCTGGTGTGGTATGTCCACGCCCGAACCGAAGGCTTCGACCTCACCCACCATAACGTCTTCTTCTCGCGCGATTACGCACGCGAATTCCGCGAGATCGCCGCAGGCCGGACGCCGTCCGAGCCCACCGTCTATGTCTGCGCCATCGACTGCGGCGCCGGCGAGCACGCCGCCCCGCCAAGCGGGCGCGAGCGCCTTCAGATCATCGTCAACGCCCCCGCCGATGGAGACGTTCACCACTACACACCCGAGGAGAGAGAGCGATGCACACAGGCCATGATGGCAACGCTGACCCGTTGCGGGCTGAGGCTGGAAGAGGCGATGCCGCATCAGCTCATGACGCCCGAGGACTGGGACGGTCTCTTCCCGGCCACGGGCGGCGCCCTCTATGGCAGAGCGTCGCACGGCTGGGCGGCCTCCTTCCAGCGGCAGGGGCCGAAAACCCGGCTCGCCGGTCTCTATTGCACGGGCGGGGCGACCCATCCGGCGGCTGGGGTGCCCATGGCAGCCTTGTCCGGGCAGCTGGCCGCGCGGGTGATCGCGAAGGACCTCGCTTCGACGCGGACATCCCGCCCGGCGGCTATTCCTGGTGGTATGTCGACGCGATCAGCGACGACGGGCAGCACGGGCTGACCATCATCGCCTTCCTCGGGAGCGTGTTCTCACCCTATTACAAGAAGAGCGGTCGGGGCGATCCGCTCGATCATGCCTGTCTCAATGTCGCGCTCTATGGCCCGCAGCACCGCTGGGTGATGACCGAGCGCGGACGTCCGGCGGTGTCGCGCGATGCGAGCAACCTCGTGATCGGGCCGAGTTCGGTGCGCTGGGAGGACGGTGCGCTCACAATCGACATCCACGAAGGCGATACCCGCCTGTTTGTGCCCTGGCAGCGCCCGGTGATTGGCCGGGTGCGGGTCTTCCCCGAGGCGCTCAACCGCGTCGCCTTCGCGCTCGATGCGGGCGAGAACCACATCTGGCACTGTCTGGCCCCGCGCGCGCGGATCGAGGTGGAGATGACCTCGCCGGGCATTTCGTGGGGCGGCAAGGCCTATCTCGATCACAACCGCGGCGCCGAACCGCTGGAGACCGGCTTCAACACCTGGCACTGGTCGCGCGCGCACCTGAAATCGGGCGCGCTGGTGTGCTATGAGGGCGAGCGCGGCGACGGGTCGCTGTTCGCCAGCGCGCTCAGGTTCGACCGTTCGGGCGTGCCCGAGCCGGTCGAGCTGCCGCCGATCGCGGGCCTGCCGGACAGCAAGTGGGGCATTGGCCGCCGCACCCGCAGCGACATCGGCGTGGCCGAGGTGCGCCGGACGTGGGAGGATACGCCCTTCTATGCGCGCTCCGAGCTCGCCTCACGCTTTCTGGGCGAGGACGTGGTGGCAGTGCAGGAAAGCCTCGACATGCGGCGCTTCTCGTCCCGGCTGGTGCAGTTCATGCTCCCCTACCGCATGCCGCGCCGCAAGCGCTGAGCGGGCGGGGGTGCCCCTGCGGGGCTTGTGTCGATCGCGGGAAAGGCCGGTGGCGGAGACGGAGTCCGCCTGAATTCGTCGAATTGTGATTTAATATCAGGTGTTAAAGGGGCTAAGACTAAACTTTACCCACATGCTTCCCCACCTAAACCAGAGTTGGCATCCAAACCCCGGGCTTAACGGGCCAATCTTGGCGGGCCTATTCTAGAGGAATCTGCGCCCATCGAGCCTCTGGATAAGAGGGCCGGATCACGTGGACGCTTGGGATGGCTCATTTCACTTGGACATCGCAGTTTCTGCAGAAGACCTTGTCTTGCCCGCGATCACTCTTTGCGCCTTGGATCCTGAAGCCATCCGACACCGACGACACATGAGTTCGGCTGTCACTGCTGAATGACCAACCGTCATATTGAAAGACGTCAGCCGTGCCTAACGCTCCGCACTCAGGGCACGCTAGGTTCATCTCCCATCGATCTTTGGCGGTCATACCCCTCCCATAGCAACAATCTGCCGAGATTTCAGGCTGGATTTCAGACTGACCCACTGCCGGCGGCGCGGCAGCCTTGTTTGTCCAGCTGATATTACTATTCTCGGATCACGAAGAGAGGCGGGTATGTCAGAGGTGTCAAGTGAGTATCAGAGGATCCCACTCAGCCAGCTTCGCACTAGCACCGGCGAGGTTCTCCGCCTTGCAGCTGTGCAGCCGGTAGTCCTGATCAGCAATGGCTGCGAACGGCATGTAATTGCGGATATTGAATATTTCCGCCAGCTCGAAGCGGCTGCAGGTCGTGGGTTTGAAGCCTCAATGGGTATCGAAGCCATCGCCGCATCAGAGATGAGCCATGCCGACCGACAAGCCCTTGCTGAATCACGGCCGACAGTCAGCGAAATCGCCGCAGATCGCTGGGGCTAGAGGGCACTTCTGAATGGGCAACGCAGGCGTGTTGTCAGGCTCGACAGGCATCATGATTCTGGCAGAGCCAATCCGACATTAACGAGCTTTCGAAGATTATCCTGAACGCCATGCGATTCAGAGATATCCAAGGTCGAAGCCAACAGATGCATCGGACTTAAAGGAATTTTGAAATCTCCAAACACACCTGGCGGATCTGATAATCCGGCGTGATGCGGAAAAAGAAGAATCAGTGAAGTTGGTCGATAGATCTGACCATACGCCATCATCTGGTAGACGTCAGACTGTGAAATTCCTTGCTTCTCATCATCAATCCGTGCCGATATCTTCTTCCACTTTGTGTCAATGATCTGCACGACCTCTCCGCCGCGCTTGATCAGGATGTCAGGCTTTGTCTGAAATAATCCTCGCCCACTATCGACTGACTCAAGGCAGAACAGCCTGCCGCCCTGAAGATGAACAGTAAGGTCGCTGCCTGCCAATGCCCTTCTGAGCATACGGCCGACATATTGCTCAAATAGAGTGTTCATTTCGAACAACAATGAGAAACCCGCCTCGCCACCACTCGAGGTTGATTGGAACCTGCTGCCGAGAAGGAGCCGTGCGAGTGATGCTAAGTCTTTCCAGCGGGCGTTGGTTCGGTCGATCTGAACATCATCCCATCTGAGTTCGCTGATAGGAATTGTCGAAACATCGGCATAGCTGAACGCGAGCTCAGCAAGTCGCCGCTGATTCTCCGTTGCTTTGGCAAGCGAACTCAGCCGGTCGATGGTGGCTTTCATGATCTGATTCAGCGCGGTATCGGTCGACAGATCATCAAAGCGACAAGCCAGCCTGGAGGGATTGAGCGCAAGCGCAGAGAATTGCCGGCCAACATCGAGGCGTCCGCGAAGTGAGCGCAGGTCTTCCTGCCGATGCAGATACCGCCTCGGCATCCCTTGCCGGACAGCATCCGCCAGTTTCGTACTGAACAATCGGATGAGAATCTCGAGTACGCTGTCCTTCTGCCAGCCGAGCGGGGTGATTGACCCAGCGTCGATCTCGATATCCAAAGCTACGGCCAGAAGGTGGATGAGCCTGCGCCTTATCAGTCCACGCTGGGAGGCCGCTTCGATGCCGGAAGGAAAATCAATCTTCGGCAAGATCTCAAGGTTGCAACCTTCCGCTGCAACAACACCTACGACCTGTCCTGCCTTGAGTGAATCGCGGCCGAGGACAAGGATACGTGCCCCTCCGCTTCCGCCAAGCGGAGATTTTTTGGCCACCGCAGAAAGTCGCTCCGCTGCCCACTTGGGAATTTCATTATCCCCTTGGCCATACTGGAGCGACTGCCATTCAAGGACCGATTTACGGATCACATCAGACCGGCATAGGCGTCTTCGGAGAACTCAGTGCGAACATTCCACCGCCATCTTGTGGGGGCCTCGCCATCCTCATCGAGGCCAAGCGGAGGTCTGAGCTCAATCTTTTCCAAGAATCGAGAACCTTCCCGATCGCCCAACACCAAGGCGACCTTGGTCCAATCCTCGAAGAAGTATTCCGCTAGTAGTGGAATGATCCGAAAACGCATTCGGCGATCAAGTTCGGCACGTGACTCGCACCCAAGAAAGTATGCGTGCCCAATCTGATGCTCACGGTCGAACATATACTCGATCCGCTCGTTCAATGCCTTTAACACCTTCGACAGATCGACACCGGTTCGGTCAGATGCACCTGCAAGGACGTCAGGATCAGGCAGCATCTCTTTGAAATCGAACCGCCGGCGCAAAGCGGTGTCTAACAGAGCGATAGAGCGATCGGCGGTGTTCATCGTACCAACAATGTGAAGGTTGGACGGAACTCCGAATTCATCCTCCGAGTAGGGCAGTCTAACCTTGAGTTCATTCTCTTGTCCGAGCCGCTTATCGGGCTCAAGAAGCGTGATCAATTCCCCAAACACCTTGGAAATGTTGGCGCGGTTGATCTCGTCGATTATCAAAACGAAGTGATCAGGTGAGGGCACCGCCTGCTGCGTCGGCTGCTGGCTGTTGATGTAACGTTCCAGCGCCGCAACATTCAGTTCATCCTTTGTCAGGAGATATATGGTCCGCATGCTAAACTTGCGCTGGTAAATCTCACTGACGGGGACACCTTCTCGATCCACCCATAACCATCTGACTTTCCTGCGATGTGCATAGCCACCTTCAGGCCTTGGAGCGAACTCATAGCCGCCAGTCACCTCACCGATTGCACGGAAAAGGCTGTTGCCCTTGGACACGATCAGGAGGTCGCCGGGCTTCACCCAATTGCGGAAGATGAAAGGCATCTGCACCCGGCCGGTCTGGGCATTCAAGTCCCCTTCCCGATCACCCTGCTCCCGGCACGCATCAATGATCGCCTCACGCGAGGCATACTTGTCATCACTCCAGTCGATGTCCTCGAACCCAAGCAGCGTATGGCCTTGCGAGATAGCTTCGTCGAAAAGGTAGGCATCTTCGGGGTTTGCGGCCTCGCCGATGGATGTCTTGAATACTTGGCGTCCGTCGATCCGGATGGCGTCGGGTCCAGCGGAGTGGCTGATGCTGGTTTCGGCGCGACGGGCAATACGCCGAAAAATGCCAGGAAAGGTCTCCAGCCTGAAGCCGCCGGAGGATTCCTCATCATCCCCGCCCGTCACCGGCTGCTTGCCCTCGACAAAATCTTCGTAGCTCATCGATTGATGAAACGTGACGAACTCGATCCGCTTCGCATCGGCCAGCCTGCGATAGGCTTTCATCAACGCATCACGGTCATCCGGAACTTCCTCACCGCAAAGCCTCACGGCCTCAGCCGCCGTGGCGTACGTTTTGCCGGTACCCGGTGGGCCGAACAGGATGAGATTGGTTGGCTTCATTGGTGGAGCGACCTTGCGTTCTGAGCGCGGAGGCAGGGTTTCCGCTTTTCCGGTCACGATTTCAAAGCCAAGGCGCTGTAGAATGCCGTTTGCAGCCTGCTCCCCGAAGCCGCCATAGAACTCCTTGGCGCTTTGGGGTGAGCCTCCGGGCATGTAGCCGTGCGCGACGCCAACTGTGGCTTTGGCGGGGAAAAGCATCCCGTCCGGTTCGCGTCTGGTCCAATAATCTCGCGGTTTGCCAAACTTGTACTTCTCGAGAAAAGCGTCGACGCCGATTTCTTCACACTCGTCCATCGCCTGCTCGACGGCTTCGCGGGTAAGGTCTGCCACCTGCGCTTCCCCCCATGTCTCGGCCATTGCCACCCAAATGAACCCTTGGACGTCGGTCAGGCTGCCTGTTTGCCAATTCCAATCATCCAGCTGATCCCGGATTCTGTTCATCATCAACTGAAATTCTTCGAATTCAGCGATTTCGAACTGTGGCGAAGGAAATAGCTTGTGGCCCAACAGGGCTTTGCCGAGCCGATCAAACGTCCGTGCCTTGTACCAACAGGCATCATTGACATTCACGGTGCCGTAAATCGAAATCGTTATGCCGAGAACTTCTCCCCGCCGCATGACCGAGATACCGGCTTCCCTCAGGCTCTCGAGCTGGCGGGCACAGCGCAACAGCCCGTCATGGTCTCCCGCTTCCAAGCGAGCCAGGCTGGCCACCGTTTCGTAAAACCGTATCTCCAAGTAACCTTCGGCTTTCCCGATTTCGGCATAGGTCCGCCAGCTGAGAGGCAGACCTTGCTGTGTCCCCTGAACCAAAGCCTTGAAAACTCTGCGTCCGCATTCCGCATCTGTCTGATCAAAGTCGGTTGCGGCGGCGATCACCGCATCTCGGGCATCGCGCTTATATTGACCTTCGTATTCCCAGAACTGCCCAGTTTCCTCTGCGAACCCCGTGAAGTCAGGCATTCGCTGCTTGAACACGCCCATCATTCGGGTGACTTCGGAAGAAAGTCGGTCATCCCCCAACTTCGGTAGCCGAGGCTTGCGGCCCGCCTGATCGTCGTCGCGAAACCGCTGATAGAAATTCAGCGTGGCGCGGTAGCTCGCGAGGTTCGAATAGAAATCCCCGTCGATCTCTAGCTTTGACGGGTTCGGCGTCCCATCCCGCTTGTCCTGGGCGGAATATTTCAGGGTCGCGGCGATTGCCGTGAACTTGTCGCGGTCAAAATGCTCGTCGAGGTCGCCGTATGTCTGATCGAGACGCTTTGCGCGGGCAATCTGTGTGCTGATTGTGCCGGAATCGTACCCAGCCCGGGTCATCCAAAGCTTGAAGTCGTCTTCCTTCATGCGCCCTCTCGCCTATCAAGCAGCATATCGCCCGTCCTTCAGCCGTCGTGCCATGCCAATGCCGGCGAGTGCGTCCAGCACCGGGCGTACGGTCGCGGCGCGTTTGCCCTTGAAGGCTCGGGCGACGTCTTGCGGCGCGAGGGGCGTGGCGGCGGCGGTGAGGATGGATTGGACGGCGCTGACCTGTTCGGGGAGTGAGCTGGGCCAAGGGATGACGTTGTCGGGCAGCGCGGCGGCGGTTTCGCCCAGGTCCAGCGCCTGGGTGACGGGTGCCTTGTAGTCGGGCGCCTGATATTCGGGACGCAGCCAGCGGATCAGGCCGCGGGCTTCCTCGGCGGCGCGTTCCTTGTTGAGGGCGACGAGGCGCGTGAGGATTTCCTCATCGGAGAGGTCGGCGGGCCAGCCATAGGCTTCCGCGACAAGCGCATCGATGGCGTCGTGGTGCTGGCGGATCAGGGTGACGAGCCCGCGATCATGCATGTCGCGCTCGGCATCGGTCAGCGCGCGGCCTTCTCGCAGGGCTTCGAGCACGTTGTAGAGCTTGGTGAGGGTCAGGTCCTCATGGCTTTCTAGCACCCGCTTGCGCAGCGCATCGAGCGCCTCGGCCTCGGCCCGGATTTTGTCCTTGAGCGCCTCGGGGACGTCAGCGGGGAATGGGAAGGGATCGAAGCACTGTGATTTGACGTACACTGGTCGGTCTTCCAGCAATCCGCCGACACTCAGCGACCACGAAACATGTATGCCGCTGGATAGCACGCCCAAGTGATAACCGTCATCCAATGCGATGCACGCTAACTTGTTATCAGGTAGGATCGACATCGGCAAAAACTGAAAAACCCGGTGCTTCGCCGTTTCGATAGTGGCGATATACCGGTTCACGTCGCGAAGCGCTTTACGCAGTTCTGAGCGCTGTTCGCCAAACAGCCACCAGTTCTCGCGGTAGCTCGCACGATTGTTCTGGTCGCGGTGAGGTTTCACGAGCGCCAAGATGTGTTGATACACGGCGGGATGTTGGGCGCGCACTTCAGCTTCGCTCAAACCAAAAAGGTCGATTACCTGTACACCGCGCGGGCGCGCGGCGAGGTCACGGCCATTCCGATAGTCGAAGATCACGGCAGGATTCTGAGCGTCGGTACGAATCCTAAGGGGTGAAGCACCCTCAGCTTGGGCCGCTGGCTGAGGCGGAAGGACTCGAACCATGTCGAGCGCATCAGCCTGCTCCGGTGTGACAATGAAGCCATCGCCCATCAATTGAACGCCCCGAGATGCCAGCCTCTCGTTGGCTCGGATGCTGATGACGGACGTTACATCAGGCCCTATCCTGAGGTCGGCAGTGATTTGCCCGACCTTCTCGGTGTAAACGAGATGATCAGGTGCGTCGCTTTCGTCTACGACGCTCCATCGTTGGCCTGAAGCCTTTCCGCTCGTTGCAACCGTCATCGCGATGCGAACCGCTGCGCCATCTTTTTCGTCAACCCACGGGTGATCCGGGATGGCGAACATCAGGCTCACCCGGTCCTTGGCGTCCAGATGCTTGGCAATCACCCGGCGGCTGAAAACCTGCGTGATCGAATTGGTCGTGACGAACCCGAACCGGCGGGTGCCACCCTTGCGCACGGCGGCTGCCGCCTTGTCCCACCAGTGCATGACGAAATCGGCACTCTCGGGAACGTCGGTTGTCGCGAACAGCGCATTGAAATAGCCATCCCCCAAACGGTCGCGCACATCTTTGCCGCCGATGAAGGGCGGATTCCCGACGATGAAATCCGCCTTGGGCCATTTCGCCGCTCGCGGCTTCACATAGCGGTAGACCTCCACTCGCGCCGTCTCTTCAGGCACCTTCTTGCCGGTGACGGGGTGCTCCTTCATCGTCTCGCCATCCCAGCGGGTGACCGGGTCCCCGTTCTCGTCCAGCTCTGCAACCTTCTCGTCCCACTCGATCAGGGCATCGCGGTTTTCGATGGTCTTGACGTCGCGCAGGATCGGCTCGGGCGGGGTGCGATCCGCGCCGTTCACGCGGAAATGCCATTGCAGATAGCCGATCCACAGCACCAGCTGCGCAATGGCGGCGGCGCGCGGGTTGATCTCGATGCCGAGGAAGTTTTCCGGCGTGATGGTGTGGCCGGTGAGTTCGGCGACGTACTGATCGTCGCCCAGCTCGACCAGCAGATCGAGCACCTCGCCCTCCAGCTCCTTCATGCGCGCCATGGCGACATAGAGGAAGTTGCCGGTGCCGCAGGCGGGATCGAGCACCTTGGTCTGGGCAAGCCGGGAATGGAACGCCTCGACAAAGGCCTTGGCCTCGTCCGCCTTGCCCTCTTCGATCAAGGTCGCAGCCGCCCCGCGCACCCCGTCCCAGTCGGCCCGCAGCGGCTCCATGATGGTGGGGCCGATCAGCCGCTCGACATAGGCGCGCGGGGTGTAGTGGGCGCCGAGCTTGGCTCGCTCCTTGGGGTTGAGCGCACGTTCGAGCAGGGTGCCGAAGATGGCGGGCTCGACCTCGGTCCAGACATGTTCGGCGGCCTGGATCAGCACCTCCAGCTCCTCGGCATCGAGGGGCAGGGCGGTGCGTTCCTTGAAGAGGTAGCCGTTGAACTTGCGAAGCGGGACGCCGAGCGCGGGGGAGAATTCGCCCTTGTCCATCGCCGCCCAGAGCGCGGAAAGCTGGTGTTCGAGATGCTCCGGGTGGGCGCGCTGGTTCTTGAGAAGCTGGGTGAAGCTGCCCTCGGGGATCAGCTTGCTGTCCTCGGCAAACATCGTGAACAGCACGCGCATGAGGAAGCCGCTGGTGGTCTCGGCATCATAGCCGCGCTTTTCGAGGCGGCGGGCGACGGTGGCGAGGAGATCGGCAATGTCGCGGGTGACGCGGGCGGCCCGGGCTGTGGGATCGAGGCTTTTGGGATCGGTCCAGATGGCGCGCAGGCGATCGCGCACATCGTCGTCGCGCAGGTCCTCCAGCATGATCCGGTAGCGCGCCCGGTCGGGGAACTGGGCGTAGGCTTTGCCTGTGCCGGTGAAGTCAGCATAGACCTCGATGCAATAGCCGATGTCGGCAATGAGCAGAAACGGCGGCCAGCCATGATCGATGGGGAGCGCCTTAGCGTAGCGCTCGGCCTGGCCTTTGGCCTGCACCATCGCCTTGGCCCATCCGGGCGTGCCTCGCCGGGCAGTGCCGCGGGCGACGCGGGTCTTGGCGGTCTGGCCGAAGATGTCGAGATCGTCCTCGCCCTTGTCGGCCGCCGCCCGATCCGCCTCGCTGCCCTGCTTGGCTTCGAGGATGAAGCAGCCGCGCTTGTAGCAGTCGATCCGTCCGAAGCTGGTGGTGCCGTCGCCATTGTCCTGGAAGACCCGGCGTTCGAAGACGTAGTCGTTCGCAATGTCGTCAGCCTTGGCGCCGCGCGGGGGATCGACGCCGAGCAGCCGGGCCAGGCCGTTGATGAAGGACTGGGTGTTGGCGAGTTCGCTGCCGCCCGTGCCGCGCCATTCGCTGATAAATGCGTCGATGTCGGCGGGGCTGCTCATCGCCGGTGGTAAAGCACAGGGGCCGACGACTGGCAACGATGACCATTGCCCCGTGACTTCAGCACGTTGCTATCAGGATCAACATGGGCGGCCCATGCCTGAGCTACGGCCGGATGCGTCAGCGCATGAGCCCGGCAAGCATCGTGACGCCACTGCTCTCGGACTCATTTGGCATGCGGTTGCGGACAATCATGCCAAGCACCTCCCGGACACTCTCGACGTCTTGCTGCTCAACCGCTGTCCAGCCTTGGTCTACCAAGCGGTCGTGGAGGTCCTTGTCGAGGGCAGAATGCCGCTCTGCTGCTAGCCGCTCGAACATGGCAAAAATGAATGCCGGCTGCTCATACAGCGATCGCTGGAAGACAGTGCGCGCTTGCTGGACCAACTGACGCACGCCCGACCAGTTTTCGTTGCTGATCTCCTCGCGCGCCGACCGCAGCAAGGTGTTGAGCCTTTCGACGGTACCGGGATCCATCGTTTCAATAAGGTCGGAGATGCCATCTTCGATATGCTCAATTTCCTGCAAAAGGACGGCACGACGGTGTTCAGGGGCCTCCTTCAGGCGGGCCAATTCCTGCTGCACATGAAGAGCCTCCTCAGTCACGGACCGCCGGGCTTCTGCATCGCTGGAATTGGCTAGCAACTCCTTCTGTCGTGAGAGACGCCGCTTCAATTGCTCGAGCTTTGGCTCGCCGCCCATAGCTGACCGTGCTTCTTCGATGGCCCCCTCCGCATCGACGAGCTTGCTCTCGGCCAAGGCCGCACCTTCCTCGCCGTCAAAACGATCCTGACCCGCCTGGGGAACGTAGAAGGACTTGTCTTGAAGGTGGACTTGCAGGTCAGGGATGGCGACGGAGCACCTGATCAGGCCATTGTCATCCATCTTCCAATGAATGTGAACTTCTGTACCTGCCTCAGCGACCTCTCCGGGATCGAGGATGTCATCCGCCAGGATGCGAAACACACCAATCGCAAGATTGAGCTCGGGATCGTTCACGCCGTCAGCGTGGTTGAATAGCTCAACATCGAACCTGCCAGGGGTTCCACCACGCATCTTTTCGCGCAGACGCAAAATCTCCGTTCCCTCTATTGGCAAGGGCGATCCCTTCTTGATGAGGGGATGAAGCACGTTCCTTCTTTCGGAAGCAGGCCCCTCGGCGATCTTTACCGACACTGTTTGGGTGGCATGGATTGCAGCCGCGGAAGCTTCCGTGCGAGTGATCTCGACAATCTGATCCTCACAGGCCCTCTGGCCGCCAGCATCCTCAATCTGAACAGTAAAAACATGTCTGCCCGGCCTGTTCAGAGGCACGGTCATGGAAGCCTTTTCATCGAGAGGCGCCCAGCCACTATCGTATCCGTCTGGGCCCAAGACTTTGAATTTGTATTGCCCAGACCCGGTCTCAGCCTCGACCCGCAACCTCGCGCGATCATCCGCTGACCTGGCCGTAAACACAACGCGCGCCTTGAAGTCCCCGGTCGTCGAAACTGCGCCGCGGGCTGATTTCTTCTGCCCCTTCTCGACCGACCAGTCGCGACTCTCGCTGAAAATCGCTGCCCCGCGGGCAACGGCGGTCATAGGGTCAATCTTGTGGTCTGCGGGAATACCGAGTTCACGGCTGACCATGTCGCGAATAACCGGGGTTTTCGACGGACCGCCAATGAAGACTACACGGTCGATATCCTCATGGGTAAGGCCATTATCTTTGAGGACTTTTCGAGAAAGCTCAATGGTTTCTATGATCCGATCCTTGATCAGATCCTCATACTGTGCCCTCGAGATTTCGACCTCGACGTAAATGGGATTGCCATCCAGATCTTCGGTCCGGGCATCATCCTCGCTAAGATAGATCACCGCCTGATCCCGCGTGGAGAGTTCGATCTTGGCCAGCTCGCCCTTGTTGCGCATGACGGCCAAAAGGCGCTTGTATCGATCGTCCGACGCCAGATTTTCTGGAAGACGGAAATTTGCAGTCAGCCAAGGGCGAATGATGGAATCGACGATTGTGCGGTCGAAGTCTCTTCCGCCAAGCATCTTGATGCCTTCATGAGCGATGACGTTGACCGCACCGCCAGTCGCTTCAACGAGGGCCAGGTCGAAGGTCCCGCCGCCAAGATCATAGATGAGGAACCGGCCATCGCGACGTGCTGCGCCCTCAAGGGCGGCCATTGCTGCTGCAACCGGTTCTTGCAGCAATCCAACCTTGGCAAGACCTGCTTCGTGCGCGGCCCGGATGGTAGCTTCTGACTGCATCTGATCGAACGCGGCCGGAATGGTGATGATCGCGCCGGTAACATCCCGGGCGCCGGTCTCGGCTTCGACTTGCCGGAGCAGTTCACGGATGACTTCAGCACTGGCTTGTTCTGGGGTCAGAGACTTGCCCGCTCCTGTCAGTTCAATCGTGCTGGATGTTCCCATAAGCCGCTTGAAACCGTGCGCGACCTTGTCGGGTGCAAGCTCCAACTGAGCATAGGCTCTCGTGCCGACGGACATGCGTCCACCACGGTCGAAATAAAGGACGCTTGCCAGAACATCCTTACCGTCACTGGTCTTGAAGAGCCGGGCCCCGGCATCATCAACGCCTACCACCGCCGAGTTCGACGTGCCCAGATCAATCCCGAGATACATTGGCGTCGCTCCCCTTCAAAATCACTTTGGCGTTCTGGATTACCCTGCCTCTCCAAATCACGGCAGGCTCGACAACAGACTCGACGATTGGCGCTGGGTCGCCTTCGATATCGTCGGCATTGATTGCGATTGCGGGAAGCTCGGGACCGAACACCTGACCTTCGAAGGTCGCCAGACTGATATCGAGTGCGTCCAGATGCTGCTCCAAGCGGCCCGCCGAGAACCTCGTTTGTGCTGCAAACCTCGTGCGCCTCTCATCAGGCAGACTCACCAACATTCGATCCGAAATGCGCAGCAACTTCCAAAAATCGACTGCCATCTCGGAGATGGCCACCTCGTCGGGGGCAGAAACAGCTTTTTCCGAACTCATGACGCAACTTCTCCCGAGATGTTCCTATCGACCATTATCTTCCACACCGAACGTCTCATCGAAGTCGGAAGCAGGTTCTTCGTACGAAGGACTGCTTGAGGGAGCTGTGTAGATTGGTGGCGTGGCTATGGTGTTTGCGCCGACAATTTCGGCCGCCTCGGATCTCAATTTATCGCGCATTGCAGAGATTTCAGCTCTTACGACCGACATGTCAGCTTCGTCATATCTAAAGCTTGAGCAGCGCGAATTGAAATCTGAGACCGCTGCATTAAATCGGGTTTGCTGGCTAAAGCTATCAACAAGATCTCGGGCGAGATCCAACCTCTCAGATTGCCTAAGGCAGTAGCGAAGCTCAGCACGCGAGAGAGCCGCTACAGGATATGTGGAAGGTATAACTTCTTCATCGGAAGAATCCTGACTGACGATTATCTCGTTTTCCTCGTCTTGGGCGGAGGGCGCTGCGATTTCTTCTTCTGCAATGTACGGAGCCTCATAAACTGGCTCTTCGTACGCCGGGCGGTCATCTTGATCCAGCACGACGCCGCCAACCACCGCCGCTGCGATCCCGCCCCAGACAAGCCTGCTGATATTGCGGGACCTGCGCTTCTCATCGATTACGGCTTCGATTTTCCGAAGGCCGTCGAGCTCGGTTGCAGGGGACACACGGATGAGGGACTCACAGAGGGTCTTCGCCTGCCCCCAATCCTCCCGCTTCATCGCAGCGAGCACTTCTTGAAGCTTCACGCTCCGATTAAGGTAGCTATCGTCGTCTTCGATCTGGGTGCGGACGTCGGCCGAGAACCAGTCGGAATCAGCAGCAAGCTGGGAGGTCAGCATTTTTGCCTGAATAGGTTCTTGCCTGTCGTTGAATAGCGTGATCGAGAGGTTGCGCACGAGGTTCGCCCCGATATCCCGAATCTCCTGATCAACCTCGCGGGATAAAAGGCCGACGTACGCTGACCAGATGGGACCAACCGGTTTGGGTGCAGATGCCGAGAAACCGTGGGCTGACAACTGGCGACTGGTCGCGGCAAGATCTTCGCGCGCCTGTTCCAACGCCACAGCCAAAGGCAACAGATGCTTGTCCCGGGTTTTGCTCGCGATCACATCATTTAGCGTGCGCGCGTCCTTTTTCAGGAACTCAGCGGCACCCGGTAGTTCAGCAAAGATCCGCTGCGACAGGTTTGTGATCTTGAGTGCCTCGTGGTGTCGATCTTCGTCATTTGCGAGATCGATGGCGATGGAGCGGATCTGCTCGTACAGCGCTTTTGAGTTTTCCTCATCCGCGCCCTTGGCCTCGGCCGCGATTTGCAGTGGCTGTGCAAGAACATCCCACGCTTCAAGTGCTTGCTCAAACGTTGCAAAATCGGCGTCATCGCCGCTGAATGAGTATGTCTCCAGCGTCGCCAGGACCCGGTCTGCGCCGCTGACCAATGCGCCACCCACGCGACTGGCGTAGGAATCAAGGGCGGCAGTCACAAACGCTTCGCGGCTCTTCCCCTCAGGCTTGAGGGTCGAAACGAGCAAATCTGCCAGATACTGCGGCGCGCTGCCAAGTTTCTCGAGGGTTTCGATGGTTCGCGATGCGTGATGGGTGCGAAGGTCCGCCAACGACGCGCGAACGTCAGCAATCTGGACCTCGGTAAACCCAGATATTGCCCGTTCCTCGTTGATTTGTTGAGCAATGTTCCTCTCGTTGATGCACCCCCAGCCCCCTATAAGGTCGCGGAAGGGGCCATCGAAAGATTGGATATCCGGGGCCCTACAGATTGCCTCCACCAGCGCGTTGAGGCTGGAAATCCCCGCCGCATCCCGTGCAACGCCGCGCCAGTCTGCATACGTTCTTGCCCGGAGCGCCTTGCGCGCCTCAGCGGGCCGAAGCTCAAGAAGAAAGCCCAGTTCCGCCTTGAGGCGCTCATTCGGTGAAATCAGAGCCTGCCTGGCGATCTCTAACCGCCGCTCTTCTTCGACGCCCTCAGCATCGAGAAGGGCGTCTTCGACTGCATCGTGTATCTCGGCCTTGGATGATCGAGGCGTGACGCCGAGGACTGCGAACGGGTTGTCGAGCAATCCAATCACAATTCTACATCCCCGATCCCATCCTCGACACAAGGGATAATGCGCTATGGATTTCAATTGGTAAAGTGCGCCGACAGAAGTTCGCGATCCTCAAGCGACCAGATGCATTCCTCGCCGCACCCAGGGCATTGCTGGGTCCGGATCGCAATTTTGCACACCCGTAACCGCTTGGACCAGCATGCCGCATAATCAGCCGGGTCGATCCACCGGTCCACATGACCACAGGTACACCGGTGGACGATGATGGCCCCTTCATGCGCCGCCTCGCTGGCGAGCATTGAGGAGCGCCGAAAGTCCAGCCATGCCTCCAATTCCGTTAGGCCCATAAGCCGCTGTATATCGGCGCTCGCATTTGCAAGCGCGTAACTGTCGCGCATCAGCCGTTGTCCCCAACGCAGTTCTGCCATCAGACTTTGGCTGCGCGTCTGCACCGTCTCGAGGATAGCGAGCCTCGGCAATCGGCCGATAGAAAGCAACCCAGCAATGTGCCGATGGACCATTTGGGAGTCCGGGTTGAGCTTCTGCGATTTTCGGAAATGCCGGCGCAGCCGATGCTCGATTTCGCAGCTTTGGCCGACGTAGAATGGGATACCGTTGAACGGGCTCTCTTCAAACTGGACGCCGGGTTCACCGGGATCGAGAAGGGCATAGATGACATACGGCGCGCCCTCCGCTTCGTATCGTGCCTGGCGCTGCAGGGCCTTGAGGCGCTTTTCGATATCGGTGGGATACAGGGGCATGTCGATCTCCTTTGCTGGGTTCGACACCCCCCTCCCTCTCCTCTTTCTTTGGGTCTCGGCGTCAACGACCGGTTCGAAGTCGAGCCGGACTATCCTGCCCCAGAAGCAGGTCGATAACGTCCGTTGCGGCGCGCACCTGTGAAGCGGATCAAGCCTGAAGCGCTGAGCGCGGCAATGTCCCGTCGCGCGGTTTTCGCGCTGACCTTCCAGTGGCCACAAATGTCCGCCGCGCGGCACCGATGGCCTGCTGCGACTCGGCCTAGAAACCAGCGCTGCCGATCGTTCAGCGCATCGGTTATTGGGTCATTTATAGGGTCAGTTTTAGGGTCATTCATACGGTCATTCTGACGCCGATCCTGCCGTGCCGGCTGCGTATCGGGCGTTTTTGATGATCGGCGAGCAGCCTTTTGGTCCACTCCGTGCCGATCATCGCCCGCCCCCTGCGAGCTTTCGATCAGCCCTATCACGAATGCCCTGATCACTGGTGAGCTCGTGACCAGGCGGAGAAAGAACACAGTATCGGGACCATGTTGACCGGAGAGCCAGTGCTTGACGGTCCGCTCGCTGGCGTCAGTCAGCTTCATCACTTGCTTGACCGCACGGTGCGTTCCGCCGTGCTCTCGCTCCAATAGTTGAGCAATGGTCTCGGCATAGATCTGTCGCCCTGCCAGCACCCCCTCCCACTTCGGCAACTTCCTGCCCTTTTTCGGCAACATCTTCCGCTCCTCTCCGGCCTACACTGGTGAAAGTGCGGGGATGGCGGAGTGTCCGTGGTTCGCGCTGCAGCGGTTGGTCGCCCTGGCCACGGCAGCATCGTCATCGAAAGGGCGGAAATTGAAGGACTGGGGCTACGACGACAGTGACAGCAGGGAACAGGCACCGCGGCTCGTGCGCGCGGCCGAATATGTTCGCATGTCGACTGACCATCAGAAATACTCGACCGAGAACCAGGCCGATGCGATCCGGCATTATGCCGCGGCGCGCGGGATCGAGATCGTACGGACCTATGCAGACGCCGGCAAAAGCGGGCTGAAGATTGAAGGGCGCGACGCACTCAAGCAGCTGATCGACGACGTTCAAAGTGGCGCCGCCGATTACACCATGGTCCTGGTCTATGACATCAGCCGCTGGGGCCGGTTCCAAGACGCCGACGAAAGCGCCTACTACGAGTACATCTGCAAACGCGCCGGGATCGCGGTTCAATACTGCGCGGAGCAATTCGAGAATGACGGCAGCCCGGTTTCGACCATTGTTAAGGGCGTCAAGCGCGCGATGGCCGGGGAGTACAGCCGGGAGCTGTCGACTAAAGTCTTCGCGGGGCAGGGACGGCTCATCGAGAAGGGGTATCGCCAAGGCGGACCTGCCGGATTTGGGCTTCGCCGGACCCTGATCGACGAAACGGGCACGACCAAGGGCGTGCTCACGCGGGGCGAGCACAAGAGCATTCAGACCGACCGTGTGATTTTGACGCCCGGCCCGGATGAGGAAATCGCCGTCGTTCGCAGCGTCTACGCCGCTTTCGTCCATGATGGGCTGAGCGGGCGCGAAATCGCCGATGACCTCAACAGCCGGGGCATTGTCACCGATCTGGGGCGGCCATGGACGCGCGGCACGGTCCATCAGCTCCTCATCAACGGCAAGTACGTCGGCGACAATGTGTGGAACCGGCAGTCGTTCAAGCTGAAGAAGAAGCGGGTCCGCAACGACCCCGAAATGTGGATTCGCAGGCCCGGCGCCTTTGAGGCGATCGTCGAGCGCGACCTGTTCGATGCCGCTCAGGCGCTCATTGGCGCACGGTCCTTCAGGCTATCCGATGCCGAGATGATCGACGCGCTGCGCACGGTCTATGAAAGCAAGGGCCTTCTTTCAGGTATCATCATCGATGAATGTGAGGGCCTGCCCTCCAGCAGCGCCTATTCGTCGCGGTTCGGCAGCTTGCTGCGGGCCTACAGCCTGGTCGGCTATTCGCCGGATCGCGACTATCGCTATCTCGCGGTCAATCGCGCGCTGCGCCGACTGCATCCGGACATTCTTCGCGAGGTCCTCGAAGGTTTGAAAGCGCAGGGCAGTGAAGCATGGCAGGATCCGGAGACAGACCGGGTCATCGTGAACGATGAGTTCAGCCTGTCCGTGGTCATCGTTCGTTGCACGCCCACGCCGACGGGCCTGCTGCGCTGGAAGATCCGCTTCGACACCTCCAAGATGCCCGACATCACTCTGGTGGTCCGCATGGACGCCAGCAACCGGCAGCCCTTCGACTACTATCTCTTCCCGAGGCTGGATGTTGCGGCCGAAAGGGTGCGGCTTGCCGAGGACAACGAGCTGCTGCTCGATGCTTACCGCTTCGACGCCCTAGATTTCTTCTACGAGATCGCCGCGCCTGTCAGAGTTGCGGAGGCTGCCTGATGACCGTCACCCGCCCCCAGATCATCGAGATGATCCCGATTTCGCGGATCACCGTGCTCAACCCTAGGGCGCGCAACAAGCGTCAGCACCGCGAGATCGTCAACAATATCGAGACCATCGGCCTCAAACGTCCGATCACGGTCAGCAAGCACGATGGTCCGGGCGGCACGCGCTACGATCTGGTCTGTGGCGAAGGGCGGCTTGAGGCTTTCCAGATGCTGGGTCAGACCGAGATACCGGCGGTCGTGATCGAAGCGAGCGAGAGCGAATGCCTCGTCATGAGCCTGGTGGAGAACATTGCCCGCCGGGTGCAGCGTCCGATCGATGTCATGAACGAGATCGGGGCACTGAGGAAACGCGGTTACACCGAAGCCGAGATTTCCCGCAAAATCGGCATCACCAGTGGGTGGGTCAGCATGATCGTGACCCTGCTCGAGCGCGGCGAGGAAAGGCTGCTGTCAGCGGTCGAGACGGGGCTGATCCCGATCAGTCTTGCGATGGAGATCTCGCGCGCCGAAAGCGAAGAGGCGCAAAACCTGCTGCTCGAAGCCTACGAAACCGGCAAGCTGAGAGGGAAGAAGCTGGCTTCTGTTCGCCGGCTCCTCGACCTCCGCATGCGTGGGCGCAGCAAGTCTATATCGGCGGGGAAGTTTGGGCGGAAGGGCTCCACCCGCAAGCTGACCGCCAGCGACCTGATGCAGGTTTACCAGCGCGAGGCCGAAAAGCAGCGTCTGCTCGTGAAGAAGTCGGATTTCACCCAGACCCGTCTTCTGTTCATTGTCGAGGCAATCAAGGATTTGCTCACGGACGACGGGTTTCTGACCCTGCTAAGGGCGGAAGGGCTCGAGACGATGCCCCGGGCGCTTGCAATGCGGATCGCGGGGGAAACTGATGACTGAATGGCCATCAGCAGAACGCCAGCCCGCAGATCCAGGCGCCGACAATCGTGTCCGCCTAGGCTTCGAACGCCAGACTGTAACAGTGCGCATCGACCAGGTCGTAGCCCTAAAAGCATTGCGCGAGGGCGTGCGGGAGAGCCGCAAATATGCCCAGATCGTGAGCTCGATCAAAGCCATCGGGTTGGTCGAAGCCCCTGCCGTCGTCCCCAACCCGAAGAATGCAGAGCAATACTTCCTGCTCGATGGTCATTTGCGCATCGAGGTGCTCAAGCAGCTCGGTATCGAAACTGTCGAGTGTCTCGTCGCCAATGATGACGAGACCTACACCTACAACAAGCGCGTCAATCGCCTGCCCCCAATCCAGGAGCACCGGATGATCGTGCGCGCCATCGAGCGCGGTGTCACCGAGGCGGTGATCGCCGACGCGCTCGGCCTGGAGGTGGGTTCGATCCGTGCGCGGTTCCGCCTGCTCGATGGAATCTGCGAAGAGACCGCGGACATGCTCAAGGATACCAATTGTTCGATGCGGGTGTTCGACATGCTGCGCCGCATGTCGCCGATGCGCCAGATCGAGGCGGCAGACCTGATGATCGGCCAGAACAATTACTCGCTGATATTCGCTCGCGCGCTGCTCGCGGCCACGCCGGAGGATCAGCTTGCCGCGCCGGCGAAGAAGGCGCGGAAAAATGATCTAGCGGGCCCGACCAGCCAGCAGATTTCCCGGATGGAGCGGGAGCTTGCCACTCTCCAGACGCAGGTTAAGTCGGTGGAAGACAGCTACGGTATCGACAATCTCCACCTCACCTTTGCGCGCGGCTATGTCGCGAAGCTGCTCAGCAACGCCCGGGTCGTTCGATGGCTGTCGAACCATCGGCAGGAATATCTGTCCGAGTTTCAGCGAATAGCGGAGATCGAGACGATCGGGACGGTCGCCACACCTACGCCGCAGGAATGAGATAGTGAGGAATATGCCCTAAGCTTCCTATCCCGTCCGTGGTAGATTTGCCTACTATGTTGGTCATTTCCGTTGATGTGCCGGTCGCTCAAACAGTAGCCACGGGTTCCAATCGTTTCGGTAGCCGGGGCGGGGAATTACAGGCCATTTCCGGCTACCGCGTTCAGCGGCAGGTTCATCGCCAAAACCCGCCACTCAGCCGTCTACCCGCAGGGCACGAGTTTCGACTGCTAATGGGCCAGTTGCGGACTGACGGCTCCTTGGGGGCAATAACTGCAAAGCGATCCTCAGTTATGAATGCGCTGGAGCGATTCAAAGTCTAAAGTGCGATTAATGGCCGAAACTCCGCTAATCGATCCAGAACTATGGGCATCAACCCGCGCGGGTGCCCGCGCGGGCCGTGGCTTTCGTTACCAAGACGTCGCCACCGCACTACTCGCAGTGCAATCATGGTCGGGTGCCGAGTGGACGTCGGTCATCCCCGAAGGCGTCGACGACGCTACCCTGCACGGGCCGGTTCGTGAATTGAGGGTTCAGGCGAAGTCACGTCACGATCCGCGCGGCATGTTCAGCACCGCCGAGGTGGCTGCCCACATTGCGAAGTCTGCTGCCGCTGTTTCGGCCCAAGACTTGTTGGCCGGCCGCGTCAGGCTGGTGCTGCTTCTCGAGCGGCCGGTGGATGGAATCGAGGCTACCGGGCTCGATGCAACGCTGGGTGACGATTCGGTCGCGGCTGCCGCCTTGAGTGAGCCCCTGACTGAGGTTGCGACCGCCCTTGGCATTTCCGCTTCCGATATAATGGCGGCCACCCATCTGCTTGTTGTGCCGGAGCCCGCCGATGCCATCGTTGATCTCGTCGTTAGCCGAGCCGACTGCGTGCCGGCGGCGGGGCGCCTTGTAGCCGATCGGCTTCGCCAGCGTGTTGGTGCGCTTGCCGACGCAAATTATCGCGCCGCGGCTGCTTCACCCGCACTCCTGAACTCGAACGATGTTCAAGCGGTCGTCGACGATGTACTAGCCCTGGTCGATCGCGACGCCGTGTTGTCCGCGATTTCGATCGGCCTGTGCGAACCGGTTTCCTTCGCTCCGCTAGAGTCGCTTGGTTTCTACGACGGCGTCGATGTCGTTCCTGGCCATGTCGGGGCTGGACTGGTGCTTGATCGACCGGATGTGACCGCCGAGGTCTCGCGTGCACTGCAACGGCGAAGAAGCGCTCTCGTGGTGGGGCCATCGGGGAGCGGAAAGTCAGCATGCGCATGGCTAGCCGCCCACGACAGCCGTCACGCGGTTCGCTGGTATCGCGTTCGACGCGCCCATCCCGACCAGGCTCATCTGCTTCTCGAGCTCGCAAAGGCGATCGAAGCCTCGGCGGAGCGCCCGGTGGGGTTCGTTTTCGACGATCTAGGACGCGACCTTGCCGGCGGCTGGGATACGTTTCAACGCGCAGCCGACGGCCAATCTGGCATTCTGATGCTTGGTACGGTGCGGGAAGAAGATCTTTACCTCATTAGCGATCTGGCGGGCACGCCGCTCGTTCGACCGACGCTCGACGAAGGGCTCGCACAAAGGATATGGACCGCGCTGCGTGCCGAGCGCGACCTTGCATTCGTGTCTTGGCGCGAACCGTATGAGCGCTCGCTCGGCCTCATGCTCGAGTACGTGCACCTCCTGACAAGCGGGAACCGGCTGCAGGATACGCTGGATGCGCAGGTGCGACGGCGCGTGCGGGAGGCGCGCGACGCCGAGCTGAACGCGCTTGCCGCCGTGGTGGAAGGTGCCCGTTTTGGCGGATTGATCGACGCGAAGCTGCTACGCGACCGTCTCGGCCTATCTGTCGGTGCCTTCGATCGCGCGCTGATGCGCTTGGTCGACGAACACGCGATCAGAGTGGTGGGCGATGGCACCCTGACCGGGCTTCACGAAATTCGTTCTGCCGGCCTGCACGATGCGCTGGCGCGGATGACGATCCGGTCGCGGGGAGATGCGCTCGACGACTTGATCGCGATGCTAGCCCCTCGCTCGTTCGCGGTGGTATTGCCACGGTTGCTTGCCGACGGCGGCTTCTCCGACGATGCGTTGCTCGACGCGATCGCAACGCGCGCGCCGTCGCTCTCGGCTCCCGACATCGCATCGCTAGCTTACGGACTTGGCCTGGCGACCTGCGATCGGGTCGCCGAACGTTGGCTTCTCATCGCTGGGGAGGAAGGCCTTGAGCCAAGGCAGGCAGCGCTATCGCTAAGCCTCGCCATCGCAGGGACCGCGATCGATGTTCCGCAATTCGCGAAGGTCAACGCGGCGATCAATCGGCGCAATGAGCTGGTCATGCCCGACCTTCGAGCGGGCTTGTTGGACCGAACGGGCGGGTTGAGCTGGCTCAATCCGGGGTTGGCGGACTATCACGACCTAGCCGCCTCGTTCGCGCCCATTCCGTTTCTCAATCCCGAACCGCCATTCGAGCTACTGCCCGACCTAGGTACGAGCGACCCCACGCTCGACGAGATCCTTGACTTGCTTTCGACCACGCGGACTTTCGGCGGTGGTCGAGCGGAACGCGTCGTCGACCTGTTCGGCGGCACCGAAGCGCTGCTGGAGCGCATCCACATGGAGAAGTCGTGGACAATGCGCCCGGTGCTCCGCAACGAACCGGAAGGTCTCGCTGTCGTGTCGGACGTGCGCTTCGTCGATCCGGTCGTGCAGGGCGAGCCAAACGACGTTGTCGTCACGCATTGCGGGCATCTCATCGCCGCTGCGCCATTCGCGGACCTGGCGGTTTCCACCCTTGTCGGCTGGGATGGCCGACCAGCGGGGCTTGCGAATTTTCCGGTGGCAGCAAAGCGCATCCCGCGCGCGAACCTTCCATCGCCGGTGTCAGTCGCTTGGAATCGGGCAATTTTAAGGGCCGTGCAGCGGCGCCACGCCAGCGCGAACGAAAGTGGGCGCGCGAACGCGCTCTCCGTCGCAATCGGCGAACTCGGCGACCTGCTATCCGACGCTGCCGAATTGCAGTGCCGAGGCGCCGCCGCAAGCAAGCCGTACGAGCTCATGGTCGCAGTGCGCACCCTGCTCAACTCGTTCATCGAGGCCCGCGGCACCGATCTTGGCGGCCGATCTGCGCGCGATCCCGGGGCGGCAGACATGAATGACGAACTTCATTCGTTCGTGACGTCCGTCACCGACCTCGTGCGCGAATTAGGGGCCGCGGACATTGAGCGCCCGCTCATCAAGGCCGCCGACGTCGCACGGCTGAGAGCCACGGCGAGAGCGATCAGAAGTGCGCCCGACTGGCGTTGGCTCGAGGAGCCACCGTATGAAGCGCTCGACCGATTGGCGGGCATTCTCGACGATCTCGATGCCGTGCTCGGCCTGGCCCATGGCGACCGTGACGCTTGGCGCCAACTGCGGCTGCGTGCTGAGCGTAGCAGTCGCAAGAACCGGACGCTGCCACGCTTTGCTGCCGACGCCAGGCGGATCACCGAGGAAAGGTCCGAGCGCGTAGCATTGGCAATTCGCGACGCGCTTGCGGCGGCTGGACGCACGGCCCGGGTCGTGACGCGACCCGCAGACCCTGATGCCCTGGCATGGCCCCGCGTCGAATATCTCGCACTCGTGACCGTCGACAGCCTCGCCACGTTCATGGCTGAAGTCGACATCTTGACCGCCACCTGTCGCGCCGCAGCCGGCGGACATCCGATCTACATCGCACCCGTGCGCGAAGGCATGGTTGTCGCAATGCTGGCCGGCCTGGCCGCGAGCGTCGACGAAAGCTCGATTGGTTCGGTGTTCCCGTCAGGGTTTGTCACCGACTCGTCCTTCGACCGCTGGATCCCGCATTTGCCACTGCCCTTGCTTCAAGAACGGTCGTCCGCTGCGTTCCATGAGGTCACAGCGACTGCTGTCCAGCTGTCGTCGGTCATGGCCAACGCCGACCGACCGCCGAACCATGACGAGATGGCGTATGCGCAAGGGCTCGTCGATCAGATGCGCGCCCGTGCTGCGGAACTTTGCGCCTTGCGCGACGCTGAGGCGGACAAGGATCTTGTTGTAGCGTCTGACTATGTGATCGGTCTACTGCAGCGCTTGCGGCGCGAGCTCGACGGTCTCGAAGACGGAGAAAGCGTTGCCGCAGAGACCGCGCGGCTTGCTTTTGGTGAGGCCACAGAGGCCAGTTTGCTTGGACCGATGATTAGGATCGGTTTGGTCGAGCGCGACATCCTCGCTGCGGCGCAGGTGAGTTTGCCGGTTGAGGCACCGGGAGCTCTCCAATAGCTCGGAGAAGAATTCGACGCGAAAGTGCGGTCCCTAAATGATCGACGTTGCTGGCGTCCGGCTACCGCTTCATCCCGAATGCGGCCGCAGCGGGGCGGAAACAGAGGTAACGGCTTTGGGGCGCGAGAATGCGAACCGAACAACTGCAGTTGTCGGTAAGCGGCGTCTTAATGCCACGTAATCGTGGGGTAATGGCCTTGGGTAAGTTTGCAGCCACAAGGATGAAAACAGGCGCGGCCTCGTGCTCCGACACTGCTGATCTGAACCACCGGCTTTGGGGCGTCGGCGGAACAGCTCGACTTGAAGGAAAGACCGTCAAACGTAGCTAAAACCTAAGCTCAAAGCAGCCAGTTCAGGGGCCTAGGATGACACGCCGGAATACGATTCCCACCTTGAAGCCGCGATCCTCTGTCAGAAATCGGTGGCTCTGCATCAGCTCATACCGCGACATGAACGGCAGCTTATCAAGAGAGAAATCGTCATCGTCATGGAGCACACAAAACACGACAGAGTAGTCCTTCTCGTTGAGATCGGCTTTCTTTTCTGGGATCAGCGCCAGGAAGCTAGCCTTCATTTTCCCGGCATTGACGGGCTCGAGGTCGGCTCCGATCCACGCCACCATGCCAGCACGGCAGGCGGTGTCTGTCGAAAAGGCGTGGGCATAAAATCGGCCTTGCGTGAAGAGGTGACTGATCGACGCTGCACCAGAGGAGAAGCGTTTGACGTGAATGATCGACCGATCAGTATGGAGCAGGTCACATACTTCGTATCTACGCTGGCCGGCGATTTCGAGCTTAGCCTTATCGAGTAGATAGAGGTCAGCACAATCTTCCGCCGCCCTTCGGTTAAAGACCTCCTCGCGGTTCTCTTTCCGATCAGCCCTGTATATGTTAATGCCGTGAGGTAGGTAATCGGGATCAAGAACGAGGTCATGATCGGCCAGATAATCTTCGACCGACGCCTTCAACTCCGCAGACACCTCCCTCCACAGCCCTGACGAAAGAACAAATGTCCGCCCGGCCCATTCGACCTCAGCCACCAGGCATCGATAGGCATCCCAGCGCACGAAAGTTCGATCCAACTCAGAATTGTACTCGAAAATCTTCCACCCCCTGATCCGGGTCTCATTGAGATCTTTCAGCCGGCGCCCCTTGACGGCGATCAGGTCGGCGATGCGTAGATCATCAAAAGTCTCAATCTCTCCGTCGCCATCCTTCTCGACGTAGGCGAACGAGCTGTCGTCCGCGAGAAAGTCCGGCGGCGCGAGGTGAATAGAACTGAAGTTCTTGGTTTCGATTGCTGCGCAAAGCAGGCGATTCAGCTCCGCTATGACAACCGGGTCGCTTTCGTGCCGCAGGATGTCGTACACCTTCAAGTCGGTCTTGGTGTAATCGTCCGATCCGTATCGCTCTTCGAGCTTCCTGCAGAGCTGCGCCAGATGAGCCCAGGTCACCTCCTGATCTTTCGGAAATTTGATCAAGATACTGTCCTTGCCGCGGAAAGAATCGACCAGTTCCTTGTATTCTGACTTCACATGCCCTGAGATCGTGCGAAGAAACTCAGACTCGGTGTTGATGCCGAACACCCCGAGGCTTGCCCCCGTACTGGCCTGCCGCTCGGTTTGGCGGCTGATCGCCTCGTGGGCGGCAGTCTGGATCCGCCGGATTTTCTCAGCATCACAGATATTCATTCCGACTTTTATGCCAAAGTCATAGACGATTTTTTCCTTATCTAGATAGCTATCGCCATGTTGACCAAAGGCCGCTGCATAGAATACGTCACCATCGCCATCCTTGCCTAGTATCCGAAGGGCCATAAGGGCGCGGGGGTATTTGTTGAATGCCTCGAAAGTGTATTTCTTCTCTGCAAACCCGGAATTAAGAAACCGGAGCCATGGGATTTGCTCTTCAGTCTTTTGACTGCCGCCTGCAGGATCATATTTTATAAATCCCTCAAATTCTTCATTCGACTCAATGTGAGTATAAGCCGTCAAATCACCTTTCAGAAAGTCCTCGAAACTGTTCCCATCTTTGATCCTGAAGAGCGTTATTCGCTTCATGTCAGACATCGATTGCACCCCTGAGTAACGATCAATAGGTGGCTAACACGCGTTCCTGTATTTTCATAGACTTATCCAGGCACAGAAGGTGGCCGAGCAGGGCTACCATCCCGTGAGCCCGCAAAATCCCGCCCGCAAGAAGCCTCACGTCGACGACCTGATCGCCTATCGGTAGCTGACCGGCGTGGAACGCTTCTGCTGTCTCCTCGATCACTTACCACGCATCCGCACGCGCTACGACAATCGCGCCAATAACTTGCTATTCGCAGTCCCAATCGCCGCCACCATCATCTGAAGGACCAAAAAAGCCCCGCCCTCAACGGGCGGAGCCGTTTTTGTTTGCGCCAACCGAACTTACGCCCGTTGGCGATTTGGCGCTCCCGTCAGATGCCTGAATCGACGAAGGAACAGTTCTTTGGCCTCCGTCGGCATCAGCCCTTGAACAATGATTTCAGCCGGGACGATGCCAGCCTCGTCGGCCCACTCAGCGCACCCCTCTGCCATGATTTGCCGCTGCTCGGCTGCAAGCACCCGCAGATCTGCCTCTTTGATGACGGACTTTGCTTCTGGCCAAAGTCCAAACCGCTCATTGATCGTCTGCTCGATCGCTAGCTCAATAGCCTTGTAATCGGGTAGCAGCTGTTTGAGCGGGCGGGTTATGTCCCCGATGAAAGCCTCGGCCGCATCATGCATCAACGCCTCGAGCGCGAATTCTTCTACAGTATCGCTGACAAGCAGGGAGTGCTCGGCCACAGAATAGAACCTGCGGCATTGACCAGCATAGCGGCAAACGTGTGCAAGGCCGTGTGCAATGTCCTCGATATCGAATTCACTGGAGGCAGGATCGAGAAGGTCGAAGCGCTTCCCGCTTGCGAGCATGATTGTTGGCCCCTTGTGGGAGACGATAGCGAGTGTCGGGTCAAAAATTTTCACGAACGTTTCCTTGTATCAATGGTTTGACTGTTCCATTTAGCGCCTTGGGTTCGGCTAGTCCTTGTGGGACAGCTGTCGCAGGGACCCAAAGGAGCAGCAAATGTCGGCCGACTTACTGATCGTGCTTTCGGGTCCCATAGGCGTTGGCAAATCTAGTTTTGTTGAGGCACTCGAACCTTTCGGTGCTTCTCGGGTTTCAACTCGCCAGTATATCATCGACCAGACAGGCTGCGGAAACGAGCGCCGTGCCTTGCAGGAAGCAGGCGATCAACTGGACCGGGATACAGACGGCATCTGGGTCGCTGACGCTCTTGCTCCGGCTCTAAGGAGCTCGCCAAGCAAAATTGTCGTACTCGATTCTGCACGGATTGCAGCGCAGGTAGAGGCGTTGCGCGAACGCTTTGGTCTCAAAGTCTTACACGTCCATCTGCATGCTGACCGCGAAATCCTGGAAGATAGGTATTTGAGACGCGATTCTGAAATTCGCGAGTTCAACAGCTACGCCGAGGCAGCAGAGCACGGAACGGAAAGCCAAGTCCACTCTTTGGCACTGATCGCCGACCTAGTCCTCGACACCTCGGACGCGAGCAGCGACCAGCTGGCCGAGACGGCTCTTGCCTTTTTTGGCCGGCAATCGCCTCCAGTGCAGGCGAAACTCGACGTAATCGTCGGCGGGCAATATGGTAGCGAGGGAAAGGGTAACATCTGTGCAGCCCTTGCTGAGCATTACGATTGTCTGGTTAGGGTCGGTGGCCCCAATGCAGGGCACCGGGTCGCAGATCCAGCATATAAATATGTCCAACTGCCGTCAGGCACGTGGACGAACGAACACGCGCAAATCGTGATTTCTGCCGGCTCTATGCTGTGGCTCCCGCAGCTGATGCTGGAAATGCTCGACCACAAGCTTACCCCCGATCGGCTGACCATCGACCCTCAGGCAATCATCATCGACGATGAGGATCGCCGCATCGAAGAAGGCGATTCCAGCGGCGGCCTCAACAAAATTGCGACAACCAAGCAAGGGGTGGGTTCAGCGGTGGCCCGAAAGATATTGAACCGCGGCGATGCCATTTTCGGCCCACAGGTAAAGCTCGCGCGAGACGTCGAGCAGTTGCGCTCCTTCGTCAATCCTGCGCGAAAAGTCATCGAGGGAATGCTTGCAGCGGGACGCGCAGTACTCGTCGAGGGCACGCAAGGCACCGAACTGAGTATCCACCACGGGCGCTACCCCCATGTGACGTCTCGCGAGACCTCGAGCTCTGGCTGCCTTTCCGACACCGGGGTGCCATTCAATGTGGTGCGTGATGTCATCATGGTTGTGAGAACCTATCCGATCCGTGTGGGTGGAACGTCAGGACCTATGGGGCAGGTGATCGACTTCCAGACGATCGCTGACCGCTCGGGCATCTCCTTGGACGAGCTGGAGAAAACTGAGCGGGGGACCGTCTCTGGCCGACCACGCCGGATCGCGGAATTTGACTGGCACCGCATCCGCCTTGCCGCGCGTCTCAACGGCGCCACCAAGATTGCCCTGACCTTCGCTGACTACTTTGGGATCGAGAACCGGCAAGCGACCGACTTTGCTTCGCTCAACGTGCAGACACAGGAATTCATACGGAAACTTGAGCAGATGACTGGCATTCCTGTCGCTTACGTGTCCAAGGCATTCGCCAAGGACGGCGTGCTCGAAAGAGGGAGTTGGAAGTGAAACGTGAAGACCTGGTGAAGATTTACCCGCGGCTCTATCACATGGCCCATGATGGCGCGTGGCCGGCCATTCGCCAGCACGGCCTGCTCAGTGTTGCGGCGCTTCTTGATCTTTACGATGTCGAGGGCGATCGTCGCGAGCGGCTGCTTGCAAGGCACCGACCGGAAAGCGAGCACCTCGACGCAGAAGGCTTGCCTGGTGCAGTTATCCGCGATCAGAAGCCGATGCGGGATAGCGCCTTGGAGAAGTGCCTCGAGGACGGCATGACGCCTTCTGACTGGTACCGGCACTTGAACACCAAATCCTTCTTTTGGTTGTCCCGTGAGCGCGTCTGGTCGCTTCTTGGCGCACGCGCTTACCGTGACAAACCGCAAACGGTTTTGACCGTCGATACCGCGAAGCTAGTTGAGCTGTACGAGGATCAGATTTGGCTGAGTCCGATGAACAGCGGATCGACCATCTATCGACCCTTGCCCCGCGGAATGGGCACATTTCAGCGGATCAGCGACTTTCCCTTTGATGTGCGCAAGAGCCAAGGTCGTGCGAAGGGCGCAAATGTCGTCGAATTGCTCGTTGAGCATGCGGTTCCCGATGTTGCCGCATTCGTTCTTGCCGTCCATCAGGTAGAAAACGACAAGATAATTCGAGAGATCTGGCGCAGTCCCGAAGCAGCAGCCACCGACCATCCTTGACCTGTCATTGAGGCCGAAAAAGTCTTGAGGGCCGTCCGTCCTTGCGCAAGACGTCTGCAACGTGGCTGGTCAAGCCGATCTCTCCAATGATCAGAAAACCGGTCGTTTTGGGCTTTTCTGCGAGAAGGCTCCTCAGGGCGCTCAACCCTGCTGCGGCATCGAACTCTGCCCAATCGTCCGGCACGCCGTCAACGATGACTTGTTGTGTGCTGATGCTTGAGCCCTGATGGAGTTGGACACACCACACCTGCTTACCATCGTGGACCCATTCAAACCTGACAGGCCCTAGGGCTGCCGTCAGGCGTCGATTGAGGTTCTCTACATCGGTGCGGATGTTTGCAGGCAGATCGACTGGCATGACCTGACCAGCCATAAACCCGTCCCCTTCCCCCTTCACGCCTTCGATCACGAACGCGTTATCACGCGTTGCAATCGCGGCGCCGGAATACCCCGCGGCCACCGCATCCTGAACGAGTATCGATGCAATTGCCGTGCCTTCAGGGTCTTCGCGTTGGAGAAGCGCAAAGGGATCAGTCCAGCCTTTGAGGGTCGTGTAGAGCCCGGGCTGCTGCTCGGTCGGGCAGGTGCGGGTCCATACTTCCTTCTGATGGGTGGGCAAGCCAAAGTTAAACGGCGCGATGCGCCTCGGGATCGCAAGCGTCCGAGGTACACAGGCACCTGCCAAATGGGCTACGAGTAGTCCGTAGGCCTTGTCTCCGATCATGCGGCTAAAGTTGTTCGGCCAGCGCACTGCAGCTTCGGGCAAGGCGGGCGCACCGCTTTCATGCTCCCAGAGCAGAGTATGCGTGCCTTTCCAGCCCATCGGACGCGGGTGAATGCTGAATTCTGTTCGATCTCCGGTAACTGCATCAAGATCGGGACGGAACCCATAGACGAGTTCGAGAAGTGCAATGCCCTTATCGAAGGGAAGTGATGCTGTTCCCGGCTTCTCCACGCATCGGGGCGTGTCGTCCGGAGCGAACTCGAAGACATGCCCCTGAAGAACACCGGAGACTCCTCCGTCTGATACATCCACTGTCTCGTTGACAATAGTAAACAGCCCCTCCGCGGTCAGCCGCTCAACCACCGCCAGCGCTTCTGGGGCAGAGCGAATGCCGTAAACGAATTCACGGCTGCGAGGATCGCTCGGCAAATAGCTCCGCACGTTCACCGATTGATCTACGCTCGCCGCAAGCAAGGCTTCGATTGCCTCGAGATTGTCGAGGAAGAGCAAGTTCGGATCATAACCTGCAATGCGAGAATAACTTTGCTTGGCTTTGCCCCCGTCCGGTCGGAAGGCGACGAATTGCGCGACGTTGCCACGTGCAGCCAGGTTATCGAGAATCGCGTCTTTGAAATGTATCATAATCTTTCCCTTTGCGCCTGAAGCTCACTCCCGCAACCTCCTTCCGGTCTAGCCGGCGGCTCAATAGAGGTCTGCGGAAGTGCGAGTCCTGCTGCGCAGTCATTGCTATCCGATGCCAATGGCTGCTCGGATGGTCGCAATCTCATGGGTTATCCCACCGTAGGATAATTCGCCTTGTCTACGGTAGCCCTTTGAGGACGTTCTGCAGCACTTCTACCTGTCTGCCGCGCTCCGCCATCATTCGTTCGCGAATGACCTTCCCGCGGGCAGCAATGACAAGCTTTGCCTCCTTGAAAAGATCGATGAGTACGCCGCAGGCAATCGGGTCCTGACGCCATTCTGACGTGGCGAATTGCAAGAGGCGCTCGAACAAGTAGGCGCGCGCGTCATCGGTGGCGGTGGCGAGCGCCGCACGGATCATCCAGGCGGGCGCAGCATGCAGTTCGATGCGGGACAAGTGCCAGACAGGCATTGCAATGAGCGGGATTGCAACCAGGAAACCGACGTAGCCAGAACGAAGGGGCGCTGCCGGGTGATGCCAAGCTGCCAGCGACATCGACAATATCATAACGCCCGCGGTGAGCACGCTCGATGCGACAATACCGGCCCAACGCCAACTGCGCATGATGATGAAACCGGTCCGCTCAATCCAGGTTGCCGACGGGCGCGGGATGAAGCGCAGGCCGGATGTTGTGCGTTGGATAGGTGTCATAGTTAGCCTTTCGGTGAGGAGTTGAACGCGATAGTTCGGTCGCCGAGACACCGGCTGGCCGAACCGTCCAATCGCTCCCATGCTGGTCGGGCGCGTTCACTCCTTCTCGCGAAGGCTCAGGAATCTCCGGTTCGCCGGAGACAAACAAACCGCCCGAAGGCACAGCTGATAGCCCCTAGGGGCCCCACCGAGCGCGCGATCCAGCAGCGCTCATCTCGGTCATACAGCAATACGAGGTTGCGGCAAAGGCGACAGTAATGCGCTTGTGGGGGTTCTTGGCCGAGACAGACGCCAGCGCGGCGCTCACCACAGACGCTTGATCGCGAACCCGTCGAACAGCGCCTCATTCGATACCAACACCATATCTTCGGCCTGTGCCTGTGCGATCAGGAAGCGGTCGAACGGATCCTTGTGGGCGATGTTCATCTCACCCGCGAGCCTAGCATGGTGGACGCTGATCGGCAGTTCGCCGAAGCCTTGCTCGGCGATGATCACTTCGAAATTCTGCGCCAGCACAGCCGCGCCGGGCAGTTTGCCGATCCGGAATTTGGTGGCGATCTCCATCGCCGAGGCAGCGCTGACGATGATCTCGTTGGCCTCATCGGCGATGGCATCGCGAGCGCGGCGGCTGAGGGCTTCGTCACCCGCCAACCACCAGATCAGCGTGTGGGTATCGAGCAGAAGCCTCAAGCGAGACCCCACCCTTCAAGCTCATCGTCAGGCAGCGGCTCATCGAACCGGGTGTCGACCGTGATCTTGCCCTTGAGCGCGCCGAAGCGGCGTTTGCCGCGCGGATTGACCGGCACCAAGCGCACGGCGGGCACATTGCCGCGCGCGATCACGACCTCACCGCCCGCCAAGGCTTCCGCGATGAGGCGAGAGAGGTTGGTCTTGGCGTCGTGAACAGAGAACTGGGCCATGGGGCTACTCCTTGGCTAAATATATAGCTAAGCCGGCTTCAGGAAGCAAGAAGGGTGTCCCGAGGCACGGGATTGGTCCGCGCTCGCGATGCTTCAGTCAGCGGCGTCGTGCGACCGAAATGCTCACCGGCCCCGCTCCATATCGCGCTCGCGGTCCGGTTCGCGCCCACCCGATCCGCGCCCGGGTTCGCTGCGGTCCAGACCTTTTTCCAGCGTGAGTTCGCGCTCCTTGTTGGTCAGAACCGCCCAAACAAATTCGGGCCCGAGCGCAGCACCAAGTCGCCGTAACTCGTCCGTCATGATGGGCCCGCGCTTATCCGGTTCGTTCTCAACCGCTTGCCCGCGCGCAACTTCAATAGCGCTGGTCTTGTCACCGGGGTTGCGCGCCACATCGCGCTCGATCTTATGCGCATCATCGACGATCAGGATGGCGTCGCCCGTGAACCGCGCCGCTGCGACGAGGAATGAGCGCGTACTGTTTAGCAACCGCTCGCTCTCGCTCAGCACCATGATGCCGTCCTTCGCGGTCATGCCCTGCGCAATGTGGGCATTGACCGCGTAGGCCAGGTCAAGCCGCTCCAGCATTGGGTCGCCGTGCTTGAGGTTGATCGCTTCGCCATCCTTGGTGGAGAAGGTAATGCCGTGTTTGCCGACGCTTTCGACCTTGGCCATATCACTGTTGGCGAGGCCGCGCGCATGATCATTGGTAGTCCAGCGGATCGGATCGCCCGCGTGCAGCGCAAGGCGCTTCTCGGCGAAGACCGACACGGCATCGTGCTGGAGGTTATGGGGGAGGCGACCCGGAGTGAAAGTCTGCACCCGGCCATCCTGCAACTCGAGCCTGACCCGCTCGCCATCATGGCCCACCACGCGGCCGCGCTCGCCGCGCGCGATATTCTGGGCGCGCAGGTTGCTGTTGAAGGTGACGATATGCCCCTCACGATAGGCCCGCATCTGGCGGGCGCCTTCCTTGGTAATCGTCACCCGATCGAGGACAGTCTGGACATGCGCCTGCTTGCCGAGCTCGCCCTTGTCGGCGCGCTGTTCCTGCACTGCGGTGTTGAGCGCGCTGCGCATGGCGCGGCTCAAGGTGAGAAGCAGCGTCTGCTCGCGCTCCTCCGGTGCCCGGCTGACCCAAATCGCCGCAGCAGTTTCAACACCTTCGAGGCGAGGTAGTTCGAGTGTGCGATCCTTGAGGGCGGCGAAGGCGCCGGGCAGATCCTCGCGTCCGAGCGCCGCAGCAACCGCCTTCATCTGTGGCGAGGCAGCGCGAAGGTTCTCGGTAACGGGCGAGGTCGGCGTGCCGCGCTCCTGCGCCTGTTCGAAGGGCTTGCCAGCGGCAATGGCTTGCAATTGCTTCGTGTCGCCGATCATAATCAGACGTTCGGCCCCCGTGAGATTGGCGAGGCGGACCAGCTTTTCGAATTGCGCAGTGCCTACCAGTGAGGTTTCGTCGACCATGATCCAAGCGCCGCGCAGCTCCCTTGCCGTGTTCGCGGCTTGCTCCGGACTGGCGGTGCCATCCAGCACCGGACGGTGCCGCGCGAGGAAGGCGGCGACCGATTTGCCTTCGACGCCAAGCTTTTGGCCGAAATCACGCGCGGTGCGGGTGGCGATGGCCAGCGCATGCACCTGTTTGCCCTCTTCGCGCAGGAGCGCCGCGACCGGCACCAGCGCCGCTGATTTGCCTGTGCCAGCCCCTCCTTGCACCAGATGCACCCGGTCATTGGTCGCCAGAACGTCAACAGCGGCGCGCAGCTGGCCCGTGTTGAGCGGTCGCATGCCGAGGTCAGCCGCCGCTTGCTGAACCCGCAACGCTGCCGTGGGGCGGTCGGCGAATGCTCCAACCGCTCCACGACCTGCCGCGATCTCATGCGCGGCCCGTTGCTCCAGCGCCAACATGCTGGCAGGCGTCACCATCCGCTCATTGCCGAGCAGCAGGCCCTTGTCCTGCAATTGCGCGATACGCGCCTCCACGACATCGGCATTGATCGGACCGCGACGTTCGAGAGCCGCGCGCACAAGATCGAGGCGGTTGAACCCGGCTTCGTTCTCGCCGAGATCGCGGACGGCAGAGGCCACGGCGTGGGCCGCCGCGAAGGCCTGCGGACTGAGGGCCCCCTTGCGTTCCGGCACCAGCGCATCCCCGGAGCGCGGGGTCAGTCCCATTGCCGCGGCCACCTCCAGCCCTTTTGCATGGATGCCGCGAACCCCCTCAACCATCCGCGACCAGAACGTTTCTCCGCGCACCGACCGCTCCATCGCCGCCGCAATGATCGGCTGCAGATTGAGCCCCACCTTCGCCGCCTTCTCCGCCCACACCTTTCCGCGCTCTTCACGATCCATCGCGGGTTCCTTGTCCCGCCGCGTCGCCAGGGCGGCGATCTCCCGTTCTTTCGGGGAGGAGCGACCATCCTTGTCCAGCGCGGCGAGGATCTGCGCGCGCCGCTCGGAGAAGGCCTCGATCTGGGTGCGCGAGATGCCTGAGATCTCGAACTCTCCCAGCACGGGGTTGTTGCCCGGCACGAGTTCGTAGCCGAGTTTCTCCAGGCCCTCGCGCAGATAGGCGTTGTGCACGGCCCCGAGAGTGCGCTGATGCTGATAGATCGCGTCATTCTTGAGCGCATGCCACTTGCCGTCGCTGGCCAGCGTTGCACCGGCCACCACCGCGTGGACGTGCAGTTGCGGGTCGAACTGGCGGCTGACGTCATGGGTGAAGGTCGCGACTACAAGGTTGCCGGTGTTTTCGGTCACCTGCCGGCCGTCCCGCCAGACGCGGGCCTGCGCGAGGTTCTTTTCCGCCCACACGAGCGTCTGGGCGACGGATGCCCTAAACGCTTCCACCACCCGGTGATCCTTGCCGACGAGCGCGACCAGGCTGACGGATTTTGGTGCGCTGAAGGTCAGATCGAGGCCGGCGCGGTGTTCGCCGCGACTGGCATTGATTTCGCTGCCGTCGGGTAACTTGCCTTCCAGAATGCGCTCGAAGGTGGCGGTTTCGACCTTGCCCTCAAGACCCAGCGCCTGCGCGCCGCTGCCCTGCCAAAGGCTCTGATCGGTGCCATTCTCCAGCGAATAGTAGTTGTCCGAGGCGTAGTATTCGGCCGCACCGGCGGATGCGACGGGGCCGAGCGACATCATGGCTTCGGCTTGTCCATCATGGGCACGAGAACAGGACAGGCTTTGGCACCATGCTTGGCTTTCCAGAGTTCGCACATGGCCTGATCAGAGCTGCCGTACATCGCGCGCGCCATCGGATTGGCGATCCAGGCATCTGGTGTCAGACGCGCGAGCGTAGTGATAACAACCGCTGCCGCGAACAGGGCAGTGACGGCGCCGATGCAGAGTTGCCAGGCAGGCATGCGCCAGTCTGGCGCAATCTCATATCTGTTCACGGTGCGCGGTGTCTTCGCAGCAGCTTCGATGACGTCGAGCCGTGCATTGAACCCGGCGATCCACTCCGGCGAGAGCGCCGCCGACATGACCTGTTTGTACAGATCTTCGACCTCTTCCAGATGCCCATCCAACAACTCTGAAAAGGGCGTTGCTCCTTCCGAGAACCGGGCTGCGAGCATTTCGCCGAGCCTGTTCATCGCCTCCCGGTTCGCTTCATCGGTCGCATTGAAGGCTTCCACCAGCCTCTTCTCACGTCGCTCCGCCGCGCGCAGGATGCGATCGAGGTCGATGCTGATCTGCTCGACTTTCAAGGCGAGGGTTACGGCTGTGCCCGGGTCGATCGGTAGTTTCGGCGGCTCGAACATCGCCCTGCCTTGTTCACCGGCTCGCACCGCCTCCTCCGCAATGGCGCGCAGCAGGTCGGGGCGAGACAGGCCGCGACCTTCCGCGACCGCGTCGAGGTGAGCGAGCAGCCGATCCTCGTAGGCGACATTTACCTGTGCCACCGCACACGCTCCCAGATCACCGAAATAGGCAAGCGATGGCGGAAATTCCGGCTTCTACGAGGGAAGTAGGCGCAAGCTCTACGCCGCTGCCGCAAATCGCAGAGCTTTTGCGGGCAGCCTAGAGTTCTACCTAGGCCGTAGAACCGCAGAATTCCGAGATTTTTCGCTACACCCGGAGCAGCTAGGCAGTAGCGTGGTGCGTGCAATTCACTTTGCTCAGTCAAGCCGAGGGAAGTTTGATTTTGGGGGTCTTGGGAGCGTCTGGATTTCCCGCGGGGGGCACAGCGGCTGTTACGCCGCAACACACTGCCACGAGGCCAGACCCCTGTGCTGCGAGGCCCGCTCATTGGCCCGCTCATTGGATCGTCGGCTTTACGGGCAGGGGGAGCGTCCCCAGAATGGCGGCATCGATGGCCTCACGGATCCTTTCCGCCAGGTTCTGCGCATGGGTGCAGCTGAGCGCGACGGAGACATCACCGATCCGCAAGACCCCGCCACGGCAGTCAGCCGGGCAGGCGATCTGGCGATCACAGATTACCGTTAGTGAAGCGACGTTCCCGATCAATACGATCGAATGCATCGGGACGCTGAAAAGCGGCAACCGGGCAACTGGCTCCGTCATCACAGAAGCCTCCCGAAATCGCGCGGACGCTGTGCTGGCGGCGGCGGCGGGATCGGACACACCGGATCACTGACCGGGAGCCCGTTGATCCATTCGTCAATGTCGCGCCGTTTCCAGCGCAGCTGGCCGCCGCCGAGCGCGCAGGGCTTGGGGAAGTCCCCCGCCGCCCGTTTGCGCCAGATCGTGACCCTGCTCATGCGCAGGTGCCGGACGAGGTCGTCCGTGGTCATCAGAGTGCTCGTTTCCTCGCGTTCCATCGCCGTTCCTCCACGTCGCAATGCGTGCAGAGGCTTTCACAGGGCGGGGTGCGGACGAAGCCGTTTCTCGGGATTCCTCAGAATTTCTGGGAATTCGGGATGGGCTCAAGTGCCACCAATCAGGTGGTATCGCCGCATTGAATGTTATGCTCAAATGCGCTATGTGAATGCTCAAAGGAGCAATCATGGCTACATCTGCGATCTACAGCGGCAACGTCAGAACAGCGCGCGGCAGCAAGCTTGCAACGCCCAAGACAGGCGGCGGGTATCGCGAGCTCTTCGCCGCCTCACCCCAAGCGCGGATTGCAATGATCCGGCAGGGCGTCCCCGCCATCGAGGCCAAGCGGCTGGTGCAGGCGCTCGGGGTCGAGCAGAAGGTGTTCTATCAGGCACTCGGGCTGAAGACCGCCACCGTGAACCGCAAGATCACCCAGAGCGAGCAGCTCGCCAGTGATGAAAGCGAGCGCCTGCTTGGCGTGGCGCGGTTGATTGGGCAGGTCGAGGCGATCGTCGCCGAGTCTGGCGATCCCAAGGGCTTCGATGCACCCGAATGGCTGTCGCGCTGGCTGCGTGAGCCGTTGCCCGCGCTTGGCGGCACCCCGCCGATGGCTCTGCTTGATACAATGGAAGGTCAGGCCATGGTCGCCGAGGCGCTATCCCGCATCCAGAGCGGAGCCTATGCGTGAGTGTATCGGTCTGGCGCATTGCGACCGATACGAAGAACTATGAAGCGGACGATCTCAGCGGCAAGGGGGCGGAAATCACCGGCGGTCGCTGGAACGACAAGGGGACGCCGCTGGTCTACACCTCGACGAACCGGTCGCTCGCCGCGCTTGAGACCATCGTGCACCTCAACTCGGGCGGCCTGCCGCTCAACCGCTATCTCGTCGAGATCGTCATCCTGGATGATGTCTGGAACGCGGCGGAAGGGATCGATCACACTACCGCGCCGGTGGGGTGGGACGCCGAACCGGCGAGCCGCACATCATCGGATTATGGCACCCGCTGGGCCAGAGCAGCGACCAGCCTGCTGCTGCGCGTCCCCTCGGTGATCGTGCCGGAGGAAAGCAATGTGCTGATCAACCCGTGCCATCCCGACATCGCGGCGATCAAGGCCCGCAAGGTGCGCAAGTGGATCTATGATGCAAGGATCGTGCGGAGCATGTGACCTAGCGGCCCAGACCCTGCTTGATCAGGAAGGCCTTGAACGCTCCATAGGTGCCACTGGCTGACCTGCCGACGATTTTGCCAAGCACGTCGTCGGTGTAGTCGATGTGACGACCGTGCTCCTCGGCCCCTTCCCTGACCCTGGCGGCGATCTGACCGGTCTGGAGGCAAGGATCCTTCTGAACGATTTTCCAGGTTTCCAGGTTCACATAGCGGAATAGGTCCTTCTCGCTAACGGATTTTGGCGCGGCCTCGAGGTACGTATTCAGGGCTTGGGTGAATGCGCTTTCCGCGATGCCGGTGAAGGGGTGGTCGGCTTCGCGGATCGGTGAAACCGGGGCAATGCTGAGGCCCAGGTCAAGCTCGTCAGCGTGAGGCTGTTGCATCGGTGCGGGGGCGCTGTCGCGAGATTTCACGCGCTCGTCCAAGACCACTCTGGGCACCTCGACGAACAATTCCTGTGCTTTCGCCCGGGCGTCAATCGCGCCGCTGCGGACGATCAATCGCAGGCCGTTCAGTCCTGCAAATTCTTGTCTAGCGATGACGGACGCGCCGTCACCACGTTGGCGCATGGCGCTGCCTTTGCCCGCTTCGAACTTTGCCCGGCAGGCCTCGAGGCGGACAAACCACTTATGCTGCTCGGACGTCCGTAAGCGTGCCTGAAGCTCCCGGTGGCTCGGTCTGCGCAGCCGCCGGTCACATTCCCATGCGGCCGCACCACTCAGGGCCGCCGGACACAGCCACTGGACGGGATTGCCGTCTCCGAACGTCGTCAAAATCGTGAGGGCAGCACATACCACCGACAGACCAACACTGGCCCATTTGCCCACATAGAGCCACGTCCACTCGCCTTGCTCAGGATCGAGCCGCTCAAGAAATGCGATGCCAAGGACCGATTCGGGGGTCTTTTGGGGATCTTCACCGTGCTCTTGAAGGAGGGCGGACCAAAGCGTGGGGAACCGTTCCTCGCCCGTCCGCAAGTCGAATGTGGCCATCGATGACTGGTCCACGGGCCCCTCCGGCTTCAGGTCCTCGTTGCAGCGCAATAATCAGCCCAAAGATTCATCAACTTGCGCCGCTTTTGCAAGAGTTTTCCGCGCCGATAAGCCGCTTCAACCGGGTTCGCTATTGTGTGCGCCAAAGCCATCTCGGCAACATCGCGGTCAAAATCGGTCTCTTCCGATACCCAGTCACGAAAGCTGCTGCGGAAACCATGCGGGACAGCATCGATCTCGGCGTCGCGGCAGATCTTCGTCAGGGTCATGTCAGACATTGGTTTGCCATGGCGGGTGCCTGGAAACACAAGGTCATTGCCATCTTCCTTGTGAACTCGCGCCCGCTTCAACACATCCAGCGCGGCGTCGGACAAGGGTACGATGTGTTCCACGTCGGCTTTCATGCGCTCGGCGGGAATCGTCCACGTGCGCTCCGTGAGATCGATCTCTGACCAGAGCGCTCCGCGCACTTCGCCGGATCGGGCCGCTGTGAGGATCAGGAACTCGAACGCCAGGCGCCCGATGCTCTCCCGTTCGCGGAGTTTCCCGACGAAAGCTGCGACCTTGGAATAGTGCAAGGCCGCGAGGTGATTCTGGCGATTGCGCACTTTGGGAAGCGACTTGTTGATCGCATTCATCGGCAAGGGGTGCGCGCGATAGTTCTTCGCGATCGCCCAATCGATCACCATCCCGATCCGCTGGCGCACACGTCGCGCGGTCTCGTTCTTTTCGAGCCATATGGCGATCAGCACATCGCGGACGTGCGAACTCTCGATGTCGCTCACCGCAATGTCGCCAATCTTCGGAAAAGCGTAGGTCTGAAGCGAGGTCAGCCACTGGCTGCGGTGCTTCTTGTTTTTCCAGCTCTTGTTGTTCTCGTTGAAGACCTTGGCCGCCGCCTCCCGGAAGGTCGGGATTCCCTCGGACTTCTTGCGCTGAAGCACGGGGTCAATTCCTGCCTCAACCTGCGCGCGGACTTCGGCTGACCGCTGCCGGGCCTGTGCGAGACTCACTTTCTTCGCGCTGCCGAGTCCGATATCCCTGCGACGGCCATTTTTCTGAACCCGGCAGATCCATGAACGGGCACCGGTCGGGGTGACATTCAGGAACAGCCCATCGCCATCGTGATGGCGTCCAGGCTCAAGCGATCCCCGGAGCATGTTGGCGGTGAGATTGCCCATTTTTCCTTCCCCACATCCTTACCCACACGATATTGCAACGGATCGCATCGGAAAGCAATAGCCCGAAACACAGGCAGCGCCCTAAGGCGCTGTTTTTATGTGATTTTGAAGCGGGGAGAAACAGCCAGAAAGGGGCTGTTGGCGGAGACGGAGGGATTCGAACCCTCGGTACCCTGATAGAGTACGGTTCCTTAGCAGGGAACTGGTTTCAGCCACTCACCCACGTCTCCGGGCAACAGCGTTGGCTGCGAGGGCGCGGCTATAGTCGGCACTTGGGCGAGCGGCAAGGTGGCTTGAACAAAAAACGATTCCCCGGCGCAAAGGTCTGGTTCGGCGGGGGTTCAGGCGCGCGAGACTAGCGCCGGGAACGGCTCGTCGCGAATCCGATTCGCTCCGGCGACGAGCGGTTGCAGCGCCCACGGAAAGCGATTCTGCTACCATGCGCAACAATCCGGGGCTGACACGTCGCTGCGAAAGGCCGCAAGATGAGCATCATGACCGCACGCTTCTCCCACATGGGTCGCCGCCTCGCAGCGCTCGCGCTGCCGGTGCTGGCCGGAATGGCGCTGACGGCGCCTGCCGCCGCGCAGGATCTCCAGACCTTCGATCCCGATGTGGTGTACGACCAGCAGAGCGGGGCTGCACCAAGTGGCGGGATCGACGCCGATCTGGCCGGGCCGCAGCCTGCTTCGCCCGTCGCTCCGCAGCCAACCCAGCCGGTCGAGCCGTCCGTTGACAGCACTTTCGAGGACTATGCCCCCGCGCCTGCCGATGCCGCCGCACCGCTGCCGGCCGACACCGCGCCCGTGACCCCTGCCGCCACCACGCAGGGCGCGACCTATGCGGAAGACGATCTGATCGGCGCGGCCGAGGGCGTGTTCGGCAAGGGCGCGGAAGGTCTCGCCAAATTGATCCAGGACCTGCTCAAGGATCAGGGCGAGCCCAATGGCTACATCGTCGGACGCGAGGCGGGCGGCGCCTTCATCTTCGGCGCGCGCTATGGCTCGGGCACGCTGCACCACAAGATCGAGGGGCAGCAGCAGGTCTACTGGACCGGGCCCTCGGTCGGCTTCGATGCCGGGGCAAATGCCGCGAATACCTTCGTACTGGTTTACAACCTCCACGACACCGAGGACCTGTTCAAGCGCTTCCCGGCGGGTGAGGGGCAGGCCTATTTTGTCGGCGGGCTCAATGCCAGCTACATGCGCCGGGGCGATGTCGTGCTGATCCCGATCCGGGTCGGCGCAGGGCTGCGGCTCGGGGTGAATGCGGGCTACATGAAGTTTTCGAAGGAACAGCGCTGGCTGCCTTTCTGAGGGCTTGCAGCGAAAACCCGGTTGCGGGAGCGCCGCGCACGCGCCATGGCGCGCGGCATGATGCTTGACCGACTCAGCCCCCAGGCGCCCGATGCGCTGCTCGCCCTGATCCGTCTCCACGCCGCCGACCCGCGCGAGGACAAGATCGACCTCGGCGTCGGCGTCTACCGCACAGAGGATGGCGACACTCCGGTGTTCGCCGCCATCAAGGCGGCCGAGCAGGCGCTGGTCGAGAGCCAGAGTTCCAAGTCCTATCTCGGGCCCGAAGGCGACATGGGCTTCGTCAACGCGCTGATGCCCTACATCTTCGGCGCGGGCGATCCGACCATGAGCGGGCGCATTTCGGGGATGCAGACGCCGGGCGGCACCGGCGCGGTGCGTCTCGCGCTGGCGCTGGCGCAGAAGGCGGGCGTCAGCCGCGTCCACATGGGCGTGCCGAGCTGGCCCAACCACGCGCAGATCCTCGCCGATCTCGGCATGGAGCTGGTGCCTTTCGATCACGCAAACCCCGATGGCACCGCCAATCTGGATGCCGTGCTCGCCGCGATCAACGGCGCGGCCGATGACGAAGCCGTGCTGCTCCACGCCTGCTGCCACAACCCCACCGGGATCGACTACACCGCCGACCAGTGGGCCGCGATCGCCGAGGCCTTTGCCGCCAGCGGCACCTTCCCCATCATCGATTCGGCCTATCAGGGCCTCGGCCACGGGATGGAGGAAGACGCCGCGGGGATGCGCGCCGTGCTCGCCGCCGTGCCCGAAGCCTTCGTCGCCTATTCCTGCGACAAGAACTTCGGTCAGTATCGCGACCGTGTCGGCGCGTTCTACGTCATGGCGCGGGAGAGCAGCGCGCTCGATACCGCCTTTTCCAACGCCAATGCGCTCGCTCGCGCGGCATGGTCGATGCCGCCCGATCACGGCGGCGCGGCGGTGCGGCTCATCCTGCGCGACCCCGACATGACCGCGCAGTGGCAGGACGAGCTCGACACGATGCGCGCGCGGATGCGCGATGTGCGCGATGCGCTGGCCGCAGCGGGCACCGCTGGCCGGATCGACCTGACCCCGCTCGGCACGCAGAACGGGTTGTTCTCGATGCTCCCCATCACCAAGGACGAGGTCGCGACCTTGCGCGAAGAGCACGGGATCTACATGGCCGCCTCAGGCCGGATCAACATCGCCGGGCTTACGCAGGCCAACCTGCCCAAGTTCATCGCCGCGCTGGGCGCGGTCGCGGTCTGAGGCAGGGGGCGGGGATGCTCGATCGCCAGCCCGTGCTGGAGGACGAGCATATCCGCCTGCGTCCGCTGCGCGCGAGCGATTGGGACGCGCTCTTCGCGGTCGCCTCCGATCCGCTGATCTGGCAGCAGCACCCGGCGCATGACCGCTGGCAGGAGCCGGTGTTCCGCGCTTTCTTCGACGATGCGCTGGCAGGCGGCGGCGCGCTGATCGCCATCGACTGCGCGAGCGATGCGGTGATCGGCTCGTCCCGCTTTCAGGGGCTCGATGAGGCGGGCGGCGGATCGGTCGAGATCGGCTGGACCTTCCTTGCGCGCTCGCACTGGGGTGGCACCTACAATCACGCGATGAAGCGCCTGATGCTCGCCCATGCGCTCGCCAGCGTGGCCGAGGTGCGGTTTCTGGTGGGGGAAAGCAACCTGCGCTCGCGCCGCGCGCTCGAAACGATCGGCGCAAAGCTGACCGACCGGCGGGAGGAGCGGATCATGGCGGGCGGCAGGATCGTCGCGCACCTCACCTATGTCATCACCCGCGACAGCTTCGCCGCAGGGCCGCTGGCCTAGCTTTCGGGCGGCGCAGCCTCGCGTTCGGCGGCTTTCTTCGCCGCCTTTTCGGCGCGAGTCTGCTTGAGCTTCCGGTCCATCGACCAGAACTGCCACGCGCCAAAGCCGATCGCGATGCCGTAGAACAGCGCGATCTCGATCCAGCCGTAATTGCCGCCGTCCATGGCGCGCTCCCTATCCTGCCTCGGCGAGGAAGGCCGCAATCCGTGCGGCAGCCTCGCCGGGGGCTTCCTCATGGGCCAAATGGCCGAGGCCCGAAAGCGGTTCCAGCCGCGCATTGGGGAGCCAGCTGGCGGCATCCTTCGCCCAGTCGAGCGGGATCGCGGGATCGTTCGTGCCGTGGAGCAGCAGAACCGGATTGGCGACCGTGTCCATCCGCGCCCGCAGGCCCGGCAGATCCCAGTTCGCCATCATCGCCAGCGCACCGCCGGCATGGCCGGGGTGCTTGAGCAGCTTGGCATAACAGGCGATCCCCGCCTTATCGATCCGCGAATGGGTCGATCGCCACAGGAACCGCTCTGCTCCGCCGACCAGATCGATGCTACCGGTGAAGATGCGCGGCACCAGCGGGTTGACGAACAGCGTCTTGGCGATCGCCGGGAAGATCTGCGCCATTGCGCCGGGGAAGGGACGCAGCGCTGCGCTGAGGCCGATGATTGGGCCGCGATAGGCGTGATCCAGCGCCAGTTGCAGCGCGATGGCCGCGCCCGCCGAATGACCGATGATCGCCACGGGCTGAACGTCCAGTTCCCGCAGCAGCGCGGCGATCTCGCGCGCCATCGCGGGCAGGGTCATGGCGTAGGCGTCGTGCCCGGTGGTGAAGGCGTGGCGCGGCAGATCGGGGGCGATGACAGTGTTGCTCTCCGCCAGCAGCGGCATCAGCCCGCGCCAGGAATGGACCGAGGCCCCGGTGCCGTGGAGCAGCAGCAGCGGCGGCGCGTCCTTGTCCTTTTCCGGGCCCATCCGCTGCACGTGCCAGCGCTTGCTGCCGAGGCTGATGAAGTCGCTCGCCTCGCGGTGCGGCCAGATCAGGCCTTCGCGGTGCCAGTCGAGCCCGCTCATGCCGCGCGGGCCGAGGGTTGGACGGCGCTGATTGCGGCCTGCAGCATCCGCGCATCGGCGCGCGGGAGGGCGAGGAAACGTCCGCCCAGCACCTGCGCGAGGCTCGCGCCTTCGGGGCCGGGGCGGGCAGAGATGTCGATCACAAGGCTGTCGATCCCGCGCGCGGCGATGGCCTTTGCGGCGGTGTCGGCGTCCTTGGCGGCCTGCGGGCGACCGGGGGAGCCGTCGGCAGCGATATTGGCGCGCCCGTCGGTGAGGATCACCAGCGCGGCGCTGCGGCCCTTGGCGATCACGGCCTCGGCCACCTCGCGCGCGGCGTTGAGACCCAGCGCGAGCGGGGTGCCGCCGCCGCCGGGCAGTTCCGCCAGCGTCCGGCGCGCGCGGGTGAGTGAGCGGGTGGGGGGCAGGATCATCTCGGCGGTGGTTCCGCGAAAGGCAACCAGCGCCACTTCCGAGCGGGTGACATAGGCCTGCCCCAGCATCAGTTCGACCGCACCCTTGGCCTCCGCGAGCCGCGCCGCCGCTGCCGAGCCGCTGGCATCGACCGCGAAGATCGTCACCCGCGCAGCGCGTTCTTCGAAACGGCGGATGCGCAAGTCTTCCTTGCGCATGATGATCGGCGCATTGGGATCTGCGCCGTTCTCCCGGCGGCGCACCGCCTGCCACGGGACAGCGGCACGCAAGCTGTCGATCAGCGCCAGCTTGTGCCCGCCGCGCGGCATTCCGGGGCGTGCGCCGAGCGGTTTGCCGCGTATGGCGGCCTTGCGTTTCTGCCCGGTGCCGCTCGACGAAGAACGGCGCGGGGCCTTGCCTTGGGCAAGCTGCTCCAGCAGCCCCGCCGGAATCGCCGCCCGTGCCGCTTCGACGAGGATGTCGGAAAGGTCGGGTTCGGAATGCTGCGGGTCGCTGTCCGATTGCTCGTCGCGCTCGCCATCGGGCGGCGGGGGCGGATCTTCCGGCGTCGGGGCGTCCTGCTCCTGCGGCGGCAGGCGCGTGGCGCGGGAGGCGAGGACGAGGCGCACGGCGCCCGAAAGATCGGCCTTTTCTGCCGTATCCCGCCCCGCCAGCGCCGCCAGCCCGCGTGCGGCCTCTCCCGCAAAAATTAGCGCACGCAGGCTCTCCACCCCCAGCGCTTCGGCGGTGGCGGCCAAGGCGCGCAGGTCATCGTCGGCAAGGGGGGCGACATCGGCGAGAGACCCCGCCACTGGAGGAAGTGTCACCCCCTGCCAGCGGCGCGATGCGGACAGGTCGCAGGCAAAGGCGAGCCTTTCGGTGAGGCTCGAAGGCGGGGCGTCGTCGGGTTCGACAGCGTCGTCGAGCAGCACCAGCGCGGTGCCGCCCTCATCCAGCGCCTGCGCCAGCCGCCCCGCGATGCCCGCCTCCATCCGTTCGGCCATACCTGCGATGAGCGCGCCTTCGCGGGCTTCCTCGATCAATCCGGTCTGGCGGATCGGCTTTCCGGCAGAGAGGCTGGCGGCCAGATCAATCCCCCCCAGCAGCCGCTCGTCATCGACATGGCCGGGCAGACGGCGCAGCGGGATCACCTCGGCCAGCGCCGCAACCAGCGCCTCGCGCGCGGGGCTGCTGCCGCGCAGGGTCAGGCCCTTGAAGACGCCCGGCGCAAGGGCAAACAGCCGCGCCGCCAGCACCGCGTCATCCAGCGGGTCGCCGGCTTCGGGAGGGGTCATCCGAACAGCTCGGCCATCGCCCGGGTGATGCGCGTGGTGGAGCCGGTCTCGTCGAGCACATCGCGCCGCAGCCGGTGCCGCAGTGCGGAAGGCGCAATCGCGATCAGATGCTTGCGCGTGACCTTTTTCGCGCCCTCCAGCGCCGCCAGCGCCCGCGCGGCGCGCATCAGAGTAAGCTCGCCGCGCAAGCCGTCCGCACCGACCGCGAGGCACAGTTGGGCGGCATCGCGCAGCACGTCTTCGCCGGGGGTGAGCTTGGGCAGTTTCGCCTTGCCCTTGGCCACGCGCTTGAGGATCGCCTCATCCGCCTCGGCCCAGCGTGCGGCGAAGCCCTCGGGGTCGGCCTCGTTTTCGGCGACCAGCTTCATGATCGCGATGCGGGTCTCGATGTCCTTGGGCGTGCGCACTTCGACCGACAGCCCGAAGCGGTCAAGCAGCTGCGGGCGCAGTTCGCCTTCCTCGGGGTTGCCCGAGCCAATCAGCACGAACTTGGCCGGGTGGCGGACAGAGAGGCCCTCGCGCTCAACCACGTTCTCGCCCGAAGCGGCGACGTCGAGCAGCAGGTCGACCAAGTGGTCTTCGAGCAGGTTGATCTCGTCGATATAGAGGAAGCCGCGATGGGCCTTGGCGAGCAGGCCGGGCTCGAACGCCTTCTCGCCCGAACGCAGCGCGCGTTCGAGATCGAGCGAGCCGATCACCCGGTCCTCGGTCGCGCCCAGCGGCATGTCGACGAAGGGCACGGGGCGCTTCACCAGCTTGCCCTGTCCGCACACCTCGGGATAGCGCGCCTGATCCTCCTTCGATGCGCCATAGGGGCAGCCGTCCGCCGCCATGATCGGCGGCAGCAGCCCGGCCAGCGCGCGCGCGGCGGTGCTCTTGCCCGTGCCGCGATCGCCGAAGACCATCACCCCGCCGATCGAAGGGTCGACCGCCGCGATCAGCAGCGCCTGTTTCATCTCGTCCTGAGCGACGATTGCGGAGAAGGGAAAGCGTGCCATGTGAAGGGTCTTGTGAACCCTTCATCCGGTTTGGACAAGTGCGGTGACAGGCTGGCCTGACAGTTTTGCCTAACGCTTCCCGATCCGGTTCAGCACCAGCACAGGCAGGAGCCCCGCCGCGAGCAGGATGAGTGCCGGGATTGCCGCTTCGACCAGCCGCTCGTCGCTTGCAAGGCGATAGGTGCGCGTGGCAAGCGTTTCGAGATTGAAAGGGCGCAGGATCAAGGTGGCGGGAAGCTCTCGCAGGGTGTCGATGAAGACCAGCGCGGCCGCGCCCGCGAGGCTCGGTGCGAGCAGCGGGGCATAGATCCGCGCCAGCACCCGCGAGGGCCCGGCGCCAAGGCTGCGCGCGGCAGCGTCGAGTGCGGGAGGGATGCGAGCAAGCCCCCCGCTGACGCTATTGTAGGCGACCGTCAGGAACCGAACCGACAGCGCATAGACCAGCACCGCGCTCGTCCCCGTCAGCAACAGCCCGCCGCTCCAGCCGAGGCTGTCGCGGGCGAAGCGGGTGACACTCTGGTCGAAGGCGCCCAAGGGCGCCAGCAGGCCGACCGCCAGCAGCGCGCCGGGGAGGGCATAGCCCAGCGTTGCCAGCCGGATCGCGCTGGCGGTGACGCGCGAGGCCGAGCGCGCGCGGGCGAAGGCGAGCAGCAGTGCGGCCGCAAGGCACAGGCTCGCCGCCGCCAGCCCGAGCCACAGGCTCCCGCGCAGATAGGTGCCAAGATCCCCGGCGGCGCTCTGTGCGGTCTCGCTGAGCGCGAGGGACACCAGATAGCCCGCCGGAAGCACGAAGCCGATCAGCACGGGAAGCGCGCAGGCGAGGAAAGCGAGGGCCTTTCCGCCCCGCGCTAGCTGCACCAGCGGTTCCTCGTAGGCGCGGCCTGCCAGCCCGTCACGGCTGTCGCTGCGCCCCCGGCGCGATTGCGCTTCCCATGCGATCAGCGCGATCACGAAGATCAGCATCACCGCCGAAAGCTTGAGCGCCGCCTGCTTGTCGCCCATCGCCAGCCAGGAGCGGAAGATGCCGGTCGAGAAGGTGGGAATCGCGAAATATTCGGCCACGCCGAAATCGGCGAGGACCTCCATCAGGACCAACGCGAGTCCCCCGGCGATGGCGGGGCGTGCGGCGGGGAGGGCAACCTGCCAGAAGGCGCGCGCCGGGGCTGCGCCAAGGCTGCGCGCGGCGCGGAACTGGGTCAGGCTCTGGGTCGCAAAGGCCGTCCGCGCGAGCAGATAGACATAGGGAAACAGCACCGATCCCAGCACGAAGGCCCCGCCCGTCAGCGAGCGGATGTCGGGGAACCAGTAATCGTCCACCCCCCAGCCCGTGCTGGCGCGCAGGGCGCTCTGCACCGGCCCGGCGAAATCGAGCAGGTCGGCGTAGATGTAGGCCGAAAGATAGGCGGGCAGCGCCAGCGGCAGCACCAGTGCCCAGCTGAGGATGCGGCGCCCGGGGAAGCGCGTCGCGGCGATCAGCCAGGCGCACCCCGTCCCCGTCACCGCCGCAATAATGCCGGTCATGAGCATCAGCAGCGCGGTGTTGGCGATGTAGGTCGGCAGCACCGTCTCGGCGAGCGCGCCGATCGTCTCGCCCCCGCCCGCCAGCGCGGCCCAGCCGATGGCGACGATCGGGAGGCCCGCCAACACCGCCAGCGCCAGCGCCGCGAGCGTCCAGCCCGCGCCCTCGCGGCCCGCAGCCGACGGCGTGCGCGCAGCTTCGCTTGCAGGAGCGCCCGCAAATTGCCTAAGGCGGCTCAGCTTCAACCCTTCGGACAGCGCCATTGAGCCTCGAATTTCGTCATATTGCCCACGCTTACGGTGCGGTGCGGGCGCTCGAGGATATCAGTCTCACCGCGCCCGCGGGAGAGATCACCTGTCTGCTTGGCGCGTCGGGTTGCGGGAAGTCAACACTGCTCGGCCTCGCGGCGGGCCTGCTGCGGGTGCAGCAGGGCAGCATCGCGCTGGGCGAGGAGCTGCTGGCCGAGCCCGGCTACAACCCCCCGCCCGAGGCGCGGCCGGTGGGGCTGGTGTTTCAGGACGGCGCGCTGTTCCCGCACATGACGCTGGCCGCCAATGTCGCCTTCGGCCTGCCGCGCGCGCGGCGCGGGGAGGCGGACGGCTGGCTCGCCAAGGTCGGGTTGGCGGGGATGGGGCGGCGCTATCCGCACGAGCTTTCCGGAGGGCAGCAACAGCGCGCCGCGCTCGCCCGGGCGATGGCGCCCGAGCCGCGCGTGCTGCTGATGGACGAGCCCTTCGCCAGCGTCGATATCGTGCTGCGCCGGGCGCTGCGCCGCGAATGCCGCATCCTGCTGCGCGAGGCCGGGTCGACCGTCATCCTCGTCACCCACGACCCCGCCGAGGCGCTCGACATCGCCGACCGGATCGCGGTGATGGAAGCAGGGCGCATCGTCCAGTTCGGCACGCCGCCCGAACTTCACGGCTCGCCCGCCACCGCCGCCGTCGGCGCGATCTTCTCGGGCGCGCAGGTGATCCGCGGCGCGCGCGCGGAGGAGGGGCTGGATACGCCCTTCGGCCTGTGGCCCTTCGCGAGCCTTGCGGGGGACTTGCCCGACACGGCCGAGCTCGATCTGCTGGTGCAGGCCGACCGGCTGGTGCCGGTGGCCGACATGCGCGGCGGGCCGGTGCGCGATATCCATCCGATGGGCGGGCGGTCGCGGGTGCTGATCGGCGGGCCGGAGGGCACGACGATCACCGCCGAAACGCCGCTGATTGTCGATCCCTCGCGCCGCTACAGCGTGATCCCCGATCCCGAGAGCGTCCGCGCCTTTCCGCGCGATTAGCGCTTGCGCGCACGTCAATAATATTGCAAGTCATTCGCAACAATCCCTGCGAAAGACCTCCCTCCCATGAAACTCCTCGTGCTTGCCACCGTCGCCGTCACGGCGCTCGCCGCGCTGTCCGGCTGTGCCGATAAGGCTGCGGAAACCGCCCGGGCCGATTGCGCCGCCCCCGCAGGCGACGTCAACGTCTACTCCTCGCGCCACTACGACACCGATCTGGCGCTCTACGAGGATTTTACCTGCGAGACCGGGATCAAGGTCAACCGGATCGAGGCCGATGCCGATGCGCTGATCGAGCGGATCCAGTCGGAAGGCGAATTCAGTCCGGCGGATCTCCTCCTCACGGTCGATGCCGGACGGCTGTGGCGCGCCGAGGAGGCGGGGATCTTTGCTCCGGTCGATTCGGACGTGCTCAAGCAGCGGCTGCCCGCCAATCTGCGCCACCCGGAGGGCCTGTGGTTCGGCCTTTCCACCCGCGCGCGGATCATCATCTACGACAAGTCGAAGGGCGCGCCCGAGGGTCTGGCGAATTACGCCGATCTGGCCGATCCGGCGCGCAAGGGCGAGATCTGCATGCGCTCGTCCTCCAACATCTACAACATCTCGCTGCTCTCCAGCATCATCGCCCACAAGGGCGCTGCCGAGGCGGAGAACTGGGCGAAGGGCGTGGTCGCCAATTTCAAGCAGGCCCCGCAAGGCAACGACACCGCGATGATCGAGGTGGTCGCCGCGGGCCAGTGCCGTATCTCCGTGGTCAACACCTACTACCTCGCGCGCTACGCCGGGGGGGATGCCAAGGACAAGGCGATCTTCGACAAGGTCGGGGTGATTTTCCCCGATCAGGATGGCGTGGGCACCCACGTCAATGTCAGCGGGGCAGGCCTGATCAAGACCGCGCCGAACCGCGAAAACGCCGTCAAGTTCCTCGAATACCTCACCTCCGAGAGCGCCCAGCGCTATTTCGCGGACGGCAACAACGAATATCCCGCGGCCATCGGCCTCAAGGCCAATTCGGCGGTGGAGCAGCTCGGCAGCTTCAAGGCGGACAAGCTGGGCGTCGCCGAAATCGGCAGGGGACAGGCGCAGGCGGTGACGATCTTCGACCGCGCGGGATGGAATTGAGCGCCGACTTGATCGGGGTCAATCCAAGGCCCGCTTTCACGTCCTATCGCTAATCTGTCTTGAAGGGGGCGCAGGACTCGTCCATTTGCGCCCCCGATCCTGCCGCCCGTCCCGGGCCGCGCCCAGCTGTATCCGAGGCCCGTTTTGAACCAGCCCATCATCGACCGCGACCAGTTTACTGAAAGCGCGGCGCTCTCCGTCGAGACCATCACCGATGTCCACCACTGGTGCGAGGGGCTGTTCAGCCTCAAGATGACGCGGCCCGCCAGCTTCCGCTTCCGTTCGGGCGAATTCGTGATGATCGGGCTCCCCGGTGACAACGGCAAGCCGCTGCTGCGCGCCTATTCGGTCGCCTCGCCGTCCTATGCCGAGGAGTTGGAGTTCCTGTCGATCAAGGTGCAGGACGGACCGCTGACCTCGCGGCTCCAGCACATCCTGCCGGGCGATCCGATCTATCTCGGCAAGAAGCCCACCGGCACGCTGGTGACCGACGCGCTGCTGCCGGGCAAGCGGCTGTTCATGCTCTCGACCGGCACCGGCCTCGCGCCCTTCATGAGCCTGGTGCGTGATCCCGAGGTCTACCAGATGTTCGAGGAAGTGATCGTCGTCCACTCGGTGCGCAACGTGAACGAGCTTGCCTATCGCGAGCTTCTGGAATCGAAGCTCGAAGGCGACCCGCTGCTGGAAGACGAAGACCGCGCCAAGATGATCTACGTCCCCACCGTAACCCGCGAACCCTTCCGCACGCAGGGCCGCATTCAGGCGCTGATCGACGATGGCCGCCTGTTCGAACAGTCGAAGGGCCCGCAACGCTTCGTGCCCGAGGAAGACCGCGTGATGCTGTGCGGCTCGATGGCGATGATCAAGGATCACGCCGCCGATCTGGAAGCGCGCGGCTTTGAAGAGGGCGCGAACAACAAGCCGGGCCAGTTCGTGATCGAGCGCGCCTTCGTGGGATAAGCGCCGCAGCCGAGCATTCCGCAGCGTTCACAGGCAGTTCAGCAAGCGATTGGCAGCCTCTCCAAAACAGGGAGATTGCCATGCTTCATCGTCTTGCCCCCGTCGCCGCCATGCTTGCCGCCGCGCTCGCACCCACTGCCGCGGCAGCGCAGACGGAGCAAAGCTCGACGCTTCCCAACTATAATCTCGTTCAGCTCTCGGTTGCGGCCAACGCGGTTTCCGCCGACGAATTTCAGGCGCGCACGATGCAGATCAGTTCGTGCGGGGATGCGGTAAAGCTCGGCAAGGCGATGGACGCCAAGGTGGAGCGCAAGCGCTTCGTCCACGACACCGAACTGCCCCCACAGCTGCGCCCGGTGCTGAAGAACCTCCCCAACGGCATGGCGACCCCGGTCATGAGCGAGGATGGCGAGACGCTGCACGTGCTGGTGGTGTGCAGCCGGGCCTAGTTACCTCCGTCGCCCCGTGCCTGACACGAGGCTTAGCTGCCTTTTGGCCGGAAGCAGCAAAGATGAAGCCAAGCCCCGGATCACGTCCGGGGTGACGATGGTGGATGTCATAGGCAATCGTGGTAAATCTCTCGAAATGGCGAGAAAAGCATGACGATCACGGATGTGCCGCTGGACAAACTTCGAGAGGCGTTCGATCTTGTCCTCGCGCAATGGCCAGCCGAAATCACGCCCGGAGAAAAGACCTTTCACCTCGGCGGCAGTTGCAACATGCGGGAACTGAATAGGGTTCATCAGGCGGTCGAGGACTGGTCGATCAGCGCCGACTTCGACGGATTGCTTGACGAGATTATCGGACCGGCGGAGCACTATGTGCACACCTGCATCCACAGCGCCTTGCAAAACCTCACGGTCTTGCGTGTCCAAGACCTCGATTTTGAAGCCTTTTGCTCGAGGTTCGACGGACATCCGAACTTCCGAGTAATTAGATCCTAAAGGTTTGTCGGTGCGCGATCGGCTATCGCTTGCATTTTTGACGCTTGACCCCCGTCCGCGCGCACTATTCACTCATGGCAAATCAAAACCCATTTGCCGGAGAGAACACCCATGCTCGCGACCTCCTATCGCACTGCCTATAATGAAGACCACGAGGCGTTCCGCGATACCGTGCGCAAGGTCTTTGCCGAAGCTCTGACCCCGCACATGGATGAGCACGAAGCGAACGGCATCGTGCCCCGCGACGTGTGGAAAAAGATGGGCGATGCCGGCATGCTGTGCATGACGGTGAAGGAGGAAAACGGCGGCCTCGGCCTCGATTTCGGCTTCAACTGCGTGCTGACCGAGGAGCTGTCCTACCTCGGTTCCTCGGCGGGCTTCACGCTCCAGAACGACATCACGGCGAACTATTTCGAGCGCCTCGGCAACCCCGAACAGCGCGCCAAATATCTGCCCGGCATGGTCAGCGGCGATATCATCACCGCGATCGCGATGACCGAGCCGGGCGCGGGGTCCGACCTTCAGGGCATCCGAACCACGGCGAAGAAGGACGGCAACCACCTCGTCATCAATGGCTCGAAGACCTACATCACCAATGGCCAGAACGCGGATTGCGTGATCGTGGTCGCCAAAACCGATCCCGAGAAGGGCGCGAAGGGCATTTCGCTTGTGCTGGTCGACGCCGACACCCCCGGCTTCGAGCGCGGGCGCAATCTCGACAAGATCGGCCAGCATTCCGCCGACACTTCGGAGCTGTTCTTCAACGATTGCCGCGTGCCGATGACCAATATCCTCGGCGCGGAAGGCATGGGCTTCGTTCACTTGATGGAAGAGCTGCCGCAGGAACGCCTCGGCATCGCGGTCGGCGCGCAGGCCGCGGCGCAGCGGGCGTTCGACGAGGCGGTCAAATTCACCAAGGATCGCAAGGCCTTCGGCAAGACCGTGTTCGAATTCCAGAACACCAAATTCACCCTCGCGGACTTGAAGGCCAAGCTGCAAGTGGGCTGGGCGCACTTGGACTGGGCGATCCGCAAGCACCTGGCGGGCGAGCTCACCACCGACGAAGCGAGCGCGGCCAAACTCTGGCACACCGACTTGCAATGGGAATGCTGCGACACGGCGCTGCAACTCCACGGCGGAGCGGGCTACATGAACGAATATGCCATCGCCCGCCTGTGGCGCGACGCGCGCGTGACGCGGATTTTCGGCGGGACGAACGAGATCATGAAGGAAGTGATTTCGCGGAGCATTTGAGGTGGCTCACATGACCGAACCGCTCGACTTCACCGGCAAGCGCGTCCTCGTCATCGGCGGATCGTCAGGGATCGGGAACGGCATTGCGCACGGCTTCCGCCAGCGCGGGGCGGATGTGACCGTTACCGGCACACGACACGATCCGGGGGACTATCTCGAGGCCGAGGACAGCGACTTCACCGGGCTCGACTATCGCCAGCTCGATCTGACCGACAGGCTCGCGGCCGACCGGCTGGCGGCGATATTCCCGCCGTTCGATGTCATCGTCCAGTCGCAGGGTGCGGTGCGATACAAGCGGGCCGAATTCACCCGCGAGGGGTGGGATTCGGTGGTCGACGTCAACCTCAATTCGGTGATGGATGTCGCCCGCGCCTTCCACGCCGGGCTGGCCGAAACGCGAGGGGCGATGATCATCGTCTCCAGCGTTGCCGCCTTCAAATCGACCATCGGCACGCCCGCCTATGCGGCCTCCAAGGCGGGCGCGGCGAGCCTCACCAAGACGTTGGGCGAGGCCTGGGCGCGCGACGGCATCCGCGTCAACGGCATCGCGCCGGGGCTGGTGCCGACCAAGCTGACTGCCGTGACCACCGACAACCCTGAACGGCTCGAAGCCAGCCTCAGGGCGATCCCGCTGCGGCGCATGGGCACGCCCGAGGATATGGCGGGCGCCGCGCTGTTCCTCGCCTCGCCGCTTGCGGCCTATATCACCGGGCAGACGCTGGTGGTGGACGGCGGACTGACGCTTTCCTGAGACCCTCGCGCGAATTGCGACACCGGGCTGTAATCCCGTCATAAACGCGTCACACACCTGCGCCACTCCCCGCTGGCAATCGGGGCACATAGCGCATGGATGTCGTCAATATCTTCCTGACCGGCGAACTGGGCGAGAGTCTCGATGACTTTGTGCACGATCAGCGCCGCTTTACCTTTGACAAGCTGGGCGCGGAGGGTCCGCGGCGACTGGTCGAGGGGCCGATGTGGGCCTTTGTCGACTGGGTGATGCCCGACCTTGCGGGGCTGGAAATGTGCCGCCGCCTGCGCGCCGATCCGCGCACCGCCGATGCCCACGTGACGATGGTGCTCGAAGCGGACGACGCCGAGGATCGCCGCCGTGCCTTGCGCGCCGGGGCCGACGATTACGTGATCGGGCCGCTCACCCGCACCGCGGTGCTCGACCGTGTGCTGGCGCTGCAATCGCGCGGGTTGGAGCGCCATGCGACCCAGCGCTTCGAAATGGGCGCGCTCACCATCGACATGGCCGCGCTTCAGGCGCGCTGGGCGGGGGAGCCGATCACGCTGCGTCCCAACGAATTCCGGCTGCTGCGCTTTCTCGCCGAGAACCCCAATCGCGTGCTGACCCGCGAGGATCTCATCAACGGTCTCGGCAAGCGCGAACCCCCGATCGACGAGCGCACAGTGGACGTGTGGATCGGCCGCTTGCGGCGCGCGATCAAGGCCGCAGGGGGCGGCAACCCGCTGCGCACCGTGCGCTCGCTGGGCTATGTTTTCGACCTCGGATAGGCGGGCGGGCTGAAACCGCTCTAGTGAGGGCTCACGCCCAGCTCGAACCCGGTCTTGTCGTGCAGTGCGAACCTGTCGACGATGTCGGCGCTGGCGCGGTTATAGCCGACCACCTCCACATGGCGCCCGTCACGCCGCAACCGGGCGACGATCTTGTCGAGCGCTGCAACCCCCGAAATGTCCCAGAAATGCGCCCCGGTCATGTCGATGGCGACGTGGGGGGCAGTCTCGGGCACGTCCATCGCGGCGACGAAGCGCTCGACCGAGGCGAAGAAGATCTGCCCATGCACGCGGTAATGCGCGGTTTGCCCATCCTCCGACAGCGTTCGCTCGACCCCGAACATGCGCTGCACCTTGCCGGCAAAGAAGATGCCCGACAGCAGCACGCCCGCCAGCACGCCCAGCGAAAGGTCGTGCGTGCCCACCACCACCGCGACCGTCGTCAGCATCACTACCGACGAGGGCCAGGGATGGCGGTGCAGGTTGGGGATCGAATTCCAGCTGAAGGTGCTGATCGACACCATGATCATGATTGCCACCAGCGCAGGCATAGGCACCTGTCCCACCCAGGGGCCGAGCACGGCGAGCAGGAACATCAGGAACGCCCCTGCGGTGAAGGTGGACAGCCGCCCGCGCCCGCCCGAGGTGACGTTGATCACCGATTGCCCGATCATCGCGCAGCCGCCCATGCCGCCGACCAGCGCAGCAGCGATATTGGCGGTGCCTTGCCCGGCGCATTCGCGGCGCTTGTCGCTGCCCGTTTCGGTCATGTCGTCGACGATCTGCGCGGTCAGCAGCGATTCGAGCAGGCCGACGGCGGCCATCGCGAGCGAATAGGGCGCGATGATCTGCAGCGTCTCCCACGTCAGCGGCACGTCGGGCCAGACGAGGCTGGGCAGGCCTTCGGGCAGATCGCCCATGTCGGCCACGGTATTGACCGGCGCGCCGGTCCCGACCGCAAGTATGGTCAGAATGATGATTGCCACCAGCGGCGCGGGCACGGCGGTGGTGAGGCGCGGCAGCAGATAGACGATCGCCAGCCCGCCTGCGACCATCGCATAGGCCTGCCACGTGACGCCCGTCAGCTGCGGCAGCTGTGCCATGAAGATCAGGATCGCCAGCGCATTGACGAAGCCGGTGATGACTGAGCGCGACACGAACTGCATCACCAGATTGAGCCGCAGCAGGCCAGCGAGGATCTGCATGAACCCCATCAGGATCGTCGCGGCGAAGAGGTATTCGACCCCGTGCTCGCGCACCAGCGGCCCTACCAGCACCGCCACCGCGGCGGTCGCGGCCGAGATCATGCCGGGGCGGCCGCCGGTGAAGGAAATCACGATCGCGATGGCGACCGAGGCATAGAGCCCGACGCGCGGATCGACCCCGGCGATGATCGAAAAGCCGATCGCCTCGGGGATCAGTGCGAGGGCGACGACGATCCCCGCCAGAATGTCGGCCCGAGGGTTCGAGAGCCAATCGCGGCGAAGCGTGGCGGCAAATGTCATGATGAAGTCCAGATCGGTCATCGGCAGGATGCTGCCGGATTGTCCCGGGGATAGGCGCCGGGCCGAGCCACCCGCGAATGCACGGGTCCGTCGATGCGGGCGCTATGGGCACAGGCGCCCGGAAAGGCAAGCCTCGGTCGCGACGGCGGAGGGCCAGCCGTGGGCAGCAGCTTGCCGCCCCGGCGGCGTCAAGGCCGTGTGTCGGCCTCGAATGATCGCTTGGCCGCTTCCCGGAAGGTGATCAGCCTGCGCTCATCCTCGTCCCACAGGGCGAGCATCAGCGGCCGCAGCGTCTGGGGCACGGTGAAGCGATTGACCTGACGCAGCTCGGGAAAGGCGCGCAGCACTTCCGGCAGACGGTAGAAGGGAATCCGGCTCATCAGATGGTGGACATGGTGGATGCCGATATTGCCGGTGAACCAGCGCAGCGGTTGCGCCATATCGAGGTGCGAGCTCCCGCGAAACGCCGCTTCGTGGAACGACCAGTCCGGACGCCTGTCCCAATGGGCGTTTTCGAACTGGTGCTGGATGTAGAACAGCCACACCCCGGTCGAGGCGGCGATCAGCAGGGTCGGGATCACGACCAGCGTCGTCGTGACGAGGCCGAACACGAAAATCAGACAACCCAGCACCACAGCCGTCGCGACATTGGTGGCAAGCGCGCTGACCCAGTATTTCGATCCGGCCCGCATCAGACCGATCGGCAGCCGGTGGCGGAGGAGAAACAGGTAGGCAGGGCCGATGCCGAGCAGCACGACCGGATGGCGATAAGCACGGTAGAACAGCCGCTTTATCGGGCCGAGCGCGCGGAACTCCTTGACGGTCAGGGTATCGACATCGCCGAATCCGCGCGCGTCGAGATTGCCGGTATTGGCATGATGGAGCGTGTGCGAGCGGCTCCAGCAATCGTAGGGCGTGAAGGTCAGCACCCCGAGCGCGCGACCGGTCCAGTCGTTGCCCGTCCGCTTGCGGAAGAAGGCCCCATGCCCGCAATCATGCTGGATGATGAAAGTCCGCAGCAGAAGCAGGCCCGCCAGCGGGGTAAGGAGGAGCGCCGCGTAATATCCCCGGTCGACCGCGAGGAGCATCACCACGATGACGGCAACAAAGGGGACGAGCGTAGAAGCCAGCTCCCAGATGCTTCTTCCCGCGTGCGGCATGGAAAATTGTTTGAGCGCAGATATCAGCTTGCGCGGCTCCAGCTCGGGCGATGCTGGCGTAATGGTTTGATGTAGCAATGATTTTCTTTTCGGAACGACGATTGCGAAACAGAGTGGCAGCATAAGCGGCCAATCGCAACACGATATGACCCGCATCATGCGGACAAACCCCGCGACGAAAAAGGCCGCCCCCGTGAAGAAGCGGCCTTTTTGCGTTGCAAGGCACAGTGCCTGAAACTCCGCCTAGAACTCGGCCTTCACCCCGATTGAGAAGCTGGTGCCGACGTCGAAGGTGTTGATCTCCGCCCGGTTGGCGCCGAGCTGCTGGAATTCGAAATTGTCGCGGCCGAAGATGTTACGCACTTCGAAGCTCAGCTCCAGCGGCAGGCTGCCCAGCTTCACTTCCGAGCGGCCGACCAGATCGACCGTCAGGCCCGGGTCTTCGACAACGTCCGGCAGCGCGCCGCCGCGAAGGGTCACGCGCTCGCTCGCATAGTTGAACAGCACGGTGAGCTGCTGCACCTTGTCGAGATCCTCGATTCCCAGCGACAGGTTGGCGACGTGATCCGACTGGCCCACCAGCGGCGCGCCGTCGTCGAACAGCTGGCTCGCCAGCTGGCCGGTCGCGCCCGGGATCGGGGCGAGATCGTCCGCGCCGACCGCAATCGACGACTGGGTGTAGGTGTAGTTGGCGATCACCAGGAACTGCTTGGTCTCGAAGAAACCGCCCCAATCGGCAAGGTCGATCCCGTAGGCGAGATCGAGCTCCGCCCCGTAAAGCTCGGCCGAGGGTGCGTTGGCGTAGCTGGTCTCGATGATGCCCGGCGCGGTGATCAGGAAGTTTTCGATCGGGTTGTCGATTTCCTTGTAGAACCCGGCGAGGCTCACCTTGCTCGGCCCGCCGAGGTAATATTCGGCGCGCGCCTCCACGTTCAGCAATTCGCTGTCCTGCAGAAACGGGTTGCCGCGGAAACGGCGGTTCGATTCCGGATCGAAATAGGTCTGCTCCACCAGCTCGCGGAACTGCGGGCGGGCGATGGTCTGCGAGGCGGCGAGGCGCAGTTGCAGATCGTCGATCACCTCCCAGGTGATGGTCGCCGAGGGCAGGAAGTAGTCATTGGCGATCCGCGTCGGGTTGGCAAGGTTCGTGCCGCCGAAGGTCGGATCGGGCGCGGCCAGCTGCAGCGCGTCTTCATAGCGCACACCCGCTTCGAGGCTGAGCCGGTCGGTCGGGCGATAGCGCGCAAGGCCATAGCCCGCGTGGATCGTCAGCGCTGCGTCGAACACCGGGAAGGGTGTCGGATCGGAGACGGTGACGTTGAACAGCCCGTTGCCGTCCGCATCGGTCGCCAGCACCGCGCCGTTGATGATGTCGCCCGGACGCCGCAGGCCCAGCGCGCGCAGGGCGGTGGTAAGCTCGGCAGACGAGCCGATCAGCGGGCGGATGATGAAGCTGATCGAGCGGCGGGTGGTGTCCGAATAGGCATAGCCCGCAGTCAGCGAGAGGTTGTCGGTGACATCGAAGCTGACGTCCGCGCCGCCATACCACAGCTCTTCGCGCAGGTCCTCGAAGCCGACCTGAATACGCTCGGTCCCGCCCACCAGCGCGCCGACATCGACCACGAGCTTGTCGCCGAACGGGTCGCCGGGGATATTGGTGCGGATATAGGGGACGATTGCGTTGTAGGGCGCTTCGCGATCGGTGCGGGCATAGCCGCCGCGTAGGTCGATTTCGAAACGGTCGAAATCGAACTCGGCGACGATCTGCGAATCCATCAGCTGGCGTTCGAACCAGCCTGTCTGCTGGGTCTGGAAGTCGAAGGGTCGCGCGACATCGGTGAAGCTGTCGGTGCCCTGAGCCAGCCGCGCGGTCTTGAGCGTGTCGCGGATGTAGAGGTTGGTCCAGCGGATGGTGTGTTCGCCGATGTCGAGCCCGAGGCCGAGCATCGCGTTTACCAGCACCTTGTTGTCGGTGATGAAGTTCTGCGAATCGAACAGGATCTGTCCGGCCTCCGCATCGCCGAACTGCTGGCTGGTGACATTGCGATTGCGCCAGGTGTTGGTGATCCCGGCGGTGGCGATGATGCCGAGGTAATTGCCGTCACCCACCTCGAACGAGGCCCCGCCGGTAAGATTGGCGGAGAAGTTCATCGGCAGAACGTCGTTCTTCTGCAGGGTCACGAGGTTGAGCGGCATGATCTGCCCGGCCAGCTGGCGCTGCACGTCGGCCGGCGCATCGTTGACGCGGGAGCCGCTGTCGATCAGCCCTTGCAGCGCGCTGGGGAAGTCGCGGTTGCCGTTGTCGAAGCCGAAGGTGTCGTAGCGGCTGCCGAAATAGGTCAGGCCGTTCTGGAAGGTGGTCTCCGTGTCGCCGCTGCCGCCGACGCTGAGCGTGAGGAAGTCCTCTGACGGGATCGCCTTGGTGGTGAGGTTGATCACCCCGCCGCCGAACTCGCCCGGGAAGTTGGCCGAATAGGTTTTCTGCACGAGGCTCGAAGCGATCACGCTGGTGGGAAAGATGTCGAGCGGGACGACGCGGCTGAGCGGCTCGGGGCTGGGCAGCGGCAAGCCGTTGAGCAGCGCGAGCGAATAGCGATCGCCCAGACCGCGCACGAAGACGCGGCCATTGCCGACCAGCGACAGGCCCGACACGCGCGACAATGCGCCCGCGATGTCGCCTTCGCCGGTGCGGGCGATGTCGGCTTCCGACAAGACGCTCAGCACCTGACCCGAGGACCGCGCCGGATCGCGGCTGCGGCGGCCGGTGACGATAATCCCGCCGCCGGGCACGGAGATGTCGGTTTCCTGCAAGTCTTCCGCCGGGGATTCGTCCTCCGCCGCGGTCTCGCCGATGGCGTCGTCCTCTTGCGGCGCTTCCTGCGCGTGAAGGACGGACGGCAAGGTCAGCGACGTGGTGAGAAGCAGCAGGCCTGCCAGGCGCGTGCCGGTCGACATAGTGAGGACCCCCTCGGGAATAGATCAGTCTGAATGCGAAAATGGGGGAGGCGCTGCGGTGATGCGGCGTCTCCCCCCTCAGGTCGAAAAGATCGCCGCTTAGGCCGGGTAGACCGGCAGCGACGTGCAGGAGCCGGTGGCGCTGCTGAAGTTCTGGATCGACGAGTTGCAGGTCCAGTTGCCGAACGTGGCGGTCAGCGCCGCGGCATTCTCGATCGCGCCGATATAGGTGCGGGTCGGGAAGAAGCTCGAGCGGCCATTGGCATTGAAGGCTGTGCGCCCGCTCTCGCCCGTGCCGTTCACCACATTGTTGGTCAGCGTGATGGCGAAGGCGAAGTTGTTGTTGGTGCCCGCGTTGATCGCTGCGGCCACATCGGCATTGGAGTTGCCGCCGCCGCCGCGGATCGGATCGACCGCCGGGCAATCGCCGACCACCGAGTCCACGCCGATCAGCGCTGCCAGCGTGGTGGGCTCGTCGATCTGGAAGCAGTGGCTGTTGCCGGAATTGATCACGCCGTTGGTCAGGCCCAGCGCCGCGCCGCCGCGGGCCTGGATCACCTGCGGCGAGCCATCGCGTTGCACGAAGGTGAAATTGTTCACCTGCAGGCGGGTCTGCGGGATCGCGTTCGAGGGCGTGCGGTCGGCGACGTTGGGCGAATCGAGTTCGATCAGACGGTCGCCGGTGGTCGAACGCTGCACCGCGATCACGGTGTCGAGGTTGACGATGGCGCCGGTGTCGACGTCGAGCGAATCGTCCGAAGCGCCGATGATCGCGAAGTTGCGGGCGTTGAACCCACCGCCGAAGAATTCGACGCCGTCATCCGAGCTGTTGAACGAGACCAGGTTTTCGATGGTGGTGCCCGAACCCGCGCCGCCGGTGGTCAGCGACTGGAGTTCGTTGTTGGGCGCGAGTTCGAAGCCCGAAAAACGGATCTGGTTGAAGCGGAACGAACCGGAGCTGTCGGCCGGGTTGGCGCCGCCGAACGGGGTCGCAACCGCAGCGCCTTCGAGACGGCCCTCGCAGGTCGGGTTGGCGTTCGGCACGGCGGCGGTGTTGAACACCCCGCTCGAGCAATCGGACACCGGCGCGCGGCCGAGCAGCACGACGCCGCCCCACTGCTGCTGGCTATTGTCGTCGGTCAGCCCCTGAATGTTGTCGCGGCTGGTCCAGATGATCGGGCGATCGGCGGTGCCATTCGACTGGATCGCGTTGCCGCGATTGACGACGAGGTAGGAATCCTGCTGGCCGAACAGGATCACGCCCGGCTGGATGGTGAGCGTGACAGTCGTGCCGGTGCTCGAAAAGCCGCGATCCGCGCCCACTTCGACGCGGCCGTTGATCTGGTAAACCAGGCCGCGAATGAAGGGCAGGGTGTCGGTGGAGGTGAAGCGCGCGGGCAGGCGGCACACGCGGTATTCGCCGGTCGGGCCCGAGAGCGTGCCGGCATCGGTCAGGCCGCCGGTGGTCGCGATCGTCGGGCAGCCGGCCGCCGGGGTTACGAGCGCCTGCGTGGGTGTCGGGGTCGGGGTCGGAGTCGGCGAGGGGGGCGGGTTGTTGATGATGATGTCGCCGCCGGTGCCCGGCGAAACGATTTCATCCGCGCCGCAGCCCGCGAGGGCAACCAGGCTGCATCCCATGATCAAGGTGCGTTGAAGATTTTTCACGAGCGATGGTCCCCTATTGGTCCGAGAATCGAATGAGGCGCGAACGTCTTGCGCTGAGGGGTCGCTAGGGGGGCGTCGTGTCAGAATTCTTGCATCATGACAGTGATGTTGCAGTTCCGGGATTATGACCGAAGAAAGACAAATATGACCAAATCGGATGCCGCCCGATCGGACATTCCTTGCATTTGTGTAACAAATTAAAACATATAAATCAGTGAGATAGTGCTCTAGATTGCAGATAAATGACAATGTTACGGTTTTGTTGCATCCCCCAATGAGGTGAGTCATCATGCCTCACGATCTTGGAGGAGAGTTACCGATGTCCTTTGCCGCTCTCGCACTCGCGCTTGTTGCTGCGACCCCTCTGCCGGGCGCGCCGGTTGTCGTGCCGCCCGCCATGCTTGCCGAGGCGAGCGAGTTGGCGGTGCAGCCGCTGGTGGCCGGTCGTTCCGATCAGGCGCTCGTCACGCTCGAACGCGCCAGCGCCGCCGATCCGCAGGACCCGGCGCTGCTGATCAATCTCGGCATCGCCTATGCGCAGGCAGGGGAAGACGCCAAGGCCCGCGCCGCCTTCGAGAATGCGGCGGCCTGCGACGAAGTGATCGAGCTCGACACCGCCGATGGCCAGACCACCGATTCGCGGCGGCTGGCGCGCAAGGCGCTCAAGATGCTGGCGCGCGGCGAGTTCCGCCCCGCTCCGGCCCGCGCCGGGCAGTTGACGCTGCGCGATTGACGCAAGCGGGGTGATCGTCCCCATCCGATAACCGCGGCCCGCGGGTCGCACCCGAGCCTCGCGAACGGGCGGGCGGCACGATACGGTGCCCCCCGCCCGTTCTGCCGAATCCCGCCAGCGCAAACACGGCGTGAAGCGACTGTTTCGTAAGGCTGTCACCCGCTTGTCATTTAGGATAGACAAAGGGGGTCATTCTGGAGGGCCGAGACATGATTCTCGCCGCGGGTTGCCGCGTCATGATTGTTGCTGCCGCATTGACGCTGGCTGTCGAGGCGCAGGCCGATGTGCTCGAACTCGGGGCCGATGGCGCGCGCTGGGTGGCAGGGCCGTTGGCCGGGCAGCCGCCGGTGGTCGATCCCGCTGCCGCCGCAACCGCGCCCGCGCCGCTCGCCGATATCGACAGCGGCGGGGTGCTGCCGGAAGATGCGGTAGCCTATCCGGCCCGTGCCGCCGCAGCCGTGCCCGTGCGCTATCAGGCCAAGATCGCCGAGCTATCGGCGCGTTACGATCTCTCGCCCAGCCTGCTCGAAGCGCTGGTGTGGCAGGAGAGCCGCTGGCGCGAAAGCGCGGTGTCGCCGGTAGGCGCGCAAGGGCTGGCGCAGTTGATGCCGGGCACCGCGCGCTATCTCGGGGTCGATTCGCGCGATCCGTTCCAGAACCTCGAGGGCGGGGCGCGCTATCTGCGCGAACAGCTCGACCGTTTCGGCGGCGATCTGGAAAAGGCGCTCGCGGCCTATAATGCCGGCCCCGGTCGGGTCGAGCGGGCCGGGGGTATCCCCAGAATCCGCGAGACTCAGCAATATGTTGCCGCCATCATGGGGCGGCTCGCCAACCATTCGCGCGTGGCCGGACAGTGATCCCCGCGCGCACCGCACAAGAAAGTCTGATCGAAGCAATGATGTCGCAGTTCCGCCTTCCCGCCCGCATCGCCGCCGCGCTTGCGCTGGTCTCCGCCCACTCCGCCGCCTTCGCGCAAAGCGCCGATCCCGCGGGCTCGGGCCCGATCAACAATGCGCTGCTTTGGCTGCAGGGCACCTTGCTGGGCACCGTGGCGACCACGATCGCTGTCATGGCGGTCGCCGCGATCGGCTTCATGATGCTGACCGGGCGGATGAACTGGCGCTTCGGCGCGACGGTGATCGTCGGCGTGTTCATCCTGTTCGGCGCGACCACCATCGTCGCTGGCATCCAGTCGGCAGCGGGCTGATCCGGTGAGCGATCTCGTCCGCCACCCTGTCCACCGTGCGCTCACGAGGCCGCAGATGTTCGCGGGCGTGACGATGAATTTCTTCATCATCAACCTGATGGTGACGACGATCGCCTTCCTGATCCTCAAGAGCTGGTGGATACTCCCCGTTCCGGTGGTGATGCACGTGATCGGCTACTTCGCGTCGCTGCGCGAGCCGCGCATCTTCGACCTTTGGATCACCAAGGTCTCCAAGTGCCCGCGGGTGCCCAATTTCAAGCGTTGGGGGTGCAATTCCTATGCCCCGTAAATGGATCGGTGCCGCCGCGTGGAGCGCGAAGGAAGCCAAGGTCGGTGACCGGCTGCCCTATGCCCGGCTGATTGACGAGAACACCGTGCTGCTGCGCGATGGCAGCGTGATGAGCGCAATCCAAGTGCCCGGCCTGCTGTTCGAAACCGAGGATTCGGACGCGCTCAACGCCCATGCCGCGACGCGCGAGGTGATGCTGCGCAGCACGCTCGATGCGCGCTTCGTGATGTATCACCACGTCATCCGCCGCCGGGTGGAGGTGGAGCTCGACGCGGAATTCCCCGATGCCTTGTCGCGCCATATCGATGCGCGCTGGAAGCAGCGGCTGGCGGGGGGATCGCTGTTCATCAACGACCAGTTCGTCACCCTGATCCGCCGCCCCGCGCGTGGCAAGACCGGCCTGCCCGAGCGGATGAGCAAGCTGTTCAGCCGCGCCGGAGCCGACGAGCTCGAGGCCGATCCCAGGGACGTGCGCAGCCTCAAGGCGGCGATCACCGGGCTGGTCGCCAGCTTGCAGAATTATGGCGCGGCGGTGCTGGGAGACTATCAGGCCCCCGGCGCGTCAGGCACCAATTCGGAAATGCTCGAGCTGCTCTCGGCGCTCTACAACGGCGAGATGCGCCCGGTGCGCCGCCCTTCGCCCGACACCGATATCGGCCACATGCTGCCCTATCGCCGCGCCTCCTTCGGCCTCGATGCGATGGAACTGCGGGGCAGCGCCGCGCCGGACTTTGCGGCGATTCTCGGCCTCAAGGATTACCCCGAGGCGACCTCGCCCGGCCTGCTCGACAACCTCCTGCGCCTGCCGTTCGAGATGGTGGTCAGCGAAAGCTACGCCCCCAACGAGCGCACCACCGCCAAGGAGCGGATCGACCTCGCGCTGCGCCGTTCGCGCTCGGTGGACGAGGAAGCCGCCGCCGAACGCGCCGAGATGCTGTCGGCCCGCGATGCGCTGGGCAACGGGGCGGTGGGCTTCGGCGACCATCACCTGACCGTGCTGGTGCGCGAGGCGACGCTTCCCCGATTGGATGACGCGATGGCCGCCTGCGCCGCCGCGCTCGCCGACACCGGCGCGATCGCGGTGCGCGAGGACACCAATCTTGAACCCGCCTTCTGGGCGCAGTTCCCGGGGAACGAGGAATATATCGTGCGCCGCGCGCTGATTTCCTCGGCCAACATGGCGGGCTTCGGCAGCTTCCACGGCTTTGCGCTGGGGCAGGCGAGCGGCAATCACTGGGGCGATGCGGTGACGCTGCTGGAGACCACCAGCGCCACGCCGTTCTTCTTCAACTTCCACCACGGCGACCTAGGCAATTTCTCGGTCATCGGGCCGTCGGGTTCGGGCAAGACCGTGGTGATGAACTTCCTCGCCGCGCAGGCGCAGAAGTTCAAACCGCGCACCATCCTGTTCGACAAGGATCGCGGCGCGGAGCTGTTCATTCGCGGGATCGGCGGGCGATATAGCCGCATCGCGCCGGGCGATCCGACCGGGTTCAACCCGCTTTCTCTGCCCGACAGCCCCGCCAACCGCGCCTTCCTGCGCGACTGGCTGAGCGTGCTGCTGAAAGCCGAAGGGCCGGAGGAATTCGCGACCATCAGCGCGGCGGTCGATGCGACCTATGCCAATGATCCCTCGCTGCGGCGGCTGCGGCATTTCAAGGAGCTGCTCTCGGGCACGCGCCGTCCGCAGCCGGGCGATCTGGCCGACCGGCTGGCGGCGTGGATCGGTGCGCCCGGCGGGGACGGGGGCGAGCATGCCTGGCTGTTCGACAATGATCGCGACCGGCTCGACCTGTCGGAGCGCGTGCTCGGCTTCGACATGACCGCGCTGCTCGAAAACCCGCGCCTGCGCACGCCGACGATGATGTATCTGTTCCACCGCATCGACGAGCGGCTGGACGGGCAGCCGACCATGATCCTGATCGACGAGGGCTGGAAGGCGCTCGACGACGAGGTCTTCGCCGCGCGCATCCGCGACTGGCTCAAGACGCTGCGGAAACGCAACGCGCTGGTCGGCTTTGCCACCCAGTCGGCGCGCGATGCGCTCGACAGCCGGATTTCGACCGCGCTGGTCGAGCAGACCGCGACGATGGTGTTCATGCCCAACTCGCGCGCTCGCCCTGAGGATTATTGCGACGGCTTCGGCCTCACGGCTCACGAATTCGCGCTGATCCGCTCGCTCCCGGCGCACAGCCGCTGCTTCCTCGTGCGGCAGCCTGATGCGAGCGTGGTGGTGCGGCTCGATCTGTCAGGTGCGCCCGAGGTGCTGACGATCCTCTCGGGCCGCGAGAGCGCGGTGCGGCGGCTCGATCTGCTGCGCGAGGCGGTGGGCGATGAGCCTTCGGCCTGGTTCCCCTCGCTTACCGGCCGGGCGTGGCCCGATGGCGCGGCGGCGGAGGACGATCCCATGTGGCAGGCCGCCGAATGACTGCCGCTTGCGATACCGCCGCCCAGTCGATGGGCACAGGGGTTGCCGCCGCGCTGTCGGCGGTGGACTGCATCGCCAGTGGCGTCAGCGAGCAGGCCTTCAACCGCCTGTTCGGCACCGACGGCCAGCTCACCTTCGCGCTGACATTGATGCTGGTGCTCTATGTCGGCTTCTTCGCGATCTCGCTGATGCTGGGCCGCTCGAACCTCGGCGTGCGGGCGCTGCTGCCCAAGGTCATCACGCTGGGGCTGGTGATCGGCTTTGCGACCAGTTTCGTCGCCTTTTCGACCGTGTTCTACAACATCTTCATCGGTGCACCCGACCAGATTGCCGGCATCCTCACCGGCACGCAGGGCGAAAGCGCCACGCGGGTCTTCGCGCAGAAGCTCGACGTGGTGTTCCTCGCGATCCAGCAAGCGAGCGGGGATACCAAGGATATCAGCGCATTCTCGCCGCCTGGCATGATGTGGATCGGGGCGATGCTGCTCCTGCTGGGCACCGTCGGCTTGCTGGTCACCGCGCGCATCGCGCTGGCGCTGCTGCTGGCGCTGGGGCCGATTTTCGTGGTGCTGGCGCTGTTCGAAGGCACGCGCGGCCTGTTCACCGGCTGGCTCAAGGGGTTGACGATGATGGCGCTCACGCCGCTTTTCGCGGTGCTCGGCGGCACGATCATGCTCGAGATGGCGGTGCCCGTGCTCGCCGCATTGGTCGCGGTGCCGGGCCAGATCGATCAGCAGGCAGCGATGGCCTTCTTCCTGATCGGCGCGGTCCACATGGCGCTGATGCTGCTTTCGCTCAAGGTCGCCGCAACGATGGTGTCGGGCTGGCAGGTATTCGGTCTGGTGCCCTCGAAAGAGCGCAGCCGCAGCGACGAGGGCCCGCGCCCCGTTCCGGTGCCGCAGCCGGGCGCAGCCACCATGCCGCGCAGCACCGCCGTGCTCACCCCCGGAGCCGCCGCCGCACCGCGCCGGGCCGAGATCGCCGCGCTTCAGCCGGTGATGGCCGCCAACGATACCGGGCCGGGCGGCGCCACTGTGCGCGAAACCCGCGTGCTGGCGACCAGCGGCGGGGGAGGGCCGGTCGAACCGCCGGGCGGCGGCGCCTCGCGCACCCGCGGGATCGGCAACCGCTTCCGCACCGCGTCATCCGCCAAGCCCGTTCCTGCCCCCAAATCCCCCCCTCCGGAGACCTACCAATGACCCGCGCCGTGCTGCTCGCCGCGCTCGCTCTCGGCCTCGCCGCGCCTCTCGCGGCGCAGGACAGCCGCTTGCAAACGCTTGTCTTCGACGAGAACGCCGTGGTGCGGATCGAGGGCAAGGTGAAGGTGCAGACCACCATCAAGTTCGCGCCCGACGAAGTGATCGAGAATGTCGCGATCGGCGATTCCGCCGCGTGGCAGGTGCAGCCCAACAAGGCGCAGTCGATCCTCTTCGTGAAGCCGCTCGATCCGGTCGCGCGCACCAACATGACCGTGGTGACCGACAAGCGCACCTACCTGTTCGATCTGATCGCCAGCCCGAAAAATTCTGCCGTCTACGTCATGCAGTTCCGCTATCCCGAGCTGGAACGCGCGGCCGAGGAAGCCCGCCTTGCCGCCATCGCCGAGGCCGAGGCCGAAGCCGCCCGCGCCGCTGCCGCCCCCGCAGAGCAGAGGCTCGCCGATGCCGATCCCTTTGCCACCAGCGACCCTGCGCAGCTCAATTTCGAATGGGCCAGCGCCGGCCGCTCCGCCCTGCTGCCCAAGCGCGTGTTCGACAATGGCGAGGGCGTGTTCCTGACATGGGCGGAGGGCGCGGATATCCCCGCGATCCTGATCGCCAACGAGAAGGGTGACGAGGGCCCGGTCAACTTCACCGTGCGCGGCGATACCGTGGTGGTGGACGGGGTTCCGGCGCAGCTGATCCTGCGCAACGGGCGCGACACCGCGACCCTCACCAATATTGGCCCCGCGCGCGCGACTTCGCGGCAGGCGGGCCTCGACCGAACCAAGCCTGACAGGGAGAGCAACTGATGCGCCTCGCGATGCGTATGCCGCCGAAGAAGGGCGAAGCCGCCGAGAGCGGCGATCCGCGGGAGCGCGAGAGCGCCGAGATCATCGATCTCGCCAGCCGCGCGGCCTTTCCTGCCGTCACCGACCGCAAGGCCAAGGGTGACGGGCTGGTGCTTGCTGCCGGGGTGGCGGTCGTCGGCCTGCTCGGCGCGGTGACCTTTTGGGCAATGAACTCCCCGAGTACGCCGGAACCGGAGGGGGTCGGCAATCCGGCGGTCGCTCCGCCCGCCGCCGCAGTGCCCGCGCCGCAGCCGGCGCAGGTGCCCGTCGATCCGAACGCGCAGCCTGCCGTAGTGCCTGCCAACCCCGCGCCCGCGCCGGTCTATGCCGCCAATCCCGTCGGGATGCCGGGGCAGGCGATGAACCCCTATGCGACCCCGCAGCTGGTGTTCGATGCCAGTCAGGGCCGGAGCCTGCGCGTGGCCGAAGGTACGGCTCCGGTGCCCGTGCCCGGTGCGCCCGGTGAAGTGGCAGGGACGGGCAGCGCGGCGGCCTTTGCGAGCCGTGTCGGCGGTGTCGGCGGCGCGCCCGCACAGGCCCGCCCGATGACTAGTCCTTCGACCACGGTGACGCAGGGCACGCTGATCCCCGCCGTGCTCGAAACCGCGATCAACACCGATGTGCCCGGCTTCGTGCGCGCGGTGGTGAGCCAGGACGTCAAGAGCTTCGATGGCAAGCGCGTGCTGATCCCGCGCTCCTCGCGCCTGATCGGCCAGTATCAGGCCGGGGTCGAGCAGGGCCAGCGCCGTGCCTATGTGATCTGGACGCGGCTGATCCGCCCCGATGGCGTTTCGGTCGACCTCGCCTCGCCTGCCGTGGGCTTCGACGGGACCACCGGGCTCGCAGGGGATGTGAACACCCACTTCCTCCAGCGCTTCGGTTCGGGCCTGCTGCTGTCGGTCGTGGGCGGCCTCGGTGCGATTGCGACCGGCGGGGTGGGCGGCGTGATCGTAGCGGGCGGCGCACAGGGCGCGGCCAATTCGGCGGTGCAGTCGCAGGGCCAGATCCCGCCGACGATCCGCGTGCCGATGGGCGAGCCGATCAAGATCTTCGTCGCGCGCGATCTCGATTTCAGCAAGGCCGGCAGCTGATCCGATGAGCGCGGACATCCACCGGCTGGGGGGCGACGAGGGCGCAGCCGTGCCGCTGACGGCGGAGCGGAGCGTCTATCTCGACGCCTATCTCGCGCCCTTCCGCCGCTGGTTGGAACGCGACACGGTGACCGAGATCATGGTCAACCGCCCCGGCGAAGTATGGATTGAGGATGCCGCCAGCCCCGGCATGCAACGCATCGACACGCCCGAGATCGACGACCGGCTGGTGCAGCGCCTGGCCGAACAGGTCGCGCGCGTCTCGCATCAGGGGATCAACCGCGAGCATCCGCTGCTCGGCGCGACCCTGCCCGATGGTGCGCGGGTGCAATTCTGCGGGCCGCCCGCGGCGCGCAAGCATTGGGTGATGGCGATCCGCCGCCACCGCCGGCTCGACCTGCCGCTCGATGCCTATGACACCGGCCCGCTGGCGGGCGAGGCGGTGCCTGACCTGCCCGATCCCAATGCCTCGCCCATCACATTCCTGCGCGCCGCGATCCGCGCGCGGCGCACTATCCTTATCTCGGGCGGTACGAGCACCGGCAAGACCACCTTTTTGAACGCCATGCTCGGCGAGATCCCGCCTGAAGAGCGCGTGGTGCTGGTCGAGGATACGCCCGAGCTGAAATTCCCCGGCGCCAACGCGGTCGGGCTGGTCGCCGTCAAGGGCGAGCTGGGGGAGGCCAAGGTCACCGCCAACGAGCTGCTGCAAGCCGCGCTGCGCCTGCGCCCCGACCGCATCGTGCTGGGCGAATTGCGCGGGGCGGAGAGCGTCAGCTTCCTGCGCGCGATCAACACCGGGCACCCCGGCAGCTTCTCGACCATCCACGCCAACTCCTTGCGCGGTGCGCTCGAACAACTCTCGCTGATGGTGATGCAGACCGGAATCGGCCTGACCCGGCAGGACACCATCGCCTATGCCGCAGGCGTGATCGACGTGATCGTGCAACTGGGGCGCGATGCCAACGGTAAGCGCGGCATCACCGCCATAGCGGACAGCAAGACGCTGGTTTGATTTCGGATCGCGCTCGCGGGTGATGCCAACCTTCCGTTCCGCATCAACTTGACATTGGTGTGACAAGCATCGCTTGGTGATTTACACCTTCGCGCCAAGCGAACACAGGCGAGGCCACGCGCGCCCGGCTGGCGGGCATGGCAGAACAGGAAAGCGATGAGCACGTCACCCAAGGGCAGCATGGACGCATCAGCCAGTGCAGGGCCGGTGCCGATGGCCGAACTCGGGCCTGATGAATCCCCCTATTTCAACCGCGAACTGAGCTGGCTGCAATTCAACCAGCGCGTTCTGGCCGAGGCGGACAATCCCGCTTACCCATTGCTCGAAAGGCTGCGGTTCCTGTCGATTTCCGGCAGCAATCTCGACGAATTCATGATGATCCGCGTCGCCGGGCTGGTCGGGCAGGTGCAGCGGCGGCTGGCGACGCCGTCCATCGACGGGCGCAGCCCCACGCAGCAGCTTGCCGCAATTCGCGAGAAGCTGACCGAACTCAGCGCCATCCAGCAGACGATCTGGCGCAAGGTACGAGATGGCCTCGCGGGCGCTGACATCCACATCGCCGATGAACAGCGCGTCAGCGCGGCGGCGCACAAGTGGCTGAAGGGCTATTTCCTCAACGAGATCCTGCCGATCATCACGCCCCAGGCGCTCGACCCGGCACATCCCTTTCCTTTCGTTCAGAACCGCGGGCTGGGCCTGCTCTTCACGCTGACCCGCGATGCGACGCGCGAACAGCTGATCGAGATGGTGCTGATCCCCAGCGCCCTGCCGCGTTTCGTGCGCGTGCCGGACGAGGTGACGGGCGGCAGCGGGGCGCTGTATATTTCCATCGCCAGCCTGATCCAGCGCTATGCCTCCGCACTGTTTCCCGGCTTCGCGATCGAGGGTGACGGCCTGTTCCGGGTGCTGCGCGACAGCGATATCGAGATCGAGGAAGAGGCCGAGGATCTGGTGCGCACCTTCCGCAGCGCGATCCAGCGCCGCCGCCGCGGTCAGGTGATCCAGCTGGAGCTGGAAGAGGATTTCGACCCCGCAGCCGAGACTTTGCTGCGCGAACAACTCGGCATCAACGAGGCCGCCGTCATCAAGACCGATGGCATGATCGGGATCGACGGGCTCTCCGAAATCGTCGGCGAGGATCGCCCCGATCTCAAGTTCGATGCCTATTCCCCGCGCTTTCCCGAACGCATCCGCGAGCATGACGGCGATGCCTTTTCGGCGATCCGGGAGAAGGACATCATCATCCACCACCCCTATGAAAGCTTCGAGGTGGTGGTCGACTTCATCCGGCAGGCCGCGCTCGACCCCGACGTGGTGGCGATCAAGCAGACGCTCTACCGCGCGGGTTCTCAGTCGGCGGTGGTGGGTGCGCTGATCGAGGCGGCCGAGGCAGGCAAGTCGGTGACGGCGGTTGTCGAGCTCAAGGCCCGCTTCGACGAAGAGCAGAACCTCAAGTGGGCAAGCAAGCTCGAACGTGCGGGCGTGCAGGTGATCTACGGCTTCACCGATTGGAAAACCCACGCCAAGGTGGCGATGGTGGTGCGGCGCGAGGGCGATGGCTTCCGCAGCTATTGCCACTTCGGCACCGGCAATTACCACCCGGTCACCGCGCGGGTGTATACCGACCTCAGCTTTTTCACCGCCGATCCCAAGCTGGCGCGCGATGCGGCCAAGATGTTCAACTTCATCACCGGCTATGTCGAGCCGCACGAGCTGGAGCGCATCCATATCGCGCCGATCGATCTGCGGCAGGAAATCTACAACCGGATCGACGCCGAGATCGCCCATGCCCGCAAGGGCAAGCCGGCGGCGATCTGGATGAAGTGCAACCAGCTGACCGACGAAGGCGTGATCGACCGGCTCTACGCCGCCAGCAATGCCGGCGTGCAGGTGGAACTGGTGGTTCGCGGCATCTGCTGCCTGCGTCCGGGCATGGCGGGCATGAGCGAGAATATCCGCGTGAAGTCCGTGATCGGGCGCTTTCTCGAACACAGCCGCATCTACGCTTTCGGCAACGGCCACGGTCTGCCCAGCGCGCAGTCGGCGGTCTTCATCGCCTCGGCCGACATGATGGGGCGCAACCTCGACCGCCGGATCGAGACGCTGATCCCCATCCTCAACCGCACGGTGCACGATCAGGTGTTGCAGCAGGTGCTGCTCGCCAACATGCTCGACACCGAACAGAGCTGGTGGCTGCATTCCGACGGCAGCTATTCGCGGGTCGAGACCGAGGAGGGCGCGCGGCCCTTCAACTGTCACCGCTATTTCATGACCAACCCCTCGCTCTCCGGGCGCGGGGGTTCACTGGAGGCAGGGGCGGTGCCCAAGCTCAGCTTGCGACGGGGAGCTTCGGCATGATCTGGCGCAGACGACGCGAGGGGCGCGATGGCGGTCTGGCGGGCGCTGCGCCCGAACGCGCGATCATCGACATCGGCTCGAACACGGTGCGTCTCGTCGTCTACGGCGGAACGATGCGCGCGCCGACGGTGCTGCTCAACGAGAAGGTGACCGCGCGGCTCGGGCGCGAGATCGCGGCCACCGGCAGGCTCGCGGACGAGGCGATGGCGATGGCGCTGCGCGGGCTCAAGCGGTTCGCGCTGCTGCTCGCCGATCTCGGCGTGACCGATATCGACACCGTCGCGACGGCAGCGGTGCGCGATGCGGCCAATGGCGGCGAATTCGTCGACCAGTTGCGCGCGCTGGGGCTGAAGCCGCGGGTAATCTCGGGCGAGGAGGAAGCGCTGCTCAGCGCGCATGGCGTGATCGGCGCCTTCCCCGACGCGCGCGGGATCGTGGCCGATCTGGGCGGCGGCAGTCTCGAACTGGTCAAGGTGGCCGCGGGCACCACCGAAAGCGCCACCAGCCTGCCGCTGGGCACGCTGCGGCTGCCCGACTATCGTCCCCCGGGCCGCAAGGGCGAGGGCGCGCGGGCGGAGATGATGAAGGCGCTCGACAAGGCGATCCGCAAGGGCGGGTGGGACTTGTCCGGCAATCCGCCCGAGGCCAATGGCACGCTCTATCTGGTGGGCGGCACCTGGCGCGCGATGGCGGTCTTCGCGATGGCGTTCCAGCGCTATGCCCTGAGCGATCCGCACGGCTACGAAGTCGATGCCGCGACTGCCCGCCAACTGGTCGCGGCGCTGGCGGCGACCGACGCGGACACGATCAAGGCGCGCGACCGCATCTCCTCGATGCGTGCCGAAAAACTGCCCGATGCCGCAGTGCTGTTGCAGGCGCTGCTGGCGCGGCTCGCGCCGGAGAAGGTCGTGTTCTCGTCATGGGGCCTGCGCGAGGGGCTGCTCTATGATCGCCTTCCCGCGCACACCCGGACGCAGGATCCGCTGCTCGCCGGGGTGGCGGTGTTCGCCGCCCAGCGCGCTTCCGAAGCGACGCTTGCGACCCGGATGGCGGCCTGGACGCTCGATGCGGCGCCGGCGCGCGAACATGGCAGCGAGCGGCTGCGGCTGGCGGCGACCATGCTCGCGCTCGCCGCGATGCAGATCGAGCCCAACATCCGTCTCCCCCAGGCGATCAACTGGGCGCTGCACAAGCGCTGGGTGGGGATCGACGGCAAGGGTCGGGCGATGCTTGCCGCCGCGATTTCGGCCAATGGCAACCAGCTCAATCTTCCCGCCGAAGTGCGCGCGCTCGCCAGTGCCGAGGCGCTGGAGGAAGCGCTGCGCTGGGGCCTCGCCCTGCGGCTGGCCCGCAGGCTGGGGGCGCAATCGCGCCGCTCGCTCGAAGTCAGCCGGCTGGTGGTGGAGGGTGACACGCTGGTGCTGCGCCTCGCCGAAAGCCACGCCGCGCTGTTCGGCCAGCCGACCGAGAAGGACATGAAGCTGCTCAGCCAGCGGTTGAAGCTGGGCTGGCGGGTCGACGTGGTGCCCGAAAGCGCGCTCTAGGCGGTTTTCGGGTCGCTGCTCGCAAAGGGCGAGAAATCGGTGTCGAGGTCGAACAGGTCGACACCCTCGGCCTTTTTCAGCCGGTTCACCACGGCATAGGTGACCGGCGTCAGAACCGCTTCCCACACCACTTTCAGCGCCCAGTTGGTGACCATCACCGTCAGCACGGCCTCGGTCGTCCAGATGCCGTAGAAGGCGACGGGGTAGAAGATCAGGCTGTCCACCCCTTGCCCCACAAAGGTCGATCCGATGGTGCGCGTCCACAGGGCGCGGCCCTTGGTCCAGACCTTCATCTTGGCCATGACGAAGGAGTTGACGAACTCCCCCGCCCAGAAAGCGGTGATCGAGGCGACGACGATGCGCCAGGTGCTGCCGAACACGCTTTCATAGGTCATCTGGCAGATTGCCCCGCCGGGGATCGCCGGATTGCCGGTGGTGGTCGGTGGGCGCTCCCCGCCAAAGCCGCTCGCCGCGCATTCCCACCCGCCGAAGGGGGGCAGGGCGGTGACGATATAGGACATGAAGGCAAGGAAGATCATCGCCCCGGTCCCGACCCAGATCACCCGGCGCGCCTTGGCAAAGCCGTAGATTTCCGTGAGCACGTCGCCGATCACATAGCCCAGCGGGAAGAACAGGATCCCCGCGCCATAGATGAAGACGCCATCGGGCGCGGGCCACCAGCCCTGCGGCCAGAAGGGCACGTCGACAAAGGTCAGCTTTGCCGCGCCGATGATGTTCGAAAGCAGCAGGATCGCAACGAAGGCCGCCATCACCAGATCGTAGTAGCGAAAGGTGATCGGCGCGTGGCTGGTGGCGACGATCCCGTCGGTCGGATCGCGGTCGAAGGCGGCGGCGGGATCGGTGTTTTCCATCGCCCGGACGGTTAGCGCGATTTGCCTGACCCGCAAAGCGCGCTAATGACGCACCCGGCGCGCGCCCGTAGCTCATCTGGATAGAGCGCGAGACTTCTAATCTTGAGGCAGCAGGTTCGAGTCCTGCCGGGCGCGCCAATCATTCGGCCCCGTAGGGGCTGGGTGGATTGGCGGGCCCTAAAGGAGCGAATCTCGTTCGGAATCGGAGCAGCCGCAGGCTGCGGAGATGAACGCGGCGCACCAGCGTCGCGGACAGTCCTGCCGGGCGCGCCAGTTACCCCCGCATCGTTCCGTCCGGCTTCAGCGCCACGCTCCGCCCGCTTGCCGCCGAGGCGTAGATCGCTTCCATCAGGCGCACATCGCGCAGGCCCATTTCGCCGGGGGTGAAGATCGCCGTGCCGTCGCGGATCGCGGCGGCGAGGTGATCGAGCATCGCGGCAAATTGCACCTCGGGATCGCCCGGCTCCATCGCTCGGCGCTCGTTCCCCGTCTCCAGCACCAGCGTATTGCCGCCATAGCCGGTCGCCGGATGCATCCTGAGCGATCCGGTGGTGCCGCGCGCCTCGACCATGTTGATCCCGGCCGAATCGTAGGAGGTGACGACCTGCGCCACCGTGCCGGAAGGGAAGTGCATCTGCACCGCCACGTGCGCGAAGACCTCGGCAAAGCGCGGGTCGCCCTCGGGCCGCCACGCCGAGGCACTCAGGCGTTCGGGCATTTCGCCCGAAAGGTAGAGCGCGGCCTGAAGCCCGTAGATGCCGTAATCCTCCAGCGGGCCGCCGCCGGTCTGCGCGCGGGCGATACGCCAGTTGGTCGCAGGCGTCGCCGGGCCGAGGCGGTAGGAATGCTCGGTGCGGATCAGCCGCAGATCGCCCAGCGCCTTGCTCGCCGTCAGCTCCATCGCGGCGCGGTTGTAGGGCTCGAAATGGCAGCGATAGCCGATCATCAGCTTGCGATCCGCACGCTCGCTGGCGGCGATCATGCGTTCGCATTCGGCGGCCGAAAGCGCCATCGGCTTTTCGCACATCACGTGCTTGCCCGCGGCAAAGGCGCGCTCGGCCCATTCGGCATGGAGCCCGGTGGGGAGGATGATATAGACCGCCTCGACCGCAGGATTGGCGGCGATGGCGGCGAAGTCGTCGTAGGAATAGCGCGCTTCGGGCGGCACGCCGTAGGCTTCTCCGACGCGCGCCAGTTTCTCGGGATTGCCCGAGACCAGCGCTGCGATGTGGCAGCGCCCCGATTGGGCGAAGCGCGGCATGATCTGCTTCAGGGCATAGTCGCCGAGGCCGATGATGGCGAAGCCCACGCTCCCCGGCTTCGGCGCGGGCGGAGGGGAGGCGGGGAGCGTCACGCCATCGGGCATCGGCTGACCTTGCGCCGTGGGCTGCGCACCCTGCGCCAGCGCGCTGCTTGCCGCCACGGCTGCTGCGGTCGCCGCGCCCGCTTCGATGGCCTGTCTGCGTGTCATACCTTGCGTTTCCATGCCGCCCTCACCCCTGTGCCTCGAAGCGTCCATCGACCCGCCGCAGCACCGTGCTGGGCCCGTCGAGCAAAGCCTTGGGCAACAGCGCGGCGGGGAGATCCTGATAGCTGACCGGACGCAGGAAGCGATCGATCGCGAGCGTGCCGACCGAGGTGCTGCGCCCGTCGGAGGTGGCGGGGAAGGGGCCGCCGTGAACCATCGCGTGGGTCACCTCCACGCCGGTCGGCCAGGCATTGGCGATGATCCGCCCTGCCAGCCCTTCGAGGATCGGCATCAGATTGCGCGCTGCGGGGTAATCGCCGGGGGCCATGTGCAGGGTGGTGGTCAGCTGACCCTCCATCCCGGCGAGAATCGCGGCGACTTCGTCCATGTCGGCGCAGGTGACGATGATCGACGAAGGCCCGAACACTTCATGCCCCAGCGCCGGATTGGCGCGGAAATCGGCGCCGCTGACGGTGAAGACCTGCGCGCGCCCGCAGCTGCCCGCCCCTTCCGCGCCGGTGCCGACCAGCGTCGCGCCATGTCCGGCAATCGCTTCGATGCCCTTGGCATAGGCGCTGTGGATGCCCGGTGTCAGCATGGTCTGCGCAGGGATCGCGGCCAGCGCCTCGGCGACGGTGGCGATGAAGCGGGTGGTCGCCTCGCCCGCGATCGCCAGCACGATGCCCGGATTGGTGCAGAACTGCCCCGCACCCAAGGACAGCGAGCCGACATAGGCGGTGCCGAGCGATTCGGCAGCTTCCTCCATCCGGGCGGGCATCAGCACCACCGGGTTGACGCTGCTCATCTCGGCATAGACCGGGATCGGCACGGGCCGCGCGGCGGCGTGGCCCATCAGTGCAAGGCCCCCGGCGCGCGAGCCGGTGAAGCCGACCGCGGCGATGCGCGGGTCCTTCACCAGCGCTTCGCCCAGCGCGTTCTCGGTGCCGTTGACGAGGCTGAACACGCCCTCGGGCAGTCCGGCTTCCTTGATGGCTTCAAGGATCGCGCCTGCCACCAGCTCCGAAGTGCCGGGGTGCGCCGGGTGGCCCTTCACCACCACGCAGCACCCTGCGGCGAGCGCCGAGGCGGTGTCCCCGCCCGCGACCGAAAAGGCGAGCGGGAAGTTGGAGGCACCGAACACCGCGACCGGGCCGACGGGGATCTTGCGCATCCTGAGGTCGGGCTTGGGCAGCGGCGCGCGGTCCGGCTGCGCGTGGTCGATCCGCAGGCCCTGCCAGCCGCCGTTCTCGACTTCCTCGGCAAACAGCCGCAGCTGGCCCACGGTGCGCCCGCGCTCGCCATTGAGGCGCGCTTCGGGAAGGCCGCTTTCCTTCATGGCGCGCTGGGTGAGCGTATCGCCCAGCGTGTCGATCTTCTCCGCCATCAGCCGCAGGAAGGCCGCGCGCTGCGACAGGGGCAGGGCAGCATAGAGCGGTTGCGCCGCCGCCGCCGCAGCGCAGGCATCGGCCACATCCTCGGCCGAGCCTTGCGCGAAGACAGGCTCCAGCGCCGCACCGCTCGCCGCTTCCACCGCCGTGAAATGCGCCGCGCCATCGCGCCATTCGCCCGCAATCAGGTTCTTGCCCGTCAACATCGTCTTTCTCCCGAACTTTCGAATCTCGTGTGTGAAAACGCGGCTTGCCAAGCTACGATTTTCGTTCAAAGGTAGCGCTACCATAAATGGCGAGGGTTGCAACAACGCAACCGGGGAGAGGGATCTTGGAAACAACGCGTGGCGGCACCAACATGGTGCTGATTTCGGCGATCGTGGCTGTCGCGACGATCGGGGGGTTGCTGTTTGGTTACGACAGCGGGGCGGTCAACGGGACGCAGGCGGGGCTCAAGGAGGCTTTCGCGCTCGATGACAAGGGGCTGGGCTTCACGGTCGGCTCGCTGCTGATCGGTTGTGCGGCGGGCGCGTTTCTGGCCGGGCGGCTGGCCGACGCGCTGGGCCGCAAGCGGGTGATGGTGATCGCCGCGTTGCTGTTCCTGATCGGCGCGATCGTGCAGGGCGAGACTGACAGTCACACGCTGTTCGTGATCGCGCGCTTCATGGGCGGCATGGCCGTGGGTGCGGCTTCGGTGCTGTCACCGCTCTATATCTCCGAAGTGGCCCCGGCAAAGATCCGCGGACGGCTGACGACGGTGCAGCAGGTGATGATCATCACCGGCCTCACTGCGGCGTTCCTCGTCAACTATTTCCTCGCACAGGCGGCGGGCGATTCGCTGGGTGAGGTGGGCGGTCTGCCGGCGTGGCGGTGGATGTATCTGGCGCAGGCCGTGCCCGCCGCGGTGTTCCTCGTCGCGCTGCTCTTCATCCCCGAAAGCCCGCGCTACCTCATCAACCGCGGCCGCGAAGAACAGGCGCGCGCGGTGCTCACCCGGCTGTTCGGCAGCGACGAGGCGGAGCGCAAGGTGGTCGAAATTCGCGCCTCCTTTGCCGACGATCACCGCCCGCGCCTGTCCGATGTGCTGGCGAAGGGCACGATCTTCCGCCCGATCGTGTGGGCCGGGATCCTGCTGGCGACCTTCCAGCAATTCGTCGGCATCAACGTGATCTTCTACTACGGCGAGACGCTGTGGCGGCTCGCGGGCGTATCGGAGGAGGTCGCGCTTGAACGCAACATCATCTCCGGCCTCGTGTCGATCGCGGCGGTGTTCGCGGCGCTGCTGCTGATCGACAAGATCGGGCGCAAGCCACTGCTGCTGATCGGTTCTGCCGGGATGGCGGCGACGCTGGGCGCGATGACCTGGGCGTTCTCGGGCGCGGGCACCGATGCGGCGGGCAATCTGTCGCTGAGCGAAAGCGCCGGCTGGATCGCGCTGGTCGCGGCGAACCTCTACGTGATCTTCTTCAACTTCAGCTGGGGCCCGGTGATGTGGGTGATGCTGGGCGAGATGTTCCCCAACCAGATGCGCGGTTCCGCCTTGGCCGTGGCAGGGCTGGCGCAATGGGGCGCGAACTACGCCGTGGTGCAGAGCTTCCCCAGCATGGCAAGCGGGCTGGGCCTTGCGCCGACCTACCTATTCTACACCATCAGCGCCGCGATCAGCTTCTTCCTCGTCCAGCGTTTCATCGTCGAGACCAAGGGCAAGGAACTGGAGGAGATGGTCGGCTGAGCCAAGCGGTGATAGCGTGGACGCCATGACCTCGCCTACATCTTCCCCCGTCCGTGTCGTCGTCCTTGGCGGCGGCACGGTGGGGTGGATGACCGCCGCCGGGATCGCCAAGCTGCTCCCTGGCATCGCTAACGTGCAGCTGGTCGAGAGTGAGGAGATCGGCATCGTCGGGGTGGGTGAGGCGACGCTGCCCCACATTCGCGGTTTCGTCGAGCGGCTGGGGATCGACGAGGCGGCTTTCATGAAGGCCACTCACGCGACCTACAAGCTGGGCATCGACTTCCGCGATTTCGGGCGCATCGGGGAGAGCTATATCCACCCCTTCGGTAGCTTCGGCGAGGAAGTGCAGGGGGTGGGCTTTCACCACTGGTGGCTGGAGCTCGCCCGCCACGGCAAAGCGCGCGATCTGGGCGATTATTCGCTGGCGGTGGCGGCAGCCAAGGCCAACCGCTTTCGCCCGCCCGCAGGCGATGACAGCCTCGCCTCGACCTATGGCTATGCCTATCAGTTCGATGCGACGCTGTTCGGCCCCTTCATGCGGGACTTCGCGCGCGGGATCGGAGTGGAGCGGCACGAGGGCCGCGTCGTCACGGTCGAGCGGGACGGGGCGAGCGGCGATGTCACCGCGCTGATCCTTGCCGACGGGCGGCGGATCGAGGGCGATCTGTTCGTCGATTGCTCGGGCTTTCGCTCGATTCTGCTTGGGCAGGAACTGGGCGAGGCGTGGGAGGACTGGACGCACTGGCTCCCCTGCGACCGCGCGGCGGCGATGCCCTGCACCCATGCCACCGAAGACGTGCGCCCCTACACCACCGCCACCGCCATGCCCGCCGGATGGCGCTGGCAGATCCCGCTCCAGCACCGCATGGGCAATGGCTACGTCTTCTCCAGCGCCCATATCAGCGAGGAACAGGCCTGCGAGGCGATCATTGCCAGCGCCGAAGGCACGCCGCTCGCCGATCCCCGCATTCTCAAGTTCCGCCCCGGCCGCCGCGCGCAATCGTGGAGCCACAATGTCATCGGCATCGGCCTCGCCAGCGGGTTCCTCGAACCGCTGGAATCGACCTCGATCTACCTCGCGCAGATGGCGATCACCTATCTGATCGAGCTATTCCCCACCACCGGCACGGTCGACCCGCGCGACCGGGACGAATTCAACCGGCTGGTCGAGATGGAATATGACCGGGTGCGCGATTTCCTGATCCTGCACTACCACGCCACCACCCGCGACGACTCCGAGTTCTGGAACCACGTGCGCACCATGCAGGTGCCCGATAGCCTTGCGGGCAAGCTCGAGCTGTGGCGGCGCGCGGCCAGGATCGAGAAATATTCCGACGGGCTGTTCTACGATGCCAGCTGGATCGCGGTCTATGTCGGGCAGGGGATGCTGCCCGAAGCCCACGATCCGCGTGCCGCGATGATCGCGCCCGATGCGCTCGCACGCGCGACCGAACGGTTGCGGATGGCGGTAACGGGCGAGGTCGCGGCGATGCCCGGCCACCGCGACTATCTGATGCGCGAGGCCGCCCGGCTCGCCGAGGCGGCGTGAGCGACCCGCGCGAACCGCTGCGCCGCGTCGTCGTGGTGGGCGGCGGACAGGTCGGCGTGCTCGCCGCCATCGCGATGCGCCGCGCGCTGCCCGGGTGCGAGGTGCTGGTGATCGGCACGCCGCCGAGCCCAGCCGCCTTTGCCGACATCGCGTCCACCGCGATGCCCTTCACCAACAAGCTGCACGACCGGCTGGGGCTGGACGAGGCCGATATCGTCACCCGCGCCGGGGGCTCCTATCGCTTGATTACGCGCTACGCCGGATGGGGCGGGGCAGGGCAGGCGGGCGCGCTGGCCTATGGTGAGACGCTCGCCCCCGCGCTCAAGACAGCCTTTGCGCGCGACTGGGGTGCGGTGCGACTGCCCGGCGCGGGGGCGCCGCCGGTCGGGAGCCTTGCGCAGGTGCTCGCCGAAGCGGGACGTTTCGCGCCGCCGCCGCCGGGCGAGCCGACGCCGCTCTCGGCGGTCGACTATGCGCTGCGCTGGAACCCGGCGGCCTACCGCGCGCTGCTGATCGACACCGCCGAGGCGCTCGGGGTGGGCTATATCGAAGGCGCGATCGACCGGATCGAGCCGGGCGAGGGCGATACCATCGCCGCGGTCGGATTGGCGGGCGGGGGCATGATCCCCGCAGACCTGTTCCTCGACTGCTCCGGCCCCGAGGCGAGCCTCATCGCCGCGCACCCCGCCTTCGCCTTTACCGACTGGTCGGCGAGCCTCCCCACCCGCCGCGTCTATTGCAGCCAGCCCGGCGCGCCGATGGCGGCGCTGGAAGACCGGATCACGCTGACCGGCCTCGGCTGGATCAGCGAGATCGCGGGGCGGGACGGGGTGCAGGTGATGCTCGGCACCCCGGCCCATGTCCCGCGCGAGGATGCGCTGGCGCTGCTGCGCCTGCCTGCCCGCGCGGTCATCGCGCTCACCCCCGGTCGCGCCGAGCGTCCGTGGATCGGCAATATCGTCGCGCTGGGCGATGCCGCCGCGCGGTTCGAGCCGCTGGGGCCGCTCCACCTCGATCTCGCCCACCGCCAGCTGGCGCTGCTGCTCGAAATGCTGCCGGGTCGCGCGATCTCGCCATTCGAGCGCGAGGAATACAACCGCCGCTCGGGCCTGATGATGGAGGGGGTGCGCGAGGTGCTGGCGCTGCACTTTGCCGGGATCGAAGCCCAGCGCGTGTTCGGCGCGGTGCCCTTGCCGGGCCGGGTGGGCGCGGTGATCGACCAGTTCCTGCGGCGCGGGCGCATCCCGTTTCGCGAAGAGTCGCCCTTGCTGGGGCAGGAACAGTTCGCGCTGCTGGTGGCGCTGGGCTGGGTGCCGGGCCTGCCGCCTGCCGCGCAGGCCGCCGATGCTGCGGGCGAGAGCACGGCGCGCGCCGCCTTCGAGGCAGAAGCCCGCGCCGCGCTCGACTTTGCGCCACCCTATGATCAGTGGCTCGCCAGAGCGCTTGGGGCTAGCCGAGCACCTGCCGGATAAAATCGCGCATCGCCGCAAGGTTCTCGCGCGAGGGCGGGCCCAGGATGCCTTTCGCCTGCACCGGCAGATGCGCGCCCGGATCGCCCTCCGCGCCGAAAACGTAGTAATCGAGCAGCCCCCGCCACACCGCGCGCTGATCGCTCGGCATGTGGCGGAAGGCGAACATCGCGTGCATCAGCGCGTCATAGGGGTTGCCGATCCCCTCGTGATGGTCGGGCGTCCACCAGTAATTGACGAGGATACTGACCGGGTCGAGCGATTCCACCCCGTGCCACCAGCCATAGGGGATGTAGATCGCATCCCCCGGCTCCAGCGTGCCGGTGCTGGCGTGCTGCGCGGCTTCGGCAAAGCGCGGATATTTGTCCAGATCGGGCGCGTGGGGATCGACCATGCTGACCGGCACGCCCGCCGGGGTCACCTCGAAGGGGCCGGGGTAGAGCGCGGCGATCTGATCGGGCGGATAGAGCGTGAAGCGCCGCCGACCGGCAACGCAACAGGCGATATTGGCCTTGGCGTCCCAATGCGTGCCGACGCGGATGCGGTTGCCGATCCAGATGCGCGCCCTGACATCGGCCAGCGCCGCCAGCCGGTTCTCGCGCGCGAAGGCGGGGAGCAGGTCGTCGATCATTTCCGATTGCACCGCCATCGCGGGCGGATCGGGCATGGCCGCGGCGCGCAGCAGATCGCTGAGGAATGTCTCCAGCCGCCCATTGCCGCGCACGAAATTGAGCCGCGTGGCATCGGGCGTGTAGAAGAATCGCCCCTGCTCGGACGGCGGGGCGGCGATCGCGCCGACGGGGCGCGTGGTCGGCTCGCGCAAGAGATAGGCGATCATCGCCGCATCGCCCTGCCGCGCCGCCGCCACGGCAGGCCAGTCCGCGACCAGACCGCGCAGCACCACGGGTCGCCCCTCTGCCCGAAGCGAAGCGAGCCGTGCCGCAGTCAGCGGGCCATCGGTCTCGCTCATCGGAGCGGGCGGCGGGAGCCCGGCGGCGGTCACGCGGTCAGGTGCTCGGCTGCGGCAATCGCGCCGCCGTTCTGGCGCAGGAACTCCGCCTGCGTCGGCAATTGCCCCGCCGTCTGGGCGATCACCCCGCGGATATGCGCCAGCCGCTCGCGGGTTTCGGCCTCGTCCAGCATCCATGCCGCCGGATGATAGGCGCGCGGCGTCACCCCTTGTGACAGCATCACTGACAGCCAGCTATCCTCGGTAAACAGCTCATTGTTCTCGCGGATGATCCGGCCCGAGGATCGGAACATCGCCAGCTTCTCGGCCAGCCCATCGGGCGCTTCGAGATTGCGGCAATAACGCCAGAACTCCGAATCGTCGCGCTCGCTCGCACGGTAGTGCAGCACCAGAAAATCGCGGATGTTGATATATTCGCGCTCCGTCTCCGCGTTGAAGCGGTCGCGCTCCACCGCGCCGAAGCCGGTGTCGGGAAACAGCGCCAGCAGCCGGGCGATGCCCGATTGCACGAGGTGGATCGAGGTCGATTCGAGCGGTTCGAGAAAGCCCGCCGCCAGCCCCAGCGCCACGACGTTCTTCTCCCACGCCCGCGCCCGGTGCCCGGCCTTGAAGGCAAGGTGGTTGGGATCGGCCAGCGGCGCGCCGTCGAGATTGGCGAGCAACAGGTCGGTCGCCGCCTGCCGGTCGATATGGGCCGAGGAGAACACGTGCCCGTTGCCGATCCGGTGCTGGAGCGGGATGCGCCATTGCCACCCGGCGCTGCGCGCGGTCGAGCGGGTCAGTGGAACGTTTTCGCCGCCAAGCTCGCAAGGGATGGCGACGGCGCTGTCGCAAGGCAGCCACTTGCTCCAGTCGGTAAAGGGCACGCCTAGCGTCTGACCTAGCAGCAGCGAGCGGAAGCCCGAGCAGTCGATGAACAATTCGCCCGTCACCTCGCGCCCGTCTTCCAGCGTCACGCCGGTGACAAAGCCGCTTTCGCCGTCCTGCTGCGCGCTGACGATCCGCCCCTCGACCCGCATCGCGCCCGCGCTTTCCGCAAAGCCGCGCAGGAAGCGGGCATAGCGGCCCGCATCGAACTGGAAGGCGTAGCTGAGCTTCGACAGCGGCGACTTGGGCTGATCGGGCCGCGGCCAGGCAAAGCGCCCCGCCTTGCCCGCCACCGCCGCGATCGAATAATCGTCGATCCGCGAGCTATCGCCCACCGCTTGCCCGCGCAGCCAGAAGTGCTGGAATTCGATCCCCAGCATGTCGATCCCGAAGCTGCCGAAAGGGTGGACATAGGCGTGCCCGGGCCGCAGCCAGTCGACGAATTCGATGCCGAGTTTATAGGTCGCGCGGGTTTCGCGCATGAAGGTCATTTCGTCGAGGCCGAGCAGGCGGTTGAAGCCGATGATCTGAGGGATGGTCGCCTCGCCGACGCCGACCGTGCCGATCGCCTCGCTCTCGATCAGCGTGACCGAAAGGCCCGGCAGCTGGCCCAGCACGCGCACCAGCGCGGCCGCTGTCATCCAGCCGGCGGTGCCGCCGCCGACGATGACGATCCTGGTGACGGGCGGAGGCACGCTCATGCGACTGCTGCCTCGGGGGCGATATGCCAGCTGCCCGACTGGCGCAGGAAATCGCCGTGCGCGGGCAGGCGCGCGGCGACATCGGCATAGGCCGCGCGCATCTGCGCCATCGCTGCGGCGACCTTGTCGGGATCGAGCGTGTCGGCGATGGGGTCATGCGCCTCGGGCCAGATATTCTGTCCCAGCATCACCGCGACCCAGCTCGGCAGGCTGAACAGCTCGGCATTCTCGCGGAACACCCGCCCGCGGTGCTGCCACAGCGCGATCTTGCGCGCCAGGCTGTCGGGCACCGCCATGTGCTTGACGTAGCGCCAGAATTCCGAATCCTCGCGCTGGGTCGCCTTATAGTGGAGGATCACGAAGTCGCGCACATCCTGATACAGTTCGTGCATCCCGCGGTTGTATTCGTCGCGCTCCAGCGGACTGATCGGCAGGTCGGGAAACAGCGCGAAGAGGCGCTGGATGCCGTTCTGGATCAAGTGGATCGAGGTCGATTCGAGTGGTTCGATAAAGCCCGAGGACAGGCCAAGCGCGACGACATTGTGGTTCCAGGCCTTGCGCCGCAAACCCGTGAGGAAGCTGAGCCCGCGCGGCTCGGCCAGCGGTTCGGTTTCGAGATTGGCGAGCAGGATCCGCCGCGCCTCGTCCTCGTCCATGAAGCCGCTCGAATAGACATGGCCGTTGCCGGTACGGTGCTGGAGCGGGATGCGCCATTGCCACCCGGCGCTATGCGCGGTGGCGCGGGTGAAGGGGTCGGGCGGGCCGGGGCTGCGCGACGGCACGGCGAGCGCGCGGTCCATCGGCAGCCATTGGCTCCAGTCCTCGTACCCGGTCTCCAGCGCTTCCTCGATCAGGAGCCCGCGAAAGCCCGAACAGTCGATGAAGAGATCGCCGGCGACGGTCGAGCCGTTTTCAAGCGTGACGCTGGCTACGTCGCCGGTCTCGCCGTCGCGGGTGACATTGGTGATCGTTCCTTCGATCCGCACCGCGCCCTGCCGTTCGGCAAGGCGGCGCAGATAGGCGGCATAGAGCCCCGCGTCGAAATGATAGGCATAGGCGATCTCGCGCACCACCGATTGCGCGCCTGCCGCGGGCCGGGCGAAACGTCCGGCGGCGGCAGCGGCGGTGCTCATCGAATAGGCGCCGATCGCGCCTGCTCCTGCTGCGCCCGAGCGTGCATGTTCGCGCAGCCACAGCTGGTGAAAGGCGATGCCGTGCAGGTCTTGCCCATATGTGCCGAAGGGGTGGAAATAGCGGTCGCCCTGCTGGCCCCAGCCCACGAATTCGATCCCCAGTTTGCAGGTCCCGCGGGTCTCGCGCAGGAACTCGGCCTCGGGAATGTCGAGCATGGCGTTGAAGGATCGGATGGGCGGAATGGTCGCCTCGCCCACGCCGACCGTGCCGATCGCGTCGGATTCGATCAGCGTGACCGTGCGGCGGCCATCGTTGAAGAACCGCGACAAAGCGGCCGCCGCCATCCATCCGGCGGTGCCGCCGCCGACGATCACGACCCGCGCAAGGCGGCTTACGTTACCGATACCATTGCCCCTCATCATCCTCTCCCGACCCTATCGCTTTCGGCCATTGTTGGCAAATTGCCACACTGTCCCTGCAAAAATGCGAAGGCCTATTGTCAAGCGGCTCAGCCACCGATAATCCATGGCCCCACAACAGGGCAAGCTATCTGGCAATAAATGATAGCGCTAACATGGGGAGGGATCTTATGCGCATCGCGATGCAGCACCGTGCCGTTCTGGCTGGGAGTCAAACCGGCTGGTTGAAGGGGGCCTTGCGTGCCGGGGCTTCGGTGCTGGTGGTTGGCAGTGCGCTGAGTGGCCAGCTGGTCGTCGCACAGGATGCCGAACAGCCGGACCCCGATGTCGAAGATGCAGTCCCCGCCGAAGATGTCAGTGCCAACGAGATCCTCGTCACCGGTCTGCGCGCCTCGCTCGCGAATGCCCAGAACCTCAAGCGGAATTCCGACACCGTGGTCGACGCGATCACCGCGCAGGATATCGGCGCGCTGCCCGACCGTTCGGTGACCGAAGCGCTCCAGCGCGTCCCCGGCATCGCGATCAACCGCTTCGCCGGGTCGAACGATCCGGACCACTTCTCGGTCGAAGGTTCGGGCGTCGTGGTGCGCGGTCTCAACTTCGTGCGGTCCGAATTCAACGGCCGCTCCGCCTTTGCGGCGGGTGTCGGCGGGCAGGCACTGAACTTTGCCGACGTGCCGGCCGAGCTCCTCGGCTCGGTGGTGATCAGCAAGAACGCCACCGCCGAGACGATCGAGGGCGGCCTTGCGGGCACCGTCAACCTCATTACCCGCAAGCCGTTCGACAACAATGGCTTCAAGATCGCGCTCAGCGCCGAGGCCAATTACGGCGATTTCCGCAAGGAATGGACGCCGACGATCTCGGGCCTCATCAGCAACACCTGGGAGACCGACAAGGGCCGCTTCGGCCTGCTGGCGAGCGCATCCTATTCGCGTATCAAGAGCCGCGCCGACGGTGTGCAGATCGCCAACTACCAGACTCGCGACGGCCGTCTCGTCAGCGCCGCCAATGCCGACGGCGTGCAGGTGTGCCGCAACCCGCTGCCCGGTTCGACCGACAACTTCACCCTGCCGCCGGCCGGATCGCTGTGCGGCGTCGCCGGTACGCCGGGTGCGGACGGTTTTGCCGACTATGCCGATTCGCGCGTCGCCCCTGTCGGCGGCCAGTTCCGCACGCAGGAATTCGATCGCGAGCGCAACGGTATCGCGATTTCGGCGCAGTTCGAATCGATCGACGAGAAGACCCTCATCACCGCCGAATTCATCCGTTCGGCCTCGACCAACAAGTGGGGCGAATATACCTACGAAACCGCACCCGACCTGTCCGAATATCAGACCTATCCGATCGGCTGTCTGCAGAACGCCGATGGCCCCACCCGGGTCAATCCCGATGGCACCGCGGGCGACCCCACGCCGCGCGCGCAGTGCCCGGTGGGCGGGTTCACCGATTTCAACTACACCGACACCGGCCTGTTCCAGTCGGGCTACATCGTCAACGCCTCCAACGGCTGGCGCGGCGATCCGGGTGCCTCGCCCTTCGTGCCGATCGGCGGCCTGCAGCAATCGCTCGCCCGGCGGCAGGTGAATGACGAGATCGCCAACGAGGACTACTCGATCAACCTCAAGACCGAGCTGACCGATCGCCTGTCACTGCGGCTCGATGCGCAATATGCGACCTCACGCAAGCAGAACCTCGATTTCAGCGTGTTCGGATCGACCTTCGCCGACCAGGAGCTCGACATTTCGGGCAATCTGCCGACGATCATTCCGCGCAAGCCGCAGTTCCTCGGCTATGTCTGGTCGACGCCGGGCGCCGATCTCGCCAACGCGACGGAAGAGCAGTACTTCAACGATCCGCGCTTCCAGTTCTGGCGCGCGGCGATGGATCACATCGAGGATTCGACCGGCAAGCAATATGCCTTCCAAGCCGACATGGCCTACGAATTCGACGACGATTCCTTCATTCGCAAGGCCAAGTGGGGCGCGCGCTATCAGGATCGTGACCAGACGGTGCGTTACACCACCTACAACTGGGGGATGCTGAGCGAGACCTGGTCGGGAAGCCGCCCGGTCAACTTCGCCGACAGCGCGCCGGAATTGTCGGAACGCTACGATTTCCCGAACTTCTTCCGCGGCCGGGTACCGGGCCCTCCGGGTGCGTTCTATTATGCCGGGGATCTGATCGGCGATTATGAGGGCGCGATCGCCGACTTCCAGGGGATCCAAGATCAGGCCACTGCGCTGGGTGCTTCGCCGAGCTGGGTGCCGCTGTCGGGCCGTCAGGGCGCGATTGCCGGGACGCCCTATCTGCCCGAGGACATCCAGCCCATCGCCCAGCAGGATACGGCTGCCTATGTGCAGCTCGACTTCGGCAGCGACAACGTGTTCGGCGACCTGCGCCTGTCGGGCAATATCGGCCTGCGCTACGTCAACACCCGCATCCGCTCGCAGGGTTCGATCGGCGTGCCGAGCCAGCAGGCGCTCAACATCCTCGATCCGTTCGACGAGCGCTGCGAGTCGGTGGTGCCGCCGGGCGCGCCTCCGGGTACCCCGCCAAGTTCGCCGGGCGGGGTCTGCAACCTCGGGCCGCAGGGCTATGCCGAGCTGCAGACCTTTGCCGGCAACGGCGGATCGCGGCTTGACGTGGCCGAGGTGGATTACAGCTTCTGGCTGCCCAGCCTGAACCTCAAGCTCGGGATCACCGACGACGTGATCGTGCGCCTTGCCGGTTCGCGGGTGCTGACCCGGCCCGACAACTCCTATGTCCGCAATTTCCTCCAGATCGGTCTGGGGCAGAGCGGGGAGTTGACGGCCAACTCGGGCAACCCCTTCATCCGTCCGGCCACGGCATGGCAGTTCGATGCCACGGTGGAGTGGTATTTCGACACGGTCGGATCGCTGACCTTCAATGCCTTCTACAAGGACATCAACGACTTCTTCTTCCAGGAGATCACCAGCCGCGAAGTCACCAGCAACGGGATCACCCGCGACGTGCTGGTGCGCGGGCCCGCCAACTTCGACGACAACGGCAAGATCAAGGGTTTCGAGCTGGCCTATCAGCAGACCTACGACTTCCTGCCCAAGCCGCTCGACGGGCTGGGGGTTGCGGCCAACTACACCTACATCGAAAGCAGCGGCCTTCCGAACACCTTCCTCAACACCGGGGAGCCGGTCGACGAGTCCACCGTGCCGCCGGGCAACCTCCCGCTGGAACAGCTGTCGAAGCACAACGTCAATGCGACGGTGTTCTACGAAAAGGGTCCGATCAGCCTGCGTGCCGCCTATAACTGGCGCTCGCGCTTCCTGCTGACCCCGGCGGATGTGATCTTCCCGTACTATTCGATCTTCAACGAATCGACCGGGCAGCTGGATGCGTCGATCTTCTTCAACGTCACCGACCAGATCCGCGTCGGGGTGCAGGGCGTGAACCTGCTCGACGAAGTGACCCGCACCACGCAGGCCTATACCGGCGACCCGAATGTGCTGGCCCCGCGCTCGTTCTTCATGAACGACCGGCGCTTCTCCTTCATCGTCAGGGGCAACTTCTAGCCCCTCACACGCCATCAAGGGCTCCCCAGGGAAAGGGCTCTCCGGCTTCGGTCGGAGGGCCCTTTTCCGTTGCGGCGCGCACCGGGGCATCGGGCGCAAAAAAAAAGGGCCCGGGCATGGCTGCCCGGGCCTCAAGGGGCTCTGACCGGCGCGAGGATCAGCCGGCAGCAGCCATGACATTGGCCAGCGCGCTGCGCAGCGGCTTGGCGCGGTATTGGGAATCATAGGGGGTGCCGCGCACCTCCTGCCCGTCGGCGCGCTTGGCAGGGTCGAAGCCCTGCAACCAGTTGAACCGGTCAACCATGCCCCAGGCGAGCACATCGTCGAGATGCGCGTCGTAATCGAGCATCAGCTCGAAGTAGCGCCGGGCGAAGTCCGCGACCTTCTCGTCGCGCTGGGCGATATTGGCGGGGAGCGCCTTGTCCTTCACGTCGAATTCGGTGATCAGCAAGCGGTAACCCATGCCGGTCACTTCATCGAGGAAGGCGCGCCATTCGCGCTCCGCATAGGGTCCGACGCCGGTGGCGGGATCGATCGCGAAAATCTCGATATGCGACTGGATGCCCAGCGCATCGACCGGGGTGCCGCGCTTCTTGAGCCCTTCCAGCAGGCGCAGCACATCGGCGCAGTGCTTCTGGTGCTGCGGCTCCCAGCTCATGTAGTCGTTGTAGACCAGCTGCGCGTCCGGCAACTCGGCGCGAGCGGTGTGAAAGGCGAGATCGAGCACCGCTTCGGGGCTGCCCATCGCGCGGCTCATGCTGGTTTCGATCGGCGCGTTGCGATCATGGTCGATCGCTTCGTTGACCACGTCGTATGAGGTGATCACCCCCTTGTAGCGACGGGTAACGGTCTGGATATGCTCTGTCAGCAGGCGCTCGGCCTCCTGCACCGGGTTGGCGCCGTAATCATAGGTGTTGAGCCAGTTCGGGAACCACTGCGGGCGGTGCCACAGCAGCGTGTGCCCGCGCACCGCCGCACCCTCGCGCTGCGCCCAGCCGACGATTTCGTCCATCCGGTCGAAATTGTAGGCGGTGGGGGAGGGGCGCACGGCCTGCCACTTCATCTCGTTCTCGGGCACGACGATGCCGCACTCGCCCTTGATGATGGCGGTGTAGGCCGGGTTCTGGATCGACCCGGCATTGGTGTTTCCCGGGGTGGAGGCGATGGCGCTGCCGAACCTGCGCCCGCCGCGCGCAGCGATGGCGTTGAGGCCGGGCTGCGGCACGCCGGTGGGCCCGGCGCTGGGCGGGGGCGGGGGCGGACTCGCGACGGGCGCGGGCGTCGTCCCCGACGAACCGCCGCCGCAGCCGACCAGCGGCAGCGCGGCGATCCCGGCGAGCGCCGCGCGGCGCGAGAGAGTGAAGGTCTTGGGGTCCATGTCAGATGATCTCCACGTCGAGCGGGGTGAGGCTGGCCGAGCTGCTCCCCGCCCACAGCCGCAACGGGCCGGGCGGGTTGGTCTCGGCAAGGGTATCGTCCCACACCGCCAGCTGGCGCGCGGGGATGATGAAGGTGAGCGTGCGGCTCTTGCCCGGCTGGAGCGTGACGCGCTGGAAGCCCTTCAGCTCCAGCACCGGGCGCGTCACCGACAGGCCGGTGCGGGTGATGTAGAGTTGCACCACCTCGTCGCCGCTGCGCGCGCCGGTGTTGGTGACGGTGACTTGGGCGACGACATCCTCGTCGCGGCCGAACCGCGGCTTGGCGGTGCGCGGGGCAGAGATGGCGAAGCTGGTGTAACTGAGCCCGTGGCCGAAGGGGAACAGCGGGCTCGTGTCGTCGAACAGATAACCGCGCCGCGCGCTGGGCTTGTGGTTGTAGAACAACGGGATCTGGCCCGAATTGCGCACCACGCTGACGGGCAGTTTTGCGCCGGGATTGATGTCCCCCAGCAGCGCCTCGGCGACGGCCTGCCCGCCCTCCTGCCCCGGATACCAGCATTCGAGCACGGCATCTGCCTTGGCGACCACGTTCGGCCAGCTCGGCGGGCGGCCATTGTAAGCGGCGACGATCAGCGGCTTGCCCAGCGCCGCGAGCGCATCGACCAGTTCGTTCTGCTCGCCGATGATGTCGATCCCGGTGCGGTCGCCGAGATGGTTTTTGGCAAAGCCTTCGCGGCTGGTCTGTTCGGTGTCGCCGATCGCGAGGATGATGGTGTCGGCGGTCTTGGCAACCTCTACCGCTTGCGCAATCAGACGCAGATTTTCGGCGCGGTCGGCGAGCGTGATCTCGTCGGCAGAGCGGTCTTCGCTGGTGGTGATGAACACACCCTGCGCGGTGACAAAGTCAGCCTCCGGCGCGACCATCCGCAGCCCTTCGATCAGGCTGACGGTCTGCTTCGGCACGCTCGAATAGCCGCCGAGCCGCGCGATGGCATGGTTCGGTCCGATCACCGCGACGCGGCCCAACTTGGCGCGGTCGAGCGGCAGCGCGCCGTTGTTGGTCAGCAGGCACACGCCCTTGCGCGCCGCCTCCAGCGCCAGCGCGCGCGCTTCGGTGTTGCCGGTGATGCGTTCGGCCAGCGCGGCATCGCCATAGGGGTTCTCGAACAGCCCGCAGCGGAACTTGAAGGCGAGCATCCGCGCACAGGCGGTGTCCACCAGCGATTGCGGGATGCGGCCAGCATGCACGGCATCGGGCAGGGTGGCGAAGGCCATGCCTTCGGGCAGTTCGCTGTCCACACCCGCCAGCAGCGCCTGATGTGCCGCATCCTCCAGATCGCGCGCGACATGGTGGAGCGTCGCGAGCTCATGGACGCCGCCATAATCGCTGGCGATGATCCCGTCGAAGCCCCACTCGCCGCGCAGGACGGTGCCCAGCAGCCATGTATTCGCGTGGGAGGGCACGCCGTCGATCTCGTTGTAACTCGGCATGACCGCGCCGACGGAGCAGCGCTGCACCACCTCGCGGAAGGGCGGGAAGAAATTCTCGCGCAGCTCGCGCTCGGAAATCTGGGCGGGGGAGACGTTGTTGCCGCTTTCGGGCTGACCGTGGCCGGTCATGTGCTTGAGCGTCGCGAAGACCTTGCCATCGGCCAGCCGCTCGAACTTGCCCGGCCCTTGCAGGCCCTCGACCGCGGCGACCGCCATTTCGGCGGCGAGGTAGGGGTCCTCGCCCCAGGTCTCCTCGATCCGCCCCCAGCGCGGATCGCGCACGATATCGACCACCGGCGAGAGCACCAGCGGCACGCCGCGCGCGCGCACCTCACGGGCGATCACCGACTGGACGCGGCGCATCAGATCGGTGTCGAAACTGCCTGCGAGCGCGATCGCCTGCGGGAACATGGTCGCCTCGGTCGCCATGTAGCCGTGGAGCGATTCCTCGTGCAGCAGCACCGGGATGCCGAGGCGGGTGTCCTCCAGCGCCCAGCGTTGCAGCGCATTGATGAAGGCGACGGTCTGTGCCGGAGTGCGCCAGCGTGCCGCGGTGCCGCCCGCCGCGCCGGTGATGCCCGGCACGCCGCGCTTGTCGCTGGGACGGGTGACATGGCCGATCCCGTCGGGGAAGGCGGCGCTGGCCTTGGCGGGATTGAACGCCAGCTCGTCGATCATGTCGCCCTTCGCCGCCCATGCGGTGCGGATTTGCGCGACCTTCTCCTCCAGCGTCATGCGCGCCATCAGGTCGGCGACGCGCAAGGGAATAGGCGCGGCGGCATCCTTGTAGAGCGGGCGATCCTGCGCCGCCCACGCCGCCGGCCCCGATCCCAGCGCCAGCGCGGCGAGGCTGCCGCCCGCCATCAGGCGCAGCGCATGACGGCGGGAGAGGCTCACTCCGCCACCGTCAGCGTCACGCTCTGCACCTCCGCAGAATTCGCGCCGGTCATGATCGTGAAGGTGCCGGGCTCCACGACCTGCTTCATGTCGGTGTTCCACAGCATGAAGGCATCGGGGCGCAGGGTGATGGCGACATTGCGCGTCTCACCGGGGGCGAGGGTGACGCGGGCAAAGCCCGCCAGTTCCTTCACCGGGCGCGTGACCGAGCTGATGTCGTCGCGCAGGTAGACCTGCACCACCTCGTCGCCCGCGCGGCTTCCGGTGTTGGTCACCGGCACCGTCACCGTCACGCCTTCGCCGGGCCGGATCGTCGTCTTCGACAGCTGCGGCGCGCCGAGCCGGAAGGTGGTGTAGCTGAGCCCGTAGCCGAAGGGGAACAGCGGCGCGGTGGTGTCGAACAGATAGCCGCGCCGCGCGCTCGGCTTGTGGTTGTAGAACATCGGCAGCTGGCCGACATTGCGTGCCACAGTCACCGGCAGCTTGCCGCCGGGATTGACGTTGCCGAGCAGCGCATCGGCAATCGCGGTGCCCTGCTGTTCGCCCGCATACCATGTCTCGAGGATAGCATCGGCGCCGTCGGCAATCATCGGATAGCTCGGCGGGCGGCCATTGACGAGCACCACCACCAGCGGCTTGTCGAGCGCCTTCATCGCAGCGAAGAGCTCGTTCTGCTCGCCGACGAGATCGAGGCTGGTGCGGTCGCCGAGGTGCCCGGTCGCCCAGCCTTCGCGGCTGGTCTTCTCGGTGTCGCCGATGAACAGCACGATGGTGTCGGCACCCTTCGCCACCTCGACCGCGTCAGCGATGCGGCGGCGGTTTTCTTCCGGGTCGGCGAGCTCGACCGGATCGTCCCACCAGTCGCTGTCACCCTTGACGATGTCGACGCCCATCGCGTGAACGATGTTCGCGCGGTTGCCGACCGCCGCGCGCAGGCCCGCCAGCGGGGTGACGCTTACGCGCGGTTCGCCGTAATAGCCGCCCAGCCGCGCGACATCGGCATTGGGGCCGATCACCGCGATGGTGGGCTTCTTGCCACCAGCCTTGTCGGGCACCGCCAGCGGCAGCGCGCCGTTGTTCTTGAGCAGCACCAGCGACTTTTCCGCCGCCTTCCGCGCCAGCGCGACGCCTTCTGCCCCGTTCGAGGTCTTGGCCTTGGCGAGATCGGGCCAGGGATTGTCGAACAGTCCGGCGTTGAACTTGCTGGTCAGCATCCGGCGCACCGCGGTGTCGATCGCCGCCTGCGACACGCGGCCTTCGCGCACGCTCTTGGCGAGATCTTTGAAGCCTGCGCCTTCGGGCAGGTCGACATCGACCCCGGCGAGCAACGCGATCTCGCCCGCGCGGGCATTGTCGGGCGCGATATTGTGCAGGCGCGCCATGTCCTCGATCGCGTAGTAATCAGAGACCACCGCGCCGCGATACCCCCACTCGCCGCGCAGCACATCCTCCAGCAGCCAGCGGTTGGCGTGGGAGGGCACGCCGTCGATCTCGTTATAGCTCGCCATCACCGCGTCGATCTTGGTGCGCTTCACCACCTGCTCAAAGGGCGGGAAGAAGGCTTCGCGCAGCGTGCGCTCGCTGATCTGGGCGGGCCCCACATTGGTGCCGCTTTCGGGCTGGCCGTGGCCGGTCATGTGCTTCAGCGTCGCCAGCACCTTGCCCGGCGCAAGCTTGCGCGCGGTGCCCGTGCCCATCAGCCCTTCGACCGAGGCGACGCCCATCTCGCCGACGAGGAAGGGATCTTCGCCGAAGGTTTCCTCGATCCGGCCCCAGCGCGGATCGCGCGCGACATCCACCACGGGAGAGAGCACCGAGTGGACGCCGCGCGCGCGGGTCTCGTCAGCGATCAGGGCGTTGATCTCGCGCACCAGCGCGGGGTCCCATGTGCTGGCAAGACCGATGGCCTGCGGAAAGGCGGTCGCATCCTTGGCCGCCAAGCCGTGAAGCGATTCCTCGTGGAACAGGATCGGGATGCCGAGCCGGGTGTTTTCCATCGCCCAGCGCTGCGCATCGATCACGTACTGGATCGAATCCTCGATCGAACGGCGCGGGACAACCCGCGGCGACGAGGGGCCCGAACGGTCCGAAGGCCGCGCGATCTGGCCGATCCCGTCGGGGAACATGGCGGCGGCCTTGGCGGGATCGAAGACATCGCCTTCGCCCTGAATCTTGGGCTTGGAATCCCAGATGGTGATGATCTGCGCGACCTTTTCTTCCAGCGTCATGCGCGCCAGCAGATCCTCGACGCGCTGTTCGACCGGCAGATTGGCGTTCCAGTAGGGCGCGTCCTTCATCGCGCGCTCGACCGCCACGGTCTGCGCATGGCCCGATTCGGCAGCCACCATCCCGAACGCCGCCAGACACACGCCAGCCGCCAGCGCGGCCCGCTTGATCCCTCTCATGCTATGTCCCTCTCCCTGCACGGCCGCTTGACTGGCTCCGTGTTTGTGGTAGCGCTACCATGATGAGAGGGAGAGGGCTTGTCAACCGGCTTGCGATAGCAATCGCGGCCATCCTGCTGGCGGCGCCGTTGCGCGCCGAGGATGGCTATGCGCTGTGGCTGCGCCACGCCCCGCTGGAGGGTGAGGCGCTGGCCGATCTGCGCGCGGCGGCGCCGGTCGTGATGGGCGATCTGACCGATCCCGTCAGCCCGACACTCGTCATCGCGCGCGACGAATTGCGCCGCGGCCTGGCTGCATTGCAGGGCGGCGAAAGCGCCGCGCCGCGGCCCGATTCGGTCACGCTCGTCTTCAGATGCGGTACGGACAAGGGCGACGGCGACAATGGATTCTTGCTGCTCCCGATGACCATCGAGAACCACCGGACGATCCAGATCAGCGCGAGCGATCACGTCGGCTGCCTTTATGCCAGCTACAAGCTGCTGCGCGAGCTGGGGCAGGGCACCCGGCTGATGGCGATCCCGCGGCGCGTCGATTATCCGGTCATGCCGCTCAGGATGCTCAATCATTGGGATAACCCCGATGGTCATGTCGAGCGTGGCTATGCGGGGCGTTCGATCTTCGACTGGTGGCATCTGCCCGAAAAACTCGACCCGCGGATGATCGACTATGCCCGGGCCAATGCCAGCATCGGCATCAACGGCGTGGTGGTGAACAACGTCAATGCCAAGGCTTTCATGCTCGAGGCCCGCTATATCGCCAAACTCAAGCGGCTGGCCGATGCGTGGCGGCCCTATGGCATCCGGGTGTTCCTGTCGGCGCGATTCTCCGCGCCGATGGAGATCGGCGGGCTGGCGACCGCCGACCCGCTCGACCCCGCTGTCGAGGCGTGGTGGCAGGCAAAGGCGGACGAAATCTACGCCAGCATCCCCGATTTCGGCGGCTTCCTCGTGAAGGCCAACAGCGAAGGCCAGCCCGGCCCGCAGGACTATGGCCGCAGCCATGCCGAGGGCGCGAACATGCTCGCCGCAGCGCTGGGTGAGCGGGGCACGGTGATCTGGCGCGCCTTCGTTTACAAGGCGGAGGACAGCATCGACCGGACGATGCAGGCCTATGCCGAGTTCGTGCCGCTGGACGGGCAGTTTGCCGACAATGTGATCGTACAGGTCAAGAACGGCCCGCTCGACTTCCAGCCGCGCGAGCCGTTCCACCCGCTGTTCGGCGCGATGCCCAACACGCGGCTGATGCTGGAGGCGCAGATCACCCGCGAATATCTCGGGCAGGCGACCGGCATGGCCTACCTCGCACCCACGTGGGAGGAAGTGCTGAAGGCGAACACCGGCCGCCCCGCCGCGCGCGACCGGCGCGAGCCGCGGATCTGGTCGAGCCATGGGCCCGAGGTCGACCCTAACGAACCCATCGCCTCGGCCACGGTCGCGCAGGTCGTCGCGCCGGTCGGCATGGCGGGGGTTGCCAACACCGGGAGCGACCGCAACTGGACAGGCACGCATTTCGATCAGGCCAACTGGTATGCCTTCGGGCGGCTGGCATGGAATCCATCGCTTTCGAGCGAGGATATCGCCCGCGAATGGGCCGCGCAGACCTTTACCCGCGATCCCGAGGCCACCAGGCGCATCTCCGCCATGATGCTCGCCAGCCGCGATCTTGTGGCGCAATACACCGCGCCACTCGGCCTTGCGCACCTGATGGGCACCGGCCACCACTATGGCCCCGCACCGTGGGTGTGCGATCTGGAGCGGCCCGAGTGGAACCCGTGCTACTATCACCGCGCCGACAAGGAGGGGATCGGCTTCGACCGCACCGAAAACGGCTCCGGCGCGCTCGCGCAATATGCGCCCGGCGTCGCGGCGCAGTGGGCCGATCCGGCGACGATCGACGAGGACTATCTGCTGTGGTTCCACCGCGTCCGATGGGATCATCGCATCAAGGGCGGGGATACGCTGTGGGAGCGCCTCTCCGCCGAATATGCCTGGGCCGAAATCGGCTTGCAGGCGCGGATGCAGGGGTGGGAGGCGCTGCGGGGCCACATCGATCCCGAGCGCCATGCCGCCGTCGCCGCCGACATGGCGCGCGAGCTGAAGGACGCGCGCTGGTGGCGCGATGCCTCGATGGCCTATTGGCAATCGATCAACGGCCTACCGCTTCCCGCCGGCGCGCGGCCCATCCCCGAAAGCCTCGAGGCCTACAAGGCCCGCAGCTTTCCCGAGGCGCCGGGGCAATGAGGGGGGCAATGATAGCGCATATCATCTTGCTTGCTGATACTCGGGCGCTCGCAGTATGGCGGGTGGCATGAGCACCAAGGCCGAAACCCTCGCCCCGCCCGCCACCTCCGGTCGCAAGCGCGCCGCAAGGCGATCCAACGCCGCGCCCACGATCACCGATGTCGCCCGCGAGGCGCAATGTTCGCCGATGACGGTGAGCCGCGTGATCAACGGCGAGGAGAACGTGCGCGAGGACACCAAGCAGAAGGTGCTGGGCGCGATCGCCAAGCTAAACTACGTCCCCAACCGCGCCGCGCGCTCGCTGGCGGCGGGATCGCAGCTGCGCATCGCGCTGCTGTTCGACAACCCCTCGGCCTCCTACCTCAGCGAGTTCCTGATGGGCGCGCTCGAGGAAGCCAGCCGCCGAGATATCTATCTGGTGGTGCAGGCCTGCGACAACGTGGCCGAGGCGCAGAAGGTCATCAAGAAGCTATTGGACGGCGGGATCGAGGGCTTCATCCTCCCCCCGCCGCTGTGCGACGACCAGAGCGTGCTCGATCTGATCCGCTCGTCCGGCGGGATCGCGGTGGCGGTCGGGCCGGGCCGGGCAACCGGCAGCCACGGCGCGGTGCTGATCGACGAGTTCCAAGCCGCCTACGACATGACCCGCCATATCATCGGGCTGGGCCACGAACGCATCGGCTTCATCATCGGCAACCCCGAACAGGTCGCCTCGGGCCGCCGTCTGCTGGGCTATCGCTCGGCGATGAAGGACGCTGGCCTCCCGATCGACGAGGGCCTGATCGCGCAGGGCCAGTTCACCTATCGCTCGGGCATGGTCGCGGCCGAGAAGCTGCTGGGCGCCACGCAACCGCCCACCGCGATCTTCGCCTCGAACGACGACATGGCCGCCGCCACCGTCGCGATGGCGCACCGCCGCCATCTCGACGTGCCGAACGACATCACCGTCTGCGGCTTCGACGATACCGAGCTCGCCAGCTCGATCTGGCCCGAGCTCACCACCATCCGCCAGCCGATCCGCGAAATGACCGCCGAAGCCGTCGCGATGATCGCGCGGGTCCACAAGCAGAAGGGCCGCGCCGCGCGCGCCAAGCCCGAACAGCTGACGCTGGCCTACCAGCTCATCCGCCGCAATTCCGACGCGGGGCCCAGCCTCGCCTCCTCTTTCAGCAAACCACCCGGGAATACATGACCGACCAAGCTTATCCCCGCCGCCTGCGCTCGCGCGACTGGTTCGACAACCGCGAACGCATGGACATGACGGCGCTCTATCTCGAACGTTTCATGAATTACGGGGTGACGCCCGAGGAACTGCAAAGCGGCAAGCCGATCATCGGCATTGCGCAATCCGGCAGCGACCTTTCCCCCTGCAACCGCATCCATGTCGATCTGGCCAAGCGCACCCGCGACGGCATCCGCGATGCGGGGGGCATCCCGATCGAGTTTCCCGTCCACCCGATCTTCGAAAACTGTCGCCGGCCGACGGCGGCGCTGGATCGCAATCTGCTCTATCTCGGGCTGGTGGAGCTGCTGAACGGCTATCCGCTCGATGGCGTGGTGCTGACCACCGGCTGCGACAAGACCACGCCCTCGCAGATCATGGCAGCCTCGACGGTGGATATTCCCGCCATCGTGCTGAGCGGCGGGCCGATGCTCGACGGCTGGCATGAAGGCGAGCTGGTCGGCTCCGGCACGGTGATCTGGCGCAGCCGCAGGAAGCTGGCGGCAGGCGAGATCGACGAGGAGGAATTCCTCCAGCGCGCCACGGGCAGTGCGCCCTCTGCCGGGCACTGCAATTCGATGGGCACCGCCAGCACGATGAACGCCGTGGCCGAGGCGCTGGGCCTCTCGCTCACCGGCTGCGCGGCAATCCCCGCGCCGTACCGCGAGCGCGGGCAGGTGGCCTATCGCACGGGGCGGCGGATCGTCGAGATGGTGCTCGAAGACCTCAAGCCCTCCGACATCCTCACACGCGAAGCCTTCGAGAATGCGATCGCCACGGTCAGCGTCATCGGCGGCTCGTCCAATGCGCAGCCGCATATCATGGCAATGGCCGCGCACGCAGGCGTGCCGCTGGAAACGGACGTCTGGCAGACCCACGGCTACGACCTGCCGCTGCTGGTCAATATGCAGCCTGCCGGGCAATATCTTGGCGAGCGTTTCCACCGCGCGGGCGGCGTGCCTGCCGCCATGTGGGAACTGCTGAACGCCGGAAAGCTGCATGGCGATGTCGTCACCTGCACCGGCAAGACCATGGCCGAAAACCTCGCGGGCGCCGAAAGCCCCGACCGCGAGATGATCCGGCCCTTCAATGATCCGCTGATCGACAAGGCCGGGTTTATGGTGCTGTCGGGCAACCTGTTCGACTTCGCGATCCTCAAGACCAGCGTGATCGGCTTCGCTTTTCGCGCCCGCTATCTCTCGCGCCCCGGCATGGAAGGCGTGTTCGAAGCCCGCGCGATCGTGTTCGACGGGTCGGACGATTACCACCACCGCATCAACGACCCCGCACTCAATATCGACGAGGACTGCATCCTCGTGATCCGCGGCTCGGGCGTGATCGGCTGGCCGGGGAGCGCCGAGGTGGTCAACATGCAGCCGCCGGATGCGATGATCCGCGCCGGCAAGCCGTGGCTGCCGACGCTGGGCGACGGGCGGCAATCGGGGACGAGCGACAGCCCCTCGATCCTCAATGTCAGCCCCGAAAGCGCGGTCGGCGGGGGTCTCAGCTGGCTGCGCACGGGCGACATCATCCGCGTCGATCTCAACGCACGCACCTGCAACGCGCTGGTGGACGCAGCCGAAATCGCCCGCCGCAAGGCAGAGGAAACCTGCCCGCCGGTGCCCGAAAGCCAGACCCCGTGGGAGGAACTCTACCGCGAAAAGACCGGACAGCTGGCCGAAGGCGGGGTGATGGACTTCGCGCTCAAGTATCGCGGCACCGCGAGGAAGCTGCCGCGGCACAACCATTGAGGGGCACCGACGGGCGGGAGCCATTTGCCTGCTTTGGCCGCTCGCCGCGCTGCTTGGCGGCGGGCGGTCACGGCGGAACACCTCACTTATGACGCATACGGGCTGATGCGTGCGGTCATCCGGGCGCAAGCCGGGGTGAAGGCACCGCCGCCCCGAGGCGGCTTTCCTACTGCGCTCCGACCTGACAGGATCGCATCCATGCCTGCGTCATTTGCGCTCCGCACCGCAATTGCGCGCGCCGCGCAAAGGGGCTCTCGCGGGGGCGGTTTTTTGTTCCTGGACAGTGTCTCATGTGTCTCCAACACGCGCGCAGCGGCGGTGCCGGGATGCCGTGTCAGGCGGTCGCGATTCGCAGGGTGAGGCCGATCGTCTCGCCCGGCTCGCACAGCGGCATGGCGCCGGTGTTGGCGGCGTCGGGCGCGTGGTTCACCGGTTCGAGGCAGAGGATGTCGGGCGCTTCGGGCGCGTAGAGGTGGAGGTGCTGTGCGCCCTCGGCGGCCACCGTGATGGTGCCGAGGTCGTCGCGCACATGGGCTTGCCCGGCCCAGCCGGTGAAGCAGTGGTCGACCGTCGCCTCGGGCAGCGGCGCGCCGCGGGCGAAGTCGGCGAAACGGTCTGCGGGACGCATGGTGCCGGTGGGGAGCATGTCCGCGCCCACCTCGATCACGCTCTCGGCGGCGAAAGTCACGCGGCTTTCGGGGCGGCGGCGCAGATAGGGGTGGAGGCCGATCCCGCCGGGCATCAGCCGGTCGGAGCGGTTGGTGAGTGTCAGCGCGATCCGGCAGGCGGTGTCGGTGAGGGCGACGGTCTGCCGCGCCTCGTAGGCCCAGGGCCAGCCGGGTGCGGCGCCGTCGTGGCGGTGGATCAGCGTGCAGGCCTCGGCGGAGTGGCTCTCGACCTGCCACGGCGATTGCCAGCCGTGGCCGTGGATCGCGTGACGCTCGGGCGGGAAGTTGGGGGCGAGGGCGACGACGCGACCCTCCCAGCCGAAGCGGCCCGCGCCGATGCGGTTGCACCACGGCACCATCGGGAAGCATGCCGCCGCCAGCGGGTCGGTCGTGCCCGGGGGCATGGAGCGCAGAACCGGCACGTCGTCGCAGGTCAGCGCGGCGATCAGCCCGCCCGCTTCGGGCAACAGCCGTGCGCGCCACGCGCCGGATCGGAGGACGATATCGGTCACGCGCTTGGGGGCCTCACCGTGATCAGGCCGTTGCCGCCGCCAGCGCGGCATGGGCGCGGATCACGCGGTGCATCGCTGCGTCGCTGTCGAACACGCCGTACCAGCCCTGCGGCTCGTGCGGCGGATCGCCCATGTAGGCGCGGTCGCCATCCCGGAAGCGCGCATCGGGATGCGCCGCCCGCGCCTCGCCGTTCCAGGCCCAGAAGTTGCTCCCGCCGATCACGCCCCCTGTGCTCCAACTGGTTTCGACCGCGTCGTAGATGGTGCGGTAATAGGCCTCGCGAAAAGTGGTCGCGACGCCCGGAGCATAGGCCTCGCCATCGCGGGGGAAGCCGAATTCCTCGATCAGCAGCGGCTTGCCGAGCGCCTCGGCAATCGCGACGTGGGCGGCGATGTAGGCCTCGACCTTGCGCTTGCCCTCGGGCCATGTCCCTTCGAGATCGTCGCCGCGCACCCAGCTCCAGTTCAGGGGCCAGATATGCGCGGTGACGTAATCGACCGCAGCATGGGCCTCGGCCACCAGTGCGCCGTCGCCATTGGTGGCCTGCGTGCCTTCCTGCCCGAGGCTGACGAGCTGGTGCGGCGCGATGGCCCGGATCACTTCGGCGGTCTTGGCAATCCACGCAAGGTAGGCTGCGCGGTTGGCCGCGATCGCCGCATCGCTCCCGCCGGGGCGCGGCTCGTTGGCGAGCTGCCAGCTCATGATCGCGGGATCATCGGCATAGCGCGTTCCGGTCACCGAGTTGCGCCGGGCCAGCAGCGCGCGCACGTGCAACAGGTACAGCGCCACGACCTGCGGATTGGCGTAGGCGGCAGCGGTCGCATCGGCGAAGGCGGGCCAGGGGTGCGCGGGGTCGCCCATGTCGATAAAGCGGCCGGTGGCGCGCCATTGGATGGTCTGCAAGCCCCCCGACCACTCCCAGAAGTTCGACAGCACCAGCACCGCCGTCATCCGGCGCTCGGCGATTGCGGCGAGGGCGAAGTCGAGCCCTTCGAACAGCGCGGGATTTTCCAGCCCGTCGGCACGGGTAAAGCCGGGCTTGATCGAATTCCTGAGCGGGCCCTCCTCGGCGGCGGCCATGATCCTCAGGTTGTTGATGCCCAGCGCCTTGAGGCGGTCCAACTCGCGGAGCAGCCTTGCGCGGTCGCCGAACTCCGCATCGGCTCCAAGCCATGCGGCATACCACAGGTTCGCGCCCACGATGCGATAGGGCTTGCCATGCCGCATCAGCCGGGTGCCCTCGCGGGTGACGAAGGCGGGCGGCGGTTCATGCGCCGTTGCTCCGCCGGGAAGCGCCAGCGCGGCGACGGCGGCACTCGCGCCCGCCAGCGCATCGCGGCGCGTGATCGTCATGACGTGATGTCGAGGCCGAAGCCCGGAATCGGCATCCCTTCGCCGTCGACCAGATTGACCACCGGCGCATCGGCCCAGGCATATCGCACGCGGGTCGGGGCCATGCCCTCGGGCACGGGGAGGACCAGGCGGTCGCCCTCGGCGCGGGCCAACACGAAGCGGCAGGTGCCGGGGGCCGCCTCGCACAGCTCGACGCCGAGCGGGTAGGGCCCGCCTTGGACTTGCAAGCCGCCCGCGATCCCGGTGAAGCTGACTGTCACCGCCGCACCCTCTCGGACGGCACGCGCGGGCATCGGCATGGCACGGGCATCGAAGGCCTGGGCGAGGCGCTTGCCGAGATCGTTCTTGTTGGCGGGGTGGATGTCGGTCGGCTCGCCGATATCGATCGCGGTGACGAGCGCGGCGTTGGCATCCGCTGCGACCCCGCGGCGCTGGTCGTCGCGCAATTGCGCCCAGCCGGATTCGGTCGGGGCAGAGCGGCGCTCGCCCCAGTCGGCGAGCTGCACCACCAGCATCCGCGCCTGCGGGCCGAACTGCCGCCGCCATCCGGCGAACAGCGCGGCGAGTTTGGGATCGTAGGGACCCTGGCCCGCATCGGCCTCACCCTGATACCACGCCACCCCGGCAAGCCGCATCCGGCCGAGCGGGGCGATCATCGCGTTGTGCATCACGCCCACGCCGGCATTGGCATCCCACGGCGCGCGCGGGGGAATGTCGGTGACGGCGGTGGTGGCATATTGCCAATCCGCGCCGAGGGGGACGCGCTCGCCATTGGCGGCGGTGAAGTGGAGGCGCTCCGGCCCGGCAAAGAACCCGCCGGTGTCCCACATGTTGTTGGCGGCGATCAGGATCTCGTTCTCGCCCGCCTTCAAGTGCTTCGCCGGCACGCGGTAGGTGCGCTCCACCCCCCAGCCGAAGGTGTAGCCGACGGGGTGCCCGTTGACGAAGGTCAGATCCATGTCGTCGATCGCGCCGATCGCGAGGCTGCCGTCACCGCGCGCCTGCTCGGCGGTGAGCGTGACGGTCTGCTTCAGCCACACATTGGCGCGCGGTTCCTTGTCCAGCCCGGTGCCTTCCCACTCGTTCCACATCGTGAACTTGGGGATCGGCTTCCAGTCGAGCAGAGCGGGGTTTTTCCACGGCTCGCGGCCCCTGTCGCGCGCGCGCCAGAAATCGAACCAGCGCGGCACGAAGGCCTGCGTGGCGGCATAGGGATCGCGGTCGTAGAGCGCGAGCAGAGCCAGCGCTTCGGCGCCCTCGATCGCCTCGCCCCCTGCGGGATCGTACCACGCCCGCGCTGCGCTGCCGCCCCAATTGGAATGGATCAGCCCGACCGGCGTGGCCGGGTCCTTGCGACGCAGCGCCTTGGCCATGTAGAAACACGCGGCGGAAAAGGGGGCGACCGTCTCGGCGGTCGCGGCTTTCCATCCGGTCGGCGCGGCGAAGCTCGCCTGCGGCACCGGCGCGGTGGCCTTCGGCACCATCAGCAGACGGATGCCCTCGTCGGCGGCCTGGCGCAGCTGGTTATAGACATCGAGCGCGCGGTCGACCGGCAGTTCCATGTTCGACTGCCCGCCGCACAGGAAAACATTGCCGATCAGGATATTCGCATAGGTGCTCGCGCCGGTCGCATCGCTGATCGTCAGTGTGTTCGGCGTGGCGGTGGCGGTCTGCGCGGGGAGGGTGATGACGAAGCCGCCCGCCGCGTCGCTCACCGCGCGCGCCTCGCTCGTCCCCAGCCGTGCGGTGACCGTCACTCCCGCCTGCGCTTGCCCGGAAAGCACCAGCGGATGCCCGGCCTGGAGCACCATGTTGTCGCCGAACCCGGGGTCGAGCACCGGATGGGCCGCAGCCGGCACCGCCATCACAGCGGCGAGGAGTGCGGCCATGAAGGGCCAGCGCGTCATCCGAGTTTCGCGAGGGTCTGTGCGACCCCTGCCACCGGAGCGGGAAAGGCGAACAGGCTGCCCGACAAAGGCAGCTGCGCCATGTCCGCGCCGCTCATGTTCTTGATCGCGGTGGTGACGAAGGCGGTGCTGAGGTCAGGCCCGCCGAAAGCCATCTTGGTCACGTCGCGCGCCGGGATCGACACCGTGGCGACCAGCGCGCCGTCGGGCGAGAACCGCGCCACGCAGGAACCGAAATAGAGCCCGGTCCACAGATGATCTTCGGCATCGACCACCGGCCCATCGGGGTAGGCATGGGGGAACAGCGCCCCGGTGTCGGCAAACAGCCGCGCCTCGTCCACGCCTGCTTCCGACAGGTCGGCGACGAAGATCTTCTGCGCGCCGGTGTCAGTGAAATATATGCGGCTGCCCGCCGCGTTGACGGCGGGGCCATTGGTGATCGTGATCCCGCTCGGCCCGGCGGCGCGGATCGTGCCGCGGTCGAAGACGTAGAACCTGCCCGAGCCTTCACGCTCGCCATCGTCCATCGATCCGAACCACACCCGGCCCCACGGGTCGGTGCAGGCATCGTTGAGCCGGTTGGTCGCCGGTTCCCCCGGTATGCTGGCAAGCTTGGTGAAGGTGTCGGTTTCGGGCGCGAAGGTGTAGAGCCCGTCCTTGAGGCCGCACAGCAGCAGTCCGCCCTCTGCCGGGACGGCCCAGCCGATCTGGTCGGGGGCTTCGGCAACGCCGTTGCTGCCGTTGGTCGGATCGAAATGCCACAATCGGTGGCGTTTGATGTCGACGAACCACAGGATGCGGCGGCCCGCATCCCACACCGCGCCTTCGCCCAGCAGGCTGTCGGCGGCGAGCACCGCCTCGACCGGGAGTGTCATCTCCATCCGGCATCCACCCAGTAATTGTGCGCGGTGCAGAAGCGCGCATCGTCGGACGCGAGGAACAGCGCCATCGCGGCGATGTCGGCAGGCTGGATGCGCCCGTCGAGGCATTGCGCGGCAACGATCTCGGCCTCGCCTTCGGGCGTGTACCAGCGCATCTGACGCGGGGTCTGGACATTGCCGGGCACGATGGTGTTGACGCGGATGTTGTCGCGCCCCAGCTCGCGCGCGAGGCTGCGGGTCAGCCCCTCGATCGCGGCCTTGGCAGTCTGGTAGATCACCAGATCCTTGAGCCCCAGATGCCAGCTGATCGAACCCATGTTGACGATCGATCCGCCGCCCGCCGCGCGCATCGCGGGAACCACCGCCTTCGCGGCGAAGAACTGGTGCTTGAGGTTCACCGCCATCCGCTCGTCCCAATAGGCGGGGGTGACATCGTCGAGGCTGTGGCGGTCATCGCTGGCGGCATTGTTGATGAGCACGTCGCACCCGCCGATCAGATCCATCAGCGCGCCGATCTTGGCGGTGTAATCCTCGCAATCGGTGATGTCGCAGGGCAGGAAGTGCGGCGGATGATCCGCGCCTGCCAGCCGCCCGATCAGCGCCTCGCTGGGGTGTTCCTGAATGTCGACAAAGCCGACCATCGCGCCCTGCCGCGCAAAAGCCTCGACCATGCCTTCGCCGATGCCGGAGCCGCCGCCGCTGACGATCACCCGTTTGCCCGTCAAGCTCGGGTAGAGCGCACTGTGCACCCCTGCGCTGCTGGTTTGCGCGTCCAAGTCCATTCCCCATCCCTGTGGCGGCCGGGATGATCCCCCTCCGGCGGCCTGTGTCAATTCTTATAAGCCGGTCACATCGCCGCGATCAGGCCCCGTTCGGCCAGATTGCGGGCAAAAGCGGTGAAACCCATCGTCCAGGCCGGCGCATCGCGCGACGTGGTGACGGTGTTGGTGAGCGTCCCCAGCCGCGTCGAGCGGATCGTCACGACATCGCCGACCTTGTGCGTGAAGCCTGCCCCCGGCGTGTCGCGGTCCTGCGTCGGCGCGAACAGCGTGCCGCAAAACAGCACGAAGCCATCGGGGTAGTGATGTTCCGATAGGCACTGCGCCACCAGATCGAGCGGATCGCGGCTGATCTGGCTCATGTCGTTGCGCCCTTCGAGCCGGTAGCCTTCGGGCCCTTCGATGACGAGCTCCACTTCGGCGTGGCGGACGTCGTCGATCGTGAAGGTGTCGTCGAACAGGCGGATGAAGGGCCCGACCGCGCAGCTGGCGTTGTTGTCCTTGGCCTTCGACAGCAGCAGCGCCGAGCGGCCCTCGAAATCGCGCAGGTTCACGTCATTGCCGAGCGTCGCGCCGACCACGTCGCCGTGCGAATCGCACACCAGCACGACTTCGGGTTCGGGATTGTTCCAGTGCGAATCCGAGCGCACGCCCACCTGCGCCCCGGTGCCGACCGCCGAAAGCGTGGGTGCCTTGGAGAAGATTTCCGCATCCGGGCCGATCGCAACTTCGAGATATTGCGACCACATCCCTTCCTCGATCAGCGCGTCCTTCAACTGCGCGGCGGCCGCGCTGCCGGGGACGACCGAGCGGATGCCGCTGCCGACCTTGTCTTCGAGCTGCGCCCGGATGCTGGCGGCGGCGGAGGCATCGCCCCGCGCACGCTCCTCGATCACGCGCTCGATCGCGGAGAGCGCGAAGGTGACGCCGCTGGCCTTGATCGCCTGAAGGTCGATCGGCGCGAGCAGCGACCAGCCATCGGGTAGACCATCCTCGACCGGGCCGATCACGCGGCCGCCGGTGAAGGCACGCCGGGCGACCGCGCCCGCCACGGTGCTGGCGACGCCGGTAAGATCGTGAAGCTGCCCTTCGGCAATGGTGATGACGCACGGCCCCTCGGGCGACAGCGCCCGGCCGATGAACTGCCCCTCGCGGTAATCCGCTGGCAGACTTTCCAGTATCCTCTCGGCCATTTCTGGCTCTTGCCCTCCGCTGTGATAGCGCTACCATAAGAGCACATTGGCGGGCCGACAAGCCCCCAAAAAACACGGGAGGAGAGGTAATGGCAAGGCATCTGGCGGCGCTGGCGGGCGCGTGTGTGCTGGCGGCGACGGGCACGGCGGCGGCGGGGCGCGATGTGGTCGCACGGTTCGATTATCTTGCCTATGAGGCGCCTGCCGGAGCGCCCGTGGCCGAGGGGCAATATCGCAATCCGGTGATTCCCGGCTTCCACCCCGATCCCTCGATCGTGCGGGTGGGGGACGATTTCTACGCCGTCACATCGACCTTCAGCTGGTTTCCGGGCCTGCCGATCCTGCATTCGACCGATCTGGTGAACTGGCGGCTGATTGGCAACGCGATCGACCGCCCGACGCAGCTCGATTTCAGCGGGCTGGGCACCAATCGCGGGTTGTTCGCACCTGCGATCACGCATCACGATGGCAAGTTCTGGATCGTGAACACCTGCATCGAATGTGGCGGCAATTTCGTCATCACCGCCGACGATCCCGCCGGGCCGTGGAGCGATCCGGTGTGGCTCGATTTCGGCGGGATCGACCCTTCGCTGTTCTTCGATGCCGATGGCACAGCGTGGATCGTCTACAACGATGCGCCTCCGGGAGAGCCGGAATACGAAGGCCACCGTGCGCTGTGGCTTCAGGCCTTCGACCCGGTGGCGATGAAGGTGTTGCCGCAGCGCACGCTGCTGGTCGACAAGGGTGTCGATCCTGCGACCAAGCCGATCTGGGCCGAGGGGCCGCATATCTACAAGGTTGGCGAGTGGTACTACCTCCTCACCGCCGAGGGCGGCACGGCGGACCAGCACTCGCAGACGATCTACCGCGCGCCCGCCGTGACCGGGCCCTACACGCCGGGACCGTTCAACCCGATTCTCACCCAGCGCGATCTGCCCGCCGGGCGCGCCGACCGGGTCGAGGCGACCGGCCATGCCGATATCGTGCAACTGGAGGATGGCGGCTGGTGGGGCGTGTTCCTCGCCACCCGGCCCTTTGCCGGGCAATCGACGCTGCTGGGGCGCGAGACCTTTCTGCTGCCCTTGCGCTGGATCGATGGCTGGCCGCGTTTCCTTGACCGGCAGGAGGCGGTGCCGATGGTGACCAAGGCACCGAAGCTTCCGGCTTCGCCCTCCTCGCCCTGGCAAAGCTGGCGCGAGGAGTTCGACGGCGCGTTGTCGGACGAATGGATCGGGTTGCGCACGCCGGGGCAGGGGGCGCTGTGGCAGGTTGGCGACGGCGTGCTGCACATGACGGCAGGCCCGGCGGCGGCGGGGAGCCTCGGCCGGCCCGCCTTCACCGGGCGGCGGCTGCGGCATCATACCGCCGACATTACCACTCGGCTCGCCTTCACGCCCGAGCGGCGCGGCGACTTTGCCGGGCTGCTCGCCTTCATGGACGAAAGCCACTTTCTCGCTGCGGGCAAGGAGCAGGGGCGGATCGTGGTGCGGCTGCGTGACAGCGCGGAGCAGGGGACTTCCGGCCGCGAAGTCGCCTCGGCCCCGCTGGCCACCGACGGCCCGATCGAACTGCGCCTCGCCCTCGATGGCGGGAGCGCGGCGGTGTTCTGGCGCGCCGAGGGGGCGGAGGCGTGGCAGCCAGTCGGCGCTGCGATCAATGTCGAGCCGCTCGCCTCGGTCCATGCCGGGCTGTTCACCGGGCTGGTGGTCGGCCCCTATGCCTTTTCGCCGGGGTAGGGGCCGCTGACCGTCCTCAATTGGTCTTGAAGATGTAGACCGGCCCCACCTCGACGTTCTGCGCTGCACCAGCAAAGTGCAGCGTGACCGTCGCATCGCCCGCGCCGAAGCCGCGCGTGGCGGTGAAGGGCAGGTTCACCATCTGCCACTTGTCGCCGATCTTGAAGACCTTGTCGCCGAAGCCCTCGTAAGGCGGGGTCGCGCTCTGCATCCGGGCGTAGATCAAGCCCTTGCCGTCGTCGGTCTGGGCGCTGATCGTGCGCGCGACCACGGCGACGGTGAAGGTGTCGCCTTCCTTCACCTCGGGCAGGATCGGGATCGCGGTGGTCAGATCCCAGCGGTTCTCGCCGACCTGCGTGGTGGTGAAGCGGGTCGCTTTCTGGAGCCAGATTTCGGGCACGTCGAGCGCCTCCCAGCGCCCCGCCGTGCCGCCATTGGCCCAGGCGCGGTTGGTGGGATCGTTGACCAGCTGGCCGGCGCTGCGCAGCGCATCGGGCATTTCGATGCTGGCCGGGTCCTTGAGGCTGGGAGCGGGCGCTGCCGGTGCGGTCTGCTTGGCGATGATGGTCGGCGAACCCCTGACCACCACGGTCTGTCCGATCTCGATCTGCTGACGGGCCCCCGCCAGTTGCAGCGCCACGATGGCATCGGCCTTGCGGATGCGCTTGTCGGCGCGGGCGGTGACTTCGTACCATTCCCATTCGCTGCCGACGAGCACGTTGCTGTCGCCGAACCCGCCATAGGGCGCAGCGTTCTCCTGAAAGCGCACGCCGATGATCCCCTTGCCGTCGCTGCGTTCGGTGCTGACGACGCGGGCGTAAAAGCCGACCGTCACTTGATCGCCCGACTTGATCTCGGCGAGCAGCGGCACGTTGGCGGCGACGGTGTAGGGAAAGGCGCCCTTGGCCTTCACGTCGAACACCCGCGCCGCACCGCCGCCGGGAATATCGGCTGCCTGCCGCCCGTTTGTCTCGTAATTGTCGCCGTAGCTCGCCCAGTCGATCCGGGTGGGATCGTTGATGAGGTGGCCCGGCACCTGTTCATCGAAGGCGGCGAGTTCGGGCGGCAGTTGGGCTGCGGCGGGGGCGGCAAGGGCGAGCAGCGCGGTGCCGGTGCAAAGCGCGAGAGTGTGGCGGATCATCATCCCGGTCTCCTCAGTGTCAGTCCTGTTCCTTCAGCCCCAATGCGCCGCGCATCCCCGGCAGCCAGCGGCGCTTGTCGGCGTCGTAGAAGGGGAAGGTGTTGGCGTAGGCCCACACGCACACGCCGATCCCGGTGGGGGCGAAGGCCTCGGTGATCATGCGGTGATAGGTCACCCGGTCGGCGAGCGGGATATGCGCATCATAGGCACCCACCTCGCCCATGAACGGGGTCTTGCCGGTGCGCGCGATATAGGCGCGGATCGCTGCGACGTCGCGCTCCAGCTGCGCGCGGTCTTCAGCGGTGGGGAAGCTGCGGCCCACCGGCGGCATGTCGGGCTTGGTCCATTCCGCCCCTTGGTGGGTGTAGGCGAAGGGGTCGTAATAGTGGAATGTCGGGTGGATGTTGCGGTCATCCGGCAGCGGCAGGGTTTCGAGCGACTTGATCCCGCTCCAGTTCTCCCCTCCGATGATCACCGCGCGGGTGGGATGGAGCTTGCGCACCTCGGCCAGCGCCGGGGCGAGGGTGGCGAGCAGGTTGGTGTGATTGAAGTTCTTGTGCGGCTCGTTCTCGAGCTCGAACCAGAGTGTGTCCTCGGGATAGCCATTGAAGCGTTCGGCGATCTGCTTCCACACCCCGCCATGCCAGGCAGCGGTGGCAAGCGGGTCGTCGTGGATCGGGTCGAAGTGGTGGCTGTTGAGGATGACGTTGAGATCTTCGGCCAGCGCCCAGTCGACGATCTGCTGCACCCGCGCCATCCAGTCGGGATCGACGGTGTAGGGCGGTTTGTCGGAGGACTTGTTGTGCCAGCGCACGGGGATGCGCACGGTGTCGAAGCCCGCCGCCTTGATCCGCGCGAAATCGGCCTTGCTGGCGGGCTTGCCGCCCCACGCGCCCTCGGTCGGCGGTTCGAGCGTGTTGCCCATATTGATGCAGGTGCCCACCGGCAGGGGCTTGGCGGCAGGCACGGCCTGTGCCGCAGCGGCGGACGGGGCGAGCGGCGCCAGCGTGATCGCGGCCAGCGGCATCAATGCGGTGAGCAGTCTGCGGTTCATCTCTCTCTCCCTTGCGGCAGCCGCTTGTCCGGCCTGCCTCTTGATCCCCGGTCAGCAGGTCAGCGGCACGGCAAGACCTGCTCTGCATCGCTGCCCAAGCGCACTTCGGCGATGGCGAAATCGGCGCGGCCCTCGGTTTCGAGCACGAAGGGCCGGTCGAGCCCGGTCACGTCAGCGCCCTTGTCCCTCAAGCACTTGAGCGGCAGGCCGTAACGCACATAGCCTTCGGTCGCGGGAAGGGTGACGGCGGCGTAGCCTTCGCTTCCCGGCCCGCGCGCCCCGATCCGCGCGGTCGCGGGGGCATCCCACACCCGCATCGTCACCAGCACCATGACATCGCCATTGGTCTCGCGCGCCACGTCGACAGGGTCGAGATTGCCAAGCTGCACGCTCGCCTTGCCGCCCGCGATGGCGAAGCGGCGCGCGCCTTCCTGCACCTTGAAGTTTTCCGCCGTCACCCGCGCCCGCCCGCCGAGCGCATCGGCAGGGAGAGTGGTGACGCGGGTTTCGACCTCGCCGCCTTCCCCCGCGACCCACAGCGACCAGCGCGCCGCCGGATTTCCGGCGTTGAACCACAGGCGGCTGTCCCCGGCCTGCGCCAGCGCTTCAGCCAGCGATTGCGTCGGCAAGGGGTGCCACGCGGATTGCGGGCTGTTGTAAGTGAGGCCATAACCGAACGGGAACAGCGCGCCTTCCTCCAGCAGCGCGGTGCGCGGCCAGGCGGCCGGCAATGTGCCGGTGAAGTCGAACCGCGGGCTTCCCGCGCTGTCGCCCACCAGCACATCGGCGACCCCGCCGCCCTCGCTCCCCGGCAGCCATGCCACCACGAAGGCGTCAGCGGCGTTCAATGCGGGGTTCACATAAAGCGGCCGTCCGGTGATCATCACCGCAATCACCGGAACGCCCTCGGCCTTGAGCTTTTCCATCGTCTTAAACGGCGCTGTCAGTTCGGGATCGAGCACCAGCGCGGCGCGGTCGCCCTGAAACTCGGCATAGGGCGTCTCGCCGAACACCACCACCGCCGCATCCGGCTTCTCGGCATAGCTGCCATCGGGGGAGAGCACCGCGCTGCCGCCGCCCGCTTCCACGGCCTGCTTCAACCCGCTCCAGATCGAGGTCGCGCCGGGGAAGTGGCTGTTGTCCACCCCCGTGCCCTGCCAGGTCAGCGTCCACCCGCCCGATTGGCGTGCGATATCGTCCGCCCCGTCGCCTGCGACCAGCAGCCGCTTGCCCGGCGCGAGCGGGAGAATGCCCTGGTTCTTGAGCAGCACCAGCGACTTCCTCACCGCCTCGCGCGCCACGGCGCGGTGTTCGGGCGCGCCGAGCAGCTCGTACTGGCCGGAGAAAGCCCGGTCGGACGGCTTGCCCGCCTCGAACAGCCCGAGCCGTTCCTTCACGCGCAGGATCCGCGCCACCGCCTCGTCGATCCGGGCCATGGGGATCGTGCCTGCCTTGGCGCGCGCCAGCAGATCCTCGTAGATCGGCTTCCACGTATCGGGCGCCATGTACATGTCGACCCCCGCCATCAGCGCCTGCGGGCAGGCCTCGTTGGTGCAGCCTGCGACCTGTCCGTGGGCGTTCCAGTCCGACACCACGAAACCCCCGAAGTCCATCCGCTCCTTGAGCACGCCCGTCACCAGCGAGCGGTTACCGGTCATCTTGACCCCCTGCCAGCTCGAAAAGCTGACCATTACAGTCGAGACACCCTCGGCGATCGCGGGGCCATAGGGCTTCCCGTGAATGTCGCGCAGAGCCTCCTCGCTGATCGAGCTGTCGCCCTGATCGACGCCCCGGTCGGTGCCGCCATCGGCAAGGAAGTGCTTGGTCGAGGCGATCACGTAGGGCCCGGCGAGAAGGTCGTCATTGTCGGGCGCGCCCTGCAGCCCGCGCACCATCGCGCCGACATAGGAAGCGACCAGTTCGGGATCGGACGAATAGCCTTCATAGGCACGGCCCCAGCGGAAATCCTGCGGCACCGCGACGGTGGGCGCGAAGGTCCATTCCTGCCCGGTGACGCGGATTTCCTTGGCGGTGACCGCGCCGATCTTCTCGATCAGCGCAGGGTCGCGCATCGCGCCGAGGCCGATATTGTGCGGGAAGATCGTCGCCCCGATGATGTTCGAATGGCCGTGGACCGCGTCGGTGCCCCAGATCATCGGGATGCCGACCCCGCCGTCCGAACGGTCGACCGAGGCGAGGTAGAAATCATCCGCCGCCTTCAGCCAGTCGGGCGCGGGCGAGAGATCGTTGCCGTTGGGCCCGGAATTGCCGCCGACCAGCAGCGAGCCGAGCTTGTACTTGCGGAAATCCTCCGGCGTGACACAGCACAGATCGGCCTGCACCAGTTGGCCGACCTTCTCTTCGATCGTCATGCGCGCGATCAGATCGGCGATGCGCGCCTCCGCCTCGGGGCGGGTGGGGACGGGGTAGGTGTAGGCGGGCCAGAGCTCGGGATGGGCCGTGCCCGGCGCTTCGGCTGTGGCTGGTGCCGTTTCGGCCAGCGCGGCCGGAGCGATGCTCGCCGCAGCCAGCAATCCTGCAACAAGGCGCAGCTGCGTGCGACCCGAATGGCCTGTCATGTCCCTCTCCCGTAGCGGCGATGCCCGCCGTGCCTGCGCTTCTTTGCTAACGCTAACATCAATGTTGGAAAAACTCTCCCGCGAAGTCAATGCGGCTGCGCGGGAGTGTCGTCCGTCGCTGGCGCGGCAATCCACCAAAAACTCTTGGAAACAACGGAGTAAGCGCGCTGAAAATACGAATGCAGGACGCAGAGGGTTGAAATGATAGCGATACCATTCGTTGCCGCACGCCTATCCGCGATTCGATGGACTTATCCGCGCGCGACGTTCTCCAGCAGTTCGGCGGTCACCGGATAGCCTGCATCGCCGAGGATCGTCAGCCAGGATTGCCCGCCTTCTTCGACCACCTGCGGCATGATCGTGCGCACCGGGATCGCCTCGGCCTGCGCGCGCGCTTCCTCGTAGCTGGCGAACAGTGCCAGCCGTTCGAGATTGCGGCGGGTGGGGAAGATCAGCTTGATCTCGCCGCGCGCCGCCGCATCGAGCGCGCCTTGCGCCGAGGTCCAGAACAGGCGGGTGTTCTCGGCATGGTCGATCGAGACGTCGACATCGCCGGTGCCGAGATTGGCGAGGTAGAAGCGCGTGTCATAGACCCGCGCGATGTTCTCGTTCTTGGGAAACCAGCGCGCAAAGGGGGTGATCTGCGCGAGATCGAGCTGCCAGCCGAAAGCATCGAGCACCGGAGCGAGCGCGCCGGTTTCGGCCAACATCGCGCGCGCGGCGGTGGCGCTGGCGGCGGTGATGTCGCCCTTGAGGCCGAGCGCGAGGCCGGTCTCCTCCAGCGTCTCGCGCACCGCGGCGATCTGGTGCGCGGCTTCATCGGGGGAGAGGCCCGCTTTGGCGGCGACCGTCTCGCCCAGCGCATAATCCGCCGGATCGACCCGCCCGCCGGGAAACACCGCCATCCCGCCCGCGAAGGTCAACTCACGCGAACGCACGGTCATCAGCACCTCCGGCGCGGCCCCGTCGGGCGCGTTGCGGAAGATGATGATGGTGGCGGCAGGAATGCCCTCTCGGCCGGAATCGCTGGTCATTGCGGCAAAGAATGGCCCTGCGGCACGCCCTTGCCAAGAGCCAAGGCGCGAACCTGCCGCTTCATCGTCCGAGACGGGTGAGGATGTGTCGGGCTGCTTTACACATGGCTCCTTGTGACACCCGGGCCGAACAGGAAAAATGGCGGATTTCCTTGGTTTTTCGAGTTTGGCACGCGCTGTGCATAGTGTGTGGCGGTCCCAAATGGTCTTCGACGCGAGGCGCGACCCTTCCTGGTCTCCGGGTTGCGCCAACCGCGAAAAACAAAAAGCGCTTCGCACTGGTCCTGCGGAGCGCTTTTTCTTTTGGGGCCTCAAGCGCCGGCGTGGGCCATCCGGCCCGCTTGGCTATCCTCCGGGGGCCCGGCCCCTGCGGGGCCACCCCTCCGGGCGCGCGGTCGCGCTTGCGGCCCTACGGGCCGATCGGCACTTCGGCTCACTCTTGTGATAACGTCGGTCGCATAGCGACCGCAAGGCCGACCGGCCGTCGCGCCTTATGGCGCGGAAGCCAAGGCGGACGGATGTCCGCCGCCCGGCGTTTGAGGGCTCAAACAAAAGACGAGGACGAACGCGCGGAGGCGCGTTCGCAAAATCAGGCAGTCTTTACCCCGCTCTGATCCATCAGCTGCTGCAATTCGCCCGCCTCGAACATCTCCATCATGATGTCGCTGCCGCCGACGAATTCGCCCTTCACGTAGAGCTGCGGGATCGTCGGCCAGTCGGAAAAGGCCTTGATGCCCTGACGGATTTCCATGTCCTGCAACACGTCGACGCTTTCATAGGCAACGCCGCAGTGATCGAGGATCGCCACCGCGCGGCTGGAAAAGCCGCATTGCGGGAACAGCGGGGTGCCCTTCATGAACAGCACCACGTCATTGCTGGTGACGAGATCGGAAATGCGGGAATTGGCGTCGGACATTGGTTGATTGCCCCTTGGCAATGAGTGTTTGGCTGCGCGTTACTTGGGAACCACGGTGGTGACTTGCAAGGCATGCAGCACCCCGCCCATCCGCCCGCCGAGCGCGTTATAGACCAGCTTGTGCTGCGCGACGCGGCTGAGCCCGGCGAATTGCGGGGCAGTGACGGTGGCGGCCCAGTGATCGTCGTCACCCGCCAGATCGCGCAGTTCCACTGTCGCGCCGGGCAGGGCGGCGAGGATCGCGTCCTCGATCTGGGTCGCCGTCATCGGCATGGCTCAGACCTCGCCGAACAGCTGGCGGCGCGCCTCGACCGTCATGTCTTCAAGCTTGGCGCGGATATCGGCCTCGGTGATGTCGGTCTGCGCGGCGGTGAGATCGCCCAGCAGCTTGCGCACGACATCCTCATCGCCCGATTCCTCGAAATCGGCCTGCACCACCGCCTTGCGGTAAGCGTCGGTTTCTTCCGGCGTGAGGTTCATCAGGCCGGCCGCCCATTCGCCCAGCAGCTTGTTGCGGCGTGCGGCGATGCGGAAGGCGGTCTCGCCCTCGAGCGCGAAATGGGCCTCCTCGGCGCGTTCGCGGTCCTTGAAATCGGTCATGTGCTGTGTGTCCCTTCGGATACGATCCTTGGGGCAGCGATAGAGGGGGCGGCGCGCGGCTTCAAGCGGGAAGCCGCGCGCATGAGCACCTAATCCATCGTCACCACGAGTTTACCGACCGCCTCGCGCGCTTCGAGCTTTGCGATGGCATCGCCCGCGCGTTCGAGCGGGAAGGTTTCGCTGACGAGCGGGTCGATCTTGCCTTCGCGCATCAAGTCGAACAGCTCGTTCACCTGCGCGTGGAAGCCCTTGGGATCGCGCGCGGTGAAGGCGCCCCAGAACACGCCGCAGATGTCGCAGGACTTCAGCAGGGTGAGATTGAGCGGCATCTTGGCGATTCCCGCCGGGAAACCGACCACCAGGAAGCGGCCTTCCCACGCAATCGCGCGCAGTGCGGGTTCGGAATATTGCCCGCCGACGATGTCGTAGACGATGTTCGCGCCCTCGGGCCCGCAGGCCTTCTTGAAGGCTTCGGCCAGCGCCTTGGAGGCTTCCTTGTCCATCGCTTCGCGCGGGTAGATCACCACTTCGTCGGCACCGGCCTTGCGCGCGACGTCGCCCTTGGCTTCGGACGAGACGGCCGCGACCACGCGAGCGCCGAAGGCCTTGGAAAGCTCGATCGCGGAAAGCCCTACGCCGCCCGCCGCGCCGAGGATCAGCACGGTGTCGCCTGCCTTGATATGCCCGCGATCCTTGAGGCCGTGGATGGTTGTGCCGTAGGTCATCAGCAGGCTGGCAGCCTTTTCGAAGGGCACGCCGTCGGGCACCTTGAACATCCGGCCCGCCGCCACGACGACCTTTTCCGCAAGGCCCCCATTGCCGATCCCGGCCAGCACGCGGTCACCCACGGCGAAGCCTTCGACACCTTCGCCCACGGCCTCGACCACGCCGCTGATCTCGCCGCCGGGCGAGAAGGGGCGGGCGGGCTTGAACTGGTACATGTCGCGGATGATCAGCCCATCGGGATAGTTGATCGCGCAGGCCTTGACCGCGACGAGCACTTCGCCCGCGCCGGGGGTGGGCGCGCCGATTTCGTCGAGCGTCAGGGTTTCGGGCCCGCCGGTCTGGTGGGTGCGAATGGCTTTCATTGTGTCTCTCCCAATTGCTTTCGTGTCAGGCGGCGGCGGTGCCGCGCATCAGCCACGGCTGGGCGGCGGTGCGCTGCGCCTCGAAGCCGCCGATGGCCTCGCCCCGCGCCATGGTCAGGCCGACCTCGTCGAGCCCGTTCAGCAGGCAATGCTTGCGGAACGGGTCGATATCGAAGGTGAAGCGATCCTGATAGGGGGTGGTGACGGTCTGGGCTTCGAGATCGACCGTGATCTCCAGCCCCTCACGCGCGACCTCGAGCAGCCGGTCGACCGCGTCCTGCGGCAGCACCACGGGCAGGATCCCGTTCTTGACCGCGTTGCCCGAATGGATGTCCGAAAAGCTCGGCGCGATCACCACGCGGATGCCGAGATCGAGCATCGCCCAGGCGGCGTGTTCGCGGCTGGAACCGCAGCCGTAATTGTCGCCCGCGATCAGGATCGGCGCGCCCTTGTAGACGGGATCGTCAAACACGTTGCCCGGCTCCGCCCGCAGCACCTCGAACGCGCCCGCGCCCAATCCTTCGCGGCTGATGGTCTTGAGCCACTTGGCCGGGATGATGATGTCGGTGTCGACATTCTTGAGGCCAAGCGGAATGGCGCGGCCTTCGACGCGGGTGAGCGGCTGCATCGGCTGTCCTCAGTCGGTTTCGGGCGGCTCGCCCGAGGGGATGGTGCCGGGCTGGGTCGGCTCGTTCGACTTCTTCTTGCGCTTGCCGGCATACATGAGCGCGGCGGCAATGGCAGCCGATCCGATGGCGCCTGCCGCGGCAATCGCGGCGTTGCGGGCGGTGTTGTTCTTGGGCTTGTCGGTCATGAGAATTCCATGCGCCTCGCGGGCGGTGGTTTCAAGGGGCTGGCGTCACACCAGCGCGCGCACATCGGCGAGCCGCCCGGTGACTGCGGCGGCGGCGGCCATGGCGGGCGAGACGAGATGCGTCCTCGCACCCGGCCCCTGCCGCCCGACGAAATTGCGATTTGACGTCGAGGCGCAGCGTTCGCCCGGCGGCACCTTGTCGGGGTTCATGCCGAGGCAGGCCGAACAGCCCGGCTCGCGCCATTCGAAGCCTGCTTCGGTGAAGATCCGGTCAAGGCCCTCTTCCTCGGCCATGGCTTTCACCAGACCCGATCCGGGCACGACAATCGCCCAGCGCACGTTGTCGGCCTTGCGGCGGCCTTTGAGGATCGCGGCAGCGGCGCGAAGGTCTTCGATGCGGCTGTTGGTGCACGAGCCGATGAAAACGTTCTCGATCGGAACTTCGGTCATCGGGGTGCCCGGGGTGAGGCCCATGTAGTCGAGGCTCTTCTGTGCGGCGACGCGCTTGCTCTCGTCGGCGAAATCCTCGGGGTGCGGCACGCGCCCGCCGATAGGCACCACATCCTCGGGCGAGGTGCCCCAGGTGACGCTGGGTTCGACATCGGCGGCGTTGATCGTCACGCTCTTGGCGAAGACCGCGCCCTCGTCCGAACGGAGCGTGCGCCAATAGGCGACCGCCGCGTCCCACTCCACGCCCTTGGGTGCCATTGGGCGGCCCTTGAGATAGGCGAAGGTCACCTCGTCCGGCGCGATCAGCCCGGCACGCGCGCCCGCCTCGATGCTCATGTTGCAGACGGTGAGCCGCTCCTCGACAGTCATCTGCTCGAACACCTTGCCGCGGTATTCGATCACGTAACCAGAGCCTCCCGCCGCACCGATCCTGCCGATGATGTGGAGGATCAGATCCTTGGCGCTGACGCCGGGGCCGAGATCGCCCTCGACCCGCACTTCCATCGGGCGTGACTGCTGAAGCAGCAGCGTCTGTGTCGCCAATACGTGCTCCACCTCGCTGGTGCCGATTCCGAAGGCAAGCGCGCCGAGACCGCCGTGGCAGGCGGTGTGCGAATCTCCGCAAACGATCGTGGTGCCGGGGAGCGAGAAGCCCTGTTCGGGGCCGACCACATGGACGATCCCCTGCTCGCGTGCCGTGGCGGGGATATAGCGGATACCGAAGGCCGGCGCGTTCACCTCGAGCGCGGCGAGCTGCGCGGCGCTCTCCGGGTCGGCGATGGGGACGGGCGCGCCCTTCGCGTCCAACCGCTGCGTGGTTGGCAAGTTGTGATCGGGCACCGCCAACGTCAATTCGGGCCGCCGCACCGGGCGGCCTGCCACCTTCAGCGCTTCGAACGCCTGCGGGCTGGTGACTTCGTGCACCAGATGGCGGTCGATGTAGATCAGCGCGGTGCCATCGTCGCGCATCTCGACAACGTGCGCGTCCCAGATCTTTTCGTAGAGCGTGCGGGGGCGGCTGGCCATTGCGGGATCCATCTTCCGAGGGGGAGGGGTGGTGCCCCTTTGTCACGCCCCCTAATCATCTTTGCCGAGCCGTGGCAAGATTGCGGCGTTTTCCGTGCGGAGCGTAGTGGAATTTGTCATAATCTTGCGCTAGCTTACAGCCATGTCAGCAAACGAATCTCCCTCGCCTGCCTTCGTACACCCGATCACGGTCGAACCGGCTGACATCGACTTCATGGGTCACGTCAACAATGCGCGCTATCTGAACTGGGTTCAGGACGCGGTGCTGGCGCACTGGAACAACCTCGCCCCGGCAGAGGATATTGCCAGCAAGGCATGGGTCGCGCTCAAGCACGAGATCACCTATCGCAAGCCCGCCTTCCTCGATGACGACGTGATCGCGCAGACCGTGCTCGAACGTTTCAACGGCGCGCGCGCGTTCTATTCCACGCTCATCAAGCGCGGCGAGGAGGTGCTGGCCGAGGTGCAATCGTCCTGGTGCTGCATCGATTCCCGGACCCTGCGCCCCGCGCGCATCGGCGAACATCTGCGGGAATTCTTCTTCCCCAAGGGGGAGTGAAGGGCGGGGGAACGCAAGCCTCCCGTTCCGGCTGGCCGGATAACCCATCGGCCCTGGGGCGCTAGCCCGACGCCGCCAGCTTCGGCAAAGACTGGTGGCCTGCGCGGCGCCCTTCGTGTTGCCGTTCGATGGCGGGGCGCCATGACGCAAGATCACCAGTGCCAACGCCATCGACCTCGAACGATCCGACCGTGCTGCGCAACTGGTTGGCCTCCTGTGCGAGCGAAACTGCGGCTGCGGTGCATTCTTCCGCCATCGCCGCGTTCTGCTGGGTCGAACGGTCAATGTCGCCTACGACCTTATTGATGTGCGCAAGACTTTCCGACTGGGACTCGGTCGAAGCGGCAATGCTTTCGGCGGCGGACGTCAGGCTGGCAATCGCATCGGCGATGGCGGCGAAGGCGCGGCCGCTCTGGGTGACCAGATTGACGCCTGAGGAAACATGCTCGCTCGTGCCTGCGACCAGATTCCTGATTTCTTCCGCAGACGTCGAGCAACGCAGGGCAAGTGCGCGGACTTCGCTGGCAACCACCGCAAAGCCCCGGCCGCTTTCACCCGCACGCGCGGCCTCAACACCGGCGTTGAGGGCGAGAAGGTTGGTCTGAAAGGCGATGCTTTCGATCACGCCGACGATATTCGCGATGTCCTGACTGGACCGTTCGATCTGGTCCATCGCCTGAGCCGCCTGGCTGACGATCACGGACCCTTCGCCGGCAGTCGCATTGCTTTGGTGGATGGTGCGCCGGACGACACTGGCCTCTTCGCGGGTCTGCCTGACCTGATCCAGCACCTTGGCAACGGATGCCGCCGCTTCCTCGAGATTGGCAGCCTGCTCCTCGGTCCGGCGGGCAAGATCGTCGGACGCGCTGCGTATTTCGTTCGAACCAGCAGAGATGGCGTTCACGCCGCCCACCACCGTGCTGATAGTGTCGTGAAGCGAAGCGACGGTCGAATTGAAATCGGCGGCGACCCGGGCATATTCGGGGGGCAGGTCGACTTCGCTGATGTTCAGCTTGCCATCCGCCAGCTTCGCCAGCGCATCACCCAGCACGGTGTTGAGCGCATTCACCTTGCGGCTGACATCGGTGAAATAGGATGACAGCGCGATGTCCATATCAAGCAGCGAGACCTTGACCAAAGCAGCGATCCGCCGCGCCCTTGCACGCTTCCACGGCAGGTAACGCCGCCATCCGGGTGCGACCATGTGCAGCAGCAGATCGTTGAGAATGCGGGCATAGCTCCCGATGTACCACGTGGGATCCAGTCCGATACGCGCGTGAACACCGCCAATGTGGTTCGACCGCTTGAGGAAATCGTCGCCCAGCCCCTCGGTGAATGCGCCCTTCCAATGTCGTGCCTGGGCGCTGCGCGCCCGTGCCATCGACGCGGCATCGGTGAATTTTCCGGCCAGATCCCCTCGGGCTTTCACCTCGTCGTAAAAGTCCGAAAGTGCCGGCTCGATGTACCGTTCGATCGCTTGTGCTACGCCTTTGAAGTCGGCGTCATGGGCTTCGATCCCATAGTAGTCCAGCCGTGTGGCCAAGTGTCCGTGAGTCGTCATTGGATGATGCTCCATTGGCTTTCATAAGCCGGAACCGATGTGACACTTGAACTTCAGGGCGAGCGCTCACCCGATGGTGTCCGGCGCAAATTCCGAACAGAGCGGCAGAAAGCGAAAATTTGCGTTTAATCTGTCCGTCCGGCTTCGAGCGAAAACCCTTTCCCCATATCAAATGCAATTCGATCCACTAACGATTGTAACGCCGACATCTGAAGCAGCAGGACGATCGGCATAGGGACAATTACAGGCTATCGCATGCGGCATGCGGTTGTTTCCTACACCTTCGGCAATGCGCTAGGATACCGGGGATGTCGCGTTCCGCCTCTCCCTCAGCTCTTGCCTTCGCTGTCGTCCTGCAAGCAGAAGTTCTTCTTCTGGACAGTGTCTCATGTGTCTCCAACAGGCGTGCGGTGTGGCGTTGCCGCGAAACGCAATTGCCGTTTTCCGCTGCAAGCCTATACGCATCCCCATGGTCGTTGCGCGCGTAATCCTTTCGGCATGAACCCGCATTTCGCCCTTCCCGAGCGTGGTTTCCAGCGCGCTGCCGGTCTTGCGCTGGCGCTCGCTATCGCCGGGAGCTGGCTGGCGATCCACGTCTGGGGGATGTTTGTCTTCGAAATCAGCTGGAGCAACTGGCCGCTCGCGCTCGCCGTTGCGGCGGTGCAGTGCTGGCTCAGCGTCGGGGTGTTCATCGTCTGCCACGATGCGATGCACGGCAGTCTGGTGCCGGGCCATCCGCGCACCAACGGCGCGATCGGCGCGGTGCTGCTGGCGCTTTATGCGGGCTTTGCGTGGAAGCAGCTGCGGGACGCGCATTTCGCGCATCACAAGCTGGCGGGCCGCGCGGGCGATCCCGATTTCGACGAGCATCACCCGGACAATTTCTGGCGCTGGTACGGCACCTTCTTCCGGCGCTATTTCGGCTGGCGCTCGCTCCTGTTCGTGCACACCGTGGTCGGCATCTACTGGCTGGTGCTGGACATTCCGATGGTGCAGATCGTGCTGCTCTATGGCCTTCCGGCGCTGGGATCGTCGCTCCAGCTGTTCTACTTCGGCACCTTTCGCCCGCACCGGCACATGACCGGCGAGGAGGCAGGCGCCTTTGCCGACCGCCACAACACCCGCTCCGAGGATTTCGGCACGCTGGCGAGCCTCGCTTCGTGCTTCCATTTCGGCTATCATCTCGAACATCACCGCCGCCCCGACGTGCCGTGGTGGGCGCTTCCCGCCGCGCGCCGGGCCGGGGTGGGGCGTGACGATGTGAGTGAGCCTGAACTGACCGCAAAGGTGCCCGCATGAGCTGGCTCGAAATATTTCTGACCGTCATGTCCTCGCTGATCGGGATGGAGCTTTTCGCGTGGTACGCGCACAAGTACATCATGCACGGCTGGGGCTGGGCGTGGCACCGCGATCATCACGAGCCGCACGACAACGTGCTGGAAAAGAACGATCTCTTCGCGGTGGTCTTCGGCACGATCAACGCCGCGATGTATATCTACGGCTCGCTCTATTGGGACTGGCTGTGGTGGTTTGCGGTCGGCATCACGCTCTACGGGGTGATCTACACGCTGGTGCATGATGGCCTCGTCCATCAGCGCTACTGGAAGTGGGTGCCGCGCAAGGGCTACGCCAAGCGGCTGGTGCAGGCGCACAAGCTGCACCATGCGACCATCGGCAAGGAAGGTGGGGTCAGCTTCGGCTTCGTCTTCGCGCGCGATCCGGCCAAGCTCAAAGCCGAGCTGAAGGCGCAGAAGGAAGCGGGGGTCGCCGTGGTGCGCGATGCCGTGGGCGCGGGCAGCGACGAATTCGAAGTGGTCGGGCGGAATATCTAGACCAAGCCAAGAGGAGCCTTTGGCGAAGACCGGTGCCGAAGGCGCCGCAAGGCCGACCGGCCGCCCGCAGCGATGGGGCCTTCAGGCCCCGTGAGCGAGGATTTTGCAGCCCGCATGGGCTGCGCAACTCAGGATGCCAGCCTCGCCGCGTGCTCTTTTACCAGCGCGATCATGTTGGGCACGCCCTGGGTGCGGTTGCTCGACAGCTGATTTCTCAGGTCGAACGGGGCGAGCGCGCCCATTACGTCCATTGCCGCGACCTCGGCGGCGGGCTTGTCCTGCACTGCGGCGATGACGAGGGCGACGATGCCCTTGGTGATCGCGGCGTTGCTGTCGGCGAGGAAGTGCAGCCGCTCTGCGTCAGTGCCGGCCGGGTAGACCCATACCGCCGCCGAACAGCCGCGCACGAGTGTCGCATCGGTCTTGAGCGCATCGGGCATCGGCTCCAGCGCGCGGCCGAGTTCGATCAGCAGGCCGTAGCGGTCATCGCCGTCGAGAAATTCATATTCTTCGAGAATGTCGGAAAGCGTGCGCATGGCAGCGCAGGTAGGCAGACCGGGCGCGAAACGGAAGGGGGAATTACCCGCCGATGCCGCCGGGCCGGGTGAAGGCATGCCAGATCACGTAGAGCCAGCCCAGAAAACCGTGGACGATCGCCCAGATAATCGACTGGTGCAGGCTCCAGCTGATCGCCACCGCGATCGCGCTGCCGAGGCCGATGCCTGCCTGCGTGGCGGTGTCCTTGGCGCTGCTCACAGCTCGACCCCGCTAGCGATGGCTTCAAGCTTGCGGATGCGTTCCTTGAGGTCGGCGAGCTCGATGCGGGCGGTGCCGAGCCCCGAGCCTTCCTCCGCGTGGGCCCGTCCGCCCGAGCGTTCGAGCTCCTGCCGCTTGAACTCGAGCCAGCCCTGCCAGGCGCGCAACGTGGCGCCCGCGATCACGATCACCGCAACCAGAAGGCCGGCGGTCAGCACGATGGTGGGATCGAGAAAGACAGTCGTCATTGGGCCTGCTCCTCCTTGATGGCTGCGGGCAGGGCGCGCAGCGCTTCGATCTCGGCAGCGATCCGCGCCCTTTCGCGCGCATCGCCGGTGTTGGCGTCGGTGGCGATGCGTTCCAGCACTTTCACCCGTTCCCTGAGGTTGGCGATCTCGGCCGTGGCCTCTTCGAGCACGGCCATGGTCTGGGCATCCGCACGAGGGCCGAAAACCGGGTTGCCGTCCTGGTCGCGGGCCACGCCGAGTTCGCGGTCATGGCGGCGCGAATAGATCTGAACGAGGCCCCAGATCGCGACGATGATGACGGCGGCGGTCCAGAAGCTCATTACGCCTCTCCCTTGTCCTTGAGACCGGCGAGCGCACGGTCGCGCAGGGCATCGATCTCGGCGCCGAGGTGGTAGCCGCCGTCGGTGACGATCCGCTCGACATTGGCCAGCCGATCCTTGACCGCCCCCAACTCGGCGCGCAGCTGCGCGTTTTCCTGGGTCAGCAACACCACGCGTTCGGCGGTCTGCTTGTCGGAGCCGGGCTTCAGCGACTGGCCCCACATCCCTTCGAGCGGGTAGCCATTCTTGATCTTCATCCGTGTCGTCTGGAACGAGACGGCGATCCCGGCCGCGCCGAGGGTGAAGGCCCCGGCAATGATCCAGCCGAGATAGGGGAGAAATGCATCGAAGCCTTCCATCACACGCGCTCCTTGTTCAGGGCCGGGGTATCGCGCAGCGCCTCGATCTCGGCGGAGAGCGAATAGCCGCGGTCGGTGACAATCTTCTCGAGCACGATCATGCGGTCTTGCATTGCGTCGAGCTTGTCGTGCAACGCCTTGTTCTCGGCCTTGAGACGCTGGGTCTCGGCGGTATCCGAACGCTCGGTCTTGCCGCCCCATTCGTCCTCGAGCGAATAGCCGTGCTTGGCGCGGATCCAGTTGTTGATGAGCCAGCCACCGGTGCTCAGCGCAATGATGGCAATGACGAAAGCGGGGCCACCGAACTCCATCACACGCGCTCCTTGTTCAGGCCGAGCGGCACGCCCGCGGCATCCTCATCGACCCGGCGCTGGTCACGCAGCGCTTCGATCTGGGTGGCGACATCGTAGCCGCGGTCGGTGACGATGCGTTCGAGCACCTGGACGCGGGCTTCGAGCCGCTGGATCTGGCCGACATATTGCGCGGCCTTTTCGGCGGTCTGCTCGGCGGCGGCGCCGACCTGCATTTCGGCCATCTTCTGCTGGTGCTTGGTCCACAGCGCGATCACCGGGATCGTCAGCGCGATGATCGGAATCATGAGAGCCAGGTAGCCTTCCATGATGGTATTCCCCCTTCAATCTGGTTGGTTCAGCGCAGCCGCTCGATCTCGGCGGTCAGGCGCGGGTTGCTGCTGACGTAGTGGGCTTCGACAGCGGCAAGGCGGCGGTCGATGTCGCGGAAGCTGGCGCGGATTTCGCGGGCGGTGCGCTTCGGGCTCTGCCGCACGGACTGCCAGTATTTCTGCTCGCTTTCGTCGCGGTAGAGGTAGGGCGGCTTCTTGTTGAGCAGCAGCCCGGCAACGAAGTAGGCGAGGATCGGCCAGCCCATCGTGATCGCCAGGATCACCATGCCGATCCGGAACCAGAAGACATTGATCCCGGTGTAATCGGCGATCCCTGCGCAGACACCCATCAGCTTGGCATTGTGCTTGTCGCGGTAAAGCGTGGTGCGGGGGCTGTTCATGCGCGGGTTCCCTTCTTTTCGGCGAGCAGCGCTTCGAGTTCGCGCAGCTGCTGGTTGTCCTTTTCCTGGTCGGCGATCAGGCGGCGGGCCGGGGTGAAGGCCGGATCGTCGCTGGCGACCAGCCGTTCGACCGTGTCCATGCGTTCATCGAGGCGCTTGGCGAGGTTGTAGAGTTCCTCCAGCAGCACTTCGTCGTCGCTGGTGATGGTGGCGGCGGTCTTCCACTTCGTCATGTAGTGGAGGATCACCCAGGGCAGGCCGATGAACAGCATGCCCACGACCATGATGACTTCGAAATCCATGGCTTATTCCCCCTTGTCCAGATCGGTCTTGCCGAGCGCCTTCTTCATGGCGGCAAGTTCATCGTCGATCGCGTCCGAACCGGCGAGTGCGGCGATTTCATCGGCGAGCGACGGGGCCTTGTTCTCGGCAATCTGCAGCGCATCGGCGCGGCCTTCGGCATAATCGACGCGGCGTTCGAGCTGGTCGAAGCGCGCCAGCGCCTCGTCGGTGCGCTCTGTGCTCATCAGGGTGCGCAGCTTGACGCGGTTTTCGGCGCTTTCGAGGCGCGCGGCGATCGCGGTCTGGCGGCTGCGGGCCTCGCGCAGGCGGTGCTGCAGCTTGGCGATATCTTCCTCGTAAGCGCGCAGGGCATCGTCGAGCACGGCGATTTCGCCCTTGAGCTGGTCGGCCATGTCGCCGGCCTTCTTCTTTTCGACGAGGGCGGCGCGGGCGAGGTCTTCGCGGTCCTTGCTGAGCGCAAGCTGCGCCTTCTCGGCCCAGTCGGCCTGCAGCCGGTCGAGCTTCACGCAGTGGCGGTGCATTTCCTTCTGGTCGGCGATGGTGCGCGCCGCGCTGGCGCGGACTTCGACCAGAGTTTCCTCCATTTCGAGGATGATCATGCGGATCATCTTCGACGGATCATCCGCCTTGTCGAGCATGTCGTTGAAGTTGGCGGCAATAATGTCGCGAGTTCGGCTGAAAATGCCCATGAAGGCTACTCCATCGAGAAACGAATTGACCCGGTCGAGCGGAGCGACTCGCTCCTCGCGGGTGGGGGTGGTGTAGGGCCGAGACTGCGCCTTGCCGGGGCTCTGGCGCAAGGCCTCGATTTCCGCGTCGAGCCGCGACAATCCGGTCGGCGACAGCAGCGGGGAAAGGTGGGCCGGAGCATCGCTGTCGAACGCAGCGCGTGTGGGCATCGCGGTGCGGTCAGCGTCAGCGGGGGGGACATCCCGCAGGGGGCGCTCCGGCCCGAGGGGGTTGGGAAAGCGGTCGGCCACTTCAGGCGATCTCGATCATCGCGTCGGCGGCACCGACGGGATGGGCGACGGGGGCAGCATAGGCGGCACCCGGCTGAAGCTGCGAGGACAGCGCGATCATCATCACCATTGCGGCGATGCTGGCCAGCGCGGCGTGGCCGAGCTTGCTGTTCCAGAAGCTGGCATTGGCGGCGGTGCGGTTGATCATTGTGGGCCTCCCCAAGTGTGTTCGTGGTGTTGCCGGTGATTTTGCACGGGCCGTGCCAAACCGCGAAAATGGCGGAAATCTGCCATTTTTGCAGGCTCTCGGGGTAAGAGTGTTGGTCTCTATTGCCAAGGATTGGGGATTTTCACTATAAGTTCGGGCATGAAGTTCGAGAGCCAGTTCATCGGCCAATCCGGGGCCTTTCTCGACGCGGTCGAACGGGCCTCGCGCGCGGCTGCCATGAACCGGCCGGTGCTGGTGATCGGCGAGCGCGGGACGGGCAAGGAACTGATCGCCGAACGCCTCCATCGTCTCTCGACCCGGTGGGACGAACCGCTGGTCACCATGAACTGCGCGGCGCTGCCCGAAACCCTGATAGAGGCCGAGCTGTTCGGGCACGAGGCGGGCGCCTTCACTGGCGCGACCAAGGCGCGCGCGGGCCGCTTCGAGGAAGCCGACCGCGGCACGCTGTTCCTCGACGAGCTGGGCACGCTCTCCATGGGCGCGCAGGAGCGGCTGCTGCGCGCGGTCGAATATGGCGAAGTGACCCGCATCGGGGCCTCGCGCCCGATCCGGGTCGATGTGCGGATCGTGGCGGCAACCAACGATGATCTGCCCGCGCTCGCCGCCTCCGGAGAGTTCCGCGCCGACCTGCTCGACCGGCTCAGCTTCGAGGTCATCACGCTCCCGCCGTTGCGGGTGCGCGAAGGCGATATCGGCGTGCTGGCCGAATATTTCGGGCGGCGCATGGCGGCCGAGCTCGACTGGGACCGCTGGCCGGGTTTCGCGCCGCATGTGATGGACGCGCTGGAAGAGCATCTCTGGCCCGGCAATGTGCGCGAGCTTCGCAATGTGGTGGAGCGCGCAGTCTATCGCTGGGACGTGCCCGACATGCCGATCGCGCATGTCCAGTTCGACCCTTTCGATAGCCCTTGGCGCCCGCGTCCGCCCGAGCATCGTCGCAGCAGCGCCCCCGCTGCCCATGCCGCTCCTGCGCCGGGTGGCCCATCGGCGAGCGCGCCGGCAAGCGTCAATTTCGACACGATCGAAGACCTGCGCGCCGCGGTCGATGCCCATGAGCGCGCGATTCTGGCCCACGCGCTGGGCAAGCACCGCTGGAACCAGCGGCAGACCGCCAAGGCGCTCGGCCTCACCTACGACCAGCTGCGCCACTGCATCCGCAAGCATGCGCTGATGGAGGGGCAGGACGAGGCCGGGGTCGACGCCTGAGGCGGGCGCTTAGGTAGACAACCCGAGGCTGCGTTTCGCGCGACCGTCACCTGCCTGGCGACAAACCGGAACCCATGCCGGAGCCTCGCAACCCTGCATCCGATCCTGTCCCGCCGGTGGGCCGCCGCTCTGCCGCGCGCCTGCGGCTGTCGATCCCCGCGCGCTTCATCAGTGTCGAGGGAACGCATGACTGCGTGTTGATCGACCTGTCCTCAACCGGCGCGCGGATCGCGATGGCAGAGCCGCTTGCCCACGGGGCGGCAGGCTATCTCGAGGTTGCCGGATTGCAGATATTCGGCGAGGCGGTGCGATACGTGCCCGGGCGGGGCGGCGGGGTGAACGGGGTAATGTTCGACGACCTGCTTGCCCGAGAAGCGGTGCTGCGGGTGCGCCGCCATGCGGAGACCTTGCCGGAGCGCGAGCATGCGGCGCTGCGCGATCATGTGCGGCGCTGGGTGACCGGCGCGGCCTGAGCGCATCGGCCAGGTGGGGCGCGAGGTTCGCTCTTGCCAAATCCGGCCCGAGCGACTAACTGAGCCGCCAATCCCGACATTGTCGCGACAAGGTTAGGGTGCTGGCGCCTCCGGGGGCCGGCCCGAAACCGCGTTGCCGCACTGCCGATTCGCTACGGAGCATGAATGGCCGATATCGCCCGCCTGACCCAGTTGATCGAACCCGAGGCCACGGCCCTGGGGTTTGAACTGGTGCGCGTGGCGATGCTGCCCTCCGAAGCCGGCGATGGCGGCATGGCCTTGCAGATCATGGCCGAAGACCCGGCGACCGGCCAGCTGGTGATCGACCAGTGTGCTGCGCTTTCGCGCCGCGTGTCGGACGTGATCGACGCGGCCGAGGAAGCGGGCGAAGTGCTGATCGAAGGGGCCTACCACCTCGAAGTCAGTTCGCCCGGCATCGACCGTCCGCTGACCCGCGAGAAGGATTTCGCGAACTGGGCGGGCCACGAAGTCCGCATCGTGATGGACAAGGCCTATGAAGGCCAGCGCGTCAACAAGGGCGTGCTCGGCGGGCTCGAGGATGGTATGGTCCTCGTCAAGGAAGTTAAGGCGGGCGATGTCCGCCTGCCGCTTGCAGATATTCATTCCGCGAAGCTCGTCCTTACCGACGCGCTGATCGCCGCCACCCGCCCGCTGGATACCAGCGGTGCCGACGAACTCATCGAAGACACAGATTCAGAGAAGGCAGAAGACTGATGAGTGCCATTTCCGCCAACAAGGCCGAACTGCTTGCGATCGCCAACGCGGTCGCCTCGGAAAAGATGATCGACAAGGCGATCGTCATCGAGGCGATGGAAGAAGCGATCCAGAAATCCGCGCGCAACCGCTACGGCGCGGAAAACGACATCCGCGCCAAGCTCGATCCGCTGACCGGCGATCTGACGCTGTGGCGCGTGGTCGAAGTGGTCGAAGAGGTCGAGGACTACTTCAAGCAGGTCGACCTCAAGCAGGCCGAAAAGCTGCAGCCCGGCGCCAAGGTCGGTGACTTCATCGTCGATCCGCTGCCGCCGGTCGATCTCGGCCGTATCGACGCGCAGTCGGCGAAGCAGGTGATCTTCCAGAAGGTCCGCGATGCCGAGCGTGAGCGCCAGTATGAAGAGTTCAAGGACCGTCAGGGCGAAGTCATCACCGGCGTCATCAAGTCGGTCGAATTCGGCCATGTGATCGTCAACCTCGGCCGTGCCGAAGGCGTGATCCGCCGCGACCAGCAGATTCCGCGCGAAGCCGCCCGCACCGGGGAGCGCGTCCGCGCGCTCATCACCAAGGTGGAGCGCAACAACCGCGGCCCGCAGATCTTCCTCAGCCGCGCACACCCCGACTTCATGAAGAAGCTGTTCGCGCAGGAAGTGCCCGAAATCTACGACAACATCATCGAGATCAAGGCCGCCGCCCGCGATCCGGGCAGCCGCGCCAAGATCGGCGTGATCAGCCGCGACAGCTCGATTGACCCGGTCGGCGCCTGCGTCGGCATGAAGGGCAGCCGCGTGCAGGCGGTGGTGCAGGAACTGCAGGGCGAGAAGATCGACATCATCCCCTGGAGCGAAGACACCGCGACCTTTGTCGTCAACGCGCTCCAGCCTGCCACGGTCAGCCGCGTCGTGCTCGATGAAGATGATGGCCGCATCGAAGTGGTGGTGCCCGACGATCAGCTGTCGCTGGCGATCGGTCGCCGTGGTCAGAACGTGCGTCTGGCGAGCCAGCTCACCGGCCACCAGATCGACATCATGACCGAGGAAGAAGCTTCCGAGAAGCGCTCCAAGGAATTCGCCGAGCGTTCCAAGATGTTCGAGGAAGAGCTCGACGTCGACGAGACGCTGTCGCAGCTGCTGGTGGCCGAAGGCTTCGCCGAGCTGGAGGAAGTGGCTTACGTCGACCTCGCCGAACTCGCCACCATCGAAGGCTTCGACGAGGAACTCGCCGAGGAACTTCAGAGCCGTGCGCTTGAAGCGCTCGAACGGCAGGAAGCCGCGCACCGCGAAGTGCGTCGTGGTCTGGGCGTGGAAGATGCGCTCGCCGAGATTCCGCACCTCACCGAAGCGATGCTGGTCACGCTCGGCAAGGCGGGGATCAAGACGCTCGACGATCTCGCCGATCTCGCCACCGATGAGCTGATCGCCAAGAAGCGCGAAGCGCCGCGCCGCCGGAACAATGCCGACGGTCCGCCGCAGCGTCGTCCGCAGCGCGAAACCGACAAGGGCGGCGTGCTGGGTGAATATGGCCTCTCGGAAGAGCAGGGCAACGAAATCATCATGGCTGCACGCGCACACTGGTTCGCGGACGAAGAGCCGACCGAGGAGGCCGCCCATGCGGACTCCACCCAATGAGCGCCTGACGTCCGACATCGCCGAGCCGTCGCCCTCCGCCAAGGCGGAGAGCGAGCGGCGCTGCATCCTCTCCGGGGACACCTCGGCGCGGGACAGCCTCGTGCGTCTGGCGATTTCGCCCGACGGGCTCGTGCTGCCCGATGCCGGGGCCAAGGCACCGGGGCGGGGCGCGTGGATCGGGGTGACCCGCTCCGCGCTTGAAGAAGCGCTCGCCGATGGCCATCTGAAGAAAGCCCTGATGCGCGCTTTCAAGGGTGCGCCTCTCACCATCCCCGAAGACCTGCCCGCGCGGATCGAGGCCGCGCTGGCGCGCCATCTGGGCGACCGGCTGGGGCTTGAACTGCGTTCCGGCAATATCGTGCTGGGCTCGGCCCGGATCGAGGAACAGGCGCGCTCTGGCCGGATCGCGGTACTGCTGTACGCGGCCGACAGCAGCGCCGACGGGCGGCGCAAGCTCGATCAGGCGTGGCGCGTTGGCACCGATGCCGAAGGCTCGGGCCTGACCGGGCAGGTCTTGCCCCTAGACCGCACCGCGCTGTCTGTGGCATTGGGCCGCGACAATGTGGTCCACCTGGGCGTTGCCGGCCATCCCGGCGACATGCGCGCCGCAGAGCGCGTGCTTCAGGCGGTGTCCCGGCTGGTGCACTACGCCGGGACGGAGCGGGCGAACGCGACGCAAGAGACAGGCCGGGGCGCACCCGGCAACGCGGACCTGCCGGACGGCGGGGCAGCGGTTATTGATGAATACGTGAAGGACTGACGAGCGATAATGAGCGACGAAAACGACAACCAGCGCACTCGCAAACCCCTCGGCCTCAAGCGGTCGGTGGATGCGGGCGAGGTCAAGCAGACCTTCAGCCACGGCCGCACCAACAAGGTGGTGGTCGAGGTCAAGCGTCGCCGTGTGCTCGGCAAGCCCGGTGAGGCCGCCGCGCCGCCGCCGCCTCCCCCGCCGCCTCCGCCCGTCGCCGAAGCGCCGCGCCCGGCTGCGCCGCCGCCGCGTCCCGCGCGTGCCGCGCCCGCGGGCGAGACCCCGCAGGAGCGCGTGAAGCGTCTCCAGCTCGAAGCCGAGGAAGAGCGGCTGCGTCTCGCCGAGGAAGCCCGCAAGCGCGAGGAAGCCGAGGCTCGCGAACGCGAGGAAGAAGAACGCCGCCGCGCGGAGGAAAACCGCAAGGCCGAGGAAGAGGCCGAAAGGCAGCGCGCCGAAGAAGCCAGCGCCCCCGCGCCCCAGGCCGATGCTGCGCCTGCCCCTGCCGCCGAGGAACCCGCTGACGCCGCCGAACCGGCTGCGAAGGCCGATGTCGCCGTGCCTGCCGCGCGCCGCTTCACGCCTGTGGAACGCCCCGAACCCAAGCGCCCTGCGCCCGAGGTCAAGGGCAAGAAGAAGGACGACAAGCGCGCCGCTCCGAGCGATGCGGGCAAGGACAATCGTCGTTCGGGCAAGCTGACCGTCACCCGTGCCCTGAACGAGGACGAAGGTCGCCGTGCGCGCAGCCTCGCCGCGCTCAAGCGCGCGCGCGAAAAGGAGCGCCGCGGTCAGGGCGGGCCCAGCAAGCCGCGCGAAAAGCAGGTGCGCGACGTGGTCGTGCCCGAGGCGATCACCGTGGGCGAACTCGCCAACCGCATGGCCGAGAAGGGCGCCGACCTGGTGAAGGCGCTGTTCAACATGGGCATGATGGTCACGGTCAACCAGACCATCGATCAGGACACCGCCGAGCTGCTGGTCGAGGAGTTCGGCCACAACATCACCCGCGTCTCCGCGAGCGATGTCGATATCGACACCAGCGCCGATGCCGATCCGATCGAAACGCAGAAGCCGCGTCCGCCGGTGGTGACGATCATGGGCCATGTCGATCACGGCAAGACCAGCCTGCTCGACGCGCTGCGCGGCACCGACGTCGTCAAGGGCGAGGCCGGTGGCATCACCCAGCACATCGGCGCCTACCAGATCACCACCAAGGACAAGGCGAAGATCACCTTCCTCGACACGCCGGGCCACGCGGCCTTCACCGAGATGCGGATGCGCGGGGCGAACGTCACCGACATCGTCATTCTGGTGGTCGCAGGCGATGACGGGCTGATGCCGCAGACCATCGAGGCGATCAATCACACCAAGGCGGCTGGCGTGCCGATGATCGTGGCGATCACCAAGTCGGACAAGGAAGAATTCAACCCGCAGAAGATCCGCGAACGTCTGCTCGAACACGAAGTTATCGTCGAGGCGATGTCGGGCGACGTGCAGGATGTCGAGGTTTCGGCCAAGACCGGCGCGGGGCTCGACAAGCTGATCGAGGCGATCAACCTTCAGGCCGAACTGCTCGAACTGAAGGCGCGCCCCGACCGCGATGCCGAAGCGACCGTGATCGAAGCGCAGCTCGACAAGGGCCGCGGGCCGGTTGCGACCGTGCTCGTCACCCGCGGGACGCTGAAGCGTGGCGACACCTTCGTGGTCGGCACGCAGAGCGGCAAGGTCCGCGCGATCGTCGACGACAAGGGCCAGCAGCTCAAGGAAGCCGGCCCCTCGATGCCGGTGGAAGTGCTCGGCCTTGGCGGGGTGCCGTCCGCGGGGGACAACCTCACCGTGGTCGAGAACGAGCAGCGTGCGCGTGAAGTGGCCAAGTATCGGCAGGAACTGGCGACCGAAAAGCGCACCGCGCTCGCCCCCACCAATTTCGATACGATGTTCGCAGGCCTCGCCTCCAACGTCATCGAATTCCCGGTGGTGGTGAAGGCGGACGTGCAGGGCTCGGTCGAAGCGATCGTCAACGCGCTCCACAACCTCTCGAACGACGAGATCAAGGTCCGCGTGCTGAACGCGGGCGTGGGCGCGATCACCGAAAGCGACGTGCTGCTGGCGGGGGCATCGAAGGCGCCGATCATCGGCTTCAACGTGCGCCCGAATGCCAAGGCGCGCGATCTGGTGAAGCGCGACGGGGTGCGGATGATGTATTACGATGTCATCTATCACCTCACCGATGCCATCGCCAAGGAGATGGCGGGCGAGCTCGGGCCGGAGCGGATCGAAACCGTGGTCGGCCGTGCCGAAGTCAAGCAGGTCTTCCCGGCGGGCAAGAAGGACAAGGCGGCAGGTCTGCTGGTTCTGGAAGGCGCAATCCGCAAGGGGCTGTTCGCGCGTCTCACCCGCGCCGATGTCATCGTTTCGGCCACCAAGATCCAGTCGCTGCGGCGCTTCAAAGACGACGTGGACGAAGTGCGCGCCGGTCTCGAATGCGGCGTGGTGCTCGAGGATACCAACGACATCAAGCCGGGTGACAACCTCGAAGTCTTCTCGGTCGAGGAGCGTGAGCGGACGCTGTGATCGAACTTATCGCCCTCTTTTGCACCTTCGTTCTGATCGGCCTCTATTACGAGAATCGCCGCCAGACCGATGCACTGGTGCGGATCGCCAAAGCGCTTGAAGAGCGACGCAAGGAACCGTGAGCCTGAACGACCTGCACTACCCAGACGATGCCGGGCAGTCGCCGCACACGGCGCTGCTCGGCTCCGAATTCGTCGGCTTCGACGAGGCGAGCCAGACCGCGACCATGCGCTTCACCGTCACGCGCGAGATGTGCACCTGGCGCGGCGGCGTGCAGGGCGGGCTGGTAGCAGGCTATCTCGATGACGTGATGGGCTATGCCTATGTCGCGGCCACCGGCGGCGTCATGGCGCCGCTCAACCTCGACATTTCGATGAGCCTCATCCGCCTGATCCCCGAAGGCGCGACCATTATCGGCACGGGCCGGGTGGTGAAGGCGGGGCAGCGCGTGGTGTTCCTCGAAGGTGAATTGCGCGGCGAGGACGGGACGATCTATGCCCGCTCGACCTCCACCGCGATCCCGACTCCGCGTCCCACGCCGGAAGTTACGGGGCTGGAGCGCTGATGGCCAAACAACCCTTCACCGCCGAACAGCAATCGGTCCGCGTGCTCAAGGTGGGCGAGCGGGTGCGGCATATCCTCTCGGAACTGCTCGCCCGCGGCGAGGTACATGACGATGTGGTGAGCGCGGCGCATATCTCCGTTACCGAGGTGCGCATGACCCCCGATCTGCGCCATGCGACCGCCTATGTGAAGCCGCTTCTCGGGGCGGCGGACGAGGAAGTGGTCAAGGCCCTGCGCCAGAACACCGCCTTCCTCCAGCGAGAGGTCGCCCAGCGGCTCGGTCTGAAATTCGCGCCCAAGCTCAAATTCCGCAAGGACGAAAGCTTCGCCGAGGCCGACCGGATCGAAGCGCTGCTGCGCGATCCCAAGGTACTGCGCGATCTGGACGACGAGGACGAATAGCTCGCGCTATTTCGGTACCATCCGCGCCTTCAGCGTTATGTCGACCTTGTTACCGACGATCAGCTGATAGGACTTCATCCCGAATTCGCGCCGGTCGATGGTGGTGGTGCCGGTGAAGCTGACCGGCTTGCCTGCCTGCGCCACCGGGTCGGCGTTGAAGGTGACGTTAAGCGTCGCGGGCCGCGTCACCCCGCGCGCGGTCAGCTCGCCCGTCACCGTGCCCCGCGTCGGGGTGGCGAGTTTCAGCGAGCGTCCGACGAAGCGGATCGTCGGATATTTCTCGACCCAGAAGAACTTCTCGCCCCGCAGCCGTTCGAGCGTAACCGAATCCGGTGCCTCGATTGCGGTGGCATCGAAAGTCACGTCGATCATCGCCTGCTCGGGCGCGCCGGGGACGATCGTGACCGCGCCCTGCATCCGCGGGAAGCGCGCGGTCTTGCTGGCGAGGCCGAAGAACGGCACCTTGGCCGAAACATTGCTGGCCGAGGCATCGAGCGCATAACGCTGCGGTACACCCGCCGCCGCATTGGCGAGCGCGAACAGCGCCAGCAGGGGCAGCAGGATCAGGCGCAGGCTGGCAAGGGGGCGGGTCATCATCTCTCCCCAACGCTTCAATCGGGCAAAAGGTTCAATTCCGCGCTCGCCCGGCGCTGGCCGACGGGGTAGGAGCGCGCGATGGCCAAGCTCTACTTCTACTACGCCAGCATGAACGCAGGCAAATCCTCGCACCTGTTGCAGGCCGATTTCAATTACCGCGAGCGCGGAATGGCAACCATGCTGTGGACTGCCGCGCTCGACAGCCGCTCGGCGGGAATGGTCAAGAGCCGCATCGGGCTGGAAAGCGACGCGCACAAGTTCGCGCCCGAGACCGACCTGTGGGCCACCATCAGCGCTGCGCACAAGGTGCAGCCGCTCGATTGCGTGCTGGTGGACGAAGCGCAGTTTCTGACGGGTGATCAGGTGTGGCAGCTCGCCCGGCTGGCGGACGAGGCGGGAATTCCGGTGCTGTGCTACGGATTGCGCACCGATTTTCAGGGCGAGCTCTTCCCCGGCTCCGCGGTGCTGCTGGGCATTGCCGACGCGCTGGTGGAGTTGAAAGCCGTCTGTCACTGCGGGCGCAAGGCGACCATGAACCTGCGCGTCGATGAAAGCGGCGCGGCGGTTCGGCAGGGCCAGCAGACCGAGATCGGCGGGAACGACCGATATGTCGCGCTGTGCCGCCGGCATTTCTCCGAAGCCTTGAAAGGATGAGCGCGCCGCTTTCCGGCTGGCTGATCCTCGACAAGCCTCGGGGCATGGGCAGCACGCAGGGCGTGAGCGCGGTCAAGCGGGTGCTGCGCCAGAACGGCTATGCCAAGACCAAGGTCGGCCACGGCGGCACGCTCGACCCGCTGGCGGAAGGCGTGCTGCCGATCGCGCTGGGCGAGGCGACCAAGCTCGCCGGACGGATGCTCGACAGCGACAAGATCTATGCCTTCACCGTCAAGTTTGGGGGGGAAACCGACACGCTCGATACCGAAGGGCCCGTGATCGCCACCAGCGATGTGCGCCCGACGCGGGCCGAGGTGGAGGCGGTGCTGCCCCGTTTTACCGGGCCAATCGAGCAGGTGCCGCCGGCTTACTCCGCGCTGAAATTGGACGGCCAGCGCGCCTATGACCGCGCACGGGCGGGGGAGGCGGTGGAGCTGAAGGCGCGGGCGGTGACGATTCACACCCTCTCCGTTCGGGCTGAGCTTGTCGAAGTCCCGCACTTTTCTTCGGAAGTGCAGGACGGCCCTTCGACAAGCTCAGGGCGATCGGGTTTGGACGCCATCACCCTCGTCGCCCACGTCTCCAAGGGCACCTACATCCGCTCCCTCGCGCGCGACATCGCTCATGCGCTTGGCACCTGCGGGCACGTGACCTATCTCAGGCGCATCAAGGCCGGGCCGTTCCGCGAGGAACAGGCGATTTCGCTGGACTTCATGGAGGAAACCGCTAAGGGGCAGGGCCTTGAACACCTTCTCCTGCCGCTGGAGGCAGGGCTGGACGACATCCCGGCCCTTCACCTCGATCAGACAAGCGCGCAGGCGGTCCGGCAGGGCCGGGTGCTGTCTGACATGCCCCAATCATCCGGGCTCTATCTGGCGAAGCTGGGCGCTGTCCCGGTCGCATTGATGGAAATCACGGAGGGGACGGCCAAGGTCGTCCGGGGTTTCAACCTTCCCGATGTCGCTGAGTAAGAGAGATAAGAATATGTCGGTGACCGCCGAAAAGAAGCAGGAAATCATTGCTGACAACGCCCGTGATCCCAAGGACACCGGCAGCCCCGAAGTGCAGGTTGCGATCCTCACGCAGCGCATCCGCAACCTGACCGAGCACTTCAAGGATCACCACAAGGACAACCACTCGCGTCGTGGCCTCCTGATGATGGTCAACAAGCGTCGCACGCTGCTCGCCTATCTCAAGAAGAAGGACGTCGAGCGCTACAACGCCCTGATCCAGAAGCTGGGTCTGCGCAAATAAGAGTTTAGCGGGAAGGGCGGCTCAAGAGGCCGCCCTTTCTGCATATGGGGCTTGGCGGACATCCGGTCTGCCGTGCCTCGGGGCCAAAGCGCTCCGCACCGGACCGGGACGGTTGTTTCCCCGGCATTAGAGGCCCCGCCCGGCAATGCGGCCGCGCGGGTTCAGAAGGAAAACCAATGTTCGACACGAAAACCGTATCGCTGGAGTGGGGCGGCAAGACCCTCACTCTGGAAACCGGGCGTATTGCCCGTCAGGCCGATGGCGCCGTTCTGGCCACCTATGGCGAAACCGTGGTGCTCTGCGCCGTGACCGCCGCCAAGTCGGTGAAGGAAGGGCAGGACTTCTTCCCGCTCACCGTCCACTATCAGGAAAAGTTCTCGGCCGCCGGGCGCATCCCGGGCGGCTTCTTCAAGCGTGAACGCGGCGCGACCGAGAAGGAAACGCTCACCAGCCGCCTGATCGACCGTCCGATCCGTCCGCTCTTCCCCGAAGGCTTCTACAACGAGATCAACGTGATCGCGCAGGTCCTGTCGTTCGACGGCGAGACCGAGGCCGATATCGTCGCGATGATCGCAGCCTCGGCGGCGCTGACCATCTCGGGCGTGCCGTTCATGGGCCCGATCGGCGCGGCGCGCGTCGGCTTCGTCGATGGCGAATACACGCTCAATCCGAAGCAGGACAAGGCGCTCGCCGAAGGCCGTCTCGACCTCGTCGTCGCCGCGACCCAGAACGCGGTGATGATGGTCGAATCCGAAGCCAAGGAACTGACCGAAGACGAAATGCTCGGCGCCGTCATGTTCGCGCATGACGAAATCCGCAAGGTCATCGGCGCGATCGTCGATCTGGCCGAACAGGCCGCCAAGGACCCGTGGGACGTCGACACCAGCGACAACACCGCCGACATGAAGGCCAAGCTCAAGGACCTGATCGGCGCGGACATCGCGGCGGCTTACAAGTTGACCGACAAGTCGGCGCGCTCGAACGCGCTCAACGAAGCCCGGGCCAAGGCCAAGGCGGCGTTCGCGGACGAAGGCGGCCAGACCCAGATGGTCGCTGGCAAGCTGATGAAGAAGCTCGAAGCCGAAATCGTGCGCACCGCGATCCTCAAGGATGGCCAGCGCATCGATGGCCGCAAGCTCGATCAGGTGCGCCCGATCGAAGCCATTGTGGGCTTCCTGCCGCGCACCCACGGCTCGTCGCTGTTCACCCGCGGCGAGACGCAGGCGATCTGCACCACCACCTTGGGCACCAAGGATTCCGAGCAGATGATCGACGGTCTGGAAGGCCTCAGCTATTCCAGCTTCATGCTGCACTACAACTTCCCGCCCTATTCGGTCGGTGAAGTGGGCCGCTTCGGCGCACCGGGTCGCCGCGAAGTCGGTCACGGCAAGCTCGCCTGGCGCGCGCTCAACCCCGTGCTGCCGAGCAAGGAAGACTTCCCCTACACCATCCGCGTGCTGAGCGACATCACCGAGTCGAACGGCTCGTCCTCGATGGCGACCGTGTGCGGCGGCTGTCTGTCGATGATGGACGCGGGCGTGCCGGTGAAGGCGCCGGTCAGTGGCATCGCGATGGGCCTGATCCTCGAAGGTGACGAATTCGCCGTCCTCTCGGACATTCTGGGCGATGAAGACCACCTCGGTGACATGGACTTCAAGGTTGCCGGGACCGCCGAAGGCATCACCACGATGCAGATGGACATCAAGGTTGCCGGCATCACGCAGGAAATCATGGCCAAGGCGCTGGAGCAGGCCAAGGCCGGCCGTCAGCACATCCTCGGCGAAATGGCCAAGGCGTTGACCGGTGCCCGCACCGAAGTCAGCAAGCACGCCCCGCGCATCGAGACGATCCAGATCGACAAGTCGAAGATCCGTGACGTCATCGGCACCGGCGGCAAGGTGATCCGCGAGATCGTCGCCGAAACCGGCGCCAAGGTCGACATCGACGATGAAGGCGTGATCAAGATCTCGTCCTCGAACCTCGACGAGATCGAAGCGGCGAAGAAGTGGATCCTCGGCATCGTCGAGGAAGCCGAAGTCGGCAAGATTTACAACGGCAAGGTCGTCAACATCGTCGATTTCGGCGCCTTCGTGAACTTCATGGGCGGCAAGGACGGTCTCGTCCACGTCAGCGAAATGAAGAACGAGCGCGTCGAAAAGCCCACCGATGTCGTCTCCGAAGGCATGGAAGTGAAGGTCAAGGTGCTCGAGATCGACCAGCGCGGCAAGGTTCGCCTGTCGATGCGCGTGGTTGACCAGGAAACCGGCGAAGAGCTGGAAGACACCCGTCCGCCCCGCGAACCGCGTGAACCGCGCGGTGATCGTGGCGACCGTCGTGGCCCGCGTGGTGGCGGCGATCGTGGGCGCGGCGGCGATCGTGGCGGCCGTGGCGGCGACCGCGGCGGGCGCGAGCGCGACAGCGGTCCGGCGGGTCTCCCCGACTTCCTGAAGGACTGATCGCCTCGACCGAGGTATGAACAAGAGGCCGCCCGGAGCGATCCGGGCGGCCTTGCTTTTGGACACCGAACACCATGCTCCAGCGCGAACTGATCGACACCGCCCAGATCGAGGATGGCGTCACCCTCGACCTTTACACCCATGCCGGTCACTACATGATCGTGATGGGCCGCAACGAGCTGATGAGCACGCGGATGCGGTTCTCGGAAGAACAGCTGGCCGACCTCACCATCGACCGGCTGGGCAAGGACAATGCGCGCATCCTGATCGGCGGCTACGGCATGGGCTTCACCTACCGCGCCGCTGCGGCCAAGCTGGGCGCGAAGGCACAGATCGTGGTCGCGGAGATTTCCGAGGCGATCATCGAGTGGGCCAAGGGCCCGATGGCGGCGCTGACGGGGGAGGGCCTCTCCGATCCGCGCCTCGACCTCAAGATCTGCGATGTCGCCGCGCTGATCGACGATGCCAACGACGGCACCTGCGCCAAGTTCGATGCGATCCTGCTCGATGTCGACAACGGCCCGGACGGGATCGTGCGCGATGCCAACAACCGCATCTATTCGCGCACCGGGCTCGCCAAGGCGCGCGACGCGCTGAAGCCGGGCGGGATTCTGGCGGTGTGGTCAGCCGGGCCCGATCCTGCCTTCCGCAAGCGGCTTTATGATACGGGGCTCGACGTGACGGAGTGGAACGTCCGTTCGCGCCCCAACAACAAGGGCGCGCATCACATCATCTGGTTCGCTCAGAAATCGTAGATCAGCGTAATGCGGCTCAGCGTGTCGGTCTGCACGGCGCCGGGCGGCGGGTTGCTGTCATATTCGACCGCGTAGGAAACTCGCGCCTTCAGCTTCTTGGCGATCGCAGCGTCGAGTCCGGTGACGAAGTCGATCGTGGTGTTGCGCGAATCGATGATCGCCACCGCCGATCCGCCGGTTTCGGCGACCGCGTTGGTATCCTGCGTCAGCTTGAGCTTGTCGGTGATGTTCCAGTCGAAATCGAGCGCGATCAGCCCCGCAATCCGGCTTTCGCTGCGCCCGTCGACGAATTCGGTGACGCGGTAGGCCGGGCCGGCCTTGACCGACAGCTGCACATCATCCTTCTTGAGCGCCTGATATCCCATCCCGCCCGAGATCGCGTAGCGCCCCTCGAAGCCCTGAAAGCGGTCGCGTTCGTACTGGGCGAGGGCATAGACGTAGAACCGGTCCGAAATGTTCACATTGGGCTCGTAACGCGCCAGGAACTGCTCGCGCGTGGTCACGCCCCCGGTGCGCTGGTAATCGACCCGCGCGGTGAAGCGGTGGCGCCAGTCGATCTCTTCGCGGTTGAGCGAAAGGCTGGCCGTGACTCCGGTGTTGTTGGTGTTGCCCGTGGCCCGGAATCCGCCAAGCTCGCCCTTGCCGTTCCAGTTGTCGAACAGGTCGGCTTCGCGCAGCGCCGCCCGGTGGGCCTCGGCCTCGGCGGCCTTGCGCGCGGCGAAATCGGTCTCGAAGGCGGCGACGAGCGCGTCGATCTCGGCGGTTTCGGCAGGGTTTGTCTGGCGGGCGAGATCGGCGACCGTGTGCACCTTGGCCGGATCCCCGGTCGCCACCGCGGCGACGATCATCGCGCGAACGGGCTCTGGCAGTTCGGCCAGCGCGGGCTGGCTGGCACACAGCAGGCCGAAAAGGGCGACCCGTCGCAAGCTGCCAAACCGGGCCTTGTTCGCATTCACGTTAGCGCTCCCTTTGCCTTGCCCCTGCATAGAAGCGCTCCGCATTGCAGGGCAAGCCTTCAGCGCCCGCACGTGGGGGCTTTCCTACAGGTGCCCTTATGGCGCGGGCTGCGGGAATGCCTGGCCTGTGCCCCCTATCCCGCCCTCCCGCGACCGCCGATCGTAACCCGACGCGGGGCACCCTTGCATCAGGTTCGGGGCCGCAGTTTTTTGTCCTAGACAGTGTCTCAAGTGTCTCCAACACCGGCGAAACCGGGCCGCATCGCCCCGTCTGCCAGCGACGGTGAACGAATCGGCAAGATGGTTTCGCGCCTCAGCGCACGCGCGGACCGCCGAAGGGCAGCGGCGGGGGCGGACGGCGCACGCCGCGCGGCAGCTGCGCCTGATAGGCGCGGCCGCAATGCTCGACGCAGTACGGGAAACCGGGATTCACCTGCTCGCCGCAGAAGTGGAAATCCGGTTCGCCCGGGTGGCCCATCGGCCAGCGGCAGACCTTGTCCGACAAGTCGAGCAGGCTGGTCTTGCCCGCGATCTCGGGGCTCGGCTTGGCGGGCACCAAGCGGCGCGGCGGGGCAGGGGGGATCGGCGCCTGCTGGTCGCCGGGGCCCTGCCGCAGAAAGCCGCCGGGGCCGACCGAGACGATCTTGGGCAGATCGGCCTGCGGATTGGGGAGCGCCTGCGACGGGGTGCCGGTGTCGCTCGCAGGTTCGGCGCGGGGCGCGGGATCGGCGGCGCGCGGCGCGGCCCGTTCGGGCGCTGCGGCGCGTGCGGCGGGTTCGGCGCGCGGTTCCGCGGGTGCGCGCTCGGGCGCAGGGGCAGGCTTCTTCACCGGCGCGGCGGGCTTCTTCTTGTCGTTGGCCTTGACCGGGGAGGGGCGCGCCTTGAGACCAAGGCGGTGCGCCTTGCCGATCACCGCATTGCGGCTGACGCCGCCGAGTTCGGTCGCGATCTCGCTGGCGGTGGCGCCGCCTTCCCACATCTTCCTGAGCGTTGCGATGCGCTCGTCCGTCCAGCTCATATCGTCTACCTGTTCCTGTGGTCTGGCCCCCGGATGCGGAGGCGGAATGCTTGTCAGAAACGTCCCTGCGGCCTAGGCACTCCAGCCATGGCCGATAACGTTCCTGCCCATCCCCTCGAAAACTCTGCTCCCGTGCCGGAAATGACGGCGCAAGACAAGACCGGCGGGAGCATCCGGTTTGCTCCGCGCGGGCGCCCGGTGATTACCGGGATCAACCGCGTGGGCCTTGGTGCCCTCTATATGAAGGAGGTGCGCCGGTTTCTCAAGGTGCAGACGCAGACGATCTGGGCTCCGGCCTTCACAACGCTGCTGTTTCTGGTGATCTTCAGCGTCGCGCTGGGCCGGGCGGGGCGCGAGGTGCTGGGCGTGCCCTTCGCCACCTTCGTCGCGCCGGGGCTGATCGTGATGGCGATGATGCAGAACGCCTTTGCCAATTCCAGCTTCTCGCTGCTGGGCGGCAAGATTCAGGGGACGATTATCGATTACCTCATGCCCCCCTTGTCGCCGGGCGAGGTGATGGCGGGCATCCTCGCCGCAGCGGTGACGCGCGCGGTGCTGGTCGGCTGCGCCGTCGCGCTGGCGATGGCGCTGTGGCCGGGCGTGTCGCTCGGGATCGCGCATCCGTGGGCGGTGGTGTGGTTCGGCCTGATGGGATCGCTGATGCTGGCGACGCTGGGCCTTGCGACTTCAATCTGGGCCGAGAAGTTCGATCACAATGCGGCGATCACCAACTTCATCATCGCCCCGCTCTCACTGCTGTCGGGCACCTTCTACGTGATCGAGAACCTGCACGGCGTGTTTCAGGCGATTAGCCGCGCCAACCCGTTTTTCTACGTCATCTCCGGGTTCCGCTATGGCTTTCTGGGGTCGAGCGATATCGGCGGCGCGGGTCAGGTGGTGCTAGCGGCAGGCGGGTTGCTGGCGCTCAATCTGGCTCTGGCGGCGGCGGTTTACGCAGTTCTGCGAAGCGGCTGGAAGCTCAAGAGCTGAAAAGGACTATGGGCACTGCCCGGCCCGCAGGGCCGCAAGGGCGCCCGCCCGCCCGAGCCTTTGCGAGAACCGGCAAGCCGGATGGCTTGCCTCAAAAATCAATGCGTGAGCGAGCGGCGCATCCGGTAACGGCCATCCTTGAAGCTGTCGAACAGCTGGCGCACCGTCGGGTGATCCACCGGGCCGCCATCGGCATCCGCGACCAGATTGCCTTGGCTGACGTAGGCCACGTAGGACGAATCCTCGTTCTCGGCGAGCAGGTGATAGAACGGCTGATCGCGGCGCGGACGAATGTCCTCGGGGATCGACTGGTACCATTCTTCCGAATTGGCGAAGACCGGATCGACATCGAACACCACGCCGCGAAAAGCGAACAGGCGGTGGCGCACAACGTCACCGATGCCGAAGCGGGCGCGGGTCTGGCGCGGGGCGATGATCGTGCGTCCGGCCTGGCTGGAGAAGAACTCTGCGCGTTCCATACCCGTCAATATGGGGGTTTGGCAGCGCAAAACAAGCAGGACGGTTGTGCAGGTGCGAGATATGCCCGCATTTTGTGGTGCGGCAGGTCTTGGCAAGCCCTTCGCCTTGGGCTAACGGGCGCGCTTCCTGTTGCCCGCCGCCTGCGACCAAGCGGCGCTCAGAACCGCAACAGGCCTCGCGGAGAGGTGGCAGAGTGGTCGAATGCGCCGCACTCGAAATGCGGTTTACCGGCAACGGTAACGTGGGTTCGAATCCCACCCTCTCCGCCACGCATCCTTATTGCCAATTTCAGAACGGATGTTTTGAAATCCGCCGGAAAATTGCGAATTCTCCGGTCACGTTTCAGTGAACCTTTCGGGCGCGCGATCGGTTGTAGGGTCGTTGTGCAATGGCCAATCTACAGCGGCCTCGGGACCACATTTCACGCCGCATGGGGACTTTGAGGTCGAGATCCGCGCAGTGCGTACCAGATGATGTAGACCTCGCACGCGACCGTCAGCCAGAAACTGTTCTGCAGGCCGAAGCTGTCGGCGAGCCAGCCCTGCACGACCACCAGCGCGCCGCCCGCAATGGCGGTAATCAGCAGGCCAGACGCTTCCTCTGTTAGAGGGCCCAGACCCTTGATGCCCATGGCGAAGATCGCCGGGAACATGATCGAGTGGCCTAGTCCGACCAGAATCAGGCACCACATGGCGAGTGGACCCGCGAGCGTGGCCGCACCCACCATCACCACCAGCGCGAACAGGGCAAAGGCGGCCAGCGTCCTGTCGGCGGGAAATTTCTGCAAGATGAAGGCTCCGGCAAAGCGGCCCACCATCATACCGCCCCACAGCAGCACGAGATAGTTCGCCGCTTCGGCAGGCGTGATGCCGGCGATATCGGGCAGAATGGCGAAGTTGATGAACAGGTTCGCCACGCCGATTTCGGCGATGAGATAGATGAAGATCGCCGGAACGCCCCAGACGAGATTGGGGTGATCCCACAGTGAGAGATTCTTGCGTTTCTCTCGCGCGACCCGATTGGTGGCCGAGCCGAGCCTGGGCAGGTTCGATCGCCAGATGATCACCGCGATAATCAGCAGGACGATCGCGACCAGAATATAGGGCAGCTCGGTCGCGCGGGCATCGGCCAGTCGCTCCGCCGCGGTAAGCTGCGTCCCTTCGAGCGAGGTTCCGCCTACCGTCCGGCTGAGGATGAGGTAGCCGCCGAAATACGGCGCCAGGAACGTGCCGAAGCTGTTGAAAGCCTGCACCAGCGTAAGGCGGGATTCCGAACTTTCCGCCGGGCCGATCACCGCAACGTAGGGGTTGGCGGCGACCTGAAGCAGCGTGATCCCGCTGGCGATCACGAACAGCGCCAGCAAGGTGATGCCGTAGGACGGCAGATGCGCCGCCGGAACCATGCCGAGAGCGCCGACGGCCATGATGACGAGCCCGATGATGATCGCCCGCTTGTAACCCGTCCGTTCGATCAGGAAGGCGCTCGGCATGCCCATCACGCCATAGGCGATGAACCATACGCTCTCGATCAGCGTGGTCTGGGTGTAGCTGAGCTCGAACACGCTGCGCAGGTGCGGCAAAAGCGTGTTGTTGATGACAGTGATGAAGCCCCACATGAAGAAGAGCGACGCCAGCAGCGCCAGAGCTGGCCTGTAGTTGATCGCCTGACCACCCTCATTCGCGGCACCTTGTGTCCCGTCCGCCTGCGTCATTCCCTTTGTCTCCCCACAGGCCTTGCTAGACCGATATTTGTAGGAGTAATGCGTGGCAAGCGGCAGAGCGTCAAGCCGAGCCCGGCAGGGAAGGAAAAATGACTCGCAAACTCCGCAGCAAGGCCTGGTTCGACAATCCCGACAACATCGACATGACCGCACTTTATCTGGAGCGGTATCTGAATTTCGGGCTCAGCATTGACGAGTTGCGATCCGGCAAGCCGATCATCGGGATCGCGCAGACCGGCAGCGACCTGTCGCCGTGCAACCGGCATCACCTCGTGCTGGCAGAGCGCATCCGCGAAGGCATTCGCGAGGCAGGCGGCATCGTGCTGGAATTTCCGGTTCACCCGATCCAGGAAACCGGAAAGCGCCCTACTGCGGCGCTGGACCGCAACCTGGCCTATCTCGCGCTGGTCGAGCTGCTTTACGGCTATCCGATCGACGGCGTGGTGCTGACGACCGGCTGCGACAAGACCACGCCCGCCTGCCTTATGGCGGCGGCGACGGTGGACATTCCCGCCATCGCGCTATCGGTCGGGCCGATGCTCAACGGCTATCACAAGGGGGAGCGCACCGGTTCCGGAACCATCGTTTGGAAAGCGCGCGAGCTGCTGGCCGAGGGCAAGATCGACGATACCGATTTCATCCGGATGGTCGCGAGCAGCGCGCCCTCCACCGGCTACTGCAACACGATGGGCACGGCGACGACGATGAATTCGCTGGCCGAAGCATTGGGCATGATGTTGCCGGGCAGCGCCGCGATCCCGGCGCCCTACCGCGACCGACAGGAAGCGGCCTACTTCACCGGCAAGCGCATCGTCGCTATGGTGGAGGAGGACATGAAGCCCTCCGACATCATGACGCGCGAAAGCTTCCTCAACGCCATCGTCGTCAATTCCGCCATCGGCGGATCGACCAATGCGCCGATCCACTTGGCGGCTCTGGCTCGGCACCTCGGCGTATCGCTGGAACTGAAGGACTGGCACGTTCATGGCCACGCCGTTCCGCTGCTGGTCAACATGCAACCGGCCGGCGAGTATCTGGGTGAAGACTATTACCGCGCGGGCGGGGTTCCTGCCGTGATCGCGCAATTGATCCGGCTGGGCCTGATCCACGAGGGCGCTCTGACCGTGAACGGCAAGACGATCGGCGAGAATTGCCGTTCAGCCACGATCGAGGACGAGCGCGTGATCCGGCCCGCGTCCGATCCGATCCGCGAGAATGCCGGCTTCCTTGTCCTTTCGGGAAACCTGTTCGACGCGGCGATCATGAAAACCAGCGTCATCGGCGAGGAATTCCGGGCACGCTACCTGTCCGATCCCGATGATCCCGATGCTTTCGAAGGGCCGGTGGTCGTGTTCGACGGCCCCGAAGACTACCACGCCCGCATCGACGATCCAGCGCTCGGCATTACCGATCGGCATATGCTGATCATTCGCGGGGTCGGGCCGGTTGGCTATCCCGGCGCGGCAGAAGTCGTGAACATGCGTCCTCCCGCCTATCTCCTGGCCGAAGGCGTCCATGCCCTGCCATGCATCGGCGACGGGCGGCAGTCAGGCACTTCGGCCAGTCCGTCGATTCTCAACGTATCGCCCGAAGCCGCGATCAACGGCGGCCTCGCTCTGGTGAAAACCGGCGACCGGCTACGCGTCGACCTGGCGCGCGCGGAGGTCAATCTGCTGGTCGAACCGGAAGAGCTCGACCGGCGGCGTGAGGAGCTGATGGCTGGCGGAGGATTCGCATATCCGGAATCACAGACCCCGTGGCAGGAAATCCAGCGCGCTCTCGTAGGGCAGATGGATAGCGGAGCGATCCTCGAAGGGGCAGAAAAATACCGGCAGATCGCGCGCACCAAGGGCCTACCGCGCGACAATCATTGACCGGTGCGTCAGGCGCGCTTTTGCGGGGGGGTGAAATCCTGCAAAGCCTGGTCGGTGTCCTGCCGGGCGAGCAGCAGCAGCTCCGCCATGGCCCGTTCGGCGGCGTCGGGGTCGCGCGCGTCGACGGCTTCCATCACGCGCTGATGATCGGGCACCGGGTCGCGCGACAGGCCGCCTGCGCGCTTCTTGAACAGGGTCGTATAAGCAACCGCCGCGCCGATGCTGGCGCCGAGCGATTGCATCACTTCGTTGCCGCAGGCTTCCAGCAGCGTTTCGTGGAACAACCGATCCGCATCGCGCCCGGCCCGTGAACGCAGGCCTTTGGCAGCCATGATCGCCAGCGCGTCCCGCATCCGTTGCGCCTGCTCGTCGGTGCGGCGCGTTGCAGCCAGCCGGGCGATGGCAGGTTCGACCACGCCGCGCATCTCGAACAGGTCGGCGACGAGGGAGGGGTCGGGGTGACCGGCGAAGGCCCAGCGCAGCACGTCCGGGTCGAGCAGATTCCAGCGCGATCTCTCAAGCACGCGGGTGCCCGTCTTGGGCCGGCTTTCGACCAGCCCCTTGCCCGCCAGCATCTTCACCGCTTCGCGATAGGTGCCGCGCGAGATGTCGAGCCGCTCCGCAGTTTCGACCTCGCCGGGCAGGGTATCTCCCACGCCTGCATTTCCCGTGACGATCAGTTCGCCCAGATAATCGAAGATCGCACCCCGCACGCGCCGACCGCTCGTTTTCGGAGTATCGTCAAACGCAGGCGCGCGCGATCTGCCGGGGACTTTGGTGTCCCGCTTGGTCGGCGCCGGGCTGGTTTGCTGTCGCATGATGCCATCTATGCGTCCCCCCGCCGGCAAATCAATCCGCCTGACACGTCAGGCCTGCGCGTTTCATGAAACTTTGACACTTCGATTTGTCGGAGTAATGAACGATTGGTTTGGAGAGAACGGCTGTGACAATGCAACGCTTGCGAGCATTCGGAGCAACGAAACGGCGTGCCATCACCGCGCTGGCGGTCTTGACGGCTGCCGCGCTGGCAAGCGGTTGCACGGTGGCTACCGCGCCTGTGGGACTGGCCAGATTTGCGAACGCTGGAAATCCCCTGATCCGGGATCGACACACGGCCGATCCCGCGCCGCTCGTCGTCGGCGACCGCCTTTACCTCTATGTCGGCCACGACGAAGCGCGCGGCGAGCAGATGTTCAACATCACCGAATGGCTCGCCTATTCGACCACCGACATGCAGGATTGGACCTATCACGGGCCGATCATGCGCCCGACCGATTTCAGCTGGGCCTCGCGCGATGCCTGGGCCAGCCAGGTGCACGAAAAGAACGGTCGCTTTTGGTTCTACACGGCGGTCGAGCATGACGAGGCGCAGGGCAGTCATGGCAAGGCCATCGGCGTCGCGGTGGCGGACAATCCGCTCGGCCCGTTCCGCGATGCTCTCGGCCGCCCGCTGGTGAAGAACGAAGATACCGCAGGGCCGCATCACTGGGACGATATCGACCCGACCGTGTGGACCGACGCCGATGGGAAAAGCTACCTCTTCTGGGGCAACGCCAACCTCTACATGGCCGAACTGGCGGACGACATGGTCAGCTTTGCCGGCCCGATCCGGCAGATCGCACTGCCGGATTTCGTCGAAGGGCCGTGGGTGTTCGAACGAGACGGCACCTACTACCTCGCCTATGCCTCGATGGATCAGCGGCTGGGCCCGGACGAGCGGATTTCCTATGCCACCGCTCCGTCGATCACCGGGCCATGGGTGCGGCGGGGTGAGATCACCGGCAGTGCCGCCAACAGCTTCACGATCCATCCCGGGATCGCGAAGTTCAAGGGCGAATGGTACCTGTTCTATCATGTCGGAACGCTGACGGTCGGGGATCAGCCGGGCGGTCTTGGCCGCCGTGCCGTTGCGGTCGAGCGGCTGCGTTTCGATCAGGAGGGCCGCATCCTTCCGGTCGAGCAGACACAGGCGGGAACTCTTGCACAGTGAAGCGCCTGCCGATGATTGCCGCGGTCTGCCTGTCGGGGGCCGTTCTTGCCGCTCAACCGGCACCGGTGGCGCGCTTCAGCGCGATTGTGATCACCAATGGGTCGGGCGTTGCTGTCGGGCATGATCGCATCGAGCTGACGGCAACAGCCAATCTATTGTCGGACGAAGCACCATCAATGCACGCCATTGCCGACCCCGGCGGCGACATGATTGCCGACGCGGTGCTCGATTATGCCGAGATTGCCGACGGCGACGTCGCCGGTCTCGCGGTCGTGCAGGATGGCGAGCGATGGATATCGCTGCAGACCGAGCCGATCACGCCGGCCGATCTGGTCGCGGTGCGGGTGCACGAAGCGGGCGATGTGGCCTATGCGGGACGACTGATCGCCACCGCGCCACTGCCCGGCAGCTTCGGCGACAAGGTGCGGTTGCGGATCGAGCGGCAGCGCGGCGAATACCGCTTCTATTTCGCCGCCATGGGCGGCGCGTGGCAGCCTTTGGCAAGCGCGCACCAGTCACGTTTCTCGATCAAATTCGACCCGTCTGGGCCGCCGACACGGATCGCTCTCCACGCTTTCGATGGCGGCGAACGGGATAAAGGAGATGATGCGCAATGATGCTTCTACAGCGCCGCACGCCGGGTGGGCGGCGGCAGGTTCTGGCAACGCTCGATGGCGAAACCGCGGTGGTCGAAGGGTTCGAATCGACGCTGGACTTGGCGACCCGTGCGATTGCCAGCGGAATTTCGCTTTCCAAAGCCGTGGCGCAGGCCGACAGGGGGGAGCGCGTCGACCCTGCTGAAGAACTGGCAGCCGGTCGGCTGCTTGCGCCCATCGATCACCCCGACACTGCCCATCTAACGCTTGCGGGCACCGGCCTTACCCATCTCGGCAGCGCGGAGGGGCGCGACCGGATGCACAAGGCCGCCGCCGCTGGCGATGCGACCGATTCCATGCGGATGTTCCTCGAAGGGCTCGAAGGCGGCAAGCCGGAGCCGGGCGTGATCGGCCAGCAGCCCGAATGGTTCTGGAAGGGCGATGGCCAGCACCTTGCCGGGCCGGGTGAAGCGCTCAGGGTTCCGCCCTATGCGCTCGACGGCGGGGAGGAGCCGGAGATTGCGGGCATCTACCTGATCGGGCCGGACGGCACGCCCTGTCGGCTGGGGTACTGCCTCGCCAACGAATATTCCGACCACGTCACCGAAAAGCACAATTACCTGTGGCTGGCGCATTCGAAATTGCGTCAGGCCTCGCTCGGTCCCGAACTCTATGTCGGCGCCTTGCCGCAGGATATTCGCGGCACCGCCCGCATTCGGCGCGGTGGCAGCTTGGCCTGGGAAAAGCCGTTCCTGACGGGCGAGGCGAACATGGCGCACACCATCGCCAACCTCGAACACCATCATTTCAAATATGATCTGTTCTGCCGCCCCGGCGACGTCCATGTTCATTTCTTCGGGACGTCGACCGCCAGTTTCGCCGATGGGTTCGCCACCCGCGACGGCGACACCTTCGAAATTGAAGCGCCGCCCTTCACCCTGCCGCTCATCAACACCTTGCGCGTATCGGCACAAGCCGACAAACCGGTGCGGGTGAGGACGCTGTGACCATTCGGATCGCCATCGTCGGGCTGGGCAAGATCGCCAGCGACCGGCACATTCCCGCGATAGATGGGGATGCCGGGTTTGTCTTGGCCGCGACGGTCGATCCGACCGCACAGCCGCGAGACGGCGTGCCCCACTTCGGCGATCTGGCGAGTCTGCTGGATAGCGATATCGCGATCGACGCGGTGGCTATCTGCACGCCGCCTCAGGCACGCTACGATCTGGCCCACATGGCGCTCGGCGCAGGTAAGCACGTGCTGGTCGAAAAGCCTCCGGCGGCGACCGTAACCGCGGCGCAGGCGCTCGCCGCCACCGCGCAGGAGAGCGGCGCGGTGCTGTTCGCCGCATGGCATTCGCGCTATGCCCACGGTGTCGCACCAGCGCGCGAATGGCTGCAGGGCAGGACCATCCTTGGCGTCGCCATCGACTGGCGCGAGGATGTGCGGGTGTGGCATCCGGGGCAGGACTGGATCTTCGCGCCCGGCGGCTTCGGCGTGTTCGACCCCGGCATCAATGCGCTGTCGATCGCGACACGCATCCTCCCCCGTCCGCTGATGGTGGAAGGCGGGCATCTCGCCGTGCCGGAAAATCGCGCTGCGCCCATCGCCGGAAATGTCCGGATGCTCGACACTGCCGGCGTGCCCGTTACCGTGACGCTGGATTTTTTGCAGGAAGGCCCGCAGACCTGGTATATCACTATCGACACCGACGAGGGAAGGTTGACCCTGTCGCAGGGTGGCCGGATCCTGCGCACGCCGGACGGCGAAAGCGAGGGGGACGACCGCGAATATGCGGAAATCTACGCCGCCTTCGCAAAGGCAGTCGCGGCCGGTCGCAGCGATGCCGACCTCACGCCGCTGCAACTGGTGGCCGACGCGTTCATGCGCTGTCGCAGCGTGGTCGCGCCGCCCTTCGACGGATAGGGCCTGCCCGTCTGTCGCTTACATCGCCGGAGCGGTGGACACGCGGTAGATCATCTGGTGACGATAGGGTTTGCCCGGATCGACCCGCGCGCTCGGGAAGTTCGCGTGGTTGGGCGCGTCGGGGAAGTTCTGCGGCTCCAGCGCGATCCCGTCGCCCATGCGATAGACCGTGTCGCCCTTGCCCACCACGGTTCCGACGAGGAAATTGCCCGAATAGAACTGCAAACCGGGTTCGGTGCTCAGCACTTCGAGCACGCGGCCCGATGCCGGGTGCACCAACCGCGCCGCGAGTTCGGGCTGCGCCGTGCGCCCCTTGTCGAGCGCCCAGTTGTGGTCATAGCCGCGGCCGATGACGATCTGCGGGTCTGTGGCGCCGCGCAAACCGTCCTCGATCCGGCGGGGCTGGCGGAAGTCGAAGACCGTGCCGGAGACCGGCGCTAGCTCGCCGGTGGGAATCAGCGCCTCGTCCACCGGGGTGTAGGTCTGCGCAGGCAGCATCAGCCAGTGATCCATCGCCCCCTGCGGCGCGCCGACGCCGGCCAGGTTGAACAGCGCGTGGTTGGTCATGTTGACGATCGTGGGCGCGTCGGTCGAAACCTCGAACAGGATGCCGAGGTCGCCCGCGTCGTCGAGCGTGTAGGTCACGCGCACTGCGGCGTTGCCGGGATAACCCTGATCGCCGTCGGGGCTGTCGAGCGTCATGACGACGCGCGCGACCGGGCCGTCCTTCACTTCCGCAATCCGCCACACGCGCTTGTCGAAGCCCTCGACCCCGCCATGGAGCGAATTGGCCGCGTCGTTCTGCGTCAGCTGAAAGCTGCGCCCGTCGAGCGAGAAGCGCCCGCCACCGATGCGGTTGGCATAGCGGCCCACGGTGACGCCGAAGTAATTCGGCAATGCTTCGTAATCCGCCGCATCGTCGTAGCCCAAGATAATGTCGCCGGGTCGACCATCCCGATCAGGCGCGACCAGCGACTGAAGCGTGGCGCCGTAACTGAGCACGCGGGCCGACACGCCGGCGCTGTTGGACAGGGTCACCGCTTCGATCGGGGTGCCGTCGGCCAGCGCACCGGCCATCGTGCGATGCGCTTCCGCCGCCATCGCGGGCGAGGCCGCCACGGCCATCGCACCCAATGCGGCAACGGCCGAAATCCACGCTTTGATCATCTCTCTTCCTCCCGAACCTTGCGCGTTTCTTTTGTCGGACAAATTCGTTCTTGCCTAGCCTGCATCCGCAGTGGCAGGGTTGGCCGCGAGAGAAAAAGGGAGAGGGTATGATGCGGTTGGGCAGCGCCTTGGCGGGTGCGTTGGTTTGCGCGGTCATGGCCATGCCGGCCGCCGCGCAGACGACGATCACCATCGAACGCGACAGCGAGATCGGCACGATCCAGCCGGAAGTATACGGCCAGTTCCTCGAACATCTGGGGACGCAGCTTTATGGCGGACTGTGGGTTGGCGAGGACAGCGACATCCCGAACACAGACGGCATTCGAGACGATGTGTTCGCCGCGCTGCAGAAGCTGAAAGTGCCGGTCATTCGCTGGCCCGGCGGGTGCTATGCAGACCTGTATCACTGGCGCGACGGCGTGGGAGAACGCACGCCGCGCGTGAATCTGGCCTGGGGCGGCACGGCGGAGCCCAACACCTTCGGCACGCACGAATTCTTCAATCTGGCCGAGCGGCTGGGCGCGAAGACCTATCTCAACGTCAATCTCGGCAGCGGGACGGTGAACGAGGCAGCCGATTGGCTGGAATACATCACCGGCAATGGTCAGACCGCGCTGGCGCAGGAGAGGCGGGCAAACGGACGCACCGCGCCGTGGAAGATCGATTACCTCTCGATCGGAAACGAGACCTGGGGCTGCGGCGGACGGATGCGGCCGGCCTACTACGCCGACCTCTATGCGCACTGGGCGAGCTTCATGACCGTCGACGGGGAAAAGCCCGTGATGATCGTCGCTGGCGCCCATGACGGCAACCCGGAGTTCTCCGACGAAGTGCTCGATCATCCGATGATCGGAGAGGTGTCGAAGGGTATCTCGCTGCATTACTATACGCTTCCCACCAGCGACTGGTCGCGCAAGGGCGCGGCCACCGGCTTTCCCGAAAGCGAATGGGCGTCCACGCTGGAACGGACACTGCGCATGGACGGGCTGATCGCCAGCTCGATCGCGATGATCGACAGCCACGAAAAGCTGCCCGACGATTACGGGCTCTACATTGACGAGTGGGGAACTTGGTTCGACGAGACCAAGGGGCGTTCCTCGCTGTGGCAGGAAAACACGATCCGCGATGGCGTGGTCGCCGCGCTGAACCTCAACATCTTTCACAAATATGCCGATCGCGTGCCGATGACCAACATCGCGCAGATGGTGAACGTGCTGCAGGCGATGATCCTCGTCGATGGGGAGCGGATGACGCTGACGCCGACCTATCACGTCTTCGAAATGTATGTGCCCTTCCAGAACGCGCAATCGCTGCGCGTGGCGATGGACAGCCCGACCTACAGCAATGGCAAGATCAGCGTTCCGGCGCTGTCCGCATCGGCGGGCCGGATGAAGGACGGCAGGCTCGCGATTGCGCTGGTCAATGCCGATCCGGCCGCCGCCCATGCCATCGCTATTCCCCGCAAAGCGGGCGAGCGCGCGGCGGGCCGGATATTGTCCGGAGACGCGATGGATTCGCGCAACACCGCCACAGCGCCCGATGCTGTCGCGCCCCGGCAGGCCACGATCCGGCAGGACGGCAACCGCTTCACTGCCGTGCTCCCGGCGCGGTCCGTGTCCGTATGGATTGTCGGCTGAAGCCTGCGCCAACCGACCAAATTCTACCGCGAGGATCATCTCGATGAGGAATATCTTCAGTGCCCTGATCTCCGCCTGCCTGCTGGCGGCGCCTCTCCACGCTGCCGCTGCGCAGGACGGAACGATGTATCCCATGGAGGCACCGGCAGAGCCCGATGCCATTCCCCTGAACACGGGCGGCGTCGCGAACCAGCCGGCGGAAGAAAGCTGGTTCCGGCAGTGGGGCGATCCGATGGCGCGCAACATTTCCACCGCCACGCTGACGCCGTTCCTGCCCGACCCGGCGATCGCCAATGGCTCGGCTGTGATCGTCGCACCGGGAGGGGGCTTCCGCTGGCTTTCGATGGGCAACGAAGGCTGGGAGGTCGCACGCGCGCTCAACGAACGCGGGATTGCCGCCTTCGTGCTCAAGTATCGCCTGTTCCCGACCGCGCCGACGCTCGAGCAGTTCGGTGCCGAGATGAACCGGACGTTCGCCGACGCGGCAGCGACGGAGAATGAAGGCGCGGAGGCGCGGCCTGCACGCCGGATGGGATGGGACCTGTCGAACCAGCAGGCGGATGCCGAGGCGGCCTACGCCCTGATCGCGGCGCGCGCCGACGAATGGAACGTCGACATGTCGCGGTTGGGCATGATGGGCTTTTCCGGCGGCGCCGGCCTGACCATGCACGTCACGCTCAATTCGGAAAAGATGGATCTCGCCTTCATCGCGCCGATCTATGGCGGAATGGATGCCGTCCAAGTGCCTGCCGATGCGCCGCCGATGTTCGTCGCCATCGCCGCCGATGATTTCCTCTACGGCGGCACGACCGGCCTGATCCAGTCGTGGTACGAAGCGAAACGCCCTGTGGAATTCCACCTCTACCAGAACGGCGGACACGGTTTTGGCCTCGGCAACCCCGACCGGACGAGCAACCGCTGGTTCGACGCCTTTGTCCACTGGCTGGACGTGAATGGTTTCATGACTGGATAACAGACCGCAGGTTCGGCCCGGGAACACCTGGCTTGACCGACCGAAATCCATGGCAACTCTTTGTGATCGGCCCACGATCGCTCGAACGGCTGCCTCGGCGCGCGCCGCCTACCCGGCCGTTGCGGGACGAGTTTGCGTCGCTCATCCACACGCCGGATGCGCCATCTGCGAACGCGTAATCTTGCAGGAACACAACGCACAACTTGTGGGTTGGTCTAAGTTGAAACACCGATACGAGACACCTTCCGAGAATGTTTAGGTATTTGTTGTTGGCGGCGGTCGCCGCCTTGGCCGCCTGTTCGGCTGGCGATGATCGACCCGCGGATCGTGAGGTTGTGGTCGTGGCCGAGCCGGTAAGGTTCCTGCCGGATGAGAACATCCTGGAAGCCGTAGGCACCGCCCGAGCAGCGCGCTCGGCTGAAATCTATGCCGAAGTCTCCGGCCGGGTGACGGCAGTGCGGTTCGAACCCGGGGGGTTTGTCCGCGCAGGTCAGGTGCTGATCGAGCTGGATGCAAGGCGGGAGCGGCTGGCGCTCAAATTGGCAGAAGTTCGGGTCGAAGAAGCCCGTCAGCTGCTCGGCCGTTACCGCCGGATCGAAGACACCGGGGCGCTCTCGGACAGCCAGATCGAAGCCGGAGAAACCGCGCTCGCCGCCGCGCAGATCGAACGCGACCAAGCCGCTGTCGCCTTGGCAGAGCGCACGATCCGGTCACCCTTTGCCGGGCATGTGAGCTTCTCCGAAATCGACCCCGGCGACCGCGTGACGCCCGAAACGCTGATCGCCCAGATCGACCAGCGCAGCCGCCTGTTCGTGGATTTCAACGCGCCCGAAGCGGTATTCAATCGCCTGAGCAAAGGGGAAAGCGTAGACTTGGTGCCCTTTTCCGAGCCCGACTCCGCGATCACCAGCACCATCGAAGCGGTCGACAGCACGATCGAGCAGGAACAGCGCAGCTATGTCGCACGGGTCGCGATCGATAATCGTGGTGACCGCTTCCGCCCCGGTATGAGCTTCAGCGTGCGTTTCACCGATACCGGCCCGATGCGCCCGGCCGTGCCCGAAGCGGCGGTGATGTGGACCGGGGAGGGCTCTTCGGTGTTCGCGGTGCGTGAAGGCAAGGCCGTGCGGGTGCCGGTCTCGATCACCTCGCGGCGGGAAGGCACCGTGCTGCTCGACGGCAAGATCGGGCCCGACACGCGGATCATCATCGAAGGTGTGCAGAAAGTGCGGGAAGGGCAGGCGGTGCGCCTGATCGAGCAGGCAAGGCCCGCCCCGGCCAAGGTCGAGGTGGCCGGCTGATGACCCGCAGCGATCTCCCGCTCCTGGCCGTAAAGCGGCCGCTGCTGGTCGGGGTGCTCAACCTGTTGATCGTCATCGCCGGCGCGGCGGCCCTACTGGGCAGCGAGGTTCGCGAATTGCCCAATGTCGACCGGCCGATTGTCACCGTCAGCGCGACCCTGCCCGGCGGCGCGCCCGAGACGATGGATTCCGAAGTCACGTCCGTGCTCGAAAACGCAGCCGCGCGGGTCAGCGGCGTGCGGCAGATCAGCTCCTCAAGCGAAGAGAACAACACCCGCATCCGCATCGAGTTCAACCCGGGTGTCGACCTCGACACCGCCGCTTCCGACGTTCGCGAGGCCGTCAGCCGGGTCACGCGCGAGCTGCCTGAGCGCACCGAGCAGGTGCGGGTGGTCAAGGCCGATCAGGATGCCGAAGCGATCATGACGCTTGCGGTGGAGAGCAACGCCTACGACGTCGCAGAGCTTACCCGCATCGTCGAGAACGACATCATCCCCGAACTGCTCGCAGCCGAAGGGGTTGCCAGCATCGAGCCTTTCGGCACGCGCGAAACGCAGCTGCGAGTGGCGGTCGATCCGGCGCTGCTGGCGCGGTATCGTCTGACCATGAGCGACGTGTCCGCCGCGCTCGCACAGGCGCCGTTCGATACGCCGGTGGGCTCGTTCAACTCGGACGCACAAACGCTGATCGTGCGCGCCGAGGCGACCGCCGACACGCCCGAGCGCATCAAGTCCGTGGTCGTGCAGGGTGAGGTGACGATCGGCGATGTGGCCGAAGCCTTCTTCGCTCCGGCCGATGCCACATCCTACGTGCGGCTCAACGGGAATCCGGTGATCGGACTGGGCGTGATCCGTCAGGCCAATTCCAACACCATTGCCATTTCCGACCAGACCCGCGCGGCGGCCGAGCGGCTCGATGCGCGTTTCGACGACATCAGCGTCACAGTGATTTCCGACGACGCGACCTTCATTCGCGTGTCGGTGGAGGAAGTGCTGGTCACGCTCGTCATCACCGTGGCGGTGGTGATGCTAGTGATCTTCCTGTTCTTCGGTCACCTCAAGCCGACGCTGATCCCCTGCACTGCGATTCCGGTCGCCTTGGTAGGCGTGGTGGCCGGCATCTGGGCCTTCGGGTTCTCGATCAACCTGCTGACCCTGCTTGCGCTGGTGCTGGCGACCGGGCTGGTGGTCGATGATGCGATCGTGGTGCTGGAAAACGCGCAGCGGCTGCAGAAGGAAAAGGGATTGGGGCGCAAGGCAGCGGCGGTGCTGGGGACGCGGCAGGTCTATTTTGCAGTCATCGCAACCACTGCGGTGCTGGTGTCGGTGTTTGTACCGATCAGCTTCCTGCCGTCCGAAACCGGGCGCCTGTTCCGCGAATTCGGTTTCGTGCTGGCGATGGCCGTGATCCTGTCCACCTTCGTGGCGGTGTCGCTCGTGCCCGCGCTGGCCGCCCGGATCGATCTTTCCGGCGACGGGGCAGAGCCCAACCCACGGCTTCAGGCCCATGCCGAACGCTTTGCCGAGCGATATGACCGCATGGTGGCCCGATGTATCGCGCGCCCATGGCTGGTTGTGGGGGCATCGCTGCTGGCGCTGGTGGGTGCGGGCCTGGTCTATACGCAGATTGAGGAGGAACTGGTGCCCGACGAAGACCGCGCGACCGCGTATGTCTGGGCGCGCGGGCCCGACGGCGTGGGCCTTGCCTACATGGACCGCGAACTGGACGAGATCGAAGCGATCCTCGATCCGCTGGAAGAGAGTGGGGAGATCCAATCGACGCTCTCGATCGTCGGACGCTACGATCCCAATCTGATCCAGGTCACGGCCAACCTCGCCGACTGGGGGCAGCGTGATCGAAGCCAGAGCGACATCATCGCCGGTCTGGAGGAACCGTTGGAAGCGCTCCCCGGATCGAGCGCATCGGCGCGTGGCCGCTCCACCTTGGGAGGCGGCGGCGGCGGTGGTGGCGGCGAGATCGAGGTCGCGCTGACCGGCAACAGCTACGAAGGCATCTACCGTTCGGCCCGGGCGCTGGCCGACGCGATCGGGGCAGAATCGACAATCCTGTCCAATCCCGAACTGTCCTACCAGCCAACCCAGCCGCAGGTTTCGATCGCGATCGACAGGGAGCGGGTGGCAGAGCTGGGTGTCGATCTGGAAGAGGTCGCAGTAACGCTGCAGGCGATGGTCGATGGGACGGAGGTGGTCGATCTCAATATCGAAGATCAGGCAATCCCGATTTTCCTCACCGCCAAGACCGTGGCGATCACGCGGCCCGACGACCTCGGCAATCTCTATGTCCGCAGCGGCAGCGGCGGGCTGGTGCCCATTTCCTCGCTGACCCGCTTTAACGAAGAGGGCGTCGCCGCCGAACTCGACCGGACGGAGCAGCGCCGGGCGATCGAAGTCAGCGCATCGGTCGCTTCCGGCGTCCCGCTCGCCGAAGCCGTCGCCGAAATCCAGCGTCTGGGTGACAAGGTGCTGGCCGACGACATTGAGATCATCCTGCGGGGGGAAGCCGAACAGCTCGAAGAGAGCTCGCAGGAACTTCTGCTGACCTATGGCTTTGCGATCCTGATTGTGTTCCTGGTGCTGGTTGCGCAGTTCGAGAGCCTGGCGAGCCCGCTTGTGATCCTTGCCTCGATCCCCTTCGCGCTTGCCGCCGCGCTCTTCGCGCTTTTCATGTCGGGCACCTCGCTCAACATCTATTCGCAGATCGGGTTGGTGATGCTCATCGGGCTGATGGCCAAGAACGGTATTCTGATGGTCGAATTTGCCGACCAGCGCCGTGAGGAAGGCGCCGACGTCGCCGCCGCGATCCGCGAGGCTGCAACCATTCGCTTGCGGCCGATCGCGATGACGCTGATTTCGACCGTTCTTGGCGCGGTGCCGCTGGTTCTGGCCAGCGGAGCCGGAGCAGAAGCGCGGCAGGCGATCGGTTGGGTGATCTTTGGCGGGCTTGGCATCGCGGCAGTGTTCACGTTGCTGCTGGTGCCGGCGCTCTACACCTTGATCGCGCCGCTCAGCAGTCCGCGCCGGGTCGATCTGGCACGGCTGGAACGCGAATTGCGTGAGGACGAGGAAAGCACGGCTGCCGCCGGAGCAATGGCGTGAGACTGGTCAAGATCGCCTCTGCCACGGCCATCCTCATGCTCGCGGGCGCCTGCGCATCGCCGCGTATTCCCGTCGTGGAGCCGGGTGCGGGCATAGCTCTCCCGGCCGATTACTTTGCCGGTGCACGGCCCGAACCGGGGTTGGACGAGGTGTGGTGGAAGGGTTTTCGCGATCCGACACTTGATGCGCTGGTCAATCGGGCCCTGCTTCGCAACCAGTCGATCGAAGCTGCGCGTCAAAGGCTGGCGGCCGCCCGTGCCATCGTCTTGGCCGAAACCTCGGATTTTGTTCCGACTATCGACGGCGAGCTAGCAGGCGATGCTGCCTTCGACGACGGCGGACGCGTCGGCGACGGTGCGACGGCGGCGATCGGCGGGGTTTGGGTCGTCGATATCAACGGACGGCTGGCGGCCGAACGGGCAGCCGCAGTAGCCGCCGCCGATGGCGCCGCGCATTTCGTGGCCGATCAGCGCCGCTTGATCGCATCCGCCGTGGCAAGCCAGTATATCGAATTGAAACGCACCGCTTCCCGGCTGCGTTTGCTCGACGAATCGACCGATCTGCAGCGCCAGACGCTACGGATCGTGACCTTGCGGTATGAAGCAGGGCTGTCGTCCAATCTCGATGTCAGGCGCGCACGCGCAGACCTTGCCCGGACCGAGGCGCAACGTGGCCTGTTACTGCTGGCGCGAGCGCGGGCGGCCAACGCACTGGCGGTGCTGACAGGCGAGCCACCTGCGGGAATTCCCGAATTCGGAGCCGATGCCAGAGTTCCGAGCTTTGCCGCCGGCCCTGCAATCGGCGTTCCGGCAGACCTTTTGCGTCGACGGCCCGATCTGCTGCTGGCCGAGGCCGAGGTGGCTCAAGCTGCCGCGACGGTCGGGATCGAACGTGCCGATCTGCTCCCCGCTTTGTCACTGCCCGGCAACATCACCTTGGGCGGCGGGAGCGTAGACGGGCTGTTTTCGTCAGTCGTTGCAGGCCTGTCGGCGGTCTTGGGCATTCCGGTTCTCGACGGGGGGCGACGCCAAGCAGAAGTCCGGGCTGCCCAGAGCGAGCTCGAAGCCGAATTAGCAGATTACCGCCAGACCTTGCTCGAAGTGCTCGCCGAAACCGAAACCGCGCTGACCGCCATCAGCGCAGCCAAAGACCGGACTCGCGAATTTCAAAGCGCGGTAAGTGAAAGCGAAGCGGCGTTCGATCAGTCCAACGCGCTTTATCGCGAAGGTTTGGCTTCCTTGTTCGACGTTCTCGATGTGCAGCGACAGCTCATCTCGGGTCGCGAGGCGCTGATCGACGGCAATGCCGATCTGGCCCAGGCCTATGTGACGCTTTACACAGCCGTGGGCGGAGACGGAACCGATCCAGGCACATCCGATCAATCTTGAATTGCGCAATGGCGATTTCGTCCGGCGACCGCTCGCCGTAGTCACAAAAAAAGGGGCGGATGTCAGCTTGCGCCGGACACCCGCCCCCGATTTTTGCGCCTCGCGGCGTCGTGCTTAGAAGCCGAGCTGGTCGGTGGTGAACCGGACGCCCGCGTAGAAATAGCGGCCCATCCAGCCCACACCCTGCTGGAATGCCAGCCCACGGGTGGGGAGTTCGTTGGTGAGGTTGTTCACCCCGAGGAAGAAGCTGCCCCGTTCGTCATCCGTGCTGATTTCCGCGCGGATGTCGTGGATGAAGCGATCGTTGATCGTCAGCACCTCCGGCGCGGCGATATCAGGATCGCCGGCGATTACGTCCTTCTCGAAGCGGAGCTGGTCGCCGATGTACTGCACGCCGTAATTCAGCGTGAAGTTGTCGAGCGTCCAAGTGACGTCCGCCGTGCCGACCCACTCGGGCGCACCGTTTTCACCCTGATTGTCATCGACGATCCCGCCATTGGCCGGCAGCACATTCAGCTTGTCGAGATAGCCTACCGTGCCGCGCAGGTTGAACCGGCCGAGCGACCCGCTGCCGGGCGTGAAGGCATAGTTCACCGTCACGTCCGCACCCGCCGTCTCGATGAAGGCGACGTTCTGCGGCGAGAGCAGGTAGTTGGTGACGAAGCCGTCGGTGGTCGACCGCGTGATCGCATCGCAGAACACGTTGTCGAGCGTTGCCGAATCGACGCAGAACTCCGCCGTTTCATTCAGCGACGGCGTGCGCACCGCGTCGGTCAGACGGATGTCGTACCAGTCCGCCGTGATCGTCAGCCCGCGCACGAACTGCGGTTGCAGAACAACGCCCGCCGTCCAGGTCGTCGCGCTTTCCTCGGTGAGGTTGCGGTTGCCCGAGAACACGCCTTCACGGCTTGCGCTCGCATTGATGTCGCTGGCGGGGTCGAAGGTGTCGAAATCGACGCCCAGACCTTCGATCAGCGCGCGGCAGTTGGCTTCGCGGAACTGGGTCCCCTGATTGAGGTTTTCCGGCCCGCACGGATCATCGATGAAGGCAAAGGTTCCGCTGCGCGGCGAGAACAGCTCGGTGATGTTCGGCGCACGCACCGACTCCGAATAGCCGCCGCGGAAGCGGATATCGCGGATCGGGGCCCACTGGCCGTTGATCGACCATGCTTCGGTCGTGCCCACGGTCGAGTAGTCCGACAGACGGCCCGCCACGGTGAATTCGAGCACCTCGAAGAACGGACGGTCGGACAGCAGCGGGACGTTGATTTCACCGAAGGCTTCCCACACATCGAAGCTGCCGACTTCCGGAGCAAGCAGCGCGAGATCGGCCAGCACACCCGAACCTTCATCGAAATCGGTGACCTGGGTGGAGATCGCGTCGGGCTGGAAGTTGCTCTTTTCCTTGCGATATTCCCCGCCGAACGCGAAGTTGACCGCGCCGCCGGGCAGTTCGAAGAAGTTGCCGAAATCGCCCGAAATGAAGGCGTTGGCGACATGCTGTTCGATCCGGTAGCGGTTCGACGTGTCGGTCAGCACGAAGTCGAGCGCCGCCTGGCTGGGTGCGCCCTCCCCGAAGATGTTGAGCGGCACGCACTGGCCCGGCGTAAAGGTCTGCGGTGCCTGACCATAGTTGCCGTTGCCCGCATCCACGATCGCCCCGCCGTCGAGATTGACGCGGCAATCGAACACGCCGTTCGGGGTGCCGGTGTTGAACTGGCCCACATCCACCACGTCGAGCGCGGCAAAATAGCGGTCTTCGATGCGCTGGTTGGTCGAGATGTATTGCGTGTCGTTGCGACCATAGACGTAGCTCGCCTCGAACCTGACGTTCGACGAGAGATTGCCGTCGATCCCGATCACACCGCGATAGAGGTCACGCTCGAAATTCTCGTTGCGCGTGCCGAAATCGAAGTTGTCGCGGTTGAACAGCAGGCCGCCGAATTCATCGAGGCCCGCCGCGCGGACGTTCTCCGGGATAAAGGGGTTGTCTTCCGAGATGAAGGTGAAGAAATCGAACGAAGGCTGAGCGACCGTGAAGTTCTTCGAACGCACATACTTGCCTTCGGCGAACAGCCGCACGTCCGGTGTGAGTTCGAAGTTGAACAGCGCGTTGAAGGAGTGATGCTTGGTCCCGGCCTGCAGGTCGCCCTGATAGTCGTTGATCGGGGTGTTGTCGCCGCCCTGCGCGAGGAAGCCCGATTGCGGCAGGAAGGTGCCCGGATCATAGGGCCGGCCGTCGCCGTTGAAGACCGGGGCGAAGCTGCCGTCGATCACCAGCGCGCCGCCCGGCGAGCTGTCGGCATAGCCGATCTGGTTGAGGAAAATGTTGTCCGGCACGTTCGGATCGTCGGGAATGTCGTTCGGATTGCGGACCAGCGTGTCGGCCTCGTAGCGCCCTGCGGGCCGGTCACCGAAACCGACGCGGCCATCCTTGCGGAATTCGTAGTTGAGCGCGATGTTGCCGCGATCGTCGGCGAAGTTGGTGCCCACCGTCGCCGAGAAGAACTTGCTGTCGGCATCGCCGAAGTCGGAAATGCCGTTCTGCGCGCGGATATCAATGCCTTCGAAGTCACGCTTCATGACGAAGTTGACCACGCCGGATACGCCGTCCGCACCGTAGATCGACGACACGCCGCCGGTGAGAACGTCGACGCGCTCGATCAGGCTGACGGGGATGGTGTTGGTGTCGACCCCGGCCTCGCCCGAAACGCCCGCGACATGGCGACGGCCGTTGACCAGCGTCAGCGTGCGGTTGGCACCGAGGTTGCGCAGGTTGAGCAGGTTGACCCCCGCCGCGCCGGTCCGCGCCTGCGAGCCGGCCGCATCGAAATTGGTTTCCGAATTGAACAGCGCCGGGGTCTGCGAGAGCAGTTCGGTGACATTGTTGACGCCCGACTGGATGATGTTTTCCGAGGTGATCGCGACCACGGGGGTGGCGGTCGCGGCTTCGGGGCGCTGGATGCGCGTGCCGGTGACGACGATCGCTTCGCCTTCGGCCTCGGTCGTTTCCGTGTCCGAAGGCACAGCATCCTGCGCAGCGGCAAGCGAAGGCATCGCGACGCTCAGACCGATCGCGCCCACGGTCAGCATGAGCTGCGCACGGCGGCGCCTAACATCATTACAAATCATTGAGAAATATCCCTGTTCGAGGTCTTGGGTTCGGTTTGCTCACATGCGACACCGGCAGGCAGGGGGCGCCTGCGGCAAGGGGCCGCTGCGGACAAGGACGGAGCCCTGATAGGTATTCCTTGGCGCTCGCAACCAAATCGGGCGGTGATTTCGACCAACCGCGATCCTTCCGGGACGAATGGAGAGCTTTGGCAAGGTGCGGGACAGCATCGGGCAAATGACCTGCCATCGCAGTTAGCGACATCGGATTGGCAGGATCGGCGACAGCGCGGCTCCGCCACAGAGCCGCGAAATTGCCGCTGAACTGGCGGGCGCCAAAATCGGAATGTGCAGATACGGTGCCGGTCGGTGACTGTTCCGACCGGCCCGCTCGCGCGTCAGAAATCGTAGGTAACCGAGGCCTTGAACGTGCGCGGCGCACCGAGTTGCAGATCGGGGCGGAAGCTGTCGAAGGCCGAGGCCCAGTAATCGGCATCCGCCACATTATCGAGATTGACGCGGAAGGTGAGTGGCGCGCCTCCCACCACCGCGACATAGCGAGCACCCAGATCGAAGCGCGTCCACTCCTCGAGGAACAGCGTGTTGTCGATGTTCGCGGCCTGCTCGCCGGTATGCACCACGCGCCCGGTCAGCGTCAGTGCGGGGATGAACGGCACGTCCCATTCGAGGTTGGCGTTGAGCAGATACTCGGGCACCCCCACCGCCTGCGCGCCTTCGTTGACGCCGTTTTGGGTGCGGCGCAGCTTCGCGTCGACCACCGATCCGCCCGCGATCAGACGCAGCCCCTTGGTCAATTCGCCGGCCACGGTGAATTCGACGCCGCGGTTGCGCTGGATGCCGAAGGGGCCGAATTCCAGCGCGTCCGTCTGGCCCGGGGCAAGGCGCAGGATCGCGGTTTCGCGGTCGATCTGGAAGGCTGCAAGCGACAGGTCGATACCGCCCAGCGTCATCTTGCCGCCGACCTCGTATTGCTCGGACACGAAGGGCGCCAGCACTTCACCCGCGTTGGTGACCGGAAGCGGAGCCCCGCCGGAAGGGTTCGCCCCGCTGGCCGGTGCGACCGCACCCTGCACCAGCGCTTCGATGCGGTTGGCATAGAGCGACAGGCCATCGGCGGGCTTCACCACCAGACCGAACACGGGGGTGAGCTTGTCCTCGTCATACTCGCTTGTCAGCGCGCCGGTGGCGTTCGAATAGGATTTGGTGTTGATCGACTGCAAGCGCACCCCGGCGGTCAGGAGGATACGGTCATCCCAGAAACCGACCGTGTCGGACAGAAAGCCGCTCGTCAGGCGGCTGCGACCGATCGGAAACGGATCGTCGAGGTCGCCGCCGACGAAAGTCACCGTCGTCGAAGGGGTTACCGTGACCGGCGCGTAAAGATTGTTGCTCTCGGCCGAGAGGGCGTAGAATTCGAAAGCGTTGCGGTTGACCAGCCAGTTGATCGATCCGCCCGCGTTGACCTCGTGCGTGACCCCGCCGGTGGCGAACCTGGCACGCAGACCTGCGGTGGCAGCCTCGTTGTTGTCGGTGCGCGGGATGAAGGAACTGCTGACGGTGATCTCGCCGGTGGCGGCATCGACGAGGGTCGGCGTGCTGTAGACGCCTTCCTCCGCTCCGTCGCGCGCGCCGAATGCGGCATAGACCATCACGTCCCGGGCGATGTCGTATTCGACCCGCGCCTGACCGAAGATGTCGCGCAGGGTGGTGTATTGCCACGGCTGGCCGAAATTCGTGTCGGCATCGGGCGCATCGGGGATCACCGCAAGGCTATTGACGCTCAGCTTGGGCCGGAAGTGGGCGACCTTGACCCGCTGATAGGCCAGATCGAACGAGGCGCGCAGCGGCCCGGAGTTGTAATCGATCGCCGCCCCTAGAACATAGGTGCTGCGGAACTCGTCGTCGATCGCCACATCGCCTGCGCGCGCGGTGCCGTTGACGCGGATGCCCCATTGGCCTCCGCCCCCGAAGCGGCGTGCGATATCGAAGCTGCCGCCGACGTGCTCCGGCCCAGTGAAGCCCGCCGTGACGCGGTTTATTGCGTCATCAGTGGCGCGCTTGGGGATCAGGTTGACGCTTCCCCCGATGCCGGTGCCGCCGGGGGCCGCACCGTTGAGGAAGGCGGTCGATCCGTTGAGCACCTGCACCGATTCATAAAGTTCGGGTGCGACCAGCTGGCGCGGCATGATGCCATACAGCCCGTCATAGCCGATATCGTCCCCCGCGAGCGCAAAGCCGCGGATCGCGAACAGCTCCCCAGCGATGCCGAAGCCGGTCGTGGTGCGGATGGTCGGGTCGTTCTCCAGCACCTGCCCGAGAGTCTGCGGCTGCTGGTTGAGGATCAACGCGGCATTGTAGCTACGAATACTGAACGGCACATCGGCGGCATCCTTGTCACCCAGAACGCCCACGCTGCCCTGCTGTTCGACACCCGACTGGTTGGCACGCTGGGCCGTGACGATGATGAGATTCTCGTCATCTCCGGCGAGTTCCTGCGCGGCAACGGGCGCCGAAAGGGGGGCGAGGCCGAGCGATGTGGCAAGCAGGAGGCGGCGGCGGAAGGCGAGTGTCGTCACGATGCGTGTTCCTTCAGAAGGCAAGATAGAGTTTTCAGGTGAGGCGGCGGGCCATGGCCCAACGCACGACGACCAGCGGAGCGGCTAGCGCCACCCATGCCGCAGCATCGCGCCAGCCCTCGCCGGTCAGGGCGACGATCAGGCCCGCAAGGCCGACGGCAAAGATCGCCAGGGGCCATGCGAAGATCACCGACAGAGGCCGGGCGCGGCTCATTCCGCAGGCTCGGCAATGGCGGCGACGTGCGTCCGCGCGGAGGCAGGCGCCTTGCGCTTGGCCAGCCACAGGTAGAGCCCCGTGCCCAGCACATGGATGGTGAACAGTGTGAGCACCGCCCACAGCAGCTTGAGCGGAAGGCCGCCGTAATCGCCGAAATGCAGTGGGCGCGACAGGGAGAGCGCCTGATAATACCACGGCATGGCCCGCGCATCGGTAAATTCGCCGGTCTCGGCATCGACCAGCGCCGGGGTCAGCAGGCGCTCGGTCAGCGGAGTGTCGCCCTGGAAGAACACGGCATAGTGATGGTTCGAACTGAAGGTGCCGCCCGGAAAGGCGATGAATTGCGGATTGTTGCCCGGCAGGGCCGCACGTGCGGCCGCCATGGCCGTGTCGAGCGAGCCGTAGCGCGCCGGATCGAGCGGGGCGCGTCCGGCATAATCGCGGGTCATGGCTGCCAGCTCGTTGGACTTCCACGCGCTCTCGATCGGGACGGCGAGGGCGTTGATCACACCCGTCAGACCGACGACCAACATCCACGCGAGCCCGACGATGCCGAGCAGATTGTGGTAATCCAGCCACTTGGTGCGGGCGGCCTTGCCGGTTCGCAGCGTGCCGAAATCGAGCTTGCGCATGAAGGGGGCGTAAAGCACCACGCCCGATACCAGCGCGACCACGAAAGCCGCGCCCATCGCGCCCAGAAAGAGCATTCCCGGCAGACCGAGAAACATGTCGGTATGCAGTTCCAACAGGAAGTGCATCGCTGCGCCGACCCCGCTGGCACTGTCTTCCGAGACGGCGCCGACCAGTTCGCCCGTCGAACGATCGAAAGACTGGATCGTCATTTCCGACGCCGGAGAATCCGGACGCGGGCCGGTCGTAATCGTCATCGAAGGCTGGTCGTTGTCGAAGGCCATGTAGAGCGGCACTTCGCCCGGTCGGTTGGCGAGAGCGCGGGCCAGCATCTCGTCGAGCGGCAGCAGTACGGGTGAGGTGCCGGACGATCCGATGCCCGGCGCGCCGTAGGTCGGTAGATCCTCGGTCAGCCAGTCGATTTCGTCATGGAAGATCAGCGGCAGTCCGGTGAGGCAGAGCATCAGCAGGAAAGCCGTGCTGACAAGGCTGGCCCACTTGTGAACGGCTGCCCATGCCTTGATCGTGCGACGTGTCATGCCGTGACCTCGATCAGATCGACGCGCCTGCTGATAAGACCCCCGCACATGGTCAAATGACGCGCCTTCACCGTTCCTGCCTCTACGATTTCTGAATCGCCGCCTATCGGCTCGTGCCGCAGTTGTAAATGCAAATTATTCGCAATATCGGTCGTGGCCTGCGCCGCGACATGGTTCGCAAACGTCGACGAACCGGTCACACGCAGTGTGGTGACTTGGCCTCGCATCGCGGTACCGGCGTTGGTCGAAGTGCATTTTTCAGGGGGTCGGGATGTCCCGCGACGAAATAGCTGCGGGCTGGCCGATGAGGCATTTGCAGGGACCGGCGCTATTGTGCGCGCCTCTGTGTCTCGACCATCCAGGTCGCCGCGATCCGGCCGTTACGCTCTAGGCGTCCGACGATCTTCGCCTCAAATGTTCGTCAGCGAGCGCTGCGTTGCTGGCAGCTAATCCGCAGTCGCCACTTGTCTTCAAGATTGAGCCGAAGCAGGCATGAGAGATCGGAAGGATCCGACCGTCACGTTTTATTCGGAGGAAATCCGTGACATGTCACTCGGGTTCGGATTTCTGGTCCTCGACAGCATCGGCACCGGTCATCTTGTCCTCGCTCACTGGCAAATCCGGGGTCGGTTTGACATCCACCTCATCGAGGTCCTGACCTTCGGCCGTGCCGAGATTGGGATTGGGCTGCGCATCGTCACCGCCCATCATTTCCGAAGTGCCTTCGGTCGGATCGGTGGCTGCATCGTCATCTTGCGCCGCAGGTACGTTGCATGCGGCCAAGCCAAGGACGATCGATGCCATGGCGGCGGAGGCTGCGAGCTTTTTCATGATCCGGTGTCCTCGTGTCTGTTAGCCAATGAAGACCGAAGCCGCCTCATCCCCGAAAGTTCCATCACGTCATGCAAAGGCCGATCAAGGCCGTCTGCTGACGTTTAACACCAGACAAAAATCGGCACCAAGGTGTTTGAAAGGGGACGGCAATCAAGCCCGCCCCCCTTCCGGCAACGGCGGCTATTCGGCCGCATCACGCAAAGGACTGATTGCGGAGGGCAATGGCACATCCTCGCGTGCCGTAATGGACTGCGCCGACATCATGCCTTCCGATTGGCTTTTCCCGCCGATCTTGTCGCGTACCGCCTTCTCGATGCGCCCTGCGAGGCTCTCGTCGACGCAGGCCCAGTAGTCGAAGGCGCGCTTCAGCACGGGTTCGCTGACACCGTCGGCAAGGTGTCCGGCGACATTGCCGACGAACCGGTCACGCTGGGCATCGTCCATGACCTCCATCACCAGCGCGCGTGCCTGGCTCCAGTCGTCGTCATCCTCGCGCAGACTGTAGGCGGCGCGAACCATGTCGCCATCGGCGTGCCACGTCGCCTCGCCGCCGACCTGCGGCTGTGCGTGAGGCCCGCCATAGGAATTGGGCGCGTAGACCGGATCGACCTGCTTATCGATGCGCATGTGCCCGCCCTGCGAATAGGAGTGTACCGGCGCGATCGGCGCATTCACCGGGATCTGCTTGTAGTTCGTCCCGAGCCGCGCACGATGCGCGTCGGCGTAGGAGAAGCCGCGGGCAAGCAGCATCTTGTCAGGCGACAGGCCGATGCCCGGCACCATGTTGTTCGGCTCGAACGCAAGCTGTTCGATCTCGGAATGCCAGTCGGTCGGATTGCGATCGAGCGTCAGCGTGCCGACGTCGATCAGGGGATAGTCGCCGTGCGGCCATACCTTCGTGAGGTCGAAGGGGTTGATCCTGTAGCTCTTGGCATCCTCGAACGGCATGATCTGCCACTTGAGCGTCCAGCTGGGGTAATCGCCGGCTGCGATGGCATTGAACAGATCGCGGCGGTGATAGTCGCTGTCCTCGCCGGCCATCTTTACAGCCTCATCCTGCGTGAAATGGGCATTGCCGCGCTTATCGCCGACATTGGTGATGAAGTGAAACTTCACCCAGAATTTTTCGCCCGCCTCGTTGATGAGCATATAGGTGTGGCTGCCGTAGCCGTTCATTTCGCGCCAGTTCTTCGGCACGCCGCGATCGCCCATCAGATAGGCAACCTGATGCGCGCTTTCGGGCGAGAGCGTCCAGAAATCCCACATCATGTCGTGATCGCGCAGACCGTTGTCGGCGCGGCGCTTCTGGCTGCGAATGAAATGCTGGAACTTCATCGGATCGCGCACGAAGAACACCGGCGTGTTGTTGCCGGCCATGTCGAAATTGCCGTCCTCGGTGTAGAACTTAACCGAAAAGCCGCGCGGATCACGCCAGGTATCGGGGCTGCCGCGTTCGCCCGCGACGGTGGAGAAGCGCATCGCCACGTCGGTTTTGATCCCTGGCTGGAACAGCTTGGCCTTCGTGTATTGCGATACGTCCGCAGTCGTCTCGAAATGACCGAAAGCGCCCGACCCCTTCGCATGCGGGCGCCGCTCGGCAATATTCGTGCGATTGAATTGCGCCATTTCCTCGAGCAGGTGATGATCGTTCAGAACGATCGGCCCATCGCGTCCCAGCGTCAGCGAGTGTTCGTCGCTCTGCACGGGGATGCCGGCATCGGTGGTCGTGGGCGGGGCGGCATTGCGGGTCATGGCAGGTTCCTTCGGCGGGGGCTTTGATCCAGTGTTAAGACCAGATAGCCCGCGATGTTCCTGTCGCCGCTCGATCACGTGTGCCCGTATCACCACGGGAGAGAGAGCCGGTATTACGGCCGCAGATCGCCGGCGAGCATATGCGGGACCGTCATGCCCACAGCCAAAGCTGCGGCGACCGGCAGGCTTATAACGCCGCCGAACACGAGACCGGCGACAATCATGCCGCCGATCGCGGCCAGCACCAAAGTCGGCAATACGGCGGCGAAGGTCGGGCCGGGGCCGAACCGCTCCAATTGTCTGATGGTCTCCGGAAGGGCGTGAAAGGCAAGGAAGCTGAGCCCTACCGCCAGGACCGGATGGAGAAGCACGCCCGCCAATACGGCGGCTATCGCAGCACGGCTACCGCGCCTGTGCTTCAGGCGTGCGGCCATCGCCATGACGATGCCGATCGCTCCCAGCGTGGCGAGACCCGTCATGAAAAGCGATGGGATCGGTGCGCCTGTCAGCCGCGTGAAGATGTCGCGGGTCGTGTCCGGCCAGAACAGTGCGCCCCCGCCGATGATGACAAGCGCCAGCGCTATCGCTGATTGCGGATGATGTCCCCGCGGACGCCCCGCTGCGGCGAAGTGCCATGCGGACAGGGCAAGGAAGGCAACAAGGCCAGCGAACGGCAGCGCGATGAACAGGCCGGCAAATCCGATAGCGAGAGCGACATAGGCCACAGCTTCGGGGATGGTATAGGCGGCGAGCGTCCGTCCATCTTCCAGCGCCGCTCCGTGGGCGAGGCCCGCAGCGAAGAACATCCCACCGACCAGCAGGATCGCGCCGATTCCCGCAATTTGCGCAAGGGCCGCGAGCAGCGCCGCCGATGCAATGATGGCCCCGGCGCTATGCCGGGGCCATTGCGGCGACGCGAGTTCCGCGCCGCCTGTCATCAGTCACCGCGCGACGAGGCGACGGCTGCACCCAGCGGCGACACTTCGAGAGCCTCGGCAGAAGGCGCGTAACCCTCGAGCGCGCTGCGACGCAGGACATAGCGGCTGAGGATGATGCCGTAGACAAGCTTCGAGGCAATGTCCGCGATCGAGTAGAGCAGCTGGCGCGCGACCACCACATCGCCGTTGAATCCGAGCTGGGGCAGGGCATAGGCGATCGGATAGATCCCCCAGGTGGCGAGGAAATACCACCAGATGTTCTTCGGCCAGGCGACCAGTTCGCGCGGGCTGAGTTCGATGGCCCGGGTGATGACCCCGCGCACCTCGATGATCAGCCAGACGAAGAACAGGGTCGAAATCACACCCCAGATGTTGAGGCGCGCCCAGTCTCCGCTCTCGCCGAACTGGCCGTAAAGCCCGGTCCAGATCATCAGCACGGCCGGAATGATCATGCGCAGCGACCGCTTGTGCAATTCCGGGCGCGGCAACGCGAAGGCGATCGCAAGCTGCGTCAGCAGGATCGGAACGGTGATCGTCCAGTTGCCGTAGCGATAGGCATTGGTGAAGGTCTCGCCGTCGGCCAGCGGGCGATAGACCCCGCCGATGAATTCGTAGCTGGCACGCCAGAGATTGAATTCCTGCATCAGGCTCAGCCCGGCGCTGAGCATGACGATGGACGACATGATCGGCACCAGCCTGTAACGCGGCGCGAGCTGCAGGCTGGTCATGAGGAAATAGAGCAGGAACGCGAAATGCGCTCCGAAGCTGACCATCAGGATCAGCGACCCCATCGTGTACTGCCCGGAAGTCAGCGCGACGAGGTTCTCGATATTGCCGACACGATCGGCCAGGGTGCCGGGGTCAACCCCCATCGTGGCAGCAGGCGACGCGGCAAGCGTCCCCGCAGCAGGTGCAACGCCCATACAATACTCCATTGCGAAAGGGGCCCGGCGAAATTTGCCGGATGATCGCGGCACAAAGGAGAGCGAAGCGGCTTTGGTTCCACGCGAAACAAGAGATTTCAAACGGAAGGCAATCACCGGCATGGCGCGTCATCTACCGGTCAAGGGCCAAGCGGGATGGCTGCTCCGCAAACTGGTGGGGAATTACTGGGCGCTGGCAGTGGCCGCCGTGATCCTCGGTGTCCCGTTCGCCTTGGGCGTGCTTGCGCTGGATCGCGCGGGACTGGCCGGCTGGCTTGTCGCTTCCGATCTCGCCCCCGTCGCCACGTCGGAGACCGCCCGCGATTTCGCGGGTGTGGCCGCTGGCGTCAACGCAGCCTTCATCAGCCTGTACTTTTCGATCACGCTGATCGTGCTTTCCTTGGCGGCGAGCAATCTGGGGGTGCGCCTGATCGACCGCTGGCTCGACAAGCGGCTGGTTCGGGTTTCGATCGCCGGCCTCTCGTTCAGTCTCGCCGTGACATTGTGCGCCATGCTGGCAATCGATCCCAAGGCCGACCTTGCGCAAACGCCGCTTGGGCTGACGGCTGTGGTGCTGATGCTTCAGCTGGTGAACCTGGCCATGCTGGCCGTATCCCTGCACGATCTCGGCCGTTCGATGTTCGTCGACCGAGCGATCGCTGCCCTCTGCCGTGATGCGGCGAACCCTCCGGCGACGATCAGCGTCCGGCTCGAAGGTCCCTCGCACAATTGGGTCACCGTGCTTGTCGCCCCGCGGGATGGCTATGTGGAAGGGATCGATTGTGACGCCGTGGCAAAAGCGGCGCCGACTGCCACTGCGATCCGGATTTGCGCAGCCCCGGGCCGTCACGTGGCCCGCGGCGAACCGCTGATCGAGGTCGCGGAGGGTGTCGGTTCGGCCCCGGTCGACCTGCGAAAGCTCGCGCGCGCGGTGCCGATCGGCGATTATCGCAGCGACGGGCAGGGCACGGTATTTCGCGTTCGCCTTCTGGTCGAGATCGCCGCTCGCGCGCTTTCGCCGGCGATCAACGATTTCTACACGGCGCTCGCCTGCGCAGACGCGCTCATGGTGGTCATGCGCGAACATCGACATACGTGGGTAGGCGAGAACCAGCTTGCGTGCTGGGCCCACGATCCGCGCGTTGAACTGCCCGGGCAGGACTTCGCCAGCCTGTTCGGCGATCCGCTGGCCGCCTTCCGGCAGGCAGCCGCCGACTATCCCAGCGTTTCGATCCGGATGATCGACAATGTTGCGCGGCTTATTGCGGCGACCGAAGCGCCCGACGCGCTTCATTCGCAATGGCATGGCTGGTTGGCAGATCAGGTACGCGCGATCGCAGGACATGCCCTCTCGCGGGCGCAACACGAAGCAGATCGCCGGGCGATTGCCGCGCGGCTCGATCGCTTCGATCGGCTATCAGGCGACATCCGACCGTGAAGCACCCGGTGACACCGGACGGACGCTATTTTGTCGTGCGCGGGCGATTGTGGCGCTGCTCCGACCCGGCCTTGCCGGAAGCGCACCGCGCGAAACTGGTCGAAACGCTGATGGCAGCGCGCCGCGCAGTCAAAGCGGCTTTGCAGACCGGAGATGAAGCGTCGCTCGCCGCAGCCCGGCGCGAGGTGCACTCCGCCAAGCTCGCGCTCGGCGAGCGCGGCCCACCATGGTGGACTGATGGGGCGCCGGACTTCAATCGCTTCCTGGTGCGCAATTCTCCCTACGCCGCGTGGTTCGCCGGGTCGGAGATTGCGGATGATTGATGTGTCCCACCTTCCCGGAAGCTATCCCGCCCAATTCGCCGTGGCTGGTGAGAGCCATGAGGATTTTCATGCATTTCCTCCTGTTACTTCGAAAGTTCCGGCCACCTCTGTAGGGCCGGATTGGCGATTCAACCGCCAGCTGTCCTTCTGGTTCGCGATATTATTTTTCGGCAAGATGGAACACTTCGCAAGCCACCGCCTATCTCTCGCATCGGGTCGCACCGCGAGGCGGACAGGCGACCTGACCTGCTTTATTCAACAAGCATTGAATAAAGCGCCGTTCGGTCTTATGTTGCATCGCACAAGGAATGATGCATGGCTGAACGACGGGGACGAGGACGTCCCAAGGATACCGATACCGACACCAGCGTCGCGATCACACGCGCCGCCCTGCGCCGCTTTGCCGGACAGGGTTTCGAAGCGACCTCGCTGCGCGAAATCGCGAAGGATGCGGGCGTCGACGTTGCCCTGATTTCCTATCGTTTCGGCGGCAAGCTGGGCTTGTGGAAGGAAATCGTCTCGCAAGCGGGATCAGACTTGCGTGCGGCGTTGGAGCAAGCGCTCGATCAGAGCCGGGCTGCAAGCGCGCAGCACCGCATCGACTATTCGGCCCGCGCTTTCCTGTCCTATCTGCTTGCCCGACCCGAGGTTCCTCGCCTGCTGCTGCGCGACATCACGATCGACAGCGACCGGTCGCAATGGTTGCTCGAAACGCTTTCGCTGCCGCTGCATCGCCACTTCATCGATCTTGCGCAGGCGGCGGCTGACGCGGCCGGGACGACGCCGTCTCACCTTCCCTTCAAGATGGCGAATTTCATCTATTCTGCCGCCAGCGCAGTGGCGCGGCGCGAACGTCTGGGAAAGCTGGTCGATGGCCTCGATACAGATGCCCAGTTCGCCAGCGCGCTCGAAGATACGCTGATCGGGGAAGGCATCCTCCCGTGACCGACCGTGCGCCCCTGATCGACCACATCGACGGTTACCGGTTCAAGCCGCATGAAATGCCGATTCTGCCCGGCTCACCTGCCAACCCGGACCACCCGCCGGCGCGCCGTGCGGCCTATCTCGCGATCGGCGTCTTCATGGGGCTGATCGGCGGTGCGCAGAATGGTTTCCTGCTCGCCAATGCACCGGCACTTCAGGCCGAATTCGCACTGACTCCGGTCGAGACGGGCTGGCTGACGGTGGCCTTCTATTCGACCTACGCCACGATGAGCATGCTGCTGTTCCGCGTGCGGCAGGAATTCGGCATCCAGCCTTTCGTTCGCTGGGCCATGGCCGGGCTGGTTGCGGCCAATTTCATCCAGATGATCGGTCCCGGCTATTACCCCGAACTTGCCGCGCGCGCCGTCGCGGGCATCACCGCCAGCGGGCTGTCGGCGCTGGCTATCTACTACCTGATGCAGGGACTTCCCGCTGCCATGCGCGTCGGCGGGCTGGTCATATCGCTGGGGCTTGCGCAGGTCGCCTTCCCTCTGACGCGCGCGCTGTCGCCCGCCCTGCTGGTCGATGGGGACATCACGCATATCTTCCAGTTTCAATTCGCCCTCTCGCTGGTAGGTTTCGGCTTGGTCCACGCACTTCGCCTTCCGCCCGGAATTCGCACGGAGACGTTCGAGCGGCTCGACATCCCGAGCATTGCCCTGTTCGTGATCGGGGTCGCTGCCCTGTGCGCGTTCCTCATCCAGGGCCGCATCCAGTGGTGGGACACACCCTGGCTTGGCTATGCCCTGATCGTCGCCATCACCGCGCTGGGCGGATGCTTCCTGATCGAAGCGAACCGCAAGAGCCCGATGCTCGATCTCAGCTGGCTGTCGAGCCGGGCGATTCTTGCGCTTGCGGTGATCGGTGCGACGGTGCGCATTCTGGTTGCCGAACAGGGGTTTGGTGCCAGCGGACTGTTTGCTTCGCTGGGTTATGGCAACGAGCAATTGACGGGCTATTTCTGGGTTCTTTCCGGGGCGACCTTTGGCGGCATGGCGCTGTCTGTGGTGCGGCTCGATCCCAAGGACCTCACCCGTCCCATTCTTTTCGCGATCCTCGTGATCTGCGTCGCTGCCTTTGCCGACACGCGCACCGGAGCCCTGACGCGGCCCCAGGATCTCTATCTCACGCAAGCCGCAATCGCCTTCGCCGCGGTCTTCGCGATGGGACCGATCATGATGGAGGGAATGCTGCGCGCACTGGCTGCGGGGCAAAGCTACGTCATCAGCTTCATCGCGATATTCTCGCTCTCACAATCGATCGGCGGCCTGGCGGGCATCTCGCTGCTGTCCGCGTTTCACACCGTGCGTCTGAAGACGCACCTCATCGATGCGGGAAGCACGCTCACGCTCGCAAATCAGCAATTGGCACAGGCGCTCGCAAATGCCGCGCAACGGGCCGCGCCGCTTCAGGCCGACCCCGCGCTGCAACAACAGGCGGCCGCCGCAAGCATCTCGCGTGACGTCGGACGCGAGGCGGCTGTGCTCGCCTTCAACGATGTTTTCGTTCTCATCGGCACCTTGTCGGCGGTGACCTTCGCGGTCGTGCTGGTGCCCTGGCTCATCGACAAAATTCGCGGGCGCAATCCGCTCGCCAAGGAATTGGCCTTCCTGGAGGCCATGCTCGCAAGGACAAGACAATGACCGATCAGACCCCGGCACAGACCGAAATCAAGACCGCCGATGCGGCCGCTTCCCGGCAAGAACGGGGGTGGGCCCCCAATCCTTCCCGCCGCCGGATCGTGGTGGCGGTCGGGGCGATCCTGGTCGGCGTGCTCCTTGCCTTGTTCGCGTGGGGGCTTCCCCCTTTCGCAGGCGGCGACGAGACGACCAACAACGCCTATGTGCGCGGCCGCACCACTGTCGTCAGCCCGCAGGTGGCAGGCTATCTGGTCGACGTGCCGGTGGCGGACTTCCAGCGGGTGGAGCAAGGCCAGCTGCTCGCCCGGATCGACGATGCACCCTACCAGCAAAAGCTCCAGCAGGGCGCGGCCAATACCGCAGCGCAGCAAGCGACCCTGGCCAACAGTGCGCAAAGCCTCCGTTCGGCGCAGGCTCAGCTGGAGCTGCAGGATGCCGCCGTTGCTGCTGCCCGCGCGGGGCTTCAGAAAGCGCAGGCCGACATGAATCGCGTCGCCGAATTGGCCGACGAAGGCTCGATTTCCCTGCGCGAAAGGGATCAGGCCCGTGCAGCCCTGCTGCAGGCTCAGGCCGGCGTCAGGCAGGCGCAGGCGCAGCGCGCAATCGCGGCGGAAAATGTGCGCTCGGTCAGCGTGGGCCGGGGTGCGCTCGAAGCGCAGGTCGCCGGAGCAGAGGCGACCAAGGGCCTCGCCGAATTCGAGCTTTCGCGCACCGAAATCCGTGCGCCGCGGGCCGGACGGTTGAGCGAAGTCAGCGCGCGTGTCGGCCAACTGGTCACCGCCGGAACCCAGCTGATGTATATCGTCCCCGACGATCTGTGGGTGGTCGCCAACTTCAAGGAGACGCAGACCGCGAATATGGCGGTCGGCCAGCGCGCCACGCTCGAAATCGATGCCTTAGGCGGTATCGAGCTTACCGGCCGCGTGCAGAGCATCGCGCCTGCGGCCAGCAGCGAATTCAGCCTCGTCAAGCCGGACACCGGCGCGGGCAATTTCGTGAAGGTGCCTCAGCGCATCGCCGTGCGCATCGTGCTCGATAAGGGACAGGAGGCGGCGCGAAGGCTCGGTCCGGGGATGTCGGTCGTTGCCACCGTTCATACGGAGGATTGATCGTGATGAACCGTTCAATGGGTCTGCTGACCGCTTCCACCCTCCTCCTGTCTGCCTGTGCGCCCGCATTACAGGATGCTCCGGCCGCCATTGCCGTCGCTCCGCCGACCGACTGGCGGACAGACCTCGGGGTCACCGCTCCGGTCGAACGGGACTGGTGGAACGCGTTCGGCGACCCGCAGCTTTCGCATCTCGTCGAAAAGGCGCGGGCGAACAACGCGGACGTGCGGGTCGCCGCTGCACGTGTGGACGAAGCGCGCGCGACCGAAGCGGGGTCGCGCGGCTTTCTCCTGCCTTCGCTGGGGGCAGGGGCAGAAGGCGGCGTCCGGCGCGAGGTCTTTCCCTTCGGCCAGGCGCAGACCTTGATCGCGGCGCAGCCGACATTTCAAGCCTCTTACGAGGTCGATCTTTTCGGCAGGAACGCCGCCCGGGTCGATGCCGCAGAAGCGGGAGTCGCCGCCGCCGCCGCGGGCGCGGAGGCCGCGCGGCTATCGGTGAGTGCGGCGACGGCCAGCGGCTATATCACCCTGCTCGCGCTCGACAGTCGGCTTCAGGTCCTGGAGCAAACGCTGGCGGCGCGGCAAGATGCGCTCAAGTTCGCCCGCGATCAGGCCGAGGTCGGTTACACGTCCCAGCTTCCGCTGAGGCAGGCAGAGGCCGAGTATCAGGCCACCGCGCAGCTTATCCCGCAATTGAAGGCGCAGATCGCGCGGCAGGAAAACGCGCTTTCGGTTCTGACCGGCGAACTGCCGGGTGCGATCGTGCGAGGCGGGACATTGGAGGGGCTGCGCCTTCCTTCTCCGCCCGAGACCCTACCGTCCCAGCTGCTGCGCCGCCGTCCCGATGTCGCAGCGGCGGAATATCGCATCGCTGCGGCCGACGCGAAAATGCGCATGGCGCGCGCCGACTTCATGCCTTCGGTCAATCTGGGTGCCTCGGCGGGGCTGGTTCTGTCCGACCTGCTGGCCAACCCCGTGGGCGTGTGGTCGCTGGGGGGCAGCATTCTTGCCCCGATCTTTCAGGGCGGGAAGCTGCAGGCGCAGCTCGACGGAGCAACAGCCCAGCGCGATCAGGCGGCCTGGGCATATCGCTCCACCGTGCTGAACGCCTTTGCCGAGGTCGAGGACCGCATGGCGCTGCTGGCCAATCTGAAAGATCAGGAGGCTGCGCTTGCATCCCAACAGACTGCCGTGGCCGATGCGCTGCGTCATGCACGCAACCGCTACCGCGCGGGCTATTCCCCCTATATCGAGCAGGTCGATGCACAGCGCGCGCTGCTTGGCGTCGAACTGTCGCTCATCCAGGTGAAGGCCGACGAGCTGACGACAATGGTCGGGCTTTATCAGGCCGTTGGCGGATCGCCCGGATAGAAGCCAAATTCCTTATCGCTCAGATGGTTACGACGCCAATCTGTCTCAGGGGAGATTGGCAAGCACGCTGTCGGGCGTGACGGGATACTGCAAAACCCGCGCGCCGCAGGCGTTGTAGATCGCGTTGCTGATCGCCGCCGCGCCGCCGCACATGCCCAGTTCCCCGATACCCTTGGCCTCAATCGGGCTGGCGATGGCATCGCGCTCTTCGATCAGCAGGACATCCAGATCGGGCACGTCGCGGTTTACGGGAACATGATACTCGGCGAGGTCGCAATTTACCAGATGACCATCGCGCGGATCGAATTCGAGCGCTTCGGTCAGGGCCGTGCCGATACTCCAGGTCAGCCCGCCCAGACATTGCGAGCGCGCGGTGCGGCGGTTGAGCACGCGGCCAAAGCCGAACGCGCCGAGCATCCGGTCGACCCGTGTTTCGCCGGTGAAGTGGTTGACGCGAACTTGCGCAAAGAAGGCGCCGAACCCGGCGGCGGTGTAATCTTCCTGTTCCTTGGCGGGCTTGTAGTGCCCCTCGTGGGAGAGGCTGTCACCGCCGAGAACATCGGTCAGCTTGCGACCATCGCCTGCCTTGCCGTTGCAAAGTTCGAGCGCGTCCTCGGCCACGCGAAGCCGCTGCGCTAATTCTTCGCGGATCGCCTGACAGGCGAGATAGGCCGCCGAGCCGATTGAGGCCGCGCCCCAGCTTCCGCCCGATCCGGGACCGCGGGGGTGGCGCGTGTCGCCGATGTCGACCAGCACGCTCGCAGGGTCGAGACCCAGCATCTCCGCGACCATTTGGGCGAGGATCGTATAGGTTCCTGTGCCGATGTCCGTCATGTCGGTCTCGACCCGCGCCGTTCCGTCAGGCGACAGCGTCACACGGGCGCGGCTTTCCTGCGTGTTGTGGATGCGCGCGCCGCTCGCCATGCCGGTGCCGATCCACCATTCGCCCTCGCGCCGCTGGCGCGGCTTGCGCGGGCCTTCGTCCCACCCGAAGGCTTCGGCGCCCTGCTTCAGGCATTCGGCGAGCTTGTGCGAACTGAAGGGGAGACCGCTTTCGGGATCCTTGTCCGGAATGTTCATCAACCGCAGTTGCACAGGGTCGATCCCCGATGTCTCGGCGAGCATATCCATCGCAGCTTCGAGTGCGGGCATGCCCACGGCCTCGCCCGGCGCGCGCACGGATCCGGCGGTCATGCGGTGAATCCGCGCGAGATTGAGCTTCAACTCGCGGTTCTCGCCCGCATACATGAAGTGCGAGGATTGCAGCACAGGCTCGCAAAATTCCTCGCCGGGGAGGTTCGATACGAGCGCTTCGTGACCGAAGCCGATCAGCTTCCCTTCGGCCGTCGCGGCAAGACGCAGGCGCTGTGTGGTCTCGGACCGCCGCATGATGCCTTGGAACACCTGCTGCCGCGAGAGCACCACCCGCACCGGGCGGTTCAGCTTCATCGATGCGATCGAGGCTGCCACCACATCTTGACTGAGCCCAAGCTTGGACCCGAAACCGCCCCCGACATAGCGGGCAATCAACCGGATCTTGTCCTCGGCAAGATCCAGCGCGTCGGCCAGTTCGGTGATGTTGTAGTTCAGCATCTGGAGCGAGGCATGGACCGTCAACCGCTCGCCATCCCACTCGGCGATGGCGGCGTGCGGTTCCATCGCTGCAGACGCATGGCCCTTGGTCGTGATCGTCACATCGACGCTGTGCGCGGCGTCCTTCATCGCCTGTGCCAGATCGCCCTGGCTGACGGTGTCGTCTTCCTGCTCCTCGGGCGTGACATCGGCCGGATCGAGCGGCAAATTGGGTGAGGCATCATATTCGACAACGATGCGCTTGGCGGCATCGCGCGCCTGTTCGAAACTCTCCGCAACCACCAGAGCGATGGGCTGCCCCCAATAGCACACAGTGACGGGGTCTTGCTGCGGCGCCTCGTCGGCGGTGCCTTGCGCCGCGCGCGTGGTGAGCCGCTTGTCGTCGATCACCGCGATCACGCCCGGCATTGCCAAGGCCGCTTCGGTGTCGATGCGTGTGACAGTGCCGTGGGTGATGTTGCTGGTGACCAGAACACCCTCGGCGCAGTTGTCGAGCGGATACTCCGCCGCGTAGCGGGCCGTACCGGTCACCTTGGCCAGCCCGTCGATCCGGGGGAGGGGCTCGCCCAGCACGCCCTGCTTCATGGTGTCGAGGCGCGCTTCGCCTTCGGTCTGGGTTCGGGTCGTGCTCACGCTGCATCCTCCACGGCCTGCGACAGGACGGCATGCAAAGTGCGCCGTGCCAGCGGGATCTTGAAATCGTTCTCGCCAAACCCGCGCGCGGACTGGAGGAGAACATCGGCTGCCTTGTCGAACAGGGCATCGCTGGGCGCTTGGCCGAGTAGCACTTCGCCGATCTCCGGATCGAACCACGGCTTGTGCGCCAGCCCGCCAAAGGCGAGGTCGGCGCGGCTGAAGACGCCGTTCTCGATGGAGATCACCGCCGCAACCGAAACCAGTGCGAAGGCATAGGACGAGCGTTCACGCACTTTGCGGTAGTAATGCGCACCGCTCACAGGCGCAGGCAGGGTGACGGCGGTGATGATCTCCCCGTCCTCCAGCACATTTTCGCGCCACGGGGTGTCGCCGGGAAGCAGGTGAAATTCGCGGACCGGCACGGATCGCTCGCTGCCGTCGCCCTTCATGGTGTGAACCATTGCATCGAGCGCACTCATCGCGACGGCCATGTCGCCGGGGTAGGTGGCAATGCATTGATCGCTGGTGCCGAGCACGGCGTGAAGCTTGGCAATCCCCTCGATCGCGCCGCATCCGCTGCCGGGATCGCGCTTGTTGCACGGCTGGTCGATATTGGTGAAATAGAAGCAGCGTGTGCGCTGACACAGATTGCCGCCGGTGGTCGCCTTGTTGCGCAGCTGCTGCGTCGCCCCGGCAAGGATCGCGCGGGCCAGCACGGGGTAATCCTGCCGAACACGCGGGTGCACCGCGGTCGCCGTATTGGTGACCAGCGCGCCGATCCGCAGGCCGCCATCGGCAGTGTCGGCAATGTCGCCGCCGCCGAGCCTGCTGATGTCGGCAAGGCGCGAGGGCGTTTCCACCTGCAGCTTCATCAGGTCGAGCAGGTTCGTGCCGCCTGCAATCATCAAGGTATCGGTATCGGACGCCAATTGCGCGGCATCGGTGGGCGACTTGGCGCGGACCAGCTCAAACGGTTGCATCGGCACGCTCCTTCGCCACATCGCGGATCGCGGCGACGATGTTGGCATAGGCGCCGCAGCGGCAGAGATTTCCGCTCATCCGCTCGCGGATTTCCTCCTCATTGCAGGTCACTTCGGCGGTAAGATCGGCGGTGGCATCGCTGGGCCAGCCCATCGCGATTTCATCGAGCATCGCCTTTGCCGAGCAAATCTGGCCCGGCGTGCAATAGCCGCACTGGAAGGCGTCCTGCGCCATGAAAGCATTCTGCAGATCGGACGGGTCATCCGGCCCACCGATCCCTTCGATCGTGGTGACCGCGTCGTCTTCATGCATCGCGGCAAGCGTCAGGCAGCTGTTGATCCGCAGGCCGTTGACGATGACCGTACAGGCACCGCACTGGCCATGATCACAGCCCTTCTTGGTCCCGGTCAGGCCGAGGTCGTGGCGCAGGAAGTCCAGCAGCGACGTGCGCGGATCGGCGGGAAGCGGTTGCGCTGTGCCATTGATGACGATCGTCGCGGTCATGTCGTGCTTCTCCTCGCAGGCCTTGGCCGTTCGCGTCGTGAAAATGTTGCTTCACGGGTTTCAGTGTCGCACGGGATATGGGGCACCGAATTCAGCGCGCGCGCTACCGTGTCGGTACGTCTAGCCGCTGCCGCGTTTTTTGTTCCAATTCCGGCGCCGCTTTTTTGCCGAGTTGCGATCCGGCGGGGCGCTAGCCTGTCAGTCACCCTCGGGCGGCTGATCGACGATCCGGAACACCGCGCCCGATCCTGCATCGCGGACCAGATCGACCCGCGCGCCGTCCCAGTGATAGTCGAGGTGACGACCCTGCAACGGGTGCGAGGCGCAATCCGGAAAGAACAGGGCAGCGCATTCGCCGCCGGGATGGCGGACGCTGGGGTAGGCGATCCCGTCCGATCCCGCGCCTTTGAGCGTGCGGGCAAGCGCCTGCGATGCGGCGTAACTGTCGGGATCGAGCGCCGCAACCGGCCCCCCCGGCAGGTCGCGCAGATCATGCAGGCTTGCATCGACCGCTAAGACGATCTCGCGGAACTGCGAGGTCCAACCGGGTGCCTGCCGGGTTCGCGCCATGAAACGGGCGTGGTGGTGGATCGTCTCGAACAGGGCGGTTTCGAACGCCCTAGCGACATAGAGCACGCCGCAGCTGCCATCGGTAAAGCGGCTCGGTCGGTCGGGGCTGACGTGCGTGAAGGGCGCCATCAGATAGGACGCACCGTTCCCGCCGACGCGGCGCGCCTCCGGAACCAGATCGAGATTGCCGATTGTCGCCATGATGCGCGGGTTGGTCTTCTGCTCCGCCGAGATGAGCAGCGGCCAGTCGGCAGGGTCGGCGATGTCCTCGAACAGGTCGATCGGCGGGAAGGCGCTGCGGATGATCCTCACAGCGCCATTCCACGCGATGCGGGAAACGGGGAGGTCTGGTGCCGTGTTCACCAGCCGCCGCGCTCGGCGTCGAGATAGCGGCGCACCCGCATGATGTCGGTAAGCTCACCCCCGAGCATCACGTCGAGCGCGCTGGCCCCGCCGAAGGTGTCGTTCGCCGCCCTGATCCAAGCATAGCCGCGACCGGGCTCAAGAAAGATGATCCGCAGCGCCTTGTGGATGCCCATCAGGTTGGAAAGCCGCGCCCGCCCGTCGCGCGATATGCGCCCTGGCCCTTCCGCCTTCCACCGGCGGTAGCTGCGCAGCGGCATGTCGAGAAGGGTCGCGGCCTGCTCGTCGGTCAGCTCCCATTTGGCGAACAGGTTGAGCGCCGCGCGGAACATGGCGGCCGCCTCGTCCTGCGTGATGGGATCGGGACGGAAGGCGGTAAGCGCCGTATCAACGGGTTGCAGGGCCGGCATGGTCTTTCTCGATCTGGCACTACATAATGAAAATAATGCCAAATGGCAAGAATTGCTTTGTCTAGGCCGGAACCGGTGCCGAGAGGTGATCAAGGAAGTCCTGATGGCTTGGCAGGCCCACCACAGCCTGTTTCATGCTCCGGGCCATATCCGACAACGACCGATCCAGCCGTTCGCGTCCGATCATGCTGCCCAGCCGGTGATGCGCCTGGGGGTAAAGCCCTTGCCCGAGCATCACCTGCACCCAGGAATCGATGCGGAACAGCTCGTCGCTAGCCTGAAAGGCCGTGGCGCTTTCGCGGAACAGCGCGATCCGGCTGGCGAGGCTTTCGGGGATTTCGAGCGTCCGGCAAGCGTCCCAGAAGGGCTCCCCCTCGCGCGCGTTGAGGTGGTAATGCAGGATGATGAAGTCGCGGATCCCCTCCAGTTCGGTGCGGGAGAGCGCATTGAAGCGATCGGCCAGCGCCTCGGTCACGCCGCCGAAGGGGAAGAGCTGCATCAGCCGCGTCACGGCGATCATGATGAGGTGGATGCTGGTCGATTCCAGCGGCTCCACAAACCCTGAGGAAAGGCCGATGGCGATGCAGTTGCGGTTCCAGGCCTTGGCCCGCGCGCCGGTGCGGAACCGTATCACGCGTGGCTCGGTCAGCATCTCGCCCTCGAGCCGCCCCTTCAGCCGATCGAGCGCGGCATCGTCGGACAGGTGTGCGCTTGCATAGACCAGGCCGTTGCCGACCCGGTGCTGGAGCGGGATCTGCCATTGCCAACCCGCATCATGCGCGATGGCGCGGGTGTAGGGCCGCGCCGGTCCGGCGGCGGCGGTCTGCACCGCCAGCGCGCGGTCGGTGGAGAGCCAGTGCGTCCAGTCCTCGAACCCCGTCTCCAGCGTCTCTTCGATCAGCAGGCCGCGAAAGCCGGTGCAGTCGATGAACAGATCGCCTTCGATCAGCGAGCCGTCGTCCAGCGCCAGCGCGGCGATGTCACCGCTTTCGCCATCGCGCCGCACGTCCCGGATGCGACCTTCGTGGCGGGTGACGCCCAGTTTCTCGGCGAATTCGCGCAGGAAGAGGCCGTAGGCGGTCGCATCGAGGTGATAGGCGTAATTGAGCGGCACATTCCCGCCGGTGCGGAACTTGCCCGCCAGCGCGGCCTGCGTCTCGAGGCTGTAATCGCCGAGCGGCCCGGCCACGCCGAGCGCTCTGGCTTCCAGCCACATGTGCTGGAAATCCGCCATCCAGGTGGAGCGGCCCATGATCCCGAAGGAGTGGAAATAGCTCTCGCCCTCCCGCGTCCAGTTTTCGAAGGAAATGCCCAGCTTGAAACTCGCCCCTGTGGCGCGCAGGAACGCGGTTTCATCAATCCCGAGCAATTCGTGGAAGCGGCGGGCGGTCGGGATCGTGCTTTCGCCCACGCCGACCGTGCCGATCGCGTCGGATTCGACCAGCACGATGTCGATCAGCGGGCCGAGATTCTTGACCAGCGCCGCCGCGACAGTCCAGCCCGCCGTGCCGCCGCCTGCGATCACAACCTTCCTCACCGGCTTGCCCTGTCCCATCTGCATCACTCCCTATCGGTTGAGCCGCCCGAGCACCTGCGCCCGCAACCGCCGTGCAGCCAGCGGGTCGAGCGGGGCGAGGGGGCCGCGTGCGTGATCGGGCAGGTGCGCGCCTGCCTCGGGGGCATCCTCCCCGAAGACATAATAATTGAACACCGCCCGCCACGCCGCGCGCTCGCCTGCGGGCCGGTCGCGCAAGCTCAGCAGCGCGTGGAGCAGGGTGGTCTGCGGCGTGTCGACATAGGCCGGCACCGGGTTCCACCAGTAGTTCGCGAGGATATTGAACGGCGCCAGCGCGTCGACCTGATGCCACCACATCGCGGGGTAATAGAGCACATCGCCCGGCGCGAGGTCGGCAATGATGGCGGCCTCCATCGCAGCGGCGAAGCGGGGGAAGCGGACAAGATCGGGCGCGGCCAGATCGACCATCGTCACCACCTGCCCGCCGGGCGTGGGCTCGAGCGGGCCGGGATAGAGGTTGGCGATCTGATCGGGCGGAAACAGCGTGAACCGGCGCGCGCCCGCAAGGCAGCAGGCGAGATTGTGCGAGATGTCGTAATGCGCCGCCGCGGTCGTGCGGTTGCCGATCCAGATGCTGGCGAGCGGCGGCTTGTGAGTGAAATCGGCGTGGGTGAGCGCCAGGTCGTTCTCGGCGCGCAGGCCCGGAAGGAAGTGGTCGATATCGGTCGATCCGACATAGATCGCCGCCGCTTCGGGGTCGTCCGCCGCCGCCAGCAGCGCGTCCAGCACTTCGCCGAGCGGCGCGCGCGCGCTGGAAAAATTGAACCCGGCAACCTCGCTGTCGTAGTGGAACCGCCCCGCGATGTCCGGCGGGCCGGTATAGACCGTGACGGGCGCTGCGCCCGCGAAGCCGCGAAGGTAATCGGCGGCAGCGGATGCGCTCTTGAGCCCGGCCTGCACGAGCGGCCAATGCGTCGCCGCGCCCTCCAGAACCACGGGCGCCTGCGCGGCGAAGAGATCGTCGAATGGGATCGCGGCCGGGTCGACCCCCGATAGGCGGCGGGCAGGGCGGCCCCAGTCGCTCATGCCGCAGCACCCTCCGCGCCAGCCAGCCGTGCCGCCACGCGATCGACCAGCCTCTGCATGTTGCCGAGCGAGGCCGCGAGCATGAAGGCGGAATGGAGGAAGCCCGCGCGGTGCAGCGCCTCCAGCGCCGGGCCGTCGAGCGCTGCCAGCCGTTCCCGGTCGATGGTCTGCGCATCGGAGATCGCATAGGCGCGGTCGGGCCCGGCGCGCAGCTGGATGTCGAAAGGCCGCAGCAAGCCCGCCGCCGTCAGCGCCTCCACCATCGGATCGAGCAGGGTGTTGCCGACATAGATGGCGCGCAGCGTGCCCAGCATCGCTTCCAGCGCCGGGGCATGGCCGCCATGTTCGCGGAACAGCGGCGCGCCCTGCTCGCGCGAAAGGCGAGGGTGATCGGGGTCGACGAGGATTTGCAGATCCGCCCCGTCTTCGGTCGCGGCGATGGCAAAGGGGCGAGCGTCGAGCACGGCGGGCACATAGGCGCTCTGCCAGCTGCCGTCGGGGCCGAGGAAAAGGTTATCGTCCCGCTCCAGCCCCAGCACCGCCACCGGGCGCAGCCGGCCTTCGGCATCGGGACGCAGCAGGATCGGGAATTCGCGCGCAGCCGCCTCGAACTCGGTCGGATAGACCAGCACCTGATTGACCGCATCGCCAAACGCGCGACCGCCGCGCGCGATCAGGCGCAGATCGTGATGATCGACATTGTTGAGGAGTACCTTGCTCATTGCCATCCCGCCCGGCTCGTTGGCCCTGCAGCACAGTGCCGCATATGCGCCGTGATCTCAACGCAGGAAGGGGAGGGGGCCCGCCCCAACGCGTGCCCCCTCCCCCGATTTCCTGCGCCTGCGATGCGCGCGCCCGGTCAGAACCGGTAGCGCACCCCGGCAAACAGGCGCGGCTTCAGTTCCTGCGCGAAGAACAGCTGCTTCTCGTCGCGCCCGAAGGAGCGGATCGGTTCGCTGAGGATGTTCACCGCTTCGAGGCTGAGGGCGAGGCTGTCGCTGAGATCCCAGTTGACGCTGGCATCAAGCGTGCCGAAGTCATCGAAGAACACCGGGTTGCGCGCCCCGCCGCGGTTGGTTCCGCCCAGGAACTTGCCGCGCCAGTTATAGGCCACGCGCGCCGAGATCCCGTCGCGATCGTAGATGCCGGTGATGTTGTAGCTGTCCGACAGACCGATCAGCGCAAAAACATCGGTGTTCGGATCCGACAACACGTTCACGTCGACATCGCCGTAAACCTTGGTGAGCGAGCCCGAGACCCCGAAGCCGGTGTCACCGAAGAAGTACTGACCCTGCAATTCGAAGCCGTGGATGTTGCCTTCGCGGTTGTTGATCGGCGTTGCCACGTCGAACACGAACAGCGGGTCGGTATCGTTGGCGATCACGTCCCGCTGCGCGAGGATCGTGTCGACGAAGGCCTGATCCAGCTGTCCGTTGGCACCGAGGTTCGCCTGGAATTGCTGGCGCGCCGCGGCGACATCGCCGTTGTTGGCGTCGATCAGAGCGGTGAAGGTGAACAGGCTCACATCGCTCAGCACCGCGCCGAGGTTGGCGATTTCCGCCGCCGCCGCGCCCGAGCGGGTGCCCGGTGCGCCGGTGGTGGGATCGCGCAGACCGAAGAGGTTCTGTTCGACCTGCCCGGTGCCCACGAAGTTCGACACCTTCTTGTAGAAGAATGCCCCCGAAATGAAGCTCGCCGGGGCGAAGTACCATTCGAGGCTGATGTCGAAGTTGTCCGAGACCAGCGGATCGAGATCGGGGTTGCCCTGCGTGCCCGCCGCGATCCCGCCGAGCAGCGTCGGGCGATCCGGGCCATTGGCCGATTGCGAGGCGAACAGGTTGCCGAAATCGGGGCGGGCCAACGTCTTCGAATAGGAGACGCGCGCCACGACATCGTCGACCGGTTCGATCCGGAAGTCGACCGAGGGGAGCAGCTCGTTATATTCGCCCGTGCGGGTGATTTCGGCGATGTTGCCGCTGACCACGCGGGTGAAGTCGTTGTCCGAATCCCACTCGATCCTGAGCGGCTGATCGACCAGCGAGAAGGCGGTCGTCTTGGTGTTTTCCCAGCGCACGCCGGCGACCAGATTGGCAGGGCGGTCGGCGATCTGGCCGTTCCAGTTGAACTGGGCATAGGCCGACCAGATCTTTTCGCCCACGCGGTCGAATTCGTTGCCGGTGACGTTGTTGGGGTTGCCGCGATCGGCGTAGAACGGCTCGAAAATCTGGAACAGCTCCACCGCGTTGCCGCGGAAGGCGATCTGGGCGTCGCCCACGTCGTAACGGTCGAACTTGCAGGCCAAACAGAACTGCTGGATCGCGTCGCCCGCCAGCGCCTGAATGTCGCCGACATTGTTGATCCCCCAGTCGCCCAGCGTCTGCTGGGTCTGGGTGCGAGCGCTGGTCATGCTCGAGTCGATATAGCGCGCGCCGATATCGAAGCGGCTGCCTTCGTCGAACTCCCACCCGAGATCGGCGCTGAACTGGTCGACCCGGTGGCGCTGGCGCGAGGCGTTGGTGCGCTGAATCTGCGAGCCGAGGTCGCCGATGTCGAGCACGCCGTTGTTGTTGCCGCGGTCATCCGCCGTGCCGCGGATCCCGTCGGTGCCGAGGCCGCTGTCGTTGACGATATAGCGCTGGATCGGCACCGCACCCGAGAAGTCGACCGAGTGTGCATCGACCACCGGCGCGCCCATGCTGAACAGCGTCGAGCTTGCGCCATTGGCGGAATCCGGGTCCGAGGTGGACAGCGAGTGGTTCCCGTCAAGCCGCAGGGTCAGGCCCGAACCGATCTCCCATTCGGCGTTGAGGCCGTAGGATTGCAACTCGGTCTTGGTGGCGCGGTATTGTTGCTCGAAGCCAAGATCCTTGGTCGCGTAACCTGCGCCTTCGGAGATGAACACCGAAGTCGGCACGGCATCGTTGGGATCAAAGGTGATCGTGTCGAACGGGCGGTTGAACCAGTTGGTCTGGTCGGTGCGCTGCTCGCTCTGCTTGTTGGTGACATACATCGCATCGGCGGTGAAAGTCAGCGTCTCGACCGGCTGATATTGCAGCGTCCCGGCGAGGTTGAGGCGCTCGCGCTCGAACTCGGAGAAGTGATAGCGGCTGTCATTGGGCACCGCGACCAGCGTGTCGGGATCGCTCGGCGCGCCGGTCACGACGGTGGCGGCGCCGCGGCCCGGGAATTGCGAGAAGGGCGCGACGTTCCAAGCGTTCGACGTGGCGCTCACCGCTTCGCTGGTGCGTTCCTGATAGGCGCCGAACAGCGAAATGCCGAAGGTGTCGCTCGGGTCGGTCCAGGTGAGAACGCCGGAGAATTCCGGGTTCACCGTGAAGTCCGAATTGCTCAGATCATAGAGCGCCTTGGCGCCGATGCTGCCGCGCAGGCCCACACCCTTCATCTCCAGCGGGCGGGCCGTGACGACGTTGATCGCCGCACCGATGCCGCCCGAAGGGATCGCAGCGCGACCGGTCTTGTAGACCTCGAGCCGCTGCACGCCTTCCGACGCGAGATTGTTGAAGTCGAACGAGCGCCCGGTCGCGCGGCTGAAGTCGACATCCTGGTCGCCGCCGACGGCGTTGACGAAGGTGGTGGCGATCTGGCGGCCGTTGACGGTGACGAGGTTGAACTGCGGGCCGAAGCCGCGGACGGTTACCTGCGAGCCTTCGCCGTTGATGCGGCTGATCGAGACGCCCGGAATGCGCTGGAGGGATTCGGCAAGGTTGGTGTCGGGGAATTCGCCGATGTCCTCGGCCGAAATCGCATCGACCACGCCGAAGGCTTGGCGCTTGATGTCCATCGCGCGTTCGAGACTGGCGCGCACGCCGGTGACGATGATTTCCTGTGCTTCCGGCTCGCCGGCCTCAGGCTGGTCGGAGGCATCCTGCGCTGCCGCCGGAGCGGCGAGGCCGAGCGCGAGCGCGGAAACGCTTGCCGACAATGCAAACTGGCTGCCGCGCGATGCGGACAGACGACGGGCACGACTATTGGCCAAGGCCTTCATGACTGATCTCCCTCCCATGGTGGCATTTTGCCACTCTCGAGGTAGCGCGCCATGCCGTGTCGGCATGAATGATAGCGCTACCATCCGTTGTGTTATATTCAGCTCTATGCAGAAGTCAATGAGCTTCGGTTGGCATCGGGATTACTCGAAACTCAGTGAAATTGCATCACGTTAGGCGATATCATCCCACGGAGCTAACGGTGAGCGTGGAAAACTTTCAAGCGGTTCCGACTCAAGGTAGCGCAATCATTATAGTGCAGCGCGCAAGGATGCTGTGCGCCGATGTAACGCGATCAAGACGAGCCCATGCTCGGACACGGCGCGGACAGATTTCGCGTCGGGAGAGGCCTTGAGGATCAGGGGCAGCCATCACACCGGCGGCTCATACAAACGCGGGAATTGTCCTTGTCTTGAAGAGCGCGCGGCCTTATCCTGCGCCCCTATCCGAAAAAACAATGGGTCTGCTGCTCTGTATCGCCGGGTTCGGCGGTCGGGGCTGATGTGCACGCGTGCGGTATCGGCTGCATGCGCGGGAACCGGTAAAAGGGGGAACGGGTCATGGAAGACATGGCAGCGGCACAAGGCAGCGCGTTCGAACAGCGTGCGCTCGTCACGGCCCTGCTGCGCGCGGCGCAGATCTATCGCATCGCGGCTCAGCATGTCGCGTGGGACGATCTCGCGGTGTTGCTCGGCGATGCGGCGCAGGCGCGCGAACGGCTGGCTGCACCGATCACCGCGCGCACCGGGGTCGAGGTCGAGGATCCCGCCGCGCTCGCGATCGGGCTCGAGGATCCCGCGCGGGCGGCGCAGACCGGGCTTGGCCCGCTGCGCGAGATTATCGCCCGCGCCGAGGCGCAGATCGCCGAAGTGCTGGAGGATGTCTCTCCCGGCAGCCTCACTCCGGACGAAACTGCCGCAGCGCACGCGATGGTGGCTGAATTTCAGGCGGCGCTGACCGCACTGGTGCGAGCCGCTGCGGCTTCGGGCGTCGATCCGGTCAGGCCATCGCCCAAGGCGCAGGAAGAAAAGAACATCTACCGCGTCGGGTTTGCCACCACACGCGTGCCCGCGCTGAAGGGGGACAAGGTCACCGACTTCACCGGAGAGCGCGGCGAGGTAGTGCATTATGGCTTCTGCGATGTGGTGATCCCCGAAAACCGCCGGATCGGCACCACCGGTTCGCCCTGGTGGCGCCGGATCTTCACGGGCGACGACCGGCTGCATTACGACCGTCCCGAGGTCGCCGGGGCCGAGGATCTGTGGGCATGGATGCGCGAGCGGATCGGCGGCGAGGGTGCGGACGATGCGCTGGTGTTCATCCACGGCTACAACGTCTCGTTCCGCGAAGCCGCGCTCCAGACCGCGCAGATCGGCGCCGACCTCGGCTTCACCGGCGCGATGAGCTTTTTCAGCTGGCCCTCGCGCGGGCGGCTGCTGGGCTATCTGATGGACGGCACGACGATCGAGGCGAGCGAGGGCGCGATCGCGCAATATCTGGTCGATGTCGCGGAAAAATCAGGCGCGCGGCGGGTGCATGTGATCGCCCATTCGATGGGCAATCGCGGGCTGCTGGGGGCCATGAACGCCATTGTGCGAGAGGCCGCCGCGCGGACGGACAAGCGCTTCGGGCAGATCATCCTCGCCGCGCCCGATGTCGATGCGCAGACCTTCCGCCAGCTGGCTTCTGCCTACGAGACACTGGCCGAGCGTACGACACTTTATGTCTCGCCCGCCGATCTTGCGGTGCGGGCCTCCCGGCTGGTCAACGGCGCGGACCGGATCGGGTTCACCCCGCCGGTGCCGGTGATTGCGGACATCGACACGATCAGCGTCGAGAAGGTCGATCTGACGCTGCTCGGCCACGGCTATGTCGGCAGCAGCGACGAGGTGCTGGGCGATATGCACGAATTGCTGAAGGACGGGTCGCCGCCTGACCAACGGTTCCGGCTGATGGCGGCGACAACGCCCGAACAGGCGCGCTATTGGCGCTTCAGGGCATGATCGGGCGCGGATCGGCACGGGAGTAGACGACGCGGGGCGCGGGGTCGCTGCGGCGATCTCTCCCGCAAGCAGAGGAGCAGGGACGCATGGGCAGACACGATCGGCGCTACATCATCATCGAGGCGATGGGCGACATGCCCGAAAGCGCTCCGCCGCCACCGCCTCGGCCCACTGCGCGCAGCATGCCACCTCCGCCAGCCTTCAAGCGGTTCGGCGTGGAGGCGGCGGCAGTCCCCACGGCAGGCGCGGCGCAGCCGGTGAAGCTCGACATTCAGGAACATTCGCTCAGCGAAGCGCAGGCTGCCGAAGCGCGCCAGTCGGCCCCGCCCGATCGGCCGCGTCTGGTGCTCGAAAGCATGCCGATGAAGCTGATCCGCCCGGCCAGCGAGGGAGACCCCGCCAGCGCGGCGCCGCTGGCAGGCGACAGCTGGGGAATTGTGGCGACCGGGGCGGATGTCTCTACGCTGACCGGAGCGGGGGTGAGGGTGGCGGTGCTCGACACCGGGATCGATCTCGCACATCCCGCCTTTGCCGCGATCACGAACCGGATCGAGGTTCGGGACTTCACCAGTCCGACCGGCTCGGGCCACGATATCGACGGCCACGGCACGCATTGCGCGGGCACGGTCTTCGGACAGGACGTCAGCGGGCGCCGCATCGGCCTTGCCCGCGGGATCGAGAAAGCGCTGATCGCCAAGGTGCTCGCCGACAGCGGCCCGAGCGATACCAAATGGCTGTTCGATGCGATCAACTGGGCGGCGCAGGAACAGGCGCAGGTGATCTCCATGTCGCTGGGCTTCGACTACCCCGGCATGGTCAGGCGGCTGATCGAGGATTACGACTTTGCGCCCGACGCTGCGGCGTCCGAGGCGCTGGTTGCCTTCGCCCAGAACCTGCGTGCCTTCGATGCGCTGATTGACTTTCTCGAGGCGCAGGCCCCGTTCGGGCGCGACGCGCTGGTGGTGGCGGCATCGGGCAACGAATCCCGCCATACGGACAGCCAGCCCGCAGCGATCTCCGCCGGACTGCCGAGTTCGGCCGAAGGGGTCGAGGCGATTGGCGCGCTGGCGCAGGGCGGGGCGGGATACACCCTCGCGCCCTTTTCGAACATCAATGTCGATCTGTGCGCGCCGGGGGTGGGGATCCTCTCGGCCAAGGCGGGCACCACCGGTCTCACCACCATGAGCGGCACCAGCATGGCCTGCCCCCATGTCGCGGGCGTCGCGGCGCTGTGGTGGGAGCAGATGCGCAGCGTCAATCCGCGGGTCAGCGCCCGCGAGGTGCGCGAGCGGCTCTATGCCGCTGCGGTCGTGGACGGCCTACCCCAGCCTTACAATCAGACCGAATTCGGGCGCGGGCGGGTGATGGCACCATGAGCATCCTGCGGCTCACCATGCTTCCCGCCAACGAGGGCGATTGCCTGCTGCTCGACTATGGCGAGACCGAGGACCATCTGCGCCACGTGCTGATCGACGGCGGGCGCAAGGCCAGTTGGCGGCATCTCGAAGCGGCGCTCCACGCTGTCGCCGCGCGGGGCGAGGCGATCGACCTGATGGTGCTCAGCCATATCGATTCCGATCACCTCGACGGGCTGATCGCCATGGCGGAAAAGGGCTCGCCGCTGGCGCCCAAGGCCGTGTGGTACAATGGCTTCGATCAGCTTGCGCGGCTGACCCCGCTCGATGGTTTCGCCCCGCTCGGCTTCAAGGGCGCGGATCAGTACAGCCTGCTGCTCGACGCGCTTGGCTGGCCGGTCAATGCCGATTTCAACCGCGGCCCGGTGATGATCGAGGCGCGGCCCGAACCCTTCACCTTCGCCGGGTTGACCCTGACGCTGATTTCGCCCGATCGCGGCAAGCTGGAGGCGCTGCGCCGCGAATGGGAGAAATGGCGCGAGGGGCAGGACGACGGCGGCACCGGCCTGTCGCCATCCCCCGCCGAGGCAGCGCTCGCTCCCCTGGGCAAGCGCGAGATGCCCGCCGTGCTCGATGTCGAGGCGCTCAGCGCGCCGGGTGGAGACGACAGCAGCGAGGCCAATGGCTCCTCGATTGCGATGATCGCCGAATATGCGGGCAAGCGCGTGCTGCTCGCCGCCGATGCCCATGCCGATCTGATCGAGGCAGGGCTGGCGAAGGCGGCGGGCGAGAATGCGCGGGTGGCAATCGACCTGTTCAAGCTGTCGCATCACGGCAGCCGCGGCAACCTCACCGAGGCGTTGCTCGCCCGGCTCGATTGCCGCCGCTTCGCGATCTCCACCAACGGGTCGCGCTTCGGCCATCCCGATCCCGAATGCATCGCCCGGCTGCTGCGCTTCGGGACGCCGGGCCCGAAGACGCTCTACTTCAACTACGCGACCGATCGCACGACCCCTTGGGATGATCCGGCGCTGAAGGCGCAGTGGGACTATACCTGCGTATTTCCCGATACCGCACCGGGAGGGCTGGTGATCGATGTCTGATCCACAGGAAAGCCGGGAGATCGGGGAGGGTTTCCGACGATGAGCGCTAGGGGCTATTCCCTCCACATCGGCGTCAACCACGTCGACCCGGCGCATTACAGCGGCTGGGACGGACAGCTCGTCGCGTGCGAGGCCGATGCCCGCGCGATGGCCGCCATCGCCGAGAGCAACGGCTTTACCCCTAAACTTCTGCTGACGGCTGCGGCCACCCGCGAAGCGGTGCTGGGCCAGCTGGCGCGCGCCGCCAGCGATGCCCGGCCGGGCGACTTCGTGATGCTCACCTATGCGGGCCACGGCGGGCAGATTCAGGACTGGAGCGGCGACGAGGCCGACCGGATGGACGAGACCTGGTGCCTGTTCGACAGCCAGCTGATCGACGACGAGATATTCACCTGCCTTGGCCGGTTCGCCGCCGGGGTGCGGATCGTGATGATCTCGGATTCCTGCCACAGCGGCACGGTGTTCCGCGGCGAAAGGGCCGCGGCGCGAAACGTGGAGACGGCGGTGCCGCGCATCCGCGCCATGCCTTCGAGCATCGCCCGGCGCACCTATGAACGCAATGCGGAGCACTACCGCATAACCGAGCAGGGCCTGTTCGCGCGCGAGTGGAAAAGCGTCCGTCAGGAGCTCGCCTTCCCGGTGGCGGCGGCGGCGGTGCACCTCAGCGGCTGCATGGATCACCAGTTCAGCCACGACGGGGACACCAACGGCCACTTCACCGAGAAACTGCTGGAGGTGTGGGCCGGGGGCACCTTCACGGGCACGCATTCGGCGCTGCACCGCGAAGTGCTGAAACGCGTCCGGTCCGACCAGACCCCGCAGCTCTCCCGCTTCGGCGGCAGCGATCCGGCTTTCGACACCCAGCGCGCCTTCGCGATATGACCGGGGGCGGGGCGGTGGCGAGGACAATCTTCGAGATCAGGTTCGGCGCGGGGGACGGTCCGGGTCGCTTCAGGCAGCTTGTCCGGGAGAATGGCGAGGAAAATGACTTCCTCAAGGGCGAATGCGAAATCCCGCATCTCGTCAGCGACCTGAACCTCGAGGCGGCGACAGGCGCGGGGGAGCCGGGGATCGTCTATCGCCGTTCGGGCGAGGAAACCGCATCGCCTGCGGGGATCATGATCAATACGGTCGCCCAGATGCAGGCGATTGGCGCCAGACTGTTCGAACACTGGTTGTCCAGCCGCCTGCAGGTTCTGATCGGCAACCGCAAGAGCGGGGAGCGGGTCGAGCTGCGCTTCGATCTCACCGAATGTCCCGACCTCGCGGATGCGCCGTTCGAGCTGCTCGGCCTGCCCGAAGAAGACACGGTGCATTTCCTCGCCACCAGCGCAGGCACGCCCGTGTCGCGATATTTCGCCAAGGGTCAGAGCAGCGGCTCGCCGCCCAAGCCGCGGATCGAAGGCGTCGCGCGGGCGCTGTTGCTGGCGGCCAATCCCGCATCCGGGCCGGAGCTCGATATCCTCGCCGAGATCGAGGCTGTCACCCGGCTCAAGCTGGAGCAGATGCCCACGGCGCCCGACACCAAGATCGAGGTTCCGCCTGCCGCGGACGGACTGATCCGGTGGACGGTGATGGCCAATGTGTCGAAGCCCGGCCTGATCGCGCAACTTGGCGAACATTGGGACATCATCCATTTCGTCGGCCACGGCGGCTTTGACGAGGCCGAGGGGCGGCACTTCATCGAAGTGCATCACTACAATCCCGACTTGCCCGAGCCCGTCTTCGATGAAGAACTGCGCGAGGCTCTCAGGAATTCGCTGCCCTCGCTGGTGGTGCTCAACGCCTGCGGCACGGGGAAGACGACGCTGGTCCGATATTTCACCGGCCTCGCACGGACGCTGGTGCGCGCGCAGGTGCCCTATGTGGTCGCGATGCGGACCGACGTGCCCGATGAGGTCGCCCGGCGCTTTGCGGCGCGCTTTTACCGCGAACTGGCGCAGACCGACGCGCTGACAGGGGACTTGAACAGCCCGACTGTCGCCGCAGCGCTCGGCCGCCATGCGATCTTGACTGCCTCCGGGAACGACTCTTGGATGAAGCTCAGCTTTGCGATCCCGGTGATCTATTCGAGCCTGCCGAACGATCAGCTCGGCCCGTTGCTCAGCCTGCCCGCGCCCGCCGTGCCGGTGCCGCTGCCCGTTTTGCCGGACAATCCGCGTGGGGTTTTTGCGCGGGGCTGGGCGTGGATCGCCAGAAACGACAAGCAGGTCATGGTGCTGACGGGCATTGCTTCGCTGGTGGTAGGAGCGATCGGCGTCATGCTCGCGCTCGGCGATGAGTCTTCGGCGCCGCTGGACGCCAATGGCGATCCTCCCGCGCAGATGGGGGAGCCGGTCGGCTCCGCGCCCGACGATGCGCAAGCAGGGTCGGAGGGCGAGGAGGCCATGGCCGGATCCTCGGGAGAAGACATCGCCGAAAGCAGCGGCCCACCGGACTTCGGCGGCGGCTATTCCGACTATGGCTGGGGCGGGCGCGATCCTGCGGGCGGATACGGCGAACCGGTCGGATATGGTTCACCGGTCGGGGCCTATCCCTCCGATGACGAAGGCCGACTCGACAGCCGGCCACCCGACGACCGCGAAATCGGTTTCGGATCACCCGAGCCATCTGCGCAGCTCCCGCCCGCGCCACCACCGCCGCCGGTCTTCGCTTCGGGGTCCTGCTTGCCGGAGATCGTCTATTTTACGGGTTCGAGCGACATGCCGCTCACCGATTGGGCGCGCGGGCTGGATCTGCGATACTGCTACACCGAGCGGGTACTGGTCGTCGGCCACACCGATCGCGTGCTAAGCGAGGCGGAAAGCTTCGCGCTCTCGCTGCGCCGCGCCGAACGGATCAAGGCCGAACTGCGCGCCATTCTGCCCGACGCGGAAATCTACGTACTCGGTGCCGGGGAAAGCCAGCCGCGCATTGCGACCATTGACGGCGAGGCAGCGTCCGGAAACAACCGGGTCGAGATCATCGAGCTAGACCTCGACAGGGCTCTTCCCGAACAGGTCGATGCGGCGCAAATCGCTTACGAGACCGCGCGCGGCGCCTATCGCAGACAGCTCAGGGCACTGGAGAGCGAGGTCGAAGCAAGCGCTGCGATCCAGCCCGATGAAACGCTCTCCGAGCCGGTTCGCGCGGTCTTCGACAGGCTGGAGGGTGAACGCCTTGCCAGCGAAGCCTTGCTGCGTGCCGAACGCGCCGCCACCCGCGAAACCATCGCGGATTTCGATATCGGGCAGGCGGCGGTGGCCCGCCAGATCGATACACTGCGCGCGGCGCGGGCCGAGGCCGACATGGCCGCCTTCGCGGTTCGCGATCACGCGGCAGCGATCGCGGTGGCGGAAGAGGCGATTGCGCAGGGCCAGTCCAGCCTCGCTATCCCGACGCTCACCTCCCGCCAGCGCAGCGCTTTGCGGCGGGCCCTCGAGGCTGCGACGTCGGCACGCGCGGAGACCTATGTCCGCAACACCTGGACCATCGCCGAATATCGCGACGACACGGCGCGGCTCGATGAAGCTTTGGCCGCGCTGTCCGATGCGCTGGAAGAGGTGGCAGACCAGCGCGTCGCCTATCGCGAAAAGCTCTGGGCCGAACAGCGGGCGATTTCCGTGGCGCTTGAGGATCATTCCGATCTGCGCGTCGAAATCACCTCGCCCTATATGCACCCCGACGACCGTCGGCTCGCGCTGTGCGACGGGTATCTGTTGCGCGACGGGCTCTACGTCGCATTCGGAATGGCCGATTTCGGGTGGAACGCGGGCGAAATGCGCCAGGCGCGCGATAGCCTCGCCGTGTGTGCGGGACGGCGCGACCGGGAGGTGGCGGAGATATTCCTGCCGGTGCCGGACGAAGGGCCAGCCTCATCCGCACGGACTGCCGCCGATACCCCGAATCCGCTCGACCGGTTCACCGTCACCACCCAGCGCCGCAGCTTTGATGTGTACACCGGGCCACCGCCGGGCGAAGGGTCTCGGCTCGAAGTGCGACTGCGCATCGCGGGCCTGCCGCAGCTCGACTACGAGGAGCGCGGCGATGCGCTGGTGGTGCCGACGCGCCAGATCGACTTGCTCGCCGGGTGGCTGAAAGCGGCGGACAGGCGCGCTGCCGAACGCGACGATTGCACCGGCCGGGATTGCCCCGCACAGGTCCCCGCCTTTGCCGCGATCCATCTCGAAATGCCGCTGGGCGAGGGCGAAAATTTCCCCGCCGTTGCAGAGCGCCACGCCGAATGGCTCGCGATGGTCGCCGATCGAGTTCGCCGCGCCTATGGTGGACGGATCAAGATCGAGGCGCGGCAATGCGCCTGGCCCTGGACCGAGCGCGCAGGCGATGGATGGTCACCGGTGCCGAACGCGGGCGGGGCGGCGATTGCGGTGGTGCCGCATGGTGTCGAACTTATGCTCGACCAATGCCGTGCCGAAACGGTGCCCCCCGGCGAATAGCGCCCGCGCATCGACACGTGGCTTCAGCCGAACTCCTCATAGCCCTTGCGGGTCTTTTCGAGCGTCAGCTTGGTCGCCTCGCGCCGAGCCCTGTCGGGGTCGTCGTAGCTCTTGACCATGCGCTGACCCTTGGTGCCGACGCGGCCGAATTCGACGATCAGATCGGTGCCGAACACGCCCACCCGCCAGAACTTGTTGGAGGTGCCCGCGACCAGGCGGAATTCGGTCATTCCCGCCGGGGCTGCGGCTGGCACCTCAATGACATCGAAGACCGGCGCGTCGTCTGCTGAAGACTGGTCGGCAAAGGGCTGCACCACAGCACCCCCAAGGGCAGTCGCGATGATGCCCGTGCCCGCCAGCGGATCGGGATCGGCGAGATCCCAGCTCGAGCGGGACAATTCCTGCTCGATCCGTTCGACCACCCCGGCGCGGTTGCGCAGCCAGCTGCTGACCGGCACGTCGAGAACCCGCCAGCCGAAGGCGCGCAGGATCACCGGGCGGAAGACGAAGCGCTCTTCAATGGCCGCATCGCTCGTGCCCGCGCGGTCGAGCAGCACCGCCAGCCGGTAGCCGCCGCCCTCGGGATCGACCACCGCCAGATCGCAGCGGAAGCTAGCCCCGCCCACATGCTCGTGCACCTCGTGCCCGCGCGCGCGCAAGGCGGCGGCGATGGCGCCGCGCACCGGATCGGGCGGGAGCTGGCCGTCGAAGGTGCGCGCCGCATCGGGGTTGAGCGTGGCTAGCACCGCCTGCGCCTTGTCCTGCGCGCCCGATGACTGCGCCTCGGCATAGGCGAGGAAGCTGCGCAGCGCGCGTGCGCCGTCATTGTGGACATTGGTGATCGCCTCGGGCGCGATGGTGCTGACGATAGCCATGTGCCGCTTGGCACGGCTGAAGATGACGTTGAGCCGCTTTTCGCCCCCGCGCTGGTTGATCGGGCCGAAATTCATCGCCATCCGCCCGTCGGGACCGGGGGCATAGCACACGCTCATCAGGATGATGTCGCGCTCGTCACCCTGCACATTCTCGAGGTTCTTGACGAACAGCCCGGTGAACTGCCCGTCCTCCTCGCGCTCGACCTCGCGGGTGAGCAGGGTGGAGAAGTCCGCGTCCTCCGCCGCCAGCCGTTCGAGCGCGTCCTCGATTTCGGATTGCTGGGCTTCGGAGAAAGCGACGATGCCGATGCTGAGCCCGGTGTCGCGGCGCAGCAGCTCGCGCACGACACCCGCGATATAGCGCGCCTCGGGCAGGTTGGCGCGGCGGTCGTAGACCCCGTCGGCCATGCGGTGGGTGGTGATCGGGGCGGCGAGCAGGCGGTCGGCCCCCGCTGCCCAGGCCGCATCGTCGCCCGATTCCACCGCGCCGCCCGTCGCCGATTGCAGGCGCAGCGAACGGTCGGGGATGGTCACCAGCTCCCCGGCATAGAACGCTGCGTTGGAGAAGCTGATCAGCGCCTCGAAGCGGCTGCGATAATGCCAGGCGAGCAGCGTCGCCGGCAGATTGCGCGCGGCCTGCGCCAAGAGGCTATCGGCATCGAGCACGATGGCGATGCGCGTCCCGTCTTCCTCTTCGGCCAGCACTTCCATTTCGTCGTCGGACTGCGCGGCGCTGAAAAAGCTGGTGGGCGGCAACTGCATCTCATCGCCTACGATCACCACCTGCCGCGCGCGGCACAGCGCGGGGACGGCGTCCTCGGTCGGCACCTGGCTCGCCTCGTCGAAGATCACCACGTCGAACAGGTCGGGTTGCAGCGGCAGCGTGTCGGAGACCGAAAGCGGGCTCATCAGCCACACCGGCTTGAGGTCCGCGACCACCCGCCCGCTATCGGCGCTGGCGATCTCGCGGATCGACTTGTATCGCATGGTCTTGCCGAATTCATGCTCCAGCTCGCGCCGTCCATTGGCATAGACCCGCTTGAGCTCGCGCCCGGCGGTGTCGAGCTGGGTGACCGATGTTTCGGACAGCCGCACATTCTCGCGGAATTGGCGGTGCAGCGTTGCGCGGATCGCGGCGGCGTTCTGGTCGCGCAGCATCTCGCGCGCGGCGGCGGCGCGGCGGGAGAGCGCGATCATCCGCTCGATATCGAAGCGGCGAATATCGGGATGGGCGCGCTCGCGGCCCGCGATGGCCTCGTCGACGATCAGCGCCTCGATCCCCGCCAGCGGCAGCGGCAGGCGGGTGAGCGCCGCTGCAACCGCGGGCGGGGCGGCGAGCACCGGGGTGAGGTGCGGCAGCAGATCGGGCAGATCGTCGAGGCTCTCCTGCAAGTCTCGCAGGACTTCGCCGAGCCCGTCGAGCGTGAGGCTTTCCGGCTGGTCGAACAGGTCGGCGCTGGTCCGGGTCAGCGCCGCCATCACCGGGGCCAGTTGAGCAAGGCGTGCCAATGCGGCCTGTCCCTCGCCCGTGCGCGCCAGATCGAGCATCCGCGCGCTGGGCGGCGCGGCGGCGTGATCGGCGATGCCCGCGTGGAGCGCGAGCAGCGCAGGCAGATCCGGCGTGCCGAGCCGCTGCGCCAATGCGGCGCGAGCGGCGTCGAGAGTGCTGCGCGCCTGATGCAACGCGGCGAGTTGCTCCAGCACTGCGGTCACCTTGGGCGCGACGGCATGGGCGGCAAAGTCGTAGCGGGCGCGCACCGTGGCCTTGAGCGTGCGCCACGCGCCGCTGAACACGGCGAACAGCGATCCCTCCTTGGCGCGCGCCAGTTCCAGCGCGGCGGCGGTGTCGGCGGGCCCGAGCGGATCGTGCCATCCCGCGGCGGCCTGCGCGGCGGCAGCCTCGGCAGCCTCGAGCGCGGTGATCGCCGCCATGTCGCTGCGCAGCGTCTGGCTCTCGGGCGAGGCCGGATCGAACAGGCCCGGCCAGCGCGCCAGCCCGGTCTCGACCAGCTGGCGCGCGAGCATGACGGCATCATGCGCTGCGGCCAGCGGGGTGTCGCCGGACAGCGGCGCGCCCTCATTGGCGAACAGGGGGTCGAGCCGTTCGAGGTGCCCCGCCATGTCTGCCAGCGCGGCTTCGATCCGCGCATAGGGCCGATCGCCCAGCAGCAGCTCCCCCTTGAGCCGGGCGAAGGGGTGCGCGGCGAGGTTGGGCGCGCCCGCGAGTTCGCCAAAGGCGCGGAAAGCGCGCGCGGCGGTGTCGCGGTGGGCATCCCACTGTGCCAGCGGCGGCAGGCTCTCGCGGATTGCAGCGCCGATCCCCGGTGGCGGAGCGGGCAGGGCGGCCGCGCGGCGCACCAGATCGCGCAAGGGCGCCGCGCCGCTCGCGCTATCCGCTCTTCCCACGGCAGTTTCGAACTCGGCAAGCTGGCGCAGATGTTCGCTCAGCGCGGCGACGGTCTGCGCGCGCGCGGCGCGGGCATCCTCCAGCCCGTCGGGCGTGCGGCCCCAGCGCTCGTAATGTTCGCCAAGGTCGGCGATGAAACCCTTTTTGTCGTCCTGCGCATCGTGAATGATGGTCGCCAACCCGTCGAGCCCGGCCTGCCCGAGCCGGTGATAGACCACATCGAGCGCCGCGCGCTTTTCGCAGACGAACAGCACGCGTTTGCCCTGTCCGGCATAGTCGGCGATCAGGTTGGTGATGGTCTGCGACTTGCCCGTGCCCGGCGGGCCCTGGATGATGTAGCTGCGGCCCGTGCGCGCGAAAGCGACCGCCTGATCCTGCGTCGCATCGCTCGCCACCACGCCCCATTGCTCGGCCGGCGGGATCGGCGGCGGCGCATCCTCAACAAAGGGGCGCGGCTCGATCGAGAACACCTGATCGAAGGCGGGCTGCACTTCCGGCGTGTCGATCAGCGCATTGTAATCGCGCACCAGCGACATCTTCTTGTAGTTGAAATTGGCGAGGGTGACGCAGGTGCAGTCGATCTCCCAGCCGTACTTGTGCCCTTCGCCCCCGACCTTGCCATAGGCGAGGCTCTCGGTCTCGGCGACCATCAGCTCGCGTTTGGGGGTGTAGCCGCCGCCGGTGGCGATGCGCTGCGGCAGGGGATCGGGCTTCACGAATTTCTCGAACAGGGCGAGGCCGAGCGGGCGGTAGTCCTCGCGCGAATAGCTGAAATCGGCTTTGGCGCTGATCGTCTGGCGGGTGCCGGAGCGGCGGTTGAACTTGTTCACCCGCGCCACCGCGCGTTGCAGGATCAGGCGGATCGCCGGGCGCTCCTGCAGCTCCAGCCGGACGCCGGGCTCGCTCTCGTGGATCTGGCGGCGGATCGCCTCGTGCACCGCCTCGATCGGCGTCTGCGCCAGATCGACCGTCTCGGGCAGCTCGATGGCGTAAAGCTGGCGCAGCATATGGCGCAGCGCCGGGTTGAATTCGGCAACGCTGTCGGGGCAGGTGAGCACATATTGGTCGCGCACGCCCTTGCGTTTGGCGACCTCGACCGGCAGCCACAGCAGCGGCGAGCTGATGCGCTCCTCGGGTGCTTCCTTGAGGTTGTGCCAGTGCAGGAAAGCGACCGTCAGGCGCAGGCTGGAGAAGCCGTATTCGTTGCGGTTGCGGCGGTTTTCCTGAATGATCCGGTCAAGCTGGGAGGGGATCTGCGGTTGGTCTTCGAACCGCAGCCAGCGATTGAGGGGAACCGCCTTGCCGCCCAGCACGTCCTTGGCGAAAGCGCCCTTCCACGTGCACAGCGCATCGGCGCGCACGCTTTCGATCCGCATCACGATCGGGATGCTCGCATCGGTGAAATTGATCGAGCTCTGGGTCGGGCGGAAATGGATCAGCCGGTTGCGGCGCGACAGGTCGAACAGGCGGTCGCGCAGGTGGCTCAGCACCGCGGTGCGCCGTCCGGGCACGCCCTGCGCCGAGGCCAGCACGCGCTCAACATCGATCCCGGCGGGCTGATCGCGCCAGGTATCAAGCCGCTGCGCCAGTTCGGCGACATCCTTGGCGCGTTCGTGGCGGTTCAATTCGGTCGCCTCGAGGATCAGCGAGGCGATCACCGGATGCAGCCGCGGCGCGATGGCGAACAGGTTGTCGCGGTTCATCGAGAAGCGCTTGAGATCGTCGTGATCCTCAATGTCGATACCGCAGGCGAGCGCGGCCATGATCATGCCGAGCTGGAAGATGTCGGTAATCTCGTCGTGGTGGCCGAGCGCGCTTTCCCAATTCCTGAGGCCGGTGATGAAGGCCGGGTGGGTGGGCTCGGTGTCGTCGCCATCGAGCACGGTGAGATCGTCGACCTTGGTGCCCAGCGCCTCGTCCTGCGTGACGCGGTAATTGCCGACCAGCTTGAGCGCGCTCGAAGCTTGCGGCTGCACGGCGTGGATCGCGGCAAGATTGCCGCGCGGGGCCAGCCCGGCGGGATCGGCGAGCGCGAGTTGCCCGTCCTCGCGCTCGATCACCGAGTCCAGCGTGATCTGCGCCACCCGGCCCGCGGCATGAAGCGCGGCAACCTCGCGCATCAACCCGAGCATCGCGTGGACCAGATCGTCGGCCGGCAGGCGGCGGCCCTCCTTCAGCACCGTGCGCAGCGAACGGGTTGGCGCGGCGGCGGGTGCGGCGGGATCGTGCATCGGGTCGGTCATGCTGCCTTGGCCGCCAAGGCGACGAGCTTGTCGGCGCGCGCCTTCGTCCATTTGAGATCGCGCCGCAGCGCTGCGGTCAGCTGCGCGCTTGCCCCGATTTCCGCGGCGATCTTGGCCGCCGCCAGCATGCTGGCATCGACCGCATCAGGATCGGCCATGGCGAGGTCGAACATCAGCGCGATGAAATAGTCGCGCGTGGCATCGTCGATCCGCTCGGGCGCGATCTGCGTGAGGTCGAGCGGGACTTCCTCCGCCCGACCATAATCGGGAAACATCGCGCGCAGCTGGGTGTCGATCTCGTCGCTGCCATGCGCTGCTTCGGCCATGAACCGTGCGAGGAAGCCGCGTGTCATTGCGGTGAGCCGGCTTTGGCCCATCAGATCGAGCGCCTCGATCGACAGCGGGCCTTGCAGCTGCTTTTCGAGCCAATCGGCAAGCTGCGGATCATCCGCCCACCATAGTTGCAGCGCGCGGGCGCGCAGATAGGCTTCGGGGTGGGAAAGCCCGCGCGACTTGCCGCTCGCCGCCTCGACCTCCTGCGCCTGCCGCAGATAGGCCTCGGGATCGACATTGGTGAGGCCGGTCATCACCTTGACCAGCACCGCGATCGCCGGCCCCGGCGCGCCTGCCGCAATCGCCGCGCCGCGATCGGCGAAAAGTTCGGTGTTGAGGCTCAGCAACCGCGCGGTCTCGCGGTGCGATGGGCGCGCGTCGGGATAGGACAGGGCGTGATCGAACACCCGGCTGGCGCGGTAATGCTCACGCTCGCCCAGCGACCACAGCAGATAATGCGACAGCTCGTGCCCCATCAGCGCCAGCAGTTCCGCCGCATCGAGCTTTTCGAGGATGGGTCCGAAGAACACCAGATGGATCTCGCCCGGAACATAGACCAGCGAGGCGTTCATCGAGCCGTCATTGGCCTGATAGAGCGTCACCGGCGCGGTGATGCCGAGCCGCGCCATCGCGGTGTGGCAGGCCTCGAACACCGCAGGGTGGCCCTGCGGTTCGAGCCGGTAGGTGTCGCGCAGCATCGCATCGCGCACGCCTTCGGTCTGATCGGTCATCAGGCCCGAGCCCGACCATTCCCACGCGTGCCGCTCCTCGCGCCGGAGGTAGTCGACAACATCGAGATGATAGGCGAGGGGGAGCAACATCCGCCGATTGTGGATGTCGAGCTCCGGAAGGCCCTGCCCCTGATTATCCTGCATCATCAAAGCACTCGAATGCTTGCGCCGTGCGTTGGTCTAGCGCGCCTCTCTTAAGCACGCGTGACTCGGGGCTGGCAAAATCAGGGGCTTGTATGACAGGTCTTGCGCGGCGCTCAAGCCGCTGCGGCGATCACCGCGAGAGCCTCGGCCTCGGAGATGACCTCGGCATATTTGGCCTGAAGGTCGAACAGGTTTGCCTCGTGCGGGGCGGGGTGGCGATCGGCGCAGGCCTCGCGCACCACCAGCGGGATGAAGCCGTATTGCATCGCGTCGAGCGCCGATGCGCGCACGCAGCCGCTTGTGGAATAGCCGCCGATCAGCAGCGTATCTATCCCTTCGGCGTGGAGGGCTTCGGAGAGGCCGGTGCCGAAGAAGGCGCTGGGGTATTGCTTGGTGAACACGCGCTCGCCCGGAAGGGGGGTGAGTTCGGGCGGAAAGGCTCCAAGGGGGGAGCCTTCGATGAAGGCCTTCAGCACCGGCGCCTTGCGGTAGAACACCCCGCCATCGTAGCCATCCGCCTTGTAGCTGACATTGGTAAACACCACCGGCACGCCCGCCGCTCGCGCTGCCGCTGCCAGCCGCACGTTGCTGTCGCGCGCCGCCGCTGCCGTCTCCATGAACAGCGCCGAGCCCTCGGTCAGATAGGCCGCCACGACATCGACGATCAGCAGGGCAGGGCGACTCCCCGGCTGGAGCCGCCCCTCGTAAACCCCTGCATAATTGTCGGATGCCGAGGGGCCGCTCATCAGATGATTCCGGCCTCGGCCAGCCGCGCGAGTTCGTCAGCTCCCATGCCCAGACGCTCGGCGAAGACCTCGGCATTGTCCTGCCCCGGAGCGGCAGGCGCAGGGCGGCGGATGGTGCTTGGCGTCTTGGACAGCTTGGGGAAGGCGTTCTGCATCTTGATGCGCCCGCGCTGCTGCGTCTCGACCTCGATGATCGCCTCACGCGCCTGAAAGTGCGGGTCGGCGAGCATTTCCGGCGCACGATAAACCCGGCCTGCGGGAATCGAATATTCGGCCATCAGCGCATCAACCTCGTCGACCGTCAGCGTCTCCGTCCATGCGTTCACCAGAGCATCCAGTTCGTCCTGATGGTGCCCGCGCGCGATGTGGGTGGAATAGCGCTCGTCCTGCGCCAGTTCGGGGCGGCCCATCGCCTGACACAGCCGCGCGAAGATCGCATCGCCATTGGCGCCGATCATGTAGCTGCCGTCCTTGCAGGTATAGACGTTGGACGGCGCGATGCCCTTGAGCACCGAGCCCGAGCGTTCGCGGATCACCCCGTTGCGGTCATATTCGGGCACAAGGCCCTCCATCACCTGCAACACCGCTTCGTAGAGCGCGGAATCGACCACCTGGCCTTCACCCGTCTTCTCGCGGTGGTGGAGCGCGGCGAGCACGCCCATGCAGCCATAGGTCGCGCACAGGGTGTCGCCGATCGAGATGCCCATGCGGCTCGGCGGACGGTCCGGCTCGCCAACGATGTAGCGCCAGCCGCCCATCGCCTCGCCGATCCCGCCGAACCCAGCACGGTCGGAGTAAGGCCCGTCCTGCCCGTAGCCCGACATGCGGGCGATGATGAGGCCGGGGTTGATAGCGTGGAGTTCGGCAGGGGAGAGGCCCCAGCGCTCCAGCGTGCCGGGCTTGAAGTTCTCGATCAGCACATCGGCCTCGGCAATCAGCCGCTTCGCCAGCGCCTGACCTTCGGGGACGCGCAGGTTGCAGGTGACCGAGCGCTTGTTGCGCGCGATCACTTCCCACTGCACTTTTTCCTCGCCTTGGCCCCAATTGCGCATCGGATCGCCCGCGCCCGGCGGCTCGATCTTGACGACGTCTGCGCCCATGTCGCCGAGCAGTTGCCCGCAGAAGGGGCCTGCGAGAAGCTGGCCCATCTCGACCACCTTGAGTCCCTGAAGCGCGCCGCTCATTCCGCGGCCTCCCGCAAGGTCGTCCAGACCGGCTGGACGGGGGCGGGGAGGCCGGTCTCCGCCTCGCAGTTCGCCCGCAGGGCATCGATGCCGGGGCCATAATCGAACAGCGGCAGTTCCCCGCGTGAGGCCGACATTTCGGCGCGCAACGCTTCCGTTGCGGCGCTGTCCACCACGCCAGCGCGATCCGCCACTACCCCATAGGCGCGCGCGCCTTCGGGGGTGACGAGGCCCTGTCGGATTTCGAGGCCGACCAGCTCGGGATCGCGCGCCAGCGGGTCGCCCCAGCCGCCGCCGCCCCAGGTGATGAAGTGGAGCAGATCGCCCGCCTTGACCGGGACGCTTTCGACCTTGTTGCCGACGATGGTGGTGGTGCCGTCGGCGCGTTCGAGCACCTTGCGAGCGCGCTCGCCCGGATGCCCGCCATTGACGCCCCAGGGCGGCACGAACCAGCGGTCGTCATGGATCGCGATCTCGCCATCGGCGAGGAAGCGGTAGGTCATGTGGATGCCGTTGCCGCCACGATGCAGCCCCGCCCCGCCGCTGTCGGGCGCGGTGGAATAGCGCTCGATACGCAAGGGGAAGTAGCGTTCGAGGAATTCGTTGGGGACATTGGTGAAGCCCGGCCACAGCGAATGCCCGTCCGGCCCGTCACCCAGCGGACGACCCGGAATGCCGCCGAAGCCGATCTGGAACAGCTGGAACCAGTCGCGCGTCCCGTCCTCGCGCGCATCCCAGCCCGAATAGAACAGGTGGGGGCTGGAGGAGAAGCCGGCGGCGTTGAGGAATTCCGGCGTCTTCTGCCCGAGCAGCCCGCCGAGAATGTCGAAGATCCGCCCCAGCGCATGGGTGCGGCCCGAGAGCGCGGCGGGGAAGCGCGGCTTCAGCAGCGAGCCTTCGGGGATGCGCACCTCGATCAGATCGTAGAACCCGTCGTTGAACAGGATCTGCGGATCGAAGACCATGATCATGTAGATGCCGAAGAACATCTTGAACATGTTCTCGTTGAGGAAGAAGTTGATCGAGGCCGCGGACTGCGGATCGGTGCCGTCGAAGTCGAGGATCACGCGGTCGCCCTCGCGCCACATGGTGCAGCGGATCTTGTAGGGGCCGTAGCCCTTGCCGTCGTCGCAGATGTAATCCTCGAAGCTGACCGGCTCCTCGGCGACCGCCATCGCCAGCAGCGCCTTCATCGCACGGTGATTGCGCGCGAGCAGCTCCTGTGTGGCGGAGACGTAGACATCGTCACCGAAGCGGTCGGCCATCTCGATCACGCGGCGCGCGGCGACGCGGCAGCTGGCGATCAGCGCGTTCAAGTCCGCCTGGCACCAGTCGGGCTTGCGGGTCTGGTGCATCACCAGCTTCATCAGGTCTTCGTTATATTCCCCGCGCTTCCAGATCTTCACCGGCGGAATGCGCACGCCTTCCTCGAAGATCGACGAGGCGCCGATCGGCATCGAGCCGGGGACGCTTCCGCCGATGTCGCTCTGGTGGCCGAACATCGCGGTGTAGGCGAGCAGGCGGCCGTCCTTGAACACCGGCAGCAACACCAGCCAGTCGTTCGAGTGGCTCACTGCCCCGCCGCAGGAATAAGGATCGGAGAGGAAGATCATGTCCCCGTCCTCGATGGTGCCGTCATACTGCTTCAGAAAGCCGTCGATGAAGCTGCCGAACTGGCCGACGATCATCTTGCCCGCCGGATCGGAGATCAGCGGGAAGGCATCGCCCTGTTCGCGGATGCCGGGGCTCATGGCGGTGCGCACAAGGGTCGCGTCCATTTCGATGCGCGCGTTCCTCAGCGCGTTCTCGATGATGTCGAGCGTCACCGGATCGATGGCGATTTTCTGGAACGGGGTGGTGTTGGGTTCGATGATCTTGGCAGGCATCGTCTTAGCCCTCCGCCTTGAGAGTGATCAGGATATTGCCGACCGCGTCGACAGTCGCGCGGCAATCGTGTTCGACCAGCGTGGTCGAATCCATCTCGGTGATGATCGCCGGGCCTTCGATCACGTCGCCCTGACGCAGCCGCGCGCGGTCGTAGATCACCGCAGGCCGCTCCTCGCCGCCGATCCACATCACATGGTCGCGGATTTTCGCCGCGGACGGATCGCCATCGCCCTTCGGCAGCTCGGCGGCTGGCAGGGCAGGGGCCTGCCCCAGCGCCACGGCGCGCAGGTTCACGATCTCGTGCGGGGTGTCCATGTTGAAGGTGAACAGCCGCAGGTGCTCCTCGTCAAAGCGGGCGAGGATGCCTTCGATCCCGTCCTGTTCGAGAATGTCCTGCGTGATCGTCAGCGGCACCTCGAAGGCCTGGCCGGCATAGCGCACGTCGATCTCGAATTCCGAGGTGATCTGGTCTTCCGGAATGCCGTCGGCGACCAGTTCGCCGCGGGTCTGTTCGGCCATGTCGTCGAGCACGGCCACGAGATCGGCGATGGTGGTGTCCTTGGCGAGGCGCGAGAAAGAGCGCGCGGTTTCGGTGCGCATCCGCGTCGTCGCATCGCCCAAAGCGCAGAGCACGCCGGGGGAGACCGGCGAGATCGCGGGCCAGCTGCCCATCAGCCGCGCGACCGCGTTGACATGGAGCGGCCCCGCGCCGCCGAAGCCCATCAGTGCGAATTCGCGCGGGTCGTAGCCCTGCTGAACCGAGATCATGCGCAGCGCGCCGAACATGTTCTCGTTGACGATATCGATGATCCCGCGCGCGGCCTCCATCAGTGTTACGCCCAGCGCATCGGCGATGGTCTGCACCGCCGCCTTCGCGCCTTCGCGGTCGAGCTTGAAGCTGCCGCCGAGGAGGTCTTCGGGCAGGTAGCCGAGCACCACATTGGCATCGGTCACGGTCGGGAGCGTGCCGCCCTTGTTGTAGGCGACGGGGCCGGGAACAGCGCCCGCGCTCTCCGGCCCGACCCGCAGCGCGCCGGTCAACTGCGGCACGTGGGCGATCGAGCCGCCGCCCGCACCCACGGTTTTTACATCGAGCGCCGAGGCGCGGACCGAGAGGTGCCCGACTTCGGTGGTGCGCTGGCGGCGCGGTTCGAGGCCCTGAATCAGCGCCACGTCGGTCGAGGTGCCGCCGACATCCAGCGTCAGGATGTTCTCGAAGCCCGCATTCTTGGCGACCCACAGCGCGCCCGTGACCCCGCCTGCCGGGCCGGACATGAGGATGTTGACGGGATGCTCCTCGGCCTTCTGGCTGCTCATCAGCCCGCCGTCGGAACGCAACAGCGAGAGGCGGCCCTTCAGCCCCTCGGCCTCCAGCTTGGTGCGAAGGTTGGATACATATTTTGACACCACCGGGCGCACGGCCGCATTGGCGACGGTTGAAAGCGTGCGCTCATATTCCTGCATCTCGGGCAGGACTTCGTGGGAGAGCGAGACCGGGATGCCGGGCAGTTCCTCGGCGGCGATTTCGCCGATGCGGGCCTCGTGCGCGCCGTTCAAATAGGCGTTCATCAGGCTGACGGTCAGCGCCTCGATCCCGTCGGCCTTCAGCTTGCGCAAGGCCGCGCGCACCGCGTCCTCATCGAGCGGGGCGACCTCGTTTCCTCGCGCGTCCATCCGCCCCGGCACTTCGACCGTGTGTTCGAGGCGGGCCAAGGGCTGAGGCTTGGGCCACACGATCCATGCAGCCAAACCGCCCGGGACATAGGAGCGCGCTATCTGCATGATGTCGCGGTAGCCCTGCGTGGTGACGAGGCCGACCTTCGCGCCCTTGCCTTCCAGCACGGCATTCGTCGCCACCGTGGTGCCATGGAGGAAGTAGGTAATGTCGGCAGCGGTAATTCCGGCCTTCTCGGTGATCGCCTTCACCCCCGTCAGGATGCCTTCCGAGCTGTCATGCGGGGTCGAAGGGGTCTTGTGCCGCCAGAAGGCGCCGCTCGCCTCGTCGAACAGCAAGAGGTCGGTGAAAGTCCCGCCCACGTCCACACCCAGCCTGTATGTCATGCCGTTTCCTTTTGATCATGCCGCGCGGGCGACCGCAGAGGGCAATTCGCGCCCCAGCACACCCGCAAACCACTTGTGGGCGGCAATCGCCGCGTCGAGATCGATGCCCATCGCCACGCCCGAGCGCTGCATCATGTAAATGAGGTCTTCAGTGGCGATATTGCCCGTCGCGCGCGGGGCGAAGGGGCAGCCGCCGAGGCCGCCGAGCGATGCGTCGAAGATGCGGACGCCCGCTTTGTAGGCCTCCCACGCATTGGCAATGCCGGTGCCGCGGGTGTTATGGAAATGCGCGCGCATCGGGATTTTCCCGGCGAGCAGCGCGCCCAGCTTGCCGAACAACTCGCCCGCTTCCCAAGGTGTGCCGACGCCGATGGTATCGGCGAGAGCGATTTCCTCCGGCGCCTCTTCGGCGATGGCCTCGGCGATGGCGAGGACGGTCGCGTGCTTCACCTCGCCTTCGAACGGGCAGCCGAAGGCCGCGCTGATGGTGACCTGCGCACGTATCCCTTCGGCACGGGCGAAGCGCAGCATCTCGCGGGTTTCGGCAATGCCCTGTTCGATCGACTGGCCCTGGTTCCTCTGGCCGAAAGTGTCGCTGGCGACCACCACGCAGCCGACCTGATCGACGCCCCGCGCACCGCCCTCGCGGGTGGCGAGCGCGCGCAGCACGCCGCGCTTGTTGAGCACGAGGCCGACGTAAGTGCAGTCATCGCGGTCAGGCAGCCCCGCGATCACCGCCTCGGCGTCCGCCATCTGCGGCACGCGCTGCGGATGGACGAAGCTCGCCACCTCCAGCCGCCGCGCGCCGTAGCCGATCATGCGGTCGATCAGCGCGAGCTTGTCCTCGGTCGCGATGATGTCGGGCTCGTTCTGGAGGCCGTCGCGCGGGCCTACCTCGACGAGTTCGATCCTGGCGGCTGACATGAGTGAATCGCCTGTTGCTGCTGCGGAGGGCTCGGGGGATCAAATACGGGATTTGTATACAATTGCAATCGCGCATCGACAGACCGGCGCGCCGGGAACTGTCTCGGCAGTCAGGGCGTTGTTAAGGCTCGCCCACACCGTCGCTCTGGGCTGCCGGCCCCACGGCCCTCGCGAAAGTGTGGAAGGCGCGGCGCAAGTGCGAGCCCATCACCGCGCGCGCCCAGTCCGGGTCGCGGGCGGCGAAGGCAGCGATCAGTTCATCATGATCGCGCGCCGATTGCAGCAGGTCCTCGCGGGTGTAGGTGCGTGCGGTGCGCAAGACCACCGGCGCCTCGACCAGCCGCGCCAGCAGCTGTGCGAGGCGCGGCGAATGAGCCGCGTCGATGATCACCTCGTGGAATGCGCGATTGGACTCCAGAAACCGTGCGACATCCGGACTTGCCTGTTGGACCGCCGCCGTCAGATCGCGATTGACCGCCTCCAGCGCGGCGATCTGCTCTCGGGAAAGGCGGCTCGCGGCGCGTTCGGCGGCATGGCCTTCGAGCATCTGGCGCAGCACGAACATCTCCTCGATATCGTCACGGCTCCAGTCGGCCACGAACAGCCGCTTGGTGTCGCTGCGCACCAGCAGCAGCTCGTCCTCGAGCCGCCGCACCGCCTCGCGCACCGGGGTGCGGCTGACCCCGCTGATCTGCGCCAGCTGGTCTTCGGTGAGCTGCTTACCCGCCACCATCGCGCCGCTCAGCAGATGGGCGCGGATCCTTGCATAGGCCTGGTCCGAGGCGCGACTCATGCCGGTCCGGACAGGTTGCGGGTGGGGAGAGGGGGTAGGGTCATGCCGTTCCTTGTGCGGTCATCGGCTGTCCCCGGCAAGCCTGTGCGGCGGCAAAAACACACCTGGAGGGTCGATATGCGCCATTTGGGGGAAAGCACTTGACGGGAGCAATTTGTATACAATAACCCGTGCCGCAATGGCAATAAGCCATATGGCGACAGGGGTGTATGCCGTGCAGTTCACTTCGCATTGCAAGCCGATTGCGATCCAGCCTGCCCACTCAGCGCGTGCCTGCGCTGCGCCCTTGCGTCCTGCCGGTTTCCGTGCCCGCCACAGCGAGGCCCGCGCCTGACCATCACTCTGCCGTCTTCCTCTCGATCCCTTTCAGGAGAGCCGCCCTATGAATATCCGTCTGGTTCTTGCCTCTGGCGCGGCTCTCGGCGCGCTTGCCCTTTCAATGCCGGCCGCCGCGCAACAGACCACGGCTGAGGATCCTGCGGCCGAAGAAGAGGGTCAGGGCATCATCGTCACCGCCCGCCGCCAGTCGGAAAGCCTCGCCGATGTGCCCGCCGCGGTCACCGTGTTCGGCGCCGAAACCCTCGCCAAGACCGGTGTTCAGCGGGCCGACGACTTCATTCAGCTGACGCCCGGCGTCACCATCGTCACCGGCACCGCGGAAGCGGGCGACACCCAGATCAACATCCGCGGCATCAACGGCGCGCGCGATGCGGAAAGCTCGGTCGCGCTGGTGGTGGACGGCATCCTCAAGACCAACACCGCACAGCTCAACCAGAACCAGGGCATGCTGCGGCAGGTCGAAATCCTCAAAGGCCCCCAAGGCGCGCTCTATGGCCGCAACGCGGCGGCAGGCGCGATCGTGCTGCAGACGCTGAAGCCGGGCGATGCGCTGGAGGGCGGGGTGCTGGTGCGCGCCGCGCAGGACAACACCTATCTCGCCAATGCCTACATCGCGACCCCGATCGGCGAGACCGCGGGGCTGGTGCTGTCGGCCAATTATTCGACCACCGACGGGTTCTTCCGCAACCGCTTCCTCAACAATTCCAAGACGATCGACGATCAGGAGGTGTTCGGCCTCGACGCGCGATTGGTGATGGAGCTGGGCCCGCGCACCGAACTGGACGTGAAGGCGCGCTATGCCGATCTCAACGGTGCCTCGATCAACTTCAACGCCAGCTTCCACCTGCCCAATTTCGCGGGCGTGGACCCGGCCTTCTTCGAGGATGTGAATACGCATCCCTTCGATTTCTATTCGAACATCCGCCCGACCAACGACCAGACCACCTTCGAAACCTCGGCCAAGCTGGAGCATCAATTCGACGCGGTGACGCTGACCGCGTGGGTGCTCTACAGCGACGTCGACCAGTCGCTGACGGCGGATGGCACCTCGGCGGATTTTGCCCGCTTCACCTTCCCCGGCGCGACCCCGGCCTCTGTTGCGGCATCGAATGCCTGCTTCGCCTCGACCGCTTCACTCACCGGCTATCCGCTCAATGCGCCGACCTTCATCGGCAACAGCCCGGTTCCTTTCATCTTCGATCCCGTCAACGGATCGACCTTCGGCGCCTACAGCCCCACCACCTGCGACGGCACCCAGTTGCAGATCCGCAATCAGGAAGACATCAGCGGCGAAATCCGTCTCGCCTCCAGCGGTGACGGGCCGTTCAACTGGCAGGTCGGGGCCTATTACCTGCACATCGACCGCGAAGTGGGTGTCAGCCTCGGCGCGGACCTCGGGCGCGGGGTGAGCCGGCAGCTCTACAATGCGCCGGGCAGCGACAACCCCACGACCCAGCTCTACAACGATGCCTTCACCACCGATGTCTATGCGGTCTTCGCTGCGGTCGATGCCGATCTGTCGGATCGCTTCAATCTCAGCCTCGCAGGCCGTTACGATATCGAGGATCGCCGGGTCGAAAGCCTCGTGCCCACCGTGTTCGATCCCTTCACCGGCGGGCCGATCAACCCCGGCCAGACGGTGAGCGGCGGCGCTGTTCAGCCGATCGCGCCGCAATCGGAGACCTTCAAGCAGTTCCAGCCCAAGGTCTCGCTCCGCTACGAGTTGACCTCGGACGTCAACCTCTATGGCAACTGGGGGGTCGGCTTCAAATCGGGCGGGTTCAACAACCAGGGTTCGGCCGCGATTGTCGAAAGCGGGCTCAACCAGTTCATCGGCACCAATGTGCTGATCGACGACCAGTATCGCAAGGAAGTCTCCAACGCCTTCGAAGCAGGGGTGAAGGGCAGCCTCCTGGATGGCGCGGTGACCTTCGACCTTGCGGGCTATTACACCAATGTCGAAGACATGCAGTTCTTCGAATTCTTCGTCGGCGGCTTCGGCCTGCTGCGCGTGGTGTCGAACATCGACGAGGTCGAGCTTTACGGCGCGGAAGTGAACCTTGCCGCCGAGCTGCTCGAAGGCTGGACGGTATTCGGCTCGGCCAACGTGACCGAAAGCGAGATCAAGGCCAACGCCTCGCGTCCCGGCACGGTCGGCAACAAGTCGCCCTATACCGCCGACTATACCATCAACCTCGGCACCCAGCTCGATCTGCCGGTGTCGAGCAGCATCAACTTCGTCACCCGTGCGGATTACCGCATCACCGGGCCGACGTGGTTCCACACGTTGCAGGACGATGAAAACCCGACGCTGTTCAGCGGTCTGCTGCCCGGATCGGCGCTCGCGCTGCCGGCCTTCGTGGGCGATGCCGATTACTCGGTGGCGCAGCGCGACAGCTTCGCCGTGATGGATCTGCGCGTCGGGTTCGAAGGCGATCAGTGGTCGATCACCGCCTATGCCGAGAACCTGTTCAACGAGAAATATCTCAACGAGGTGATCACCGCGGTCGAATTCGGCGGATCGTTCATTTCGCCCGGCGGCCGCCAGCGCTTCGGGGTGGAGCTGGGTTACAAGTTCTAGAACATAAGAGCGCTTCGGGCGTCGCACAGAACGAGTTGAAGCGCGCGGGGTAATGCGACCCGCCCCGCGCGCTTCTTTTTTGCCGAATTGCCGACGAAACGCGGCTCTTTGCTTCGGTTTAGACGGCTCGCCTTCGTAGTTCACCCCTTGGCATTGCCAAAAGCAGGCGCTTATTGCGTTGCGACCCACCAGATATTGCCGGCGCGATCGCGAAAACCGCCACGCAAATCGTCGTCGACGTCTTTTCGCTCGGGCGGGCGAACCGGTTCCGCGCCGTTGGCGATGGCAAGATCGTAGGTCGCCAAAGCATCGCGGACATAGACGTGGAGGTGAGCTTCAGCCGATTGGTATTCGGTTGCGCCTCCGCCGATCATCACGATGCTGTCGTCAATGCGGATCTCCGCGTGCATCAGGGAACCGTCCGGACGATCAAACCGCCGGACCACTTCAGCGCCAAAAACTGCGACGACAAATGCAATGACATCGTCAGGGTGCTGGCAGATCAGGTATGGGCTGACCGAAGGATATCTCGGCGGTTTCCAATCGGTCATTGCCTGTGTCTCCGCCGCCAAGCGGCTGCCCCGGCCCTCATGGCTGCGGTTGCCACCCGTGATACGGGAATATCAAGCTGCCACCGGGCAGGCAATTGCCACGTCGCGCCTTCCCGACCCAAGGAAGGAACTCTGCTTTCACGGCGCAGCGGGACTCCACCACGATAGCGTCTCGTTGTCATGGGCCGAGGTCCACACGCCCTTGGGCGTCCAGCGCAGCGCGCCGCTGCCCACGGCTGGGCCCATTCGCGCGCGCAGCTTGAGGCTGGCCGGGTCGATCACCACCATCGTCTGATCGTCGGTGGTGCGCAGCCACACCGCGCCGCCCGCGGCGTCGATATCGCCCCATTTGAGATTGTCGCCGACCTTGGTGCGCCCGCTGACGGTGAGCGTGACTGGATCGACCTTGGCCACGGTGCCGTCGCCCTGTTCCTGCACCCATACGGCGCCTTCGCCCGCGGCGAGGAAGCCCGGCGTGTCGCCGAGCGCCGTGGTGCCAGTGACGGTATTGGTGGCCGGGTCGATCTTCTGGAGCAGCTTGCCCTCGCTCGACACCGCCCACAGCGCGTCGAAGCCATAGGCGAGATACCAGGTCTCGGGCGCGACGCTGACCGTGGCAGTCACGGTGTTGGTCGCCGGGTCGATCCGTGCGACCTTGCCTGCCGCATCACTCGGCACCCACACCGCACCCGCCCCGGCGACCACGTTGGTCTCTCCCTTGGGGTTGGCGAGGCCGGTGGCGATCTTGGCTTCGACCGCCGCGGTCTCGAGATTGATGCGCCAGACCTCGCCGCCCTTGCAATTGGCGACCCACAGCGATCCTTCGGCAATCGCCATCGTGCCGCAGGGGCGCGGGACGGGGGTGGCGGCGAGCTTGCCTGTTGGGGACCATTGTTCGACCCGCCCGTCATTCGTGACCCACACGGTATCGCCATCGACCGCGAGGAAATCGGCAAAGCCGGGCACCTTCATCGCCTTTTCGGTGAGGTCGGGCGCTTGGCCGGTGGTGTCCTGCGGAGGCTCGCTGGCCTCGGGTGCGCAGCCGCTGGTGGCAAGCGCTGCCGCAGCGATGACGGTGATGATCGGGCGCGGAACGGGTGTGCGGATCATGGGTCGTGCCTCCATCCGGGGCAGGGGAGATCGGTGCGCGGAAAGGGCGCAATCCCTGCCATCCTGACCTTCATCATCGCCATATTACGTTTGCAATCAATCGTAATAATTCCCCATGGACAAATGTCCGGTTTGCGGGGATGCTGCGCCTGCGAAAGGATACCGAATCATGCTCGACCAGCTTCGCCGCGCGGCCCGTTTCCTGCTTCTCGCCTGCGCGCTGGCGGTGGCGGCCTGCTCGGGAGGCGAAGACGAACCCGCCGCTCCCAGGACCGAATTCGCGATCGGCTGGTCAATCTATGCCGGATGGATGCCCTGGCCCTATGCCGAACAGGCCGGGATCGTGAAGAAGTGGGGCGACAAATATGGCATCGATATCAAGATCGTGCAGGTCAACGACTATATCGAGAGCGTCAACCAGTACACCGCAGGCAAGCTCGACGGGGTGACGGTCGCCAACATGGACGCGCTGACGATCCCGGCGGCGGGGGGTAAGGATACCTCCGCGATCATCCTCGGCGACTACTCCAACGGCAATGACGCGGTGCTGCTGAAGGGCGCGGATAGCGTGGCGGGGATCAAGGGGCGGCAGGTCTATCTCGCGGAACTGTCGGTCTCCCACTACCTGCTCGCCCGCGCGCTCGAGACTAACGGCATGAAGCTGACTGACGTGAAGACGGTCAACACCTCCGACGCCGATATCGCCGCCGCCTTCTCGTCGCCCGATGTCACCGCAGCGGTCGCGTGGAACCCGCAGGTCACCACGATGAAGGGCGTCGCGGGCACCAAGGCAGTGTTCACCTCCGCCGATATTCCGGGCGAGATTCTCGATCTGCTGGTGGTCGACACCGCCACGCTGAAGGCCAAACCCAACTTGGGCAAGGCGCTCGCCGGGATCTGGTACGAGACGATGGCGCTGATGGCGCGGCAGGATGCCGAGGGCGCAGCGGCGCGCGCGGCGATGGCGAAACTGGCGGGCACGGATGCGGCGGCCTTCGAGGGCCAGCTTGCCACCACCTTCCTCTACACCGATCCCAAGGCAGCGGTCGCGGCGATGCAGTCTGGCGATCTGCTGACCACCATGACCCGCGTGCGCGATTTCTCCTTTGCGCAGGGCCTGTTCGGTCAGGGCGCGCGCTCGGCGGACGCGGTGGGGATGGCGTTCCCGGGCGGCAAGACGTTGGGCGATGCCAATGCGATCACGCTGCGCTTCGATCCGACCTATATGCAGATGGCTGCGGACGGGAAGCTGTAAGCCGATGCGCTGGGTGACCGCCCAGCCGCAGCGCAGCCGCGGGCTCATGCTCGGCGTGCTGCCGCTGCTGGTGCTGGTGCTGACCTACATCATCGCGGCCGCCGTACGCCACGCAGACAATCCCGCCGACAAGATCCTGCCACTCCCCGGCGCAATGGCGGCGGCGATGGCAGGGCTGATGTTCGAACCCGATCCGCTTTCGGGCCAATATTTGTTCTGGGCTGATACGCTGGCGAGCCTGTGGCGGTTGGGCCTTGGGCTGGGGATAGCGACGCTCTCCGCCCTGTTGGTGGGACTGGTGCTCGGCGCGCTACCGCCGGTCAGAAGCACGCTCGGGCCGGTGGTCACGGCCATCGCGGTGGTCCCGCCGATCGCGCTGCTGCCGATCCTGTTCATTGTCTTTGGACTTGGCGAGACCGCCAAGGTGGCGCTGATCGTGGTCGGGGTCGCGCCCTTCATGATCCGCGATGTCGCGGGCCACATCGGCGCCTTGCCCCGCGAGCAGGTGATCAAGGCGCTGACGCTGGGCGCGAATTCGTGGGGCGTCATGCTGCGCGTGGCGCTGCCCCAGGCGATGCCGCGCCTTATCGAGGCGCTGCGCCTTTCGCTCGGCCCCGCATGGGTGTTTTTGATCTCGGCCGAAGCGATCGCCGCCGATGTGGGCCTTGGCTATCGCATCTTCCTTGTGCGGCGTTACCTCGCGATGGACGTGATCCTGCCCTACGTGGTGTGGATCGCCATTCTGGCCGTCGTGATGGACTTCGCGCTCACACAAGCCAGCCGACGGCTGTTCGGCTGGGCCCACACGGGAGCGCGCTGAGCCATGCTGACCTTGCGCAATGTCTGGGTCGAATATGGCGAGAAAGTCGTGCTCGAGCGGATTTCGCTCGACATTGCAAAGGGCTCCTTCGTCTCGATCATCGGGCCATCGGGCGCGGGCAAGAGCAGCCTTTTGCGCCTGATCCTCGGGCAGGAACAGCCGACGCACGGGCGCATCAGCCTCGACGGAGCGCTGCTGCCGGAGGAATGCGGGCCCGACCGCGGCGTGGTGTTCCAGCGCTATTCGGTGTTCCCGCATCTGACCGTGCTCGGCAACGTGCTGCTGGGGCTGGAATTCGGCGCATCGCCCTTCACCGCGCGCCTGTTCGGCAGCGCACGCCGCGCCGCACGGGCCGAGGCCGAGGCGATGCTGGAGCAGGTGGGGCTGGCCGACAGCGCGCACCTTTACCCGGCGCAGATGTCGGGCGGGATGCAGCAGCGCCTGGCCATCGCGCAGGCGCTGATCAAGCGGCCGCGCATTCTGCTGCTCGACGAGCCCTTCGGCGCGCTCGACCCCGGTATCCGGGCCGATATGCACGCGCTCATCACCCGCCTGTGGCGCGAACATGGGCTGACCATCATCATGGTTACGCACGACATCAAGGAGGCTTTCAGCCTCGGCACCCGCGTGCTCACGCTCGACAAGCGCCGCCACGATCCGCACGCGCCGCAGCGCTACGGGGCAGGGGTGGTCTATGACCTCGAACTGACCCGCAAACAGGCGGTGAGTGACGAGGCCGAAGCGGCGGAGGTGGCTGCCGGCCTCGCGAGTGCCGGTATTACGATTGACACAGTTGGTAATAATTGAAATGGTCAGCGCATGAGCACATCCGAACCCTCCCGCCTTGCTCGCCTTTCCATGAGCCTTCCGGCCGAGCTGTTTCGCCAGCTCGACATGATGGTGGAGGAACGCGGACTGCCCTCGCGCTCGCAGCTGATCGCCGAACTGATCCGCCATGCGCTCGCCGAGCACGAGGCGCTGACCCGCCCGGACGAGACGCTCGCGGGCACGATCACCATCGTCTACGCTGGAGCCGGTGGCAGGGTTCGCCAGCAACTGGCGGAAACGCAGGTGGATTATCTGAAGGAGGTGATCTCCTCGCAGCACGTCTTCCTCGAAGAAGACCAGTCGCTCGAAGTGTTGCTGGTGCAGGGCCCGGCGGTGCGGCTGAAGCACCTGTGCGACGCACTGCGGGCGATCCGGGGCGTGCAGCAGTTGCAGCTGGTGACTACCACCGCGCTGCTCCCGCCGCTTCATGAACAGGACGCGCCGCCCGCAAAGGAGGCCGCCGAATGAGCGCCACTGCGGACCCCAAATCGGCCCGCGAACACGCCCGCGCACAAGGCGGCACACGGGTCGAGACGATGCCGGTGCTGCCCCCGGTCGCCGACGATCTGCCCGAAGGTGTCGCCGCGTCCGACCTCGTCTGGGAGGAGACCGTCGCCCCCGGCGGCTACACCTCGCGCCGCCTCGCGCGTGGCACGCGGGTGCGGCTGATCGACAAGGCGGGCGATGCCTGCGCTTCGCTGAACATCTTCAACGCCGAAATGCCGACCGAGCGGCTCAACGTCGCCGATACGGTCAAGGTGCAGTGGAACGCCTATCTGGGCGAAGGCAAGCTGCTCCTCTCCGACATGGGCCGGGTGCTGATGAGCATCGTGGCGGACGGCGCGGGGACGCACGACACCTTTTGCGGCGTATCAAATGCCGCCGGTAACCTGCGGAAATATGGCGAGGGCCGCAATTCAGGCGCCTTTCCCAGCGGGCGCGACCGGCTGATCCTCGGCGCGGCCAAGCACGGGCTGACGCGGCGCGATGTTCACCCGGCGGTGAACCTGTTCAAGGGCACCCGGATCGAGGTTGATGGCAGCATAACGCCCGTCGTCGGGCCGTTCGCCACGGGCCGCGAAATCATCCTGCGCGCCGAGATGGAGGTGATCGTGGTGATCGCCAATTGCCCCCACGTCCTCGACCCGCGCCCCGCCTACACTGCGACCCCGCTGCGCCTCACCGCATGGCGCGGCCCCGTCACACCCGAGCAGGACACCTTGCGCAACGCCACGCCAGAAGGGCAGCGCGCCTTCCTCAACACCGAGGACTACTACCGCCGCTAAACCCCTCGCCCAAAGGCATAATATGACCGACGATCCGGCCCTCTCCGGCCTCTCCGGCTCCATCGTCCACGATGACATCGTGCCCGCCCGCGCGCCATGGCTGCATCATGTGCGTAAGGGCGAAGTGCTCCGGATCGTCGATGTCGAGGGCAATCAGGCGGTGGATTTCCTGATCTATGCCGCCGCCGACGATGCCGAGCGTTACTCCGCGCAAGACACGGTCGCGGCGCAGGGCAACCTGTTTCTGCGCACCGGCACCGTGCTGCTTTCAAACGAGGGCAATCCGCTGATGACCATCGTCGACAGCGCAGTCGAATATCACGACACCATCGGCGGGGCCTGTTCCTGCGAAAGCAACACCTTGCGATACGGACATCACACGCGGCATCAACATGCGTGCGTTGACAATTTCCTCGAGGCAAACCTCACGCAAGGGCGCGGCAAGCGCGACATCGTCTCCAACATCAACTTCTTCATGAACGTGCCGGTCGAGGAAGACGGAACGCTCGGCATCGTCGACGGCATTTCCGCGCCGGGCCTGACGGTCGATCTGCGGGCGGAGATGGATGTGATCGTCGTTGTCTCCAACTGCCCGCAAATCAACAACCCCTGCAACGGCTTCAACCCGACCCCGGTGCGGATGATCGTGGCGGCATGAGGTTCGACTCCGTCCTCATCGCCAACCGGGGCGCGATCGCATCGCGGATCATCCGCACGGCGCGCGCGATGGGGCTGCGGACGGTGGCGGTCTATTCGGAGGCCGACGCGGGCTCGCTCCATGTCAGCGCGGCGGATGAAGCGGTTTGCATCGGGCCGGGCTCGGCGGCGCAGTCCTACCTGAATGTCGAGGCGATCCTCGCGGCGGCCAAGGCGACGGGGGCAGGGGCAATTCATCCAGGCTACGGCTTTCTCGCCGAAAACGCCGAGTTTGCGGAGGCCTGTGCGGCAGCGGGCATCGCCTTCATCGGACCGACCCCGCAGAACATCCGCACCTTCGGCCTCAAGCACTCGGCCCGCGCGCTGGCGAAGGCGCACGGATTGCCGCTCGCGCCCGGCACCGACCTGCTGACCGGCGAGGACGCGGCGGCAGAGGCAGCGGCGCGGATCGGCTATCCCGTGATGCTCAAGGCGACCGCCGGCGGCGGCGGCATCGGAATGCGCGTGTGCGAGAGCGAGGCGCAGGTGCGCGAGGGCTTCGCCGCAGTCGTGCGGCAGGGCGAGGCGAGCTTCGGCGATGCGGGCGTGTTCCTCGAACGCTACATCCCCCGCGCGCGGCACATCGAAGTGCAGATTTTCGGCGACGGCAAGGGCCGCGTCATGGCGTTGGGGGAACGGGATTGCTCGCTCCAGCGACGCAACCAGAAAGTCGTCGAGGAGGCCCCCGCGCCCTGCCTCTCCGACGCCAAGCGCAGCCAGCTGATCGCCGCCGCCGTGCGGTTGGGCGAGGCGGCGCAATACCTGTCCGCAGGGACGGTCGAATTCCTCTACGATGCGGCGCGCGAGGACTTCTTCTTCCTTGAAATGAACACCCGGCTGCAGGTCGAACACGGCGTCACCGAGGAGGTGATGGGGATCGATCTGGTGGAGTGGATGATCCGCGGCGCGGCGGGCGACTTCGCCATGCTCGATGCGCCCGCACCCATCCCCAAGGGCCATAGCGTGCAGGTGCGGCTCTACGCCGAAGATCCGGGACAGGATTATCGTCCCACCACCGGAACGCTCACCAAGGTCGCTTTCCCCGAAGCCATCCGCGCCGAAACCTGGGTGATGGCGGGTAGCGAGGTCAGTGCTTTTTACGATCCGATGCTGGCGAAGCTGATTACCCGCGCCGACACCCGCGAGGCAGCGATTGCGGCCATGCAGGCCGCGCTCGAGCAGTCCCGCATCGACGGGATCGAGACAAACCTGCGCTGGCTGCGCGAGGTTGTCCGGCACGAGGGCTTCACCAGCGGGAATGTGTCCACCCGCTTGCTCGAAGGCGTGAATTACCAGCGCCGTGCAATCCGCGTGATCGCCGGGGGCACTGCGACCTCGGTGCAGGACTGGCCGGGGCGGCTCGGGCTGTGGAACGTGGGCGTGCCCCCGAGCGGCCCGATGGACGACCTCTCCTTCCGGCTCGGCAACCGCATTCTCGGCAATCCCGAGGGCGCCGCCGGGCTCGAAGTCACCGCCAGCGGCCCGACATTGCTGTTCGAGAGCGCGGCGACCATCTGCCTTGCCGGTGCGGATTTCGGAGCCACGCTGGACGGTGTGGCGGTGCCGCGCGGGGAAGCGCTCCGCATCGACGCCGGGCAGACCCTTGCGATGGGCCGGGCGAGCGGCGGGGGGATGCGCGGCTACATCCTGATTGCGGGCGGGCTGGATGTGGTGCCCTATCTCGGCTCGGCGGCGACCTTTACCCTCGGCCAGTTCGGCGGCCATGCGGCGCGCGCGCTGGTGGCGGGCGACGTGCTGCATCTGGGCGACGAGCCGACCGGCACGCTCGAACCTGCGGAGCTCCCCGCGCTCACCCGGACATGGGAGCTGCGCGTCCTCTACGGCCCCCACGGCGCACCCGATTTCTTCACCGAGGACGACATCGCGCGCTTCCTCGATGCCGAGTGGCAGGTGCACTACAACTCCAACCGCACCGGCGTGCGTCTCGTTGGCCCCAAGCCCCAATGGGCGCGGCGCGACGGGGGGGAGGCGGGCCTGCATCCCTCGAACATCCATGATAACGCCTACGCCATCGGCGCGGTCGACTTTACCGGGGACATGCCGATCATTCTCGGGCCGGACGGCCCTTCGCTGGGCGGTTTCGTCTGCCCCTTCACCGTGATCGCCGAGGATCGCTGGAAGGTCGGGCAGTTGAGCCCCGACGACCGGGTGCGCTTCGTGCCCGTCAGCGTCACCGACACCGCTGCGCCGCGCGCCATCGCCGACCTCTCGCCGATCCTCGCAGAATTCCCTGCCACCGCCACCCGCCCTCGCACCACCTATCGTCAGCAGGGGGATCGCAACATCCTCGTCGAATATGGCGAGATCGTGCTCGACATCGAACTGCGCATCCGCATCCACGCGCTGATGCAGGCACTGGAGGCGATGGCACTCCCCGGGGTGATCGACATCACCCCCGGCATCCGCTCGCTGCAATTGCATTTCGATGGCGAGCGGCTCGATCAGGCAGGCGCGCTCGCCGCCTTGCAGCAGGCCGAGGAGGCGATGGGCGATCTTGCCGACTTCGAGGCTCCCTCGCGCATCGTCCACCTGCCCCTCAGTTGGCGCGATCCGGCGATCGTGGAGACCATTGCCAAATATGTCGGCACCGTACGCGACGATGCGCCGTGGTGCCCCGACAACATCGAATTCATCCGCCGCATCAACGGCCTTCCCGATGCCAAGGCGGTCGAGGATCTGATCTTCGATGCGAGCTACCTCGTGCTCGGGTTGGGCGATGTCTATCTCGGCGCGCCGGTCGCCACCCCGGTCGACCCGCGCCACCGGCTTGTCACCACCAAATACAACCCCGCGCGCACCTGGACCCCGCCCAATGTGGTGGGGATCGGCGGGGCGTATATGTGCATCTACGGGATGGAGGGGCCGGGCGGTTACCAGCTGTTCGGGCGCACCATTCAGGTCTGGAACACGCACCGTCAGACGCAGGATTTCACGCAAGGCAAGCCGTGGTTGCTGCGGTTCTTCGACCAGATCCGTTTCTTCCCCGTCTCGGCGGAGGAACTGGCCGAATGGCGGCGTGACTTCCCGCACGGGCGGCGCGCGATCCGCATCGAGGAGACGACCTTCCGCCTCGCCGATTACCGCGCCTTTCTGGCCGAGAATGCCGCCAGCATCGCCGATTTCGAAGCCACGCGGCAGGCCGCCTTCGATGCCGAACGCGCCGCGTGGGAGGCAAGTGGCGAGTTCGACCGGGTCAGCGAATTGCTCGGGGCGGATGGCGGCGCAGGCGAGGTCGCGGCCATCGACCTGCCCGAAGGCGCGGACCTCATCGAAGCGCCCTTTGGCGGAAGCGTGTGGAAGATGCTGGTGAGCCCCGGCGACGCGGTGGTGGAGGGCGATGTGATCGCGGTGATCGAGGCGATGAAGATGGAGTGCCCCTTCGAATCGCCTGCCAGCGGCACGGTGGAGGCGATCTATACCGGCGAGGGCCAGTCGCTCGCCCCCGGCGCGCCGATGCTGGCCTTGCGGAGGGCTTCGTGACCGGCTTCACCCGCCTTTCTGCCGGGGCCATCGCGGACGCCGTGAACAACGGCGCGACCGCAGCGCTGGACGTGATGGAGGCGACTCTCGCGCGCCTCGCCGCCTACGACGCGCATCAGCCGCAGGTTTGGATTAGCCGCGCCGAGCCCGAGGCCTTGCGCGCCGCCGCCCGCGCCATCGACGCGCGTGTTGCCGGGGGCGAGCGCCTGCCGCTCGCCGGAGTGCCCTATGCGGCCAAGGACAATATCGATGTGGCGGGGTTCGAGACCACCGCCGCCTGCCCCGCCTTCGCCTATCGCCCCGAGCGTTCGGCCACGGTGATCGCAAAGCTGGAAGCGGCGGGCGCGATCTGCGTGGGCAAGACCAATCTCGACCAGTTCGCCACCGGCCTTGTCGGCACGCGCAGCCCCTATGGCATTCCGCGCAACGCCTATAACCGCGACTATGTGAGCGGCGGGTCATCGTCCGGGAGCGCCGTAGCGACTGCGGCGGGGCTGGTGGCTTTCGCGCTGGGTACCGACACGGCAGGGTCGGGGCGGGTGCCGGCAGCGTTCAACCATCTTGTCGGCCTGAAGCCCAGCAAGGGGCGCTGGAGCACGCGCGGTCTGGTGCCCGCCTGCCGGACGCTCGATTGCATTACGGTGTTTGCCGATAGCCTCGGGGATGCAGCATTGGTCGATGGCGTGCTGGCGGGTTTCGACGCCGAGGATGCCTTCTCCCGCGCCCCGCAGGACGTCGCGCTGACGGTAAGGCGGATCGGCGTGCCGCGCGTGGACCAGCGGCAGTTCTTCGGCGATACGGAAGCGGAGTATCTCTACACCCGTGCGCTCGAAGCGCTGGCGCGGGAATGCGACTTGGTGGAGATCGACATCGACCCGCTGCTTGAGGCCGCACAGCTGCTCTACGGCGGCCCATGGGTGGCCGAGCGCACCGCCGCTATCGCACCGCTGCTGGAGAGCAATCCGCTCGCCATCGACCCCGTGGTGCGCGAGGTGATCGCGCCGGGTTCGGCGATGACGGCGACCGGGCTGTGGAACGGCATCTACCGCCTCGCCGAACTCCAGCGCCACGCCGAGGCGATGTGGGGCGAGGTCGATGCGCTCGCCTTCCCGACGACCGGGACCACCTATCGTGTAGCCGAGCTGCTCGAAGCGCCGGTGGCGCTCAACAGCAATCTCGGGCGCTACACCAATTTCGTGAACCTGTTGGATATGGCCGCGATCGCCGTCCCGGCGGGGTCGAAGTCCAACAGCACGGGCTTCGGGATCACCCTGATCGGCCCGGCCCATAGCGACAGAGCCCTGATCGCCCTTGCGGAGGCCTATCTGTCCGCAGCCGCCTTGCCACCCCCGCCATCGCTTGACCTTGGAGACCGTATGGAAACCATCAAACTCGCCGTCGTGGGCGCTCACCTCGAAGGCATGCCGCTGCACTGGCAACTGACCAGTCGCGGGGCGACCTTCGTCGGTGCCTTCACCACCGCGCCCAATTACCGCCTTTACGCGATGGCCGATTCCGTTCCGCCCAAGCCCGCTCTGGTTCACAGCGAAGACGGCGCTGCCATCGCGCTGGAGGTCTATGAGCTCGACACGGCAAGCTTCGGCAGCTTCGTCGCCGAGGTGCCTCCGCCGCTCGCGATCGGCACCGTTACGCTCGCCGATGGCAGCAGCGTCAAGGGCTTCGTCGCCGAGCCGCGCGCGCTGACGGGGGCGGAGGACATCACCCATCTGGGCGGCTGGCGCGCCTTTATCGCGTCACGGTGAAATGATGGCGGTGCAGCGGCACGACGGGCTGACGGCGGACGGCACCCCCGCGCCCGACGCGCTCGCCCGCCTGACCGCTGCGAAGGACGCGGCCGAGGCGGCGAACGAGGCCAAGACGCGTTTCCTCGCCAGCCTCGCCCACGAGATTCGCTCGCCCCTCAATGCGATCTACGGCTATGCCCAGCTGCTCGAACGCAGCGAAGGCACCGATCCGCTGGCCGCCGCGCGGGTGATCCGCCGCAGCGCCGAGCATCTCTCCAGCCTTGTCGAAGGCTTGCTCGACATCGCCCAGATCGAAGGCGGCGCGCTGACGCTGGCGCGCGAGGCGATCCGCTTTCCCGAGTTCCTCGATCAGCTGATCGACATGCTGCAATTGCAGGCACGGGCCAAGGGGTTGGCGCTGGCGCTCGATCGCCCGGCGGGCTTGCCCGAGTTCGTGAACACCGATCCCAGACGATTGCGGCAGGTGTTGATCAACCTCGTCACCAACGCGATCAAGTTCACCGATCAGGGCACGGTCACGCTCAGGGTCGAATACCGCAACCAGCTGGCAACCTTCAGCGTGATCGACACCGGGATCGGCATTGCGCCTGACGATGCGGAGCGGATCTTTGCGCCCTTCGAGCGCGTTGGCGATGCGCGGCCCGGTGTGGGGCTCGGCCTCGCGATCACGCAGGCGCTGGTGCATATCATGGGCGGCGAGATCACGGTGGAGAGCACGCCGGGCGAAGGATCGTGCTTCCGGGTGCGGCTGATGCTGTCGCAGCCGCTCAGCCCGCCGACCGAGCCCGCCCCGCCGGCGGGTGCGGTGACCGGCTATCTCGGACGCGAGCGCCGGGTGCTGCTGATCGACGATGATCCGGCGCACCTGGCGATGCTGCGCGGGTTGCTCGAACCGCTCGGCTTTCAACTGCACGAGACCGAAAATGGAGCGCGCGCGCTTGCTCTTGCCGCCGAGGTGCAGCCCGATCTGGTGCTGTGCGACGTGATGCTGGCGGGCGAGAACGGATGGGATATCGCCGCGCAATTGCGACGTCGCCACGGTGAGGCGCTCAGGATCGTGATGGTGTCGGGGGAAGGGCCGCTGTCGGCTCTTGCCCCGGCTGGCCTCCCGGCCAATGATGCTTTCGTGATGAAGCCCTTCGACTTTGCCGTGCTGCTCGACGTGATCGCCGCGCAACTGGGGCTGGAGTGGCTGCGCGTGGGCGGAGCGGCTCCGGCGGCCGCGGGCGCTGCGCCTTCGCCGCGCCTGCCGGTGGCGCTCGGCCCGCAGTTTGCCGCGCACGGGGCCGAGATCGCGCGGCTGGTGCGGATCGGCCATGTGCGCGGGCTGGAGGGCGCAATCGATGCGCTCGCCGCGCTCGCCCCCGAAGCCGCGCCGCTCGCCGACCGGATGCGAGCCGCGCTCGACCGGTTCGATCTCGCGGGGCTGGCAGCGCTCGCACAGGCGGTGGCGGATGATGCAGAATAGGGACTGCATCCTCGTCGTCGACGACAGCCCGGAATCGCTCCGCTTTCTCGTCGACACGCTCGAGGCCGAGGGCATGACCGTGCTGATCGCGCGCAGCGGCGAAGCGACGCTGGAGCTGCTCGGCGAAGTGCAGCCCGACCTCATCCTGATGGACGCCGTCATGCCCGGCATCAGCGGGATCGAGACGACCCGGGCGATCAAGCGCGATCCGGCCACCGCGCATATCCCCGTGATCTTCATCACCGGGCTGGGCGATCCCGATCATGTCGTCGCCGCGCTCGGCACCGGGGGCGTGGACTATGTCCGCAAGCCTGTGGTGATCGAGGAGCTGCTGGCGCGGATCCGGGTACATCTCGCCAATGCCCGCACCACCTACCGCTCGCGCCTCGCGCTGGGGTTGGCGGGGCGCAGTCTGGTGGCCATCGACGAGGATGGCGCGCCGGTGTGGTGCACGCCGCAGGCCGAGACTTTGCTGATGCGGATCGACCCGGACTGGACCCCGGAGCGCGCCGCCCTGCCGGACGCGCTGGCCACCGCCGTGCGCCAGCTGATCGCCGATCCGGGTCAGCCATCGGCCGCATCGCGTGTCACCGCAGGCGGGATCGAGATCGAGCTGGCGCTGGTCGAAGGCGACCGCCCGGGCGAGGTGCTGCTGCGCGTGACCGAACTCAGCGAGGACGGCAAGATTGAGACGCTGCAAAAGCAGGGCGGCCTCACCCGACGCGAAGCCGAAGTCCTGCTGTGGGTCAGCTACGGCAAGACCAACAAGACAATCAGCGAAATTTTGGGTATAAGCCCGCGCACGGTCAACAAGCATCTCGAACAGGTGTTTCGCAAACTCGGGGTGGAAACCCGCGCAGCCGCCACGGCAATTGCTGTCAGGCACATGACCGACTGATTGGGTCGTCTGCGGAATTACAGGTACTTACCACCGGGTCGCGCAAGTCTACGTCATTTGCCCACTTCCTCGCGCGCGCGCGGGCGGCTTGGCTCTTCATGACGCAGACAATCCTCCATTGCGCGACTGGAGCTAGGTATGGCCGGAACTCAGGTAGGCAAGCGGATTATCGGGGCCGACGCGCCCGTGATCGTGGGCTGGGAGAATATCGGCAAGGTCGAAGGCGGGCCGATCAAGCAGTTCGTGTTCACCTGGTTTCAGCCGGCGATGCTGATCGCGGCGATCCTGTTCTGGTATTATGCGCCCAACTGGCTGGCGGTCGCTTCCACCGCCATCGCGATCCGGCTGGGGTGGATGGTGCTGCTGCTGGCGCTCGAATGGGTCAATCCCCGTTACGAAAGCTGGCAGCTGACCTGGAAGGAATTCGCCACCGACGCTTTCTACGTCGCGCTAGGGATGACGTTCCTGCGCATGGTCGATGCCTATATCGGCGACGGTGCGATCATCGCCGCCGTGCAGGGCGCTTTCGACTGGAGCAAGTTCAGCTGGTTCACCGGCCTGCCGCTGCTGGTGCAGGCGATCCTGATCTCGATGATCTTTGACTTCGGTCAGTACTGGATGCACCGCGGAATGCACAACTGGTATCCGCTCTGGCTCGTCCACGCACCGCACCACTACATCACGCAGCTCAACATCAACAAGGGCGCGGTCGGCAATCCGATCGAGCTGTTCCTGATCGGGCTGGGGATCGGCGGGCTGTTCGATTTCCTCCCGCGCGCCTTCCTGCTGGCGGGCGCGATCAGCATGACCGTGGCAGTCTATCAGCATATCAACGTGCGCTTCAACACGCCGCGCTGGTGGCGCTACGTCTTCAACACGGTGGAGCATCACTCGGTCCACCACTCGCAGGATTACGAGGCAACCCGCAGCAATTACTCGGGCACCTGGATCATCTGGGACCGGATGTTCGGCACTTGCGTCGATGGCGAGGCCGAGGTGCTCGGCATGGAGGGCGGTCGCCGAATGCATATCGGCGAGACGATGGTGTTTCCTTTCCGCGAAGGCTGGCGGTCGACCAAGGCAGCCTGGGCGCGGCGGATGGGCAGGCGTCAGAAGATTGCGACGTCGCAACTGGAACCGGCCGAGTGAGCGGCCCGCCAGGCAGTCTTGCCGGTGAAACGCCCATGCCATGGGGGGCTTCCTCGCCCGAGCCCGAGACGCGTGGCGGCTTGTCCGCCATGAGAATACCGCTGATCGAGGCGATCTGGCGCGCGCGGGGCGATGTCCCGCTCGATCCGGCGCTATCGGATGCGGAGGTCTTCGCCCGGCTCGATCCGCTGCTGCGCACCCCCGGCACCACCATCGTGACCGAGGGCGCCATGTTGCGTTACGACAAGGACAACCCCGCCGCGCAGGACAAGTTTGCCACCTTCACGCGCGGGCGGTTGTGGATCGATCGGGCAGGGCAGGGCGCGGTGCTGCGCTTCGATCTGTTCAGCCACGCGCTGCTCTTGTGCTTCCTTGCGCCGCTGCTGTTCCTCGGCTTCGCGCAGATGGCGGTCGCGATCAACGGTTGGGAAGCGGCCAGCGGCGCGGCGTCCGAGGAAAAGAAAGCGGACGACAAGCCCAAGCCGGTCAAACAGCTCAACCCGGTCGATGAATTCCTCGGCGCGCCCGCGCCCGAGGATCCGAACGCGAAGAAGGACGAAAAGAAGGACGAAGGCCGCCATTCCCCGATCGAGGGCTATGTGCTGGCCGGCATCTTCTTCCTGATCTATCTCGTCGGGCGCTGGCTGGAGCCGTGGCTCGCCCGGCGGCGGCTGCGCGCTGCGCTGGCCGCGCCGCCTCCGATCTAGGAAAGCCGCGCGAAATTGGCGACGCCGGGTGCCGAGGGGCGCACGGATGGTGCCACACGCGGCGGTATCGCATCGGCGGGAGCGAGCAGCGCCGTGGCGGCGTGGACCTTGCCAAGCACTCCGCGATCCAGCGAATAGAACACCAGCTTGGCATCCTTGCGGGTCGTCACGAGACCGGCCTTGCGCAGCACGCCGAGCTGCTGCGACAGACCGGGCTGCGCGATCCCGGTCGCCTGCTCGATCTCGCCGACATTGCTTTCGCCCTCCGCCAGCGCGGTGAGGATGCGCCAGCGCAACGGGTGGGCGAGCGCCTTGAGCGCCTCGATCAGATCGTCCTCGCTCATCAGTCGCGCGCTCCGGTGTCGCGCAGGAACCAGCTGGTGGCATCATCAGCGCCGAACACCTCATCGAGATCGTGGCTCGGGCTTGCAAGCAGCGCTTCGCCCGGTTGCCAGTTGGCCGGTGCCAGCGCACTCTGCGCGTCGATGGCCTGAAGCCCGTCAAGGATGCGCAGCATCTCCGGGATCGAGCGGCCGAGATTGGCGGGATAGCAGGTCATCGCCCGGATCACGCCCTTGGGGTCAATGAAGAAGGTGGTGCGCACCGCCGCGCTGTCGCTGTCCTGCGCCGAGACCATGCCGAAGCCGCGGGCGATCACCAGCGTCGGGTCCTCGACGATCGGGAAGCGCACCTCCACGCCAAAGCGGTCGCGGATCATGCGCAGCCACGCGAAGTGCGAGAACAGGCTATCGACCGACAGGGCCATCAGCGCGCAATCGCGGCTTTCGAAAGCGGCGGCTTCGCGGGCGAGGGCGACGAATTCGGTGGTGCAGACCGGCGTGAAATCCGCCGGGTGCGAGAACAGCACCAGCCAGCGCCCGCGAAAGGAAGACAGCCGCACCGGGCCGATAGTGCTGCGCGCCTCGAAATCGGGTGCGATGTCTCCGATGCGGAGACCGGAACAGGGCGGCTGGGTGGCGGCGGGGTTGTCCATGAGCCTCTCATAGCACTTGACAGATCGATTGCAATACATATACACGATTTATGTAAATGAATGGAGATTACCCATGTCACAGGCTGATCCGGTTCTCGATGATGCCGCCCGGCAAGTGCTCCGGGCTGCGGGCGATGCCGCGCTGCACCCCGAAATTGCGAGCTTTTTCGATCCCGCGACCTTTACGGTGACCTACGTCGTCCACGATCCCGCGACCCGCGAGGCGGCGATTGTCGACTCGGTGCTCGATTTCGACCCCAACTCGGGCCGCACCGCGACGCTCTCCGCCGACAAGGTGATCGACCATGTCACTTCGCAAAATCTGAAAGTGACGTGGCTGCTGGAGACCCATGCCCACGCGGATCACTTCTCTGCCGCGCCCTATCTGCAGGAAAAGCTCGGCGGGAAGATCGCCATCGGGGCCGAGATCGTGACGGTGCAGAACGTCTTCGGGAAGCTGTTCAACGCGGGCACCGAGTTCGAGCGTGACGGATCGCAATTTGATCACCTGTTCAAGGACGGCGACACCTTCACCATCGGCAATCTGCCGGTGACAGTGATGCATGTCCCCGGCCATACGCCTGCCGACATCGCCTATGTGGTCGGCGACGCGGTGTTCACCGGCGACACCATGTTCATGCCCGATTACGGCACGGCCCGCGCCGATTTCCCCGGCGGCGACGCGCGCACGCTGTTCCGATCGCTGCGGCGCATCCTGTCGCTTCCGCCCGAGACGCGGCTGTTCATGTGCCACGACTATCTCCCCAAGGGCCGCACGACCTATGTGTGGGAGACCACCGTCGCCGCCGAGCGCGAGGGCAATATCCATGCGCATGACGGCATCACCGAAGACGAATTCGTGCAGATGCGCGAAGCGCGCGATGCGACGCTCGATATGCCGCGCCTGATCCTGCCCGCCGTGCAGGTCAACATGCGCGCCGGCCACCTGCCGCCGCCGGACGATAATGGTGTCACCTACCTCAAGATTCCGGTAAACGCGGTATGACGCTGCCGGGATTTCCTGATGCGGCCCCCTTGCCGGGACTGATCGGCGGTCTGCTGATCGGTCTCGCAGCGGCGCTGATGCTGTTGGGGGCGGGGCGGATTGCCGGGGTCTCCGGCATCGCGGCGCGCGCTTTCGGTCTTGCCGATAGTTCGTTGCCGCGCGTCGGGGCCTGGGCCTTCGTGATCGGCCTGCCGCTGGGCGCGCTGCTGGTAACGAGCCAGACCGCCGCGCCGACGCCCGGTTTCGCAAGTCCGGTGGTGCTGGTCATCGCGGGCCTGATCGTGGGCATCGGCACCCGGCTGGGGAGCGGCTGCACCAGCGGGCACGGCGTGTGCGGCATGAGCCGCCTGTCGCAGCGCTCGCTGGTGGCGGTGGCGACCTTCATGGCGACCGGCTTTGCCACCGTCGCGGCGATGAACGCGCTCGGCATCGCGGTGCTGCCATGATGCGCGCCATTCTCGTTCCGCTCGCATCGGGCACGATCTTCGGTGCCGGGCTGACCATCGGCGGCATGACGGACCCTGCGCGGGTGCGCGGATTCCTCGACCTGTTCGGCGACTGGGATCCGACGCTCGCCTTCGTGATGGGCGGGGCGGTGCTGGTGATGGCGCTGGCCTGGGCGGTGCAGCGCAAGATGCTGCGCCCGGTGTTCGCGGAGGGATTTGCGCTGCCCGACCGCAACGACCTAACCCCGCGCCTCGTCGGCGGATCGGCGCTGTTCGGGGTGGGCTGGGGGATCGCCGGGCTGTGCCCCGGCCCCGGCTTTGCCGCGCTGGCAATCGCGCCAGCCTCGGCGGCGATCTTCGTGGCGGCGATGCTGGCCGGAATGCTGCTGGTGCGGCTGATGGAAGGAACCGGATGATGGAACTCAAGGTGATCGATGAAACCCTGGCGGTTTCCGCGCAGATGCAGCCCGAAGAGCTGGCGGGTCTCGCGGAGCAGGGCTTTGCCGCGGTGATCTGCAACCGCCCCGATGGCGAGGAGCCGGGCCAGCCCCCGATCGAGGCGATGCGCGCAGCGGCGCAAGGCGCGGGCCTCGCCTTCCATCACATCCCTGTGGCGGGCGGGGTGTTCCCGCCCGCTGCGATTGCCGCCTTTGGCGCGATCCGTCGCGGCACGCCGGGCAAGGTGCTGGCCTATTGCCGCACCGGCACGCGCGCCGCGACGCTCGATGCGCTGGCCAATGTGCACGGCTTCAGCGTTGCCGAGCGGCTCGCTCATGCAGCCGCCGCCGGATACGACCTTTCCGGTCTGACCGAACGCATGGAAGCGGGCGGCTAGCGCCGCGCGCAAGGGAGGGATCGGACATGAGCAACACCAAGCATACAGTCGTCATCATCGGCGGCGGCGCGGCGGGGATCGCCACGGCAGCCTCGATGCTGAAGCGCCGTCCGGGGCTCGACATCGCGATCGTTGAGCCTTCGGACACCCACGCCTATCAGCCGGGCTGGACGATGGTCGGCGGCGGGGTGTTCGATGTCGCCACCACGCTTCGTTCGATGGCGAGCGTCATGCCGAAGGGCGTCACCTGGGTGAAGCAGGCCTGCGCCGGCTTTCGTCCCGAGGACAAGGCCGTCACCCTCGGCGACGGGAGCACGCTCACCTATGACGTGCTGATCGTCGCCCCCGGTATCCGGCTGGCATGGGAGAAAATCGCCGGGCTTGAGGCGACGCTCGGCCAGAATGGTGTCACCTCGAATTATCGCGCCGATCTCGCGCCCTATACGTGGGAGCTGGTGCAGGCGACGCGCGGCGGGCGGGCGATTTTCTCGCAGCCGCCGATGCCCATCAAATGCGCGGGCGCGCCGCAGAAGTCGATGTATCTCGCCTGCGATCACTGGCGGCGCGCGGGCGTGCTGGGCGATATCGAGGTGGAATTCCGCAATGCGGGCGCGGTGTTGTTCGGTGTGGCGGACTATGTCCCTGCGCTGATGGACTATGTCGGGAAATACGGCATCCATCTGCATCTCGGCAGCAATCTCGTCGCGGTCGATGGACCGGCGCGGCAGGCGACGTTCATGGCCGCCGAGGGCGAGGAGACGGTCGGCTTCGATATGCTCCACGTCGTCCCCCCGCAGGTCGCGCCGCAATTCCTTGCCGACAGTCCGTTGGCGGCGCCAAGCGGCTTTGCCGAGGTCGATCAGCACACGCTCCAGCACGTGCGATATCCCGATGTCTTCGGACTGGGCGATGCCGGGTCGATGCCCAATGCCAAGACCGCCGCCGCCGCGCGCAAGCAGGCGCCGGTGGTGGCGGTCAACGCGCTGCGCCAGCTCGATGGCAAGGGGCCGACGGCGGGATATGACGGTTATGGTTCGTGCCCGCTGACGGTCGAGCGCGGCAAGATCGTGCTTGCCGAATTCGCCTATGGCGGCAAGCTTGCGCCGAGCTTCCCCACATGGCTGGTGGACGGGACGAAGCCCGCGCGCCTGTCGTGGATGCTCAAGGCCGATCTGCTGCCGTGGATTTACTGGAACGGAATGCTCAAGGGCCGCGAATGGATGGCGGGGCCGGGCGGGCTGATCGCGCAATAGACCATGCTGGAGCGCTATTTCCCGATCCTCGCATGGGGCCGCAGCTATGATCGCCCCGCGCTGACCAGCGATCTGATGGCGGCGGTGATCGTCACCATCATGCTGATCCCGCAGAGCCTTGCCTATGCGATGCTCGCCGGGTTGCCGCCGGTGGTCGGGCTTTACGCCTCGATCCTGCCACTGTTCGCCTATGCCCTCTTCGGGACGAGCCGGACGCTGGCGGTGGGGCCGGTCGCGGTGGTCTCGCTGATGACGGCGAGCGCGGCTGGCGCGGTGGCGGCGCCGGGGACAGCGGAATATTGGCAGGCGGCGATCACGCTCGCCGCGCTGTCGGGCGTGATGCTGGTGGTGCTGGGGTTGCTGCGGCTGGGGTTCCTCGCGAACCTCCTGTCGCACCCCGTCATCAGCGGCTTCATTTCGGCCAGCGGCGTGCTGATTGCCACCAGCCAGCTGAAGCACATCTTGGGCGTCAAGGCCGGGGGCGAGACCTGGCCGGAGATGCTGGCGGGGCTGGCGCGGGCGATGGGTGACATCAACCCGGCAACGCTCGCCATCGGCATTCCTGCCACGCTGTTTCTGTTCTGGGTGCGCAAGGGATTGAAGCCCGCGCTGCAACGTCTTGGCCTTTCTCCACGCGCGGCGGACATGGCGGCCAAGGCCGGGCCGGTAGTGGCGGTGGCGCTGTCGATCCTCGCGGTGATCGGCTTCGGACTGGAGGGGCGGGGCGTTTCGGTGGTCGGCGCGATCCCCCAAGGCCTGCCGCCCTTCATGCTCCCTTCCGCCGACCTTGCGCTGATCGAGGCCTTGTGGGTGCCCGCGCTGCTGATCTCGGTGATCGGTTTCGTCGAGAGTGTCTCGGTCGCGCAGACTCTCGCGGCCAAGCGCCGCCAGCGGGTTGCGCCGGATCAGGAGCTTATCGGACTGGGGGCGAGCAATATCGCCAGCGCCCTGTCGGGCGGCTATCCGGTGACGGGCGGCTTTGCGCGCTCGGTGGTGAACTTCGATGCGGGCGCGCAGACCCCGGCGGCGGGGGCCTTCACCGCAATCGGCATCGCGCTCGCCAGCCTGTTTCTCACGCCGCTGCTCTTCAATCTGCCCAATGCGACGCTGGCGGCGACGATCATCGTCGCGGTGCTGAGCCTCGTCGATTTCAAGACCCCGCGCCTGCTGTGGGCCTATTCCAAGGCCGATTTCGCCGCCCATGCCGCGACCATCGCGGTCACGTTGCTGGCAGGAGTAGAGATGGGCGTGATCGCCGGGGTCGGCGTCGGCCTGCTGCTCTACCTGTGGCGCGCGAGCCGCCCCCACGCCGCCATCGTCGGGCGCGTGCCGGGCACCGAGCATTTCCGCAATGTCGAGCGGCACACAGTGCTCACCCTGCCGCATCTCCTCACGATCCGGGTGGACGAGAGCCTGACCTATCTCAACGCCCGCTGGCTGGAGGAATATGTGCTCGAACAGGTCGCCGAGCGCCCGGCCTTGCGGCATCTGGTGCTGATGTGCAGCGCAGTGAACGCGATTGATGCTTCGGGGCTGGAGAGCCTCGAGGCGATCAATCACCGGCTGGCCGATGGTGGCATCCGCCTGCACATGTCCGAAGTCAAAGGGCCGGTGATGGACCGTCTGAAGCGCAGCCATCTGCTGCACGACCTTTCAGGCAAGGTGTTCCTGTCGCAGGACAGCGCCTTTGCAGACCTTGCCCTAGACGATGGGACGCCGCTGGTACCGCCGGTCGCGGACGAAGCGCGGGGGTTGATCTGACTCTTGCCACATCAATTACAGATATATGATATTGATCGAGCGATTTTCGTCGGCCAGCGGCGATTTTCCAAAGCGAATTCGCCAATCATGCGAAATTTGGCAAAATCGATTTCATAAATTGAGTAATTGAATTATGCCCGACTCAGACGTGCTGCTACACCAATGCCACCCCAGCAAAGGAGTAAACGACATGAGCCTGCACATCGGCGACACCGCCCCCGACTTCACCGTGGAAACCACCACCGGCCCCATCAGTCTGCACGATTGGGCGGGCGATTCCTGGGTATTCTTCTTTAGCCACCCGGCTGACTTCACCCCCGTCTGCACCACCGAAATGGGCACCACCGCGCGGCTTGCCGCCGAATTCGACAAGCGCAATTGCAAGCCGCTCGGGCTGTCGACCGACACCGTTGAGGAGCACCTTGCTTGGGTCAAGGATGTCGACGAGACCCAGGGCGTAACCCTGGCCTTCCCGATCGTAGCGGACCCTGATCTCGAAATCGCCAAGCTTTACGACATGATCCACCCCGATCAGTCCGAGACTGCGGCGGTCCGTTCGGTGTTCATCATTGATCCGGCCAAGAAAATCCGTCTGACCATGACCTACCCGATGAGTGTGGGCCGCAATTTCGACGAGATTCTGCGCGTGATCGATAGCCTCCAGCTTGCCGACAGGTCGCGCATCGCGACGCCGGCCGACTGGCGCCCGGGCGACAAGGTCATCATCCCGCCGTCGATCCCGGACGAAAAGGCGAAGGAGATGTTCCCGCAGGGTTTCGAGACCATCAAGCCCTATTTGCGGATGGTTGAGGTCGTCTGATCCCCTTCTCCTTGTGCACCGCCGGACTCCTCACCCCCCGTCCGGCGGTGCAACTCTTTCCGCCGGAAACCGTATATGCGGTGCAGCCATTGCAATTGATCGCCGTAGCCAAGGGACTAGCTGCTAACCATGCTTGAGAACCTCGACGCCCTGCTGCTCGCCCGGATCCAGTTTGCCTTCACGGTGAGCTTCCACTTTTTTTTCCCGGCGTTTTCGATCGGGCTGGCAAGCTATCTTGCGGTGCTGGAGGGGCTCTGGCTCAAGACCGGCAAGTCGGTCTATCTCGACCTATTCAAATACTGGCTGAAGATCTTCGCTATCGCCTTTGCGATGGGTGTCGTCTCGGGCATCGTCATGTCCTACCAGTTCGGCACCAACTGGTCGGTGTTCTCGGACAAGGCCGGGCCGGTAATCGGGCCATTGATGGCTTACGAGGTGCTGACGGCCTTCTTCCTCGAAGCGGGCTTCCTCGGCGTGATGCTGTTCGGGATGAACAAGGTCGGCAAGAAGCTGCACTTCGCCGCGACGCTGATGGTCGCGCTGGGCACCTTCGTTTCGGCCTTCTGGATCCTGTCGGTGAACAGCTGGATGCAGACGCCCACGGGCTTTGAAATGGGCGCGAATGGACAATTCCTGCCGGGCGAAAGCTGGTGGGATATCGTGTTCAACCCGAGCTTCCCCTACCGCCTCGTCCACACGGTGATGGCGGCCTATCTCACCACCGCCTTCGTGGTCGGCGCGGTGGGTGCGTGGCACCTTCTGAAGGACCGCGCCAACCCGCACGCGCGCAAGATGTTCTCGATGGCGATGTGGATGGCGGCGATCGTCACTCCGGCGCAGATTTTTGCGGGCGACATGCACGGGCTCAACACGCTTGAACATCAGCCCGCCAAGGTCATGGCGATGGAGGGGCATTATCAGTCCCACCCCGAAGGCGCGCCGCTGATCCTGTTCGGTATCCCCGACAGCGAGGCGAAGACGGTGCGCTATGCCATCGAAATTCCCAAGGCTTCTTCGCTGATCCTCAAGCATGATCTGAACGCGCCGATGGCGGGGCTCGATACCATTCCCGATGACGAAGAGCCGCCCGTCGGCGTGGTGTTCTGGAGCTTCCGCGTGATGGTCGGCATCGGCTTTGCGATGCTGGGCATCGGGCTGTGGAGCCTGTGGGGGCGTTTCCGCAAACGGCTCTACGACATGCCCTGGCTGCACCGCGCGGCGGTGCTGATGGGGCCGTCCGGCTTTGCGGCGGTGCTTGCCGGGTGGATCACCACCGAAGTCGGTCGCCAGCCTTTCGTGATCTATGGCGTGCTGCGCACCGCCGACGCGGCCAGCCCGCTCGATGCGCCCGCCGTCGCGGCCTCGCTGCTGGCCTTCATCCTCGTCTACTTCACTGTCTTCGGCATCGGCGTGTGGTACATTACGCGCCTGATGAGCAAGCCGCCGCATCCGGGCGAATATGGCGTGAAGCGCGGCGATGTGGGCCCGATCCGCACCGCGGGCATCACCCCGGGCCCGACGCAGAATCCGGGCGGGGCGGAAACGCTCCCGACCGAGCGGCAGGGCGAAGAGGAGGACGCGTGATGGACCTCACCGTCATCTGGGCCTTCATCATCGCCTTCGCCGTCTTCGCCTATGTCGTGATGGACGGGTTCGACCTCGGCATCGGCATCCTCTTCCCGACCTTCCAGCCGGGGCGCGAGCGCGACCGCGCGATGAACTCGATCGCGCCGGTGTGGGACGGGAACGAGACATGGCTGGTGCTCGGCGGGGGCGGGCTGTTTGCCGCCTTCCCGCTGGCCTATGCGGTGATCCTGCCCGCCACCTATCCGCTGATCATCGCGATGCTGCTGGGGCTGGTGTTCCGCGGGGTCGCCTTCGAATACCGCTGGCGCGATCCGGCGCATCAGAGGTTCTGGGACATGGCCTTTACCGGCGGCAGCTTCGTCGCGGCGCTGGCGCAGGGGATGACACTGGGCGCGCTGCTGCAAGGGATCGAGGTCGAGGGCCGCGCCTATGCGGGAAGCTGGTTCGACTGGGCCACGCCCTACACCCTGCTGACCGGCCTCGGTACCGTGGCGGGCTATGCGCTGCTGGGGAGCACCTGGCTGATCTGGAAGCTCGACGGCGACGAGCAGGCTCATGCGCGAAAGCTCGCGGTGCGCGCCGCAATCGCCACCATCGTGCTGATGGGCGCGGTGAGCCTCTACAACGTCACGCTCAACGCCGAATATGCCGCGCACTGGCTGACCGCGCCGGAAGTCTACTACGTCGCGCCGGTGCCGATCGTCACCGGGATCATCGCGCTCTCGATGCTGCGGGCGATCACGCGCGAGCGCAATTCCAAGCCCTTCTGGCTGGCGCTGGCCCTGTTCTTCCTTGGCATGGCGGGGCTGGGGGTGACGATCTGGCCCTATGTCGTGCCGCCCGGCCTCACCATCTGGGACGCCGCCGCGCCCGAGCGCAGCCAGATCTTCATGCTGGTGGGCGTGGCGATCACCATGCCGCTGATCATCGCCTACACCGCCTGGGCCTATTGGGTGTTCCGCGGCAAGGTGGCGGACGAGGGATACCATTGATGCTGGCGCCGCCTGAGCGACCGCCGGAAGGCCCCCTCTGGCAGCGCCTCCTTTGGATGGCGGGCATCTGGGCGGCAAGCGTCGCGGTGCTTGGCGCGGTGGCCTATATTATCCGCCTGTGGATCGCTCCGTGAGCGTCAAGGTGTGGTACGACGGCGCCTGTCCGCTGTGCCTGCGCGAGATCGCGCTGATGCGGCGGCTCGACCGGCGCGGGCGGATCACCTTCATCGATGTGGCAACTGGGAGTGACCCGTCCTGCCCCGTCGACCGTGCGCAGCTGCTCGCCCGCTTCCATGCCGAAGAGAATGGCATCATCCACGACGGCGCGGCGGCCTTTGCGGCGCTGTGGCGCGCCATTCCGCTGCTGCGCCCGCTCGGGCTGGCGGCACGGAACGGCACCGTGCTGCGGTTGCTCGAAGGGGCCTATGTCCGCTTCCTTAGGTTTCGGCCCCGGCTGCAACGCCTCTTCACCTAGAAAGCGCTTGCCCTGACCGCCTGCATCGTCTGAATTCCCGTCAAACAGAAACGGGAGAGAACGCCGCCATGACCTATTTCGGCGCGATGCAGAACGAAATCTACAACGCCGGTCTGCGCGGCATCCTGCCCACCTTCCCAGTCGATTTCGCCACGCTCGAACAGCGCGCGCATCAGGCGCTAGGGCCGAGCCTCACCAATTATGTCGCGGGTGGCTGCGGGGACGAACACACGCAGGACCAGAACGCCGCGGCCTTCCACCACTGGGGGATGGTGCCGCGCATGATGGTTGATTGCGCGACGCGCGACCTGTCGATCGAGCTGTTCGGCCACACCTACCCGACCCCGCTGTTCATGGCCCCCATCGGCCTCAATGGCGAGGCCTCGCAAGACCGCCACGGTGACATGGCCGCCGCCCGCGCCTCGGCGATGACGGGGGTGCCGTTCTGCGCTTCGACCCTCGCCAATGATCCGCTGGAGGATGTGAAGGCAGCCTGCGGGGATTCGCCCGCCTGGTTTCAGCTCTACACGCCGAAGAACAGGGAACTGGCGGAAAGCCTGATCCGCCGTGCCGAGGATGCGGGTTACAAGGCGCTGGTGGTGACGCTGGATACGTGGGTCACAGGCTGGCGCCCGCGTGATCTCAATGCCTCGAACTTCCCGCAGTTGCGCGGCAAGGTGCTGCAAAACTACTTCACCGACCCCGTCTTCCGCTCGCTGCTCGCCAAGCCGCCCGAGGAAGATCCGGCGGCGGCGATCTTCACCTGGGCGGCGACCTTCGGGCAGGTGCTGACGTGGGACGACATGGCGTGGTTCAAATCGGTGACGAAGCTGCCGATTGTGCTCAAGGGCATCTGCCACCCCGATGATGCGCACCGCGCGGTCGATACCGGGGCGGATGCGGTCTATTGCTCCAATCACGGCGGGCGGCAGGCCAATGGCGGGATCGCGACCATCGACCTGCTCGCCGATGTGGTCGCGGCGGCGGGTGATACCCCGGTGCTGTTCGACAGCGGAATCCGCTCGGGCACCGATGCGGTCAAGGCGCTGGCGATGGGCGCGCGCGCGGTCGGCGTGGGGCGGCCCTATACCTATGGCCTCGCGCTGGGCGGGGCCGAGGGCGCGGCTTGGGTGCTGCGCTCGATCCTTGCCGAGGCGGATTTGTTGATGGCGGTCAACGGTTACCCGACGCTCGCCGATGTCCGCGCCGCCGGAGTGCGCCGCACCGACCGTTAGGCATATCGATATCCCCGTTCGGCCGTTGACCCCATCTTAAGGATTTCCGCGCAGAAAGGCTTTAGGACTCGTTTTATCCACAGGTTTGGTGTTAGCTCACGCGACATAAAAAGCCGCCGATTCGGGGACGCAACGATGGAAAAGCCGACTATCTGGTCCAGCGGACCGGATCCCATGCGCCGCACTGTTTGCCTTTCGAACGAACATTCGCGCCGCGCGCGTTATGGACGCATCCAGCCGATGCAATCGCGCCAGTCCTTTATCGAACGTCTCGCCAGCCTGATCGCCTGAGCGCGCGCGCGGCGGCCTAGCCGCCCGCTTTCGCCAGCATCACCAGCTTGGTGTCGGTGAAGGCGAGGTAGCCTTCCTCGCCCCCTTCCGAACCGAACCCGCTGTCGCCGACCCCGCCGAAGGGGGTTTCGGGCGAGGACACGATCAGTTGGTTGATCCCCACCATCCCCGCACGCAGGCTGCGCCCGAGGTAATGCGCCTCGTCGAGATCGCCGGAAAAGGCATAGGCGGCAAGGCCATAACGCAGCGAATTGGCGATCCCGACCGCATCCTCGATGGTGTCGAACGGCACGATCCCGGCGATAGGGCCGAAGGGCTCTTCGGTCATGAAGCGGCTGTCGGGGGCGGGGTTGGCGATGACCGTGGGCTGGAAGAAAAAGCCCTTGCCCGCAATCGCCGACCCGCCGGTGACGACCTCGCCGCGATTGCCTCCGGCATCGGCCACCACCGCCTCCATCGCCGCCACCCGGCGTGCGTGGGCAAGCGGGCCCATGTCGACGCTCTCGTCCGCGCCTGCATCGCCCACCTTGAGCTTCGCGGTGCGTTCGGCAAATTCGGCGACGAAGCGGTCATAGACCTCGCGCGCGACCAAGAAGCGCGTGGGCGACACGCAGACCTGCCCGGCGTTGCGGAACTTGGTGGCGGCGCACATCGCCACCGCGCGGTCGATATCGGCGTGCTTGCTGACGATCACCGGGGCATGGCCGCCCAGCTCCGGGGTGAAGCGCTTCATGTGCGAGGCCGCCAGCGCGCCCAGCTGTTTGCCGATCGCGGTCGATCCGGTGAAGCTGACCTTGCGCGTCACGGGAGAGACGATCAGGTGCTCCGACACCGGGCCGGGATCGCCATAGATGAGGTTGAGCACGCCCGCCGGCAGTCCGGCATCGACAAAGCATTCGACCAGCAGTTGCGCCGAGGCAGGGGTGTTCTCGGCCGGTTTGAAAATCGCGGTGCAGCCGGCCGCCAGCGCGCCGCCGATCTTCTTGGCGGGCAGGTTGACCGGGAAGTTCCAAGGGGTGAGCAGCACCGCCGGGCCGATCGGTTCATGCGTCACCATCTGCGCAATCAACTGGTTGCCGCGCGTCGGGATCAGCCGCCCGCCGCGCCGCTTGGCTTCCTCGCCGAGGAAATCGAGCGTGTCGGCGGCCGAGGTGATCTCCCCCACGGCCTGCGCGCGCGGCTTGCCCATTTCGGCGGTGACCACGCGCGCGATCATGTCGGCCCGCTCGCGCATCAGATCGGCGGCGCGGCGCAGGATCCTGTGACGCTCGGCCCCTGCGGTCCGGCTCCAGCCCTCGAAGGCATCGCCCGCTGCCTTCAAGGCCGCGTCGAGCTGCGCGGGCGAGGCCTTGGGGCACTGGCCCAGCTCCGCCTCGGTCGCCGGGTTCACCACCACCATCGTCCCGGCCTCGCCTGCGGCGATCCACTCGCCGTTGATGAGCATCTTGAGGGTGGGGTAGGCAGTCATGACAATATCTCTCGGTTGCGGAATGGAGGGGTAGGGGAAAGGGAAGGGCTCAGACGGCGACGACGTGCTGTTCGATCGCGCCGAAGATCGAGTGGTTGTGATCGTCGCGCATCTCGATCCGCACCGTGTCGCCCGCCTGCATGAACGGGGTCGAGGGTGCGCCATCGCGGATGGTTTCGATCATGCGGATTTCGGCGATGCAGGAATAGCCCGCGCCGCCCTCGGCCACGGGCTTGCCCGCGCCGCCGTCCGCACCCTTGTTCGATACCGTGCCGGTGCCGATCACCGTGCCCGCACCCAGATTGCGGGTCTTGGCCGCATGTGCGACCAGCTGGGCCAGGTTGAAGGTCGCGTCCTGCCCCGCATTGGCCCGGCCGAAGGGCGCGCCATTGTAGTCGACCATTAGCGGCAGGTGGATAAGCGCATCTTTCCACGCCTCGCCCAGCTCGTCCGGCGTGACCGCGACGGGGGAGAAGGCGCTGGCGGGCTTGGACTGGAAGAAGCCGAAGCCCTTTTCGAGCTCCGCCGGGATCAGTCCGCGCAGGGAGACATCGTTGACCAGCATCAGCAGCTTGATGTGCTTGGCCGCATCTTCCGCCGACACGCCCATCGGCACATCATCGGTGATGCAGGCGATTTCGCCCTCCATGTCGCAGCCCCATGCGGGGTCGCCGAGCGGGATGTCCTGCCGCGGGCGCAGGAAGCCGTCGCTGCCGCCCTGATACATCAGCGGATCGGAATAGAAGCTCTCGGGCACCTTGGCCCCGCGCGCCTGCCGCACCAGCTCGACATGGTTGATATAGGCGCTGCCGTCAGCCCATTGATAGGCGCGCGGCAGGGGAGAATGCGCCTGCCGTTCGTGAAAGCGTTCGCACGGCACGGTCTCGTGTTCGACATCGCGGGCGAGGACTTCGAGTTCGGGCGCGATCCGGGCCCAGTCGTCGAGCGCGGATTGCAGCGTCGGAGCGATATAGCCGGCAGCGCAGCAGCGGGTGAGGTCTTTGGAAACCACCACCAGCTTGCCGTCGCGCGTGCCATTGTCGAGGGTTGCGAGTTTCATTGATGTGTCCTCCCGAGACGTGTTCTTATGATTGTGGTGCGTCGATCTGCCTGTCGGGGTGCGCTGCGGCAAAGGCAGGGAGCGCGAGGCAGGCGGCCTCGATACGGGTGAGGTGCGGGCTCGCCGACAGGTCGTAGGCAAAGCGGCGGGCATTGGCGAGCTGCGGGATCAGGACGATCTCGAACAGCCCCGGCGCATCGCCAGGCAGGAAGTCGCCCGTCTGCAATTGCGCCAGCCGCGCCTCGACCGGATCGAGCGTGCGCTTTAGCCAGGTGCGATACCAGACGTCGATCTCGTCCTGCGTGTGGCCGAGCGGGTCTTTCAGATATTTCAGCACCGGCAGATTGTTCACCGCATGGATCTCGGTCGCGATGGCATAGGTCAGTTCGCGCACGGTGTAGCGCGCCTCGATGTCCTGCGGCAGAAAGGCGGGCGTTGGATAAGCCTCGTCCAGCCATTCGAGCAGCGCCATCGACTGCGCCCGGTCGCGGCCATCGGCTTCCAGCATGGGGAGCGAGCCGAAGGGATTGCGCGCGGTGAAGCCTGCGTCCTTGTTCTCGGCCGTGACGAGGTTGACGGGGATGTTCTCGAAGGCGAGGCCCTTTAGGTTCAGGGCGATGCGCAGGCGGTAGGATGTCGAGGAGCGGAAGTAGCCGTAGAGTTTCATCGTGCTCATGGCCCCGCCATCGCAGGTGTGCGGCGGCGGGGCAAGGGGATGCGGGCGATCAGACCGGAGTCAGCACCCGGCTTACCGCGTTCAGCAGATCGGCCGGCGGGCAGGGCTTGGCCAGCGTGGTCGCGCGCGGGAAGCGGGCGGCCAGCGCGCTCATTTCGCCGCGCTCGGAATGCAGGATCACGGGGACGTTGTCGTCGATCAGCTTCTGCGCGAGCTCATAGGTCAGCCCATCGGCGAGCTCGATATCGAGCAGCACGCAATCGGGCCGCCCCTTCTGGCAGGCGAGCATGGTAGAGGAAATGCCGGCATGAGGCCCTTCGACCTCGTAGCCCGCTTCTTCGAAGGTGTCGCACAGGTCGAAGGCGGCAACATATTCGTCTTCGGCAACCAGAATTCGCAATGTCATCGGCCCACTCCCGCATCAACGAATCCCACAGCGCAGGAGTGTATCACGGTTTGGACGTCAGGCTTACGCCAATATCATCCATTATTGCCGAATTGTGCGGCGAAGCCCGGCTCGTCGCCCGCAGCGAGCAGTCTGGCTTGCTCGACCCACTGATCGCGGGTGATCCGCCCCGAAAACCGGCCGAGCTGTGCGTCGATCCGGGCGACGGCGGCATCGTCCCACGCGGCGATCTGGGCGAAAGTGGTGATGCCCAGCTCTCCCAGCAGTGCGGCAAGCTTGGGGCCGAGGCCCTTGATCCGAGTGAGATCGTCGGGGGTGGCCGAGGCTGCCACGGCAGGATCTGCGGCGGCGGGGGTGGTGACGGTCGGCGTGATGACCGGCCCCGCCTCGGCATCGGCTGCCGCCGGCGCGGCGGCCAGTGCATCGCTGTTGGCCGCTGCCGAAACCTCGCCCTGATTGATCGCGACCGAGCGCGGCGCGTCGATCAGCGCCTGGTTGCGCGGAGCGGGGGCTGCACCGTCCGCCAGCACATCGCGCGCCAGCGGGTCAGCGCCGTCGTCGCGCAGCACCTTCGCCTTGCGGTTCATCCGCGACAGCGCCCAGACGATCACCACCAGGGCGACAAGGCCGAGCAGGATCAGCGGCAGATAGGTCATCAGATCAGGCGACATGGGGCAGGGGCTCCGCTGCGAATCGGAAAGGTTGGGAAGGGGGCTCTAGCAGCCCCGCCCCCACTCTCCCAAGCCCCCGCGAAGGCATGTTAGCAGGTCGCGCTAGCGCACGACGCGGACCTCCCGCCCCGCCTCCCCACCCGGCCACCAATGATACCATTACGGTATGGTGGCCGGGTGGGGAGGCGGGGCGGGAGGTGCATGGGTTCGCGTCAGCGAACCTTGGTAAAGGGGCGCTCGGATCAGCCGCCCTTCATGCTCGCGGCCAGCGCGTTCAGCCGCAGGAATTCCTGCCGCCAGAAGTTGTCCTGCTTGGAGGCGAGCGCGGCGACATCGGCGAAGTCGAAGCCCATCATCAACTCGTCCCCGCGCAGCACCTGCCCGAAGGCGGCGACCGCTGCAGCGAAGGCGAAATCGCCGGTCGGCGCGCCCGCCTCGGCAATCGCGGCGGAGGGGACCACCTGCTCGATCAGCTTCGAGGTGTCGCCATCGGGCAGCTTGTAGCGCAGCTTGACCGTGGCGGCCTCGGCCATCCGCGCGGTGGCGGCGGCATCAGGCCTGTCCTCGTACTTGCGCGGGGCGATCCAGCCCTTGCCGCCGACCGGCACGATTTCATAGATCGCGGTCACTTGGTGACCGGCTCCGATATCGCCCGCATCGACGCGGTCATTGTCGAAATCCTCTTCGCGCAGCGCCCGGTTCTCGTAGCCGACGAGCCGGTATTGCGCGACCACTGCGGGGTTGAATTCGACTTGAATCTTCACGTCCTTGGCGATGGTGAACAGGGTCGAGCTCATCTCCTCGCCCAGCACCTTCTTCGCTTCGAGCGCAGAGTCGATATAGGCGTAGTTCCCGTTGCCCTTGTTGGCGACCTGCTCCATCATCGCTTCGTTGTAATTGCCCTGGCCGAAGCCCAGCGTGGTCAGCGTAATGCCGGTGTCGCGCTTCTTTTCGATCAGCTCGATCAATGCCTTGGTGTCCGACACGCCGACATTGAAATCGCCGTCGGTGGCAAGGATCACGCGGTTGACGCCGCCCTTGATGAAGTTGTCCTCGGCGATGCGGTAGGCGAGTTCGATCCCCGCGCCGCCAGCGGTCGATCCGCCAGCGGACAGGCTGTCGAGCGCACGGCGGATTTTCGCGGTGTCGTTGGTCGGCTCGAGCACCAGCCCGGCCGCGCCCGCATAGACCACGATCGACACCGTGTCCTGCGGCCCCAGTTCTCCCGCAAGGCCCGCCAGCGCGGTCTTGACCAGCGGCAGCTTGTCGGGGTCGTTCATCGAGCCCGAGACGTCCATCAGGAAGACGAGATTGGCAGGCGGGCGCTCCGCGCTGTCGATATCATAGCCGCGCAGCCCGATCCGCATCAGATAGCTGCCCGGATTCCAGGGGCTCTTCGCCACATCGGTCGTCACCGTGAAGGGCTGGCTGCGATCCTTCGGCTTGGCGTAATCGTAGCGGAAATAGTTGATCATCTCCTCGGTCCGCACCGCGTCCTGCGGGGGGAGCATGCCTTGCGTGAGGAACCGCCGGGTATTGGCATAGGCCCCCGTGTCGACATCCACGGAGAAAGTGGAGACCGGTTCGGCCTGCGTCAGCTTGACGGGGGAGACCTCTTTGCCGTCATATTTCTCGCGCCCCGGATCGGTGGCGACCATCACCGGCGGGGCGTAGAAGCTGGACTCGGCCGCGATATCGCGTGAGGGCACGCGCCGCAGTTCCCCGCCCGATGCGACGCGCGCTCCCGTCACCACCACCGCTTGCGGGGAAACGCTAGCCGGGAGCGGGGGCGGAGGTGGCGGAGGGGGTGGCGGTGGCGGGGCCATGACGACGGGCGGGGATGAAACCTTCGCCAGTTCCTCGGGCGCGTTCTTCGCGCAGCCCACCAGCACCGCACACAGCGTCGCCGCTGCCAAAACCCGTGTCCCTCGCATCACCTTGTCTCCCCACAGATCGAGTGGTTCGAAAAATCGGGTGGGCGGCGTGAATAGCGACTGAACGCCCTTGGCTTACGACAGTTCGGGCTCCGGATCGGGCACGACCTGCTTGCGGAACAATACCTTGTCCGCATCGTCGAAGCCGCGCCGCCAGATGATGAACGCGTAGGTGCCCAGCACAGCGGGGACGCCGATCAGCAGCTCGATCCACTCGGGAAGCCAGGTGAAGGCATAGCCCACCACCACCGCCGCAGCGGCGGCATGGGCGAGCGGCCAGCGCCAGTTGGAAACCGGCGCGCCGAGCAGGTGCTTGAGCAGCAGCGCCTTCACCAGCGAGGAGGTCGCCAGCGCGATCATCAATGCCCCGGCGGCGGCGGCTGCCTCGTAACCCTTGCCGAGGCCGAAGCGCCCCGCCGCCTCGATCAGCGCCACCGTCAGCCCGGCCTGCAAGGCGATGATCCCGACCGAGATCGCCAGATTGCGCTTGCGGGCGATGTAGACCAGCACGCTTTCCGACACGACCGCCATCGAGGCGACCACCTCGGCGGCGAGCAGGAAAGCGAGCGCGGCGGTGCCCGCGACATAGTCCGGCCCCCACAGCCCCATCACTGCCTCGCCCGGCACGCCCAGCACCAGCGCAATGCCAAGCTGCACCGCGATGATCCAGAACCCCACCTGCCGCACCTGCGCGGCGATCGCCTCCATGTTGCCGATCCGCAGGTTCTTCGTGATCACCGGCGAGAGGATCGGCTCGAAGCTGGTCTTGAGCTTCTGCGGCAGCGAGGCGATCTGCTGCGCGGCGTAATAGATCCCCACCGCCGAGGGCGGCGCGAACAGGCCGAGGATGAAAATGTCGAGCAGCCGGGTGCCGCGCTCGATCGCGTCGGCGCCCACCAGCGGGAAGGCGCGCGCCGACATCGCCAGCATCGCGCCCGGGCGCGGCTGCCAGTTCTTCGGCAGGCCGTAGCTGCGCAGGAACGGCCACAGGGCGGTGAGCAGACCGGCATAGATCGACGCGATGAAGGCCAGCGCCAGCCCGCTCTCGCGTGTGCCGGGGAGGTAGAAGAACACGCCAGCGCCGATCGAGATCGTCCACGGCTCGATGATCGCCCGCGCGCGCACCGTGGTTGCGATATCGAAGCGATAGGCCTGCGCGGCGAGCAGGATCTCGGTGACGGCGAAGGCGGGGATGGTGGCGACCAGCCAGATGTCCCACGCGCCGTTCATCCCGTTGGGGAACATCGGTTCGGGGAACACCAGCAGCACCGCTGCCGCCACCGCCGAATAGAGCAGTGCCAGCAGGATGCCGTCATAGACGAGGTTGGTCTCCGCCGCCCGGTTCTCGCCCGCGCCTTCGGACAGGCGCTGCGCCAGCCCGCGCTTTTCGCCGAGCGAGCAGATCAGCGCGACGATCTCGATCAGCACCAGCGCCGAGGCGAAGCGCCCCAGCGACTCCGCCCCGTAAAGCCGGGTGGCGATCACGAGGAAGGGGATGCGCGCCACCAGCCGGATGACGAAACCGAGCGTGTTCTTCCGCCCGCCGTCGGCGATGGTGGCGAGATCGTCGGTGTCGGGCGGGGCGGCGGCGGGGGTGGTCACGCCTCGATATCCCTCGCGTCGCTTTCGGTTTCGGCGCGCAGCGGGCGGGCGAGGAGATCGGCGACGACCTTGCGCGCGTCCGCGCCCTTGAGGATCGCGTCGACCGCCGCGACGATCGGCATCGCGATCCCGCGCGCCTCGGCCAGGTCGGCCAGCACCGGCGCGGTATGCGCGCCTTCGGCGACAGTCCGGCGGTCGGCCATCAGCGCAGCGGCGGAGGCGCCTTCGCCCAGCGCCTTGCCCAAGCTGAAATTGCGGCTGGACGTGGAGGAACAGGTCAGCACCAGATCGCCCAGCCCGCACAGGCCGGCCAGCGTCTCGCCCTCAGCGCCCAGCGTCTCGCCGAAGCGCAGCATCTCGGCATAGCCGCGCGCAATCAGCGCCGCGCGGGCGTTCTGGCCGAGCGCCAGCCCCTCCACGACCCCGCAGGCAATCGCCAGCACGTTCTTGACCGCACCGCCGATCTCCGCGCCGGTGACGTCATCGGAGTAATAGGGGCGGAAGGCGGGCCGCGCGATGGCGGGGGCGAGCCGCTCCCACTGGTTCCTGCCGCCTTCGCAGGCGAGCGTCACGGCGGTCGGCAGGCCAGCGGCAACTTCATGCGCGAAGGTCGGGCCGGAGAGCACCGCGATGGCGCTGCCGGGGGAGGCATCGCGCGCGACGTGGTTCATCAGCCGCCCCGTCCCCGCCTCGATCCCCTTGGAGCACAGCACCAGATCGCGCGGGGGCCGGGCGAGGCCTGCCAGCACCCGGCCCAGCACCTGCGCCGGCGTCACGACCAGAACGGCATCCAGCGCGGCCAGATCGGCGAGGTCGCCGGTCGCCCGGATGCCCGGGGCCAACTGCGCCGAGGGCAGGTAGAGAGGGTTGCGCCGTTCGGCATTGATCGCGGCGACGACCTCGGGCTCGTAAGCCCACAGGATCACCGCGCGCCCGTCCGAGGCGAGCATCTGCGCCAGCGCCGTGCCCCACGCGCCGGCACCGATGACGCCGATGGTTTCGCGATCGCTCATAGCCCCTCCATCACGCCTTGTAGCCCGCGCCGCGCACCGCTTCCGCCGCCGGGTCGAGCGGCCAGCGCGGGCGGGCGACGAAGTCCAGCGGATCGCCCGCCGCGTGTTCTCCGCCGAGCGCCAGCCGCTCGCAGCCCGCCCAGGCGATCATCGCGGCATTGTCGGTGCACAGCGCGAGTGGCGGGGCGGTGAAGCCCATCGCGTGCCGGGCGGCGAGCGTTTCGAGCGCGCCGCGCACCGTCCTGTTCGCCGCCACGCCGCCCGCGACGACCAGCGCGGGGAAGGGGCCGGCAGTGTCCAGCGCCCGCTCCAGCCGGTCGATCAGGCAATCGACCGCAGCCTGCTGGAAGCTCGCGGCGATGTCGGCGTCGCTGTGCGCGCCGCTCTCGACCGCGCGCAGCACCGCGCTCTTGAGCCCGGCGAAGGAGAAGTGCGGTTCGGCCGAGCCCTTGAGCGGGCGGGGCAGGGGCACGGCGTGGGGGTTCCCCTCCAGCGCCAGCCGCTCCACCGCAGGCCCGCCGGGATAGCCTAACCGCAAGATCTTGGCGGTCTTGTCGAAGGCTTCGCCCAGCGCGTCGTCGATGGTGGTGGCAAGGCGGCGGTATTGCCCGACGCCCTCGACGCTAAGGATCTGGCAATGCCCGCCCGAGACCAGCAGCAGCAGATAGGGGAAGGCCAGCGCGCGGTCGGCCAGCCGGGGGGAGAGCGCGTGGCCTTCGAGATGGTTGATCGCCAGCAGCGGCTTGTCCGCCGCCATCGCCAGCGCCTTGCCGCTGACGAGGCCGACCATCACCCCGCCGATTAGCCCCGGCCCGGCGGTGGCGGCGATGGCGTCGACATCATCCAGCGCCACGCCCGCCTCGCCCATCACCTTGGCCAGCATCGGGGCAAGGCGTTCGGCGTGGGCGCGGGCGGCGATTTCGGGGACGACTCCCCCATAGGGCGCGTGTTCGGCCTCCTGGCTGGCGATCGCCTGCGCGACGATCGTGCCGTCGCCGCGCACCAGCGCGACCGCGGTTTCATCGCAGCTCGACTCAATGCCGAGCACGAGCGGCGTGTCCAAGGTGTGCGTGACCGATCCCATCCGGCTTCCATCTAGTCCTTGTGCGGGCTAGAGCAAGCGCGGCCATGACTGAACCTGAACGAAGCACGCCGCGCCTGCGCCTCGGCACCCGCAATTCCCCCCTCGCGATGGCGCAGGCCGTGGAGACCCGCGCCCGCCTGTGCGCCGCCCACGGCTGGGCCGAGGACGAGGTCGAACTCGTCCCCGTTCTCGCGAGCGGCGACAAGGTGCTCGACCGTCCGCTGGCCGAGATCGGCGGCAAGGCGCTGTGGACCAAGGAGCTCGACCAGTGGCTGGGCGAAGGGCGGATCGACCTCTCGGTCCACTCGGCCAAGGATGTCGAGACCATCCGGCCCGATGCGTTCCACTTCCCCGCCTTCCTGCCGCGCGCCGACCGGCGCGATTGCCTCGTCGGCGCGGCGAGCATCGCGGCGATCCCGCAGGGCGCGGTCGTCGGCACCAGCGCGCCACGGCGGGCGGCGCAGCTCCTCAACCTGCGCCCCGATTGCAAGGTCGTGATGTTCCGCGGCAATGTCGCCACCCGGCTCAAGAAGCTAGCCGAGGGGGAGGCCGACGTGACCTTCCTCGCCGCCGCAGGCCTCGAACGGCTCGGGCAGAGCGAGGTCGGCGCGCCGCTCGCAAGCGCGGAGTGGATCCCCGCCGCCGCGCAAGGCGTGATCGCGATCGAATGCCGCGCGGACGATGCCGCCACCACCGCGCTGCTCGCCGCGATCGACCACGCGCCGACCCGCGCCGAGCTGGAGGCCGAGCGCGCCTTGCTCGCGGCGCTGGGCGGCACCTGCCACTCGCCCGTCGCCGTGCTGTGCGAGGGCGAGGGCGACAGCCTGATCATGCGCGCCGCGCTGTTCAGCCCCGACGGGGCCGAGCGGGTCGATGGCAGTGCCACCTTCGCCTCCGGCAACCACGCTGCGGTGCGCGCGCTCGCCGCCGATCTGTTGGCGCGCGCCACCCCGGCGATCACCGACCACTTCCGCGCGGGCTGATGGCCTTCCATCTGCTCGCGCTGCGCCCGGAGCCGGGTCTTTCCGCTACCCTCGGCAAGACCCGCGCGCTGGGTCTGCCGATCACCGGCCACGCGCTATCGGCGATCCGCCCGGTAAGCTGGCAGTGCCCAGAACCCGCCACCATTGACGCGCTGCTGATCGGCAGCGCCAACGCCATTCTCCACGCCGGCCCCGATCTCGCGCGCCTTGCCGCCAAGCCGGTCCATGCCGTGGGAGAGGCCACCGCCGAGGCGGTGCGCGCGGCGGGGCTGTCCGTAGCCATGACCGGCAGCGGCGGCCTGCAAGGCGTGCTCGATCATATCCCCGCGCCCTGCCACCTGCTGCGCATCGCGGGCGAGGAGCACGTGCCGCTGACCCCGCCGCCCGGCGTGACCTTCGAGACGGTGATCGCCTATCGCAGCGAGCCGCAGCCGCTCGATCCGGTTGCCGCTCTGCTTGCCGCGGGCGAGGCGCTGGTGCTGCTCCATTCGGCGGCCATGGCGCGGCACTTTGCCGCCGAGTGCGACCGGCTGGGGCTTGATCGCGCCCGCATCGCGCTCGCCGCGCTCGGCCCGCGCATCGCGGCAGCGGCGGGGGAGGGCTGGGCTGCGATCCACATCGCCGCGCGCCCGGACGAGGCCGCCTTGCTGCAATTGGCATTTGACTTGTGCGCCAAGCCGCGCTCCATTCCCGCCACGCCGTCCGGGCAGCCGTAAGAGCGGACACCGGCAGGCGCGCATACCACGGTCGCAAAGAACGGATCACGATGGCAACACCGCCCGGATCATCGCCAATCGCCTCGCAGCGCGGGCCCCTGTCGGGCCGAGCGCTGCTGCTGGTCGCGCTCGCCGCGTTCATCGTCGGGGGCGCGCTGGTGGGCTGGGTGATGTGGTACAACCTCGCCGGAGACCGCGCCGCGCCCGCGCCCACCGAGCCTGTCGCCGAGACGGCCGCAGAGGTCGCCGCCGGAGTGGCAGCCGCCGCGCAGCTTCCGGTCGCCGCCAAGCCGACGCCGCTTGCCGCGACCGAACAGGCGGTGGAGCGGGTGGCGGAACAGCAGGGCGGGCTCGACCAGCGCCTTGCCGCCGCCGAACAGCGCCTCACCCAGCTCGACCTTCAGGCTCAGGCCGCCGCCGGGAACGCCGCGCGCGCCGAGAGCCTGCTGATCGCCTTCGCCACCCGCCGCGCGGTCGAACGCGGGGCGGAGCTCGGCTATCTCTCCGACCAGTTGCGGCTGCGCTTTGGCGATCAGTGGCCCAATGCGGTCGGCACGATCATCGAATTTTCGCGCAATCCGATCCGCCTCGACGGCCTCGTGGCGCGGCTCGACGGCCTGGCGCCGAGCTTGCGCGAAAGCGGCGAGGGCCCTTCGTGGGCGACCTTCCGCCGCGAGCTCAGCCAGCTGTTCGTGGTGCGGCGCGAAAGCACGCCCTCGCCGCAGCCGCAACGCCGTCTGGAGAGCGCGCGCTATGCGCTGGAACAGGGGCGCTATCAGGCGGCGATCGACGAGGTGAAGGGGATGCCCGGCGCGGCCAAGGCCGAGACCTGGATCAAGGACGCGGAACGCTACAAGAAGGCGATGGACGCGCTGGAAGTGATCGAGACCGCCGCGGTGCTCGATCAGCGCGGGCTTCGCGACGGGGCCGGCAACCCCGTGCGCCAGCTGAGCCCGCTGGTGCGGCCCTGATTTCCACAACCGCGGCGAATCTGGGACCGCACGAATCGGCTTTGGCCCACCGGCTCTTGCCGCCGTGTTGGAGACACATGAGACACTGTCTAAGAGAAAACATTCTGCCCCGCCATTCCGCTGCACTTGAAGACGGGCGAAAAGGCCGCGGCAGGTCATCGGCGCGATAATGCCGCGGTCGCGGCAAGTAGGAAAGCACAGGTTTCAGATGCAGGGGTGTTACCCCCGCAGCAGCTCCGGCAGATCGCCCGAGACGCCGCGTGCTTCGTCCATGAAGAACTGCTTGAGCAGCGGCGTGCGCTGCACCGCTGCCATACCGAGGCGACGCACCGCGCTCGCGGTCTTGCCCGGCACGCCGAACAGCCGCGTCAGCCCGTCGGTCGCCAGCGCGACCATGAAGCTGTCGAGCCCGCGCCAGTTCTCGTAACGCTTGAGCAGCTCCGGATCGCCCGGATCGAGGCCGAGTCGCGCGCCCTCGGCCAGCACTTCGACCAGCGCGCCGACATCGCGCAGGCCGAGGTTGAGACCCTGCCCGGCGATCGGGTGAATGCCGTGCCCGGCATCGCCGATCAGCGCGAGGCGCTCGGCGGTGATCTTGGCGGTGTGGTGGAAGCCCAGCGGGTAGCTCGAACGGTGGCCGACGCTGAGCACCTTGCCGAGGACGCCGCCCATGCGCTTTTCGACCTCGGCGAGGAAAGCGCGGTCGCCCAGCTTGGTGACACCCGCCGCATCGGCCTCCGACACGGTCCACACCAGCGAGGAGCGGTGCGTGCCGTCGGCATCGTCGTTGAGCGGCAGCAGCGCGAACGGCCCGGCGGGGTAGAAGATTTCCCACGCCACGTTGCCGTGCGGCTTTTCATGGGTCAGCCCGGCGATGATCGCGCGGTGCTTGTAATCCCACTTGGCGAGCGTGATCCCGGCGGAATCGCGGGTCGGCGACTGGCGTCCCTCGGCGGCGATCATCAAGCGGCCCTTGAGCTTCTGCCCATCGGCCAGCACTGCCGCGACGCCAAATGGGCTGCGCTGGCGCTCGGTCACGGTCGCCTTGGCAACCCAGTTGATCAGCGGCTCCTTCGCCGCCGCTTCGAACAGCGCGAGACGCAACCGGCGGTTTGGGAACATCCGCCCGAGCGTGCCGTCACCTTCGCCGGGGACGAAATCGAGGCGGCCGGGCTTGTTCTGGTCGGTCACCGCAATGCTGGCGATATCGCAGGCGAATTGCTCCAGCCCCTCGGCGATGCCGATATTCTCGAACAGGTGCCAGCTCGCGGTCGAGATGGCGGTGGCACGGTCGTCGAAGCCCTCGGCGGTGAGTTCGGCAGGGTCGGCGCGGTCGATCACGTGGCTGGAGAGGCCCTTCTTCGCCGCCGCCAGCGCCAGCGTCATGCCCACGAGGCCGCCGCCGAGGATCACCAGATCGCGAGTATTGTCCGAACTTGCTGTCACCTTGCGCGCTCCGATTGCGAACCCATCTTGCCACGCCTAGAGGGTTGCCGGTGCCGCACGCAAGATTCTTCCCGCACATCACGCGACTAATCGCTGCATGGGTGCTTGCGATTGCCGCAAGCGTGATGCTCGCCGCGCCTGCCATCGCGCAGGAAGGCACCCCCGCGCCGCGTGCGCCGCTCTTCGGGTCTGACCGGATCGCGGTGGCGCTCTATGCGCAAGGCCAGCCGGTGGCGGGCGAGGAGTGGCTGCTGGCACTGCACTTCACCCCCAGCGCGCCCGAATGGCACGGCTATTGGTCGAACCCCGGTGATGCGGGCGAGGGGATGCGCCTCGCGCTCGACCTGCCGCCCGATTGGGAGGTGGGCGAGGCGCGCTATCCGGTGCCCCAGCGGCTGGTGCTGTCGGGCCTGATGAACCATATCTACGAAGGGCCCTATACCATCCTCGTCCCGGTGGTGCCGGGGCCATCGGCTGCGGGTTTTGCGGGTCCGGTCACGGGGACGGTCGATTACCTCGCCTGTTCCGACATCTGCGTGCCGCAGCACGCGGACCTTGCCGCGCGCGCCGGGGGCGATTTTGCGCGCTGGCGGGCAGCCATCGCCCCGCCGCTGGATGCTGCGGGCCGGTTCGCGATCGAAGGCAAGACGCTGCGCATCGCCATCCCGCTGCCCGCGAGCATGGCGCTTCCCGATCCGCACGTCTTCGTCGCCAACCAGCGGCTCGTGGCCCACGCCGCCCCGCAGACCTTCCGCCGGGTTGGAGACGTGCTGGTGGCCGAGATTCCGCTAGACGATTTCGGCACCGGCAAGGCCGATGCGCTGGAGGGCATCCTCGCCTTCGGGGACGGGATCGGGGTGCGCTTTGCCGCCGAGCTCGGCCCGGTGCCGAGCGGGGGCGAGCCGGTCGCCGGGCCGCGCGATGCGCCGTCGCCCGCCTTGTGGACGCTGATCCTCGGCGCGCTCGCCGGGGGCCTGCTGCTCAATATCATGCCCTGCGTGTTTCCGATCCTGAGCCTCAAGGCGATCGCTCTCGCCCGCGCCGGGGAGAGCGAAGCCAAGGCCCGGGCCGAGGGGCTGGCCTATACCGCGGGCGTGGTGCTGGCTTGCCTCGGCCTCGGCGCATTGCTGCTGGCGCTGCGTGCGGGCGGAGAGCAGATTGGCTGGGCGTTCCAGTTGCAGGAGCCGGGCGTGGTCGTCGCGCTGCTGGTGCTCGCCGCCGCGATCACCGCCAACTTCGCCGGCCTGTTCGATCTGCCCGCGGTCTCGGTGCGGCTGGGGGGCGAGCGGATGGGAGCCTTCGCCACCGGGCTGCTCGCGGCTTTCGTGGCGACGCCCTGCACCGGGCCCTTCATGGCGGCGGCCTTGGGTGCGGCGCTATTGCTGCCTGTGCCGCAAGCGCTGTTGCTGTTCGCCTGCCTCGGGCTGGGGCTGGCGCTGCCGTTCCTGTTGCTGGGCTTCGTGCCACCGCTCCGGCGGATGCTGCCTCGGCCCGGCGCGTGGATGGAGCGGTTCCGGCGGATCATGGCGATCCCGATGGCGCTGACCGCGCTCGCACTGCTGTGGCTGACGGTGCAGCTGGGCGGACGGCCTTTCGGCCTGATCGCGCTGGTGCTGGTGGCGGGCGTGGTGCTGGGCCTGTTCGTGACCGGCAGGCTCCAGCGCGCGGGCAAGCTGGCCTGGCCCGCCTTCGGCCTCGTAGCCGCGCCCTTCCTCGCCTTTGCGCTGATCGGCCTGCCCTCGGTCTACGAAGCGCCCTCGGCCCGCGCGCGGGAGAGCATCCTTGCCGCGCAGCCCTTCAGCCGCGAGGCTCTGGCCGATGCACGTGCGTCAGGGCAGCCGGTGTTCCTCTATTTCACCGCCGACTGGTGTGTGACCTGCAAGGTCAACGAAGCCGCCGCGATCGAGCGCGAGACCACGCGTGCGGCCTTCGAACAGGCGGGAGTGACGGTGCTGGTGGGCGACTGGACCGCGCGCGATGAAGCGATAACGGCCTTCCTCACCGAACAGGGCGCAGCGGGCGTGCCGCTCTACCTGTGGTATGCGCCGAACGCGGCCAAGCCGGAGCAGCTGCCGCAGGTGCTCACGCCCGATTTGCTGGCGGCGAGGGCCTCAGGGGATCGGTGACACAACCGGCGGCGGCGCGATCTCGGGCACGATCACCGGTGGTGCAATTTCCGGCGGCGCACCGCGGCAGGTGCTGACCAGTGCCATTGGTAACGGGCTCGGGTTGAGCCTCACCAGCCCCGCACCCGGCACGGTTACGGTCGCCTCGCGCTCGGGCTTGAGGGCATCCCATTCGGGCCGCGCGGCGGACACTTCGCCCTGCCACAGTACCCGCCCGCCGACTTCGGTCGCATCGACCGGGAAACGCCCGATCCGGCCATTGCCGATCAGCGCCAGCAACGCCGCCGCGCCGCTATCGGCGGGGGCATGGCGGGTGATCGTGAGCGCCGCATCGGCCGTGCCCGGCGCATGGCATTCGAGCGAGATCATTACCGGCTGCCCGGGCACGCCATAGACCAGCCGCAGGGCCTTGTCGGTGGTCGACCAGATTGCGCCGGTGGTATCGGGCGAGGCCAGCGGCGCAGACGGCCCGCTCGCGGATGTCACCAGCGACACGCGCGCCATGGCCGCATCGGTCGGCGGCGGCTTGCACCCGCCCAGCAGCCCGGCGCACAGGCCGGCGATCAGCAATCCCTTGTGCATCAGCGGGCGCGGATGAAGGCGCGGATATCGGCGCTGAGCTTCGCGCGGTCCTCGTCGCGGATATACATCATGTGGCCTGCGTCGTAATATTTCCACGTGATCCGGTCCTGCGGGATGCCGTGCCGCTTCAGCGAATATTCCGCGCCGAAGAAGGGCGTGGCGAAATCGTACCAGCCTTGCGCGTTGAACAGCCGCAGACCGGAATTCTGCCGCAAGGCCTGCCCGATCAGCGGCGCGACGTTGAGATAGGCCCCGCGGCCCGATCCGTCGAGGCTCCAGTCCCAGTTGCGCCCCGGTTCGCGCCCGATCGACTGATATTCGCGGTCGGTGCGATAGCCCAGCGTCTCGCGCGCCCAGCTGTTGATTGCGGCCGTGTAGCCCGCGTCGATGCCGTAGAAGCTCGGATCATCGTCCGGCGTCTCCCCGGCATTGTCGTAATCCATGCCGGTGTAGCGCGAATCGAGCCGCCCCACGGTCTGCCCGCGGTCGCGCAGCAGCTCCTTATAGAAGCGCTGGTCGGTGACGCGCAGGTTGGCCTGATCGAGATAGGTTTCCGAAAGGCCGGTGAGGCGCGAAAGTTCGCGGCGCACGCTCGCGCGCTCGGTCTCGGGCAGGTCCTGCCCCTTGAGCAGCGCGGTGGCGAAAGGCCCGATGGCAAAGCGCCGCGCTTCCTCGGCAACGGCGGCGGCCGACTCGCCCTGAACCTTCCCGTGATACCATGCCGCGGTTGCCATGTTGGGCAGGGTGACGACATAGGCCAACTCGTTGCCCGGCGTCGTGTCCTCGATCCCGAAATCGAGGATGGTCGATATCAGGATCAGACCGTTGAGGCCGACATCGTTGTAGGTGCTGCCCTCCAGCTCGTCGGCAAGCATCGCGGTGCGGGTGGTGCCGTAGCTCTCGCCGCCGATGAACTTGGGGCTGTTCCAGCGGCCATTGTCGTTGATCCAGCGCCGGATCACCTTGGAAACGGCGCGCGCGTCCTGCCTGAGGCCGTAATATTTCTTGGGATCGGTGCCCTGGGTCAGGTGGCTGAACCCGGTGCCGGGCGGGTCGATAAAGACGAGGTCGGCAACGTCGAGCAGGCTGTCGGGGTTGTCGCGCAGCGGATAGGGCGGCGCGCCATCGTCGCGCGCGTCCGAGGGGATTGCCACGCGCTTGGGCCCGAAGGCGCCCATCTGGAGCCACACCGAGCCCGAACCTGGGCCGCCGTTGTAGATGAAAAATACCGGGCGCGTCGGGTCGGCGGGGGTCTTCACATAGGAGGTGGTGACGATCACCGCCTCGGGCTTGCCGTCGTCATTGCTGAGCACGGTGTCGGCGATGGTCGCGCGGTAGGCGATGCGCTGCCCGCCGAAGATGCCGAACAGGTCGCGGGTGCGGGACTGTGCTTCGGCAGCGGGTTTGGTGGCTTCCGCCTTGGCCGAGTCCTGCGCGGTGATGGGAGCGGTAAGAGCGAGGGTGCTGGCAGCGGCCAGCGCGGCGAGGAATCGGGGGGTCATGGGGAGAAGGGAGTGGCAGGGTTGAAGGGTGGGTTCAAGGGGAACCCCTGCGGTTTCCCGCCCCCGCTTTAAACGCGGGTCAGGCGGCAGCGTAGATTGCAGGACGGTAGCGCGGTTCAGGGATCGCAAGGCCACTTTCAACCGCGGCCTCCAGCCACAACTCGATCGCGTTCTGGATATTGGCAATCGCTTCGTCCGGTGTGTCGCCATGCGCCGAACAAGGCTTCAGGTCGGGAACGTCGGCGATCCAGCAATCGTCCTCGGACGACCAGAACAGATTGATATGATAATGCGGCTGGCTCACGGCTCCATATATAAGCCGTGTTCCTCGACAAGTTCAAGGAACTCCCGCACCTGATAGAGCTTGGCATCTTTGCCCGTCGGTTGGATTGGGAAAGGACGGGCGAGTTTGGGATGCGTCCAAATCGCGTGGCTGCCTTTGGTGCGGACGTGCTCTAAGCCAAAAGCCCGGAGCAGCTTCTCGAAATCGCGAAACGGGATCGGCGCGCGTGGATTCGCGAGAAGGCTGGCGTAGAGCTTGTCGATGCGGGTCATGGCTGCCTCGGTACGTTTGAGCAGCACTCTCGTTAGAGGCTGCACATTTGGCTGCAACAACCCGTTAGACGACTCAAGGCATGGCGCCAGATTTAACTAACTGAAATTACACATTAAGTTTTCCACAGTTTCGCGAATGGCGGCGTTGGACATCGTCGCACATTTTCAAGGCTTCCCACCCATCCGCTTATATCGCGTCTTGCCGAACCGCGTCTTGCGCGTCCCCGGCTTGCCCTCGTTGCTCCGCCCGACAATCGGCGCGCGTTTCTGGTCGTCCGGCAACCCGAGTTCGTCCGCTTCCAGCCGGCGGATTTCGTCGCGCAACCTCCCGGCTTCCTCGAATTCGAGGTTTGCCGCCGCGTTGCGCATCCGCTTTTCGAGGTCTTCGATGTAGCTGCGCAAGTTGTGCCCGACGAGGTTGTTGCGCTCGTCGTCGCCGGTATCGACCACCACGCTGTCCTGCGAGGCGGTGTGGGCCACAATGTCGTGGATGTTGCGCTTGATCGTCTGCGGCGTGATGCCGTGTTCTTCGTTATAGGCCTGTTGCTTGGCCCGCCTGCGGTCGGTCTCGGCGAGGGCGCGTTCCATGCTGCCGGTGATGCGGTCGGCGTAGAGGATCACCCGCCCGTCGACATTACGCGCGGCGCGGCCGATGGTCTGGATCAGCGAGGTTTCGGAGCGCAGGAAGCCTTCCTTGTCCGCGTCGAGGATCGCCACCAGCCCGCATTCGGGAATGTCCAGCCCCTCGCGCAGCAGGTTGATGCCGACCAGCACGTCATAGACCCCGAGGCGCAGGTCGCGGATCAGCTCGATACGCTCCAGCGTCTCGACGTCGGAGTGCATGTAGCGCACGCGCACGCCCGCCTCGTGCATGAATTCGGTGAGGTCTTCGGCCATGCGCTTGGTGAGAGTAGTCACCAGCGTGCGGTAGCCCTTGGCGGCGGTCGCCTTGCACTCGGCGATGCAGTCCTGCACCTGGTCTTCGACCGGGCGGATTTCGACCGGGGGGTCGATCAGGCCGGTGGGGCGGATCACCTGTTCGGCGAAGACCCCGCCGGTCTGCTCCATTTCCCAACCGCCGGGGGTAGCGCTGACCGCGAAGGTCTGCGGGCGCATCGCGTCCCATTCGTTGAAGCGCAGCGGGCGATTGTCGATGCAGCTTGGCAGGCGGAAGCCGTATTCGGCGAGCGTCAGCTTGCGGCGGTGGTCCCCGCGCGCCATCGCGCCGATCTGCGGCACGGTCTGGTGGCTTTCATCGACGAACAGCAGCGCGTTTTCGGGGAGGTATTCGAACAGCGTCGGCGGCGGTTCGCCGGGCAGCCGTCCGGTGAGGAAGCGCGAATAGTTCTCGATCCCTGCGCAGCTTCCCGTCGCCGCGATCATCTCAAGGTCGAAATTGGTGCGCTGTTCGAGCCGCTGGCGTTCGAGCAGCTTGCCTTCCGCCTCCAGTTCCTTCAGCCGTTCCTCCAGCTCGAATTTGATCGCGGCGGCGGCCTGTTTCATCGTCGGGCCGGGCGTGACGTAGTGCGAATTGGCATAGACCCGCACTTTTTCGAGCGAAGCGCCCTTGGTGCCGGTGAGCGGGTCGAACTCGGCGATGTCCTCGATCTCGTCGCCGAAGAAGCTGACCCTCCAGGCCATGTCTTCATAATGCGAGGGGAAGATTTCCAGATTGTCACCGCGCACCCGGAAACACCCCCGCGTGAAGGCGGCATCGTTGCGCTTGTATTGCAGTGCGACGAGCTTGCGGATCAGCTCGCGCTGGTCGACCGTCTCGCCCTTCTTGATGTCGAAGATCATCGCCGAATAGGTCTCGACCGAGCCGATACCGTAAAGGCACGACACCGAGGCGACGATGATCACGTCGTCGCGTTCCAGCAGCGCCCGGGTGGCCGAGTGGCGCATCCGGTCGATCGCTTCGTTCACGCTCGATTCTTTCTCGATATAGGTGTCCGAGCGAGGGACGTAGGCCTCGGGCTGGTAATAGTCGTAGTAGCTGACGAAATATTCGACCGCGTTTTCGGGGAAGAAGCTCTTGAATTCGCCGTAGAGCTGCGCGGCGAGAATCTTGTTGGGGGCGAGGATCAGCGCCGGGCGCTGGAGCGTCTCGATCACCTTGGCCATGGTGAAGGTCTTGCCCGAGCCGGTGACCCCGAGCAGCACCTGCGTCTTATCCCCCGCCAACGCGCTCTCGGTCAGTTCCCTGATCGCGGTCGGCTGATCGCCCGCCGGTTCGTAGTCCGACACCAGCTTGAACGGAATGCCGCCCATCGACTTGTCGGGGCGGGCAGGGCGGTGCGGGACGAAGTCCGCGCCCGTTTCGGGCTCGTCCAGTCCGCGGCGGATCACGAGTTCGGCCATGCTCCCAAGTATGGGGAACAAAACGGGACACGCAAGGCGCGCGCGCGATTTTGGTTGGCACCTGCGATGCTGCATGGTCATATCCGCGAAAGTCATGGAGCAGGAGAGAGCAATGACACGCATCACCCTTTTCGCCGCCGCTGCCGGGGCGGCTCTGCTGGCGGGCTGTTCGGACGGCGCGACCGATGCCGACGGCGATGGCGAAATCACCGCCGGTGAAGTCGCCGCCAAGGCCGATGCCGAGATGGTGAAGCCCGAGCCGGGGCTCTACAAGGCGACCATCACCATGACCGGCGTCGATATCCCCGGGATGCCGCCCGAAATGAAGAACCACGGCGCGGGCATGACCACGACGGTCGAGGAATGCCTGACCGAGGAAGATGTCAACAAAGGCTTCGAGGAGTTGGTGACGCAGGGGCAGGAGGGTGAGTGCACCTTCGAGAAGTTCGACCTCGACGGCGGCAAGATGGATGCCGTGCTGCTGTGCAAGACGCCGCAGGGCGAATCGCGCATGACCCTGTCGGGCACCACCACCCGCACGTCGTCCGAATACACCGCCAGCACCAAGATCAACTTCGAAGGCATGGGCGAAGGCACGATGAATTTCACTGCCAAGAACGAGCGGATCGGGGATTGCCCCGCCAAATGACCGCGCAATGACCGGGATGTGACAGCCGGCTCAATTGTGTCGGAAATGTTACGCGTGTTACATTTCATGGAACATTCAGCCGGAATGTGGCTTGGAACGGCGTATGGCCACTCCGCGCTTCGTCCCTGAACTGTCCCGCCTGCCCGCGCCGCTGCTTGCGGCAGCCAGTGCGGTCGGCGCGCAGGCGCAGCAGGCCTATGCCGCCACCGCGCTCGCGCGCCGCGTGGCGCTGGCGCGCGAAGTGATCCCGGTCGAACACGAGCGCGGCAAACCCCGCTTGCTTCGCCTTTTGGGCGAGGCCGAGGCGCTGCTCGAACCCGTTCGCCGCCCGCGCCGCAAGCTTGCCATCCCCGCCTCGGAAAATCCGCAGGTGGTGATGATGCTCCCCGGCTTTGCCACACACCCGGTGCGGATGCGCTATCTCGCGCGCCAGCTCGAGGCGGCGGGCCACTGCGTCAAGCGCTGGGGGCTTGGCTTCAACTGGGGTCCAAACGAGGAAAGCTTCGCCGCGATGGAAGCGCGGCTGCTCGATCTCCACGCGCGCTACGGACGCAAGGTCGTGCTGGTCGGCTGGAGCCTCGGCGGGCTCTACGGGCGCGAGCTGGCCAAGCGCCAGCCGCAGGCGGTCGCCAAGGTTGTCACCATGGGTTCGCCCTTCAGCGGCTCCCCGCGCGCCAACAATGTCTGGCGCGCCTATCAGTTCATCACCGGCCATTCGGTCGATGCGCCCCCGATCGAGGCGAAGTTGTCGGCCAAGCCGCCGGTAGAGACGGTCGCCTTCTGGAGCCCAAATGACGGCGCGATCGCGCCGCGTTGTGCCGCCGGTCGCCCCGGCGAGCGGGATCGTGCTGTGGCGCTGCGCTGCACCCACATGGGGTTCACCTATGATCCGCAGGTCATCATGACGCTGCTGCGCGAGCTCGAAGGCACGCCTGCCTGAAAACGACCGGGGCGCGCTGGCTTGCGTAATCCGATCTCGCCGCTTCCCTTTTGCAAAAGCGCGGTTAGATTGCTGCATTGCACCTAACGAACCAAGCGGGGGGTAATGCAGGCGCGCGGCGGCACTTTCGATGAAATGTTCGACGAAGCGGGCAACACGCGGCCGGCCTATGCCGAATATTGCCGCTGGTTTGGCGAACAGCCGCCCGAACTGATGCGCCGCAAGAACCGCGAGGCGGATGATACCTTCCGCCGCACGGGTATCACCTTCAACGTCTACGGCGAGGATGCCGCTGAGGAACGGCTGATCCCCTTCGACATGGTGCCGCGCATCATCACCGCCGCCGAATGGCGCCGCCTGTCGCGCGGGATCGAGCAGCGGGTGCGGGCGCTCAATTCCTTTCTCTACGATCTCTATCACCGGCAGGAAATCGTGCGTGCGGGCCGCCTCCCTGCGCGGCTGCTGCAGAGCAACGATGCCTGGCTGGCGAACATGGTCGGCTTCACCCCGCCGGGCGGGATCTACACCCATATCGTCGGGATCGATCTGGTGCGCACTGGGCCGGACGAATTCTTTGTGCTGGAAGACAATGCCCGCACGCCTTCGGGCGTGTCCTACATGCTCGAAAACCGCGAGACGATGATGGGGATGTTCCCCGATCTGTTCAGCCGGGTGGCGGTGGAGAGCGTCTCGAATTACCCGCGTCGCCTCGCCCGCAGCCTTGCCGCCTGTGTCCCGCCCGCCTTCACCGGCGGCAAGCCCACGGTCGCGGTGCTGACGCCGGGGATCTACAACTCCGCCTATTTCGAGCACGCCTTCCTCGCCGACCAGATGGGCGCGGAACTGGTCGAAGGGAGCGATCTGCGCGTGACCGAGGGGCGGGTGCAGATGCGGACCACGCGCGGCTACAAACCGATCGACGTGCTCTATCGCCGGGTAGACGACGACTTCCTCGATCCGCTCAGCTTCAATCCCGATAGCGTGCTGGGCGTGCCGGGGATCATGGATGTCTATCGCGCGGGCGGGATCACCATCGCCAATGCGCCGGGCACCGGGGTGGCGGATGACAAGGCGATCTACAGCTTCATGCCCGAGATCGTCGAATTCTACACCGGCGAAAAGCCCTTGCTGCCCAACGTCCAGACCTGGCGCTGCGCCGACAAGGAAAGCCTCGCCTATGTGCTCGACAATCTGGCCGAGCTGGTGGTCAAGGAAGTTCATGGATCGGGCGGCTACGGGATGCTGATCGGGCCGACCTCGTCGAAGCGCGAGATCGCCGCCTTCCGCGAAAAGCTGGTCGCCAAGCCCGAAAATTACATCGCCCAGCCCACGCTCGCGCTATCGACCTGCCCGATCTACACCGCCAAGGGCCTTGCGCCCCGGCACCTCGACCTCAGGCCCTTCGTGCTTGTCAGTCCCGAGGGCATCGACATCACGCCGGGCGGGCTGACGCGGGTGGCGCTCAAGAAGGGGTCGCTGGTGGTCAATTCCAGTCAGGGAGGCGGCACCAAGGATACGTGGGTGCTGAAAGACTGATGCTGGGCCGCACCGCCAACAGCCTGTTCTGGATGTTCCGCTACCTCGAGCGGGCCGAAAACACCGCGCGCCTGCTCGAAGCGGCGCTGCGCATGGCGCTGACCCGCGATCTGGCGACCGCCGAGGCCGAATGGCGCTCGGTGATCGCGACGCTGGGGCTTCAGGCCGCGTTCGAGGCGAACCACGATTCCTATGACGGGCTGACCGTCTGGAACTTCGTGCTGCGTGCACCCGGCAACGCGGCCAACGTCCGCGAGATGCTGGGCGCGGTGCGCTTCAATGCGCGGATGGCGCGCACCAATATCTCCTCGGATGTCTGGGAAGCGGTCAACGACAACTGGATGAAGCTCGACAAGCTGCTCGCCCGGCCCGTCGGCCAGACCGGGGTGGGCGAGCTGCTGGCTGCGATCCGGCGGACCGGCACTCAGGTTCACGGCGCCTTCGACGGGTCGATGCTGCGCGACGAGGGCTATCATTTCGCCCGCGCGGGCACCTTCATCGAGCGGGCTGACAGCACCGCGCGCATTCTCGACATGAAGTATTTCCTGCTGCTGCCCTCGCTCTCCTATGTGGGGTCGAGCCTCGATACCGGGCAGTGGGAACAGGTGCTGCGCTCGGTCGCGGGGGCGCGGGTCTATTCGTGGCTCAATGCCGGACAGATCGAGGCGCGCGGGATCGTGGAGTTTCTGGTGCTCGACGACCGCTTCCCGCGCAGCCTCGCCTTCTGTCGCAATGCGCTGCGCAATTGTCTGGGGGCGCTGGCCCACACGCACGGGGTGGAGGGCGGCGCGGTCGCGTTGATGCGCGACTCCGATACCCGCATCAGCCACCTTACCGTCGATCAGATCTTCGAGGCCGGCCTGCACGAATTCCTGATCGATTTCCTCGCCCGCAACGCCGCCATCGGCCGGGCGATTGCCGAGGATTACCGGTTTCACGCATGAGCACGCTGCGCCTCTCGATCCGCCACACCACGCACTATGCCTTCGCGCAGCCGGTGGTCCACGCGCTCCAACGGCTGCGGCTGACGCCCAAGGAGACGCAGGGCCAGCGCATCGTCAACTGGTCGATGCGGTTCGACAACGCCCATGCCGAGCTCGAATATGACGACCAGCATTTCAACCACGTCACGCTGATCGGCCTCGCGCCGGGTGCGCATGAGGTGACGGTGACCTGCGAAGGCGTGGTCGAGACCGAGGACAATGCCGGGGTGATCGGCCGTCATTCGGGGCACCTGCCCTTGTGGAGCTTCCTGCGCCAGACCCCGCTGACCCGCCCCGGTGTCAAACTTCGTGCCCTGCTGCGCGAGGCGGCGGGCGGGGCGGAGGATGCTCCGCTCGATTTCCTCCACGCGCTCTCGGCCCTGATCCGCGATCGGGTGGCCTATGAAACCGGGCGCACCCACGCGGCCACCACCGCCGAGGAGGCGACCCTTCAGGGCGCAGGCGTGTGTCAGGATCACGCCCACATCTTCATCGGCGCGGCGCGCGCGCACGGCATTCCGGCGCGCTATGTCAGCGGCTATCTGATGATGGACGACCGCATCGAGCAAGAAGCCACCCACGCCTGGGCCGAAGCCCATGTCGAAGGGCTGGGCTGGGTCGGCTTCGACGTGTCGAACGGTATCAGCCCCGATCCGCGCTATGTCCGTGTGGCCACGGGCAGCGATTACCGTGATGCGGCGCCGATCACCGGGATCAGCTTCGGCACCGCCGCCGACGAGGTGCTGACCGTGGGCCTGACGGTCGAAGGGCAGCCACCTGCCAGCGGACAGAGCCAGCAGCAGGGACAGCAGAGCCAGAAGCAGGGCGAACAGTCGCAATAGCCGCATTGCAGGACGACGGTGTTTGCGCTGGGCGGCGCATCGCGTAAGTGTGCGCCCCGGCCTTGGGGCGACAGGAGAGAATGCGGTCATGACCTATTGCGTTGGGATGGTGCTCGACAAGGGCCTCGTGCTCATGAGCGACACCCGCACCAATTCGGGCGTCGACAACATCTCCACCTTCCGCAAGCTGTTCCACTGGAGCGTGCCGGGCGAGCGCATGATCGCGGTGATGACCGCCGGCAATCTGGCAACCACCCAGGCGGTGATCAGCCAGCTGGAAGAACGCACCAAGGCTCCGGGCGAGCGCGACAACACGCTGCTCAAGGGCGCGACCATGTTTCAGGTCGCCACCGAGATCGGGCGCCTGCTGCGCACCACCATCGAAACCGCGCAGAGCGTCAACGGCGATGGCGGCAAGGGGCGCTTTACCGCCACCATGATCGTGGCCGGGCAGATCGCGGGGATGCAGCCGCGCCTGTTCATGATTTATCCCGAAGGCAATTTCATCGAAGCCAGCTGGGACACGCCCTTCTTCCAGATCGGCGAGACCAAGTATGGCCGCCCGATCCTGATCCGCGGCTATGACCGGGACATGAGCTTCGAGGACGCGATCAAGCTGCTGATGGTCAGTTTCGATTCAACTCTCAAGGCTAACCTGTCGGTCGGTCTGCCGCTCGACCTCTTGGTGATCGGCAAGGATACCTTTGCCGCCACCCACGAACACCGTGTGGCTGCGGACGATCCCTATTTCGACACGATTTCATCGGGTTGGGGGGATGCGCTGCGATCGGCCTTCGATTCGCTTCCGTCCTATCGCTTCGGTGACGACACCTAGCAATTAACCGCAATCTGGCTCCGCTTTGGAGCATTTTTATCCTTTTTTGTCAGTAGCTTGTGCGATTCCGGATATGGTAAATCCTCCGGATCGGCGGCGCTCTTGCGTGAAACCTGTAACCGGTTGTCGCAGACAGGCTGACATGACACGCAAAGCCACCCTCCACTTCATCGATTCGTGCAGCCGTCAACGGGCCGAACTGGCTCGGGTAGGCTTCACGCTGGGCCACCACTGCGAGGTCTACGGCGACCTTTCCGAACTCGCGGTCCATCCGCCGCGCGAAGGGATCCTGATCGCCCGCGACACCGCCGAAGAAGGCGGGGTCGGCATGATCCTCGACCGGCTCGGGCGGCTCGGGATCTGGCTACCGCTGATCGCGGTGGACGTGCAGCCGCGTCCGGGCCGCATTGTCGAGGCGATCAAGGCCGGGGCGCTTGATTATCTCGCCCTGCCGCTCGATCCCGAACGTTTCACCCGCTGCCTGCTGCGGATCGAGAAGGAGGCCGAACAGTTCGGCGTCGCCCGCCGCCGCATGATCGAAGCGCGGGACCGCATCTCGACTCTTTCGGCGCGTGAACGCGAAGTGCTGGACTGGCTGGCCGAAGGCAGCAGCAACAAGGCGATTGCGCGCGAACTCGACATCAGCCCGCGCACCGTGGAAATCCACCGCGCCAACATGATGACCAAGCTTGGCGCGCGCCATGCGGCGGAAGCGGTGCGGTTGAAACTCGAGGCGAAGCTGGAACCCAGGCTGCGGGCATAGCGATCTGCCCATCGGTCCGGCCCGTCCTGTCCCCTTGCAGGCGCCGATGCCGACCGCAGGCGGGGGAATCAGGCTTGCCTTGCGGGCGGCCCCGGCGCTGGTGGTTCAGCGGGCCGGGGCCGCTTTCGTTTGCGCGTGTGAAGCAGGGGTGCCGATTGGGCGAGCGTTGCGGCGCTCCGGTCAGCGACAGAACTTCGCGCCCGTGCCTTCCAGGTGGAAGTGATCGGCGTGCGCGGCATTGTATTGCGGGCCAAGCACCGTGCCGAACCGCTTGCAGGCGCTGCGATGCACCACCCGCAGGAATTCGCGCGTCGCCGCATCGCCGCCGTCCCAATCGCGCTTGAGCACGATCCGGCGGCCATCGGCCAGCACGAAGCCCGCGACATCGATCGCCTCGGCGCGGGCATGGCCCGATCGCACCTCGGTGCCCGCGACATTGCGGCAGGCATAGGAACCCATCGTCTCGATCCGCGCCACCGGGCTGCCGAGAATCTCGCGCGCGGCACGGTCAACCCCGAAGCGCGCCCAGTCGCCGAAGGCTTTCGCCACGCCGCAGCGCACCGGGCCGAGATTGCTGACGCTCATCGGCGCGCGGTCGCCCGCCAGCGCCATCAGTTGCACCGTGCCGAGCTTGTTGCACCCCGGCGCGGCATAGGTATCGGGCAGCGGATCGAACCGCGCGCCGCTCGCCCCCAGATCGGCAAGGCAGGCATCGTCGCCCGGGCGCGGCGCATAGGAGCGCGGGGCCGAGGCGACCGGCACCGCCGGACGGGCCGGGGCGCGGGCGCTCTGGCTGGCATTGCCCGGCGCGGCGCTGGTGCCGGGGATCAGCGACCCGCAGCCGGCCAGCGCCAGAGCGGCCGTCGCCAGCGCGATTGCGCGAAGGGTGCCCGTGGCTTTCATGCCTCGGGTTATCGCGCAGAAATGGTTAACAGGAGGGAAACGCTTCGGGAAAAGCGTGCCTTTGTGGCCGGTTAAGGTATGGCGCGCAGGCGGCCGTTCAGGGCAGGGCATCCTCGACCTGTTCCCACAGCTCGACCTTCACGCCGTCCGGGTCGAGCAGCCAGGCAAACTTGCCGTATCCTTCGTCCGCTGTGCCGAGGATTTCTACGCCCTTGGCCCTCAGGCCCGCGACCATTCCGTCGCAGTCATTGACCCTGAGATTGATCATGAAGCTGCCAGTGCCGGGCTTGATATAGGTGTCGTCGGCGAAGTGGCTGATCAGAGAGTAGGGATGCGCCAGCGGCTCTTCCGCCCATGCGAGTTGCGGGCCATAGGGCCCGTCGATCCCGAGCGTGTCGCGATACCACGCGCGGGTCGCCGCCGGGTCTTTCACGACATAGAACACGCCGCCCAGCCCGGTGACGCGCGGTGCGTGTGAATGTGTGTCCGTCATCGCCAATGCCTCCCCACGGCGATCATGCGCCATGCTGCGACCGGAGGAAAGGGCGATTGCTCAGAACCGGGTCGTGAAGGCCACCAGCGAGGCGGGCAGCAGGTCGAGCAGCGCGGCCTCGATCACCTTGTCGAACCCGGTCAGCACCAGCGCGCCCACCACCACCAGCGCCGCGCCGAACAGCGGCTTGCCGTAGCGGGCGAGGGTCGCGAGGGTCTTGCGCCGCTCGCCGAGCGCCCGCCGCGAGCCATAGGCGAAGGCGAGGATCGAACTCGCCACGCCCAGCCCGAAGGCGAGGAAGATGGTGAAGCTCGCCAGCAGATCTTCCCCGCCGCTGGCCGCCGCGATCGCCACGCCCAGCGTCGGGCCTACGCAAGGTGCCCAGACCAGCCCGAGCAGCAGGCCTATCACCGCCTGCCCGTGCCAGCCATCGCCCCTGACCCTTGCCAGCCTGCGGTTGCCGGCGGCGGCGAGCGGGGCGGCGGCGGCGCTGAGCGCGGCCTGCGCACGCGGCACCAGCAGCACCAGACCTGCCGCCAGCAGCAGCGCCCCGGCCAGCCAGCGCACCGCACCCTCGTCGATCCCCAGCGTGTGCCCGAAGGCAATCACGCCGAAGCCGAAGATCGTGAAGCTTGTCACCAGCCCGCCTGCCAGCGCCAGCGGCCCGGCCCGGCTCTTGCCCAGCGCCGACCCGACGAGGATCGGCACCAGCGGCAACACGCAGGGGTTGAGGATCGTCACCAACCCCGCAAGGAAGGCGAGCAGCAGGCTGCCGGTCATGCAATGCTGCCCTTACAGCGCGCCCAGCACCATCTGCCGCAGCCGGCCACGGTCGGTTTCGGCGATCGAGCGGGCGACTTCCTTGCCGCCCTTGAACACCAGCACGGTTGACTGGCGCGGGATGCGGTGGGCGCGCAGGAAGGCCTTGTCCTTGTCGAAATCGACCCGCACGAAGGCGACGGTGTCGCTGGCGCGTTCCTTGCGCAATTCGTCGAGGATCGGGGCCTGCGCACGACAGGTCGGGCACCAGTCGGCATGGACATCAACCACGATGGTCTTGCCCGCACCCTGAGCGGCGGCGAAGCTGCTGGCGTCGTAGGCCTGCCATCCGCCGCCGCTTTCGGCGCGGGCAGTGACCGAAAGGGCAGCGGCAAGCAGCACGCCGATGGCGGCGAGCAGGGAGACGAAACGCAGCATGGGGAAACCTCCGACAAACCGGGAAAGGGCGCAGGAGCGCACCGCCCGTCAGGGGTCACGCCGGGGGAGTGGCGGGGAAGCGGGGCAGTGCGTTCCTGTCGCTGTAGGTTTCGTGCGTCGGCGCGGAAGGGTTACACTGTTGCAGCTTTTTTGCCGGTGGCGAGGCTGACCACCACGATCGCCAGCAGCGCGGCGGCAAAGCCCGGCACGATCTCGTAAAGGCCCGGCCCGCCCAGAAAAGCCTTATTCCAGCCCAGCGCGATCCAGCCTGCTACCACCGCCGCACCCGTCACCAGTCCGGCGACCGCACCCGCGCCGGTCATCCTGTCCCATGTCAGCGCCAGCAGGATCAGCGGGCCGAAGGCCGCGCCGAAGCCCGCCCAGGCGTTGGCGACGAGGCCGAGCACTTCGCTGTCAGGATCACGCGCCAGCACCACCGCGGCAATCGCCACCAGCGCGACCGCCACGCGGCTGACATTCACCGCCTCGCGCTCGGAGGCGTTGCGGCGCAGGAACAGGCGGTAGAAATCCTCGGTCAGCGACGAGGACGAGACCAGCAGCTGCGAGGAAATCGTGCTCATGATCGCGGCAAGCAACGCGGCATAGAGGAAGCCCGTCACCGCAGGGTGAAACAAGAGCTGCGCGAGGACGATGAAGATCGTCTCGGGATCCTCGATCACCAGCCCGTTGCGCTCGACATAGGCGCGGCCCGCCAGCCCGAGGCCCAGCGCGCCGACCAGCGCGATCCCCATCCAGCCCATGCCATAGGCCGCCGCGCGCGGAACATTCTTGACCTTGTCGATCGCCATGAAGCGCACGATGATGTGCGGCTGGCCGAAATAGCCGAGCCCCCATGTGACCGCGCTGATGAAGCCGATCGCGGTCAGCCCCTGCGTGATGTCGAGAAAGCCTTCGACCGGCACTTCGGTCAGGCTCCCGCCCGCCGAGCCGCCAGGGCCGAACATCACCACCAGCGGCATCACGATCAGCGCCACCATCATGATCAGCCCCTGCACAAAATCGGTAAGGCTGACCGCGAGGAACCCGCCGACCATGGTATAGGCCAGCACAATCCCCGCCGTGATCAGGATGCCCAGCATGTAGTCGCTGAACATGGTGTTGGGCAGGATTCCGGCAAAGGCGGTTTCGAACAGCTTGCCGCCGCCCACCAGCCCGGCGGCGGTGTAAACGGTGAAGAAAGCGACGATGATCACCGCCGAGGTGACGCGCAGCAGGATGCGCCGCTCGGGGAAACGGTTGGCAAGGAATTGCGGGATCGTCAGCGCGTTGCCGATCCGCTCGGTCTGTTCGCGCAGGCGCGGGGCGACGATGATCCAGTTGGCCAGCGCGCCAACGAACAGGCCGATCCCGATCCACGCCTCGACCAGCCCTGCGGCATAGAGCGCGCCCGGCAGGCCCAGCAGCAGCCAGCCCGACATGTCGCTCGCCCCGGCGCTCAGCGCCGCCACGGCGGGCGGCAGGTTGCGTCCGGCGAGCAGATACCCTTCCGAATTGTCGGTCGACTTGCGCCAGGCATAGAGCCCGATGGCGATCATGAGGACAAAATAGGCGGCAAGAGAGGCAAGAGTGAAACTGTTCATGGGGGTGGTGGGTAACAAGCCACCAGCGCCATGACCACCCGTCTTTCCGAATTTCCTTGCGCGGGCCCTTGATCACCGCCGGGCCCCTCCGCGCAGCAGGGTGAGCGCTCAACTCGTCGCATCAATCCGTATTGTCTTGGAACAAAGCCTGTTTGGCGCGCCTTACCTCGCGACGCTCCGCAACCATGCGGGCGAAAGAGAAAACCCGGAGTTCAAATAATGGCATTCATCACAAAGGTCGCGCCGGTCATCAGCGTTGCGGCCCTGGCGGTATCGTCGGCGGCATTCGCGCAGGACGGCGAGCCCTATTTCGACGGGCCCTACATTTCGGGCACCATCGGTCTCGAGACCGTCAAGGACGGCGGGGGCGACCGGATCATCTTCGACACCGATCAGGATGGCACCTTCAACGACGACGTTCTCACCGTTGCCGACGCCGACGCCTTCTCGCCGGGCTTCTGCGCCGGTCGCCCGATCGCGGCGACCCCAGGCTGCCGCGGCAACACCGACAACGAAGGCTACTCCGTCCGCGTCGGCTATGACCAGCAGATGGGCGATGGCCCGTTCGTCGCCGGTGTGCTGATCGAAGGCGCCAAGCCGGGCGTGGAGGAATTCACCACCGGTTTCAGCACCACCCCCGCGTCCTACACCTTCCAGCGTGAACTCGACTGGACGATCAACGCACGTGCGCGTCTGGGCGTTGCGCCGGGGGCCGGCCGCGTGCTGTTCTACGGCACCGGCGGCGTCGGCTATGCGCGGATCGAGCGCGCCTTCACCACCAGCAACGGCGCGAATTCCTTCACGCCCAGCGACAACAACGACTGGCAGTTCGGCTGGCAGGCCGGTGGCGGGGCGGAAATCATGCTGACCCGCAACCTCGGGATCGGCCTCGAATACCTGTTCTCGAGCTACAATGACGACGAATACACCGTCGCGGTGGGCCAGGGCACGGCGCCGGACACCAACCCCTTCCTGCTGGAATCGGGCGGCACGGATCTGCGCCTTTCGAATGATCGCTTCGATTACCACGCGCTGCGCGCTTCGGTGAACCTGCGGTTCTGATCGCCGTAAAGCGGGCGGATCGCGTGTCCGCCCGCAACGCAAAAGCCCCGCGCTGGCCATGGCCACGCGGGGCTTTTTTGTGTTCGCAACCCCGTTCACCACGCCGCTCGGGCGGATGAGCCAAGGGAGCGCTGCGGGTGAGGATCAATCCTCCTTCTTGCGCCGCGCCTTCTTGCGTTCGTGCGGGCACAGGATCGCCTTGCGCAGCCGGATCGACTGGGGCGTCACCTCGACCATCTCGTCGTCGTCGATATAGGCGATCGCCTGCTCCAGGCTCATGCGGCGCGGCGGGGTGAGGCGGATCGCGTCGTCCTTGCCGCTGGAGCGGATGTTGGTGAGCTGCTTGGCTTTCAGCGGGTTCACCTCGAGATCGTCGGGCTTGGCATTCTCGCCGATGATCATGCCTTCATAGAGCTTCATCTGCGGGGCGATGAACAGCGTGCCGCGCTCTTCGAGCGAGTTCAGCGCATAAGCCACCGCCTCGCCATCGCCGTTGGAGATCAGCACGCCGTTGATACGACCTTCGATCGGGCCCTTGTAGACGTCATATTTCTCGAACAGGCGGTTCATGATCCCGGTGCCGCGCGTGTCGGACAGGAATTCGCCATGGTAGCCGATCAGCCCGCGCGAAGGGGCGGAGAAGGTGATGCGGGTCTTGCCGAGGCCCGAGGGGCGCATCTCGACGAGGTCGGCCTTGCGGCGCTGCATCTTCTCGACCACCGTGCCCGAGTGTTCGTCATCGACGTCGATCACGACGGTTTCGTACGGCTCCATGCGCTTGCCGCCTTCCTCGCGGAACAGCACGCGTGGGCGGCTGATACCGAGCTCGAAGCCTTCGCGGCGCATGGTTTCGATCAGCACGCCGAGCTGCAATTCGCCGCGCCCGGCGACTTCGAAGCTGTCCTTGTCCTCGCTCTCGGTCACGCGGATCGCGACGTTGGTTTCCGCTTCGCGCAGCAGGCGGTCGCGGATCATGCGGCTCGTCACCTTGCTGCCCTCGCGGCCCGCCAGCGGCGAGTCATTCACCGAGAAGCGCATCGCCAGCGTCGGCGGGTCGATCGGCTGGGCGGCGATGGGCTCGCTGACCGAGGGATCGCAGATTGTGTTGGCGACGGTCGCCTTTTCCAGACCGGCGAGCGCGATGATGTCGCCCGCGCGCGCGATCTCCACGGGCACGCGCTCCAGACCGTCGAAGCTCATCAGCTTGGTCGCGCGGCCGGTTTCGATCACCTTGCCGTCCATGTCGATCGCGTGGATCGGGTCATTGACCTTGATCGTGCCCGACTGGACACGCCCCGTCAGCACGCGGCCCATGAAGTTGTCGCGGTCGAGCAGGGTCGCGAGAAATGCGAACTTGGCGTCGGGGTCGAGGCCGGGGGCGGGGACGTGCTCGACGACCTTGTTGAACAGCGGGGCGAGCGTGCCTTCGCGCGCATCCATGTCCTCGCTGGCATAGCCTTCGCGGCCCGAGGCATAGAGCACCGGGAAATCGAGCTGTTCGTCATTGGCATCGAGGCTGACGAACAGGTCGAACACCTCGTCGAGCACTTCCTGCGGACGGCCATCGGGACGGTCGATCTTGTTGACGACGACGATCGGCTTGAGGCCCAGCGCCAGCGCCTTGCCGGTGACGAACTTGGTCTGCGGCATGGCGCCTTCCGCGCTGTCGACCAGCAGGATCACGCCGTCGACCATCGAGAGGATGCGCTCCACCTCGGCGCCGAAGTCGGCGTGGCCGGGGGTGTCGACGATGTTGATGCGGGTGGTCGTCCCGTCCTGTTCCCACTCGACACTGGTGCACTTGGCGAGAATGGTGATCCCGCGTTCCTTTTCGAGATCGCCCGAATCCATTGCGCGTTCCTCGACCCGCTGATTCTCGCGGAAGGTGCCCGATTGGCGGAACAACTGGTCGACCAGCGTGGTCTTGCCGTGGTCGACGTGGGCGATGATCGCGATATTTCTGAGGGCGGACGACATTTTGCGAAAACTTCCGGTGAAATGCCGGAAGCAGGGCGCTTCCGGAGGGAGAACAGGGGCACCGCGGATGGGCGCGATGCGGTAGGCAATGTTTGTGGCGGGTTGGCGACAGCGCCGGACGCTACGGCATTCGCCGCGCAAGGCTCCGTGTGCTGCGATGCAACATCGCCGGCGCGCCTAGCAGGGGCGGGCGCGGGGGGCAAGCACCGGGGAGGCTCAAGCCCTTTCGCTGGGCCATCCCACTGTGACTCTTGCGCAACATTATCGCGATTGCCCCCTCAAAAGCGCCGGCGGAGCGCTTGTCGCCCGCGTCCGGCTGGCTTATCAGTCCGCCGACACGACCACGGGAGAGAGCGCACTGGGACGGTGCGTGCCCGCTTGAGGGCGCCGGGGTCGCGGGATTTTTGGAGAGGAGCTTCCATGCGTTCGACCTTCACCGGCATTGCCGGCGCATATCGATTCACCCTGCTTGCAGGCGCGGCCACGGCCCTTGCCCTGCCGAGCGTCGCTTTCGCTCAGGACGAGGGTGACGAGCCCGAAGTGCCCGAGGCCGACAACGTCATCATCGTTACCGCCTCGAAGCGCGAACAGACCCTGCAGGAAACCCCGATCGCGGTCTCGGTGACCAGCGGCGAGACCATCGAGCGTGCGCAGATCCGCGACGTGCTCGACCTGCAGACCGTGGTGCCTTCGCTGCGCGTCAGCCAGCTGCAGACCTCGTCGGCGACGACCTTCATCATCCGCGGCTTCGGCAACGGCGACAACAACTTCGGGATCGAGCCTTCGGTCGGCGTCTTCATCGACGGCGTGTTCCGCTCGCGCTCGGCCGCGGCGCTGTCCGACCTCAACATGATCCAGCGCGTCGAAGTGCTGAACGGGCCGCAATCGACCCTGTTCGGCAAGAACGCGAGCGCGGGCGTGATCTCGGTCGTCACCAAGGAGCCGGAATACCAGTTCGGCGGCCAGATCGAAGCGTCGTATGGCAATTACAACGCCGTCAACCTGCGCGGCGAAGTGACCGGCCCGATCACCGACAACATCGCCTGGTCGCTCGACGGCACCTATCAGCGGCGTGACGGTTTCGGCCGGATCGTCAACCTCGACAATGCCGAGATCAACGACCGCAACCGCTGGTCGGTGCGCGGCAACCTGCTGATCGAGCCGACCGCCGACATCAAGATCCGCCTGATCGCGGACTACACCAACATCGACGAAGTCTGCTGCCAGACCAGCAACCTCGTGGTCGGCCCGATCACCCAGCTCGCCGTCGGCGGCGTGGGCGGCCAGTTCCCGACCGACTTCTTCAGCTTCGACAACTACCTCAACGCCGTGCCGTTCAACAAGAACGAGAACTACGGCTTCTCGGGTCAGCTCGACTGGGCGTTCGGCAACATCAACCTGACCTCGATCACCGCCTATCGTGAACTCACCAACGCCTTCACGCAGGACGTTGACTTCACCTCGGCCGACATCACCGCCGAAACCCGCGATCAGGCGGTCGATACCTTCACGCAGGAACTGCGCCTGACGTCGGACTTCGACGGGCCGATCAACTTCCTGCTCGGCGGTTACTACTTCGACGAAAGCATCAGCCAGGACAGCAGCCTCTCGATCGGCAGCGATTTCCGTGATTTCGCCGCGATCCAGATCGCCGCTGCCTCCGCACCTCCGGGCACGCCCCCGGCCGCTCTGATCGCCGCCGGCAACGGCGTGCTGCAGGGCGTCGAGACCGCTTTCGGCCTGCCGGTCGGCTCGATCCTCGGAGGCACCGCGCTGACGCGCGAGCGTTTCGGATTGGACAACCAGTCCTGGTCGGTCTTCGGCACCGTGGATTTCGAGCCGCTGGACGGCCTCGTCTTCACCGCCGGGTTCAACTACACCGACGACCGCAAGGACTTCACCATCAATTATGATGCGCTGGATCCGCTTGCGAACATCAACCTGGTCGATGCCTTCATCACTCAGGCGACCGGCGGTGCGGTGACGACCCGCGCCCAGTTCCAGGCGCTGCCTTCGGCCAACCAGCAGGCGCTGCTCGCCGCCGCGACCAATCCGGCGGTCAACCCGCTGCTGGGCCTCACCGCGCTGCAGTTCCAGCCGCCTTCGCCCGACGTGCCCAACGCGGTCGAAGATGGCCGCACGCGCGACGATCAGCTGACCTATCTGTTCCGTGTTGCCTATCAGGCCTCGAACGAGCTCAACGTCTATGCGAGCTATTCGACCGGCTTCAAGGCGAGCTCGGTCAACCTGTCGCGTGACAGCCGTCCGCTTTCGACGGACTACATCCCCGGCCCCGGGCCGCGCGGTTCGACCTTCGGCGCACCGTCCTCGCCGATCATCGATGCCGGGCTGGCCACGCCGAACCTTTCGACCGGAACCCGCTTCGCCGGCCCGGAAGAAGCGCGCGTGATCGAAGTCGGCATGAAGGGCCAGTGGGAAGGCTGGGGCTTCAACCTCGCGGTCTTCGATCAGGAGATCGAAGGCTTCCAGAGCTTCCTGTTCACCGGCCTCGGCTTCGGCCTTGCCAATGCGGGCAAGCAGTCGGTGCGCGGGTTCGAGCTCGACACCACCATCCAGCCGGTCGATCCGCTGGTCCTGACCTTCGCGGTCACTCACCTCGATCCGCTGTATGACGACTTCACGGGCGGCCCGCTGGGCGACCTGTCGGGCCGTCGTCCGGCCGGTATCCCGGCGTGGAGCCTGCGGACGTCTGCCACCTACAGCCACGAATTCGGCAGCAGCAACAACTTCCTGATCACCCGCGTCGACTATGCGCATGACAGCCAGGTCAATATCCTCGACGGGATCACCGGCTTCAACGCCAACCAGTTCCGGCGGGAAGTCAACTTGGTCAACGCCTCGATGACGCTGTCGCTCGACAACGGGCTGGAGATCGGTGCGTTTGCGCGCAACCTGCTCGACGAGCAGTACGCGCTGACGATCTTCCCCAGCGTGGCGCAGGCCGGCACGGTGTCGGGCTATCCCAACCCGCCGCGCACCTACGGCGGTCTGGTGCGCTTCAAGTTCTGATCGCGCCGGGCTTCGGCCCCATGAAATTCAGGCCTCGCACCCTCGCGGTGCGGGGCCTTTTTCGTGGGGCATTGCGAGGCCCCACTTGCACGCCGCACGCGGGCGGGGAATGAAGCGCCATGCTCGATAGCCTGATCGATCCCTTCCGCCGCACCTTCGATTTTCGCACCCGTGCGCGGCGGCGCGAATACTGGCTGTTCATCGCCTGGCAGGTGCCGATCGTGCTCGGCGCGCTGCTGCTGGGGATCAATCTCATGCCGCGCGAGGACAGCGCCGCTGCGCTGCTGGGCGCGCCGCTGGTCTATGTGGCGATCTTCGGCCTGCCGACGCTGGCGCTGCAGGTGCGCCGCCTGCACGATGCGGACAAATCGGGCTGGTGGTGGCTGGTCAGCCTGATCCCCTATCTCGGGCTTGGCTGGCTGATCTATCTGATGTGCCTTCCCGGCACATGGGGCGACAACCGCTACGGCCCCGATCCGCGCCAGACCTGGCAGGGCGACCTGTTCGAGTAGTTTTCTGTTTGCCTCAAGCGCTTGGCCGGTGCAATCTCGGCCATCGCGGCAAACAGGGGTGGCCGCGCAAGGGGACTTCGATGATCGATATCGGGCGCGTGTTTTCGACCAGCTTTACGATGCTGCGTCAGCGGTTCTGGCCGCTGGTGGGGATGTGGGCGGTGTTTCTGGCGATCCAGATGGCCGCCTCCACCGTGCTGGCGGTGGTGATGGTGGTGGTCGGCATGGCGGGCGTTGCGGGCCTCGGCGCGGGGCTTGAAGACCCAGCCGCGTTCGGCGGGCTCGGGATCGTGATGATCGTCTTCATGGTGCTGTTCTACGGCGCCTACATCGTGCTGTTGCTGGCGCAGCAGGCGGCGATGGTGACGCTGGGCTCGCCGCTGGAAGAGCCCGCGTTCGGCACGGCGATGAACCGCGGGTTCCGCAGTGCGCTGCCGTTCTTCGGGCTCTCGGTGCTGCTGGTGCTTGGCTATTTCGCGCTGGCCGCAGCGGTAATGGCGGTGATGAGCCTTGCGAGCGTCGGCGGCGGCGCGGCGGGAGGATTCGTAAGCGGTCTGATCGGCCTCTTGATGCTGCCGCTGGTGATCTGGCTCGCCTGCCGCCTGTCGGTGCTGGTCGCGGTGGTCGCGGTGGATCAGGTGTTCAACCCGATCACCGCGCTGCGCCGCAGCTGGGCTGTGACGAAGGGCAAGACCTTGCGCATCCTGCTCGCACTCGCCGGTTTCATCGGCATCTCGCTGGTCGCGCTGGCAGTGCCCTTCATGCTGATCTTCTTCGCCGCCGACATGGCCGAATCCAGCCCCGGCGCAGGGATCGGGCTGGGGATCGTCGGCCTGCTGATCTTCGTGCCGCTTTTCGTGGTCTACACGATCTACACCGCCACCTTCACCGCGGCGCTGCATTGCGAAGTGACCGAGGGCGGGGCGGAGCGGTTGGAAGAGGTCTTCGCCTGAAGCCCGCGCCCTAAAGCTCCCGCAAGGCGCGCGCCGGTTTCGCCCGCAGCAGCGGCAGCGATCCGGCGAGCGCGAAAGCGAGCACCAGCGCCACGCCGAGCCCGAGCACGCCCAGCACCTCGGCCCAGTCGGGCAGCCAGTCGAATTCGAACAGCTGGGTGATCACCACCCAGGCGAGCCCGCCGCCAAGCCCCAGCGCCACGAGCGCCAGAACGCCCGCGAGCAGGCCGTATTCGGCCAGTTGCAGCAGCAGGATCTGCCGCCGGCTCGCGCCCAGCACGCGCAGCATCACCGTGTCATAGGTGCGCGCGGCGCGTGCCGCGGCGATCGCGCCCATCAGCACCGCGAGGCCCGCGAGCACCGTCACCGCCGCCGCGGCCAGCGTCGCAAGGCTCACCTGTTCGAGCAGCTTCCTTGCCTCGACCAGAATGCCGCCGACCTCGATCACCGAGGACGAGGGCATTTCCTTCACCAGCGCCCGCAGCAACGCCCCGCGCGCGGCGGTGTCGGCCCCTTCGGGCAGGTCGATCGTGGCCGACAGGTTGTGCGGCGCGTCTTGAATCGCGTTGCGGCTGAATACCAACGCGAAATTGAAGCCCATGCTCTCCCAGTCGATCTCACGCAGGTTCGCGACCCGCGCGGTGCGCTCGACCCCGAGGATGGCGATGGTGAGATAGTCGCCCACCTCCAGCCCCACCGCATTGGCGAAATCGGCATCGACCGAGACCAGCGGCTCGCCATCGTGGAATGGGCTCCACCACTGGCCTTGGGTCACACGGTTGCCTTCGGGCGGGGTGTCGGCATAGGTCAGCCCGCGCTCGCCGCGCAGCGCCCAGGCGCCCTCGGGGATTTCCGCCAGATCGGCGACGCGGGTCATGCTGTCCTTCGGCCCATAGGCGATCACCGCCCCGCGCATGGTCGGCACGGTGCGGATGGCGGCCTTGGGAAAATCCTGCTGGATCAGCTGGAAGAAGCGCGGTTCCTTGTCGCGCGGCACGTCGAGCACGAAGTAGTCGGGGGCTTCGCGGGGGACGCGCTGCGCGATATTGCCGTCGATCGCGCTTTGCACCGCGGCGAGCAGCACGAAGGCGGCAAGGCCGAAGCCGAGCGCGGTCACCAGCGCGCCGGTGGGCGCACCGGGGCGGTGGATGTTGGCAAGCGCGCTTCTCAGCAGAGGATTGCGCGGGCGCGGCAGACTGCGCGCGAGGCGCTGGATCGCCAAGCCGAGCCCCGCCAGCACCGCCAGCGCGGCCCCCGCACCGATCAGGAATCCGCCCGACAGCATCGGCTGTGCGGTCGTCAGCAGCGCCAGCGCGCAGATCGCGGCCAGCCCCAGCGCAGTCGCCAGCAGCGCACGCCGGTCGCGCGCCAGCGGCACGATCCCCGAGCGCATCAGCGCCATCGCCGGAAAGGTGCGCGCGCGCAGCAAGGGCGCGGCGGCGAAGGCGAAGGCGACCAGCAGGCCATAGCCCGCCGCCAGCGCCAGCGCAGCGGGCGCGATGATAAAGCCGCTCTCGACCGGCAGCAGCCCTTGCAATGCGCCCGCCAGCAGCGGCGTCACCAGCACGCCCGCCGCCAGCCCCAACGCACTGCCCACCAGCGCCGCGACGCCGATCTGCAACGCATAGACGCGCACGATGTCCGCTGAGGTCGCTCCCAGCACCTTGAGCGTTGCGATGCTCGCGCGGCGCTGATCGAGATAGGACGATACGCCGCCCGCAATTCCGATCCCCGCAATCACCAGCGCGGCGAGGCCCACCAGCGTCAGGAAGTCGCTCATCTGGCGCACGAAGCGATCCGCGCCGGGCGAGGCGCGGTCGCGGGTGCGGATGTCAAAGCCGGCGGTGGGGTAGGCCTCGGTCAGCGCCTCCTCCACGCTCTCCGGATCGCGCGCCGGGTTGCTGAAGGCGACGCGGTGCTTGCTCTGGTAGAGCGCGCCCGGTTGCAGCAGCCCGGCCTTGGCGGGCACATCCTGCGCCACGATGATCGTGGGGCCGAGCTGGAAGCCTTCGGAAAGCCTGTCGGGCTCATCCGCGATGATCCCGGCGACACGCAGCGTGGCAGTGCCGACCTTGAAGCTGTCGCCGACCTTGATGCCCAGCCGCTCGAGCGCGGTCTGGGCGATCCATGCGTCATTGCCGCCCGGTGCGCCGACCTTGCGGCCATCGGTCAGGGTCAGCGTGCCGAACATCGGCCACTTCGCGTCCACCGCCTTCAATTCAATCGGCGCGGCGGCATCGGGCGTGCTCGCCATCGCCTGCATCCGGTAGCCGCTCGACACCTCGCCATATTCGGCGAGCGCCGCGCGCTCCTCGGGGGTGAGGTCGCGCTGCCAGACCTCGACTTCGAGATCCCCGCCAAGCAATTCCTGCCCGCTCGACTCCAGCTCGCGCTCGATCGCGCTGGTCAGCGTGCCGATCGCTGCCAGCGCCGCTGTGCCGAGGAAGATGCACACCAGCAGCAGCCGCAGCCCCTTGAAGCGGGCGTTGAGATCGCGGCGGGCGATGCGCCACGCCGTGCCCATCGGAAGGCTCATGCGGAGACGCCCGCCGTGTCGGAGACGATCACCCCGTCCGCCATCGTCAGCACCCGCTCGCAGCGCGCGGCGAGGCTGGCGTCGTGGGTGATGATCAGCAGCGTCGCCCCGGTTTCGGCGCGGCGGGCGAGCAGGAGCTTGATGATCTCCTCACCCGTGGCCGCATCGAGATTGCCGGTCGGCTCGTCGGCGAAGATCAGGCCGGGGCGCGGCGCGGTGGCGCGGGCGATGGCGACGCGCTGCTGCTCCCCGCCCGAAAGCTGGGTAGGGTAATGCCCGGTGCGGTGGCCGAGGCCAACCGCCTCCAGCTCTGCCAGCGCGCGCGGCTGCGCATCGGGCATGGCGGCAAGTTCCATCGGAGTGGCGACGTTCTCGGCGGCGGTCATGGTGGGGAGCAGGTGGAAGGCCTGCAACACGATCCCGATCCGCCCCCGGCGCGCTTCGGCGAGGCCATCCTCGTTCAGGCTGCCGAAATCCGCGCCCGCCACGGTCAGGCTGCCACCGCTGGCGCGTTCGAGGCCCGAGAGCACCGCCATCAGCGAGCTCTTGCCCGAACCGGAGGGGCCGAGCAGCGCCACCACCTGCCCCTGCGGCACGTCGAGATCGATACCCCGCAGGATCGTCACCGGCGCATCGCTGCTGCCGAGGGTGAGGGTAAGATTGCGGGCGCTGATCGCGAGAGAGGGGCTTGTCACGGGGTTCCGATGGCATAGGTGATAGGTTGCAACAAGCTACAGGTATGGAAGGCTCGCGGATGCACAAGCGCTCTTGGTCGAAAATCGCCGTCATGGGCGCTGGTTTGCTGGCTCTGGCGGCCTGCGGGGATGCGGCGGAGGATGCCGCGCCGCCGCCGGGCGGGATCGCCGCCGATGGCAGCCCGGCGCTTCCGGCGGTGCCCGTGATGGGGCCGGAGCGGAAAATCATCGCCTTCGGTGACAGTCTCTTTGCGGGATACGGCCTCGACCCGCGCGATTCATACCCGGAGAAACTTGAGAATGCGCTCAGGGCCAAGGGCGTCAACGCCGACGTCATCAATGCGGGCGTTTCCGGGGACACCACCGCCGCGGGACTGAACCGGCTGGAGTTCACGCTCGAAGCGCAGGATGCGCCCCCCGCGCTGTTCATCCTCGAACTGGGCGGAAACGATCTGCTGCGCGGTGTCTCGCCCGAGGAAACGCGGAGCAATCTCGAAAAGATGCTCACGATCCTCAAGGAGCGCGAGGTGCCGGTGCTGCTGATGGGCATGCGCAGCCCGCCCAATGTCGGCCCGGAATATCAGGCGCGCTTCGATGCGATGTATCGCGAACTCGCCGAAGAGTATGGCGCGGCGCTGATCCCGTTCTGGCTGGAGGACATCTACCGCGATCCCGCGCTGTTCCAGTCCGATCGCATCCACCCGACGGCCGAGGGGATCGAGCGGCTGGTGGCCTCGACGCTGGGCGATGTCGAAGAGGCGCTGCCCCCGCCGCCCGCGTCCTAGAGCCGCTCCACGCCCCCGCCCGCGACGCGCCAGATCGCCGCTTCCTCGCGGATCGCATCGAAGGGCGCGAGTTCGGTGCCGGTCATCCAAACCTGCGCGCGGCCTTCGCGCAAACGTCGGAACAATTCGATGCGGCGGACGGGATCGAGGTGCGCGGCGACTTCATCGAGCAGCAGCACACTCGGCCTGCCCGCTGCGGCGAGGATGCCGTGCGCCAGCGTGATCGCGATCAGCATCGCCTTCTGCTCGCCGGTCGATGAGGCCGCGGCAGGCTGGCCGGTGGAGGCCATGGTGACCTCCAGCTCATCGCGCTGCGGCCCGGTGAGCGCGCGGCCGGCCGACCGGTCGCGCGGGCGGCCGCGGGCAAGTTCGGCACGCAGCGCGGTCTCGTCGAGCGGCCCGCCGGGGCGATAGGTTAGGGCAGGCCGCGCGAAGGGTTCGGGCGGGAGCGCGGAGAGTTCATCCGCCAGCCGCAGCACCAGCTCGCCCCGCGTGCGCGCCACCGCCGTGCCGTGATCGGCCGCCTGGGCTTCCACCGCATCGAGCCAGCGCGCATCGCCCCCGGTGTCGAGCAGCTTTCCGCGTTCGCGCAGTGCCGTCTCCAGCGCGTTCACCCGCCGCGCATGATCGGGCGCGATGGCGAGCGCCATGCGGTCCATGAACCGCCGCCGCGCGCCCGCGCTGTCGGTGAAGAGACCGTCCATCGCGGGGGTGAGCCACGACAGCGCCAGCCATTCGGCGAGGCTCGCTGCGGTTGCGGGCGCGCCGTTGACCCGGACCAGCCGCCGTGCAGGCGCACCCGCCTCGGTAAAGGTGCCAAGCCGCGCCGAAACCGTGCCCGCCTCGGTCAAGCTCGCGCCGATGGCGAAGGGGAGGGGCGGGTCGCCCGGTGAGGCCCGCCGCGCCAGATCGCCGAGGTTGGCGCGCCGCAAGCCGCGCCCCGGCCCGAGCAGCGACAGCGCTTCGAGCAAATTGGTCTTGCCCGCGCCGTTCTCCCCCACCAGCAGGTTGAAATGCGCAGTCTCGCCAAGCTGCGTGGCGGCGTGGTTGCGGAAGTTTTCGAGGGTGATGCGGCTGAGGCCCATGGCCTCTCGCGGGTAGCGGGGCCCCCGCGATTTGGCCAGTGCGCGACGCGCTGAAATCGCCGATCCCAACCCTTGGTGAATTTTCCCAAGCTTTCGTTTGTATGAACGGATCGTTTGCGCGGTGAAAGCTTCGAAACCGCAGAATTCAGCCATTTTCCGAGTTTGGCACGGCCCGTGCAAGGTATCCGGCATCCCCGGGATGGTCCCGGAAACAACGCAAGACAGACCAAGGAGACCAACAATGTTCGCCATCGAAACCAGCAACCGCCTCTTCGCCGCCGCCTTCTCGGTCGTGCTTTCCGTCGCCGTGTTTGCCTACGCGATCATCCCCGCCAGCCCCAACCTCGTCGCCTGATCTTCACGCCGCACGCAATCAAAGGAACCCATGCCATGTTTGGATCTGACAACGCCGTCCGCTTCGCCTCTGCCGCTTTCGCCGTCGTGCTGACGGTTGCCAGCTTCGCCTATGCGATCGTGCCCGCCAGCCCCGGCCTGATGGCCTGAACCGACCCACGCAACAGGAGACCCAAAGACATGAACAACCTCGACGGCCATTCGAACAACACCCCGCCGAGCCGCAGCTTCCGCCTCGACAAGGCCGACGGCAAGATTTTCGGCGTGTGTGCCGGGATCGGCAACTATTTCGGCATCGACACCATGCTGGTGCGCATCGGCTTCGTCGCCGCGACGCTGCTCGGCTTCGGCAGCCCGGTGCTGATCTACCTCGCGATTGCCTTGATCGCCGACTGAGTGCAGCGACCACACAAAGCGGTTCCCGGTTTATCGGGCCGCTGCACCTGATGGAAAGAAACCGGGAGGGGCCTTTGTGGGCCCCTCTTTCTTTTACATCGCGCTGATGCCGCCATCCAGCTTGAGTTCGGCGCCGGTCATGAAGCGGCTTTCGTCGCTCGCCAGATAGAGCACCGCGTTGGCGATGTCGTTGGGCTCGCCCACGAACTTGAGCGGGATCTGCCGCGCCAGCTTTTCCATCAGCACATCCTTGTCGAGTGCGTGCGCGCGTGCCGTCCCGTCGAGGATCGGGGTGTCGACGAAGGTCGGGTGAACCGAATTGCAGCGGATCTGCATCCCCTTCTTGGCGCAATGCAGCGCAATCGACTTCGACAGCATCCACACCGCCGCCTTGCTGGCGTTGTAGGCGGGCATGGTGTCGCTCGCGATCAGTCCGGCGATACTGGAGATGTTGATGATCGAGCCCGGTGCGTGCTCGCGCATCAGCGGCAGCGCCTTCTGGCAGCCGTGGAAGATCGAATTGACGTTGATGTCGAAGCAGCGCTGCCAGTCGGCGAAATCGCAGGCCTCGATATTGCCCGGCACGCCGATCCCGGCATTGTTGACCAGCACGTTGAGCCCGCCGAGCTTCTCGCGCGCGGCGTCGACGGCGGCTTCCCACTGGTCGGGCTTGGTCACGTCATGAGCGATGCCGAAGGCCGTGCCGTCACCCAGTTCGGCGTTGATGATCGCGGCGGTCTCTTCCGCTCCGCTGCCATTGATGTCGGTCGCCAGCACCCGCGCGCCTTCCTGCGCAAGCCGGATGCAATGCGCGCGGCCTAGGCCCTGCGCGCCGCCTGTCACGAGGGCCATCTTGCCCGCTACACGTCCTGCCATGTTCTAGTCCTCTCCCAAAAATCCCGGTGTCAAAAGCATCGCTATGCGCACGTCGACCGCGTGCCCTGCGCGCCGCCATTCGGCGACGAAGCGCGCGAGATCGCGCAGCGCGACGCGGTGGACGGTGATGTTCTCGCCCTCGGTTCCGCCGCCTTCGCCGACGCGGGTCAGGCCGGTGGCCTTCAGCAAAGTGAAGCATTCGGACACCATGCCGGGCGAGGAATAGAATTCCCCCAGCAGCTCCATGTGCGCGGCGCGGTAGCCGGTTTCCTCCTCCAGCTCGCGCGCGGCGGCGGCGGTGGCATCCTCGCCCTCGGCCCCGGCATCGTCACCGACGAGTCCGGCAGGAATTTCGAGGCTGAAGCGCCCCAGCGGCACGCGGTACTGGCTGACGAGGATGACGTGGCGCGTGCCGTCTGGGTCTTCATCCAGCGCAATGATCGCGGCGGCGCGGATGCCCCGCGCGCGGCCCACATATTCCCAGCGGCCGCGCTTTTTGGCAGTGATGAAGCGGCCTTCCCACATCACCTCTTCAGGCAGATCGGCGTCGCGGTCTTTGATCACGGGGAGGCTCCGTCGGGAGGGCAGGGACGGCCCTTCCACAGGCTCGGGGGCCAAGGGTCAAGGGGTTAAATCGCTAGACCTCGATCAGCCGGTCGGGAAGCTCGTTGTCGTCCTCCTGCCCGCGCGGGAAATGTTCGGCGAGCACATGGCCGACATCGCGGACGCCGACCGCAAGGCCCTCGGCGATGCGGCCCTTGCGGATTTCGGCGAGCATGTCGCCCATCGCCTCGCCCCAGACCTCGGCGGAGACCTTGGCGGCGATGGTTTCGTCGGCGACGATCTCGGCGCGGCGCTCCTTCATCGAAAGGTAGATCAGCACGCCGGTATGCGCGGCTGTGCGCCCCTGCGCGCCGACCTTGAACTGGCGCACCGCCTGATCGTGCACGCGCATCGTCTTCACCGGGCCAGGGATGAGCGCGAATTTCAGCGGCTGCCATTTCTGCACCAGCAGCACGGCGAGGAATTTCAGCAGCCCGAGCGCGATCACCATACTGGCAAGCTCGCCGGTGGTCCATTCGTGGCCCCAGCCGCCGATCAGCCTGTCCCACAGGTCGAGGAAGGGCTGGGGCAGGGCGGCAAACACGCTCATTGCGGTGAACGCCGCGCCCGCAGCCCACAGGAGGGCGACATCGGTGTACCCGTCCGAGGCATCGGCGAGCACGGTGACGATTTCGCCCGAGGTCGCGCGTTCGGCTTCGGTCACGGCATCGCTGACCAGCCGGTGCCCGGCTTCATCGAGATAGGTCATGCTCACCAGCCTCCCCCCGCGCCGCCGCCGTTGAAGCCGCCGCCACCGCCGCCGAAGCCGCCAAAGCCGCCTCCGCCGCCGCCGCCGAAACCGCCACCCCCGCCGCGGCCACCGCCGGAGAGAAGCCCCCGCGCCACCGCCGAGCCGACTTCCCACAGGATGATGTCGCGCGCCGTGTCCGCAGCATCGCGGCCACGGCTGCCCCACGGCCCGGTGCCTTTGGCTCGATATTTACGCCGCCGCCCGCGACCGGCAAAGATCGGTAGCACGAAGAAAAAGAATATGAAGGCCAGCCAGATCAGCACGCCGACCGGAAAGCCGCCTTCGCTGCCGTTGGCGCGCGCTGCCGCCTCGGCCTCGGCGATGGCCTTGGCATCGGCGGGCGAGAGATTGAGGCGCTCGATCATCTGGTCGGTCGCGCGGTCGATCCCGCCGCCGAAATCGCCTTCGCGGAAGGCCGGGCGCAGCGTGTTGCGCACGACCTGGCCGGTGAACAGATCGGTCAGCCGGTCCTGCACCCCGCGCGCGGTGGTGATCCACATCTCGCGCTCTGTCGGCGCGATCAGCAGCAGCGCAGCCTCCTCGGTCTCGGCCCCGCCGACATCCCATGTCTCGGCCAGATCGCGGGCATAGACCGCCGGGTCCGCACCCTCGAGCGAGGGCACGGTCGCGACCACGATGACGCGCCCGGTCGCCGCAGTGTAATCGCGCAGCTTTCGATCGATCGCGGCTTCCTCGCCATCGGGGATGATCTGCGCGGCATCCAGCACCGGGCCATCGGGCCGCGCGGGAAAGCTCTGCGCAGCCAGCGGCGCCGCCAGCATGGCGAGAACGGCCCACCACAGCGCCACAATCGAACGCAGCATCATGCCCTTACGCGGCCGGAGCGCGCTCAATTGGCGGTGTCGAAGTTGACCTCGGGCGCGACATCGGCACCGGGCTTGGCCTTGAAGCCCTGCATCGGTTCGGCCCCGTGGATGATGTTCGCGCCGATGCTGTCGGGGAAGGTGCGGATCGTGGTGTTATAGTCCTGCACCGCCGCGTTGTATTTGGTGCGCGCGTTGTCGATCCGGTTTTCGGTGCCCTCGAGCTGGTCCTGCAACGCGAGAAAGCCCTCCTGGCTGCGCAGCTGCGGATAGTTTTCGGTCACCACCATCAGCCGCGACAGCGCCGAGCCGAGCTCGCCCTGCGCCTCTTCGAAGGCCTGGAACTTGGCCGGATCGTCGAGATCGTCGGCGGAGAGCTGGATGCTGGTGGCGCGCGAACGGGCGTTGATCACGTCTTCGAGGATCTTGCCCTCGGACGCGGCCGCGCCGCGAACGGTGGAGACGAGATTGGGGATGAGATCGGCCCGGCGCTGATAGGCGCTCTCGACATCGGCCCAGCGCGCCTTGGCGGCTTCTTCCTTGGTCGGGACCGAGTTGATGCCGCAAGCCGCAAGGCTGAGCGCGGCGACGGCGGCAAGCGCGCCGCGCAGCATGGTGGTGAATGTCATCGGATGATCCCTCCTTGTCGCGCGGTGCCGCATGGCAGCCCGTGGCGGCGTGTTCCTGTATTGCGGATATAGCACACCGTCCCCCCCATTCAAGCGGTGGAAGGCCTTCGCATCCCGCTTGGCAGACGCGCGCGCGAGTGCCAGAACGTGGTAAACAGCTACTTACAAGGGGATCATCATGCTGTCGGATTTCAAGGCTTTCATCGCCAAGGGCAATGTCATGGATCTTGCCGTGGGCGTCATCATCGGCGCCGCCTTCGGCACGATCGTCAAATCGCTGACCGATGACATCATCATGCCGATCGTCGGCTGGGTGTTCGGCAATGTCGACTTTTCCGACCGTTACTGGGTGCTCTCGGGCGAGGTCGAGCCGGGCACGCCGCTCGCCGCCGCGCGCGAGGCCGGAGCCAACGTGCTGGGGCTGGGCGCTTTCGTGTCGACCATCATCAACTTCGTGATCCTTGCCTTCATCATCTTCCTGATGGTGCGCTATGTGAAGAAGATCAGCGAACAGTTCTCCAAGCCCGAGGAAGCCTCGCCCGCCGGCCCGACCGAGGTCGAGCTGCTGGTCGAAATCCGGGACGCGCTGAGGAAATAAGGAGGGTAGGGCGGTTCAGTTCCGGCGGCCCGCAAGGCCGCAAGGGCGACCGCCCGCCCGCAGCGACGCTGACGCAGGCAGTATGGGCGAGGATATGCGCGCCCGGATGCCTGCGCACAAACACAGCTCATCCACTTCACATTCAGGATTGCCGCGCTATATCAGCACCTGCCGGTTTCGACCGGCTATGACGATAAATTGCTGCGTGCAATAGATGCAACGGACCCGGGGGCAGTACCCGGCGGCTCCACCAGAAGCGGCGGCCCCTCAGGAGGGCGCCGCAACTCCTGACGGGGCCGAACCAGGATCGACGTGTGTTGAAAGACGTAGTTTTCGTCCGGGCTGAGTAACCCGCATAAGGCTCAAAAACCATAAGTGCCAACGACAACGAAGCACTCGCAATCGCTGCGTAATTGATGGGCTAACGCCCTTCTTTTACTAGGCTAAAAAGCGCGGTTGGACCGAACCGGGCAACAGAATCGGAAACCGGGCGTCCGGGGGTACGTAGCAACAGAAACCCCCACCTTTTCCAACGCAGGCCCGCAGATCGTCGCTTCAGTCGCGGGGGACAGCCTGCGCCTCCCGCAGCGCCGCAACTTCCTTTTCGAGCCTCAGGCAATCGAGAATCTTCGCTCCGCCGAGGAACACCGCGCCGGTAGTCGCCAGAAACAGCAGTTTGCCGCCGAAGCCGGGATATTCGTGCAAATAGATCATGCCGCGCGCGCAGGAGCCGAGCGCCAACGCGTAGATGATCAGGAACGCCTCGAACCGCGTCTTGATCACGAACAGCCTTGCGATTTTGCGCAGCATGGCGACTCCCGGAATCTGGTGCGACACGGCTGCGGCTGAGTCGCGTCAACATTTGCCTGACCTTACCCGCGGTGCGGGCCTTGCGCCAAATGCGTTAACCAAGCTGTGCCAGATCGAGCGCCTTCAGCAGGGCGAGCCGTGCCGCAATCACGCTCGCTGCAAGTGTCTCTGTTCCAAGATCGGACGGGTCGATTTGTTCCGGCCAGTGTGCGGCGATGGTGCGCTCGATCAGGTCGGCCTTGGCATCATCGAGCAGGAAGCGCGGGTCGACGGTCGCAGGGTCGCACACCACCCGCAGGCGCAGACAGGCGGGGCCGCCGCCATTGGCCATCGACTGGCGCACGTCGACCGGGATTACCTGCCGGATCGGGCCATTGCCGGCGAGCATCGCTTCGACCCAGCCCCACACGGCGGCGCTCTCGCGGCATTCCTCGGGAACGATCAGCGCCATCTCGCCGCTCGGAAGCGTCAGAAGCTGAGCGTTGAACAGATAGGTGCGGATCGCCTCTTCGAGCGTGACGGCCGACGAGGGCACCTCGACCACCTCGAGCGCGGGGAAGGCCGCGCGGATCGCCTCATAGGCGCCCTGCTGGTCGGCAAAGGCCTCGGCATGGGTGAAGAGCACCCGGCCATTGGCCACAGAGACCACATCATTGTGAAACGCGCCGGCAGCGATCGCAGCCGGGTTCTGTTCGATGAACACGGTGCGCGCCGGATCGAGCCCGTGCGCGCGGGCGACGAGGCGGCTCGCCTGTTCGTGCTGGCGCGCGGGGAAGCGGCCGCCGGTCTTGCCCCAGACGAACACCTCGACGCCCGGTGCCTCGTGGCTTTCGCACAGCCGCATGTGATTGGCCGCGCCTTCGTCGCCGAAGCTGGGCGGCACCGCATCGTGGATAGCGAAGTGGCGGGTGTCACCGAAAGCGATCCTGAGCTGGGCCTGCGTGTCGGGCCACTCCTGCGCGCGGTGGAGCATGGTGACGAGGTTGGCGGGGGTCAGGTGGCAGCGCCCGTCGGCGGTGTCGGGGGCGGGGGAGACGGTTGCCGCGTTCGCTGTCCACATCGAGGAGGCCGACCACGGCGCGGCGCGCAGCTGCGGCGGCTCGCTGCCGTCCAGCGCCAGCGCTTGTTGCAAGGCGGTATTGGGACGGGGCAGCGGCAGCAGGAAGCCCTGCACGCCTAGCCGCGCCAGATTGCCGCGCATCTTCGCCACACCCTGCAAGGCCGCGGCGCGCGGATAGGACGGATCGCCCGCATGGCTCGCACTGGCGATATTGCCGAGGCTGAGCCCCGCATAATTGTGCGAGGGGCCGACGATCCCGTCGAAATTGATTTCGGTCAGGCTCATCGCCCCACGCTCCACACTTCATCGCCTTCGGCCACGTCGAGCACATCGGCGCTGACCGAATCGATCGCGATGCCGCCTTCGCCATCGAGCACCCGTGCGCCGAAACAGGCGCGGAAGGTGCCCAGCCGCCCGGTGGCGAGGATCGCCTTCTCGCCTTCGTCCACCGAAAGCGCCGTGATCCGCGCGGATACCGAATTCTTCACGCTGGTGACCATGTCGGTATGCGCGGTCATCGTCGGCCCGCCGTCGAAGATGTCGACATAGCCATCGTGGCGGAAGCCTTCGCCTTCGAGCATCCGCATCGCTGCGCGCCCCGTGGGGTGGGGCACGCCGATCACGCTCCTCGCATCATCATCGAGCATCGCAATATAGACCGGGTGCTTGGGCATCAGGTCGGCGATGAACTGGTTGCCGTTGATCGCATTGAAATAGTCCGCGTCCTGAAAGCTCATCCCGAAGAAACGGCCCGCGACGCCGTCCCAGAAGGGCGATCCGCCGCGCTCGTCGATGATCCCGCGCAATTCCGCCAGAATGCGATCGGCAAAGCGTTTGCGGTGCATCGCCACGAACAGGTAGCGCGACCGGGCGAGCAGCAGGCCAAGCCCCCCGGCGCGCTCGTTGGGGTGGAGGAACAGCCCGCCGACCTCGCTCGATCCTTCCAGGTCGGTGACGAGGCTGAGCAGCTCGGCGCGCACCGTGCGGTCGAGTTCCTGCGAACACTGGGTCAGCGTGTTGAGGCGGTAGGAATAGAACGGCCAGCGCTGGCCGACCTGACTCATCAGCTGGCAGGTGCCGCGCACCGCGCCGGTGCGGGCGTTTTCGAGCACCAGCACGAACAGCTCGTCCGCCAGCGTTTCGCTGTCCTGCGCGAAGGCCCCCTCGGCGCGTTCCAATTTGGCCTTCAGCGCGGCGCGATCGGGCGGCAGGTTGGTGAACCCCCCGCCGGTCAGCTTGGCCATTTCGTAGAGCGCCTCGAGATCGGAGGCACGCGCGGCGCGCAGGCGGAAGGTCACTGGAGGGCTCCTGAGGCAAGACGCTCGATCACGCTGGCCGAAAGGCGGGCGCGTTCGGCGAGGCTGGGGACGATCAGATATTCGTCCGGGGAATGGATTGCGCCGCCGCGAACGCCCATCGTGTCGACCACGGGGACGCCGCAGGCGGCGATGTTGTTGCCGTCGCACACCCCGCCGGTCGATTGCCAGCGGATGTCCTGCCCAAGCTCCGCGCCGCATTCGCGCACGAGATCGAACAGAGCTTGCGCGCGCGCGTCGACCTTTTTGGGCGGACGGGTGACACCGCCGTGGCGGTGGGTGGAAACTTGGTAAGCGGTTTCAATATCGCGCAGCAAATCACTGAGCCGGCTGTCGAACGCCGCGCCCGCCTCGACCGTCTTGGGCCGCACGTTGAAGCGCAGCAGCGCGTGATCGGGGACGACGTTGTTCGCCGCGCCGCCTTCGAGCTTGGCGGGGTTGATGGTGATATCGGCGCTCTCCAGCGCCTTCAGTCGCAGGATCAGATCGGCGGCGGCGACCACCGCATTGCGGCCTTCGTGCGGGTTGCGGCCGGCATGGGCGCTCTTGCCGGTGACCGTGATCGAATAGTTGCCCGTGCCGCCCCGCTCATGCGCCAGCGTGCCATCGGGGAGCGCGGCGGGCTCGTAGGTCAGCGCGGCCAGCTTGCCCGCCGCAAGCTGCGCAATCAGATCGGCGCTGGCGAGCGAGCCGGTCTCCTCGTCGGAATTGATCAGCACGTCATAGCCCAGCGCGCTCGCGCCGGGGGTCTGCTCGAAAGCCAGCAGCGCGTGGAGCATCACCGCAATCCCGCCTTTCATGTCGGCCACACCCGGCCCGTTCAGAGTTTCCCCATCGAGCCAGCGCTGGTGCTGGAAGGCGTGATCTTCGGGGAACACCGTATCCATGTGCCCCGTCAGCAGAATACGGCGATTGGCCTGCGGGCGCACGCGCACCACCAGATGCTGGCCGTGAGGTTTCTCGAATGCCGAACCATCGGCGGCAATTGCGGTGACGGGCGCGGGATCGACCAGTTCCACCGTGCCGGGAAGCGCACCGAAGGCCTCTGCCAGCGCGCCGGCCTGCGCGGCCAGTCCGGCGAGGTTGCCGGTGCCGGTGTTGATCGCGCTCCATGCCTGCACCTGCGCGAGCATGGCGGCGCTGTCGATAGCGGTCAGGGTCGCATCCTCTCTCATGCCCCCCCTCTAGCCGGGCAATCGCGCCTGTCCAACCCGTTGCAATCGCCTCTACCCTTTGCCATAGGGCCAGCCGTCCTCTCCTCCCCGGGTTCGGCTTTTCACGCTTACCACACGAGGACCACCATGACTGACATGACCACCCGCGCCGGGGTTAGCCTTGACTCCCGCCTGGCGACCTTTGTCGAGCGCGAGGTGCTGACGCCGCTGGGCCGCGATGTGGAGGCGTTCTGGCAAGGCTTCGCCGCGCTGCTGGCCGAGTTCGCGCCGAGGAACCGCGCGCTGCTGGAAAAGCGCGAGAGCCTTCAGGCGCAGATCGACGCCTGGCATACGGATCGCGCGGGCAAGCCGCATGATGCCGCCGCCTACAAGGCCTTCCTGACCGAAATCGGCTACCTCGTGCCCGAGCCCGCTGACTTCCAGATCGGCACCCAGAACGTCGATCCCGAGATCGCGACGATGGCCGGGCCGCAACTGGTGGTGCCGATCCTCAACGCGCGCTTCCTGCTCAACGCGGCCAATGCCCGCTGGGGGAGCCTCTACGACGCCTTCTACGGCACCGATGCGCTGGATGCGCCGCCCGCCAAGCCCGGCGGCTATGACGCGGCGCGCGGCGCTGCGGTGATCGCGCGCGGGCGGCAGTTTCTCGACGAAGCCTTCCCGCTCACCGGGGGCGCGAGTTGGGCTGGCCTTGCGGGCCGCGACTCCATCGCACTGGCCGATCCGTCGCAGCAGGTGGGCACCACCGACAAGGGCGTGCTGTTCAAGAACAACGGCTTGCACGTCGAAGTTGTGTTCGATTCGAGCACGCCGGTCGGTGCGACCGACACAGCCGGGATCGCCGACATCATGGTCGAAGCGGCGCTTACCACTATCGCCGATTGCGAGGATTCGGTCGCGGCGGTCGATGCCGAGGACAAGCTGCTGGCCTATACCAACTGGCTCGGGATCATCCGCGGTGACTTGTCGGAGAGTTTCGAGAAGGGCGGCAGGACCCTTACCCGCACCCTCGCGGGCGACAAGAGCTACACCGCGCCCGACGGCAGCACGCACACCTTGCCGGGCCGCAGCCTGATGTTCGTGCGCAATGTCGGCCACCTGATGACCAACCCGGCGATCCGCCTGCCGGATGGTAGCGAGATCCCCGAAGGCATAATGGACGCGGTCTTCACCTCGGCGATCAGCACGCTCGATGTCGAGGGCCACGGCAAGTTCGGCAACTCGCGCACCGGCAGCATCTACATCGTCAAGCCCAAGATGCACGGGCCGGAAGAATGCGCCTTTACCAACGACCTGTTCGACGCGGTTGAGGATTTGCTTCAGCTCCCGCGCCACACGATCAAGGTCGGCGTGATGGACGAAGAGCGCCGCACCTCGGCCAACCTTGCCGCCTGCATCCATGCGGTGAAGGACCGGATCGTCTTCATCAACACCGGCTTCCTCGACCGCACGGGCGATGAAATCCACACCTCGATGCGCGCAGGACCGATGCTGCGCAAGGGCGCGATGAAGGGGAGCGACTGGCTCAAGGCCTACGAGGCGCGCAACGTCGCAATCGGCCTCGCGCACGGCCTCTCGGGCAAGGCGCAGATCGGCAAGGGCATGTGGGCCGCGCCCGATCTGATGGGGCAGATGATGGTCGAGAAGATCGGCCACCTCAAGGCCGGCGCGAACACCGCGTGGGTGCCGTCCCCCACCGCCGCGACGCTCCACGCGCTGCATTACCACCAGATCGACGTGTTCGCGGTGCAGAAGCACCTGCCTGAACCGATGGGCCTCGACGCGCTGCTCTCGATCCCGCTGGCCGAGGGCACGAACTGGTCGGAGGCCGAAATCGCCGAAGAACTCGACAACAATTGCCAGGGCTTGCTTGGCTACGTGGTGCGCTGGGTGGATCAGGGCGTGGGCTGTTCCAAGGTGCCCGACATCAATGACGTCGGCCTGATGGAAGACCGCGCGACGCTGCGCATTTCCTCGCAGCATATCGCCAACTGGCTGCTGCACGGGGTGGTCACCGAGGCGCAGGTGAAGGACTCGCTCACCCGCATGGCCGCCAAGGTCGACGCGCAGAACGCGGGCGACCCGCTCTACGAACCGCTCACCGGCAACGAAGACGGCGCGGCCTTCAGCGCGGCCAGGGACCTGATCTTCAAGGGTGTCGAGCAGCCCAGCGGTTACACCGAGCCGCTGCTCCACGCGTGGAGATTGAAGAAGAAGGCGGGCTGAGAGTGAGACGATTGGTCCATTTTCACAGTAATTAACCGATTGTTTCCATTTCCTATTTTAGCCTCCTGTTCAATCGATGTGAGGCTTCCGTGTGAACGACAAGTTCTGGTTCGTTCTATGTCTGGTTTACGGCTTTGGCGTAAGCGCTCTTGCCGGTTATCTCAATGTGCCCATCGAAGCGAAAATGGCCGCGTTCTTCGCCAGCGTTCTCGTTGTCGTCGTCGGTGGCTTGATCGGAGGACCTACTGGTTGGTACCTTGCGAAGGACGCCGACGTTGACTCCACAGCATTCAAAGTCATCTCCTGGTGCGGCCTGATTGGATGGGTGATCCCGATCGTCGGAGGAACGCTCGCCACCATGTCCTACATGTTCAAGCGGCGGTCGACGTTTAACGAAAGCTTCTACACCAATCTTGGAAATATCGCGGGCTTGTTGGCAATCACAAACGCGATGATCGGCGGAGGATGGGAGGCGTATGACGGGCTGACCGCGAGGCAGGCTAACCGTTCGCAAACGGCCATGAACGCCACGCTGCAAAGGCATGGGATCGATCCTGAAGAAATGACGGGCGAGCGGTCAACCGAGCGGTGTCAATACGCCGCGCTCGAGGCGTGGAGCCGCGAAGATCTGGACCGCTATTGCCGCGGACGTTGAGCCCGGTCGGCTATTCCGTCAGCGCCCTAGCCAACTCAACAAACTCCGCCACACTCACCGTTTCCGCCCGCCGGGTCTCATCAATCCCCAGCATCGCGAGCGCCTCCAGCGCCCCCGGCACGCCCTTGAGGCTCTGGCGCAGCATCTTGCGGCGCTGGCCGAAGGCGGCTTCGGTGAGGCGTTCGAGCATCCGGGCCGAGACGCCTTCCGGCATGGCGGCGGGGGTCACGTGGACGATGGCGCTCATCACCTTGGGGGGCGGGGTGAAGGCGCTGCGGTGGACCTTCATCGCCAGCCGCGCCTCGGCGCGCCACTGGGCGAGGACGGCCAAGCGGCCATAGGCGTCCTCGCCCGCGTTCGCCACGATCCGGTCGGCGACCTCGCGCTGGAACATCAGGGTGAGCGACTGCCACAGCGGCGGCCAGCTTTCGCCGCCGAGCCAGCGCACGAACAGCGCGGTGCCGACATTGTAGGGGAGGTTGGAGAGCACGTGGAACGGCTCCCCGCCCATAAGTGCGGCATGATCGAGCTTCAGCGCATCGCCTTCGATCACGGTGAGCTGACCGGGGAAAGCCTCGCCCAGTTCGGCCAGCGCGGGCAGGCAGCGGCGGTCCATCTCGATCGCGGTGACGCGGGCTCCCGCCCGGAGCAGCGCGCGCGTGAGGCCGCCGGGGCCGGGGCCGACTTCGAGCACGCGCCGGCCTTTCAGATCCCCCGGCAGCGCGGCGATGCGGGCGAGGAGTTGCTCGTCGAGCAGGAAGTTCTGCCCCAGCGCCTTCGACGCGGCGAGGTTGTGGCGCTGGATAACCTCGCGGATGGGGGGGAGATCAGTCACCGGCACGCTCGCGCGCTGCGGTCATCTCCGCCGCCATGACGATCGCCGCCGCCATCGCGCCCGGATCTGCAAGGCCCCGCCCGGCGATGTCGAAGGCGGTGCCGTGATCGGGCGAGGTGCGGATTACGGCCAAGCCGAGCGTCACGTTGACGCCTTCGTCGAACTCCAGCGCCTTCAGCGGGATAAGCGCCTGATCGTGATACATGCACAATGCCGCGTCATAGCCGGTGCGGGCGCGGGGCGTGAACAGCGCGTCGCCGGGGACGGGGCCGAAAGCAGCGATCCCCTCGGCCTGCAAGGCGGCGATGGCAGGTGCAATGATGCGCGCGTCCTCGTCGCCGAACTGTCCGCCTTCGCCCGCATGGGGATTGAGCGCGGCGACGGCAAGGCGCGGGGTGGCGATGCCGAAGTCGCGCGCCAGCCCCGCGGCGACGATCCGCGCCTTGTGGGTGATGAGCTCGGCCGAGAGCAGCCCCGGCACCTCGGCCAGCGCGACGTGGACGGTGAGCGGTACGGTGCGCAAGCTCGGCCCGGCGAGCATCATCACCGCATCGCGATAGGGCCTGCCGCAGGTGTCGGCGAGGAATTCGGTCTGGCCGGGGTAGTCCCAGCCGATTGCCGCCAGCGCGGCCTTGGCGACCGGCGCGGTCACCAGCCCGCTCGCCACGCCCGAGAGCGCGAATTTCGCGCCCCATTGCAGCGAAGCCAGCGCCAGCCGCGCGCCATCGGACGAGGGGCGGGCGGGGTGCCAGGCACCGTCCAGCCCTGCCATCACGGGGAGGCCCGCGGCGTGGGCGAACATCGCCTCGGCCGGGTCGGCAATCGGGACGATCGGACAGTCGACCCCGCAGCGCTCGGCCGCCTGTCGCAGCAGCTCCGGCCCGCCGACCACGAATGCGGGCGGCGCGCGGCCTTCGTGCCGCAGACGCAGCCACGCGCCGAGGATCACCTCGGGCCCGATCCCCGCCGGATCGCCAAGCGTGATCGCGAGCGGCCCCGTCAACGCCCGCGCGCCGTCAGTTGTATTCGATGTAGGCGTCGTTGCGCAGATCGCGCAGGAAGCTCTGGGCGCGCTTGCTGACGCGCTCTTCTTCCATCTGGTCCATCACCGCGGCAAAGGTCGGCGCGCCGGCATCGACCGGATCGTCGCGGCCGCACAGCATCAGCACGCGCACGCCTTCCTGCAAGCCCCCGAAGGGCGGCGTCGCCTGCCCGATCTGGAGGCCGAGAATGATCGCGCGCAGCTGTTCGGGCAGGTTGGCGGCCTTGATCTGGTCGTTGGTGACAACTTCCGCCCCGATCGCCTTGGCACCCGCATCGGCATCCGCGCAGCCGCGCAGGCCTTCGAGAAAGGTGCCGAATTCCTCGACCCGCGCCTCGGCCTGTTCCTGCGTAGTGCCGGGGGCGAAGTTGATCGAGATCTGCTTGAGGTTCAGGATCGCCTCATTGGGATCGGCCATCAGCACCTGACGCTTGTTGATCAGGTAGACGATCGAGAAACCGCCGGGAATCTCGATCGGGCCCTGAAGCTGGCCGGGCTGCATGGTGCGCACCGCGGCAGCGAGCTGCGGAGGCAACTGGCCGATCCGCAGCCAGCCGAGATCGCCGCCCACCACGGAGTGCGAGGCTTCGGAGAATTGGCGCGCATAGGCGACGAAGCTGCCGCCCTGCTGCAACTGCTCCATGATCTGCTGGGCGTTCGCCAGCTTCTGGGCGCGGTTTTCGGTGGTGGCCGACAGGTAGATTTCGCCCACGCGGTATTCGTCGGTGCCCTTGGCCTCGTTCATCCGCTTGAGCGCTTCATTGACCTCTTCGGCCGAGATGTTGACGAAGGGAATGACATTGCGGCGCAGGAGGTTTTCCCACGCCACTTCCCCTTCGATCTGGCGCTTCAGCGATGCTGCCGAAGAGCCGATCGAGGCGAGGTATTCGTCCATCTTCTTGGTATCGCCGCCGAAGTTCTGCCCGGCGAGCTGCGAATAGGTCTGTTCGACTTCCTCGCGCTTCACGGCCATTTCGGATGCAGCGGCGGCCTGGATCTTGAGCGTCTCGTCGATCAGGTTGCGCAGCACCTGCACGCGCAGGCGCAGCATTTCCTCGTCCGAGATCGGCGCGTCCGACGCGGAGGTCACCAGCGCGACACGCTGGTCGATGTCGGTGCCGGTAATGACGAAGCCGTTGACGATCGCGGTCGCGGTGCGGCGATCGGGATCGGATTTGCCGAACAGGGTGATGTCCTCGGGCAGGCCGAAGGGGTTGTCCGCCGTGGGCACGGCAACGGTCTGCGCCGGCGCCGCAATCGGGGTCATGGCAAGGCCGAGCACCCCGGCAGCGGCCAGCGCCGTCCCGGTCTTTGCCAACAGGGCCTTGGAAAACAGCTTCACTTTCACTCGATCAATCCCGTCTTCATGCCAAAATCTGCGCGCCTCGTGCGGCGCCGTGTGTCGTGCCAGTGGCCTGCACCGGCTGAATGGAAGCTGAGTCGCCGACCCCCGTCAGGCCGCCCAGCGTGCGCCCGGCGCTTCCTTAACGCCATTTGCCTTGCCTGCCAATTCGTGCGGAAGGGCCGCCCCCCGATTGAACGGCGATGGTCAGCGGAAGCCCAGATTGCGCAGCGCAAAGAACAGCTGGAAGGCGTTCCCGCGCCGCGCGTCGCCCGCGTCGATGAAGTCGCGCCGCCAGGTCGCGCCGAATTCGATGCAGTCGTCGGCATAGGCCACGCCAAGCCGGGTGCGGATCGGCTCGAACCCGTCGGGCTGGAACACCGGGTCTTCCTCGGGATCGGTGAGGTTGAACACGCCGGAGCCGAACACCGACCACTTGCGCCCGATCGCCACCCGCGCGGCGGCGCGCAGTTCTTCGCGGTCGCGCAGATCCTCGACCGTCTGGATGTTGCGGTCGAGCCGCAGATAGCCGACTTCGAGATAGGTGCGGCGCGAGCCGATGGTCGCGTCGATCTCGTTGCGGCGCACCGCGAAATTGTCCTTGTCGAGCCGGAAGCGGTGCGTGAAGCTGACAAGGTTGCGGAAGCGCACCTCGGTGCGGCCGACGAAATCGGTGACGCGCTCGGACAGGCCCGTGCCTTCGGGGAACAGCGCCGGATCGGGCGCGTCAAGCCGGAAGGACTGGCCGATGGTCGAGCGCACCCGCCAGCCGGGGCGCTGCAATTCCCAATCCACGCCCCAGGTTACCCGGCTGCCGTCTTCCACGCGGTCGTAACCGGGGAAGCGGTTGAGCGCGAAGAGATTGGAATCCTCCAGATCGATCGCGCGCGCATCCTCGTTGGGGACGGCGAGGTTCTTGATATCGGGGCTGGCGACGATCTGCAGGCGCGGCTTGAACACCTGCGTGCCGCCGAAGGCCTCGCCCACGAAGGGCCATTCGATATCGAGCGCGGCGGTGGCGATGCCGCGCGTAGTCCAGCCTTCGGTGCCGCGATAGGCGGGGGTGGTGGTGGAGAGAATGTCGTTGGTGTTGTAGACATCGCCGCGCACCAGCGCGGTCAGGGTGACGACCTGCCCCATGCCGGTCAGCCGCTTCAGATCCCATTGCGCTCCGGCAAAGGCGCGCTGGGTGTCCTGCCCGTCCCGCCGCAGCAGGGCGAGGCTGTTGGCCTGCACCATCAGATTGCCGCCCAGCACCCGGTCGCCAACCTGCTGGCGATAATCGATCGCGGGCAGGGCGAGCGGCACCTGCCCCTGATCGGCGTTGAGCCGCAGCGTCTGCGTCGCCCATCCCGCCACCGAGAAATAGGAACGGTCGGTGATGCGTTCGAGATTGATGGTCGAACGCAGCCGGTCATCGCGGCTGAGATCGTACCGGCGCAGGAAGGTGCGGTCGCTGGCGAGGCGGATCGACCCGGTCAGGCTCCAGTCGGGAGAGAACTGGAAGGTGCCATTGGCATCGAGATATCCGCGCGGGTCGGTGCGCAGGCTTTCGGCCCCGGTAAAGTCGGTCGCACGGTCGGACAGCGTGCCGTAGCCGGTGATCTGATAGGCGCCCTTTTCGGTCAGGTGCCGCCACCGCGCGCTCGCCATCGGGGCGACGTTGGAGAAGACATAGGCGCCCAGCGTCAGGTCGTAATTGTCGGCCATCCGCCAGTAATATTCGCCCGAGAGCTCCAGCCCGTTGACCTGCGTGACGCGCACGTCGGGCACCAGAAAGCCGCTTTCGGCCCTGCCGTCGGTGCGGATCGCGAGGCCCGGCAGCGGCAGGATGCGCGCGCCGAACAGCTCCAGCATCGCGCCTTCGAAGCGCACCCGCGCCGCACTTTGATCATAGATCACGCGCCGCGCGGTAACGCGCCAGGTCGGGTCCTTGGGGCAGCCTTCGGCATCGGTGACGGGGCAGGCGGAATAGGCCGCGTCGGTCAGAATCGCATCGCCGTTCGCCCCGCGCTCGGCAGAGCGCGCGGCCAGGCGGCCCCCGGCGCGCAGTGCAATCAGCAGTTCGCTCATCGCGCCGGTATCGAATTCTTCGGTGAGTTCGACCTGATCGGTGAACAGCTGGTTGCCCGCCTCGTCCACCAGCCGGATATTGCCGCTGGCGATGATGCGGCCGGTCTCGCGGAACCACACCACTTCATCCGCGCGCACCGAGCGGTCTTCCGAGCGCAGGATGACATTGCCGCGCGCGGTGACGGTGTCGGTCTCGCTGTTGTAGCCGAGCTCGCTCGCCTCGAACGCGATCTCGCGCGGGGCGGTGGGGGCGGCTTCGGTGGGGGAAGGGGCGGGCTCTTGCTCCTGCGCGGCAAGCGCGGCGGGGCTCACCGTCAGCGCCAGCGCAAGAGCCAGACGCGTCGCGGCACCCCGCGTCGACACGCGCAGGGCATGGCACGCGCCCTTGCGCGATCGGTCCAGGGAGCCTCCCGACATGGCCTTGCCTATTGCACCGCTCGGGCCTAATCGCAATCGACATTGCGCGCCTCGCGCGCCCCGTATTGCACGGTCTGTCGCAGGTGGACGGCGCCTTGTCCGCTCCATCGCAGCAGCGCCGGCTTTCAGCTTCTTCGGAGTATTCATGCAGATCCACTTCACCGCCGCCGCTCCCGCCGACATTCGCCTGCACGCGCGGGTGGTCAATCAGGGGGCTGCGCTCGCCGGGCTCGATAGCGCGCTGGTCGAAGGGGCGGCGGCTTCGGGTTTCACGGGCCGGGCGGGGCAGCTGTTCGAAGGCTTCGCCAGCATCGGCGGCGCGGTCAAGCGGATCGCGCTGGCGGGGGCAGGTGAGGCGGACGCCGCCGACCGCCGCGCCAATTGCGAGCGCGCAGGCGCTGCTCTGACAGCCAAGTATCTGGTCTCGGGCGAAAAGGCGATGGTGCTCGACCTGTCGCACGCCGGGCTCAGCGCCGACGATGCCGCCGCAGTGCTGCTGGCGCTGCGCCTGCGCGGCTGGCGGCACGACAAGTATCGCACCCGCCTTGCCTCGGACAAGAAGCCGAGCCTTGCCACCATCCACGTCACCAGCGCACCCGAAGGCACCGAGGCCGCGTGGGAACGCGAAGCGGCGCTGGCGCGGGGCGTCGAATTCACCCGCACGCTGGTGACCGAGCCTGCCAACATCATCTACCCCGCCAGCTTCGTCGCCGCCTGCGAGGAAGCTTTTGCGGGCACCGGGGTCGAGATCACCGTGCTGGGCGAGGCGGAAATGGCGGCGCTCGGCATGGGCGCGCTGGTGGGCGTGGGCCTCGGTTCGGAGCGCGAATCAAAGCTGCTGGCGATCCGCTGGAACGGCGGCGCGGCGGGCGACAAGCCGACCGTGTTCGTCGGCAAGGGCGTCACCTTCGACACCGGCGGGATCTCGCTGAAGCCCGGGCCGGGCATGGAAGACATGAAGTGGGACATGGGCGGCGCAGGCGCGGTCGCAGGGGCGATGCTGGCGCTGGCGGGACGCAAGGCCAAGGCCAACGTGATCGGCGTGATGGGCCTCGTCGAGAACATGCCCGACGGCAAGGCCCAGCGCCCCGGCGATATCGTCACCACCATGAGCGGTCAGACGGTCGAGGTGCTCAACACCGATGCGGAAGGGCGGCTGGTGCTGTGCGACGCGCTCCACTGGGTGCAGCAGCAATATGATGCCGCGCGGATCGTCGACCTTGCCACGCTGACCGGCGCGATGATCATCAGCCTCGGCAACGAATATGGCGGGATGTTCGCCAATGACGACACGCTCGCCGAGCAGCTCGCCGCAGCGGGCAAGGCCAGCGGGGACAAGCTGTGGCGGATGCCGCTGGGGCCCAATTACGACAAGCTGATCGATTCGCCGGTCGCCGACATGAAGAACATCGGCCCGCGCGAGGGCGGCTCGATCACCGCCGCGCAATTCCTCCAGCGCTTCGTCAAGGACGGCACCCCCTGGGCGCACCTCGACATCGCGGGGATGGTCTGGTCGAACAAGCCCGGCCACACGTGGGACAAGGGCGCCACCGGCTATGGCGTGCGCCTGATCGACCGGTTCGTGCGGGATGTGGTCGAGGGTTAAGGGGAGTTCCTGCCATCCCCAAGATGCGCAAGAAAAGTGACCTGCCGACCAAGACCTGCCTCGCCTGCGGGCTTCCCTTCACATGGCGCAAGAAGTGGGAGCGGGATTGGGACAATGTGAAATATTGTTCCGACCGCTGCCGCAGCGCCAAGGGTTCGCCCTCAAGCAGCGCAGCGGCAGGGCGACCATGACTCTCGTGAAGCTGGACTTCTGGCAGGTCACCGACGATCCGGTCGAGAAGGTTGTGGCCCTGATCGCCAAGCGTGCGCTGGGGCAGGGCGAGCGGGTGCTGGTGGTCGCCGCCGACCCCGCACAGCGCGCCGCGATCTCGCGCGCATTGTGGGAGGGTGGCTCCGAAAACTTCCTCGCCAATGGCGAGGCCGATGCGCCGGGGGCCGATCGCCAGCCCGTGCTGCTTGCCGCCGACCCGGTCGCCGCCAACGGGGCAAGCCACGTGATCCTCGCCGACGGTATCTTCCGCGAATGCGACGGCTTTGCCCGTGTCTTCCTGCTCTTTCCGCCCGATCTCGCCCACGCGGCGCGGCAGGCATGGCGCGCACAGGACGGGCGCGAGGGCGTCGAGCGGAGCTATTTTGCGCAGGAAGACGGGCGCTGGGTCAAGAAGGGCTAAGCCCCTTGCGCTCGGCGGCGCGATGGGGAATCCTTCCCCAACGGCTATGGGGGGAACAAGACTATGCGCATTACGGCAATGATTCTGGCCAGCGGCGGCGCGCTGCTGCTGACGGCTTGCGGATCGGAAACCTCGGGCGAGTTCACCACCGAGGACGGCAAGGACGCCGAATATACCATCGACAAGGAAACCGGCGAGACCAGCATGACCATCACGGACGAGGACGGCAAGGCCACCCTGCGCGCCGGATCGAGCGTGCCGGTCAGCCTGCCGGACGGGTTCACCCTGTTTCCGGGCTCGAAGGTGGTGAACAACGCCGTCGTCAACCAGCCTGACGAGCAAGGCACGATGATCACCTTCGAAGCCGACGCGCCCGCCGATGCCGTCGTCGCCCATTACCGCGATGCCGCCAAGGCCGCCGGGTTCGACATCCAGCTCGAAATGACCACCAACGGCACCCAGATGGTAGGCGGCGAGCGCGAGAGCGACGGATCGACCTTCTCCGTCACCGCCTCCGGAGGCGAGCCGACCAGCGGACAGATCATCATCGCCACCAAGACTGGCGGCTAAGGGCCCAAGAGCCATCCCGCAACGCTGCCTGACGGGCCTGCCGCGCCGCCGGTTGCGGGGACGCTTGCCATTTTGCATCGCACCATCTACGGGCCGCGGCCAATATCCCCTCCCATAAAAAGACGTTCACAGGAGCATAGTCATGGCGGTCACCCGCACCTTTTCGATCATCAAGCCCGATGCCACCCGCCGCAACCTGACCGGCGCGGTCACCAAGATGCTGGAAGACGCCGGCCTGCGCGTCGTCGCGTCGAAGCGCATCCACATGACCCGCGAGCAGGCCGAAGGCTTCTACGCGGTGCACAAGGAGCGCCCCTTCTTCGGTGAACTCGTCGAATTCATGATGAGCGAGCCGGTGGTGGTGCAGGTGCTCGAAGGCGAAGACGCCGTCGCCAAGAACCGCGAAGTGATGGGCGCGACCAACCCCGCCGACGCCGCGCCGGGCACGATCCGCAAGGAATTGGCGCTCTCGATCGGTGAAAACACCGTCCACGGTTCGGACTCGGAAGAAAACGCCGCGATCGAAATCGCCTATTTCTTCAAGGACGAAGAGATCGTCGGCTAAGCGTCAGTCCGCTGAAATTGCGAAGGGCCGTCTCCGCAAGGGGGCGGCCCTTTTGTTATCCTGCGCTGGCAAACCGGGCGAGCTGTTCGCGGTGGGCGTGGTGGTGCCCGGCCTCGCTCGCGGCCATCACCCGGCGCATCGCCAGCAGCGCCTCGCCGGTGAGGTCGAGCCCCAGCGCGGCATAGCAGCGCGCGATTGCGCCTTCCCAATCGGCATTGATCTCGTCGAAATCGAGCCGCGCGAGCCTCCCGTGCCAGCCATCCAGCGCCATCGCCATGCGCGCCTCGCGCAGCGCGATCTTGTGCTCCCAGCGCGCCTCGATCCGTGCAAGGTCGCAAGAATCAGACTGCATCGCCATCTGGTTCGCCGCGAGGCTGACCGCGCTCTTTAGCACTTCCTTGTGCGCCCGCTTGGCGATCACCAGCCGCGCATCGGGAAACAGCGCGAGCAGGGTGGGCAAGTCCTCGGCAAAGGCGGGCACCTTCATCACGCGCGGGCGATCGGCGATGCCGCGATGCGCGGCGTCGGTGCGCAGGATGCGCGCCATTTCGCGGTAGATCGGCAGCGACCCGCGCGCCTCGCTCCAGGCCGAATAGCTCGGGATATGCCACTGCGATTCGTAGATCGAATGGTGGAGCGCGGCGCTGATCCACGCCAGCTCCTCCTCCACCGCCCCCGCCGCCATCGGGTGGATGGACTGCATCCACGGATTGAGCCGTCCGAGCATCGCCAGCTCCATCGCCGCCTTGACCCGGTTCATGCCCAGCTTCGCCGGCACGGGGTGATAGGCATCGCAATAACGCGTGTGCGAATGGGCGGGGTCGGCGGCGAGCAGGGTATGGATGCGGGTGGTCCCGCTGCGCATATGGCCGATGACGATGATCGGCGGGGCGAGGGGGGTTTCGGCCAACGCGGGCCGCTCCAGCCACAGCGCGCCGAACGCCAGCCGGTTTTTGACGACGCGCGAGAGCTGCCCCCAGGCCATCGCGCGGCCCAAGGGATTGAGGTCCGCCTCGGCCAGCGCCGCGGCGATCAGCCGGGAGAGCCGCTCGCGGAAATCGGCGACATCCTCGGACGAGCGCCCGCCATGCTCCACCGCCTCGGCCCGCGCGCCATAGGGCTTGGCAGCGAGCGCCCACAGCGCGTCCGCGTCGAGCGCGGGCGGCGGCAGCCAGCCACGCTCCCACGCCCGCCCGAGAAAGGCATTGGCGCGCTCGGCGAGGGGGCCGCGCGCGAGCAGGTGTTCGCGCGGTGGGGGAGAGCGGGTCGCCATGGTCAGAACTCGTCCGCCGCGTCCAGCAGCCGCGTCAGCCGCCTGGGTGCCGCGCCGCGCCAGCTCCTCTCGAGCCATTCGGCGACCGCGTCCCAGTCGACCCCGGGGCGGTTGAGAATGATCCCGATCCACCCGCTCGCGCCATAATAGGCGGGCTTGAAATAGACCTCGGGCTGCGCTTCGACGAGGTTGAGCAGCTCGTCCATCCCGCCGGTGCGCACCAGCAAGGCGATATGCGGCGTGCCGTGGTGCTGATCGGCGAAATAGGCGAAGAACTTGCCGCTCTTCTCGCCGCCGACGCGAAAGCCGGGGCTGCCGTGGCTCTCGCGCTCGTCGGTTTCGGGCAGGGCGAGGGCGAGTGACCGTATCCGTTCAAGCAGCGCCGCCGGATCCCGCCAGCGGCTGACATACTCGGCCACGGCGCGCGGATAGAGCTGATGTTCGGCAAGCTTTACCCGTTCGGCGAGGGTGTCGGGCGTGTCTCCGGCGACAATCGGCACCGCGATCTGCGCCAGCACCTCGCCCGCGTCGAGCTCGGGCGTCACCAGATGGACGCTGGTGCCGCCGTGACTGTCGCCCGCTGCGATGGCGCGAGAATGCGTGTCGAGGCCCTTGTACTTGGGCAATAGCGAGGGGTGGATGTTGAGCATCCGCCCCGCCCAGCGCTCGACGAAGCCATCCGAAAGGATGCGCATATAGCCTGCAAGGACGATGTAGTCCGCGCCCGCTTCCAGCACGGCGGCTTCCATCGCGGCGTCATGCGCCTCGCGGGTGAGCCCCCTGTGCGGGAGGGCGAAGGTCGCGATCCCCTCGGCCTGCGCGAGCGCCAGCCCGGCGGCTTGCGGATCGTTGCTGGCGACCAGCACCACCTCGTAGGGGCAGTCCGCGATCCGGCTGGCATAGACCAGCGCGGCCATATTGGTGCCCGCACCCGAAATGAGGACGGCGATTTTGGCTGTCTCAGCCAAGGTGCGTCGCGCTCCAGTCGCCCTTCGCCGACCATGTCTCGATGCTGCCGCGCACGGTGCAGCCCTTCTCGCCCGCTTCGATCTGGCCCACGGTGACGACCGTCTCGCCCGCTGCTTCGAGCCGGGCGGTGACTTCGGCGACATTCGCTTCGCTGACGGCGAGCACCATGCCGACCCCGCAATTGAAGGTGCGCGCCATTTCTTCAGGCTCGATATTCCCCTGCGCTTGCAGGAAGGCCATCAGCCGCGGCTGGGGCCACAAATCGGCATCGACATGGGCGTGGGCCCCGTCCGGCAGGATGCGCGGGATGTTCTCGAGCAAGCCGCCGCCCGTGATGTGGGCCAGCGCGTTCACCAGCCCCGCGCGGATCAGCGGCAAGAGGCTCGCGACATAGATGCGCGTGGGCGCGATCAGCGCGTCGATCAGCAATTGCTCCTGATCGAAGAGGGCAGGGCGATTCAGCTTCCAGCCCTTGTCTGCCGCGAGCCTGCGCACGAGCGAATAGCCGTTCGAGTGCACCCCGCTCGACGCGAGGCCCAGCAGCACATCACCCGGCGCAACCTTGTCGCCGGTGAGTTGCTCCCCACGCTCGACCGCGCCGACGCAGAAGCCCGCAAGATCGTAGTCGCCCGCCGCATACATCCCCGGCATTTCCGCGGTCTCGCCGCCGATCAGCGCGCAGCCGGCGAGCTTGCAGCCTTCCGCGATCCCCGCGATCACCCGCTCGGCAACCCCGTTCTCCAGCTTGCCGGTCGCAAAATAGTCGAGGAAGAAAAGCGGCTCTGCGCCTTGCACGATCAGGTCGTTGACGCACATGGCGACGAGATCGATGCCGACATGGTCGTGCCGGTCATGCTCGATCGCGAGCTTCAGCTTGGTGCCGACGCCATCATTCGCAGCGACCAGCAGCGGATCCTTGTAGCCCGCCGCCTTGGGGTCGAAGAACCCGCCGAAGCCGCCCAGCTCGCTCGTCGCACCCGGGCGCGCGGTGGCCTTCGCCAGCGGCGCGATGGCCTTGACCAGCGCGTTGCCCGCAGCGATCGACACGCCCGCATCGGCATAGGTGTAGCCCGCAGGTTGCGGCGCGTTCTCGTCGTTTGTCCCCGAAGTCATGCATAGGCCCATAGCCTTTCGCGCTTGGAATTCCACTCGCCATTGGGCAAAGGGGGTGCGATTTTCCCCATGCGTGCGACGCTTTCCCTTCCCGGCCCCGCTGCCGCCCCTTCGCAAGCGCTGCGGCGCTGGCTTGGCGGCACCGCGCTCGCGCTGGCGCTGCTGGGCGGCGGCTATGCGCTGATGGCACAGGTCGCGGGCGAGCGCGGGATCGCCGCCACCGCCGCCAGCGCCGATATCGAGGTCAAGGGCATTAGCGTCGACGTGCAGGGCAAGAGCGCCGAGGATGCGCGTGCCAAGGGCTGGCGCGAGGCGCAGCGCAAGGCGTGGGAAAAGATCAAGGGACCGAAGATTTCCGACAGCCAGCTCGAAGGGCTGGTCTCCGCCGTGGTGATCGAGCGCGAACAGCTCGGTCCCCGGCGCTATATCGCGACGTTGGGCGTCGTGTTCGATCGCCAGCGCGCCAGCGCCTATCTCGGCGGCGCGGCGCAGCAGACCCGCTCGGCACCCTTGCTGGTGATCCCAGTGGTGGAGAGCGGCGGCGCCTACATCACCTTCGAACAGCGCAACCCCTGGCAGCGCGCCTGGGCGGAGTTCAATCCGGGGCAGAGCCGGATCAGCTATGTCCGCCTGTCCGGTGCGGGGGGCGATTCGCTGCTGGTCAACTTCGGGCAGGCGAACCGCCGCAGCCGCACCTGGTGGCGCTCGACGCTCGATCAATATGGCGCGACCGACGTGCTGATGGCCTTTGCCCGGCTCGATCACCAGTTCCCGGGCGGGCCGGTGAGCGGCACCTTCACCGCGCGCTACGGCCCAGACAATCGCCCGCTGGGCAGTTTCACCCTCGAAGCCAACACCGCCGAGGGCCTGCCCGCGATGCTGGCGCAGGCGGTGGAGCGGATGGACGGAATCTTTGCAGGCGCGCTGGCGGAGGGCAAGTTGCGCCCCGATCCGAGCCTCAGGCTGGGGGCGGGCGGCGCGATCGACCCGGCGATCCAGCGCCTGCTCGACATCGGTCGCGCGGCCAAGGCGCGGCAGGCGGCCGAGGCGGCGGCAGCGGCGGCGGGCCTCCCGCGGATCGATGCGCAGCCCGTCACCGGCGCCGATGCAGAGGGGGCGGTGCGCAGCTTCACCGTGCAGTTCGCCACCCCGGATGGTGCCGCCTTCGACAGCGCGATCACCGCCGTGCGCGGGACTTCGGGTGTGCGCGGCCTGCTGCTCAGCAGCACCGCCATCGGCGGCACTTCGGTGATGAGCGTGAGCTACACCGGCTCGCTCGAAGAGCTGGCCGCAGCGCTCGAGGCGCGCGGGTTTGCGGTGCGGCGCGGGGCAAACGCGCTCGCCATCAGCCGCTAGGGGCCGGCCATGGCCGAGCCGTCGCAAATCGCCCTGCCGCTGGCCGTGCACGCGCGCGGCGGCGCGCAGCGGATAGTGGTGGGCGAGGCCAATGCCGCCGTCATCGAGGCCTTGCAGGCGCCGGAGCGCTGGCCGTTCCACGTCGCCATCCTCACCGGCCCGCCGCAATCGGGCAAGAGCCTGCTCGCGCGCTGGGCGCAAGGGCTGCACGGCGCGGATCGGCTGGCGGTGATCGACGATGCCGAAACGATGGACGAAACCGCGCTGTTCCACCGCTGGAATGCGGTGCAGCAGGGCGGCAGCGAGGAAGGCAAAGCGCTGCTCATCGTCGCCAATGCCGAAGCGGCGGAGGGCTCCGGATGGCGCATCGCCTTGCCCGATCTCGCCTCGCGTATCGGCGGATCGCTGCAACTGGCCATCGGCCCGCCCGACGATGCAATGGCCGCCGATCTGATCCTCGCCCATGCCGAAGCGCGCGGATTGAGCCTGCCCGACGGGGCTGCGGATTATCTCGTGCCGCGCACGGAGCGCAGCCATGCCGCGATCGCCGCGCTGGTGGCGGCAATCGACCGCATCTCTCTTGAACGCCAGACGCCCGCCACCATGTCTGTCTGGCGCGCCGCGCTCGAAGCCCTGCACGGGCCCGAGCAGCAGCGCCTGTTCTGATCGGCCGATTGCATCGGCTGTGCTTTGGTGGGATGATGGAGCGCCATGTTTGACCGGCTGATCAGCTATCTCGACTCCGTCCGCGCGCGCGATCCTGCGCCGCGTTCGCGCTGGGAAATCCTGCTTTACCCCGGCGTCTGGGCGCTGGGCTTTCACCGCATCGCGCACTGGCTGTTCGAAGCGAAGATGTATTTCCTCGCGCGGCTGGTGAACCACATTTCGCGCCTGCTGACCGCGATTGACATCCATCCGGGCGCGACCATCGGCAAGAACTTCTTCATCGACCACGGCTTCACCGTGATCGGCGAGACCGCGGAGATCGGCGACAATGTCACGATCTACCAATGCGTCACGCTGGGCGGCACCAACCCGACCAACGGCAAGGCCGGCAAGCGCCACCCGACGCTCAAGGACAATGTCATCATCGGCTCGGGCGCGCAGATCATCGGCCCGATCGTGGTGGGCGAGCGCGCGCGCGTCGGTGCCAATGCGGTCGTCACCGACGATGTGCCCGCGGGCGCGACGATGATCGGGTTGAAGGCCCGCTCTACGCTGGTTCCGGCGGAGGAGTGGATCAAGGAATTCATCCCCTACGGCACCCCCTGCGACGATCCGCCCTGCGACGACAAGGGCCGCCCGCGCGGGGATTGCGTCGAAAAGCTCGAAGCCGAAATGGCGATGATGCGCGAGGAACTGGCGCTGATGAAGGCGCTGCTGGCCGAGCGTGCGGCCCCCGTGGCCGAGCCCCCGGCGCCGCCTGCCGCTCCGGTGCGTATCCGCAAGCGCGCGGCCAAGGATTGACCGCTTGAAGCCTCCCGCAATGGTACCCCACGGCGGGGCCGGACAGGTGGTTCCTTTTCCCGGACGCGGCGCGGACCAGGTCGGCTTCGAGAGGGCCGAACTGATGCGCATCCTCGATCTCTATGGCCGCATGGTCGCCGCCGGAGAATGGCGCGACTATGCGATGGACTTCACCCGTCACGCCGCGACTTTCGCCGCCTTCCGCCGCGCCGCCGAACGCCCGCATGCGCGGGTGGAGAAGCGCCCCGCTCTGCGCGGCAAGCAGGGGATGTGGACGCTGTTCGGCGAACACGGCCAGGTGCTAAAGCGCGGCCACGATCTCGCCGGTGTGCTCGCCCCGATGGAGCGGCGGCTGCTGAAGGCGGTCGACGACTAGGCGGAACGCAACGGCCCCGCCAGACCGAAGCCTGACGGGGCCGGGACTGTTTCTAGGACGAGATGCTTACGCCGGGCTGGCACCTGCGGGCGGGGCGAGAGCGGGCTCCTCGGTCGCGGGGAGCAGCGCCTGCACATTCGCAGGCAGCAGCGTCACCACCCCGCGCCGGATCGGCTGCCAGAAGGCCGAGAGGCTGAGCAGCGCCGAGCCGATCACCAGCGCGGTCAGCGCGAAGTTGAGCTCGACCGCGCCGAACTCCCGGAACAGGAAGGTCAGCGCAAACAGCACATAGGCCAGCGCCGAAACCAGCAGCGCGCGCCGGTCGGTCGCCAGCGCGACGAGGCCGAAGGCAACATAGGCCCCGAGAACCGCGACAGCCGCACCAACGCCGGGATTGTCGCCATCGGTCACGCCCAGCAGCGCGAAGATCGGGTGGGCGATCATCGGCGCGGCGGTGAGGTGGAGCCAGAAGGCAACATCGGAGCGGCGGGTGGTGCGCGCGCGGTCGGAAATGTCCCAGCGCATCGCGAAGCCGAACACCGCGAGGCCTGCGACCAGCACCAGCGAGAGCATCACCTTTTCGTTGAGATTATCCGGCCCGACCGCGGCGGCGGTCAGCGCGAGAACCGTTCCGGCAAGTGCGGCCGAGCCCGCCGCGACCGTGATCGGCACCATGAAGCGCCGCCAGTGCAGCCACGCCGCGCCCGCCGCGACCAGCGCGGCCCCGGCCAGCAGCACCGCGCCGAGCGTGTCGTTGTCATTGCTGTCGGCCACGGTCATGATCACGCCGCCCACGCCGGTCGCGAACACTCCGCCGACAAAGGCGAGCAGCAGGATGATCGAAGGCAGCGCCATGCGCCGCTTGGCGGTGAAGAACAGCGCCAGCGGCCAAGCGGCACAAGCGACGAGCCCGCCCGAAAGCGCGACGCCAACCGCGTCGTTCAGGTTGTTGGCGCGCGACCATTCGCGCATCGCGGCATCGCTCATGCCGGGGGTCAGTTCCGCCCAGTCGCGCGCGGGAGCGATGGCATCCGCCAAGGCTTGCCCGATGGCGGCCAGCGCCACCAGCAGGATCACGATCCCGATGCTGACGAAGATGTCGTTGAAGGAGTTGAGCAGCCGAAAATCCTCTTCCGAGGCATGCGGCAATGCGCGCATCCGGCTCATGTGGCTGCGGAAATTCGCCGCCGCCTCGGCGCTCAGCGCGCCTGCGGCAACGGCCGAATTGAGGTCTTCGTCACTATACACCGGGCAGTCTCCCCCTGATTTGCAGGAAGAATGCGCCGGGTGTGTTGGTTTGTCAATACAGTAAGGCGGTGGGCTGCTTGGGGGCGCTATTCGAAGATTGCGCTAGCCGCGAGCGTGTCGCGCTGCGCTGCGGTGATGGCCGTGATGATCTGAACCAGTTGCCAAGCCGCGCCGATCACACAAACGCTCGATCCGATGTCGAGGATCAGGATGGGCTGGAGGTTGCTGCCATCGCCCAAAGTGCCGAGCCGGAAGCTGACATTGGCGAGGATGTTGCCGATGACCCACAGCCCCCACCACAAGGTCAGTGTTCCAGGCGCGTCGGAGGTGAAACTGTCGGCGGTCTGATGGCTTTCATGCCACAATTCGCGCATCGCCTGAAACGGCTTGAACAGGTTGGCGATCGGGACGAAATACCAGCCGACCGCCCAGCCGGGAGACGTCTGCAGGCCCGGCAGGCCTGCTTCGTGAAGGTTCGCGTGAGCGCGGTGTATCCACATGGCGACCAGGATAATCGAGACCACAAACGCGAGCGTCGTGGAGAGCATGATGGCCGCATAGACCATCAGCACCGCCGAGTCCGGGTCGCCAAAAGGGTCGATCACCCCGGCCAGCTCCAGCACCTCGCACACCAGCGCCAGCGCGAAGACGCCGATAACCGCGTAGGATGCGTAGATCGCGATGCTCGCGCGCTGCTGCAATGTCCCGATGCCCGGAACCACCCCTTCTGCCTGCATGCCTTGCTCCCCTGCGGGGCCTCCATGCAGAAATGCAAAACGCCCCCGCGCATTTCTGCACGGGGGCATCGCAAATTCAAGGGCTTCTCAAACGGAAGCGCGCATTTACCCGCGTGCGCTGGCGGGACCGGTGCCGGTGACCTTCTGCATCGCCTTGAGGATGTTGCCCGACTGCTCGCTGCCCGATTGCGGGGCGATGAGGTTGGTGAAGGAATTGATCTCCTCCCACCGCGCGGCGAAGCCTTCGAGCGTGCGCTCGCCTTCCGGCAGCCACACAGCGTCGTTCATCACCGTCCACGAGGAGTGGTAACCGCCCGCACCCGCGCCGACGATGGCGTTGGTCGGCGCGTCTTCAGAGACGAGGAACAGCGCCGCCGGGACCACGTTCTCGGGCGCGAACAGCTTGAAGGCCTCTTCCGGGAAGAGGTCTTCGGTCATGCGGGTGCCCGCAACCGGCGACAGCGTGTTGACGCGCACGTTGTACTTCGCGCCTTCCAGCGCGAGCGTCTTGGTCAGGCCCGCCAGACCCAGCTTCGCGGCGCCGTAATTCGCCTGGCCGAAATTGCCGAACAGGCCGGTCGACGAAGCCGTCATCAGGATGCGGCCATAGCCCTGCTCGCGCATGGTTTCCCACGCCGCCTTGGTGGCGAAGGCCGAGCCGGTGAGGTGAACCTTGACGACGAATTCGAAGTCGGCCGGCTCCATCTTGGCGAAGGTCTTGTCGCGCAGCACGCCCGCGTTGTTGATCAGCACGTGGACGCCGCCCCACTTCTGCTTGGCGTCGGCGATCATCTTTTCCATCTGGTCGAATTCGGTGACCGATGCGCCGTTGGCGATGGCTTCACCGCCCATCGCCTCGATCTCGGCGACGACCTGCGCCGCGGCGTCCGAGGTGCCGGTGCCGTCACGCGATCCGCCGAGGTCGTTGACGACGACCTTCGCGCCGCGCCGGGCGAGTTCCAGCGCATAGGCCTTGCCGAGCCCGCCGCCTGCGCCGGTGACGATGGCGACCTTGTCCTTGAAGCTGATGGTCATGGGTGTTCTCCTGTCCAAAGATGCGGCGCGGTTTACGCCTGCGTAAAGCACATTGCGGGCGCTGCGTGGCACTTTCGCGCGACCCTTGCAACTACCGAGGTGACAGGTTGCCATGCCGTAGCGGCACAGTGAGTCCCCGCGCAGGCGGGGACCTCATTCGTCAAGCGAATCGTTCCCTCGCCCGAGATCCCCGCCTGCGCGGGGACTCACAGAATGTGAAGGGCCGGAATCAGGTCTGCAAACGAATCGATCACCCCGTCCGCGCCGAGCTCGTGCGCGGGCCTGTCGCAATAGCCGTAGGCCGCCGCGATCACCGGAACCCCAGCGGCCTTGGCGGCGCGCACATCATAGGTGGAATCGCCGATGAACACGAACGAGCCGCCGCCGGTCGCCTCGCGCGCGGCGAGAACGGGTGCGGGATGCGGCTTGGCGAGGAACTGGCCGTCTTCGCCCCTGCCCATGGAATCGCCGCCGATCACCGCGTCGAAACGGTCGATCAGATCGAGCTGGCTCAGCACCGAACGGGCGAAGGCTTCGAACTTGTTGGTCACGACCGCCATCCGCACGCCCTGCGCGGCGAGCGTATCCAGCACCTCGCGCACGCCGGGGTAGGGCACGGTGTGGACGGCGTTGTTCTGCTCATAAAAGCCGAGCATAGCCTTGTAGAGCCGCCTGAACTCGGCCTCGTCCACGCCGCCCTGCGCATCGAGTGCACGCGCGAGCATGATCTTGGCCCCGCCGCCGATCAGGTCTTTCGAGGTTTCCACCGAAACCGCGGCGATTCCGCCCAGCGCCAGTGCGTGGTTCACCGCCGCGCCCAGATCGCGAAAGGTATCGAGCAGGGTGCCGTCGAGGTCGAAGCCGATGGCGTCGAAGGGAATGTCCGTCATGGGCGGCGGGGTGGCGGATGCTTCTTCAAATCGCAAGCATTTGCTGGCAGGCGCGGGCTTGCTTACAGGGGCTTTCATGACCGACACCACCTCTCCCTTTGCCGCCATCATCCTTGCCGCGGGCAAGGGCACCCGGATGAAGAGCGATCTGCACAAGGTGCTCCATCCGATTGCGGGCCGCGCCATGCTCGATCACCTGATGGCAAGCGTGGCGGAGCTCGGGCCGGAGCGCACGGCCGTGGTCGTGGGCGCGGGGCGCGAGCAGATCGAGAAGGCGGTGGGGGCGCGGGCGGTGACCTGCCTTCAGGAGCCGCAGCTCGGCACAGGCCACGCGGTGCAGCAGGCCGAAAGCGCGCTGGCGGGCTTCAGCGGCGACGTGTTGGTGCTCTATGGCGATGTGCCCTTCGTCAAGGCGGCGACGATGCGCGCCATGCTGGAGCGGCTCCATGCGCCCGATAGCCCCGCTGTGGTGGTGCTCGGCTTCGAACCGGAAGATCCGCTCGCCTATGGCCGGGTGATCGCCGACGATGCGGGCGCGATCCTCAAGATGGTCGAATACAAGGATGCCGACGAGGGCGAGCGTGCCTGCCACTTGTGCAATTCCGGGCTGCTGGCGGCGCGGGCGGAAGACCTCTTTGCGCTGCTGGGTCGCGTCGGAAACGATAATGCGCAGGGCGAGTATTACCTTCCCGACATCGTCAACATCGCCATCGCCGATGGACGCAGCTGCGCGGTGATCGTGGCGGCAAGCGCCGACGAGGTCGCCGGGATCAACTCCCGCGCCGAACTCGCGCAGGCCGAGGCCCGCTGGCAGGCCGCCCGCCGCCTTCGCGCGATGGACGAAGGCGCGACCCTGATCGCGCCCGACACGGTGTTCTTCGCGCACGACACCGTGCTGGGCCGCGATGTCACCATCGAGCCCAACGTCTTCTTCGGCCCCGGCGTGCAGGTGGCCGACAATGTCCTGATCCGTGCCAACTCGCACATCGAGGGCGCAAACCTCGCCAGCGGCGTCAAGGTCGGGCCCTTCGCGCGCCTGCGTCCCGGCACGGTGCTGGAGGAAGGCAGCTTCATCGGCAATTTCGTCGAGGTGAAGAACGCCACGCTCCATGCCGGGGCCAAGGCCAGCCACCTGACCTATCTGGGCGATGCCTCGGTGGGGGCGGGCGCGAATATCGGGGCTGGGACGATCACCTGCAATTACGACGGCTATTTCAAATACCGCACCACAATCGGCGAGCGCGCCTTCATTGGCTCGAACTCCTCGCTGATCGCGCCCGTCACGATCGGGGCGGATGCGATTGTCGCAGCAGGCAGCGCCGTCAGCCGCGATGTCGCGCCGGGCGAGCTGCGCATGGTGCGCGCCGAGCAATTGGTGAAGGACGGCTGGGCCGACCGCTTTCATGACGCGATGAAGAAACGCAAGGCAGCCGAGAAGAAGGGGTGAAGCGGGCAGTCGCCCTTTGTGCAGCGGGCCTGGTCGCATCATGCGGCACCGCCCCGGCGGATGCGCCCGACGCCACCGACGCGGTTGAGGCTCCGGCACAGACGCCGTCCCCCGTCGCCACCTCGGTTGCGCCTCTGGCGGCAAGCGGCGACAGCATAAGCTGCCCATCGCCGGAGGAAACGCTGTTCTTCTGCACCATGCCCCGGCGCAGGCGGCTCGCGGTGTGCGCGCCGGAAGGGGGCGAGCCGCAATACCGGTTCGGCGAAAATGTGCCCGAGCTCACGATCGACGGCGGCGAATGGGGTAGTGCGCCTTACTCCGGCGGGGGCGAGGGGCAGATCCGCTTTTCCAACGGCATGACCGATTACATCGTCTTCAGCCGCATCGTGCGCACCCATTTCACCGAAGGCGAGCCCAACTATCCCGCGATCCGCGACGGCGTCATCATTATGCGGCGCGGCGAGGTCGTCGCCTTGCGATTGTGCGAGGGTGGTCAGGCCGAAACGCCGGTCAACTTTGCCGTCGCAAGGCGCGCGATGGGAGAACCGGGCGCGCTGTTCACCGACGAAACCAGCAGAGCGGACAATGCCGATCATGAGTGACGATCCCGAAACCCTCACCTGCTGGCTGTGCGAGCGCCCCTTGGGCGAGATCGTCCAGTGGCATCACCCCGTGCCCAAGTCCAAGAAGGGCAAGGTGAAGGTGCCGGTGCATCCGATCTGCCACAAGACGATCCACGCCAACTTCACCAACAATGAACTCGCGCGCATCGGCGAGGATGCGGAGACGATCCGCGACAATCCCGCGATTGCCAAATTCGTGGCCTGGGTGGCGAACAAGCCCGCCGATTTCGACGCGCCGACGCGCTAGCTGCGGAACCATCGCGCGGCCTGTGCGGTTTTCATGGCAACATCAGGAGAACCGCCATGAAAGCCGCTCGCTGGATCGCTGCCGGGATCGCCCTTGCCTCTGTGGGAGCCGCCGCCGTGTACGCTCAATATCGCCAGACCGAACAGCCCGATTACGCCGTGCTGCGCGCGGATGAGGATTTCGAACTGCGCGACTATCCCGCGCTGGTCGTGGCCGAGGTCAGCCATGCAGGCTCGCGCGAACGGGCGAGCGGAGCGAGCTTCCGGCGGCTTGCAGCCTATATCTTCGCGCAGGACCGCCCGGCCGGCGGGGAGGCCATCGCCATGACCTCGCCCGTGCTTCAGGACGAGACCCAGCCCGGCGAATGGCGGATGCGCTTTGTGATGCCGTCGAAATACACGCTCGCGACCCTGCCGCCCGCGCCCGAAGACATCGCTCTCACCGAAGTGCCCGCCCGGCGCATGGCGGCGGTGCGGTTTGCAGGCAATGGCAGCGCGCGCGATCTGGCGCTGATGGAGGCGCGGCTGCGCGACTGGCTCGCCACACAGGGCCTGATGCCCGCGGGCGAGGCCGAATTCGCCTTTTACGATGCCCCGATGGTGCCCGGCCCGCTGCGCCGCAACGAGGTGTTGATCCCCGTCGCGGCGCAGTAGACCGCCGGACCGATCATCAGGCGTCCTGCATTGGCGCGGTTTCGCCGCCGGTGGCGATGTAATCCGCTTCCCACTGGGCGAACTCGCTGCGGCTCAGCAGATAGCGTTCGCGGGCTTCGTGGAAGCTGATCGCCTTTTCGTGAACCGCACGAACCACCTCGTCCTTGCGCGCCTTCGACCAATGCACGCGGTGATTGCGCGGCAGCGAATTGTAGCTCTTGATCGCATCGGCGATCGAGACATTTCTGGGATAGGCCATTGCTCATACTCCTCGTCGCTTGTCATCATCGCCCCCGATTGAGGCGAGTGTTGACGGGGAGGCCTAACGAGATGCTGCCGGATATGGTTAACGGGGCCTTGATGAAACGCGCCGTGCTTTTCGCGCGGCGAGTTGAGGGCAAAGTGTCGGCTTGTTTTACAGGCAGTTGCGTTGCCCGGGCCGACTAACGCAAAACGGGGGCGGTGCCGTGCTGGCACCGCCCCCGCAGCTAGACTCCGGATGGCCGCGTTTACTCGCCCGTCGCCGGGCCCATCAGGCGCTGCATGAGATAGACGAATTGCAGCGCCTGCAGCTTGGCGCGCTGGTCGTTGTCGACCCCGCCGGAGTGGCCCCCGGTGGTATCCTCGAAGTAGTAATAGGGCTGGCCGAGCGCCTTCAGCTTGGCCGCACCTTTCCGCGCATGAGCGGGGTGGGTGCGATCATCCGCGGTCGAGGCCCAGAGGAAGGGTGCAGGGTAGTCCACCCCCTCCACGATCTTCTGATAGGGCGAATAGCCCTCGATCCAGGCGCGTTGTTCGGGGATGCGCGGATCGCCATATTCGCCGATCCACGAGGCCCCGCGTCCGATCAGGTGATAGCGCAGCATGTCGAACAGTGGGATCTGCACGATCGCCGCGTTCAGCAGGTCGGGCCGCTGGGTGAAGAAGGTGCCCACCAAGAGCCCCCCTTGCGAGCCGCCCTGGATGCCGAGATGCTCGGGCGAGGTGAAGCCGCGCTTCACCAGATCCTCGCCCACCGCGATGAAATCGTCCCAGGTGCGCTGCTTGTTTTCGCGGATCGCGGTCTGGTGCCACATCGGCCCGAACTCGCCACCGCCGCGCAGGTTGGCGAGCACATAGGCGCCGCCCTTTTCGACCCACAGCTTGCCCGTGCTGCCGAGATAGCCCGGCAGACGCGGCACCTGGAACCCGCCATAGCCGGTCAGCAGCGTGGCGGTGGAGCCATCGAGGGTCATGCCCTTGGGCTTGACGACGAAATAGGGGATTTTCGTTCCGTCCTTGCTGGTCGCCTCGTGCTGTTCGATCTCCATGCCGGCGGAATCGAAATACGAAGGCGACTGCTTGACCTGCTCAAGCGTCAAGCCGTCCTTGGCGTAATACCACGTGCTGGGGCTGAGGAAATCGGTCGAGGCGAACATGATCTCGTCCGTCTCGTCAGACGAAGCGACGATACCGAGCGTCGCATTGTCGGGCAGCGCGACCTGCGTGCTCGACCACTTGCCATCCGCGTAGTCGAACTTCAGCACCCGCCCGCGCACATTGTCGAGCAGTTCGACGAACAGGCTGTTCTTGGTTGTCTGGGCACCTTGCTTGGTCTGGCGTTCTCCCGGCGCCCAGACCAGCGTCATCGGCACCCCGTTGGGGTCGGCTTTCCACGCCTCGAGATCGGCCGAGACGAGCGAATCCGCCGCAAAGGTCTGGTCGCCGCGCGTCCAGTCGACATCGGTGGAGAACAGGATCTGGCCGTCGATAATGCCGGCAGGCCCGGCCTTGGTCGGCAGGTCCAGCTTGAGCCATTGGCCGTCCTTCTCGAAGAAATACTCGCGCTCATGGAACGAGATACCGCGATAGCCGAGGCGCCCGTGGATCACGTGTTCGCCATCGCGCAGCAATGATGCACCCGCTGACACGTCGGTCTTTTCACCCCGGAAAATCTCCGGTGCGTCCTCCAGCGCGGTGCCGCGCTTCCACAGGCGGGTGGTGAAGGGGTAGAAGCTTTCGGTGGTGGTCTCGGGCGTGAAGTTGCGGCTCACCAGCAGGGTGTCCTCATCCAGCCACTGTGCACTCCCCTGGCTTTCAGGCAGGGCAAAGCCGTCTTCCACGAAGCTCTTGGTGGTGATGTCGAATTCGCGGCCAAGGCTCGCGTCCTTGCCCCCGTCCGACAGGTAGACCATGCAGCGCGTGCCTTCGGGCGGCAGGCAGGACATGCCGCCATAGACCCACTCCTTGCCTTCGGCTGCGGCGAGCGCGTCGATGTCGAGGATGATTTCCCACTCGGGCTTGTCGGTGCGCCAGCTTTCCAGCGTGGTGCGCCGGATCAGGCCCTTGGGGTTCTTCGCGTCCTGCCAGAAATTGATCATCCCGTGCGGGGTGAAGGCGACGCCGGGGATGCGATCATCGGAATTGAAGATCGCCAGCGCCTCGGCCTTCAGCTGCGCGTAGCGCGGGTCGGCTTCGAAGGCGGCAAGGGTGCGCTTGTTTTCCGCCTCGACCCAGGCCAGCGCCTCGGGCGAGCGGGCCTCTTCGAGGAAGATGTAGGGATCCTGCGCGGGGCCGGGGATACCGTCGGCGGGCTGTTCCTGCGCCGCGGCGCCGGTGGCGGATGCGATGGTCATTGCGAGAGCCAGTGCGAAAGTGGAGACAAGTTTCAAGCGTCCTCTCCTCGGGGAATGCGAAGCGCCGTTGTGCCGAGTGTGCGCAGCGATGTGAAGGGGATAGAATCAAAAAGGGCGGACCCTGCGGCCCGCCCTCTTGTCTCAGTTCCGGTGAGGCCGATCAGCCCTCGACGTGCTCGGCGAGCACGGTGAGGCCCTTCTCATTCACCTCGGCAAAGCCGCCGCGCACCTGGATGATCTCCGGCGCCGCGCCGTCCTTGGCGAAGACCTGCACCGCGCCGTCGCGGATCGTGCTCATGAAGGGCGCATGGCCCTCCAGCACGCCGAATTCGCCCTCGGTGCCGGGGACGACCACCATGTGGACGTCTTCCGAGCGGACGAGCTTGGCGGGGGTGACGAGTTCGAAGTGGAGGGGCATGATGCCTTACGCCTCTTCGGCCATCTTCTTGGCCTTTTCGACCACCTGATCGATCCCGCCGACCATGTAGAAGGCCTGCTCGGGCAGGTGGTCGTATTCGCCATCGACCACCGCCTTGAAGCTCTTCACGGTATCTTCGAGCTGAACGAACACGCCCGAAATGCCGGTGAAGACTTCGGCGACGTGGAAGGGCTGGCTGAGGAACTTCTGCAGCTTGCGCGCGCGGGCGACGATCAGCTTGTCCTCTTCCGACAGCTCGTCCATCCCGAGAATGGCGATGATGTCCTGAAGCGACTTGTACTTCTGCAGCGTTTCCTGAACGCGGCGGGCGGTTTCGTAGTGCTCTGCACCGACGACACGCGGTTCGAGAACGCGGCTGGTCGAATCCAGCGGGTCAACCGCCGGGTAGATGCCAAGCTCTGAGATCGCGCGCGACAGGGTGGTGGTCGCATCAAGGTGCGCGAACGAAGCGGCAGGCGCCGGGTCGGTCAAGTCGTCCGCGGGCACGTAGATCGCCTGCACCGAGGTGATCGAGCCCTTGGTGGTCGAGGTGATGCGCTCCTGCAGCTTGCCCATGTCGGTGGCGAGGGTCGGCTGATAGCCCACCGCCGAGGGAATACGGCCGAGCAGCGCCGACACTTCCGAGCCCGCCTGGGTGAAGCGGAAGATGTTGTCGACGAAGAACAGCACGTCCTGACCTTCGACGTCGCGGAAATATTCCGCCATGGTCAGGCCCGAGAGCGCGACGCGCGCGCGCGCGCCCGGGGGCTCGTTCATCTGGCCGAAGACGAGCGCCACCTTGGAGCCTTCCGAGGTCGCATTGCCCTCGGCATCCTTGGCGATAACGCCGGCGTCGAGGAATTCGTGGTAGAGGTCGTTGCCCTCGCGGGTACGCTCACCCACGCCGGCGAACACCGACACGCCGCCGTGGCCCTTGGCGATGTTGTTGATGAGTTCCTGAATCAGCACGGTCTTGCCGACGCCCGCGCCGCCGAACAGGCCGATCTTGCCGCCCTTGGCGTAAGGCGCGAGGAGGTCGATCACCTTGATGCCGGTGACAAGGATCGCGGCTTCGGTCGACTGGTCGATGAAGGCCGGGGCTTCGGCGTGGATCGGGGCGGTGCTTTCCGCGCCGATCGGGCCGCGCTCGTCGATCGCTTCACCGACGACGTTCATGATGCGGCCGAGCACCTTGGGGCCGACCGGCACCGAGATCTGCGCGCCGGTGTTGATCACTTCGCTGCCGCGCACGAGGCCTTCGGTCGCGTCCATCGCGATGGTGCGCACGGTGTTCTCGCCGAGGTGCTGGGCGACTTCGAGCACCAGCGTCTTGTCGCCGTTGCGGGTCTCGAGCGCGGTGAGGATCGGCGGCAGTTCGCCTTCGAACTGCACGTCGACGACGGCGCCGATCACCTGCGAGATGGTGCCGTTGGTGGTCTGGTTGAGAGCGGCGGTGGCCATTTTTCGTTCCTAGCCTTCGTTTAGAGCGCTTCTGCGCCCGCAATGATTTCAATAAGTTCAGTGGTGATCGCGGCCTGGCGGCTGCGGTTGTACTGGATGGTCAGCTTCTGGATCAGCTCGCCCGCGTTGCGCGTGGCGTTGTCCATCGCGGTCATCGAGGCGCCCTGTTCCGAAGCCTCACGCTCGAGCAGTGCGCCGAACAGCTGGGTGCGCACGTAGCGCGGCAGCAGTTCCTCGAGGATTTCCTCTTCGCCGGGCTCATATTCCACGACCGAGTCCGCTGCGACCGCATCGGTCGGGGCGGGGACGGGGATCAGCTGATTGACCGTCGGATCCTGCGCCAGCGCCGACTTGAAGGTCGGGTAGATCAGGTGCGCGACATCGAACTGGCCCGCGTCGAACATCGCGATCAGCTCGTCGGCGATGGCCTCGGCCTCGTCGAATCCCGGGGTCTTCACCGTGCTGGTGTCGAAGCCCGCGCCGATCAGGTTCGGGAATTCGCGCTTCAGCGGCGCGCGGCCCTTCTTGCCGACGAGGTAAAATTCCACCGTCTTGCCCGCCGCCTGCAACTCGCGCGCCTTGGCCTTGGCGGCCTTGACGATGTTCGAGTTGAGACCGCCGCACAGGCCCTTGTCGGTGTTGACGACCACGAGCAGGTGCTTCTGATCCGCACCGGTGCCCGCCAGCAGCTTGGGCGCGGCAGAGCCGGACACCTTGCTCGCCAGCGAGGCCATCACCGCACTGAGGCGCAGGGCATAGGGCCGCCCGGCCTCGGCCGCAGCCTGGGCACGGCGCAACTTGGCCGCCGCGACCATCTGCTTGGCCTTGGTGATCTTCTGGGTCGATTTGACCGAGTTGATCCGGCCCTTGAGTTCCTTGAGCGATGGCACTGCCGGGTGTCCTTACGCGAACTGCTTGCCGAAGGCTTCGAGCGCGGCCTTGGTCTTATCCGCGACGTCGCCTTCGAACTTCTTCGAGGTGCGGATCTCGGTCAGCACGTCGCCGTGTTCGCGGCGCATGAAATCGAGCATCTGCGCTTCGTATTCGTTGACGCGGTTCACCGGGATCGCATCGAGGAAGCCGTTGGTGCCGGCATAGATCGACACGGTCTGCTCTTCGAACGGCATCGGCGAGAACTGCTTCTGCTTGAGCAGCTCGGTCAGGCGCGCGCCGCGGTTAAGCAGCTTCTGCGTCGCGGCGTCGAGGTCCGAGCCGAACTGCGCGAAGGCCGCCATTTCGCGGTACTGCGCAAGGTCGAGCTTCATCGAGCCCGAAACCTTCTTCATCGCCTTGGTCTGAGCGGCGCCGCCGACGCGGCTCACCGAGAGACCGACGTTAATCGCGGGGCGGATGCCCTGATAGAACAGGCCGGTTTCGAGGAAAATCTGCCCGTCGGTGATCGAGATCACGTTGGTCGGGATGTAGGCCGACACGTCGCCCGCCTGCGTTTCGATGATCGGCAGCGCGGTGAGCGAGCCGTGGCCGTTTTCCGCGTTCATCTTCGCCGCACGCTCGAGCAGGCGGCTGTGAAGATAGAACACGTCGCCCGGATAGGCTTCGCGGCCCGGAGGACGACGCAGCAGCAGCGACATCTGGCGATAGGCGACGGCCTGCTTGGAAAGGTCGTCATAGACGATCACGGCGTGCATGCCGTTGTCGCGGAAGAATTCGCCCATCGCGCAGCCGGTGTAGGGCGCGAGGTACTGGAGCGGCGCGGGCTCCGAAGCGGTCGCGGCGACGACGATGGAATATTCCATCGCGCCGTTTTCTTCGAGCTGCTTGACGATCTGCGCGACGGTCGAACGCTTCTGGCCAACGGCGACATAGACGCAGTAGAGCTTCTTGCCTTCGTCGTCGCCCTGATTGGCTTCCTTCTGGTTGATGAAGGTGTCGATCGCGACGGCGGTCTTGCCGGTCTGGCGGTCACCGATGATCAGCTCGCGCTGGCCGCGGCCAACGGGCACAAGCGCGTCGATCGCCTTGAGGCCGGTCTGCACGGGCTCCGAGACGGATTCGCGCGGGATGATGCCCGGCGCCTTCACTTCGACGCGCATGCGCTTGTCGGCGACGATCGGGCCCTTGCCGTCGATCGGGTTGCCGAGCGCATCGACCACGCGGCCGAGCAGGCCCTTGCCGACCGGCACGTCGACGATGGTGCCGGTGCGCTTGACGACATCGCCTTCCTTGATCTCGCTGTCCGAGCCGAAGATCACGACACCGACATTATCGGCTTCGAGGTTGAGCGCCATGCCCTGCACCCCGTTGGCGAATTCCACCATCTCGCCGGCCTGCACCTGATCGAGGCCGTGGATGCGGGCGATCCCGTCACCCACCGACAGCACGGTGCCGGTTTCGCTGACTTCGGCCTCGGTACCGAAATTGGCGATCTGGTCCTTGATGACCTTCGAGATTTCTGCGGCGCGGATTTCCATTTTTCGTGTCCTTTAAGCCTGCATGGCTTTGGCGAGCGAGTTGAGACGGGTGCGGATCGAGGCATCGATGCGCTGCGATCCGATGGTGACGACGAGCCCGCCGAGAAGGTCGGGGTCGACCTTGGCGGAGAGCATGACGGTGCGGCCTTCGCGCGCCGTCAGCTTGGTCTTGAGGGCGGCGAGCTGATCGGCGCTGAGCGGGTGCGCGCTGGTGACGGTGGCGGTCACTTCGCCGCGCTGGGCAGCGGCAATCGCCTTGAATGCGCTGATGATCGCGGGGATCTTGGCCAAGCGGCGGTTGCCGGCGAGAACGCCAAGGAAATTGGTGGTCAGGGGGCTGAGCTTCAGCTTCTTCGCCACCGCCGCCATCGCCTTGCCCTGCACATCGCGGGCAAGTTCGGGATTGGTGGTGAGCGCGGCGAGATCGGGCGATTCGCTCAGGGCAGCGCCCAGCGTTTCGAGATCCTTCTCGACCGCGGTCACCTTGCCATTCTCGGCAGCCAGATCGAACAGGGCCGAGGCATAGCGTCCAGCCAGGCTAGCCTTGATACCGGCGGAAATATCCACGCGCGTCTCGTCCTCTCGGAAAACTCGTAAGGGGTCTTGCTTGGGCCTTGGGTGCAGGGCGCGCACAAGGGCACCCCGTCAAAGCTGGCGCGCGCCTAGCAATTGATTCCCGATCCTGCAAGCCGCGAGGGGTGGGAATTGTGCGAGTGCGAAGAAAGTGCCGGTTGCTGTCGACTGTCTATTTGGCCGCAGTCTTCGCGGTGCAGCTGTAGACCAGCCGCTCGTTGGGTCGCTCGGGCAGCCTGGCGATCAGCGCGGATTGCTGTTCGCCCAGCGTGCGCGCGGCATCGCTGACCCCGCATGAGGGCGGCGTATAGGCCGCGCGGGCCTCGCGCGCTTCGGCCAGAGCCTCCTGCCCCAGCAAATAGCGGTCGGTGCGCAGCGTGCGGGTGGCCGGGTCATAGGTGTTGACCGCCACCGCCGCATCGTCCTGCGCGGCGAAGACCCTCTGCCATTCGCCGCCCTTGCCGAGCCCGTATTGCGTGCGCCCGTTGACGCAGCCATCCGCCGACCATTCCAGCGCGACATCGTCGGTGCGCGCGGCGGTGACGCGGCTGCGATCGGGCACCAGCGTGCAGATCAGCGCGCCCTCCGCCGCAGTGGAGGGAGAGGTCGGTTCGGGCACGGGGCCGCCTTCGGCTTCGGCGAGGGCGGCAGCGACCCGGTCCTCGATCTCGGCAAGGCCGGGGCGGGTGATCCACAGCAGCCCGGCAATTACCAGCGCCGCGGCAGAGGCAGCGGCGGCGAGGCGGGCCTGGGTGGTGCGCGCTGCGTCACCGCGCCATATGCTTGCGGCATAGCCTGCGCCGATCGCGGCGATCAGCGCGATCAGCGCCAGCGCCATGCGGTTCTCGCGCGCCGCCAGCACCTCCATCTGCGCCGTCAGCCGCGCCTTCTCGCGGACCTCGCGCAGTTCCTCGGAGCGCTGCGCCATCCGCTCGCGCGCCTGCGACTGGTCGGCTTCGAGCCGTTGGCGTTCCTCGGCATTGAGCTCGTCGATCGAGCGGCAGGGGAGCGCGTTGGTGGTCGGCTCCACCCCGTTGCTGCGCAGGAAGGGGAGCAACTCGCGCAAGGACACCGCGAAATAGAACTCGCCGTCGCCGCCGCTCGAATCCGCGCTGAAGGAATTGACCCCGATCACCCGCCCGCACGGATCGAGCAGCGGCCCGCCCGAATTGCCGCGCGCGATAGGGGCGGTGTGGAGGATGGTGTCGAACTGGCGGCTGGGCCGCTCGCCCGACAGGAAGCCGCGCGACTTGACCGGCGGCTGGGCGCTGAAGATGTCGGCCATGTCGAGCCCCTGCGCCAGATCGACATTCATGGGATAACCGACCGCCGCGACCTCGCCGAGATTCGCGCCGTTGCCGCCCGCCAGTGCCAGCGGCGGCAGGCGCAGCGCACCCTTGGCGATTTCGAGCAGGGCGAGATCGTTGCGCGGGCTGATCGCGATCACGCGGGCAAAGGCGCCGCCCTTGCCCTCGGGCGGGACGATGCCGATGCGCAGCGTATCGTCCTGCGTCGCCTCGCTCACGACATGGGCGTTGGTGACGATCCGGGTGGGGCTGACGGCAAAGCCGGTGCCGTGGCTGATGGGGACGGGCTGGTCGCCTTCCTCGCCGATGATGATGACCCGCACCACCCCGCGCGAGGCCGCCTCGACATCGCCGGGATCGGCGGCGGCGGGCAGGGCAAAGGCCAGCACCAGCAGGGCCGCAAGCCCAAGGGTCAGATGGTGCAGCCACGCAGCGGTGATCTTGCGGGAGACGTCTTGCATAGATTGACGCTTATAAGCGCGTTTGCGAAGCAGGCGCTAGTTCGCGTTGCGCCGGGACAAAATGCAGCGCCATGCCAAGGAGAATGACCCGATGAAACGCCGCCTTCCGCTCGTGCTCGCCGCACTGGCTGCCACAATCGCTGCCCCTGTCAGCGCACAGCCGAGCGCGCCGGTTGCCGAGGCGCCTGCGGGGCCGATCGACTTCACCGTGCATGGCGATGCCTTCGCGGTGACGGCGCCCGCCGGCTATTGCACCCCGACCGGAGCACGCGCGACGCAGATGGATACGGCCAATTCGTGGGATTCGCAGAACCTGACCCCGGTCAGCCTGATCAGGTGCGGCACCGAAGGCGAGGACTACATTCTGGTGAAGACCCCCCGCCTTGACGAGAGCATCGACCTCTCCCGCGCGGATTTCCTCGGGGTGATGAAGGACCAGTTCACTGCCGAGCTCATCGAGCAGGGACTTGCCACGGGCAGCCGCGATCTCAGCAAGGGATCGGGAATCGAAGTCAAGATCGGCGGAGACAGCTTCGGCTATCGCGGCGCGGATGAGAGGTGCGTCTATCTCGGCGGTTCGCTGGAGGCGGCCGGGGCGGACGGACGCAAGGTCGCGGGGCAGGTGGGCGTGTGCATCACGCTGGTTCGGGGGAGGCTGTTGACGGTCAACGCCTATGACTTCGGCCCCGGTGCCGACGCGGCCGCGATGATGGCCCGCGCCCGTGAAATGGCAGCCACGATCACCTGATCGCGCCGCCAGCAACATTGAGCGCAAGACGCGGGGGTGTGCGCGGGCCGGGAATCGGGCAGGATGTTTCACGTGAAACATTTAGAGAACATTTCCGATGAGCAGCGCTGGCAGGCGGTGCTCGCCAAGGATCGCCGGTTCGACGGGGCCTTCGTCACCGGCGTGCATTCGACCGGCATCTATTGCCGCCCCTCCTGTCCGGCGCGCGTGCCGCTGCGCCGCAATGTGCGGTTCTACCCCGGCGCGGCGGAAGCCGAGGCGGCGGGACTGCGCGCCTGCAAGCGCTGCTCGCCGAACAGCCAAAGCGCGGAGGAAGCCTGCGTCCTCGCCGCGATCGCCGCGATCCGCGCAAACGGTGCGATGACTTTGGCGGCGCTGGCCGACCTCACCGGCTACACGCCGACCCATTTCCAGCGCCTGTTTACCCGCAGTCTCGGCCTCTCTCCCGCCGCCTTCGCCCGAGCCCTGCGCGAAGAGCGGGTGCGTGAGGCGCTGAGTGCAGGCCTTGGCGTGAATGAAGCGCTCGCCCGCGCGGGCTATGCCGGGGCCGATCAGTTCTACGCACAGATGAAAGGCAGGCTGGGAATGAAGCCGAGCGACTGGAACAGAGGCGGTGCGGGTAAGCAGGTGCACTGGGCGGTGCTGCCGACCTCGCTCGGCGAAATGCTTGTCGCCGCGACCGACAAGGGCGTGTGCTGTCTCGCCTTCGGAGAGGGCGAAGCAGAACTGCGCGCGCGTTTCCCCCGCGCCGAACTGGTCGCGGCGGGCGAGGATTTCCGCGACCTTTTCGCACAGGTCGTGGCGGCGGTCGAACAGCCGGGACCGGGCAGCGCCGCGATCCCGCTCGACGTGAAGGGCACCGCCTTCCAGCAGCGCGTGTGGGACGAACTACGCCGCATCCCGCATGGCGAGACACGCTCATATGGCGAGTTGGCAGCGGCGCTGGGCAATCCCAAGGCGAGCCGCGCAGTCGGCGGGGCCAACGGCGCGAACAATGTCGCGGTACTGATCCCCTGCCACCGCGTAATCGCCGCCGATGGCTCGCTGGGGGGCTATGCCTATGGTCTGGAGATCAAGGCGGAGCTCCTGCGGCGCGAGGGTGCGGGCTGACTACTGGTCGTCCGGCTCGCCGCCCGGCGCGAAGGGTTCGGGCGCGGGGCCGCTATCGACATTCTCCGCCGGCGGGTCGCCCACCACGTTGCCAACGCCGGTATCCTCGATCACGATCGGATCTTCGACCGTGCCGTCAGTGTCGCCAGCGGGGTTGATGATCACGACGACGGCAAGAACACCCATCAGCGCGATGACGGCGGGCCAGAGCCACTTGTTGCGAGGGGGTTGGGGGTTGAGGTTGTCGGCCATCAGGCGCTCCTGTTGCGAAAGTTTCGTGCGGCAGAAAGCTCTGCGCGCTTCTTGCTAAACCAAGGAGTTCGCCGGGCGCCGGGTTCCGTTTTGTCAGCCGAACCGGCTCTGGCACGCGATGACCCGCGCTCCGTGCCGCGGTATTTGCGCGGCCCGGCAGGGATTGTCCGCCATCGCGGCAGCTCTATAACTCTTTGAATGATGGACACCCCGCCCGAACCACCCACCGCGCAGGAACAGCTTATCGAGAGCAAGCTGATCGGCTGCGGGCTGAAGGCCGGAGGCTTTTCGGTCCGCTACGAGGATTATCTCCAGAGCATCGAAGTGCGGATCATGCCGGTGGCAGGCGCCACGCCGGAGCATTTCGGCTGCATCAAGGAGGCCGCATTCCCCGAAATCGTGACCTTCGAAGATGGCCCCATGTTCATGCAATACAATGAATATCTGGAAGAACTTTACCGACCCCAGGCGCTCGCCGACGCGCGGGCCGCGCTTGATGCGCGCGGGTTGCTGGAGAACTTCCCCGCGCGCGAGGATTACGCCACGCTTGCCGATTATGCCCGCGCGCTCGAGGCTCATGCGGGATACGCGCCCGGCACCATGCTGCAGTTCGAAGGCGACGAGACTTTGGTCTTCGACCCGGCGAACAACGACCTGCTTGCCGAGGCAGACTACGAGCGATTGGCTGTTCTGCTGAACGTGATAAAATTCGCTTCCGCGCGGGACGGGTTCACGTTCGGGTTCATAGGCAACGACAAATATCGCGAGTGAGGCGGGGGAGCGCGGCTCAATCCAGCTTGGGCGGCATCCCCGGCTCGCACTTTGACATCGCGCGCTGGTAGGCCGGGCGCTCGCCGATGCGCTTGAGGTAGGCTTTGAGGTTCGGCAGGTGATCGATGGCCATCCCGCTCATCGCCCGAGACGTGGTCAGCTGGAAGCCCATCATGATATCGGCGGTGGTAAGCTTCGATCCGCCGAAATAGTCCGCCTCGCCCAGCCGCTTCTCGACGATGGCCCACCCCTTCTGCACCCGGTCGGCGACGAATGGCGGCAGCTCCTTCGCGCCCATGAACTGCGCCACCAGCGCCATCATGCCATTGGTCATGAAGGTCGCATTGGCCCAGTGGAGGTAGAACAGGTGGTCGGCGAAATCGGGGTGATCGGGGCCGGGCACCAGATCGGTATCGGGCGCATATTTGGCTACGATGTAGTCGATGATCGCCCCGCTTTCGCCCAGCACCAGATCGCCATCGGTGATGACCGGCGCTATCCCCATCGGATGCAGCGCCTTGTATTCGTCGGGCGCAAGGCGGTTGTCGGTGCGGCGGGTGTAGAGCTTGCACTCGTAATCCAGCCCCAGCTCCTCCGCCAGCCAGACGATGCGTTCGGATTGCGACAGGCGCAGGTGGTGGATGGTCAGCATGGCATCGGGCTCCTCACGATCGGTGTTGCCACACCTCTTGCGGGGCCGCAGCGCAATGTCGAGCAGATTATCCCTCCGCGCTGTCGGCAAACCTCGCCGCATCCTCCTGCTTTTCGGGGCGGATATAGATCGAGGAGAGTTCGGGAATCGCGGCTTTCAATTCGGTCTCGAGATGCTCGATCAGCCGCTCGCCGTCACCCATGGTGATGTGGTCCTCGATATCGGCGCTGATCGCGACGAAGATCTTGCGCGGCGAGCTGTGGACAGTGCGAACGTGATTGACCGCGGTGATCCAGTCCTTCGTCTCGACGATCGCACGCACCTGCCGGATCGTCGCGACATCGGCCGCCTCGCCGATCAGCAGACCCTTGGCCTCGCGCGCGAGGATCACCGCGACCATCGCCAGGATCACGCCGATCGCCATCGACGCGATGCCGTCGAGTTCGGGCGCGTTGTAATAGTGGCTCGCCCACACGCCTGCCCCGGCGGTTGCCAGCCCTGCCAGCGCCGCCGAATCCTCGAACATCACCACGAAGACGGACGGGTCCTTCGAACGCATGATCGCGGTCCACCATCCGGTGTCGCCCTTGCTCGCGGCGAATTCGCGCACCGCGATCACCCAGGATGTGCCCTCGAGCAGAAAGGCCACGCCCAGCACGATGTAATTGATCGTCGGATCGTGCAGCGGCTCGGGGTCGTAATAGTGGATGTAGCCTTCATAGGCGGACACGCCCGCCCCGACCGCGAAGATCAGGATCGCGACGACGAAGGCCCAGAAATAGAGCTCGCGGCCATAGCCGAAGGGATGCGCGGCATCGGACGCACGGTCGGCGCGGTGCTCGCCATAGAGCAGCAGCACCTGGTTGAGACTGTCGACCACCGAGTGGATGCCCTCGGACAGCATCGAGGACGAGCCGGTGATCCCCGCAGCGACGAATTTCGCGATGGCGATGCCGAGATTGGCGGTCAGCGCTCCGAACAGGACGATGTGCTCGCGAACATAGGCGACAAGGGTCATCGTCTCTCTCCGGCTTGGGCGGTTCAGGCCCGCGCCCAGCCTTTGCTGGCAGGTTCGAGGCTGTCGAGGAATTTCTCCGCGCTCTCCAGATATTCCGCCTGTTTGGCCTCGCCCATACGGTCCCATGTCGCGTAGATGCGTCCGATGCGGTGATTGCTTTCCAGCCGATCGCGGTTGCGGTCCATGAAATGCCAGTAAAGCGGGTTGAACGGACAGGCGCCCTCGCCGGTTTTCTTGGAAACCTTGTAACGGCACTTGCCGCAGTAATCGGACATCTTGTTGATGTAGTTCCCGCTCGCCGCATAGGGCTTGGTCGCGAGCCTGCCACCGTCGGCATAGAGGATCATGCCCGCGACATTGGGCAGCTCGACCCATTCGAAGGCATCGGCATAGACCACCAGATACCAGTCGGCGACCGCTTGCGGGTCGATCCCGGCGATCAGGCAGAAATTGCCGAGCACCATCAGTCGCTGGATGTGGTGGGCGTGGGCATCCTCGCGGGTGGTGCGGATGCAATCGGCAAGGCAGCGCATGTCGGTCTCGCCCGTCCAGAAGAATTCCGGGAGCGGGCGGTGCGCATCCAGTTCATTGGCCTCGGCCAGCCCCGGCATCTGGTGCCAGTAGAACCCGCGCACATATTCGCGCCAGCCGATGATCTGACGGATGAAACCTTCTACGGAATTGAGCGGAGCCGTGCCCTTTTTATAGGCAGCCTCGGCGCGCTCGCACAGTTCGAGCGGGAGCAGCAGCCCGATATTGATGCTGGTCGAGAGCATCGAGTGGTAGAGATCGTCCTCCCCGTGCACCATCGCGTCCTGATAGGGGCCGAACTTCTCCAGCCGCCGCGCGAAGAAGGCATCGGCGGCTTCCAATGCCTGTTCGCGCGTCACCGGCCAGCCGAAGGGTTCGAGGTCGCCGAAGTGATCGGCAAAGCGCTTGCCGACGAGGGCGATCACCTCTCTGGTGATATCGTCGGGATCGAACTTGGGCGCGGGGGGCGGGTTCATCCCGTCCTTGGGCGGCTCGCGGTTCTCGGCGTCGTAATTCCAGTCGCCGCCTTCAGGCTTGTCGCCGTCCATCAGCAGGCCCGTCTTGCGGCGCATTTCGCGGTAGAAATACTCCATCGTCAGATGCTTGCGCCCTGCCGCGAAGTCGCGGAATTCGGCGTGGGTGGCGATGAAGCGGGTGTCGGGGCAGATGGAGACGGGGCAGGGGAAACGGTCCGCCCACTCTTCCATCGCCTGCTGGACGCGCCACTCGCCGCTTTCGGTGACGCGGATTTCGCGGGGGGAGTGGCGTTCGATCGCGCGCGCGACTTCGCCAGTGAAGCTGCCGGTGCTGTCGGGATCGTCGAGCATCACGTAATCGACCGTGAAGCCCTCGGCGCGCAGGCCTTCCGCGAAGTGGCGCATTGCCGAGAAAATGAGGACGATCTTCTGCTTGTGGTGCTTCACATAGGTCGCCTCGTCCCACACCTCCATCATCAGGATGACGGCGCTTTCGGGGTCGAGGTTTTCAAGGCTGGAGAGCGAACGCGAGAGCTGGTCGCCGAGGATCGGCACGAGAACGGGAGAGGTCATAGGCAGGGTTACGCGCGAGCGCCCGGTTGGTTTCTAGCGCGCTTCCTCCAGCGCGCGGGTGGCAGCTTCGGCGAATTCGGGGTGGTTGAGCATCGAGGTCAGCAGCATCCGCGCCACATCCGCCTTGCCAGCGCGCGCCAGAGCGACCGCATAGGCATAGCGGAAATCGGCCACCCCGGCATTGGCGACAAAGGCGCGGCCCAGCCGGTCGATCGCGGCATCGGGCGGGGTGAGGCCCTGCTCGATCCACGACTGGTAGGACAGCGCGGCGGCGAGCGGCTGCGTCTGCGGATCGGCGGCGAGCGGTTCGAGCAGCGCGCGCACCGCGTCCCACTCCTCCGGCGCGGGCTCGTCGGCAGCGCGCACCAGCCGCCCGAGCATGATCTCGGCCTTCAGCCGCCGCGCCTGCGCATGATCGGGAGCGAGCGCCAATGCGCGGTTGACCGCGCGCCACGCCTCGGCATCGGAATAGCGATTGGCGGTGACGATCAGCTCGCCATTGGCAAAGCCGAACCCGCGCATCAGCGGTACCCCGCCGAAATCCGCGGCCTGCACCCGGGCGAATTCGGCGGCGGCATATTCATACCACACCGGCGCGCTGTCGGTGAATTGGGCGGTGAGCGCCGACAGCTTGCCCGAAACCGCCTCGCGCCGCTTGTCGAGCAGGCGTTCGATCCGAACTTCGACCAGCGCCACTTCATCGGGCGACATCGGCGTCGTGGTGACGACGACAGGCGCGCGGGCGGGGAGCGTCACGCGGCGCATCGGCACGGTGCGCGCGCTTTTGCGGCGAGAAATTACTTTGGCGAGAGCCTCGGCATCGCCCAGCGCCTCGGCCGCGACCTCCATCGGCGCGCCGGAGACATAGGCATCGAGATAGCGCGCCAGCACGCCGCGCTGTTCGGGCTCGATCAGCAGCGGCGCGACCATCGCGGCACTGGTCTCGTAAAAGCGATCGAAGGCGGCTTGGTCCTCCGGACTCGTTCGGGCGGCGAGCGCCATGCGCAGATCGGCAATCGAGATGTTACGGCGGCGCGCAATGGCCGGAGGCGGCTCGCCGAGGATGAAATCACCGTTTTCGTCGCGCCAGGTGGTGCGGAAGAAATCGCTGAAGCCGTAACGCACCCACACGGCATGGGGCCGGAAGAACTTGTGGCTGAGGTGATACCCGCCGAGGTAGAACAGCACGTCTCCCGCCCGCTGCCGTGGGTCGCGGCCACGGTCATAGGCGACATAAGCGACCGGCACTTCCGCGCCGCCCGCGCCCACGCCGCTCAGCCGCAGATCGGTGACGCGGCTCACCTCGCTGGCATTGCCCGCAAGATAAAGCTCCAGCTTGCGGCCCGGCGTGGTCTCACCCGGCAGGACGATATCGAGAACCTCGCCGAAATCCTCGAGATATTGCACCAGCGCGGCCAGCTCTGCCTCGCTCATTTCGGCGTGGACGACATAATGCTCGCTTTCCGCGCGCAGCCAGTCGGCGGCGCTGGCGGGGAGGGCGAGGCACAGGGCGATCAGCAGGACGGCAAGGCGACGGATCATGGCGCCCACGATAGCGGCGGCCAAGCCCCTGTAAAGCCGCCGGTCAGACGAAGGAATAGGGGTCGATATCCACCCCCACGCGCACGCCGGGGGCGAAGTTCACCGCCCCGATCCAGTCGCGCAGCACCGCCTGCACATTGGCGCTGCGCCGCGCGTTCACCAGAAAGCGATAGCGATAGCGCCCGCGCAGCAGCGCCAGCGGGGCAGGGGCGGGGCCGAGGATCTGCACATCGTCGAGCCGGGGCCGGACATCGCCGAGCCGCACCGCCGCCTCGCGCGCTTCCTTCTCGTCTTCGGAGGACAGGATGATCGCCGCCCAGCGCCCGAACGGCGGGGCGCCCGCATCGCGGCGGCCTTGCGTTTCGGCGGCGTAGAAACCGTCACGGTCGCCGCTCGCCAGCGCGGCGATTACGGGAGCATTGGGGTGGCGGGTCTGGATCAGCACCTCGCCCGGCTTGGCCCCGCGTCCGGCGCGCCCCGCCACCTGCGCGATCTGCGAGAAGGTGCGCTCTCCCGCGCGCAAGTCGCCGCCTTCAAGGCCGAGATCGGCATCGACCACGCCCACCAGCGTCAGATCGGGGAAGTGGAAGCCCTTGGTGACGAGCTGCGTGCCGATAATGATGTCGATCGCCTTGGCCTCGGCCCTTGCGATGAATTCCGCCGCACGGTCGGGCGTGTTGAGGGTGTCCGACGTCGCCACCGCGACCCGCGCTTCGGGGAAGAGATCGGCGACTTCCGCCGCGATGCGCTCCACGCCCGGCCCGCAGGCGACGAGGCAGTCGCTTTCCCCGCATTCGGGGCAGGCATCGGGCACCCGCGTCTCGAAGCCGCAATGGTGGCAGGCGAGGCGGGCGGAGAGGCGATGTTCGACCAGCCATGCGCTGCACGAGGGGCACTTGAAGCGGTGCCCGCAATTGCGGCACAGGGTCAGCGGGGCATAGCCGCGGCGGTTGAGGAACAGCAGCGATTGCTCGCCCTTGTTCAGCCGGTCGCGCAAAGCCTCAATCAGCGGCCCGGCAAGCCAGCGCTGGCTCCCCGGCTTTTCCTCGGTGAGATTGATGAGCCGCACGTCCGGCAGGCTCGCGCCGCCGAAACGGGCAGGTAGGTCGAGCTTTTGATAGACCCCGATCTCTGCCATGTGCAGGCTTTCAAGCGCGGGGGTAGCGCTCGCCAGCACCACCGGCACGCCTTCGAACCGCGCACGCATCACTGCCACGTCGCGGGCGTTGTATCGCACGCCATCATCCTGCTTGAAGCTGATCTCGTGCGCCTCGTCGACCACGATCAACCCGAGGTTTGCATAAGGCAGGAACAGCGCCGAACGCGCGCCGACCACGACCTGCGCCTCACCCTCCGCAATCGCCCGCCACGCCCGCCGCCGCTCGGTCGATTTCAGCGAGGAGTGCCACAGCACCGGCTTGGCCCCGAACCGCGCTGCAAACCGCGCGAGGAAGTTTTCGGTCAGCGCGATTTCGGGGAGCAGCACCAGCACCTGCCGCCCCTGCCGGATCGCCTCGGCAACGGGTTCGAAATAGGTTTCGGTCTTGCCCGATCCGGTTACCCCGTCGATGAGGAAGGGGGCGAAGGCCTTCGCCCGCACCGCCTCCACCAATGTCCCTGCCACCGTGGCTTGCTCTTCCGACAGGTCAGGCAGGTGAAAATCGGGATCGGCGGGCGGGTAGGGGCGGTCGATGTTCACCGTCACCGGCTCGATCACGCCTTGGTTGACAAGGCCCCGCAGCACGCCTTCGGAGACCCCGGCAATCCCCGCCAATTCGCGCATCGTGCCCTGTTCGCCCGCCAGCGCCTCGATCGCGGCGAGGCGCTGCGCCGTCATGCGTTCGGGGACGCCGCCGGTGAGGCGATATTCGGTCATCGTTGCCGGCCCGCCCAGCGCCCCGCCGCTCGAGAGCGCCATGCGCGCCACGGCCGCCAGCGGCGCGCAGTAATAGTCCGCCGTCCATTCGATCAGCCGCCGCAGGGGCGCGGGCAGCGGCGGGACGGGCAGCACCTCGAAAATCGGGCGCAGGCGCTCGAAGGCGATTGCGTCGCCGGGCAACCGGCCTTCGTCCCACACGATTCCCGTCACCTTGCGCGGGCCGAGCGGCGCGATCACCACGCTCCCGGCAGGCGCGTCCACGCCCTCGGGCAGGCGGTAATCGAGCGGGCCGAGCGCGGCATTCAGAACAAGGAGGCGAACGCGGTTCATCTTGGCGTTATATGGGGAGAGGCATAGGCCAAGGGCAAGCATGGAGACCCGATCAATGACCGCAATTGTCACCGCCCGCCCCACCCGCCGCGCGCTGCTCTCCGGAGCGGCGGGCCTCGGCGCGATCGCTCTCTTGCCGGGCTGCGCCACCACCGGCGGGTTCAGCATGGTCGAGGCGGTGCGCCGTCTGCTGCTGCTCGCAAGCGAGAATGCCTTCGCGCGCCTGACCGCGCCGGGCGGGTTCTGGGACGAGCAGGTGGCGCAGCTCGGCCTCGCCGACCTGCTCGGCACGCGCGGCGATGTGCTTTCGCGCATCCTGACCTCGGCGCTGGTCAAGGATCAGCTGGAGGAGCGCTTTGCCGAATATGCGATCGACGCGAGCTTCCGCGCCGCGCCGGTGGTGACCGACGCGATCCGGCTGATCGGCTTCGAGAACGCGATCGATCTGGTGCGCGGCGGCCCGACCGCGGCGAGCAGCTATCTGCGCGGCGAGGTCGGCCCGGCGCTGCTCGATGCGATGGTGCCCGAACTTGGCCAGGCGATCCGCGTGAGCCGCGATCCGGTGATCGGCCAGCTGCTCGGCGCGCTCACCGGTATTGATGCGGCAGGCGTGGCCGACCGCTTCGGGCGCGCGGTCGACGATGCCATCTGGGGCGAAATCGCACGCGAGGAAGGCGCGATCCGCGCCAACCCTGAAAGCACCCGCGATCCGCTGCTGATCGGCGTGTTCGGGCTCGGCCGCCAGATCTAGAAGCGGTAGGTGAACACCGTCTGGAACACGTGGCTGGTGCGGTTCGGCCGGTCGCCGCGCGGGAGCTCCAGCAGCCAGTAATTGCCGCCGATCTCGACTGTGTCGCTGACCTTGTAGGCGACGCCGGTCAGCGCGCGCCATTGCTCGGTCGATGCGCCTTGCCCGCGCTGGCGGCCCTGAAGCAGCCCAAGCCACTCGCCGCCCACCTGCGCGCGCAAGCCCTTGCCGAGCGGCTGGGTGTATTGCACCCGCTGGCGCAGCCGCAGCTCCACCCGGTCGGCGCCGTCGAAGAAGCGTTCCTCCAGCCGGGTGCGGAATTCGAATCGGCCTCGGCTGAGCGTGACCTGCTGGTGCGGCCGGATTTCGGTGAGGCCGCCCGCCTCGAACACCGCTCCGCCGCCGCCGATCCGCAGGCCCTCGGCCACGGTCCGCTCCATCGTCACACGGATTGTCTGCTGTTCGTCGCCGCGCGCGTCCTCGCGCCAGCGGTGGCTGCCATCGATGGTGAGCCGTGTGCCTTCGGCAATGTCGCCGGTGAGGTTGAAGACATGCCACAATTGCACATCTTCATCCTGCGCCCGCGCTTTCGACGGTTGCCAAGCCGCCAGTGTAGCGGCAAGCAGCATCGCGAAACGCATGGGCATCCGTGTCATGCCCGTCCCCTAAGCCCAGCCATGCCCGCCGGCCATCGCAAAAATACTGGAGTGACCTGATGAAATTCTTCGTCGACACCGCCGAGATCGAGCCGATCAAGGAACTCGCCGCCACCGGCCTGCTCGACGGGGTGACCACCAATCCCTCGTTGATCGCCAAGTCGGGGCGGGATTTCATGGAGGTGACCAAGGAAATCTGCGGGATCGTCGATGGCCCGGTCAGCGCCGAAGTGGTCGCATTGGATCACGCGACGATGATGAAAGAGGCCGAAGTGCTGCGCAAGATCGCCGACAATGTCTGCATCAAGGTGCCGCTGACGGTCGATGGCCTGAAAACCTGCAAGGCGCTGACGGGTGAGGGCACGATGGTCAATGTGACGCTGTGCTTCTCGGCCAATCAGGCGCTGCTGGCGGCAAAGGCGGGCGCGACCTTCATCTCGCCCTTCGTCGGGCGGCACGACGACAACGGCTTCGACGGGATGGACCTGATCGAGGACATCCGCCTGATCTACGACAACTACAACTTCGCCACCGAAATTCTCGTCGCCAGCGTGCGCCACACCACCCATGTGTTGCAAGCCGCCAAGATCGGCGCTGACGTCATGACCGCGCCGCCCAAGGTGATCCACGACCTGTTCAAGCACGTGCTGACCGACAAGGGGATCGAGGGCTTCATGGCCGATTGGGCCAAGACGGGGCAGAGCATCCTCTAAGCTATGGCCGACCAGTCCCCGCTCGATCTGTTCAAGCAGGCGCTTACCGGCGCGAGCCGGGCGATCGCGCGCGATCCGGAGGTCGAGGTCGCGTGGAGCGCGGATGTGCCGGGCTCTGCGGGCAACCGCTTCCGCGTGCCGCTGCCGGGGCGTGACTTGCCGCAGGATCAGGTGACCGAGGCGCGCGGCTTTGCCGACTCCTTCGCCTTGAAACTCCGTCACCACGATTCCGCGCTCCACGCCAAGGCCGCGCCGCCCGAACCGATTGCGCGCGCCTGTTACGACGCGATCGAGCAGGTGCGTTACGAGGCGCTGGGCGCGAACCGTTTCGGCGGGATGAAGGCCAATCTCGACGCCGCAACCGAACTGCGCACCGCCTCCGACAAGATCGTGCGTGCGCAGAATTCCTCCGAAGTGCCCTTGCAGACCGCGCTCGCGCTGCTGGTGCGCGAGGCGCTCACGGGCGAGGCCGTGCCCGCCAAGGCGCAGGGCGGGATCGAGCTGGTGCGCGACTTCCTCGAAGAGAAGGTCGGCGGCGATTTTGCCGCGCTGGCCGACACCATCGCCGATCAGGAAGCCTTCCAGAAGCTCGCGCTCGATATGCTGCGCGAACTCGACCTGACTCGGCCCACCGAAAACCCCGATCAGTCCGACACCGACGACGCCGATGATGACGACGCGCCCAGCGACGAGGATCAGGGCGAGGACGAAAATCAGGGCGAGGGCGATCCGCAGAGCGCCGAAATGGCGGGCGAGATGGCCGAGGGCGAAGGCGAGGGGGAGCAATCCTCCGACACCCAGGCCGACAGCGACATGGCCGACGGCGAGCCGGGCGACGACAGCGACGCCGCCAATGCCCCCGTCCGCCCCAACCGTCCGCAGGCCGAGGTGCCCGCGAGCGTCGACTACAAGGCCTTCACCACCCGCTTCGACGAGGAAGTCGCCGCGCCAGACCTGTGCGATTCCGAGGAACTCGACCGGCTGCGCGCCTATCTCGATAGCCAGCTGACCGGATTGCAAGGCGTCGTGACGCGCCTCGCCAACCGCTTGCAGCGGCGGCTGATGGCGCAGCAGAATCGCAGCTGGGATTTCGATCAGGAAGAAGGCGTTCTGGATGCCGCGCGCCTCGCCCGGGTGATCATCTCGCCCGGCACCGCGCTGTCATACAAGGTCGAGCGGGACGTCGAGTTCAAGGACACCATCGTCACCCTGCTGATCGACAATTCCGGCTCGATGCGCGGGCGGCCGATCTCCATCGCCGCGATCAGCGCCGACATTCTGGCGCGCACGCTCGAACGCTGCGGGGTCAAGACCGAGATCCTCGGCTTCACCACCCGCGCGTGGAAGGGCGGCCAGTCGCGCGAGGCGTGGCTCGCCGACGGCAAGCCCGCCAATCCGGGTCGCCTCAACGACTTGCGCCACATCATCTACAAGCAGGCCGACGAGCCCTGGCGCCGCGCGCGCCGCAATCTCGGGCTGATGATGCGCGAGGGTCTGCTCAAGGAAAACATCGACGGCGAGGCGCTGATCTGGGCGCATTCCCGCCTGCTCTACCGCCCCGAGGAACGCCGCATTCTGATGGTGATCTCCGACGGCGCGCCGGTGGACGATTCGACGCTGTCGGTGAACTCTGCAGGCTATCTGGAAGCGCACCTGCGCTCGGTTATCGAATGGATCGAGAAGGTCTCCCCTGTCCAGCTGGTCGCCATCGGCATCGGCCACGATGTGACGCGCTACTACCGCCGCGCGGTGACGATCATGGACGTGGAGCAGCTTGGCGGCACGATCATGGAACAGCTCGCCGAACTGTTCGAGGATGAGAAGGGCGTGAGGAAGCGGTGAGCGCAGGCGGCGAAGGCCTGTTTCTCGGACTCGGCATCATGCTGGCGGCGGGAGGGATCGGGGCCATCATCCGCCCTTCCGCCTTGGTCAAGGAGTCCCGCCGCAACCGCGATGCCCGCCTGCGCGAACTCGATGCCGGCGCGCCCGAACGGTTCTTCGAAGAGCGCCGCGAGCTGGAAGCCTACACCCCGCGCTTCGATCTGGAGCACCGCACGCTTCGTCGGTTTGGCGGCCTGGCCGTGGCGCTCGGCGCTCTGTGTATCGCTGCCAGTGTGATGTGAACACGACACTCGCCCGAATTCCGTCCATCGTCCACGAAACACCATTGACCGCAGGCCCGGCTTCAAGGATGTCTCGCGCATCACCCAGTTGAGGGGCGAGGGTCGCTTGATACACACATTGCTGGTGCTGCTGATGCAGCCCGTCGCCGAGCCAATGTCCGGGGCCGTCGAGGCTGCTCCGGTCGATGCTGCCGCTGTCGAAGCAGCCACTCCGATGGATGCGTCCGAAGCCGCACCAGAACCCGCACCCGCACCGCTGCTGCTCCCCAAGACCACGCCGCTGACCATCGCGATCGATGCCGAACTCGGCTCCAAGATCAGCGCCTCCGGACAGAAATTCCCGATCCGCCTTGCCAAGCCCGTCGAAGTCGACGGGATCGAAGTGCTCCCCGCCGGGATCGTCGGCGAGGGCGAGGTCGTCCACGCCAAGAAGGCCGGAATGGCCGGGGCGGCGGGCGAGCTGGTGCTGGCGGCGCGTTATCTCGAGCATGACGGGCGCCGCATCGAGCTGCGCAGCTTCCGCTTTTTCGACGCGGGTGACGAGACGCTGTCCAAGGGGCAGGACAACACCGGCGTCTCCAATGTCACCACCGCACTCGCCGGGCCGATCGGCTTTCTGATCGGCGGCGGCAACACCAATGTCCTGCCGGGCACGCTGGCCAGCGCCAAGACCCGCAACGACGAGACTTTCGAGCGTCCCGCGCAGGGTGTGCCTGCCGGACAAGCGCTCTCTAACGGGGAGGAAATGCCATGAAGAAATTGCTGACCGCCGCGGTGCTTGCCGCGGCCTCGCCGCTCGTTCTGAGCGTCGCCGCACCGGCCGCAATGGCCGAGGACAAGGCCGACACCCAGCTCGAAATCCCCACGCCGCCCGAAGGCAAGGGGCAGGTGCTGTTCTACCGCACCGGCGGCCTCAGCGGCGCGGCGCTGGGCTGTGCGGTGTTCGATGTCGGGGCTGAGGACAAGCTCTCCTCGCTCGGCGCGGGCAAGTATTTCGTGCTCGTCTCCGATCCCGGCCCGCGCAGCTTCACCGTGAAGTCGCTCGAGACCAAGGACGCGCTGACGCTCGAGATCGAGGAGGGCGAGACCCAGTTCGTGCGCTGCAAGATCAAGACCGGCTTCATGTCGGGCCGCGCCGATATCGCGCCGAGCACCGAGAAGGAGTTCCGCGAAAAGCACAAGAACCCCAAGATGGTCGACGCCGAGGATATGTCCGAGGCGGTGCGCCAGACCAACTATCCGGGCTGATCCTTTCTGAGCCTTACGTGCGGGCCGCTAGCGAATATGTCGCTTGCGGCCCGTTTGCTTGTGCCGGAAGGCGCGAGGCCATGATCCCTTGCCAGCGAGAGACCCGTCCATGAACGTCACCGAAGCCGTCACCACCCGTCGCTCGATCCGCGCCTTTCTCGACACACCGGTCGATCTGGCGACGCTGACCCGCGTGATGGACACCGCGCGCTGGGCGGCTTCGGGCTGCAATTACCAGCCGTGGGAAGCGAGCATCGTGACCGGCCAGCCGCTCAAGGACTTGCAGGCGAAGATGATCGCCGAGGGGCCCAGGGCGGCGGAGTATGACTGGGCGGCTCCGGGGCAGGAGGAGACTTACAAGAAGCGGCTCGATGCGGTCTCGGCGGGGATGTTCGGGGCGATGGGGATCGCGCGCGATGACGGCGCGGGGCGGATGGCGGCGATGGCGCGCAACACCACCAGCTTCGATGCGCCTGCGGTGATGTTCGTCTACTTCCCGCGGCTGATGAAGGAACCGCAATGGTCGGATGTGGGGATGTGGCTCCAGACCGTCGCCCTGCTGCTGCGCGAAGAGGGGCTCGATTCCTGCTGGCAGGAATACATGGCGATCTTCGCGAACACGATCCGCGATTTCCTCGGCCTCGATCATGAGCGCTACATGTTCTTCTGCGGCATGGCGATCGGCTACCGCGACCCGGATGCGCCGGTGAACAATTTCGAACGCCAGCGCGTGCCGCTGGAAGAGCACGTCAAGTTCATCGGGTTTGAATAATTTCCGTCACCCCAGCGGAAGCTGGGGCCGGGTGCCGCACGCGCCGTGTTCGCCGCCAGCGATCCCGGCTTGCGCCGGGACGACGGAATAGGGCAAAGGCCCCGCCCATGACCGATACGCCCCTCAAACTTTTCAACTCGCTCACCCGCTCGCTCGAGGTGTTCGAGCCCGTCCATCCGGGCGAGGCGCGCGTCTATTCCTGCGGGCCGACGGTCTACAACTACCAGCACATCGGCAATATGCGCGCCTATGTGTTCGCCGACACGCTGGGGCGGACGCTCCAGTGGAAGGGCTACAAGCTCACCCACGTCATCAACATCACCGATGTCGGCCACCTCACCTCCGACGCGGACGAGGGCGAGGACAAGATGGAGCGCATGGCCGCGCGCGAGGGCAAGAGCGCGTGGGACATCGCGAAGTTCTATCAAGAGGACTTCGAGGCTGACCTCAAGCGGCTCAACGTCCAGCCCAAGCAGCACCCGCGCGCGACCGAGTATGTCGAAGCGATGATAGCATGGGGCAAGTCAATTGCCGACAAGCATTGCTACGAGCTGGAGAGCGGGCTCTATTTCGATGTCTCGACCGTCGCCGATTATGGCCGGCTGGCCCGCGCCGTGACCGAGGACGGGGAAGGCCGGATCGAAAGCGTCGAGGGCAAGCGCAACGCCGCCGACTTCGCGATCTGGCGCAAGACCCCTGCAGGCGAGACGCGGCAGATGGAATGGAATTCGCCGTGGGGCCGGGGCGCGCCGGGATGGCACCTCGAATGCTCGGTGATGGGCGAGGCGCTCTTGGGCTTTCCTTTCGACATCCACACCGGCGGGATCGACCACCGCGAGATCCACCACCCCAACGAGATCGCGCAGAACCAGGCCTTTTGCTGCACGAATGGCCTCGACGATCCGCGCAATTCGGGCGCGAAGATCTGGATGCACAACAATTTTCTGGTGGAACGCTCGGGGAAGATGTCGAAGTCCTCTGGCGAGTTCCTGCGGCTGCAATTGCTGGTCGACCGGGGGTATCATCCACTCGCCTACCGGCTGATGTGCCTGCAAGCGCATTACCGCTCGGAGCTGGAATTCAGCTGGGAGGGACTGGGCGCGGCGCTGACGCGGCTCAAGCGTATGGTGATGGCTGTTGAGCAACTCAAGGCCCGTCATGCTGAACTTGGTTCAGCATTCATCGCCGATGCGGGCGCGGAGCGTGCGGAAGGATGGACCCTGAAACAAGTTCAGGGTGACGATTGGGGGAAATTGGCACCTGCGCTGGAGAAATTCGACGCGGCGATTGGCGACGACCTCAATACGGCCATCGCGCTCACGGCGCTTGATGATGTGCTGGCGGCCAAGAAGGTCGATCTGGCTAAGAAGGCTACCCTTGCGAAAGCCATGGATGCCGTTCTCGGCCTAAACCTGTTCGACCTCACCCGCGCCGACCTGCGCATCCGCCCTAAATCCGCGACCATCACCGAGGCCGAAATCGAAGCCGCGCTCGCCCGCCGCAAGGAAGCGCGCGCCGCCAAGGACTTCGCTACCTCCGACGCGATCCGGGATGAACTCGGCGCGGCTGGCGTCGAGGTGATGGACGGCGATCCGCTCGGCTGGGAGTGGAAGCTCGGCTAGGCCGCCGCCGGATTGTCCGGGCGCGGGCGGCACAGCCAGCATACCAGCGAAAAACGCGCGGTGGCGAAATCGTCACCCGGCAGGTGGATCGGTTCGACCTCGTGCGGCGCGAGCGAGGGGAAGGCCACCAGCCGATCGTGCTGCGGCGTGATGGTCCGGCGCTCATCGCCGACCAGCCCGTACATCACCAGATCGCCGCCCGAAAACGCCCGCGGTTCGGCCATGAGGTAATAGACCAGGCTCAGCACCCGGTCCGATGCCGACAGCGCGCGCTTGGGCCCCGTATGTGTGTCGATATGGCGTTTCAGCCGATGCCCGTCGCGATAGGCGGTCAGATCGAAATCGGACAGTTCGAGGCCGAAACTCTCGCATCCCGTCTCGGCCCGCAGCCGGGCGGCGACCTCTTTCAACCCGGCCGCGAAGGGTTCGAGCACCGGCTCGGGATCGCCCCTGAACGACAGCGACTTGCGGAACCCCTCGAGCGACCGGGAGCCGCCATAGTGATACTGCGCCGAAGGCTCGAATTCGGCCTCGTGCCCGATCACGAATTCGCGCATCCGGGCCGACACCTCCGGCCCGAGAAAATCGTCGATGATACAGACCGGCAGCAGCATGGCGCGGGCTGTCACAAGCCGGGTCTCGCCTGTCAAGCCGCTTGCGCCCTCTGGCCGTGCGCCTGCGAAGGCATTAGGGAAGGCCGCATGACGACGCTCGCCCTGTCCGGACTGATCCGCCCGATGCTCGAACCGCGCCTGCCCGAAGGCCTCGATGTGCGCTGGTTCATGACCCACGAGGAATCGCTGGAGGCGGTGAAGGGCGCGGAGATCGGCTGGTTCGACTCCAACAGCAAGGAAGCCATGGCCGAAACGCTGCGCGCGGCGACCGATCTGAAATGGCTCAACTCGATCTATGCGGGCCTCGATTTCCTGCCGATGGACGTGCTGATCGAGCGCGGGATCACCGTCACCAACGGGGCGGGGATCAACGCCATCACCATCGCCGAATATGTGGTGATGGGGATGCTCAACATCGCCAAGGGATACCGCGAGGTGGTGCGCGCGCAGGAGCGGCACGAATGGCTGCTCGACAGTCCGGGCAAGCGCGAGCTGGCGGGGTCAAAGGCGCTGCTGCTTGGTTACGGCGCGATCGGGAAACTGATCCAGCCGCGGCTCCAAGCCTTCGATGTCGATGTCACGGTGGTGCGGCGCTCGCCCGGTGAAAACACGCTCGGCCCCGATGGATGGCGCGCGCGGCTGGGCGAATTCGACTGGGTGATCCTCGCCGTCCCCGCTACGCCGGAGACCGACGGGATGATCGGCGCGGCGGAACTCGCGGCGATGAAACCGGACGCCGTGATCGTCAATATCGCCCGCGGCGCAGTGATCGACCAGCCCGCGCTGATAAATGCCCTGGAGAAGAAGGCGATCGGCGGCGCGTTTCTCGACGTGACCACGCCCGAACCGCTGCCCGCCGACCACCCGCTCTGGTCGCTGGAGAATGCGCATATCTCGATGCACCTGTCGGGCCGGGCGCAGGACAAGATGTTCATCCGCTCGGGCGACCGCTTCCTCGAGAACCTCGACAAATATCTGCGCGGCGAGCCCGTCGCGCCGGTGTTCGATCCCCGGCTGGGCTACTGATCGCAGCCCCGGCGCGGCTTGGCGCTTTTCTGCAATACAAGGGCGCCTTTGCGGTCCATCACACCCTGCCAGCCGAGGGGCTGCGCTTTGCAATGGGGGGATTGCGAGCATGAGCGACACCAAGAAGGCATCGGACCTTTTCATCGAATGCCTTGAGGCCGAGGGCGTCGAATATATCTTTGGGGTGCCGGGGGAAGAGAACCTCGATTTCCTCGAAAGCCTGTCGAAGTCCGAAAAGATCAGGCTGATCCTCACCCGGCACGAACAGGGCGCGGGCTTCATGGCAGCGACCTACGGGCGGCACACCGGCAAGACCGGGGTGTTCCTCGCCACGCTCGGCCCCGGCGCGACCAATATGGTCACCGCGGTCGCCTATTCGCAATTGGGCGGGATGCCGACGCTGGCGATCACCGGGCAGAAGCCAATCAAGAAATCGAAGCAGGGCCGCTTCCAGATCCTCGACGTGGTGGCGATGATGAGCCCGATCACGAAGTACGCGCACCAGCTGGCGAGCGCCGACAACATCCCCAGCCGCGTGCGCGAGGCGATAAGGCTGGCCGAGGAGGAAAAGCCCGGCGCCGTCCATCTCGAATTCCCCGAGGATATTGCCGAGGAGCACACCACCAGCCGGCCGCTCGCCCCCTCGATTGCGCGGCGACCTTCCGCCGAGCAGAAGGCCGTGCGGCACGCGGTGCTGGCGCTGGAGCAGGTCAAGGCCCCGATCCTCGTCATCGGTGCGGGTGCGAACCGCAAGATGACCGGGCGGATGCTGCGCCAATTCATCGACAAGACCGGCATTCCCTTCGTCACGACCCAGATGGGCAAGGGCGTCGTCGATGAACGCCATCCGCTCTTCCTCGGCTGCGCGGCGCTCTCTGCGGGCGATTTCGTCCACCGCGCGATCCAGGATGCGGACTGCATCGTCAACATCGGCCACGACGTGATCGAAAAGCCGCCCTTTTTCATGCAGCAGGGCGGGCCGACGGTGATCCACGTCTCGACCCGCACGGCGGAGGTCGATCCGGTCTATTTCCCGCAAGTGGAGGTGATCGGCGACATCGCCAACGCGATCTGGCAGATCAAGGAGGACATCGTGCCCCAGGGCCGCTGGGATTTCCGCAGGATGCTGGAATACCGCGCCGCCGAAGTCGCACATACCGCGCCGCTCGCCGCCGACACGCGTTTCCCGATCTTCCCGCCACATCTGGTGGCGCAGGTGAGGGGGGCGATGCCCGAGGACGGGATCATCTGCCTCGACAACGGGGTCTACAAGATCTGGTTCGCGCGCGGCTATACCGCCTACCTCCCCAACACCGTGCTGCTCGACAATGCGCTCGCGACGATGGGGGCGGGGCTGCCGAGCGCGATGATGAGCGCCATGCTCTACCCCGAGCGCAAGGTGATGGCGATCTGCGGCGACGGCGGATTCATGATGAACTCGCAGGAGATGGAGACCGCCGTCCGGCTGGGCCTCAATCTCACGGTGCTGATCCTGCGCGACGATGCCTACGGGATGATCCGCTGGAAGCAGGCCAACATGGGCTTTGCCGATTTCGGCCTCACCTATGGCAACCCCGATTTCGTCAAATATGCCGAAAGCTACGGCGCGACCGGCCACCGGGTGACGTCGAGCGAGCACCTTACCGACCTGCTGGCGCATTGCCGCGACACGTCCGGGGTGCACCTGATCGATTGCCCGGTCGACTACAGCGAGAACGACCAGATCCTGAACCACGATATCAAGCGGTTGAGCAAGGAGCTTTGATCTTTTGTCATCCCCGCGAAAGCGGGGACCCAGGGGCGGCTATGGAGAAGACCTATCACGTCTACATCCTCGCAAGCGCTCGCAACGGGACGCTCTATGTCGGTGTCACCTCCGACCTCCCAGCGCGAATCTGGCAGCACAGGACCGGAGCCGTCCCCGGCTTCACGAGCCGTTATCGCGTGCATCGGCTTGTCCATATCGAGGCGTTCAACGATGTGAACGAAGCGATATTGCGCGAAAAGCGGATCAAGAAATGGCGGAGGTCATGGAAGCTCGAATTGATCGAGCGGAACAATCCGCAATGGCTCGATCTTTTTGAACGGATCAACGCCTGATCGCCCCTGGGTCCCCGCTTTCGCGGGGATGACATTTCTCTTGGAGAGATCCCGTGAAGCTGAAGGACACTTACCCGCTCTACCTCAACAACAAGCCGGTGCAGCCCAACACCGATCTCGAGGTCACGGACAAATACACCGGCGAGGTCGCGTTCCGCACCGCGCTGGCGATGCCGGATGTGATCGAGGAGGGGATTGCAGGTGCGGTGCGCGCGGCCGAGCCGATGGCGCGGCTCGCTTCCTACGAAAAGCAGAACGTGCTGATGCACTGCGTCAGCCGCTTCCGCGAACGCTTTGACGAACTCGCCAATGCGCTATGTGTCGAGGCGGGCAAGCCGATCAAGGATTCCGAAGGCGAAGTCACCCGCCTCATCGACACTTTCCGCATCGCCGCCGAGGAAGCGGTCAGGAACTACGGCGAGGTTCAGCCGCTCGACATCTCCGCGCGGGCCAAGGGTTACATGGGGATGTGGAAGCGCGTGCCGATCGGGCCGTGCAGCTTCATTTCGCCCTTCAATTTCCCGCTCAACCTTGCCGCTCACAAAATCGCGCCGGCGATCGCGATGGGGTGTCCCTTCGTAATGAAGCCTGCCAGCAAGACCCCGCTCGGCGCGCTGATCATGGGCGAGGTGCTGGCCGAATGCGACATCCTGCCCGAAGGCGCGTTCAGCATCCTCCCCGCCAGCCGCGACGGGGCGGATCTGTTCACCGAGGATGAGCGGCTGAAGCTGCTCTCTTTCACCGGATCGCCCGGAGTGGGCTGGGAGCTGAAGGCCAAGGCGGGCAAGAAGAAGGTGATCCTCGAACTCGGCGGCAATGCGGCGGTGGTGATCGACAAGGATGCCGATCTGGAGGATGCGCTGGAGCGCGTGATCTTCGGCGCTTTCTACCAGTCGGGCCAGTCCTGCATCGGGGTGCAGCGCATCCTGATCCATGCCGAGGTCTACGACCGCTTCAAGGACATGCTGGTCGCCAAGACCAAGACGCTCGTGGCAGGCGATCCCAAGGAGCGCGACACCTTCATCGGCCCGATGATCTCCAAGGGCGAGGCCGAGCGGCTGAAGGGCTGGATCGACGAGGCGGTCGATGCAGGCGCGACCCTGCTGTGCGGCGGCGGGCTGTCACGCGGCAACATGCTTGAAGCGACGCTGCTCGAAGGCGTGCCCGAAGGCGCCAAGGCGCGCGACGAGGAAGCCTTCGGCCCGCTCGCGATCCTCCAGAAGTTCGACGATTTCGATGCCGCTCTGGAAGAGGTCAACAATTCGCGCTTCGGCCTTCAGGCGGGGATCTTCACCCGCGACCTGTTCCGGATGTTCGACAGCTGGGACCGGCTCGACGTGGGCGGCGTGGTGATCAACGACGTGCCCAGCTACCGGGTCGACAACATGCCCTACGGCGGGGTGAAGGATTCGGGCCTCGGCCGCGAAGGCATCCGCTTCGCGATGGAGGACATGAGCGAGATCCGGAACCTGATCGTGCGGCGGACCTAGTCACCCCTCCTCTTGAGAGGAGGGGCAGCGAGACTTGGCAGCTTGCTGCCTAGTCGCAGCGGGGTGGTGCGTGGCGCGCTCGCTGCGCTTGCCACCATCCTCTAGCCCCCTCCTCTGAAGAGGAGGGGGCTAGAGGGTCACCCCTCCTCAAGCAGCAGCAGCACCGCCGTCACCTCAAGCCGCTCCATCGCGCCGAAGCGGTGGTCGACCTTCGTGATGGTGGCATCGGCGACCAGCTGGCCGGGGAGGGTGAACTCGTGATCGGGCAGGCGCTCGATCAACTCCTCGCCGCCCGCCACCGCGTCCGCTCCGCAGAATTCCATCACCACTTCGTGCCGCGTGCCCGCAAAGGTGATCGAGGCCCAAGCCTTCTCCTCGTGGCCCAGCACCGTGCCATGCCCGTCGGTGAGCGCCATCAGCGCCGCATGAACCCGATCCGCCAGCGTCCGGCGTGCGCGCAGGGCGGCAGGTGGCGCGGCGGGGAGGGGGGCGGACTTAACCTCGATCTCGGCGAAATCGGCGAAGATATGCGCGAAGGGATCGCGCAGGCTTTCGGTCAGCAACATCACGCCATCTCCCCCTTGCCCGCGCCGGACGCCTCGACGGCGGCGCGGTCGGCATAGCCTTTCATCCATGCGCGGGTGCGCATTTCGGTTTCGCGGCGCGGGCTCCGGCCCATGCGCAGGTCGAGAACGAAGCGCGGATCATGGGCGGCGAGTCGCCCGAATCGCGTCGCGGGCAGGCGATGCTCGCTGAGGAAGGTTTCGATGGTCCGAAGCAGCATGGTTTTGCGTCCCTGTTGATGCTGAGCCGATGGGTTGGCATCGGGTGATTCGCCCGATGTTCCTGAAATGTTCCATGTTTTTTCGTCCTTGTCTAGGAAATTTCTTTCGTGTAGGAAGTGCCTATGAAGGAAACCCAACACAGCGGCGCTGAAGCCCTCTCCGGGCCCCGGGCGCGGTTGCTGGAATTGTCGCAGGAACGCGGGGTGAGCCTTGCGGCCCTGTCGGATCTTCTCGGACGCAATTCCTCCTATCTCCAGCAATTCATTCGCAAAGGCAGTCCGCGCAAGCTGGAGGAGCAGGACCGCGCGACGCTCGCCCGTTTCCTCGGCGTGGGTGAGGGCGAGCTGCGCGAGACGCAGGAAAATTCCTACGTAAAGGTCCCTAAGCGGCGGGATGCGGGTGATTGGGTGGAAGTCCCGCGGCTCGATCTCGACGCGGCGGCCGGGGCGGGGCGGGTGCCCGGAAGCGAGGCCGCCTTCGACACATTCCGCTTCTCGCGCCGCTGGCTGGAAGAACAGGGCCTCGCCCGCGCCGAGCTTTCCGCGATCCGGGTCGAGGGAGACTCGATGGAACCGCTGCTCAACGACGGCGACGAGATCCTCGTCGATTGCTCGCCAAAGCCGTTCCGCGACGGTATCCACGTGGTGCGCCTCGGCGACACGCTGATGGTGAAGCGCGTCGCCAGCGCGGGGCCGGGGCGGGTGGCGCTGCTCTCGCAAAACCTCGCCTACCCGCCGGTCGAGGTAGCGGCTGACGAGGTTGCGATCATCGGACGGGTAGTTTGGAAAGGGGGGCGGGTGTGAGCCCATGCAAGTTGCTGGAAAGGCGTGGCTTGCCCTGATATCTCTCGCCTATGTCCAACCTCAAGACCCGCATCATGTATATCGAGAGCAAGTCCGAAGGGCTGAATGGTCCGGCCCGGATAGGACGCGTGACCTTTTCGAAGTCGGGTCGCTCTGTCCACTATGCAGGCCGCACCTTTCTGAAGGTCGGCGGCGGCTTCAAATACAATCACATCGCCGAAGACAATGGTGAGAGGTTCTGGATTTCTGGCCCGCGCAAGGATGGCCGGGACCGACTCTATCCCGACAGCTCGGTGCCTGTTGAGATAGACGAGGATGTGAGGGATGAATATTGGCGAGACATCCGCGGGAAGGCTTGATCTGATCCCATTGGCTCCCCGCCCAGGACTTGATCCGGGGCCCCGCTCGGTTTCGTGCCGACCGAGAAGGCTGGGCCCCGGGTCAAGCCCGGGGCGGGGACAGGACTGCTCTTGCAATTGACGGCCGCCCTCTCCATCCCTTTCGTATGACCGACACCCCCAAGCCCACGCCTCCCATGCGCGCCGCGATCATTCCGGTGACGCCGCTTCAGCAGAACTGCTCGCTGATCTGGTGCACCAAAACCATGAAAGGTGCGTTGGTCGATCCGGGCGGGGATCTCGACCGGCTCAAGGAGGGCGTCGCCAAGGCGGGCGTCACGCTGGAGAAGATCCTCGTCACCCACGGCCATCTCGACCATTGTGGGCAGGCGGGGATGCTGGCGGAGGAGCTGGGCCTCGACATCGAAGGCCCGCACGAGGATGACCGCTTCTGGATCGACCAGCTCGATGACGACGGCCCGCGCTGGGGGATGGTGGCGAAGAGCTTCACGCCGACCCGCTGGCTCCAGCATGGCGACACGGTGACGGTGGGCGAACTCACGCTCGACGTGATCCACTGCCCCGGCCACACGCCGGGCCACGTGGTGTTTTTCCACGAACCCAGCCGCTTCGCGATCGTGGGCGACGTGCTGTTTCAGGGCTCGATCGGCCGCACGGACTTCCCGCGCGGCAATCATCAGGACCTGATCGATTCCATCACCCAGCGCCTCTGGCCGCTCGGCGAGGACGTGATGTTCATTCCCGGCCACGGCCCGACCAGCACTTTCGGGCGCGAGCGCAAGACCAATGCTTTTGTGAGCGACTACGCGCTTTCCTGATTGCGACCCCGCCTCCGCGGGGTCGTCCTCGGTGCTGTTTCGATCCCTGCGGGCTCTAGCACCTGCGGGCGCGCGGTCGCGCTTGCGGCCCGCTTGATAGCGGGCCGGTCAGCGCTCCTTGTGGGGCAAGCCTACATTACCCCCATCGCCACCAGCGCGGCGACCACCGCCAGCCCGAGCAGCACCAGCATCGTCACCAGCGTCCCGACCATCCGGCCCCAGCCCCAATTGCCGCCGTCCATGCCGAAGCCGTGCAGCACCCGCCCGATCATGTAGACAGCCGCGACCAGGCTGAGCCACCCGCTGCCCCGGCCCGCCAGTTCGATCGCCGCAATCAGCGCCAGCACGAAGGGCGTGTTCTCCACGAAATTCGCTTGCGCCCGCATCCGGCGCTCGAGGCTCTCGCTCCCGCCGTCACCCACGCTGATCGACAGCGCGCGGCGTACCGCGCCGATGCGGATCGACAGCCAGATATTGAGCACGGCCGCCGCCGCCGCTGTGGCGAGCGTCACAGGAAGCACGATCATGATAGGATCCCCTCGATATTGCGGCGCCCTTGCTAGGCGGGCCGCGAGCGGGTTGCAACGCGCGAAATTTTCGCTATAGCGCGCGCCTTCCCGCCGCTGCTGGCCAAGGAATGCTCGCACCTGCTTGTCGCTTGTGCGCGCGCGCTCCTTGCCGTAAGGGCGGCCTTCGAGAATCGCAGGTGCCACCCGGTGCCCCACAGAGTTAGTTGAGGAATTGGTGCCGCCATGGCTGTCCCCAAGAGAAAAGTATCGCCTTCCCGTCGCGGCATGCGTCGTTCGCACGATGCGCTGAAGGTCGAGGCGTTCCACGAATGCCCCAACTGCGGTGAGCTGAAGCGCCCGCACAACATCTGCGGCCACTGCGGCCACTACAACGGGCGTCAGGTCGTCGCCGTCGGCTGAGCCGATGGCCCGTACACTGAACCGGAGTAACGCGTCATGAGCCTGCCCCGTATCGCTGTCGATGCGATGGGCGGCGATGAAGGCGTGCGCGTGATGGTCGAGGGCGCGGCGCTGGCGCGGCGCGACCACGACAAGTTCAACTTCCTGCTGGTGGGCGATGGCGCGCGTATCGAAGCCGCGCTCGAAAATCACCCCAACCTGCGCGCGGCCTCCGAAATCCTGCATTGCGACGACGTGGTGGGCGGCGACGAGCTCCCCAGCCGCGCGATCCGCCGTGCCAAGACGACTTCGATGGGTCTCGCCGTCAACGCGGTAAAATCGGGCGATGCGGGCGCGGCTGTCAGCGCCGGCAACACCGGCGCGCTGATGGCGATGAGCAAGCTCGCGCTGCGCACCATGCCCGGGATCGACCGCCCGGCGCTCGCCGCTATCATGCCGACGCTTAAGGCGCATGACGTGGTGATGCTCGACCTCGGCGCCAATACCGAGGCGGATGCACGCAACCTCGTGCAATATGCGGTAATGGGCGCGGCCTATTCGCGGATCGTCAACGGCTTCGAAAAGCCGGTCGTGCGCCTGCTCAACATCGGCACCGAAGAGATCAAGGGCACCGAAGAACTGCGCGATGCCGCCGCGATGCTGACCGCCGCTTCCTCTGAGGGCGGGCTGGCGCTGCAATTCGACGGCTTCGTCGAAAGTGACAAGATCAATCGGGGCGAAACCCATGTGGTCGTCACCGACGGGTTTTCGGGCAATATCGCATTGAAGGCAATCGAAGGCTCGGCGCGTTTCGTCACCGATCTGCTGCGGCAGGCCTTCACCTCCTCGCTGCGCTCCAAGATCGGCTTCCTGGTCTCGCGTCCGGCGACCGAGTTGCTGAAGCATCATCTCGATCCCAATAACCACAACGGCGCGGTTTTCCTCGGTCTCAATGGCGTGGTGGTGAAGAGCCACGGCAGCGCCACGGCCAAGGGTGTCGCCCACGCGGTCGCGGTGACCGCGCGGCTGCTCGAAAACAAGCTGACCGAGCGGATCGCGCACGATCTCTCGCAGCTGGGCGAAGGGGCGCTGAGCCGCAAGGGCCGCGCCAAGCCTGCGCCGCGCGACGAGACTGCGGCGTGAGCGGTTCGCGGCTGCTCGGCACCGGATCGGCCCTGCCGCGCCGGGTTGTGACCAATGCCGAGCTGGCGACACGCGTCGACACTTCCGACGAATGGATTGTCGCACGCACCGGCATCCGCCAGCGCTATATCGCCGAGGATGACGAGACCACCTCGACCCTCGCGATCGCCGCCGCGCGCGCCGCGCTCGCCGATGCGGGGGTGGACGCGGCCAGCATCGGGCTGATCGTGCTCGCCACGGCCACGCCCGACAACACCTTCCCCGCCACCGCCACTAAGGTGCAGCAGGCACTGGGCTGCAACGGCGGGGTCGCCTTCGATGTCGCGGCGGTGTGCTCGGGCTTTCTCTACGCGCTGAGCGTCGCCGATTCGCTGCTCAAGACCGGCATGGCGAAGCGCGCACTGGTGATCGGGGCGGAGACGTTCAGCCGCATCCTCGATTGGGAAGACCGCACCACCTGTGTGCTGTTCGGTGACGGGGCCGGGGCCGTTGTGCTCGAAGCGCCCTCGGGCGAAGCGCAGGGGCCGGACGCCCCCGGCATCCTCGCCGCGCGGCTGCACGCCGACGGGGCGCATCACGACCTGCTTTATGTCGACGGCGGCCCCTCGACCACGCAGACCACCGGCCATGTCCGCATGAAGGGCCCCGAAGTGTTCCGCCATGCGGTCGTCAACCTCTCGTCAGTTCTCAAGGAAGTGCTTGAGGATGCGGGGGTTTCTGCCGACGCCATCGACTGGGTGGTGCCGCATCAGGCCAATGCCCGTATCCTCGATGCGACCGCGAGGAAGCTCGGCATTTCGCCCGACAAGGTGATCGTGACCGTGCAGGATCATGCCAACACCTCGGCCGCATCGGTGCCGCTGGCGCTGGATGTGGCGCGCAAGGACGGGCGGATCAAACCGGGCGATTTGGTGATGCTGGAAGCGATGGGCGGCGGCTTTACCTGGGGGGCGAGCCTCATTCGCTTGTGACCGCAAGGGGGCAGCGGCAGACCCGCACCTGACACAATTGCGGAAAATTCATCACAACGCCCGGCATCGCGTTGCAAAACCGCACGAAAATCGTAAAGCTTTGCGCCTTCCTTCGGGTCGCGCCGCAAAGGAGAATACGCATGATGCGTTCGGTTGGCACTCTCACCCGCGCCGATCTGGCGGAAACCATCAACCGGAAGATGGGTTTTAGCCGCGCCGAGTCGCTCGACATGGTCGAAGCGATCCTCGCCAAGATGAGCGATGCGCTCGCCAAAGGCGAGAACGTCAAGATCTCGGGCTTCGGCAGCTTCGTGCTGCGCGACAAGAATGAACGGATCGGCCGCAACCCCAAGACCGGGGTCGAAGTGCCGATTACGCCGCGCCGGGTGATGACCTTCCGCGCGAGCCAACTGCTCAAGGAACGGATTGCCAAGGGGTAACCCTTCGGCCTGCAAGGTGAGGTTTGATGACCGGGTTCGATGACGGCAAGGACGAAGGCGCGCTGCGCACCATCGGCGAAGTCAGCGAGGCGCTGGGCATCAAACCGCACGTGCTGCGCTATTGGGAAGCGCAGTTCCCGCTTTTGAAGCCGCTGAAGCGCAGCGGCGGGCGGCGTTACTATCGCCCGGACGATGTCGCGCTGGTCGAAACCATCGACCGGCTGATCAATCGCGAGGGCTATACCCTGAAGGGCGCCGAGGCGGTGCTTCGCGCTTCGGCCAAGTCCGGGCTCGACCGCCGCTCGACCGACCGCCGCGCCGGCGATCGCCGTGCGGGCGCCGACAGCGGCGAGACCCCCGGCGTGCGGGTGGTGGTCGCCGAAGCACCCGAAATGACCGAGGTGATCGCCGGGCTCAAGGCCCTGCGCGCCAAGCTGGCCGCGGCGCTGGAGAGTTAGGCGCTTACTCCGCTGCCAGAAGCGCGGCCTCGCCGAGATCGACGCTGACGAGGCGCGAGACCCCTTTTTCCGCCATCGTCACCCCGAACAGACGGTGCATCCGGCTCATCGTTACCGCGTTGTGGGTGACGATCAGGTAGCGGGTGGTGGTGGTGGCGACCATGGATTCGAGCAGGTCGCAGAAGCGTTCGACATTGGCGTCGTCCAATGGCGCGTCGACTTCGTCGAGCACGCAGATCGGGGCGGGGTTGGTAAGAAACAGCGCGAAGATCAGCGCGGTTGCCGTCAGGGCCTGCTCGCCGCCAGACAGGAGCGACAAGGATTGCAGTCGCTTGCCGGGCGGCTGGGCGTAGATTTCCAGCCCCGCTTCCAGCGGATCGTCGCTGTCGATCAGCGCCAGATGCGCCTGCCCGCCTTCGAACAACCGGGTGAAGAGCACGCGGAAATGCCCGTCCACCGCCTCGAAAGCCGCGCGCAGCCGCTCGCGGCCCTCGCGATTGAGGCTGCCGATCGAGCCACGCAGCCGCGCGATGGCCTCGACCAGTTCGGCCTGTTCCTCGGCTGACGAGCCATGCTCGGCCTCGATCCGGGCGAGTTCGTCGGCGGCGACGAGGTTGACGGGGCCGATCCGCTCGCGCGCGGCGGTGAGCTTTTCGAGCTCGGTGGATTCGTCTGCGGCGGGGGCCAGATCGTTTTCGTCGAAGCCGAAGCGCTCTCCCAGCAAGGGCGGCGGGCACTGGAAGCGCTCGCCCGAGATGCGCGCCATTTCGGCGCGGCGCAGTTCCTCGTTCTCGGCGCGCGCGGTGAGGCTGGCGCGGCTCTCGCGGGCCTGTGCGAGCACCTCGGTCGCCTGCGCGAGCGCGGTGTCGGCGGCGCGCTGGCGGGTGTCGGCCTCGCGCATCACGGCATCGGCGGCGGCGAGTTCTTCGGCGAGGCGGGTACGGGTCGCCTCGCCCGCCTCGATTTCGGCGGTGAGCGCGGCCGGTTTGGCAGCATGGACCGCGACCTCCTCGGCGATTTCGGCGAGCCGCCGGGTGGTCTCGGCCATGCGCCGCTCGGCATCCGAGGAGCGCGCCTGCCACCCCGCATGGTCAGCGGTCTGCGCGGCCAGCCGCTCGCGCGCCACGGCCAGCGCCTGATCCTGTGCGGCCAGATCGGCGAGCGCGGCCTGCACGGCAGCGCGCGCTGCGGCGTTGCGCGCCTGCGCGGCTTCCAGCGCGGCCCGTCCGGCGTCCTTCTCGGGCAGGCGCGCGCAGGCCTCCCGCGCGCTTGCGACCTCGGCGCTTGCGGCGGCGATCTGGCTATCGATGTCGGAGGCACTCGCGGCGAGTTCGGCGAGCCGCGCGGCGAGGCGTTCCTTCGCGGCTTCGGCCTGATCGAGCTTGCGCAGGGCCTGCCGCTCGGCCTCGATCGCGCCCGCGAGGCTGCGTTCCTGCGCGACCAGCGCGGTTTGCAGCGCGGAGAGTTCCTCGCGCACCGCCTTGTCCTCGGCCTCGGCGGCGGCGGCGGCGGCGCGCAAGGGGGGGAGGGCGGCGTCGAGTTCGGCAAAGCGGTTGGCCGCTTCGAGCTGCGCCGCCTCGGCCGCGCCTTCGCCCCGCGCGACGAACCCGTCCCACCGGCGCAGATGGCCCGCGCGGGTCACCAGCCATTCGCCGGGGGCGAGCGTGCGGCCATCATCTTCATCGACACAATGCACCAGAGCCAGCCGCGCGGCGAGTTCCTCGGGGCATTGCGAGAGGCGCTTGGCCAGGCTGTCGGCGACCGGCTCTGGCGCAGCGGCCCCCGTCCAGAACCGCCCCTCTGCCTCACCCGCAGGGGCACCCAGTGGCGACTTGCCATCGCGTCCCAGCACGGCGGCGAGCGCGCGTTCGTATCCGGGGGCGACGGTGACACGGTCGAGCGGGGTCGCCATGCCCTGCCGCCCGGCCTCGCGCTTGGCGCGCGCCTCGCGGTCGCGGGCGAGCGCTGTGTGCTCGCGATCGACCCCGGCGAGTTCGGCGCGCGCGGCGGCGAGGGCACTCGCCACTTCGTCGCGGCGCGATTGCAACTCGGCCTTGCGCGACTGGTCTTCCGCGAGTTTGGCACGCAGCCGCGCCACCGCCTCGCCAGCGTCCTCGACAGCGGCGCGGGCGGCGATGACATCGGCCTCCGGATCGCCTGCGCTTTCCAGTTCGGCGCGGGTGCGGGCGAGGCGCGCGGCTTCGGCCTCGATCCGCGCGAGGCGGGCCTCGGCCTGATCAACCGCCGCTTCGGCGACGCGCCACTCGGCCTCGACGCCGGCCTGATCGGCAGTCGCCTTGGCCAGCGCGAGTTCGGCGGCGCGGTGGGCGCGTTCCTTGTCCTCGGCCTTTTCGGCGAGCACCGGGCGCGCGGCTTCGGCGGCGGCAGCAGCTTCGCGGCTGGCGGCGAGTTCGTCGGTCAGCCGGGCGAGCGCGGCGACCGCGGCGTTGGTCAGCCGGTCTGCATCGGTGCGGTCTTCCTCCAGCCGGCGCTGCTGGCGGGCGAGATCGGCGAGGCGGGTTTCGGCGGCTTCGAGCTTTTCAGACAACGCCGCCAAGCGGTGACCGTGGGCGCTGGCATCGTCGCGCCGGTCGGCGAGTTCGTCGCGCGCATCGGCAAGCGCCTGCGCCGCCGCGGCCTGCTGCTTTTGCGCGATCTCCACCAGCTTCTGCGCCTGAGACACTTTGGTTTCGGCGTCCTCTGCCGCCGCGCGCGCGGATTTGGCGGCGGCGGCGGCTTCACGCCAGCGGGCGAACAGCAGCCGCGCTTCGGCCGCCTGAATCTTCGTGGTGAGCTCGGTGTAGCGTTCCGCCTGCCGCGCCTGCCGCTTCAGCGAAGCGATCTGCGCGTCCAGGCCCGCCATCAGGTCTTCAAGCCGGGCGAGGTTAGCCTCTGCCCCGCGCAGCTTGCTCTCGGCATCCTTGCGTCGGACGTGGAGACCGGCGATCCCCGCAGCCTCTTCGAGCATCGCGCGGCGCTCGGCGGGCCTTGCGGCGATCACCTGCGCGATCTTGCCCTGGCTGACCAGCGCGGGGGAGTGCGCGCCCGTGGCCGCGTCGGCGAAGGTGAGCGCGACATCCTTGGCGCGCACGTCGCGGCCATTCACCCGGTAGGCAGAACCCGCGCCGCGCTCGATCCGGCGGGTGACGACCAGCTCCTCGCCGCTATCGTCCTCGGCATGGAGCACCACTTCGGCAAAGTCGCGCGGGGGCCTGGTGGAGGTGCCCGCGAAGATCACGTCCTCCATCCCGCCCGAGCGCATCGACTTGGCCGAGGTTTCCCCCATCACCCAGCGGATCGCTTCGAGCAGGTTGGATTTGCCGCAGCCATTGGGGCCGACGACGCCGGTCAGCCCGGGCTCGATGCGCAAGTCCGCCGGCTCGACGAAGCTCTTGAAACCGCTGAGCTTGAGCCGGTGGATCTGCATCGGGTCGGGTCTGCGCCCCCGCTCGCCTCAGCGCGCGCCGGCGCGCTGGAGCTGCGGTTCGACCACTTCCCAGGCCGTGCCGTCGACGCGCTGGCCATTGAGGAAGAAGGTCGGCGTGCCGGTAACCTTGTCTTTGTCGGCCTGCGCCTTGGTGGTGTTCACCAGCGCCTCGATCTTGGCGGAATCGGCAAGGCAGGCGCGGCCTTGATCGGCGCTGAGCCCGCGCGCGGCGAAGAATTCGAGCAGGCCGGTCGCCTCGGCGATGGCAGCAAAGCGCTGGTTCAAAGGCAGGTTCTCGGCGGCCTGCACCGCCTGCGGGTTGCTCTGCAACAGGGCAACGATCGGGTCATGCTCTTCCCAGACCTGATCGGACAGTGGCTGGAACTGTTCCTTTGCGCCGCACTGCGCCAGCGTGGCGAGGATCACGTCGTAGGGGTTGAGGAACACCTCGCGCTGTTCGAACGCGACGACGCCGGTGGGGACGTATTTCTGTTTGATCACAGGCTTGCCGGTGGTGGCGAAGCGGGCGCAGACGCCGCAGGTGTGCGAGGCATATTCGACCAGTTTGATCGGGGCATCGGGGTTGCCGACCATGTAGCCGCCTTCGGGCGTGATGGTGACGACATCGCTCCACTGCTGGCCCGCCGGGGGCGCGATCGCGGGGATCGGCTCACCGCGGGCCACGGTGCCATCGGTAGCGGCATCGTCGCCGCAAGCGACCAGCATGAGCGGCGCGAGCGCGAGCAGGGGGAGCGAAAGCAGGCGGGAGACAGTCATCGGTCGGAAATCCTCAGGCAGTGAAGGGGCAGGATAGCGTCTCGCCTGCCCGTCCAGCAAGCGGGGCGGGCGGCGGGGTGTGAACAAGTCGGCTCAGCTGCCCGGCTGGGCGGCAAAGCGGGCTGAAAGTGCAGGGTAGAGCGCCTCCCAGCTGTGGACCTCGTCGAGCAGCTTGCCATCGAGCGCGAAGCTCGGCGTGCTGTGGACCCCGATCTCGGCATGGTCGGCCTTGCTGTTGTCGCGCAGGCGCTGGGCGGCGGCATCATCCGAAACGCAGGCGTCGAGTTCGGATTGCGACTGGCCACGCGCGACCAGCATCTGGGTGAGCCCCAGCGCGCTGGCGGCGTTCATCCGTCCGGCCCGGTCGCCGCGCAGCCACAGCGCTTGCTGGCTCTGCGGCGCAGCGCGCGCCTTGCCCAGCCAGTCGGCCTGCGACAGCATCAGCGCCTGATGGCGCGCCTTGAACCCGGCGGGGTCGCCGCATTGGGCGAGCAGGGTGACGGTGGTGTCGATCTCGTTACGGATCACCGGGCGCACCTCGACGCTGACCTTGCCGGGCTTCAGGAGCACGATCTCGATCGCCGGTTCGCCGCGCGCGGTGAAATCGGCGCAGTGCGGGCAGGTGTAGCTGATGAATTCGATCATCTGCGCCTCGGCCCTAGGATTGCCGATCACATGGCCGCGATCGGTGCGCGCGACGGTCGATTGCCAGGTGCCGGGGTTCTCCTGCGGCACGAAGGCGCTGTCGGGTCGCTCGAGATCCTGCTGCGCGGCGACTGGTGCGCCCGCCAGGGCCAGAGCGGCAGCACCGGCGGCGGCAGCGGAGAGGAGGAGAGGCTTGATCATGACGTCGGGTTGTCCTCAGGGGCGGGGTCTTGCGTGTTCGTCAGGCTGCGCGCGAGCGATTCCAGCACGGTGCGCAGTTCGGGATCGCCGATATCGCGCAAGCTGTCGCCCAATTCCAGCGGGATCGGCTTGAGCGACGGCGGCGGCTTGGCCGGGGCAGCGTCGGCGGGCGGGGTGACCGCGCCGTGCCGCAGCTTGACGCGGGCGACCGCACGATATCCGAAGAAGCGGTTCACCCGCTCGATGATCTCGGGCACGACCTGCTGGATCAGCGGCGCATGGGCCGGGATCACCACCAGATCGAGGATGCCCTCGGCCTTTTCGCCCGGCGGGAAGCGGATCGCTTCGGGGCTGCAAACGCGGGCGTGGCGCTGGCCGACGATTTCGGGCCAGCGGGTGACGACCGAGGACTGCACGAAGCCGAAGCGGCGGAAGGCGGTGCGGCCGATCTCGGGCGTGAGATCGCCGATCGCGCGCACGCCGGTGCCGCGCGGGCGGGTGTATGGTTTGATCTGGCCCTTCTTGCCGGAGGATGTCTTGTCGCTTCCCATGATTGCGCCCGCCATGCCATAGGCGGCGCGTGACTGCCAGTATCTCCGACAATCTGCTTGCCTGGTACGATCGCAACGCCCGCGATCTGCCGTGGCGCGCGCCGCCGGGGAGTCCGCTGCCGCCCGATCCGGCTTGGCCCTACCGCGTGTGGCTGTCGGAGGTGATGCTCCAGCAGACCACGGTTGCGGCGGTGAAGCCTTATTTTGCCAAGTTTACCGAGACATGGCCCACGGTCGAGGCGCTCGCCGCCGCGCCCGAGGATGACGTCATGGCGGCATGGGCGGGGCTGGGTTACTACTCGCGCGCGCGCAATCTGGTGAAGTGCGCGCGGGCCGTGGCCGAGCGGGGCGGCTTTCCCGACACTGAGGCCGAACTGCGGGGGCTGCCCGGTCTTGGCGATTACACCGCCGCCGCCGTCGCCGCGATCGCCTTTGGGCGCCGCGCGGTGGTGGTCGATGCCAATGTCGAGCGGGTGGTGGCGCGGCTCTTCGACATCGCAGAGCCGTTGCCCGGTGCGCGCAAGGCGATCCGCGCGGCGGCGGACACGATCACGCCCGATGCGCGTGCGGGCGATTTCGCGCAGGCGATGATGGACCTCGGCAGCCACGTCTGCACCAGCCGCGCACCGCGCTGTCTGCTTTGCCCGCTGGCCGAGGCCTGCGAGGGGCGCAAGCAGGGCGAGCCCGAGCGCCTGCCGATCAAGCCCGTCAAGACGCCCGTGCCCGAACGGCGCGGCACCGCGTTCTGGATCACGCGCGACGGGGGCGCCGAGGTGTGGCTCGTTACCCGCCCGCCATCAGGGATGCTCGGGGGAATGCGCGCCTTGCCCGACGATGGCTGGAGCGCGCGCGCCGATGGCTCGGGCAAGGCTCCCGTCGCGGGCGAGATGCGCAGTATCGGCGCGGTGCGGCACGGCTTCACCCATGCCAGCCTGACGCTCGAGGTGGTGGCAATCGCGGTCGTCGCCGATCCGCCGGGGGAAGGGCAGTGGTGGCCGGTGGGGCGGCTCGGCGAGGCGGGGCTGGCGACGCTGTTCGCCAAGGCCGCGCAGCTGGCGCAGGCGGGCAGTTAGAGCACTTTCCGACCATCCTGACCCATGCTCACGGAGCCGATTTGGGCGCAGGGCAAGGCGAGAGGAGCGAGCGATGCAGCGCATCGTGAGCGACGAGCAACGTCGCCCTGCGCCCAATCGGCCTGCGGTCGCGTCATGAAGCCCGCTGGCTTCGTCACGCCGCTTGCAGGGGCAACCAGCCCCTGCCGCGCGCCGTTCCTGTCCAGCGGGCTTCATGACGCGATCAGGGTGGGTCAGGATGGTCGGAAAGTGCTCTAGATCAGCCCGCCGCCCAGCGCGAGCCGCACGCCCGCGATCAGCAGCACGACGAGGCAGAAATTGCGGCCCCCGTCCTTCGAGGACAGCGCGCCCAGAATGATCCCCGTCACGATCACCGGCAGGGCGAGCCAGTTGGCCCAGCCGAGCAGCGGGATCTGCGCAGGGATGACGATGATGAGGCTGATAAGGCCGATGATATAGGCAAGAGCGTTGAGCATGTGTCTTATATGGGCAAGACACCGCGCGATTGCAAGCATCGCGATTGACCCGTGCGGCGGCCTGCCGCACACAGGCTCCGCATCGCATCAGCCGGAGATTCTGCCCCCATGTCGGTTCACACCATCGCCTCGCCCGCTCTTTCGCGCCGATCGCTGCTGCGTTCCGGCGCGCTCTTCACCGGGGGCGCGGCGCTGTCCGGCCTGCCGTTCGGGCGGATGGCCTTCGCGCATGACGTCGCCGAAAGCTGGCCTGCGGTCGCTGCGCTGGCGGACAAGTATGTCAGCAGCCGCAAGCTCGCCAACCTGTTCCTGACCTTCGGCTGGGGGCAGGAAGATCACGCGCACACCGTGGGCGGCGGCACGCTCGCGCTCGGCAAGCCGACGCCGGTGGACGAGAACTCGCTCTACCGCATCTATTCGATGTCGAAGCCGATCACCGGCATGGCGACGATGATCCTGATCGACGAGGGCAAGCTCGGGCTCGACCAGCCGGTGCACGAGATCCTCCCCGCCTTCCGCGACATGCAGGTGCTGATCGACCCCGAAGGCCCGCTGGAGGACGTGGTGCCCGCCCGCCAGCCGATCACCATCCGCATGCTGCTGACCCACACTGCGGGCCTCGGCTACCAGATCATCAGCAAGGGGCCGCTGCAAAAGGCCTTCAACGAGCTGGGTCTCGTCGGGGGCCGGGTGAGCCGGATGCCGCTTCCGGGGATCGAGCCGGTCACGCCTGCACCGGGTCTTGCCGAGTGGGCTGACCGGCTGGCGACACTGCCGCTGATGTATCAGCCCGCCACCAAGTGGAGCTATTCCTGCTCGATCGACCTGCTCGGCCGGGTGATCGAGGTGGCGAGTGGCATGCCGTTCGAGACGTTCCTCAAGCAGCGCATTTTCGACCCCTGCGGCATGACCAGCACCTGGATGCAGGTGCCCGCCAGCGAGGTGGACCGGCTGACCGACAATTACGGCATCGTCGGCGGCACCCCGTTCCCGATCGATCCGGGGGTCAATTCGGTGTTCCTCGATCCGCCCGAGGTTCCGGCAGGCGGCGGGGGCCTCGTCTCGAGCCCCAAGGATTACGACCGCTTCCTGCGGATGCTGCTGGGCTATGGCCGCCTCGACGGGCGCTTCGTGATGAGCGAGGAGGCGGTGCGCGTCGGCACCTCCAACCTGCTGCCCGCCAGCGTCGATACCGCGGGCAGCTGGGTCGAGGGCGAGGGCCACGGCGCAGGCGGTCGCGTTTCGGGCACCAGCTATGGTTGGGGCGGGGCGGCAGGCACGCTCGGCGCGGTCGACTTCGGCCTCAAGCTGCGCTCGTGCCTGTGGACGCAATACATGCCGTCGGAAGCCTATCCGATCCGCGACGAATTCCTTGCTGCGATGCAATCCGATCTGGAGGCCATGCGCGCCAAGAAGATGGCCGCCTGATGCACGGCGCCGCGCTGCCCCCGCTGCCGATGGCCTTTGCCGGATCGCCGCTCGACCGGGCGGATCATATCCGCGTCGACGATGCGGCGCTGGCGGGACTGATGAACTGGCGCGCGCGGGTGCTGCTGATGGACGGCTTGCTCCCCGGGGTGGACGATGCGGGCGGCCTTGTCTGGGGCAGCCTCGCCGATGTTGCCGAGGATGCCGAGCTGGTGTTCCTCGGGATGCTCGACGGCAAGGCCCATTTTGCCCCCGTGCCGAGCGGCGGGGCGGAGGGCCCGGCCTATGCCCAGCCCGCCGCATGGCAGCTGATGCAATTGCTCAGCCCGCCCGATCTGGCGATCTATGGCGGGGCGCGCAGCCTCGCCGATTGGCACGCGCGGCACCGCTTCTGCGCGCGTTGCGGGTCACACACCAAGCTGGTCAAGGGCGGCTGGCAGCGCCATTGCGACGGCTGCGGCGCAGACCACTTCCCGCGCACCGACCCGGTGACGATCATGCTGGTGGAGCATGAAGACCGTCTGCTGCTGGGCCGCCAACCGCGCTTCCCGCCGCGGATGTATTCGGCGCTCGCCGGCTTCGTCGAACCGGGCGAGACCATCGAGGAGGCGGTCGCGCGGGAAATCCACGAGGAAGCGGGCGTCCGCGTGCGCGACGTGCGCTACATCGCCAGCCAGCCCTGGCCTTTCCCGAGCCAACTGATGATCGGCTGCACCAGCGTGGCGGACGACCCCGAACTCACCATCGACAAGACCGAACTCGAAGACGCGCGCTGGTTCACCCGCGCCGAGCTGGAGGAAGCGCGCGCGGCGGGCGAGCACGGCACCGACCTGCTCTATTTCCCGCGCCCTTTCGCGATTGCGCATCACCTTGTGGCATGGTGGCTCGACAGATGACCCAGACTCTCACCATCGACATCTATTCCGACGTCATGTGCCCGTGGTGCCTGATCGGCTACGGCCAGCTGACCAAGGCGTTGCGCGAGCTGGAAGGCGAAATCGCCGCGCAAATCCGCTGGCGGCCCTTCGAACTGAACCCGCAGATGCCCCCCGAAGGTGAGGAGCAGGAGGCGCACCTGCAACGCAAATATGGCCGCCCCGCCGAAGAGGGCGCGCGCATTCGCGGGCAGATGAAGGCGATTGCCGAGAGCGCGGGCGTCTCCCTTAGCTACGAGCGGGAGGGCGAGGCCCCGCCCGCGATGATGTGGAACACCCGCGATTGCCACAAGCTGCTCGCCTTCGCGCTCGAGCAGGCCGGGCCGGAGGTGCAGACCGCCTTGAAACTCGCGCTGTTCCGCGCCCATTTCAACGAGCGCCGCAATCTCGGCGACCGCGACGTGCTGCTCGATATCGCCGCAAGCGTCGGCCTCCACCGCGAGGCGGCCAAGGCCGCGCTCGACGATCCCGACCTCGAAGCCCGCGTGCTCGCCGAGGAGGCGCAGGCGTGGGACATGAACATCTCGGGCGTTCCGGCGATGATCGTGGAAGGCAAGTTCCTGATCCCCGGCGCGCAGGCCCCGGAAGTCTATGTCGACGCGCTCAGGCGGGTGGCGGAAAAAAGCCGGGCGGCTGCGGGCTAGACCAGCCCCAGCCGCTCCAGCTTCATCGCCAGCTTGCCGGGGAGCGCATCACCGATGTCCTCGCCCTCGGCTACGTCCCTGGGGGCCTTGTCCTCGGTGAGATAGCGCCAGCCCTGATGCGCGCGCTTGGCCTGCTGGTGGACGCGGATCAGCTTGCCCTCCAGCACGATGTCCCAGCGCCCGTCCTGCGTTTTCTCGAAGCCGATGATCGGCGAGCGCGCGACGATGGCGTGATTGATGATCCAGTAGAGCGAGCCGCCGATGCATTCCTCGTGCCGGGTCGGGCGGTTGCGGGTGGTGAGCGCGATGGCGCCGCGCCCGGCGATCCGGCGTTCGAGTTCGGAAAAGCTTTTCGCCCCGAAGGCGATCTTGGTCAGGTGGAGCGGCATGGGGTCAATGTGGGGCAAAGCCGGGCAGGATCAACCCGTCGCGCGCCCGCATTCCACAAGCCGCAGTGCAGGTCACAGCGTGGCGAGACCCATCCCCACCGCGAGGCCGAGGAAGGCGAAGAAGCCCATCGAATCGGTGATCATCGTCACGAACACGCTGGAAGCCACCGCCGGGTCCTGATCCAGCCGCTCGAAGATGACCGGCACCAGCACGCCGGCAAGGCCCGCAATCGCGATATTCACGATCATGGCGAGCGCGATCACCACGCCCATCAGCGGCGAGAACAGCACCGCCGCCGCCAGCCCGATGAGCACCGCGACAGTGCCGCCATTGAGCAGCGCCACGCGAAATTCGCGCCACAGGATGCGCCGGGTGTTGGAGCGGGTCAGCTGGTTGGTCGCAATCGCGCGCACCGCCACGGCCATGGTCTGCGTGCCCGCATTGCCGCCGATGCTCGCGACGATCGGCATGAGGATCGCGAGCGCTACCAGCTGTTCGATTGCCGCCCCGAAAAAGGCGATGATCGAGGAGGCGACCACCGCCGTTCCGAGATTGGCGATCAGCCAGCGCACGCGCGCGGAATAGGCTTCGCGCAGCGGCTCGTTGATGTCGCCGTCGCCTGCGCCGGACATCAGCAGCGCGTCCTCGCCCGCCTCTTGCGAGATGATGTGGACGATATCGTCGACCGTCAGTTGCCCCACCAGCCGCCCGCTGTCGTCCACCACCGCGGCCGAGATCAGCGCGTATTTCTGGAACATCAGCGCGGCTTCTTCCTGATCCATCGTCACCGGGATCAGGGTCTGGTCGCGCTTCATCACGTCGGTGAGGCGCACGGAGCGCGGGGTCGTGAGGATCCAATTCAGCGCGCAGGTGCCGACCGGATGATGCCGCTCGTCGATCACGAAGACTTCGAAGAAATCGTGTTCGAGATCGCCATCCTCGCGCAGGTAATCGATGAGATCGCCGACCGTGAGATGCTCGGGCACCGCCACGAAATGCCGGCTCATCAGGCGTCCGGCGGTTTCCTCGGGATAGGCGAGCGCGCTGGAGACGGCTTCGCGGGTCTCGGGCTCCAGCTCGGCCATCACGGCGCGCTGATCGGCCTCGTCGAGATCCTCGATCAGCTGCACCGCATCGTCGGTGTCGAGCTGTTCGGCGATGGTGGCGACGGCCTGCGCGGACAGCGTGTCCATCAGGTCTTCGCGCACGTAATCGTTGAGTTCGGCGATCACGTCGCCGGTCATCAGGTCGCTGATCGCCGAGGCCATCTGCGCGCGTTCGCGCGGTTCGAGCAGTTCGATCAGGTCGGCGATGTCGGCGGCGTGGAGCGGCTCGACCAGATTGTAGACCGCGCCCTTGTCGCCCGCCTCCAGCGCATCGTGCACGGCGCTGACGAAGCTGGGCTTCAGCCGGTTTTCCTCGTCATGGCGTTCGTCGTCGACGCGGTCGTCGGGGCGCACTTCCACCTCTGCCGGATCGGCAGTCAGCAGATCGTCGTCGGGGAAGCGCTCGTCGGCCATGAGGGCGGTTTAGGCGGGGAGGGATGAAAAGCAAGCCGGGAGGGTGACAGCGGCGCATTGGATGCTAAAAGCGCGGGCAAATTGCCTTAGGAGATACGAACATGGCCGAAACCCTAACCTTCACGCTCGACAATGGCGATGGCGCGCAGAACGACGTCGTCATCAAGCTGCGCCCTGATCTGGCCCCCGGCCACGTCGCGCGCATTACCGAGCTGGCGCAGGAAGGCTTCTACGACGGCGTGATCTTCCACCGCGTGATCGCGGGCTTCATGGCGCAGGGCGGCGATCCGACCGGCACCGGCATGGGCGGCAGCGACAAGCCCGACCTCGCGGCCGAATTCAACGCCGAGCCGCACGTCGAAGGCGTTTGCTCGATGGCCCGCGCGCAGAACCCCAATAGCGCCAATTCGCAGTTCTTCATCTGCCTCGACGATGCACGCTTCCTCGACAAGCAGTACACCGTGTGGGGCCAGGTCACGAGCGGCATGGAACACGTCCACGCGATCCCCAAGGGCGAGCCGCCGCGCGCGCCGGGGAAGATCGTGAAGGCGACGGTGGCCTAAGGCACAACAGCGAAAAATCGGGGGGGTGACGATGAAGTCCTGGCTGGCTCCATTGGGCGCGCTGCTGCTTTCGGGCTGCGCCACCTTCCCCGACATTTCGCAGGCGCGCTCCCCCTGTCAGCTCGAGCCGGGCGGGTGGTGCGGCTTCCTGCGCGAGGCGGCGGTCGATGCCTATCCCTATGCGCTGGCGGCGACCAATGCCTATACCGGCGACGACGATCTGTTCGAACAGCCGGGGCGGGTGATCCAGCGGATCTCGCATATCCCGATTGCGCCCGAGGACGAGGACAAGGGCTTCAGCTACGAGGTCTTCAACCAGTTCGCCCCCGGCAGCGTGGGCGATCCCGATCGCAAGCCGATCGCGCGGATCCTGTCGTTCCGCGGCACCGACATGAAGAGCCTCAGCGATATCTTCTACGGCACGCTGCGCAGCGATCAGATCGAGCTGGCGCTGCGCTATTTCGAGGCAGAGAAATCGCGGCTAGGCTCGGACGTTCCGTGGATCGTCACCGGCCATTCGCTGGGCGGGGCGTTGGCGACCGAGGTCTCGATCGCTCATCCCGAAGTGCGCGCCTACTTGTTCAACACTTCACCCTTCTACCGCGGCGAGGCGAGGGACAACGCGCTGCAGCGGATCGTCTTCAACGAGCGCGGGGAGTTTCTGCGACGCTTCGCCAAATATGGCGAACCGCCTGCGGCCAACGTGTTCACCATCAATTGCGAACCGCGCAAGAACGCCATCGCCAAGCATTCGGTGCGATCGCTTGCCGACTGCCTGACTTGGATCGCCGCCTATGACAGCGCCGATGCGCTTGCGGTGGTGAAGGCCAACAGCATCGCCAAGCCCTGGGTCGAATGCCGCCCGGACGAGACGACGCATCCCGGCCCCGGCGCGCGCAAGGGCGAGCCCTGCGTCCACCGCGGGCGCGAGGACAAGAAGAAGAGCAAGCGCAGCGGCGATTGAACCGGGGCGGCAAGAGCGCTAAGGGCGCGGGCCTCATGAAAGCGCAAACCCCTCCCCAGACCTACCGGGTCAAGAGCTTCGGCTGCCAGATGAACGTCTATGATGGCGAGCGCATGGGCGAGCTGCTGGCGGAGCGCGGCATCACGCCCGCACCCGAGGGGGAAGAGGCGGATCTCGTCATCCTCAACACCTGCCACATCCGCGAGAAGGCGGCCGAGAAGGTCTATTCGGATATCGGCCGGCTGGTCGCGGCGGGCAAGGAGAACGGCAAGGCTCCGCTGATCGCCGTCGCCGGCTGCGTCGCGCAGGCCGAGGGCGAGGAGATCATGGCGCGTGCGCCTGCGGTCAGCATCGTGGTCGGCCCGCAGGCCTATCACCGCCTGCCGGAGATGCTCGACAAGGCCGCGAACGGCGAGCGCGCGACCGATACCGACATGCCCGCCATCGCCAAGTTCGACGCGCTCCCGCAGCGCAAGAAGCGTGGCCCCAGCGCCTTCCTCACCGTGCAGGAAGGCTGCGACAAGTTCTGCACCTATTGCGTGGTGCCCTATACCCGCGGCGCGGAAATCTCGCGGCCCTTCGCGCATCTGGTTGCCGAGGCGCAGAAACTGGTCGAGGCGGGTGCGAAGGAGATCACGCTGCTCGGCCAGAACGTCAATGCCTGGGCCGGCGAGGACGAGCGTGGCCGGGCGGTTGGCCTCGGCGGGCTGATCCGCACCCTTGCCGCAATCGACGGGCTGGAGCGCATCCGCTACACCACCAGCCACCCCAACGACATGGACGACGATCTGATCGCCGCGCATGGCGAGGTGGCCAAGCTCATGCCCTATCTCCACCTGCCCGTGCAGGCGGGGAACGACCGCATCCTCAAGGCGATGAACCGCCAGCACACCGCGGAAAGCTACCTGCGCCTGATCGAACGCTTCCGCGCCGCGCGGCCCGATATCGCGCTGTCGGGCGATTTCATCGTCGGCTTTCCGGGCGAGACCGAGGCCGAGTTTGCCGACACGCTCGGCATCGTCGACGAAGTGCGCTACGCTGCGTGCTTCAGCTTCAAATATTCCCCGCGCCCCGGCACGCCCGCCGCGACGATGGAAGGGCAGATTGCGCCGGACGTGATGGATGAGCGGCTCCAGCGCCTCCAGCAGCGCATCGGCGTTCACCAATACGCCTTCAATCAGGCGAGCGTGGGCAAGCGCTGCGAAGTGCTGGTCGAACGCACCGGACGCCACCCCGGCCAATGGCTCGGCAAGTCTCCCTGGCTCCAGAGCGTCCATTTCGAAGGCGATTACGCCATCGGCGATCTGGTCGAAGTCCAGCTGGCCGAAGCGGGGCCGAATTCGCTACGGGGTCTCGTCGCCGGCTAGTTCTCGGCGCTCGCCTCTGCGCCCATTGCGGTTTCCTTTACGGCGGCGCGCAGCACCTCGAAGGCATAGGAACCGGCGGGCATGCGATAGAGTGACTTCAGATAGGCGCGGTCGAAGCGCGTCATCGCCGCAGGCGCGCGCTCGGGCGATACGAACAGGGTCATGATCGTGCGCGGCGCTCCGGCCTCGGCCACGTCGACTTCGCCGGTCGGGGCGAGCAGGCGCAGGCTGGCGTAGTCGGCGATCTGTTCGGGGGTCAGCCCGGCGATCGCGGCATTGTCGATCACCACCAGCACCGCGAGCATATCCTCGCGGGTCAGGCGCTTGAGCCGCCCGGCGCTCCAGATCACGTTCTGCGGGCCGGCTATGCCGTTGGTTCCGCCGGCCTCGGGGCTGGCGACAATCGGCTCCCCGCTGGCGGCGGTCTGCTTGCTCGCCTGAAACACGTAGACCGGATCGCGCGCGCCTATCGCCGCATCGATATCCCGCGCGCTGATACCCGCGAACAGACGCCGCCCGCTCTGGCGGATCGCCTGCAACTGGGCCTGCGCGTCGTCCGAGAAAGCCAGCAGCGCATTGGGCTTGCAGCCACTGCCGCGCACATTGACTTTGGCCGCCTTGGCATTGTCGATGATGCGCGCCGCGATCTCCTGTGCGAGCGCCGTGTCTCCGGCCGCGACCATCAGGCACAAGGGCTGTTCGAAGCGCGCCAGCGGACGGCGCGGCCGGGGGTTGCCGGCGATGTCGCGGGCGAGTTCGTCGAGCGCCTTTTCGGTCTGGGGCTTCTCCCCCTCGACCACAATGGGCGGCGGCTCGGCCTCCTGCGCGGCGGCAGGCGCGGCCAGCGCTCCCGGCACGGCAAGCGCGGCGAGGGCGGTCAGGGCCTGCTGCATCCGGGAGCCTCCTTCGAGCGGAAGATCAACAGCTTGGCCATGAATGCCGGATGAATGCGAAGGGTCTGGCTCGCGCCCCGGTGGCATGGCAATTCGGTGACTATCCACCATCATCTCGCCGCTGCGCGCTTGCTTTGCGCGTCCTCCCGCTTACCTTCCGACTCAAGGGCAAGGGATCGTCCCTTGCCGCAACCAAAGGAACCTATGGGCCGACGACCCTCCCGTGCCGGACACCCGGCGCTCTCGCCCGATCCGCGCGGCATCCCCGAACAGCGGCGCGCCCGCGTTGATCTGACCTTCGAGAACCAGGCCCTGCTGGGGCCCTTGTTCGGGCAGTTCGACGCCAATCTGGTGCAGGTCGAGAACCGGCTCGGGGTCTATATCCACGCGCGCGGCCATCAGGTGGTGATCGAAGGGCCGGAGGACGATGTCGCCCGCGCCCGCGAGACGCTCAAGACCATGTATGACCGGCTGGCACGGGGCGAGGCGCTCGACAGCGGAGCGATCGAATCGATGATCGCCATGTCGGCCGAACCGACGCTCGAAGGGATCATCGCGGGCGATCAGGGCGCGCCGCCGATCATGATCCGCACGCGCAAGAAAACCATCGTGCCGCGTTCGGCGACGCAGATCGAATATATGCGCAGCCTCGCCAGGGACGACATCATCTTCGCATTGGGCCCGGCGGGCACCGGCAAGACCTATATCGCGGTGGCGCAGGCGGTGAGCCAGCTGATCACCGGTTCGGTGCAGCGCCTGATCCTGTCGCGCCCGGCGGTGGAGGCGGGGGAGAAGCTGGGCTTCCTCCCCGGCGACATGAAGGAGAAGGTCGATCCCTATCTGCGCCCGCTCTACGATGCGCTGAACGACTGCATGCCGCCCGAACAGGTCGAGCGGCGGCTGGCCAATGGCGAGATCGAGATTGCGCCGATCGCCTTCATGCGCGGGCGCACGCTGGCCGACAGCTTCATCATCCTCGATGAAGCGCAGAACACCACGCGCGAGCAGATGAAGATGTTCCTCACCCGCTTCGGCCAGAACAGCCGCATGGTCATCTGCGGCGACCCGCGGCAGGTCGACATTCCCGGCGGCCCCAATATGAGCGGCCTCAACGATGCGGTCCAAAAGCTGGAAGGGGTGGAAGGCTTCGGTACGATCCGCTTCACCGCGGCCGACGTGGTACGCCACCCGATCGTGGGGCGGATCGTCGAGGCTTACGAGGGCACCGGCGAAGGGTAGGGCGCGCTTGCCTCAGATTGAGGAAAAGCGCTCAATATCCTTGATCTTGCCCGACACGACCAACTCGTCGTCGGGGAAGATGATCGTGTCGGGGACGGCGTGAATGAAGGCCTCTCCGGCGCGCTTCACGCCCACCACGGTCACATCGTATTTCTTGCGGCACGCGCTCGTCACCAGCGGCAGGCCCACGATCGGCTCGGGCGCGCACAGGCGGGCGATGGCGAATTCGTCTCCGAAGGCGATGAAATCGAGCAGCCTCTCGTTGAGCAGATGCGCCACTCGCTCGCCCATGCGCTGTTCGGGGAACACCACGTGGGTCGCGCCGATGCGTTCGAGGATGCGGGCGTGCTTGGCATTGCTCGCCTTGGCCCAGATGTTGGTGAGGCCGAGATCGGCCAGCGCCAGCACCGTCAGCACGCTGGCTTCGATGTCGCTGCCGATGGCGACCACCGCCGCCCCGAAATCGGCGACGCCCAGCTGCCGCAGCAATTCGCCCTCGGTGCAATCGGCCTCGACCACCTTGGTGAGATCGGCGGCATATTCCTGCACCAGATGGGGATCGCGATCGACCCCCAGCACTTCGCTGCCCATGTTGGTGAGCGTGCGTGCCACCGCGCCGCCGAAACGGCCCAGCCCGACGACCAGAACGGGTTTGCGCTTGTCAGCCGACAATGAGGTTCTCCTTGGGGAAACGATAGGGACGCGGCGCGCGACCCACGGCCAATGCGGTCGCCACGGTAATGGTTCCAACCCGGCCAATATACATCAGCAGCACGATCACGATCTGCGCCGAGGGCGGAAGGTCGGCGGTGATACCGGTGGATAGCCCGACGGTCGAAAAGGCGGAGATGCATTCGAACAGGATCTCCGGCAGCGGCAGGCTGGTGATCGAGGAAATATAGGTGGCAGCAACAAAGACCAGACCTGCCGAAAGCACCGTGACGGTCAGCGCCTGCCGCTCCACCTCGCTGCCGAAGCGGCGGTCGAACAGTCCGGCATCGCGGCGGCCCAGCACTTCGGACAGCACGATCGCGAACAGCACGACGAAGGTCGTAACCTTGATCCCGCCCGCCGTGCCCGCGCTGCCGCCGCCGATGAACATCAGCAGGTAATTCACCATCAGCGTCTGGTCGTGAAACGCGCCGACATCGACGCTGTTGAACCCGGCGGTGCGCGGCATCACCGAATGGAAGGCGGCATTGAGCAGTTTGCTGCCCACGCTCATCGGGCCGAGGGTGTCGGCATTGGTCCATTCCATCGCGAGGATCGTGACGAAGCCCAGCGCCAGCAGCGCCGCCGTGCCATAGACGGTTACCTTGGAATGCAGCGACCAGCGCTTCCACGCCAGCCGCTTGTCGTGCAGATCCTGCATCACCGGAAAGCCGAGCGCGGTCAGGATCACCGCCAGCATGATCGGCACCAGTATTACCGGATCGGACTGATAGCCCATGACGCTGTCGGCATGGGTCGAAAAGCCGGCATTGTTGAAGGCGCTGACCGAATGGAACACCCCGTTCCACAGGGCCTCGCCCGCGCTCATGCCGTAATATGTCATCATCCGCAGCGCGAGGATCGCCGCCACCACCGCCTCCACCACCATCGTGATGGCGAAGACCAGCTTCAGCACCGAGAGCGCGTCGCCCGTCTCCAGCCGCCCGCGCTCGACCTGGGTCGCCATGCGGTCGTTGAGGCCGAAGCCGCGCCCGGCGAGCAATCCGAACAGGGTCGCGGCGGTCATGATCCCGAGGCCGCCGATCTGGAACATCAGCAGGATCGCCACCTGCCCGAACGGCGACCAGTAACTGCCCGTATCGACCACCACCAACCCCGTCACCGCGACCGCCGAGGTGGCGGTGAACAGCGCGGTCAGCACGGGCGCGCCGGTGCCGTCGGCGGTGGCGATCGGCAGGCTCAGCGCTATCGTGCCGATGGCGATGGCGAGCAGGAACAGACTCGGCACCAGCCGGATCGGATTGCGCAGCAGCTTCATGAGAACCGATTGCCGCGAAACCGTGCTTCCGGCAACCGCTTGCAAGGCGTGGCGCGCTTTGCCGCGCCGGCATCGCCCCGTTTCCTACAGCCCGCTTTGGCGCTAAGCCCGCGCGCATGACCTTGCTCGCGAACCCTGCCTCCGCCCGCGGCTTTCCCTCCCGCCCGCGCCGGGGGTGTTTTTTTGTCTCTGGACAGTGTCTCATGTGTCTCCAACAGGCGCGCCATGCAGCTTGATATCGACATCGAGGACTGGCCTTCGGGCAATTGGGAAGCACTGGCCGAACGTGCGGCGGAAGCTGCCGGGGAAGGGGAGCCGCGCCTCGCCAACCCGCGCCTTGTGACGAGCGTGCTGTTCACTTCGGACGCCGAGGTTCACGTCCTCAATCGCGAATGGCGCAAGCGCGACAAGCCCACCAATGTCCTCAGCTTCCCGATGCTGGAACGCACCGACCTCGAATCGCTCGCGCCTGAAGGCCCGCCCGAAATGCTCGGCGACATCGCGCTCGCCCATGAAACCTGCGCGCGCGAGGCGGCGGAGAAGGGCATCACGCTCGAGGCGCACGCGGCCCATCTGATCGTCCACGGCCTGCTCCATCTCGCCGGGCACGACCATGTCGACAGCGACGAACAGGCCGAGGCGATGGAGGCGCTGGAAACCGCGATACTTGCCAAACTGGGCATCGCTGACCCATATGGCGACAGGTAGCAACAGGAGCCACTCACAAGGCCATGGCCGATTCCCATTCGCCCGCCTCCCCGTCGGGAGAGGCGGACAGTAGCAGCGGGCTTTGGCCTGCGCTTCGCAAGATCCTCGGGTTCGAGGCCGCGCGCTCGCTGCGCGAACAGCTCGAAGAGGCGATCGACGAGCACGAGGATGGCAGCGGCCCCGAGGGCGGTGATGAGCGCGCCAGCCCCGGCGGCGACCTGTCGCGGGTGGAGCGGCAGATGCTGCGCAACCTGCTGCACTTCTCCGAACACGATGCCGACGATGTCGCCGTGCCGCGCGGCGAGATCGTCGCGGTGGATGCCGCGATCAGCTGGGAAGAGATGGTCGCGGCCTTCTCCGAACACGGCCATTCGCGGATGCCGGTGTACCGCGAGACGCTCGATAGCGTGATCGGGATGATCCACATCAAGGACATCTTCCCCTATCTCGCCAACGGCACCCCGCCGCCCGCCGACTGGACCACGCTGATGCGCCAGCCGCTCTACGTGCCCCAAGCACGCGGGGCGCTGGACGTGCTCGCCGACATGCGCACCCAGCGCGTTCATCTCGCCATCGTGCTCGACGAATTCTCGGGCACCGATGGCCTCATCACCATCGAGGATCTGGTCGAGGAAATTGTCGGCGATATCGAGGACGAGCATGATGACGCCCCGCCCGAACTGATCACGCCGATCGGCGAAGGCATGTGGGATTGCGATGCGCGCGCCGAGCTCGACGATATCGCAGAACGCATCGACCCGCGCCTCGCCGAGGTGGAAGAGTCGGTCGATACGCTGGGCGGCCTCGCCTTTGTGCTGGCCGAGGCGGTGCCGCCGGTGGGCACCGTGCTGGAACATCCGAGCGGCTGGCGGATTGAAGTCACGGCGGGCGATGAAACCCACGTCACCCGCCTGCGCCTGCACCCTCCGGCCAACGACGAAGAAGAGGTGCAATAGGCGCAACTTTTTTGCCCTATACGTAATTTTTCTTCGATTTTTTGCATCCATTCGGCTTGTCAGACGTATCTCATCTCACCAAGGAGAGAGATCATGCCTGCACGCCGCCTGCCCCCTCTGCGCGCTCTGGAAGCCTTCATGCGCACCGTGCGCCTGGGCTCGGCCCGCGCGGCGGCGGAGGAGATCGGGCTCAGCCCCTCGGCCCTGTCGCGGCGGATCAGCAATCTCGAAGAGTTCGTCGGCAAGAAGCTGTTCACCCGCGCCCGCCAGTCGATGCAACTGACCGACGAGGGCCAGGCCTTCTACGAAGCGGTAAACCCCCACATGGAAGCGCTCGCCCGCGCGGTGGAGAGCCAGTCGGACAATATCGCGCTGCTGCGGCTGCGCCTCGGCGTGCTGCCCATGTTCGGCAGCCAGCGGCTGTTCCCGCGGCTGGGTGAATTGCGCAAGCGCCATCCGTTGCTGCACATCGACATCGACACCGCCCCGCATCTCGAAGACCGCGTGGGCGACACGCTGGACGCGGCGATCATCCTGTCGCGCGGCCCGGCGAGCGGGCTGCATGCGGTGAGGCTCGACCACAATCTCGTCCACGCGATCTGCTCGAAGGACACCGCCCGCAATATCGGCCCGGACATCACCCCCGAGGCAATGGCCAAGCAGACCTTCCTGATCCACAACGAATTACCGGAAAGCTTCGTCGCCTGGAAGAAGGCCAACGGGCTGGAACAGATGGACCCGGCAGCGATCGACCACTACGATTCGGGCGCGCTGATGCTGGAGGCCGCCGCACAGGGCCTCGGCGTTGCCATCATGCACGACGATCACCTGCGCCGCGCCAACGACAACCGCCTTACCAACCTGCCGGGCAAGCCGGTGGAGAGCCCCTATTCCTACTGGTTCGTGTGCAAGCCGGTCGCGCTGGAAAGCCGCCCGGTGCGGATCTTCCACGACTGGCTGGTGCGCGCGGGGCTCTAGCCCGCCGTCCGGTCCTCGTTCTTCGGCTCGTAACGCACCGGAGCGACCGCGTATTCGAAGGGTCTCAGCGGCTTGCCAAGGATCGCGAGAAGCGCTTCCTCGATCCTGCGGCGCGATTCCTGACCGATCGCCTTGCGGCCGCGGAAATCTTCGGGGCTGAACGGCTCGAGATAGTGCAGCCGCACCTTGAAGGTGCCCTTGCGCGCCAGCACGCGCTTGGCATTGTTCACTCCGCTCTCGTTGCCGATCCAGCCGATCCACTCGGCGACCGGGCCATAGTCGAGGATCACCGGCTGCACGAGCACGCCGGGCGGGGGCGGCTCCAAAACGGAGAGCATCGAGGTCTTGAACGGCAGCAGCGATTGGCCGTCGGTGGTGGTGCCTTCGGGGAATACCGTGACCGACCAGTTGTCGGCCAGCGCCTCTTTCAGGGCGTTGATCTGCTCGGCCACGCCCATCCGGTGCTCGCGCTTGACGAAGACCGTGCGGTTGAGGCTGGCGAGCCAGCCGACCACGGGCGCCTCGGCCAGTTCCGCCTTGGCGACGAAGGCCGTGCCGCTCGCGCCCGCGAGCGCGAGGATGTCGATCCACGACAGGTGGTTGGCGACGAAGAACACGTCGCGCTTGAGATAGGTGCCGATCACCTCGACCCGCGCCCCGCACACCCGCGCGGCATAGCGCAGGAACAGCATCGGGAAGGGCGAGCCGTAGGACAGCACGCGGTAGAGGTAGTGAAGCGGAACGAAGACCACGATCAGCGCGATCAGCGCCAGTGCGCGCAAGGCGAGCCGCACCCAGCCCATCGCCGAGAGCGGCGTTGCCTCCCCCCGCGCGGCAGCCGCGCGCAGTTCCGCGTCAGTCATTGCGGGAGAGGCGCACGCCGTAGAGTTCCATGCGGTGATCGACCAGGCGGTAGCCCAGCCGCTCTGCAATCTGGCGTTGCAGCGCCTCGACTTCCGGGTCGACGAATTCAACCACCTTGCCGGTCTCGACATCGATCAGGTGATCGTGATGCGCTTCTGGCACGGGTTCATAGCGCGAGCGGCCGTCGCCGAAATCGTGGCGGTCGAGGATGCCCGCTTCCTCGAACAGGCGCACGGTGCGGTAGACCGTGGCGATCGAGATGCGCGGATCGACTGCAACCGCGCGGCTGTGGAGCAGTTCGACATCGGGGTGGTCGTCGCTCTCCGACAGCACCTTGGCGATGACGCGGCGCTGTTCGGTGATGCGCAGGCCCTTTTCGGCGCACAGCTGTTCGAGATCGATCTTCTGGGTCAAGGAACACTCCATCGCCAAGCGCGTCGCCCGATGTCGGTGCGATCGCCCAAAAGCAAAGCCGCCTCATCCCATAGAGGGACGAGGCGGCTTGCTCAAGGCGGCTTGCCGCCCTCTCAACAGGGGCGGCACTTGCGACCCGCCGGGCTGAAATCAGGCGGTCTTCTTGGTGCGGCGGCCCTTGGGCGCCACGGTGGTGCCGGGCTTGCGGCCGAGACCGATCTTCTTGGCGAGATCGCGGCGCTTTTCGGCATAATTGGGGGCGACCATCGGATAATCGGCCGGCAGGCCCCAACGCGCGCGGTATTCTTCGGGGGTCATGTCGTAATTGGTGCGAAGATAACGCTTGAGCATTTTCAGCTTCTTGCCGTCTTCAAGACAGACAATGTAATCGGGCTTCACCGAATTGCGGATCGCCACGGCCGGTTGCGGCTTGGCTTCTTCGACCACCGGGGTTTCGCCAAGATTGGCGAGCGCCGAATAGACATTGGTGATCAGGCTGGGCACATCGCCCACGGCCACATCATTGTTGCTGACGTGCGCGGCGACAATATCGCTGGTCAGCGTGATAAGCGTTTCTTTCATATCGAGTTCCAGATCCTGCATGTGTTCCTCGTTGGCGACGTTCAACTTGCGCCGGTTACTGCGCCATGCGCCAGAGCGCCGAATTTGGCAACCATGTTGCTTTGCGTAGTGCACCGGTTCGCGACAAATCGCGCCGGTCTAGATTGTGCGGGCGAAAGTAATTGCGTCGATCCGCTCACCATTGGCCATGCGGTAATAGTTGCGCCGCTCGCCGATCGGTTCGAAACCGAACTTGGAATACAATTGGATAGCCGGATTTCCGCGCCGCATTTCGAGAAAGATCCGCGTGATACCGCGTGTGCGGGCAACATCGAACAGGTGCGCGATCAGCGCCGTGCCGACCCCGCGCAGCCGCGCGCCGGGGGTAACGGCGATGAGCAGCAGCTCTTCCTCGTCGAGCACATGGCGGGTCAGGACAAAGCCCGCAGGGGCAGCGGTCACCGTGCCATCGGGGATCACTTCCCCTTCCGCATCGACCACCAGCGCATGGGTGTTCGGCATGGCGAGCGCATCGGCCACCTGCCGGCGGTTCCAAGCCTCGCCATAGGCCGGATCGAACGCCGCCTCCATCACCGCCATGATCCGGTCGATGGTGGCCGCCGAAACGCTCACGCGCGCGCCCGTTCGGCCATCGGGGTGGCGTCGGCCCCGCGCCCGTAGATCGGGGTGAGCGCGGAGGTAAAAAGCGACAGGTCGCCGAGCGGGACGGCAGTGGCTTCGGGCAGCAGCGGCAACACGGTGCGTTCCCCGTCCCCGACCAGCGCGGCCAGTTCTGCAGCGCGGCTTCCGGCGATCACCGCCGCGAGCGGGCGTGCTGCAGCGGCAGCGGGCGCGAGCGAGGCGACCAACCCTTCCGCCCGGCCATCCGCGCCGAAATCCTGCACGAACCATTCGCCATGGCCGCCGTTGACGCACACCGTCACATCAAGGCCAGGATGCGCGGCGCGCGCCTGTGCCGCGATCAGGGCGAGGGTGGGGTAGCCCAGCACCTCGGCACCCCACGCAAATCCCAGCGCCCGCGCGGTTGCGAGACCGATCCGCACGCCGGTGAAGCTTCCGGGGCCGAGGCTGACGAGGATGCGTTCGCTGCGCCCTTTGCCGGGGAGCGCGGCGATCATCGGCACCAGCGCCTCGGCATGGCCGCGCCCCAGCACCCGATGATCGCGTGCAATTGGGTCGTCACCCTCGAACAGGGCAATGCTGCACGCCTCAGAAGCGGTTTCTATCGCGAGTGTCCGCATCACCGCGCCCTGCCTCAGCGCGCGACCATGCGCAAGCGGTCAGTGGCGCGCTCAGACGATCTCGTTGAAGCGCCCGAAGTCCGGGCGCGGGCTGCGCTCGAAGATGCTTTCAGGGTCGCCATAGCCGATCGAGCAGATGAAGTTCACGCGGTGACGCGGCGCGTCGGCGAAAAAGGCGGCGGTGACGGCATCCTTGTCGAAGCCCGACATCGGCCCGCAATCGAGCCCGATCGCGCGCGCGGCGAGCATCAGGTAAGCGCCTTGCAGCGAAGAATTGCGGAACGCGCCTTCCTTGCGGCCTTCCTCGTCCCCCTCGAACCAGCTCTTGGCGTCGGTGTGGGGGAACAGCCAGGGCAGTTCCTCGTGAAAGTCGATGTCGTAGCCGATCACCGCAGTCACCGGCGCGGCGGCGACCTTGTCCTTGTTGCCGTCGGACACGCATTCGACCAGCTTGGCCCTGGCTTCGTCCGACTTGACCCACACGATCCGCACCGGCTGCATATTGGCCGACGTCGGCGCCATCTTGAGCAGATCCCAGATCGCATAAAGCTGCGCGTCGGAGACCGGCTTGTCCAGCCAGCCATTGTAGCTGCGGGCTTTGTTGAACAGCTGGTCGAGCGCCGCGTCCGAGAGGACGTGGTCGTGGAACTGGGTGGTCATGGCAATCCTCGTGGTAGCTTTAAAAAGACGTCAGGCGGCTCTGACTTCAACCACTTCTGGCACATAATGTTTCAGCAGGCCCTCGATCCCGTGTTTCAGGGTCGCGGTGCTCGACGGACAGCCCGAGCACGAGCCTTGCAGCGTGAGATAGACGACCCCGTCGCGGAAACCGCGATAGGCGATGTCGCCGCCGTCGCCCGCCACGGCAGGGCGCACGCGGGTTTCGAGCAATTCGTTGATCGCGGCGATAATCTCTGCGTCCTCGGGGCGTTCTTCGACCACGGCTTCGTCTTCGGGCGGGACGGTAATGCCGTTACCGCTCGGCGCGGTGAACAAGGGCGCTTCCGAGACGAAATGATCGAGCAGGATCGCGATCACCTGCGGCTTCAGCGCGCCCCAATCGGCACCCGGTGCGGCGGTGACGCTGACGAAATCGGCGCCGAAGAAGACGTTGACGACTTCACCCGTGTCAAAGATCGCCTGCGCCAGCGGGCTTGCCTCGGCCGCTTCGGGCGAGGCAAATTCGCGGCTCCCGGATGCCATGACGGGCTGGCCCGGCAGGAACTTGAGCGCGGCAGGGTTGGGGGTGGTTTCGGTTTCGATGAACATGCCCTCCATCTAGGACACCCCCGAGCGAGCGGCAAGGGCAGGGGCAGGGCGATTTGCCACGCATTCACTATCGCTTCACGTTTCCCCGCCCTATAAGCGAGCCATGACGTCGATTTCCCGCGCGGCCCGCGCTTTCGCCTTCCTGCTCGCTCCGCTCGCGCTGGTGCAGCCGCTGGTTGCCCAGCAGAACGCCGCGCCGCAGCCGGACACGGTCGAGACGCCCGCCGCGCCCGCAGTCCCCGCGCCGCAGTATGTGCAGGGCAATGGCGAAGTGCCGTGGCTCTATCGCGGTTCGGACGTACCGGTCGATCCCAAGTGGATGTTCGGCGAGATGCCCAACGGGCTGCGCTATGCCGTGCGCCGCAACGGCGTGCCGCCGCGGCAGGTTTCGATCCGGGTGCGGGTCGATGCCGGTTCGCTGCATGAAACCGATGCCGAACAGGGCTATGCGCACCTGCTCGAACACTTGCTGTTCCGCGAGAGCAAGTATCTCGGGCAGGCCGAGGCGATCAGCGCCTGGCAGCGGCTGGGCGCCACTTTCGGCAGCGACGCTAACGCCGAAACCACGCCGACCCACACCGCCTACAAGCTCGACATTCCGAACATCGATCAGGCCAAGCTTTCCGAGAGCTTCAAGCTGCTTTCGGGCATGATCCGCGAGCCCGTGCTCAACGATGCCAATGTCGCTGCAGAGCGCCCGATCGTGCTCGCCGAAAAGCGTGAGCGTGGCGGTGCGGGCCAGCGCATGGCGGAGCTGACCCGCCAGACTTTCTTTGCCGGACAGCGGCTGGCGACGCGCAGCCCGATCGGCACCGACGAAACCCTGCGCGCCGCCGATGGCGAAGGCGTGAAGGCCTTCTACGATCGCTGGTATCGCCCGGAGAACACCGTCATCATCGTCGCGGGCGATGCCGATCCGATGGTTCTGGCCGGGTTGGTGGAGCAATGGTTCGGCGACTGGAAGGGCACCGGCACGCCCGGCGTCGCGCCCGACTTCGGCGATCCGCTGCCGCCCGCCGATGCCGTTACCCCGGCGGGCGCGACCGCGCCGATCGGGCAGCTGGCGGTGGGCGTCGAACCCGATCTGCCGCGCAGCCTCACCTATGGCGTGCTGCGCCCATGGCGTCCGGTCGAGGATACCATCGTCTATAACGAAGGCCTGCTGCTCGATGCGGTGGCGCAGGCGATCATCAACCGCCGGCTCGAATCGCGGGCGCGGGCGGGTGGCAGCTATCTTTATGCGCAGGTGCAGCAGGAAGACGTCTCGCGTTCGGCCGATGCGACCTTCGTCACCTTCGCGCCGCTGACGGGCGACTGGCAGGCCGCGCTTGCCGATGTCCGCAGCGTCATTGCCGATGCGCTGGTCAATCCGCCGACGCAGGAGGAGATCGACCGCGAAGTGGCCGAATTCGACGTGGTCTTCGCCAATGGCGTCGAGCAGGAAAGCGTCGAGGCCGGATCGCGGCTGGCGGACAATCTCGTCAACGCGGTCGATATCCGCGAGACTGTGGCCGCGCCGCAGGTGGTGCTCGACGTGTTCCGGGGCATGAAGCCGCGCCTGACGCCCGAGGAGGTGCTGGCGCGCACGCAGGGCCTGTTCGAAGGCACCGTCACCCGCTCGGTCTATGTCACGCCGGAAGCGGGCGAGGCGGATGTCTCCGCGCTGCGGATGGCGTTGGCGAGCGAGGCGCAGGTCGATGGCAGCGCGCGGCTTGCGGCGCAGACCATCTCTTTCGACGAACTGCCCCCTGTGGGTGAGCCGGGCACCATCGTCCAGCAAAGGCCGCTCGGAGTGCTCGAGATCGAGCAGGTCGATTTCGCGAATGGCGTGAAGGCGCTGGTCTGGGCCAATGATGCCGAGCCGGGCCGTGTCACCGTGCGCGTGCGCTTTGGTGCAGGCTGGCGCGCCTTCGACAAGGACAGCGCCGTCTATGCCTCGCTGGGGCAGGGCGCGCTGGTCGGATCGGGCCTGGGCGAGCTCGGCCAGAACGAGATCGACCGGCTGGCGACGGGCCGCAAGCTGGGCTTCGATTTCGCGATCGACGAAGCCGTCTTCACCTTCACCGCGCAGACCCGTTCGGAGGATGTGAACGACCAGCTTTACCTGTTCGCCGCCAAGCTCGGGATGCCGCGCTGGGACAAGGACCCGGTGATCCGCGCCAAGGCGGCGGCGGAGCTGGCCTACAACACCTATGCGACCTCGCCGGGCGGAATCCTCAACCGCGATCTGGAATATCTCGTTACCGGCGGCGACCCGCGCTTTGCCACCCCCGATCCGGCGGCGGTGCGTGCCGCCACGCCCGAGGGCTTTCGCGCCGTATGGGAGCCGCTGCTCCAGCAGGGCCCGATCGAGGTGCTGGTGTTCGGTGAGTTCGATCAGGCCAAGGTCATCGAGCAGCTGCGCCTGACCTTCGGCGCGCTGACCCCGCGCGAGCCGATCCCGGCCGATGTCGCCGCGCGCGTTCCGCCCTTTGCAGCTCCGGCGGCAGCCCCGCAGGTGGTCGCGCATCGCGGCGATGCCAACCAGGCCGCCGCCGTGGTCGCCTGGCCGAGCGGAGGCGGGGTTGCCAGCTTGCGCGAAAGCCGCCAGCTCGAAATTCTCACCCAGCTGTTCAACAACCGCCTGCTCGAAGCCCTGCGTGAACGCGCCGGGGCGAGCTATTCGCCGCAAGTCTTCTCGAACTGGCCGTCCGACCTTGCCAGCGGCGGGCGGATCACCGCGCTTGCCCAGCTGGAGCCCGAATTCGTGCCGGTGTTCTTCGCCGAGGCTGACCGCATCGCCAAGGATCTCGCCGCCAACCCGCCCACAGCGGACGAGCTTGCGCGCGTGACCGAACCGCTCGGCCAGCTGATCCGCCGCGCTTCGACCGGAAACCAGTTCTGGCTGTTCAACCTCGAAGGCGCGACCACCGATCCGCAGCGCGTGGTGCTGCTGCGCACGCTGCTGTCCGACTATTCGCAGACGAGCCCGCAGATCATGCAGTTCCTGGCTGACCGTTATTTTGCCCAGACCTCGCCCTTCCGCCTGGCGATCATCCCCGAAGGCCAGACCCTTGCCGAAGGGCCGGCGCCATCACCCGCGGCCGGCGGGGCGAGTGCGAATGCTGCGCAACCGATGCCGGCGGGGCGCTGATCGACCCGGCTGCTTGCTGTGATCGGGAAATAATATTGTCCAAAGCGGCATTGCCGCTTTACAATTCGTGCCCCCATCCTGTAGCGGGCGCCCCCGCGCGGGGGTTGCCGCGCCGAAGCGATTGAAAGAGTTATGACCGTGCCCGAGACCTGGACCCCGGAAAGCTGGAAGGCTTACGAAGCGCGCCACCTGCCGCATTATGAAGATGCGGCCGAGCTGGCCGAGGCGGAGAAGACGCTCTCGTCCTATCCCCCGCTGGTCTTTGCGGGCGAGGCGCGCGCGCTCAAGGCCGATCTCGCCGACGTGGCGAACGGTCACGGCTTCCTGCTGCAGGGCGGGGACTGCGCGGAAAGCTTTGCGGAATTCCACCCCAACAACATCCGCGACACCTTCCGCGTGCTGCTGCAGATGGCGGTCGTCATGACCTTCGCCTCCAAGCGCCCGGTGGTGAAGGTCGGTCGCATGGCGGGCCAGTTCGCCAAGCCGCGTTCGGCCCCGACCGAGACGATCGACGGTGTGACGCTGCCGAGCTACCTCGGCGACAATATCAACGGGATCGAGTTCGACCCCGTCAGCCGCCGCAACGATCCGCAGCGCATGGTCCGCGCCTATTCGCAGGCCGCCGCGACATTGAACCTGCTGCGCGCATTTGCGGGCGGGGGCTATGCCAACCTGCGGCAAGTCCACCAGTGGACGCTCGACTTCATGGGCCGCACCCCCTGGACCGAGAAGTTCAGCGAAATGGCCGACCGGATCGGCGAGGCGCTCGACTTCATGGAGGCCTGCGGAGTCGATCCCGGCACCGTGCCGCAGCTTAAGGGCACCAGCTTCTACACCAGCCACGAAAGCCTGCTGCTGCCCTACGAGCAGGCGATGACGCGGCAGGATTCGCTCACCGGTGACTGGTACGCAACCAGCGCGCATATGCTCTGGATCGGCGATCGCACGCGTTTCCCCGGCTCGGCACATATCGAATATGCGCGCGGGATCGGCAATCCGCTCGGCATGAAGTGCGGGCCCTCGCTGGAGCCCGATGCGCTGCTGCGCCTGCTCGACGATCTCAACCCCAAGCGTGAGGCCGGACGCATCACGCTCATCAGCCGCTTCGGGCACGACAAGGTCGAGGACGGCCTGCCGAAGCTGGTTCGCGCGGTAGCACGCGAAGGGCACCCGGTGGTGTGGAGCTGCGATCCGATGCACGGCAACGTCGTCAAGTCCGACACGGGCTTCAAGACGCGTCCGTTTGACCGGATCACCCGCGAAGTGAAGGGCTTCTTCGCCGTCCACCGCGCCGAAGGCTCGCACCCAGGCGGGATCCATATCGAGATGACCGGGCAGGACGTGACCGAATGCGTCGGCGGGGCCGTGGCGATCACCGAGGAGCGTCTGGGCGACCGCTACCACACCCATTGCGACCCGCGCCTCAACGCGGAACAGTCGTTGGAACTCGCTTTCCTCGTAGCGGAAATGCTCAACGAAGCGGCTGGCGGGCGCGAGGCCGAGGTCAGCCACGCGGCGTGATTTCCGCCTGACAGCGGGCACGCCACCTGCCTGTTCGTCGCAGCTGCGGAACATCGCGGGCGCTTTGGACTTGTTGCTGTAACCGGAGAGGAGCACTGTCCGAAACCGGGCAGGGCGACGACGGGAGGGCACGTGCAGCGCAGCGAACATCTCAAGGCAGAACCCGCGGCAACCCCGCTCGCCGATGCCTTCCGCACCACCCGTGCCCTTACCGAGGCGCTGGTCGCTCCGCTCAGCAATGCCGACGCCACGATCCAGTCGATGCCCGATGCGAGCCCGGCCAAGTGGCACCTCGCGCACACGACGTGGTTTTGGGAAACCTTCGTGCTGCGCGAACACGTGCCGGATTACCGGCTGTGGCGCGAGGACTGGCCGTTCCTGTTCAATTCCTATTACGAAAGCCACGGCGACCGCATCGCCCGCGACGCGCGCGGGATGCTGTCGCGCCCGACCCTCGCCGAGGTGCTCGAATGGCGCGCGGAAGTGACCGAGGCGATGGTTCCGCTGCTCGGCGATCCGGCGCTCGCCGATCTGATTGCGCTGGGCGTGGCGCATGAACAGCAGCACATCGAACTGCTGCTGACCGACATCAAGCACGGCCTGTTCCAGAACCCGCTGGGGGTCGCCATGTGGGAAGGCCGCGCCGCTGCCGCCGCTTCGCCCGCGCCGATGGGCTGGCACACGCACCCGGGCGGGATCGCGCGCGCCGGCCACGAGGGGCAGGGCTTCGCCTTTGACAACGAAGGCCCGCGCCACCGGGTGCTGCTCGAACCCTTTGCGCTGGCCGACCGGCTGGTCACCAATGGCGAGTGGAACGCCTTCATTGCCGATGGCGGCTACACCACCGCGCGCCTGTGGCTGGCCGATGGCTGGGCATGGGTGCAGCAGCACGGCATAGACGCACCGCTCTACTGGCGGGAGGGCGAGCACTTCACCCATCAGGGCTGGCAGACCCGCGATCCGCACGCGCCCGTAACCCATATTTCCTATTACGAGGCCGATGCCTTCGCCACCTGGGCGGGCGCGCGACTGCCGACCGAGTTTGAGTGGGAAGCCATCGCCGCCAGCCACGATCCCGCAGCAGGCAACCAGCTCGACGCCGCAGCGCCGCCGTTGCCGGCCGGCTCGCCCGGCCTGTTCGGCGATGGCTGGCAGTTCACCCGCTCGGCCTATCTCCCCTACCCCGGCTTCCGCGCGCCCGAGGGCGCGGTGGGGGAATACAACGGCAAGTTCATGAGTGGGCAGGTGGTGCTGCGCGGGGCCAGCTGCGCCACCGTGCGCGGCCATGCGCGCGCCTCCTACCGCAATTTCTTCTATCCCCATCAGCGCTGGCAGTTCACCGGTCTGCGCCTTGCCAAGGATGCCTGACATGACCTGCGCCCCTGGACTGAAACTGGTCGACCGCGACGCCGGCGGGGTAGACCTCGCCTTCCGGGCCGATGTGCTGGCAGGCTTGGCCGAACCGCAGAAGGCGATCCCCGCGCGCTGGTTCTACGACGACGAAGGCTCGCAGCTCTTCGAGGACATCACGCAGCTGCCCGAATATTACCCGACCCGCGCCGAAACCGAGATCCTGACACAGCGTTCCGGCGATATCGCCAACCTGATCGGGCCGGGCTGGGCGGTGGTGGAGTTCGGCTCGGGCTCCTCGGTCAAGACCCCGCTGCTGCTGTCGGCGATTGCGCCCTCCGCCTATGTTCCGCTCGACATTGCAGGGGATTTCCTGCGCGCCTCCTCTGCGGCGCTGTCGGCGAAATTCCCGGAATTGCCGGTCTGGCCGGTCGAGGCCGATTTCATGCGCCGGGTCGAGCTGCCCGTCGAGGTTGCCGACCTGCCCAAGCTCGGCTTTTTCCCGGGCTCCACCATCGGCAACATGATCGCACGCACCGCGACCGATCTGCTGCGCTCGATGCGCGAGACGCTGGGCGAGGGCGCGCTGTTGCTGATCGGCATGGATCTGGTGAAGGACGAGGACGTGCTGCTCGCCGCCTATGACGATGCGCAGGGCGTGACGGCAAAATTCAACTGCAATCTGCTGCACCGGATCAACCGCGAGCTTGACGCGGACATCCCGGTTGCCAGTTTTGCGCATGAGGCGCGCTGGAACGATGTCTTCGCGCGGGTCGAAATGCATCTGGTGGCGCGCGAGGATGTGAGCTTCACCGTCAGCGGCCAGCGCTTTGCGATGCGCGCGGGCGAGAGCATCCATACCGAAAACAGCCACAAGTTCACCAAACGCTCCGCACAGCAGCTGCTGGCGGCGGGCGGCTGGGAACCGCGCGCGCGCTGGACGGACGAAGCGAAGCGCTTCTCGCTGGTGCTCGCCGAATCCCGCCCGCCGCGTTCTGCGCCCTGAGGCGATTTGGCGCGAAACCTCCGGCCTTCCCGTGCGTTGGCGCGGGATGGACGTACATTCGGATATTTTGGCTGCCATTCTCATCATCGGCGGCGGCATGGCGGGGTTTTCCGCCGCCACCGCGCTCGCTGAAACCGGCGCGCGGATCATCGTGCTCGACAAGGGGCGCGGCCCCGGCGGGCGCATGGCGGCGCGGCGGGTCGAGGTCGCGGGCGAGCAGATAAGCTTCGATCACGGCGCGCAATATTTCACCGCGCGCGATCCCGGCTTTCAGGCAGCGGTCGCGGCATGGGAAGCGGCAGGCGTGGCCGCGCGCTGGCCCGCTGCGGGCGACGACGCCTGGGTCGGCACCCCGGGCATGAACGCCTGCGTCAAGGCGATGGCGGCACCGCTCGACGTGCGCTGGGGCGTGCGGGCCGAGCGGCTGGAGCGTGACGGCGCGCGCTGGCGCATCGAGGCGGGCGAACAGGTCTTCATCGCCGCCACGGTGCTGGTCGCCGTCCCTGCCGAGCAAGCCGCCGTGTTGCTGGCCGAGGCCGCGCCCGACCTTGCCGCGCTGGCCGCAGATGTGACCTCCGCGCCGTGCTGGGCGGCAATGGCGGCCTTCGACGCGCCGCTGGCCTACACGCCCGACACCTTCCGCTCCGACAGCGCGCCGATCAGCTGGGCCGCGCGCAACTCGGCTAAGCCGGGGCGCGGCGGGGCCGAGACCTGGGTGATCCACGCCTCTCCCGCCCGCAGCCGCGAGTTGATCGATCTGCCGAAGGACGATGCCGCCGAGGCCCTGCTCGCCGATTTCTTCGCCGCCACCGGCATCGCGCCCGCCGTGCCGCAGCATCTGGATGCGCATCGCTGGCTCTACGCCCTGCCCGAAGCGCGCCGGGGCGAGGGCGCGCGCTTCGATCCGGCGCTCGGGATCGGGATCGCGGGGGATTACCTGCATTCGCCACGGGTCGAGGGCGCGTGGCTGTCAGGCCGGGCGCTGGCCGAGATGGTGTGTCAGGAGCGGGTCGCCAACACGTCGTAATGATGCCCGCGCCCGTATTTGGCGAAGCGGGTGAAGCCTGTAGCCCGCAGCAAGGCCTCGATTTCGCCCGCGCTCGCCCAGCGGTCGTCGACCTCATAGAAGATTGCCGCGACGCGGGCGAAGCTGGCGGTCTTGGCAAGCTCGGCGATCACAACGGCTTCCAGTCCCTCGACGTCGATTTTCACGAACATCGGAAGGTCGCCCGCGAGCAGCGGATCGACCAGCGGAGCGTCGATCGTCCGGATGGTGACGCCGCCGGCCGCAGGCTTTCCCGCCTCGCGCCCCGCCAGCGTGGCGGTGCCGGTGTGCCCCTCGGCGACGGAGATCGTCACCTCGCCGACGCTGTCAGCAATGGCGAGCGGGTGCAGCACCGTCCGCTCCGCACCGCCATTGAGCGAAACATTGGCGGCAAGGCGCGCATGGGTCGCGGGCACCGGCTCGAAGGCGATGATCTGGCGGCAGCGGGGGTTCTGTGCCGCGATCAGCGAATAGAGCCCCTGATTGGCGCCGATATCGACGAAGACGAAGTCCTTGCTCTGGCCCAGCAGCAGATCGGCCAGATCGCGGCCATAGGTGCCGAAAATGCAATAGCGGAAGGTCGTGTCCTGCCAGTTGGGCACCATCAGCACGCCGTAGGCCGAGCGCACCGCCGCCTCCCCGCGCGCGGCCATCACGGGCGACAGCGCGGCGGCCTTCCACTTGCGCAGGGTCTTGACCACGCCGTAGCGCCAGAAAGCTGCGAGACTAGCCACGGGTGCCTGTTCCTTCGAGAAATGCGCCGATTGCATCCGCCGCCCGCTCGGCCGAGGGGCGGTCGGACAGCGAGAAGGTCGCATCGATCAGCGCCTGCTGCACCGGCGCATAGCGCGGTTGCGCGGCCACCGCAGCATCAATCGCATCGAGCAGGCCGGCGGCGCTCTCCAGCACCGGGCCGGCCTGCCAGTGCAGATAATTGGGATCGTCTTGCCAATCCACGCCATGACTGTTGAGGAACAGGCATGGGCGGGGCGCGCGCAGGAATTCGTAGACCTGGCTGCTGACATCGCCAAGGTAGATGTCGGCGCGGTTGGTGTAGCTCATGTCGCTGCTGGCCGCGCTGCCGGTGTCGATATGGATGCGAGGCTCGCGGGCATATTCGGGGCCGGGGGGCACGACGCGGGCGAGGCTCGGCGGGTCGAGAGTCACCACCCATTTGCGCGCGAACAGCATCACGTGGGGCGCGAAGATCAGGTTGTAGCGATCCTGCCCGCGAAACGCCTCCAGCACCTGCGCGCCGTGTTTGAACCAGCTCGACAGCTTGGGCGAGGGATGGGGGTTGTAGATCACCGTGGGGCGCTCGGGCGCGGGGAAGCTGTCTGCGAAGCGATTATCCGCGCACAGATCAAACTTGGGATAGCCGACCAGCGCGATCTGTTCGGGACGCAGCCCCGCGTCCGCGATCAACCGGTCGCGGATCTTGGGGCCGGAGACCAGCACCAGATCGAACCGCGCGCTCTCGGGATTGAACCCGATCGCCCGGTCACCTGCGCCGTGGCGGGTGTGGATCAGCTTCACCTTATCGAGCCCGTAGCGGGACTTGAGCAGCAGTGTGGTCTTCTCCGACACCACCACCGCATCGAAGCTGGCAAAGAAATCGAGGTTGTCGCGGTAGATCAGCAGCTTGGTGGCGGGAACGAGGCGCTCGAGCACGCCCGCCAGCGCCTGCGATGCGCCGCGTTTGAGGCCAAGCTGCACCAGTTCCACCCGCGCGAGCAGCGCCGGATGGGCCTGCCGTTCGATCTCCTTGCGGATAGCCTCGCGCGCATAGGCGAGCACGATCCGGTGCTTTCCCCGCGCCGCCAGCGCCAGCGCTATGGGGAGCGAATGGGCGACCTGATGCGTCTGATCGTGGTTGAATAGGAAGCAGATGCGCTTCATGCCGCGCTCCAGTCGGCGCTCGCCCAGCCTGGCCGGGGGCTGGCATAGCGGCCCACCAGCACGGCCTCATCGGCGAAATCGAGGATCGGCGCGTCGCTGGCATGGTCGGTATAGGCGGTGAAGTGGACATCGGTGCGGATCAGCCCTTGGGCGGCGAGCCACTCCTCCACCCGCGCGACCTTGCGCGCGCCGTAATTGTTCGCGCCGTCGATCGCTGCGAGCAAGTGCCCGCGCGCATCGCGCCGGTGACGGGTGGCGATGCAGGCGTCGAAGCCGAGACCTGCGGCCATCGCATCGGCATAGATCTCGGGCGCGGCGGTGACGAGGACAAGGCGCACGCCCGCCGCGCGGTCGGCTGCCATCTGTGCGCGCGCGCCGGGCTGGATATTGTGCGCCAGCTGCCGCGCCACGAAAGCGTCGATGCGGGGCTGGAGCGCAGGGCCTGTCACCACGCGCCCCACCAGCAGCCGCAGCCCGAAGCGCTTCAGCGCCTCGCGCCCGTAGAGCCGCGCTTTGTAGCCCAGCATCGCCAGCACCCACAGCGGCAGGCCCAGCAGCCGCAGACCCGTGCCGCGCGCCGCCATGTGGACCAGAAACGGCGTGAAGGTCGGCGCGCGGGTCACCGTGCGGTCGAGATCGTAGAGAGCGATGCGCTGCATCCTCAGCGCGGGCCCTTGAGCAGTCGTTCGGCGAGGGCGTGATCCTCGACCTTGTCGACATCGACCCCCATGCGCCCGTCGGAGAGCAGCACCGGCGCGGCGCTCGCGCCCAACTTGCGGCCCGCCGCGGCCAGCGCCTCGTGCAGCGTCATGCGCCGCAGCAGCAGTTTCAGCATCAGCGCCGGGCCGAAATGGGCAGCAAGACGCAGCACCGATTTGCGATCCTGCTCGACCCGCTCCCAGAACCGCAGCGCATTGATCGCGGCAGGGGCGTTGAGCGCAAAGAGGTTCGCACCAGTGTAGCTGCCACCCCGGAAGGTCAGCCATGTGCGCCGGTTGGGGCCGACCGCTGCTTCGAGCCGCGCGCGCTCGACCATCGCGACGCTGACATCGCTCCCGCCCGCTCCGGCGATGAATTCGGCGATGGTGGCGGGGGTCAGCATGACGTTGTCGGCGGTGGTCACCAGCACCGGCAGGCCGATCGCGGGATCGCGCACGGCATCGCGCACCGATCCGCTGATGGTGGGGCCGGAGGTGCGGGCGGTGATGCGCGGCTCGGCCGCCGCCCAGGCAAGGTCGGGATGGCGCAGCAGTTCGGCCGCGTTCTGCGCCAGCACCACGATCCGCGCGATCTCGGGCGCGTCGGCGAGCGCCATCAGCACGCGGTTCAGCATCAGCTCGCCCGCGACCGGCACCAGCGCCTTGGCTTCGATGCCGAACTGCGCCGCCACCGGATCGACCCCCGGGCGCTGACCCGCCAGCACCAGCGCGGTCCAGCCGTGGGAAGCGTCAGTCATGGGCGGGCAAACCTCGGGCGGCAGGGGCGGGGCAGGGGGCGACGCGCCCCCTTCCAAGCGGCGCACGCCTTTGTCAAGAAAGCCCGGCCCGGCTCAGGCCGCCATCGGCGCGGGGCAATAGCGGGCGAGGTAATCGCCGTGGCCCGGCATGTGCTGGACAAGGTAGCGGATCGACTGTTCGATCTCGGTGATTTCGCGCGCGGTCTCTTCGGGATCGAGCGCGTCGGCCATCGCGTTGTGGCCGCCCATCCGGATGCCCTGACCCATCATCACCGCCGCCCAGCTGGTTTCGGTGAAGAGCTCGTCCTCCTCGCGGAAGATCTGGCCGTTGGCGCGGAACAGCTCGACCTTCTCGGTGAGGCTGTCGGGCACGGGCATGGTGCGGACATAGTTCCAGAAGTCGGAATCGTCGCGGCTGGTGGCGTTGTAGTGGAGGATCAGGAAGTCGCGGATACGCGCATATTCGCGCCCCGTCAGGCGGTTGAAGGTATCCTCCTGCACCTGCGTGATCCCGTCCAGCGACAGCAGCGAGATCAGCTTGTCGATCCCGGTGTTGATGAGGTGGATCGAGGTCGATTCGAGCGGCTCCATAAAGCCCGCCGCCAGCCCCAGCGCGACGACGTTCTTGTTCCAGAACTTCTTGCGCCGCCCGGTGACGAAGCGCAGCCAGTTGGGCTCGGCCTGGGGCTTGCCCGCAATATTGCCGAGCAGGATGTCGAGCGCTTCCTGGTCGTCCATATAGGCCGCGCAATAGACATGGCCGTTGCCGTTGCGGTGTTGCAGCGGCACCTGCCATTGCCAGCCCGCGCTGTGCGCGGTGGCGCGGGTAAAGGGCGGGGGCGGGCCGCCGTCGTCGCGCTTGCAGGGCAGGGCGACAGCGCGGTCGCAGGGCAGGTAGTGGCTCCAGTCGTCATAGCCGGTCTTCAGCGCCTGCTCGATGAGCAAGCCCCTGAAACCCGAGCAATCGATGAACAGATCGCCCTGAAACGCGCGGCCATCCTCCAGCGTGACGCCGGTGACGAAGCCGCTTTCCCCGTCAAGCTGCACATCGGCGATCCTGCCCTCGTGCCGCACCACGCCGCGGCTTTCGGCCAGCTGGCGCAGGAACGTGGCATAGCGGCCCGCGTCGAGATGATAGGCATAATTGACCGGCGGCAGATCGTCGCGCTTGAAATCCTCGCTCCGCGCGAACTTGCCGAAATAGGCGGCCATCGTCTCGAGGTTGAAGACCTGGATCGGACGCTTGTCGCCCGCGCCGACCATGCGGTGCCAGACATGGTGGAAGCTTATTCCGCCCATGGTGTAGCCATAGGCACCGAAGGGGTGGATATAGCTGTCGCCCAGCTTGCCCCAGTTTTCGAACTGGATGCCCAGCTTGAAGGTGCCGCCGACCGCGGCGAGCATCTCCGCCTCGTTGACTCCGATCAGCTCGTTGAAGCCGACAAAGGGCGGAATCGTCGCCTCGCCGACGCCGACCGTGCCGATGCTTTCGGATTCGATGAGCGCGATTTCCACAGGCCGCCCGCGCTTGATCCGCGACAGGGCGGCTGCTGCCATCCATCCGGCCGTGCCCCCGCCGACGATGATAATGCGTTCAATTGCCACGTTTTCATCGATCCCCATTGGGCCACGATAGGCCCTGTCGGCGGGTCTTTTGTCGCGCCGCCATGTGTTGCCAGAATGCAATATGAACGCAAGATTACAAGTCTTGAGAACGCTCTCAAGATGCGCTAGAACAGTTCCGCAGCCCGCAGCTTCAGGCATGAATCTGTCGCGCGGCATGGGGAGAGACGAAAGATCATGAAAACGCACTCGCATGCGCCGGCCCGGCGTCTGTTCGCTCTTGGCACGGCATCGGCGCTGGCCATTGCCGCCGCCAGCCCGGCCATGGCGCAGGATGCCGCCGAAGCCGATCCGGAAACCGAAGATGCGGTAGCCGGGGAAGGCGCCAACGACATCATCGTCACCGGCTTTCGCGCCTCGCTTCAGAACGCGCAGAACATCAAGCGCAACGCCGACACCGTGGTCGACGTGATCACCGCCGAAGACATCGGTGCGCTGCCCGACCGTTCGGTTGCCGAAGCGCTCCAGCGCGTGCCGGGTGTCAACATCGGCCGGTTCGAGAAGCAGTCCGACCCGACCCGTTTCTCGGTCGAAGGCACGGGTCTCATCATCCGCGGCCTTCCCTATGTCAGTTCGCAGCTCAACGGGCGCGACATCTTCTCGGCCAATGGCGGCCGCGCGCTGAGCTTCGAGGACGTCTCACCCGAGCTCGTCGGCCGCGTCGAGGTGTTCAAGAACATCACCGCCGACCAGATCGAAGGCCACATCGCGGGTCTCGTCAATCTCGTCACCCGCAAACCGCTCGACAACCCAGGCTTCCACGTGGCGGGCTCGATCGAGGGCAATTACGGCGATCTGCGGCAGGAATGGTCGCCGACCTTCAACATTCTGGCCTCGAATACCTTCGAGACCGGTCAAGGCACCTTCGGCCTGCAGTTCAGCTATTCCAATTCCAAGCTCAAGAGCCGCACCGACGCCTCGCAGCTGGTCGATTACTGCTATCGCCCGGCCGATCTCAGCGGCGGCTGCGCGCGGATTTTCGACCTCAATTCGGGCGGCTTCGGGGATGAACCCAATTTCACCCCGGACAATTTCCCGCCGCCTAACTCGGTGCTCGTCCCGCAATTCGCCAACGTGCGCACCACGACGCTGGATCGCGACCGCGAGGCCTTCTCGGCGGTCGGCCAGTTCGAGACCCTCGATGGCGATCTGCTGCTGACACTCGAATACCTGCGTTCGGAAACCGGCTTCGCGACCGAGGAATTCGCGCTGCTGGGCCGAATCGACGATGGCGTTTCGACCAACCAGCCGCGCGCGGGCACGAATTACGAATTCGACGCGAACGGCAATTTCGTCAGCGGCATTCTCACCCAGAACGTCGGCAATGCCTATGCCACGCCCTTCGGCCTCGGCGGTATCCCGATGGACGCGCTGCGCTTCGTGCGCGACACCCAGTCCACCACGCAGGACATCTCGCTCGACGCGCAGATGGAGTTCACCGACCGCTTCCGCGGCAAGGTCGAGATGCAGTACGTCAAGTCCGATCTGACGCGTGATTCGGTGTTCGGTGCGACCAGCACCTGGGCCGATATTGCGATCGACCTGTCGGGCAAGACGCCGGATATCGAGTTCCTCGCCCCGGTCGGCGCGCCGTCGGATTACTTCACCAGCGGGTTCTACACCTATTACTGGTTCGGCCTCGACAGCCGCGAGCGCAACGATGGCGAGCTGTTCAGCCTCGCTGGCGATTTCGAATATGACCTGAGCGATGAAGGCTTCTTCCGCAAGGCGGCCTTCGGTGGACGCTGGGCGACGCGCGACCGTGCCAACCGCAACACCAACTTCAGCACCTGGGGCAACCTTTCGGCACCCTGGGCGGGCCGCGCGGGCTGCGCTCCGTGGAATGCCGGGCCGGGTTGTGCGGCCACCGGCGGCTTTCAGCCGGGCCGGTTCTTCACCGGCCTGCCTGGTCAGGAATCGGCGATCGGCGGCGGCGCCTATGTCGACGAATTCCCCGATGCCTCCGCCTATCGCAATCCCTTCGCCGACAATTTCCAGCGCGGCGAATCCGGCACGCCGATCCAGAACGGCGGCGCGTTCTTCTACGGCGGCGACGACTTCCTGCGGGAATATCTCGATGGCGTGACCGATCAGCAATGGGATGCGATCACCACCTTCAGCCAGTCGCCGGAAAGCTTCAACCTCGGCGTCAACGGTCGCAGCCGGACGCTGCCGGACGGCACGACGGTGCAGTGCGATCCCTATTGCCCGTCGGAAATTTCGGACGTCACCGAAATCACCTCGGCTGCCTATGTGCGCGTCGATTTCGGCGCGGATTTCGCGGGCGGATCGTCGCTCGCGGGGAATATCGGCCTGCGTTATGTCCGCACCAATGTCAGCAACAATGCGCTGATCGCCTTCCCGGACCCGGCGCAGTTCGATGCCGATCCGAACTTCGGCAACAATGACGGCATCGTGCAGGTGGCCGAAATCATCGCCAGCTGCCCGCCGGTTGATCCGAGCATTCCCGACAATGGCGGCTTCATCCCGCAGCGGGCCTATTGCCAGCTAACCGGACAGCGCCTTGCCGATTACGCCGCGCTGTTCACGGGCGAAGTGATCCGCGACGGGCGCGACATCAATTTCGACCACTTCCTGCCGTCGTTCAACGTGCGCTGGGATTCGGGCACCGGTGTCGTCATCCGCGGTGCGGTGTCGAAGGGAATCAGCCGCCCCGATCTCAACCTGTTCAATGCGGGCGGGGTGCTCGGCTTCAGCGGCCGGGTGAACGATGGCCCGCTGCTGGCGGTCTCGACCGGCAACCGCAACCTGCGGCCGACCGAATCCTGGAACTACGACCTCAGCGCCGAATGGTATTTCAGCGCCGTCGGCTCGCTGACCGCAGCCTTCTTCGTGAAGGATATCCAGGGCATCGTCACGTCCGGCACCGGAACCGTGATCTATCCGAGCTCGATCGGCAACGATCAGGAAGAGGTGATCATCAACGGCCCGGCCAACGACATCTCGGGCACGCTCAAAGGTGTCGAATTCGCCTATCAGCAAACCTACGACTTCCTGCCGGGGCTGCTCAGCGGGCTGGGTTCGCAGTTCACCTATACCTATGTGGACGGCAGCGATTTCCCCAACCCCAATATCTCGGGCATCGGTTCGCCGTCGGTCAATTCGAGCGGTCAGCCGCTCAACAACGGGCCCTTCGCCGGTCAGCTTCCGCTTGCCGGGATTTCGAAGCACACCATCAACGCGACGCTGTTCTACGAAAAGGGCCCGCTGTCGATGCGTGCCGCCTATAACTGGCGCAGCGACTTCCTGGTGACGCAGCGGGACGATCTTTTCCCGTTCTCGCCGATCTTCCAGGAAGCGGGCGGCCAGCTCGACGGGTCGATCTTCTACAGCGTCACCCCGCAGATCAAGCTGGGCGTGCAGGGTGTGAACCTGCTCGACGAGACCACCCAGCTCTCGACGCTGGTCGATTTCGACGGGACGCGCCCGATCAGTGCGGTGTTCCGCAACGATCGCCGCTTCACCTTCATCGCCCGCTTCAACTTCTGAGCGGGGGGAAGGCAATGACACGCACAGGGCTGCCGAAAGCGGGAATGCTGACGGCGGCCCTGCTGCTTTCGGGAGCGACACCCCCGCCCGAAGACCAGCCGCTCGCCCCGCTGGAAGGGCGCGGCTGGCAGCTGGTCTGGGCCGACGAGTTCGAGGGCGAAGCGCTCGACCGCAGCAAGTGGACGCCCGAGGAGTCCTGCTGGGGCGGGGGCAATTTCGAGCGGCAGTGCTACACCGACCGGCCCGATAACATCGCGGTCGAGAACGGGCTGCTGCTCCTCAAGGCAAAAAAGGAGCGCTTCACCGGCCCCGCGCGTCCGCCCGAGATTGCCGAACCGGGCAACCCCCGCCTTACCCAGTCGCACACCTCGGGCAAGGTGCGCACCATCGGCAAGCACGCCTGGCGCTATGGCCGGATCGAAGTGCGCGCAAAAGTGCCGCCGGGGCAGGGCACCTGGCCCGCGGTGTGGATGATGCCCGACGACCCGGCCTATGGCGCGTGGCCGCGCTCGGGCGAGATCGACATTCTCGAAGCGGTCAATATCGGCGCCAAGTGCAAGGAATGCGAAGGCGGGCGCGGCGAAAACCGCACGATCAGCGCACTGCATTTCGGCGATTTCGCGCCCCAGAACAGGTATGTCGACAGCCGCACCGCGCTGCCCACTCGCGCGCTGCAATCTGACGATTTTCACGTCTATGCGGTCGAGTGGGGGGAGGGGCTGATCCGCTTCTTGGTGGACGACCGGGTGCATCTCACCGTCACCGCCGACCAGTGGAGCACCGCCGCGCCAAAAGCCAAGGGCAAACCCGCCGCGCCCTTCGACCAGCCCTTCTATATCATGGCCGATCTCGCCGTGGGTGGGCGTTTGTCGGAAGAAAACAACGCCAAGGGGGTTGCCCCGAGCAGTTTTCCCGCGCAATTCGCGATCGACTGGATCAGGGTCTACCAATGCGCCAGCGATCCGGAGACGGGCCGCGCCTGCATGCGTTAGGCCCACAGCAGGCGAGACGGGAAGCGGTTTTTCATGGCGCGGGTGCGCAAGACAGTCACGATCAGGGACGTGGCCGAGGATGCGGGGGTCTCGCTCCAGACGGTGAGCCGGGTGGTCAACGGCGGCCCCAACGTGCGCCCGCAACTGCGCGAGCGCGTGCAGGCCGCGATCGACAAGCTCGGCTATGTGCCGAGCCTTGCGGCGCAGCGGATGAGCGGCTCGCGCTCCTACATCATTCTCGCCATCAACGACCGCGAACGCACGCTTGCCGACTGGCGTGAGCGGATCGGCACGGACTGGGTCGACCAGATGCTGCTGGGCGGGATGCTGACCTGCCACCAGCACGGCTACCGGATGATGGTGGAGTTGGTCGACACCCATTCCGACCATGTCGAGCGCGAGCTGGGCGCGGCGCTTTCGGCCTTGCAGCCCGACGGCGTGATCCTCACCCCGCCGCACTCGGAAAACCCGCTGATCACGCAGCTTCTGGCCGAGCGGCGCATCCCCTTCGCGCGGATCGGATCGGACGCGCCGGGGCCGGGGATTGCGCTGACGATGGGCGATCATGGCGCAGGCCATCTGGCCACCACGCACCTCGCAAAGCTGGGCCATCGCCGCATCGCGATGATCGCGGGGCCGGATCAATACAGCCTCAGCGGCTGGCGCATCGACGGTTGGCGGCGCGCGCTGGCCGAGGCGGGATTGCCGGACGAGGGCCTGCTAGAGGTCGGCGATTTCGGCTATGACAGCGGCATCCGCGCCGCGCGTGCGCTGCTCGATCGCCATGCGGATCTCACCGCGATCATCGCCTCGTCCGACCAGATGGCGCTCGCCGTGCTCGAAGTCGCGCGCGAGCGCGGGCTTGCGGTGCCCGACGATCTCTCGCTGATCTCCTTCGACAACACCCCGATCGTGCGCTTCACCCAGCCGCCGCTGACCGCGATCGACCAGCCGATTGCCGAGACGGTCAGCCGCGCGGTCGAGCATCTCATCACCCGCGTGCCCGATACGGACGACGCGGCGGTGATCGAGGTGGCCGCCGCGCTGGTCGAACGCGCCTCCACCGCGCCGCCGCCGGGCCGGGCTTGAACATTCCCCCGCCGCAGCGCCAGCCCGGCTGGTTTCTGGCGCTGTTCGCCTTGGCTGCCGCCGGGGGCGCGGTCGCCTATGTGCCGCTGCTGACCGTGCTGTTGCCGCAGGCGATCGCCGACACCCAGGGTAGCGAGGATGTCGCGGCGCTGGCGCGGGTCACCTTCCTCGGAGCGGCGATGGCGAGCCTTGCCAATTTTGCATTCGGTATCCTCAGCGATCGCTCCCGCACCCGCCGCCCGTGGATCATCGCCGGGCTGGTGCTCTCCAACGCGCTGCTGCTGGTGATCGGAGAGGCCCGGAGCGTGGGGGCGATCGTGCTGCTGGTGATGGTCTGGCAGGTGGCGCTCAACATGATGCTCTCGCCGCTGATGGCCTGGGCGGGGGATTGCTTTCCGGACGAGCAGAAGGGCGTGCTCGGCGGCGCGCTGTCCCTCTCGCCCGCGCTGGGCGCGCTCGCGGGGTCGCTGGTGACCTGGGCCGGGCTGGTCGCCTCCGAAGCACGGCTGGGTCTTGTGGCGGTGCTGGTGAGCGTGCTGGTGCTGCCTGCGGTGATGCTGGGGAAGGGGCGGGTGCAGCCTGCGCTCATGACCCCCGCCAAGCCTCTCCCCGCAGCCGATCCTGAGCGCCCGCGCGAGCGGGTGGTGCTGCGGATGTGGGCCGCACGCCTGCTGGTGCAGGTGGCCGAGGGCGGGATGTTCGCCTTCCTGCTCTACTGGCTGCGCTCGCTCGCGCCCGGCTATCCCGAAAACGGCGCGGCCAACATCTTCAGCGCGGTGCTGGTCTGCGCGGTTCCGGTTTCGCTGCTGGCAGGGCGGTGGTCGGACCGCCAGCGACGCCCGATCCTGCCGCTGGTCGTCACCGCGCTGCTGTGTGCCTGCGGGATGCTGGTGATGGCCGGTGCGCCGAGCCTGCCCTGGGCGATTGCAGGCTATGTGCTGTTCGGCCTCGCCGCTGCGGTGTTCCTCGCGCTCCATGCCAGCCAGACGCTGCGGGTGCTGCCCCAGCCGCAGCATCGCGGGCGCGATCTTGGGGTGTTCAACCTCACCAACACCGTGCCCGGTATGGTTATGCCCTGGCTGACCGTGCTGCTGGTGCCGCAGTTCGGCTATGGCGCGCTGTTCGTGCTGTTCGCCGGTCTCTCGCTGGCGAGCGCGGTGCTGCTCGCCGGGTTCCTGCGCCGCTGATCCCGATACGCGGGAGGCTTGCCAAAGCGAGCGGCGCGCGGCATAGTTTGATAACGTTCACAAAGAAAATCACAGGTCTTGGGAGGGACTGACGCGATGCGGCTTTCGACAGGGATGGGGCGGCTGGTGTGCGGCGCGGCGCTGGCAGCGCTGGTGGCCGGATGCAGCAGTGCACCCGAGGTGCAATCGGCGAGCGCGGTTGCTCCGGCTGACGCGAACTCCCCCGAGGCGTTGCTCGCCCGCATGAGCATCGAGCGCAAGGTCGCGCAGATCATCCAGCCCGATATCGGCTCGATCACGCCCGCCGACATGCGCGAATACCGCTTCGGCACGATCCTCAACGGCGGCAATTCCGGGCCCTATGGCGATGACAAGGCTCCGGCAGCCGACTGGCTGAAGCTGGCAGACGAATACTGGGCCGCCTCCACTGCGCCGCTCCCCAATGGCGAACCTGCGATCCCCGCGCTGTGGGCGACCGACGCGGTCCACGGCCACGCCAATGTCATCGGCGCGACGGTCTTCCCGCACAATATCGCGCTGGGCGCAACGGGCGACGAGGACCTCATCCGCCGCATCGGCGCGGCCACCGCGGTCGAGATCGAGGTGACCGGCATCGACTGGACCTTCGCGCCGACCGTGGCCGTGGCGCGTGACGATCGCTGGGGCCGCACTTACGAGAGCTATTCCGAAGACCCGGCGCTGGTCACCCGCCTCGGCGCGGCGATGGTCGAGGGGCTTCAGGGCCGCCCGGGCGAGCCGAGGTTCCTCGGAGAAGGGAAGGTCGCCGCGACCGCCAAGCACTTCTTCGGCGACGGCGGCACTGCACAAGGCGTCGATCAGGGCGACGTCAACGGCGATCTCGCCGAACTGATGGCGATCCACGCCGCCCCTTACCCCGCCGCGATCGACCGGGGCGTCGCCAGCGTGATGGCGAGCTTCAATTCGATCAACGGCACCAAGATGCACGGCAATCAGGCGCTGCTGACCGGCGAGCTGCGCGGCAAACTGGGCTTTGAGGGCGTGGTGGTCGGCGACTGGAACGGCCACGGCCAGATCAAGGGCTGCACCAATTCCGATTGTCCGCAGGCGCTGCTGGCGGGGCTCGACGTCTACATGGTGCCCGAGGACTGGAAGGCGCTCCACGCCAGCCTCGTCAGGCAGGTCAAGGATGGCACGATCCCGATGGCCCGGCTCGACGAGGCGGTGCTGCGAGTGCTGCGGATGAAGCAGCGGCTCGGCGTGCTCGATGGCGAAGTCACGCCTTCGGCGCGAATGCTCGGCGGCAAGTGGGACAGGCTCGGCGCGCCCGAACACCGCGCGATTGCGCGCGAGGCGGTGGCGAAGTCGATGGTGCTGCTCAAGAACCAGGGCTTGTTGCCCCTGCGGCCCGGTGCGCGGATCGAAGTCGCGGGCGCGGCGGCGGACAATATCCCGCAGCAGGCGGGTGGCTGGTCGGTGACATGGCAAGGCGGGGGCGAGCTCACCGCTGCCGACTTCCCCGGCGCGACCTCGATCTGGCAGGGCATCGCCGAGGCCGCGAAGGCGGCGGGCGGCGAGGCCGTGCTCGCACCCGGCGGCAGTGCCAGCAGCACGCCCGACATCGCCATCGTCGTCTTCGGCGAGGAACCCTATGCCGAATTCGTCGGCGACCGGAAGGATCTCGCCTTCCGCGACGAAGAGGGGCTGAACCTGCTCAAGGCCTACAAGGCGCGCGGCATCCCGACGGTGGCGGTCTTTCTTTCGGGCCGACCCTTGTGGGTCAACCGCGAGCTCAACGCCGCGGACGCCTTCGTCGCCGCATGGCTGCCGGGAAGCGAGGGCGCAGGGGTGGCCGACGTGCTGTTCGGCAAGGCGCAGCCCACCGGGCGGCTGTCCTTCAGCTGGCCGAAAACCTGCGAGGGCGCGCCGCTCAACAGCCCCGAGGGCGCGCTGTTTGCGCTCGGTTACGGGCTTGGTTTCAAGGCCCCGCGCATGGCTTGGGCCCCGCTCGACGAGACTTGCGCGGCACTGACGCAGGATAGCGGCGCGGTGTGGTTCGCCAGCGGCAAGCTCGGCGCGCAGGTGCAGGCTGTGGCGGACAATGCGCTGCTCCCCGATTTGCGCGGCACCGGCAGCGGGATCACCGCCACCGGGCTCGACCGCCGCGCGCAGGAAGACGCGCGCCGCATTGCCTTTGCCCCCGGCGCGAAGCTGACCCTGACCGGGCCGGAGAGCGGCGCGGCCTGGCGGATCGCCTATCAGGTCGCCGCCCGCCCCGGCGCAGCCGTGACGGTGACGGCGGGCGGCCAGCCGCTCGATATCACGCAGGGGATGTCGGTCGCCGAAGGCAAGGGCTGGCGCGAGATGGTGTTGACCCCGGCCTGCCTCGGCACCGCGGGTGGGACGCTGACTTTCGCCTCCAAGGGCGCCTTCACGCTCCAGATCAGCGAGATCGCCCGCGACGAGGCGGCGGCGAGCGCGGAGTGTTCGTTCTAGGCGCGGATCACACCGGATAGCGGCGCGCCTGAGCGTCCCGGAAACAGGCGCGCCATCGCCAGTTCGGGGTCGAGCCGCAGATGCTCGGCCACCGCGCCCGCCAGCACGCTTTCGAGCGCGATGGTGGGGGCAACGTCGCGGCCTTCGTAAAGCTGGCCGGTCGCAAGGCCCGGCCAGTCGGCAATCACCCGCCCGCCCTTGACGTTGCCGCCCATCACCAGCGCCGCGCCAGCGGTGCCGTGGTCGGTGCCGCCGGTGCCGTTGAGCCGCGCTGTGCGGCCGAATTCGGTCGCCACAACCACTATGGTATCGGCCCAGCCTGCGTCCATGCCGGCCTTGTAGGCGGCGAGCAGCGCGTCGAGCTGACGGGCCGAGCGGGCAAAGGCCCCGCGCTGGTTGGCATGGGTGTCCCACCCGCCCAGCTCGATCATCCCGATCCGCGCGCCGCCTTCGCCGCGCATCAGCGAGGCGGTGAGTTCACCCGCCGCGCGCGCATCGTTGAGGTTGCGCAGGCCGTCATCGGCGGCCATCGCCTGCGTTTCCAGCGCCCGCGACCACAGCGCGCCAAGCTCGCTGTCGCCGGCATAGAGCTGGCTCACCCGCGCCATCAGATCCTCGCTGGCGTTGGGCAGGGCGGACGGCGCGTAGTTCGAAACCGGCGCGGCCCCCTGCAAGGCGAGCGGCACAGCCTGCGCAATCGCCAACGCGCGCAGGGGCGCAGGCGCACCCTCGCTCACCAGCGCGGCGAGGCGGTTGAGCCAGCCGTCCTTGGTGTCATAGGGCGCGGTGCCGCCGGTCTCGATCAGGTTCTGCCCGTCGAAATGCGAGCGCTCCCGATAGGCGGTGGCCGCAGCGTGGACGAACAGCGCCTCGCCCGCCGCAGCGGACTTGCCGATTTCGGCCAGCGCGGGGTGGACGGCGAAGAAGCTGCCGATCCGCGGGGCATTCTCGTAATCGGCCAGCGTGGCTCCGCGCAGCGCCTCGAGCCCGGGATCGCCCACGGGGGCGAGCATCGCCATCCCGTCCGCAGCGCCGCGCAGCAGGACGAACAGCAGATTGCGGCTTCCCGCCCCTTGCGCAAAGGCGATCCGGGGCATGGCGAGGCTTCCCGCGCCCAGCACCAGCGATCCGGCAAGCAGCGAGCGGCGGTCGAGAGCGGTGGTCATGGGTCTATCTCCGCATCATTTCGGGCGAGACCAGCAGCAGCGCGAGCGCCTGTTGGCCGCTTTCGGCGCGCTTCAGCTGGGTCAGGGTCGGCTCGGTCAGCGCGCCGGGGAAGGCGGTCTCGGCGAGCGCGACGACATTGTCCGCCGGAACCGCGCGGGATATCCGCTCGGCAAATTCGACGCGGCGGATCAGCGCGTCGGGCCCGGCCCAGCTGGCGGCCCGATCGTCATACCCGGCAGGCGAGGGCGCGCGCCACGGGGCCTGCCCCAGCTGTGTCAGCGCGCCGACGATGCGCTGGGTCGGCAGCTCCCTCACGCCAGTGAGGCGCAAGGTCGCCACCAGCCATTCGAACGGCGTGCGGAACTTGACCGGCTGTGCGGTCCACGCCTCGGGCGCGTCGATCAGCGTCGCAGTGAGGCTCGCCAGATCGCCGCCGGTCTCGAGGAAATCGGCCTCCAGCCGCGCGACCAGTGCCAGGGGCGGGGTGTCGCCTGCGAAGTGGCGCGCGAATTTGGTGGCGATATGGCGCGCGGTGGCGGGATGGGCGGCAAGGTCGTCGAGGATCGCGAGCGCCTGCCGCGCTTCGGCGGCGGGATAGTTGCGCCCCAGCACTTGCCGCGCGCCGGGCTCGTGCACCAGCGCGACGAAGGCCGCGCCGCTGTCCTGCGTTTCGGCAAAGCGCCCCGCGCGGCCGAGGCCCGGCACCGTCCAGCCGGTGAGCGCGCGGGCGAGCTCCGTCACATCGGCCTGACTGTAGCCGCCACCCACACCCAGCGTGTGCAACTCCAGCACCTCGCGCGCCAAGTTCTCGTTGAGGCCGCGCGGACGCTGCGGGCTGTCGCCGCCGCGCCGCGCGCGTCTTTGGCTGAATGGCGCATTGGGGCCGATCGACTGGAACTGGTCGAGATAGATCAGCATCGCCGGATGCAGCACCGCGGCCTTGAGCATGTCGGCGAAGCGCCCGAACACATGCGGACGGATCGCGGTGAATTCGTGCGGGCCGACTTCGAACTGGGTGCCGAGCTTGCCAACCGAGACGCTGAAGTGATTGGCCCAGAAATGCACCAGCCGCTCGGCCAGCGGAGTCTGGCTCGTCACCGCAAGATTGACCCGCGCGGCGATGTCGTCGGCCAGCACCCGGCGCGCCTCCATCAGCTTGTCGCGATATTCGGGCGGCAATCCGGCGAGCGCAGCGGCGCGGGGATTGTCGGCGGTCATGGCATCGCCCATCGGCCCGGCCATGGCGGGAGCCTCGGCACCCTCCATCGCTGCAATCGCGCGCGCATCCTGCCGCAGATTACGCACCAGTTCGATCATTTCGCCCGTCTTGGCGCGGGTGTCCATCCGCCCGGCGATGACAGGCGGCGCGGGGTCGAAAGCATCGCGCTGGCGCAGCAGCCAGCGCTTCGGATCGTTCGGCACCGGGACGGACGCGGCACGGCCATAGCCGAAGCGGTTGATCGCGATGCTGGCCGGCGTCATGGCAGCTTCTTGCAGGCGAAGGTCACGGACATGGCGGTGCAATCCTGAACATGGCAGCCGTCGGCACAAAAACCGCACGGCGCCTGATCAACGGCTGAACGCGCATTACCCTTCGCGCGCGCGTGCATATTTTAGGGCAGGACGATGTCGAACCCGTGCGGCAGCGGATCGAGCGCATCGACCAGCTGCTGCAAGCGCGCACGGTCGCCCTCGATCGTCACCCCTTCCATCGCGGCCACGGTGCTGACCGGCAGCTTCACGAACAGCAGCGCCAGCAGCGCCCGGCGCGGGCCGCGGATGGTGACATCGGCCTTCTCGGGCAGCGCTCCGACGCGCCCGATCAATGCCTGTTGCCCGACCTCCAGCACCGCCTTCTCCCCGCGATCGGGAATGTCGATCGCAATGGTCAGGCCCACCGGCGTGCGGCCTTCGGGTGCAAAGCGGGTCGCCGCGGAATCGAGCAGTTCCTGCGTCGAGATCGCGGCGATCAGATCATTGCTCTGCACCGCGCTGCGATCGCTCCGCCCGTTCCGCAATTCGTTGGCGGCGGCGAGGAACTGGTTGCGCCAGATCGCGCTTTCGGCGCGGTAGCCCTGCTGTTCGTAGCTCGCCGCGAGCATCGCCTTGGCCGCAGCATTGTCGGGCGCGGCGAAGACGAGGCTTTGGAGCAGGTCGGAGGCCCAGCGATAATCGCCCGCTGCCATCGCATTCTCCGCCAGCGCCAGCGTGCGCTCGGCCCCGCCCAGCGCCTCGATCAGGCGGGTCGCGCGCTCGACCGGCGGGTGGGGATGGAGATTGGCGGGGACGGCATCGTACCAGCCGAGATAGAACTGGTAGATCGCCTTGGCATTGTGGCTGACCGTGCCGTAATAGCCGCGCGTCGACCACTCCGCGGACTGGCCGGGCGGGGGCGATTGTTCGAGCGCTTCGGCGATTTCGTCCATCGTCTCGCCGCGGTTCATGCGGCGCAGGGTCTGGTCGTGAAGCCAGCGGTAATTGTCGCGCTGGGCTGTCAGCCAGGCGGTGCCCGCGGTGCGCCCGAAGACCGGCCAGCAGTGGCTTGAAATCACCACATCCGACTGCGGGCCGTAGCGGGTCGCAGCCTCGTCGAGATAGTGGGCCCAGGCCCGCGCATCGCGGACCTTCGCGCCGCGCGGGGTGAGGATGTTGTGCAGCGTGCAGGTGGCGATCTCGGCAGCAAGGAAGGCCTTGGCCGGAGCGATGAAGATGTTGAACTCCGCCGGAGCCTCGCTACCCGAGACGATCTGGAATTCCAGCGGCACGCCGTCCACCACCCGCGTCTCGCCGGTGGCGGCGACGGTGTCGGTGGGGGCAATTAGCGAGAGCGTGCCCGCCGACAGGCCCATGCCGATCCCGCTGCCCATCTGCCCGGTCGCGCCGGGTGCCAGACCCGTGCCGAACTGATAGGCGGCGCGCCGGGTCATCGCGCCCCCGGCGATGACGTTCTCCGAGGTCGCCTCCTCCATGAATCCCTCGGGCGCGATCACCGGCACGCGTCCGGCGTCGGCCGGGTCGATCACCCCGCGCGCCCCGCCGAAGTGGTCGCCGTGACTGTGTGAATAGATCAGCGCGCTGACGGGGCGCTCACCCAGCGTCTGGTTCACCAGTTCGAGCGCTGCCCGCGCCGCCTCGACGCTGGTGAGCGGGTCGATGACGATCCAGCCAGTTGCCCCGCGAATGATCGTCATGTTCGACAGGTCGAATCCGCGCACCTGCCAGACGCCCTCGGTCACCGCGAACAGGCCGTGATTCTTCAGATGCGTCATGTGGCGCCACAGACTGGGATTGACCGTGTCGGGCGCGGGTCCTGCGACAAAGGCATAGGTGTCGAGGTTCCAGACCGGCTTGCCCTCCGCGCTCAGGATCACCGGATCGGCGCGAGTGGCGAGAAAGCCGCGGCGGGCTGCTTCGGCATCGCGGGTGCCTTCGGGCGGGAGCCGGGTCGCGGCCTCGGCCTGCGCGGCGCGGGTGGTGGGGCTGGCGGGGGCTGGGCTGTCCTGCGCCGCAGCGCTCCCGGCGATACCAGCGATAAGGACCAGCGCAGCGCGCGCGCGCCATTGGGCAATTGTCATGATTGTCTCCCCTCTTCTCCCGCGCCTGTGATGCCTGCGCTGTGCGGGGCTGGCAAGTGGGGGGCGGAAGAGGGAGAGAGGGGTATCTGCAACTATTCAAATAACAGAACGTTTGCGTAGAAAGATTGAATTTTTCCGATTTGGCGTTGATCGCTAACTACCGGTCCCACGCTTCCGCCTCCGCCTGAGGAACCCGCATCATGGACCATCGCCCGCAGATTTCCGAGCGTCCTGCTCCTGCCTTGGAGGCCATACCGCCGCGCCCCGCCTTGTCGCTGGTGACCTCGCGTTTTGCGCTGGCCGTGCCTCCGGAACCCGCGCCGCAGGGCTGGGCCGAAGGTCTGGAGCGGCTGCTCGGCTGGCTCGGGATCGATGCCGACATGACCGCGCTCGCTCAAACCCCGCGCCGCCTGCCGCGCATGGCTGGCTGGGCCCTGCCCGGTGGGGCCTCCGCTCCGCTGTTCGCTCCGTGGACAGGCTGGAGCCCCGTCGCCTTCCAGCATGGCGGGCTCCCCGGTCTGCCCAAGGCGCTGTTTGCTGCGAGCTATCTGATCGATCACCCGCGCGGACAAGCGGGCGCGCGCGGAGGGGTGGATTGCGTGCTGATGAGCCCGCACCCAACCCATTGCCTGCCCGAGGACGCAGGCGGACCGCCGCTGCCTTCATCGCGCGCACTTGCCGCGATGATCCACGCCGCGCAGCGCGAAGGGCGCGAGCGGCTCGCGATTATCCTCACCGCCCGCCAGCGCAACGCCGTCGCCAAGAGCCTGCTGGCGGCAGGCAAGGGGCTGAAGCGTGACGGAATGACGCTCGATATCCTCACGCTTGAGGACGCGCTCGGGCCGCTGACAGCAGGTCCGCCCGTATGGGATGCGATCATTGCCATGCCCGATCTGCGCGGGACCGTGTTCACCCTGCTGGCAGCCTCCACCAACGTGCGCGGCGCCTGGCCGATGCTGTGGCATGGCGCGGCGGGCGAGCGCGCGCTGGTCGCGGTCACCGGTGAAGCGCCGGGCGAGGGGGTCAGCCGCCTGCCGCTCGATGCTGCGGCGCTGATCCACGCGCTGGCCCTGACTCTCCACCACGGCGGCGCGGCGCGCGCGGCGGCGCGGCTGCATGACGGCTGGGCGCGGCTGCGCGACAGCGGCGTGACCACCCCCCGCTGCGGGGACGCGGCACCTTACGTCAAGGCGGTCGACGATGCGGCCTTTCTCGATCTGCTGTGCAGCGATGCCGCGGTCAGCAAGCGGGCGCAGCAACCGTGGCGTGCGCTCGGGAATGAAAAAATTGCCAGGGACGGGAGCCAAATGCCGCATCTGCGTGTTGTGACAACATATCCTGCAACCCCCTCCGAGATGAAAGGTCGTTGATATGCCGAGCCGTAAGATTGTCGCGAACGAATTGGCGCATGTGCTCCGGCAGATTTCGCATCCCGACCGCATCCGGCTGTTGCTGAAGCTGCAATCGGGCGACCAGACCGTCAACGAGCTGGGCGACCTGCTCGAAATCTCGCCCACCCGCGTCTCGCAGCACCTCGGCGTGCTGCGCGCGATTGCGCTGGTGGAGACCGAGACACGGGGCCAGCAGCGGGTCTATCGCCTCGCGCAGCCCGAGCTGGCGTTGTGGCTGATCGAGGGGATCGACTTCGTCGCGCACCGCTTCAGCCGCGCCAGCAGCAGCGATATCGAGCAGGCCAAGCGGTTGTGGCACGCCGAGGCGGCCGAGACCGTGATGTAACGGGCGCGCCCGCTCCGGCGCGTCAGGCGGCGGAGCGGGTCGTCAGGGCCGGGATGGCGGTCTTGCTCGGATCCTCCGAGCGGCGGCCATAGCGTTCGACCAGCTCGCTCCATTCCACGATCAGCGTCCCGCCGGTCGACTGGTGCAGCTTCTCCCACGAAGACAGCATTTCAAGGCAGGCGTGGTCGATGTAGTCGAGCTTCTCGACGTGGATGTGAACCTCCGACCCGAAGGGCGAGGATTCCAGCGCCTGGCTCAGCTGCGGGATCGAGAAGAAGGTGGCCGATCCCGTCATCCACAGATCGACGCGGTTGGTTTCGGTGTCATGCTCGCGCCGGATGTCGAGGTGCGAGAAGGTGTAGACCAGCTTCAGCGTCGCCAGCACGAAGCCGAGGATCACGCCGGTCAGCAGGTCGATTGCCACCACCCCGATCAGCGTCGCGAAGTAGATCACCAGCTCCTGCTTGCCGAATTCGGCGATCTTCCGGATCTGCGCGACGTTGACCAGCTTGTAGCCGGTGTAGACGAGGATCGCGGCCAGCACCGAAGTCGGGATGGCGTTGAGGATGAAGGGGAAGGCCGCCACCGCCAGCAGCAGCCAGGCCCCGTGCATGATCGCCGAAAAACGGGTGGTCGCCCCGGCCTCAACATTGGCGGCAGAGCGCACGATCACCCCGGTCATCGGCAGCGCGCCGAGTCCGCCGCAGATCATGTTGCCGATACCTTGCGCGCGCAGTTCCTTGTCGTAATCGGTGCGCGCGCCGGTGTGCATCTTGTCGACCGCGGTCGCGCACAGCAGCGTCTCGGCACTGGCGACGAAGGCGAAGACGAGGCCCAGCGTCAGGATGTCGGGATCGACAAAGCCGCCCAGCGCTTCGCGCGTGGGGATGTTGAGGCCGCTCACCAGCGTTTCGGGCAGATTGACCAGCGTAATCGGCAGCAAAAAGGCCATGGCGAAGGCCGTGCCGACGATCACGCCGAGCAGCGGGCCGGGGATCAGCGCAAGGCTCTTCGGCTTGAACTGGTTCCACAAAACGATGGTGGCGATGGTCACGATCCCCGCCATCGCGGCGAGGTGGTGAACCGAACCGTCGACGGGGAAGACCTTGACGATCGCCTCGGGGATCGCGGCGATGTTGAGCAGGCCATTGGCGCGCGGCGCATCGTCGAGCATGACGTGGAGCTGCGAGGCGAAGATCAGCACGCCGATCCCCGCCAGCATCCCGTGGATCACCGAAGGCGAGATCGCCCGGAACCACTGGCCGAGCTTGAAAACGCCCGCCAGCAGTTGCAACGCGCCCGCAATCAGCCCGACCACGCCGAGCATGATCAGGCCATGTTCCTGCACCAGCTGATAGACCAGCACCGCCATCCCCGCCGCCGGGCCGCTCACCTGCAGGGGCGATCCGGCCAGCGTGCCTACGATCAGGCCGCCGACAATCCCTGTGATCAGGCCCAGCGCGGGCGGCGCGCCCGAGGCGATGGCGATCCCCATGCACAACGGCAGGGCGACGAGGAAGACCACGATCGAGGCGAGAAAATCGCGCCCGAGCACGGCGGATGTCACGCGGTTGGCGGTGGCAGAGTTCATGGAAGGCTCCGGGGAGAGAGAGGGGGGGGAAGGAGAGGGCGCCGGGTCAGCAGGCGTGGCTGTGCACCATCTGCGCGGCGAGATCGCCGGCGTAGCGCTCCTCGACCGAGATCCAGCTGCCGGTCGCCTCGTCGAAGGCCGAGACCTCGCCGGTCTTGATGTCATAGACCCAGCCGTGCAGCTGCACCGTCTTCTGCGCCAGCGCGACCGCGACCGTGGGGAGGGTCTTCAGGTGTTGCAATTGCAGGATGACGTTCTGTTCGAGCAGCATCCGCATCTTGGCCTCGGGATCGAGCCCGGCGCCCATCGCTTCGGTGATGTCCACCGCGCCCTGCGAATAGCCCAGCCATTCGCGCACGTGCGGCAGGCTGTCGAGGCCGGCGCGGTTCATCGCACCCTTCATCGCCCCGCATTCGGTGTGCCCGCAAATCACGATATGCGGGATCTTGAGCGCGCCGATGGCGAATTCGATCGAGGCGGTCATGCCGCCGGTCTGGTTGGTATGCGGCGGCACGATGTTGCCCGCGTTGCGGCAGATGAACAGTTCGCCCGGATCGGTCTGGGTGAGCATCGCGGTCTCGATCCGGCTGTCGGAGCAGGTGATGAACAGCGCCTCGGGGCTCTGGCCGGTGGCCAGCTTTTCGAACAGCTCGGCCTTCTCGGGGAAGACGTCGCGCTGGAACTTGACCACACCTTGGGCGAAATGGGGCATTGCGATTATCCTTTTACTTTGAAGACGATGACTGGGGTTCGCGGGCCGACCAGAGGGCGCGCGCGCTGTCGAAATGTTCGGCATCCTCCAGCCGCTGGCGGATGTCGATGAAGGGCAGGGCGTCCAGCACCCAGGCGGCGAGATGCGGATTGGCGAGACGGTAGAAGTGATTGCGCCCGTCGCGCCGTTCCTCGACCAGCCGCTGGGCGCGCAGCAAGGCGAGGTGCTGGGAGATACGGGTGGCGGGCAGATCGAGCGCATCGGCAAGGCCGGTCACGTCCATCTCGCCCGCGCCCAGCTCCTCGACCAGCCGTAGCCGGTCGGGATGGGCGAGCAGCTTGAACAAATCCGCAAGCTCGCGCGAAACGATGAGCCGACTCGGCATGACCCTCTCCCAAGCCTGCAAGAGTTTGCAGGTTTGCAACTGTGAAGGTATGTAATTTTGTATCAGGCGTCAAGCGGCCCTCCGCACCGATCTGTCTAACCGGCCTGACGCACCGGAAAATCTGCCGCCCCTCTCAATCTGGGCGGATGACAGCTTGCTCAATGTGTGGTGTGAGGGCCGCCATCAGACAGGAACACGACCCATGAATTTCGAACTCCCCCACGAACACGCCATGCTCAAGGATCTGGTCGGCAAGTTCGTCCGCGACCAGCTGATGCCTTACGAGGCGACGGTGATCGCGCGCGAGAATGTCGGGCAGGGCACCTATCTCACGCCCGAGGAAACCGCGAAGGTCGATGCGGTCAGCCGCGAACTGGGCCTGTGGGGCCTCGATGCGCCCGAGGAAGTGGGGGGCATGAACCTGCCGATGGTGGCGATGGTCGGCGTCTCCGAGGAGCTGGGCAAGACGGTGGTGCCCTATTACCTCCCGCCCGATTCGCCGAACCTGCGGATGCTGATGGTCGCCGCCGACGAACGCCAGCGCGAGGCCTATCTGGAGCCCTACGTGCGCGGCGAGACGATCAGCGCGATCGGCATTTCCGAGCCCGGCGCTGGCGCGGACCCGGCGGGAATGAAGACCACTGCCGTTCAGGACGGTGACGACTGGATCATCAACGGCCGCAAGATCTGGATCACCAAGGGGGCCGAGGCCGACTTCACGATCCTGATGGCCGTCACCGACAAGAACCCCGACGGGCGCAACGGCATGTCGGCCTTCCTTGTCGACCGCGACACCCCCGGCTTCAACGTCACCCGCAAGATCCCGATGATTGATGGCACCGCGACCTACGAGATCGCGCTCGAGGATTGCCGGGTGCCGGGCTGGAAGCTGCTCGGCAAGCGCGGGCAGGGCTTTGCGCCGATGCAGGTGCGCCTGGGCACCCGGCGGATCGAGATGGCTTCGTGGTCGATCGGCATGGCGCAGCGCGCGATGGAGATGATGATCGATTACGCTCCCCAGCGCGTCACCTTCGGCAAGCCGCTTTCGGCGCGCCAGACGGTGCAGAACTGGATCGCCGATGCCGCGACCAAAATCCACGCGATGCGGCTGATGACCTATGATTGCGCCTGGAAGATCGACGAGGGCCGCGATGTCCGCAGCGAAATCTCGATGATCAAGAGCTTCTGCACCGAAAGTGCCTACGAGATCGTCGATCACGCGATGCAGCTGTTCGGCGGCATGGGCATGACCCGCGAGCTGCCGCTCTACCTGATGAGCAACAAGCTGCGCACCATGCGCATCTACGACGGGCCGAGCGAGATCCACAATTGGGTGGTCGCGCGCGGGTTGCTTGGCACGCGGGAGTAGGCAGAGCACTCGAAAAGGAAAGGGGCGGGATGGCCGAACCATCCCGCCCCTTTTTCGTGGCCCGCAGGCGTTGTCCGCTTACATCGAGGCACGCACGCCGAGGAAGAAGAACGTCCCCACCGGGCTCACCGGATAGGCCTGTTCGGTAACGAAGGGCTTCTTGTTGAAGACGTTGTTGACGCCGCCATAGAGAGTGAACTTGTCGCTCGCCTCCCAGCCGAAGCTGATGTCGTGGATGAAGGTATCGTCCGACAGGGCGTTTTCGGGGGAGAAGGTGGCGGTGCCATCGTTGCCGACATCTTCGATCTCGACCCCGCGCAGGCCCATGCTGTCGAGCCAGGTGGTCGACCAGGTCAGGCTCACGCCCTTCCAGTCCCAAGTGAAGGCGCCGCGCGCGGCCCATTCGGGACGCTGGATCTCGCCCAGCTCGGGATCGACCATGTTCGGATCGCCCGGATCGAAGAAGTTGTCGAGCTTGTCGACCCAGGTGCCCGCCGCATCGATGCGGAAGCCATGCTCTCCGATGTCGAAGCCGTAGCGCAGCGAGGCCTCGATCCCGGCGGTCTCCTGCCGTGCGAAGTTGACCGAGGTCTGCCGCAGGAAGGTGAAGCCGCCGGTGTTGGGGTTGCGGGTAACGAGATCGCAGAACCCGTTGTCGATGGAGGCACTGTCGACGCAGTTGTCGACGATGTCCTGTGCCGCGACCGCGTTGATCGCGTCCTCGATTTCGATGTTGTAATAGTCGACGCTGACGATCAGCCCCGGCAGGAAGCGCGGCGTCAGTTGGGTGCCCAACGTCCAGGTGGTGGCGGTTTCCTCCTGCAGGTTGGGGTTGCCGCTGATCGTGCCCGAGAAGCGCGCGGTCAGCGGATCGACATAGGCATAGGTGTTCCCGCCGAGATTGGGGTTGAAGCCGATCTCCTGGAAGAAGGCGGTGCAGTTGGCCTGCCGCAGCGCCGGATCGGGGGCGGTGGCGAGGTTGTTGACATCGCACGGATCGAACGGACGGAAGAACGCGCCCTGCGCCGGGTTGAACAGTTCGTTGATGTTGGGCGCGCGCACCGCGACGGCGTAGGTACCGCGGAAGCTGATATCCTCGACCGGGGCATAGACCCCGCCGACGTTCCAGGTGAAGGTGCCGCCGACCGTGCTGTAATTGGAATAGCGTGCCGCACCGCTCAGATCGAGCCGGTAAGCCAGCGGCACATCCTTCAGCAGCGGCAGGTTGATTTCACCGAACACATCATAGACCGTGAAATCGCCGCCGGCGTTGTTGATGATCGTCGCCGGGTCGAACACCAGTGAGTTCTGCGCAAAGCCCAGATCGCGCAGCAGATCGCCCTCGTCGCCGAAATCGGTCGTGACCGGCAGAATGCCGAGCACGAGCGGGTCGAAGGTCGATGTGCTGGTTTCCTTGCGGAATTCGAACCCGGTGGCAAAGCCGATCGGCCCGCCCGGCAGTTCGAGGAAGGCGCCGGTGTCGCCGGTGAAGATCATGTCGAACACCAGCTGTTCGAGCTCGAACTGGTTGACCACGGTGGCGGTGATGAAGTCGATCGCATCCTGGCTGATCGCGCCCACACCGCCGAGGATGTTGGCAGGGCGGCACTGGCCGTCGCCGGGGTTGAAGGTGAAGAAGCCCGGATCGCCCGCCGGAATGCCGAAGGGTGTGGTGGCAGGCGGGGTGGGGTCGATATCGGACCGGCAGATCGCCGCGCCGCCGGGCCCGCTCACCGCGTCGATCGCAGCGAACCAGCGATCCATGATGACGCGGTTGTTGTCGAAGGTGGTTTGTTCGAACTTGCCGTAATTCCCGCTGATTTCATAGGAGAAATGGTCGGTGATATCGCCCCTCACCCCGCCGACGAAGCGCCACGTCTCGAACTCGTTGCGATCACGGTTGGGACCGAGATCGGCAGGATCGCGGGTGATGTAGAAGCCGCGCTGCACGCCGTCACCGAAGAACAGCTCACCCACATAAGGCTCAAGCGCCGTAGTGATGAAGGGATTGTCCTCGCGGATCGTCAACAAGTCGTAGAAGGTGTTGGGCTGGGCCTGGAACTCGGCGCTGTTCGAGACGTATTTGCCCTCGAAGAAGAAGGTCGCCTCGCTCGACACTTCGAAGCTGGCGTTGAGATTGACCGACCAGCGCTCGGTTTCCGGGATCAGCGAATTCTGGTTGAACCCGTTGGGAATGCCCGGCCCGCCAAATGCGTTGAAGAGGCCGGTGATCAACCCGTCCTGATAAACCGCAAGGCCTCCATCGGCCCCGATGACGGCGCAGCCCCCGGCCAGACCGAAGGCACCATTGTTGAAGGTGGAATTGAAGCCGACCGAGCTTTCGAGACAGTCGGGAACCCCGTTGCCGTTGATGTCCGGGCCATCGCTGAGGCCGATATCGCCCGGCGCGATCACGCCGCCTGCCGACGAGAGCGAGAAGGTGGGCTGCTGGCCGATGAATCGGCGCGGCGCGTTGGCGGCGCGCTCAATCAGTGCCTGCTCCGCCGCGGTCAATGTCGGCGCCGTGCCGAACAGGGTGGTGTAACGACTGGTGAAGGTCGCAGCCGAAGGGATCGGGAAGCCGGTCGGAAAGCCGCCAGCGCCGACGGCGAAGAAGCGCGCAAAATTCGGCGTCGCAGTGGCACTGATGTCACCGGCCTGGAACCGCAGAAGAGGGTTGTCCTGATCGTCGAAAATGCCGTTGTTGCGCGAGAAGCTGCGGTCGCCATCCTGCACTTCGTCATTGCGGGCATATTCGCCCGAGATGGTAAGATTGCCGCGCCCATCGGCGAAGTTCACGCCCCAGGTGAGGTCGCCATTGATGCGCCAGGCGTCTCCTTCCGACGAGATGCCGGTCTGGATGTTGCCTTGCAGCCCTTCGAAATCGTCCTTCAGCACGAAGTTGACCACGCCGGTGACCGCGTCCGCGCCGTAGACCGACGAGGCGCCGCCGGTGAGCGTCTCGACCCGCTCGATCAGCGCGGTCGGGATCGAGTTGATGTCGACCGCCTGCTCGCCCGCCACGCCCGAGACGTGACGCTTGCCGTTGACGAGCACCAGCGTGCGGTTGGAACCGAGGCCGCGCAGGTTGAGGATCGACTGGCCGACCGCTTCGGAGAAAACCCCGTCGATCGAGCCTTCGGAGGTGGTCGAGGTCGACAGCGCGGGGATGTCGCGCAGGGTATCGACCACGTCCGCCGTGCCCGACCGCCGCAATTCCTCTGCCGTGACCGAGATGATCGGGGCGGGGGAGCCGATGTTGGGATCGCGCGCGATGCGCGAGCCGGTGACGATGATCGGCTGTTCCTCCTCTGCGGCGGGATCGTCTTCGGCCACGCTGTCCTGCGCATGGGCGGCGACGGGGGCGAGCCCGGCCATCAGCAGCGCGGCGGCAAGGGCAGGGAGCGACGGCGATTGAAGGGAGAGCTTCGAAATACGCATGATGGGTCCTCGCGTAAGTGTGACCGGGGCATGACCGGCGCTGCTGCGTGGCAGCGCCATGCCGTGCCGTCGTCGTCAGGATCGCGGCCCGCGCGGCCCCTATTGGCCTTGCGTTGCGGGACGTCCTGTCCGGTCCTTCCTGCGCGAGGAGGTGGCCGGGTCTTGTCGCCCGGCGCCTGTCCGCCCCCGATTGTCGTGCCCCGCGCACAAGCGTGGCGGCACCCGTCCGGTATTACGGCTCGTCAAAATCGTGGTAGTGGTCATTCTGCGTATATGCCCGGCGGCCAAGGGCACTTCGCGGGGCCATTGTGACACCCGGGCCACACATGCGAATTTGCGGGTTCGCGCGCAGCAGGGGCCTCTGCTAGCACCGCGCGCATGACGGAGTGGATCACAGCAGCGCGCGCGAGCCTGGGGGCGGCGCGGGGTTATGCGCGGAGCGTTCAGGAGCGTGTTCGACAGGCGGTCGCCCCGGACGGGCAAGCGGAGCCCGAACGGCTGGCGCAGGAGCAGCATCGCGTTCACGGCCTCGCCTGGATCGCCGCCAGCCTCGCCGCGCTTGAAGCGACGCTCGATTGGGCGGTGCGGGCGGACAAGGCGGGGCGTTTCGGCGAGGTCGAGGCGCTGACACTGCGGATCGGCTTTGGCGAATACCTCGCCCAGATCGCCAGCGGCTTGCCGATGAGCGCGCACGAGATTGTGCGCCCTGCCGCCTTCGGGCTCGACGCAGAGGCGCAGGCAATGGCCGCACACCCTGCCGCCGCGCGCCTGCTGGCCGACGGCAACACGCCCGAAACCCGTGCAAGGCTCGCCGCCCTGCTGGCCGAGGGCGCGCGGCCCGATGAGGCGCTGGGCGACGAGACGCTGGATCAGGTGCGCGAGACGATGCGCGCCTTCACCGCCGAGGCGATCACGCCGCACGCGCATCGCTGGCATCTGGAAGACGCGCTGATTCCCGACGACGTGATTGCCGCGATGGCCGGGCTGGGCGTGTTCGGCATCTGCATCCCGCCAGCGCACAGCGGGCTTGGCCTCGGCAAGCTGGCGATGGCGGTGGTTTCGGAGGAATTGTCGCGCGGGTGGATCTGCGCCGGCAGCCTCGGCACCCGCTCGGAGATTGCAGGCGAGCTGATTGCCGAGAACGGCACGCCCGAACAGCAGGCCCGCTGGCTCCCCCGCATCGCCGATGGCACCTGCCTGCCGACCGCGGTCTTCACCGAGCCCGATACCGGATCGGATCTCGCCGCGGTGCGCACCCGCGCCGCGCGGCAGAGCGACGGCAGCTGGCGGGTGACGGGGGCCAAGACCTGGATCACCCACGCCGCGCGCGCCGATCTTATGACCATGCTGGTGCGCACCGACCCGGCGCAGCCCGGCTATGGCGGGCTCTCGATGCTGATCGCGGAGAAGGCCCGCGGCACCGAAGCCGCGCCGTTTCCCGATCCAGGGATCGACGGCAGCGAGATTCCGGTGCTCGGCTATCGAGGCATGAAGGAATATGCACTGGGGCTCGACAACTTCGCGGTGGCGGCCGAGGGTCTGCTCGGCGGGCGCGAGGGGCAGGGCTTCAAGCAGCTGATGCGCACCTTCGAAGGCGCCCGCATCCAGACCGCGGCGCGCGCTGTTGGCGTGGCGTGGAACGCCTTCGACCTTGCGATGGCCTATGCGCTGGAGCGCAGGCAGTTCGGCGAGGCGCTGGTCAGCTTCCCGCGCGTGGCGGACAAGCTGGCGCTGATGGCGGTCGAGACCGTGATGGCGCGCGAGCTGACCTATGCCGCCGCGCGCGCCAAAGACAGCGGCGCGCGCTGCGATATCGAGGCGGGAATGGCCAAGTTGCTCGGTGCCCGCGCTGCCTGGAATGCGGCGGACAATGCGGTGCAGATCCACGGCGGCAATGGCTATGCGCTCGAATATCCGATCAGCCGGGTGCTGTGCGATGCCCGGATTCTCAACATCTTCGAAGGCGCTGCCGAGATTCAGGCGCAGGTGATCGCGCGCGGACTGCTGGCCGGGCAGACGCGCGCGCCGGCGTGATTACAGCACTCGCCGCGCGGGCATTGCCGGCATGACCCGCAGGCTGTCGCCCGCGACCGCCTCGCGCAGATCGACGTGGCGCGGCCGCATCCCGCGCTGCTTGATGAGGCGGTTCACGCGCGAGGTCAGAAACAGCGGATCGAAAGGCTTGGACAGGAAATCCTGCGCCCCGGCATAGATCGCCTGCAAATGGTCCTGCTCGCCGTTGACGGCGGTGAACATGATGACCGGCAGATCGTAGAACTCCGCCGAAATGCGCAGGCGCCGCAGCAGGGTGAGGCCGCTTTCGCCCGGCATCGACTGGTCGAGCAGCAGGATATCGGGCCGCTTGCGCTGCACGCAGGCCCAGGCCTCGGCGGCGGTGGTGACCCAGCCGCAGGCGTGTCCGGCATCGATCAGTACCTCGCTCGCCAGCTCGGCGATCAGCTCGTCATCATCGGCAATCAGGATTCGCGCCATTGGGGGAAGGGCCTTGGGCAGCAATTGTTGGGAAATGCGCCATTAACCAAACAGCCGTTCCGACAGGCCTGTCCGGTCCCCCCGCAACATCACCTAGGGCGGGAATGGCGTGCTCCCCGCGCCGGTCTTGTCGGGGTCCGGGAGGGGTGTAAGGGTCGCCCGCGATGACAAACGATTCTTTCGCTACCGCCCGCATCGGCCCGTTTTTCGTGACGCAAGGCATCCATAACCTGCGCGATTATGGCGGCTATCCCGTGCCGGGAGAGGGGCGGGTGCGCAGCGGCGTGCTGTTCCGGTCGGGCCAGCACATGGAAGCCTCGGACGAGGATCTGGCGCTGATCGACGCGCTCGATATCCGCACCGTGATCGACCTGCGCGGGACAAGCGAGCGCAGCGGCTTTCCGTGCCGACGCCATCCGAGGTTCGGCGCGCAAGTCATTGCCTATGACGGAGAAACCTCCAATTCCCCGCCGCATGAAGGCGGGGGCGGGCAGGTGGTCATGACCCCCGAAAAGGCGCGCGAGCGGATGCTGGCGGTCTATCGTCGGATGCCGGTGAACCCCGCAATGATCTGGATCTTCCGCGAATATTTCCGGGCGCTGGACGAGAACGAGGGCGGTTCGCTGGTGCATTGCTTTGCCGGCAAGGATCGCACCGGGATCGCCGCAAGCCTGCTGCTTCATGCGCTGGGCGTGCATCACGATGATATCGTGGACGAATTCCTGCTCACCAACGATGCGCCGACCCGCGCCATTCTCGAACGCCAGTCGCTGCCCCGGATGGAGGCGCATTACGGCACGATCGACCCCGAGGCTTTGCATAACCTGATGGGTGTTCTACCTGAATATATAGATACTTATATCGCGGAGGTGACACGCGATCACGGCTCGCTCGATGCCTATCTCGCGACAATCTTAGGTGTGGACGAGGATAGAAAACAGCGCCTGCGCGCCAGGCTGGTGGCGTGACAATTCGCGCCGAAATCCCCATATCGCGGACCTGAAATCCAATCGAGGCACTCCCCATGGCGACCCACACCACCAAGATGCTGATCATCGGCTCCGGCCCGGCAGGCTATTCCGCCGCGATCTACGCCGCGCGCGCGATGCTGGAGCCGATCGTCGTGCAGGGCCTGCAGCCCGGCGGGCAGCTCACCATCACCACCGATGTCGAGAATTATCCCGGCTTTCGCGAAGTGGTGCAGGGCCCTTGGCTGATGGAGGAAATGCGCGCGCAGGCCGAGCATGTCGGCACACGCATGATCTGGGACACGATCGTCTCGGTCGATCTGGAAAACGGCTCGCCCTTCCGCGCGATCGGTGACAGCGGGGACGAATATATTGCCGATTGCGTGGTGATCTGCACCGGCGCGCAGGCCAAGTGGCTGGGCGTTCCGGGCGAGATGGCGCTGGGCGGCAAGGGTGTTTCCGCCTGCGCGACCTGCGACGGGTTCTTCTACCGCGGCAAGAAGGTCGCGGTGATCGGCGGCGGCAATACCGCGGTGGAAGAGGCGCTCTACCTCACCAACCACTCCGACAATGTCACCCTGATCCACCGCCGCGACAGCCTGCGCGCCGAGCGGATTTTGCAGGAGCGGCTGTTCGCCAATCCCAAGATCACCGTGCTGTGGAACAAGGCGGTCGACAGCTTCGAGGCGGGTGAGAACGGGATGCTCCACCACCTCGCGCTGACCGACACGGTGACGGGCGAGGCGTCGACGCTCGAGACCGACGGGGCTTTCGTCGCGATCGGCCATGCGCCCGCGACCGAGCTGTTCAAGGGCAAGCTGCCGATGGACGAGAGCGGCTATCTGCTGACCGAACCCGGCACGCCCAAGACCGCGATTCCCGGCGTCTTCGCCGCAGGCGATGTGACCGATCATGTCTACCGTCAGGCGGTGACCGCGGCGGGGATGGGCTGCATGGCCGCGCTCGACGCCGAACGCTATCTCGCCGCGCGCCAGCACGCCGTGCAGGAGGCCGAGGCGGCGGAGTAGGTAACCCCGCCGCCGCCGGGCTTAGTGGAACACCGCTATTCCGGCGTGCAGGATCAGCGCCATCAGCGCGAGGCTCGACAGAGCGTAGAGCGCAAAGCGGATCGCGACCTTGTTGATCGTCGCTTGCACGATGCTGTGCGCGATCCGCAAGGCGACATAGGCCCAGGCGATGGTGGTGTTCATCCCGTCACCCTGACCAATGATCGCCAGCACCAGCGCGACCGCGTAAAACAGCGTCGGAGATTCGTGCAGGTGGTTGAAGTTGTTCGCCTTCCACTGCACCTGTTCGGGAAGCAGCGAGCCCAGTGCGCCGGTGTTGCGGGCATCGTCGGGCTTGATCCCGGCCTTGGTCATCGCCGGGATGCGGGTGGCATACATCCACAGCCACATTACCATCGTCCAGGCCAGCAGCACCACGACGGGCTTCAGAATATCCATTCCGATCATGACACGCTCCTCAAGCGGGCAGGGCCGAGGGATCGGCCAGCAGGGTTGCGATCGCGGCACGCACTGCCAGGAACAGCAGCGCAAAGGTGCTGAGGATAAACAGCGCGAAACGCACCGGCACCTTGTTCACGCTCGCCTGCCAGACCGAGTGGATGATCCGCAGGCCGACATAGATCCACGCCGCCAGCGCATCGGCCGCGCCCGGGCCCATGATCGCAAGGATCGTCACCGCGGCGTAGAACAGCGTCGGCTGCTCCATCAGGTGGGCGTAATTGTGCGCAGGCCAGTTGGCTCTGGGGTCTAGCTGGCCCTCCAGATCCTGCCCCCGCCCACCGGGCCGCGCGCCGAGATCGATCCCGGCCTTCTTCAACGCAGGCAGGCGCACGCCCGCCATCCAGAACAGCATGATCAGCGACCACACCACCAACACGGCGGCGGGCGCGAGTATTTGCGCTTGCATCGATTGATCCCCTTCGAGAGCCTCTCTCGCCGCGCAGACTGCGAGCCCGCGAATGGATTGTCAATTGCAACCCAATGCCGGGGGGGAGCCTGTTTAGTTGGCGCGCTCGCCGCCCGCCTTGCGGGGTGCGAGCGGGGCGCCGAGATAGCCGAGCTGCGCGGCGCGGAACACGCTCTGCGCGCGGTTGACAGCGCCGAGTTTGGCGCAGGCGCGGGTCACGTGATAGCGCACGCCTGCATGGCTGCAGCCGAGGATGATGCTGATCTCGTAATCGGTCTTGCCATGCGCGACCCAGCTCAGGCACTCGATCTCGCGCGTGGTCAGCAGGCCCTCGGTCGGCAGATAGCGCTCGTCCCGGCTGACGGCGACATAGCCGGTGATGAAGCGCCACACCGCCGCCGTCAGCGGCGCGGCGCAGACATCGAACAGGTCGGCGAGCTCGCCGGTGCTGGCATCGCGCGGCGTCAGGATTGCCGCGCCGACCTGGCCGAGGGGCATGTGGATCGGGATCACGATGGCGCTCGCCGCCGAGACGGGGCAGGTTTCGAGCTCGGTGAGGTCGATATGGTCGAGCAGCCGGTTGGCGCTGCGGCTGCGGCTGCGGATGCCATCGCGGGTGATCAGCAGCGGCTCGCTCGCCACGCGGGCGGCGCGCAGGAAGGGGGAGCGCATCGCCCGGTCGACCACCTGCCAGGGGGCTAGGGCCTCGGGCGACCAGCCGAACACCGACCCGTGCAGCGGCGCGCCCGCGCCATCGACCGGCGCGTCGAGCGTTGCAAGATCGGGCCAGATCATCGCCTTGAGCCCGAATTCGGCGACCTTGGCGGCAAGATATTCGGCAGCGGGGCGGATGTCGTCCAGCGTGGTGATCGCCGCCCCGCGCATGGTTCGGGCGGTGACACGATCATGGGGGCGAAGTTCGAGCACATTGGTGGCCACAAGCAATCTCCCTGCGCGGTAAAGCGACGGGGCGGAGACTGCGCAAGCGGCTGGCCCGAGTCCAATGTTAATTTGCAAAGTTGCAAAGTGCTGATTTGCAAACTAGCCCTGAAGTCCATGACCACACCCACCCTCGCCAAACCGCGCATCTTCGCCGGAGCCCAGCTGCGCGCCCTGCGCGAAAGGCGGGGGCTGATGCAGGCCGAACTGGCACAGCAGCTCGCGATCAGCCCGTCCTATCTCAGCCAGCTCGAGCATGACGATCGCCCGCTGACCCCGCGCCTCATCGAACAAGTGGCGCGCCTGTTCCCGCTGGAATGGCAGGATTTTCCGGGCGAGGATGCCGAACAGCTCTCGCTCGCGCTGCGCGAGGCGGTGTCCGATCCGATCTTCGATGCGCCGCTGCCGCCCGATGCCGTCGCGCGGCTCGCGCAGCAGCAACCCGCCTTCGCGCGGCGCTTCGTCGATCTTTACGGGGCGCTGCGCCGCGCCAACCAGCGGCTGGAGATGGTCGACGAAGCGATCTCGGTCGAGACGGACGAGGGTGCGCGCCTGCCGTGGGAGGAGGTGCGCGACTGGTTTCACCTTTCGAACAACTACGTCGACTCCATCGACCGCGCGGCGGAGCGGCTGGCCGATGCCATGGCCGGGCCCGACGGCGTGCCCACCACCGAGGCGCTGCACCGCCACCTCACGGTGGTTCACAATATCGCGGTCGAGCTGCGCCCGGCGGCCTCGCTGCGCAATTTCGACGCGGGCGAGCAGGTGCTGCGGATCGATTCGAGCCAGCCTGCGCCCAGCGTGCGGTTCCAGCTGGCCTATCACGTCGCCGCCACCGCGCTGGGGGCCATGATCCGCGAGATCGTGAAAAACGCACGCCTGCGCAGCGACGTCGCGCGCGAATTGCTGACCGTGGGGCTGGGCAATTACGCCGCCGGGGCGGTGCTGATGCCCTATGGCCATTTCCGCCGCGCGGCTCGAGAGTTCCGCCACGATGTCGACCGGCTGGCGCTGACCTTCCAGACCAGTTTCGAACAGACCTGCCACCGCCTTTCGACCATGCAGCGCGAGGGTGAGCGGGGCCTGCCGATCTTCTTCTGCCGGGTCGACATGGCGGGCAACATCACCAAGCGCCACAGCGCCACGCGCTTCCAGTTCGCACGCTTCGGCGGGGCCTGCCCCTTGTGGATCGTGCACGAGGCCGCCGCGATCCCCGATCGCATACAGGTGCAGCTGGCCGAAACGCCCGACGGATCGCGCTATGTCTCGATCGCCAAGGGGCTGGTGAAAGCCTCGGGCCGGTTCGACCGCACCCCGCGCCGCTATGCCGTGGCGTTGGGATGCGAGGTGCGGCACGCGGGCGATTTCGTATATGCCGACGGGCTCGATCTCACGGCCGGACGGGCGGTGACGCCGATCGGGGTGTCGTGCCGCATTTGCCCGCGCTCCGACTGCGAACAGCGCGCCTATCCGCCCAACGATCAGCGGATCGCGGTGCATCACTGGCGGCGCGGGGTGGTGCCCTATGAACTGGCGGAGAAGCCCCCGCGCTGAGCGGGCGAGCGGGTGCTTCCCCGCCCGCCCGCCCCAATGCCAGATCAGGCGGCGATCTTTTCGGCTGCCTCTTGCGCAGCGGCGATCTTGGCTTCGCCATCGATGCCCATGATGCCGTCAGCTGCGACGATCTCGACATCGGTGATGCCGAGGAAGCCGAGGAAGAAGGTCAGCCAGCGGCTCATGAAGTCGAAGTCGCTGCCCACCGGGGTGCCGCCGCTGGCGATGGCGAGATAGGCCTTCTTGCCCGTCAGCAGACCTTCCGGGCCGTTGGCGGTATAGCGGAAGGTGGTGCCCGCGCGCGCGACCAGATCGGCCCAGGACTTGAGCGTCGCAGGCGGTGCGAAATTGTAGATCGGCGTGGCGATCACGATGGTGTCGGCGGCCTGCAACTCGGCGATCAGCGTATCGGCGATGGCGGCGAGTTCGGCCTGCTCGGGCGTGCGCTCATCCTTGGGCGCGAGGTTCGCGGCAAAGCGTTCGGCGGTCATGTAGGGCAGGTCGTTATCCGCCAGATCGCGGGTGGTGACGCTCGCGCCGGTTTTGGCGGCAAGTCCGTCCACAAGGCGCTGGCCGAGCCCGCGCGAAACGCTGTCGCTTTCCGAGCGGATGCTGGCGGTGACGTAGAGAATGTTGCTCATGGGGGTGTCCTTTGTCTGAGGAGGGTGGAGCCGGCCGGGGGGAGAGGGGATAGGGGAACCGGCCGGCTCCGGGGGGAAGGCTCACGCCGCGTCGACCAGCACCACTTCGCTGTCTTCGAGCGCGGTGATGGTAACCTCGGCAAGCTGCGTGATGGCGACACCGTCACGGGCATTGGCCTCGACATCCTCGATCCGGATCTTGCCCGTGGCGGGGACCAGATAGAGGTGGCGGTCTGCGCTGCGGGGCGTGTAAGTCACACTCTCGCCCGCCCGGATGGTCGCGCCCAGCACCCGCGCATCGGCGCGGATCTTGAGCGCGTCATTGTCGTTCGCCACGCCGCTCGCCAGCGGCACGAAGGCGCCGTTGCGGTCGTCCTTCGGGAACTGGCGCGCGCCCCAGCTCGGCTCGCCGCCGCGCTGGTCGGGGATGATCCAGATCTGGAACAGCGTGGTGTCGGTGCCTTCGAGGTTATATTCCGAATGGCGCACGCCCGTCCCGGCGCTCATCACCTGCACGTCGCCCGCTTCGGTGCGGCCTTCGTTGCCCATCGAGTCGCGATGCGTGATCGCGCCGCTGCGGACATAGGTGATGATCTCCATGTCGCTGTGCGGATGGGTGGGGAAGCCCGTTCCGGCAGCGATCCTGTCGTCGTTCCAGACCCTGAGTGCGCCCCAGTGGACGCGGGCGGGATCGTGGTAATTGGCGAAGGAAAAGTGATGGCGCGCATCGAGCCAGCCGTGGTTCGCGGCACCGAGGGTGTTGAAGGGGCGAAGTTCGATCATGGCGTGTCTCCTGTTGGATGAACGCCAGATAGGCTGCGGTGTTCATCCGGATAAGTGCGATAAAACTTGCCAAGATGTTCGAATTATCTGAACATCCCCGGTATGAAACTCGGCGATCCCACGCTCGATCAACTGCGCATCTTCATCGCCGTGGCGGAGCATGGCAGCTTCGGCGGCGCGGCGCGGGCGATGGGGCGGGCGGTTTCGGCGGTTTCCTACGGCATCGCCCAGCTCGAGGCGCAGCTGGCCCTGACCTTGTTCGAGCGGGAAGGCTCGCGCCGCCCGATCCTGACCGCCCAAGGGGAGGGACTGCTCGCCGAAGCCCGCGCCATCGCCGATGCGGCCGACGCGCTGCTTGCCAAGGCGCGTTCGCTCCACGCCGGGCAGGAGCCTTCGCTGACGCTGGTAGTCGACGTGATGGTGCCAAGCGACGTCACCGCGCACGTGCTCGGTGAATTCCGACGGATGTTTCCGAGCTGCGCGCTGACATTGCGGATCGAGGGGCTGGGCGCGGTCGCGGCCTGCGTGATCGAGGGCGGCGCGGATCTCGCCATCGGCGGCCCGGTGATCGGCGACAACCCCGCGCTCGAACGGCAGGCGGTGGGCGAGATCGACCTCATCCCCGTCGCCGCACCGTCTCACCCGCTGGCGCGTTCCGGCATCGCGCCGGGCGAAAGCCGCCGCCACCTGCAACTGGTGCTCACCGACCGCTCGCCACTCACCGAGGGGCGCGAGTTTTCGGTGCTCTCCCCGCTGACCTGGCGGCTCGGCGATCTGGGCGCGAAGCATTCGTTGCTGAAGGAGGGACTGGGCTGGGGCAACATGCCGCGCGCGATGGTGGCCGGCGATCTGGCGAGCGGTGCGCTCGTGGAGCTTGATCTGCCCGAAAAGCCCGGTGCGCATTACGGCCTCAATGCGCTTTGGCGGCGCGATACCCGGCTCGGCCCGGCGGCCAGCTGGCTGGTCGATTCCTTCCGCGAGGGGCTGGCGCGCTGTCCGGCCTAGCCCGGTTCTGCGACGCCCGTATCGAGGTCTGCGAGCAGCGCCGGATCGATCTCCCCGCCGTGCATAACCGAAATATCGCCGGTGTTCTCGAGCACCACCGCGCGCACGTCGCGAAGATCGTGGACGTTGGCCATCCTCAGCTTCGAGAGCACATCCTGCCGCGCGACCCGCGTGCGGCGCAGGTTCTCCTCGATGAACTCGCCGTCGCGCATCAGCAGGGCCGGGGTGTTTCCCATCACTTCCCGCGCGGCGGGGCTCGCCTTGCGCCACGCGGCAAGGCCCGCCTGCACTGCCAGCAAGGCGGCTATCGCGATGAGCGACTGCGCCAGCCCACTCCACCCGGTTGCCGCAGCAGCATTGGCGAGCAGCGATCCGATCGCGACCGTGGCGACGAAATCGAAGGCGGTCATCTTCGAGAAGGATCGCAGGCCCACGATGCGCACCAGCACCAGCACCCAGATCAGCGCGCCTGCGGCCAGCACGACGCCCCGCATCAGGATCGCGGCGGGATCGGTCAGTTCCATCATGGCAAAAGCTCCTTCATGCCTCATGACCTAGGGCATGAGAGCATGAATGAACACCGCCGGGCCGGTTTCAGTCGGCAGGGCCGAAGATCACGGGCGCATCGCCTTCCTGCCAAGGCGCGAATTTGGGCATGATGGCGGTAAACAGATCGGACGCGAGCAAACCCTCTAGCCAGTCCTGCAGATGCGGCAAGGGCTGGGCGGCGAACCATGCGGGGTCGATCGCGGCGAACTGGCGGATGAAAGGCAGCAGCGCGATGTCGGTGAGGGTGCGGGCCTCGCCGCAGAGGTGGCGCGCCTGCGCCAGCCTCGCTTCCAGCGGGGCGAGCAGCGCCAGACCCTCTGCGCGGTGGTCGGTCGCCCCGTCCTCCTCGTAACGGCCGGGATATTTCGCACGGTCGAGATGGTGCTTGAAGGGCCCGTCATTCGACGAGATCAGCGCGGCGTCCTCGCCCGCCAGCCAGCCCTCGGGATCGTGCTGCGCCAGCGCCCAGCGCATGATGTCGAGGCTTTCGTCGATCACGCAGCCATCCGCCAGCACCAGCACCGGGACGGTGCCCTTGGGGCTGGCAGCGAGCAGCGCGGGCGGCTTGGCGGCAAGCTTTACCTCGCGCAGCTCCACCGTCACCCCCGCCACCCACAACGCCATGCGCGCTCGCATCGCATAAGGGCAGCGGCGGAAGGAATAGATGATCGGGTGTGCGCTCATGCCTTCGGGGGACGCACCGCACCGACGTGCAACTGGCCGCGCTTGCGGGCGAGGGCTTCCTGCCGCTGGCGCTCGGCATAGCCCGCGCGCTGCTCGGGCGTGCGCTCGTGGATGCAGGCGGGGCAGCTCACCCCGTCCGCGTAGTCGGGATGGGCGAGGGCTGCGGCATCGAGCGGACGGCGACAAGCGCGGCACAACTGGAAGGTGCCCTGTTCGAGCCCGTGACGCACCGTCACGCGCTCGTCGAACACGAAGCATTCGCCCTTCCACAGGCTTTTATCCTCGGGCACCTGTTCGAGATATTTCAGGATACCGCCCTTGAGGTGATACACTTCGTCGATCCCCTCGGCGCGCAGGAAGCTGGTCGATTTCTCGCAGCGGATGCCCCCGGTGCAGAACATCGCGACCTTCTTTTTCCCCGCGAGCAGCGCGTCGCGATGTTCGCGGAACCATGCGGGAAAATCGCGAAAGGTCGGCGTCTGCGGATCGACCGCGCCTGCAAAGGTGCCGACCGCGACTTCGTAATCATTTCGGGTGTCGATCACGAGCGTGTCCGGGTCCGCGATCAGCGTATTCCAGTCCTGCGGATGGACATAGTGGCCGACGGCCAGCGTGGGGTCGATATCGGGCTCGCCCATGGTGACGATCTCGCGTTTCACCCGCACCTTCATGCGATGGAACGGCATGGCGGGCGCAGCGGAGAATTTCACGTCAAGGTCGGCGCAGCCCGGCAGCGCGCGGATGTGGGCGAGCACCGCGTCAAGGCTTTCGGGCGCGCCTGCAATCGTGCCGTTGATCCCCTCCCGCGCGAGCAACAGCGTCCCCTTGATCCCGTGCGCCTCGCACACACCGAGCAGCGGCGCGCGCAGGGCTTCGGGGTCGGGGAAAGCGGTGAATTGATAGAGCGCGGCGACCGCGACGTCCGGATCAGTCCTTGCGGCAGGCATAGGTCCCGCTCATGGCGATTAGCGGCGTCCCGTCCTTGACTTCGATGCCGGTGATGACCGGCGCGTTTACGACGACCGGCGCGCCCTTGTCGGCGCATTGCTTCCTGGCCTCGGTCAGGAGCAGGCGCTTGCCCTTGGGGAAAAGCCTCTCGACATCCTTGGCCGTGAACCACAGCGAAACCTCGAAGGTGCCGTCATTGTACAAGCTGATCGTGGTGCCATGTCCGAGCATCGCAAGGGCGGCGAGAGTGATTGCGAGCATTTGGGTTTCTCCTAGACGCGCGTCACCCAGCCATGCGTGTCGGCCACCCGGCCGGTCTGGATGCCGACGAGCTGCTCGCGCAGCTTGGCTGTCGTCTGGCCGATCCCGCCTGCGCCGATGGTGAATTCGCCCTCCGGCCCGGCAACTTTGCCGACCGCCGTGACGACCGCCGCCGTGCCGCAGGCCATGACCTCGACGAGGTGCCCGCTCTCGGCGTCGGCGCGCCATTGGTCGATCGAATAGGGCGCTTCGGAGACGGTCAGGCCCTGTTCGGTCAGCAGCGTCATCAGGCTGTCGCGGGTGATGCCGGGCAGGATCGTGCCGGTCAGCGGCGGGGTGATGACGGTGCCGTCGGCGAAAACGAAGAACAGGTTCATGCCGCCGAGCTCCTCGACCCACTTGCGTTCGACCGCATCGAGGAACAGCACCTGATCGTGGCCCTTGGCGAAGGCCTGCCCGGTCGGCACGAGGCTGGCGGCGTAATTGCCCCCGCACTTGGCCGCCCCGGTGCCGCCGGGGGCGGCGCGGGTGTAGTCCGAAATCCAGATGCTCACTGCCTTGGCACCGGATTTGAAGTAGTTACCCGCTGGACTTGCGATGACGATGAACTTGTACTTCTTCGCCGGGCGCACGCCGAGGAAGGCCTCGGTCGCGATCATGAAGGGGCGCAGGTAAAGCGACCCGCCCTCGACCGCCGGATACCACTGGCCGTCGGCACCGAGCAGCGCCTTGATCGCGCCGAGGAACAGGTCTTCGGGCAGGGCCGGCATGGCGAGGCGTTCGGCCGAGGCGTTGAAGCGCGCGGCGTTGGCTTCCGGGCGGAACAGGCCGAGCGCGCCATCGGGGTGGCGATAGGCCTTGAGGCCCTCGAAGATCTCCTGCGCATAATGCAGAACGCTCGCCGCCGGATCGAGCGCGATGGGCTCGCGCGGTCCGATGGTCGGGGTCTGCCAGCCGCCCAGCGCCTCGTCATAATCGATCGTGACCATGTGATCGGTGAACACCGTACCGAAGCCCGGATCGGCGATCAGGCTCTCGCGGGTGTCGTCAGGCGTGGGCGAGGGATGAGGCAGGCGCGTGAGTTGCATGGAATGCGCCTAATCCTGCCAGAGGCACAGGGCAAGATCACTCTTCGGCACGATTTCGGGCCAAAGGCCCGCAAGGGCGACTGCCCGCCCGCAGGCGATCAGGCCCGAAGGGCCCGAAGCTCGCCGAGGACGAAGGCGCGGATGCGCGTTCGGAAATGCAGACAAACCCGGTCGCACAGCGACCGCAAGGGCGACCGCCCGCCCGCAGGCGATCAGGCCCGAAGGGCCCGAAGCTCGCCGAGGACGAAGGCGCGGATGCGCCTTCGAAAGACAAAAGCACAAATGAAAAGGGCAGCTTCGCCCGTCGGGAAGCTGCCCTTAACATGGTCAGCGGCCGGAAGTGCCGCTCACGTAGCCTTACTCAGGCGGATAATTACCGAGTATGCTCCGTAGGGATCTTCACCGACCTCGCTACTGAACCATGAGACATCGGATCACCTCCTTTCGCGCTTGTGAGCCAGACCCCGCGTTTCACCGGGGGCCGAGAGCCGCGTTCGCCGCTGGCCTCAAGCGCAATGTGAGTCATCGAAGGGGCTTCGGCAAGACTTGTATAAATCTTTTCCCGCGTCATACTCACCCGTCGCCGCGTAACACCGCTGGCAGCCGCGCCCGGGGGAAGTCTCGGGCGTTTCGCGTTTCATGGGCGGTGTGTGGACAGGCTGGGGGCAAGCCTGTGGATATTAATGTATGGAATCGGGAGTCCTTGTGTGCGTGCCCGCCTCCGCGGGCACATCCTCGGCGCGTTTCGATCCCTGCGGGATCGAGCGCCTGCGGCTCGCGCGCGTGCGCTCGCGGTCGCTACGCGACCGATACAGCGGGATCTGCTTAGGTTCTGCCTACCCTCTGCAATCCTCGATCACCCGGCTGACCTCGGCGTAGCTCGGCAGGTAGAGCGGCGGCATGCCATCGACTTCCACCGCGAAGCGCCCCTTCGACAGCGCCATCGCATCGAGCAGGGGATCGTCCGCACGCAGCGACACGCCGAGGAAGCGCCCGGGAAAGCCTTGCACCGGCTCGGCGACAAGCGAACGGCTCGTCGTTTCCGTCCGGATCGTCATGCTTAGCTGGGAAGGGCTGTCCGACCGGCGGGCGACTGTGATGGTGCCATCGGCACGAAGGCAGCGCAGGCCCAGCGCCGGAATGCGGGAGTCGGTGCCGAACAGCGCGAAGGGCACGCCCGCGATGAGGCCTTGGGTCCAATCACCCGGCGTTGCCGCAGCATCCATCCACTGGTCGGCCGGCAGGGTCTGCACCACCGGCGGCGGCACGGGCGCTGGCGTTGGCCTTGCTGCGGGGCGCGCGGTCGGCGCCGGGGCGGGCGCAGGGGCCGTGGATGCGGGCACACAGGCCGCCAGAGTCAGCGACAGGGCGAGAAGGGGCAAGCAAGCTTTCATCCCCCCACTTTGGGCGCTAGAGGCGGCAATTGTCCATGCCCGAACGTCCGCCTCCCACACCCAAGCCGCAAAAGCGCCGCGTCGATCAGTTGCTGGTTGAGCGCGGCCTCGCCGAGAGCCGCGCGCGGGCGCAGGCGCTGGTGATGGCGGGGCTGGTGTTCGCGGGCGAGACCAAGATCGACAAGCCCGGTCACCAGATCGCGGAAGATGCCGCGCTCGACGTGCGCGGGCGCGATCATCCCTGGGTGAGCCGGGGCGGGATCAAGCTGGCGCACGCTTTGACACATTTCGGGCTCGATCCGGCAGGCGCTGTGGCGATGGATATCGGTTCGTCCACCGGTGGCTTCACCGATGTGCTGCTGCAGAATGGCGCGGCGCATGTCTTCTGCGTCGACAGCGGCACCAACCAGCTCGCATGGAAGCTGCGTGAAGACCCGCGCGTGACCGTGCTCGAACAGCTCTCCGCGCGGCTGCTCACGCCCGAGCACATCGACCGCCCGTGCAATTGGGTGGTGTGCGATGCGAGCTTCATCAGCCTGTCGAAGGTGCTCGAAGTCCCGCTGCAACTGGCGGCGCCGCAATGCCGCCTCGTCGCGCTCATCAAGCCGCAGTTCGAGGTCGGGCGCGAGGAAGTGGGCAAGGGCGGGGTGGTGCGCGATCCCACGTTGCACGCGCGGGTGTGCGACGAAGTGCGCGAGTGGATCGAGGGGCTTAGTTGGCAGGTCGACGGTATCGTGGAAAGCCCGATCACCGGCCCGCAGGGAAATGTCGAATTCCTGATCGCCGCCCGGCGCGGCTGACCCCGGGCCTGCGCCAAATCATCCGCCCCAACGAAAAAACCGGCGGCAATCCGAAGATTGCCACCGGCTTTTCCTGATGCTTGTTCCCGGCGCAAGGCCGGAACCGGCAATCCCGAAGGATTACATCGCCGGGGTTTCTTCGGCGGCCGGGGTTTCGGCGGCCATCGGGGTTTCGGCAGCCATCGGGGTTTCGCCAGCCATCGGGGTTTCTTCCACGACGGGGGTTTCGGCGGTCATGGCGTCGGCTTCGGTGTTGGCTTCTTCGGCCGGCTTCGAGCAAGCGGCGGCGGTCAGGGCGAGGCCGGCGACGGCGACGAGAGCGATCTTCTTCATAGTCATTTCCCCTATGGGCCCGGCAGGGCCGGTAATGAGCAAAAGCGCGTTAATTTCAGCTCCCACCGCCAACGCGCTTTCGAATCACGGCAGGAATGTGGCAGCCTCTAGCAGAGGTTTTCGCCAAGCCCAAAGCCTTTCCTGCATTTCTGCCCCATTTCTACCACATTTTTGTCGGCGTCTCGGGGGGAGCAGCCTCGGCGGTGCCTCAATTCGGGGCAGATCCGCGCCGCTTTCTGACCGGACGGATAACGGCAGCGGGCGCTGGTTGCCATCCGGCGCGCGGCTCTGGTAACTCGGGTTTTCGCGCAAAGCAGCGTCGGAGTCGCACAATGAACGTCCTTGCCTCGCCTGCCCAATTGCGTGCGAGCTTTATCCGCTGGGCCCTGTTCATGGTGCCGCTGGTGCTGCTGATCGGCTTTTCCGCCGGACAACTGGGCGGGCCGAACACACCGTGGTTTGCCGGACTGGTGAAGCCCGCGATCTACCCGCCCGCCATCGCCTTTCCGATTGTCTGGACGACCCTGTTCATCCTGATAGGGCTCGCGCTGGCGCTGGTCGCCAGTGCTTGGGGCGCGCAGGGGCGCATCGCGGCGCTGGTGGCGTTCGCGGTCCATTTCATCGTCACGCAGAGCTGGACGCTGGTGTTCTTCGGCCTGCAGGACATGACGAGTGCATTGATGGTGTTAGGCTTCGGCGTCGCCAGTCTGCTGGTTGCGCTGGCGCTGATCTGGCGGGTGCGGCGCGCGGCGGTTTGGCTGCTGCTGCCCTATCTGGCGTGGCTGTGCTTTGCGAGCGCACTTAATTACGCCTTTATCGTCGCCAACCCGGATGGCGGCGCGCGCGGCAGCGATGGAGCGAAAACCACGGTGCAATTGTAGGCGCGCACGGTTTGTGGCCGAGTGTCGCGGATTTCGGACGGCGTAGCGCGTCCGCAAGGCCGACCGGCCGCCCGCAGGTGCTCGATCCTGCCAGGATCGAAACGCACCGAGGACGAAGGCGCGGATGCGCCTTCGCAAAACAGGAACCCCGTGACAGCGAGGATAGACTTGCACTTCGGTGCAAGCCTCCCCAAAAAGCACGCATGCAGAGCCAGAACCCGATCATCGCCGACCTTGTCAAACTCGCCAACAGCGCTGCCGGCACGATGGCCGGCATGAGCCGGGAAGCCCGCGATAGCGCGCGCGAACGGCTGCGCGAGGCCTTCGGCGGGATCGATTTCGTTTCGCGCGAGGAGTTCGAGACGGTCAAGGCCATGGCCCAGAAGGCCCGCGAACAGGCCGACGCGCTCGAAGCGCGGCTGGCGGCGCTGGAAGCCAAGTCCACGAAGAAGTAAGCATCGGCAGCGCGGGGACATGACCGCGCGAGCCTCTGCCATCCTGCTCGGCTCGCGCCCTCAGCGTGAGACCGGGGCGATGGCGCGTCTGCTGACCGCTGACCGCGGGCTGGTCGCCGCCTATGTTGCGGGCGGGCGGGGGCGGCAGATGCGCGCGGTGATGGTGCCGGGCAACCGCGTCGCCGCCGAATTCAGCACCCGACCCGGCAGTCAGCTCGCTTTTGCCCGGCTCGAGCTGGAACAGTCGCGCGCCGCGCTGATGACCGAGCCGCTGCCTGCCGCCGCGATCCAGTGGGTCTGCTCCCTGACTGCCGCCGTGCTTCCCGAACGCCAGCCTTATCCGGCACTCCACACGGCGCTCGACGCGCTGCTGGAGGCGGTCGCTATCGCCCCCTCGGCGCGCGGCTGGGTAAGCGGGCTGGCGGCCTATGAGGCGTTGCTGCTGTCCGAACTCGGCTATGGCGGGCAGGCCCCGCCACCCGCGCCCGATTGGCCTGCGCAAATCGCGATGCTGGGGATACTCGAAGGCCAGCTGGCGACCTACCTGCTTGCAGGCGACCGCCGCGATGTTATGGGCGCACGCAAGCTGCTGACCGAGCGGCTGGCGCGCATAGGCTGAGAGAACACCCGAGATGAAGATTGCAGTCCTGCCCGGCGACGGGATCGGCCCCGAAGTCACTGCCGAGGCGGTGGCCGTGCTCGAAAGCCTCGCCCTGCCGGGGCTGGTGCTGTTCAGCGGCGATGTCGGCGGGGCGGCCTATCATCGCCACGGGCATCCGCTGCCGGAAGAAACGCTGGCGATGGCGCGTGAGGCCGATGCGGTGCTGTTCGGCGCGGTCGGCGATCCTTCCTGCGACGCGCTGGAGCGGCACCTGCGCCCGGAACAGGCGATCCTCGGCCTGCGCAAGCATCTCGGTCTTTTCGCCAACCTGCGTCCGGCGCGGGTGTTTGCGGGGCTCGAGCACCTCTCGCCGCTGCGCGCGGACATTGCGGGCGGGCTCGATATGCTTATCGTGCGCGAGCTGACGGGCGATGTCTATTTCGGTGACAAGGGCCAGCGCACCACCGACAGCGGCGAGCGCGAGGGGTGGGACGCGATGTCCTATGCCGAGGGGGAGGTGCGCCGCATCGCGCATGTCGCTTTCCGCGCGGCGCAGGTGGCGGGGCTGCCGCTGACCAGCGTCGACAAGGCCAACGTCCTCGAAACCAGCCAGCTGTGGCGCGACGTCGTGGTCGAGGTCGCTGCCGAATACCCCGAGGTCACGCTCGATCACATGTATGTCGACAATGCCGCGATGCAGGTGGTGAGCCACCCCGACCGCTTCGGCGTGGTGCTGACCGGCAATCTGTTCGGCGACATCCTGAGCGATTTGGCCAGCGCCGCCGTGGGTTCCATCGGTCTGCTGCCGAGCGCCTCGCTGGGTGAGCGGCAGACCGATTTCGGCACCTTCGGCCTCTATGAACCGATCCACGGTTCTGCCCCCGATATCGCCGGGCAGGGCAAGGCCAATCCGATGGCGACGATCCTTTCGGCGGCGATGATGCTGCGCCATTCCTTCGGGATGGAGGCCGAGGCTACGCGCGTCGAGGCGGCGGTGGCGCGGGCGCTGGCCGACGGGATCCTCGGCGGCGATCTCGGCGGCACCCACGGGACTGCGGCGATCGGCGCGGCGGTGCGCGAGCGGCTGTAAGCGCCCATGAGCCTTGAGCTTGCCATTATCCTCCCCACGCTCAACGAGCGCGGCAATCTCGCCCCGCTGGTCGAGCGGATCGACCGCGCGATCGGGACGGCGGCGGTGTGGGAGGTCATCATCGTCGATGACGACAGTCGCGACGGTACGGCGGACGAAGCCCGCGCGCTGGCGCTCACCGATCCGCGCGTGCGGGTAATCCAGCGCATCGGGCGGCGCGGCCTCGCGAGCGCCGCGATCGAGGGGTTCTGCGCCACGGCGGCACCTATTGTGGCGGTGATGGACGCTGACCACCAGCACGATCCCGCGCTGTTGCCGGGGATGCTTTCTGCCCTTCAATCCGGCCAGGCCGAGATCTGCGTCGCCAGCCGCTTTGCCGAAGGGGCGAGCACCGCCGAATGGGCCATGCCCGAGCGTGAGCGGCTCTCGACTTACGCCAATGCCATCGCCCGCAAGATCACCGGGGTGGAGCTCACCGATCCGATGAGCGGCTATTTCATGCTCCCCGCCGCGACTGCGCGTACGCTGGTGCCGCGTCTGTCGGGGATCGGTTTCAAAATTTTGCTCGACCTGCTGGCGACCGCCGATGCGCCGATGAAGGTCAAGGAATTCCCCCTCAATTTCGCGGCCCGCCGCGAAGGAGAAAGCAAGCTGGACCGCGCCATTCTGTTCGATTTCCTCGCCGGGCTCTACGACAAGACCCTGGGCAAGGTGATCCCGACCCGCTTCGCCCTGTTCGGCACCGTCGGCGCGCTGGGCGTGGTGGTGCATTTCGCCGTGCTCTCGGCGCTGCTGTTCGCCTTCGGGGAGCGCTTCGCCATCGCCCAGACTGCGGCGGTGCTGGTGGCGATGAGCTTCAACTTCTGGCTCAACAACTGGCTGACCTATCGCGACAAGCGGCTGACCGGGGCGTGGCCGCTGCTGCGCGGCTGGCTGGGCTTCATCGCCACCTGCGCTGTCGGGGCCTTCGCCAATGTCGCGATCGCGACCTTCATGGAAGGCCGCGGCATCCACTGGGCCATCGCCGCGCTGGCGGGGATCGTGGTCGGATCGGTCTGGAACTACGCCCTTTCCAGCCGCTTCGTGTGGGGAAGGTTCTAAAGACTTACCGCCAACCGCGCACCCAGGCCCAGGTCTTGTAACTGTCGCCATCGGCCAGCGGCAGGGCGGCGATGATCGGGAAGAAGCCGGCGAAGACCAGCACCGAAGCCGCAGGGATGCCCCACGCGAGCCACTTGCCTCGAGTCCAGCGGCGCAGGTCGCTGCAGGTCAGCGCCAGCGCGGCGAGCAGGAAGAAGCTCGGCACGAAATAGTGGTAATAGAACTGCACCGGCTTGGGCGCGACGATCCAGAAGCCGAGGCTCACCGCATAGCCGATCACCACCGCCAGCCGCGCGCGGTCGCGCTGCCAAATCCCGCGCCCCAGGCACCACAGCAGCGCGGGCAGGCCGAGCCACATCGTCAGCGGATTGCCGATCAGCAGCACCCCGCGCTGTGCCCCGTCAATCGGCTCGAACAGATACCACACCCCGCGCGCGTTCAGCACCCATTGCGGCCAGGTGCTCATGTAGCGGTGCGGGGTCATCAACTGGCTTTGCAGCTCGAAGATGTGGCGGTGGAACCCGATCAGCCCCTTCTCGGCCAGCGGCGAGGGGTGGAGATAGTCGGCCAGCCAATAGCCCGGCAGGAAGGTCAGGGCATAGACTGCGAGCGGCAGGATGCCGAGCCACACGAAGGCCTCGACCAATGTGATGCCCGGTACCGGCGCACCCCTGCGGCTGAGCAGCAGGCGCCGCCGCCCGGCCAGCGCGCGGGCGATGAAGAAGGTGATCCCCGGTACCACCGCGAGCGGAATGGCGTTCCACTTGGCCCCCAGCGCGGCCCCGATCGCGATGCCGGTCAGTGCCAGCCGCCAGCGGCCCTCTTCCGGCTGGGCGCAGGCGGCGGCGAACTGCCATGCAGCCACGGTCAGCGCCGCCACCATCACGATGTCGAGCATCGCGATGCGGGTGTGGATGAAGAGGTGAAAACCCGTCCCCAGCAAGACGGCGAAGGCGATCGTGGCGAAGCGATCATGGCTCGCATGCCACAGCGCGCGGGTCGCGGCGAAAAACGCCAGCACGCCGCAGGCCCAAGGCATGATGCGCCAGCCCAGCGGGGTGTCGCCGAACAGCCCCATGCCCAGCGCAATCAGCAGCTTGGCGAGCAGCGGATGCTCGCGGTTGAGATAGCTGCCTTGCCCGGTCTGCCACCACGACAGGATCTCGCGCGCGGCGGGGAGGTAGTGCACCTCGTCGAAATAGGGGATCGAGGGGATCGCCAGCCGCCATCCGCTGATGAGGGCGAACAGCCCGGTCAGCGCCAGACACCACCCCAGCGGATCGCTTGGGCGAAGGGGCGGGGCAGCGGCGGGAGAGGAGGGCGCTTGCGCTTGGGCCATATGGCCCGCGCGCTTAGGCAGGCCCTCGCACAAGGGCAAGGACGCTTTGATTAACGCACGCCCTCCGGCGTGCGAATTCCTCGCTCATGCGACCTGAAGGTCGCATCGCTGTGGGCGGGCGGTCGCCCTTGCGACGCTCACCGCGTCAATCATGCGTCGGCGTTCGCGGCGCGATTTTCGAGCCAGAACAGCCGCGCACACATTGCGAGCAAGCCGATGCTGGCGGTGCCGCCGACCAGAATGCCCCACGCCGTGACGTTCATCCCCATCTTGCGCGCGCGCGGCGCGATGAAGAACAGTGCGATCATCGCGCACATCACCAGATCCCACCACACCTGCAACCCGGTGAGGTTCTGGGTGTGGTTGGTGTAAAAGCCGATTACGCCTTCCTGCGCGATCTGGATCGCGGTGTAGCTGGCAAAGCCGCCCGACAGCACCGCCGCCAGCATCGCGCTGCCGCTCTCGCGCTTTACCATCAGGATGCTAAGAAGCGCGATGAAGCCACCTGTGGTCGCGGCCAGCCAAGCGATTTGCAGCGTGTTCATGTCGAAAACTCCGGGTTATGTAGCGAGTGCTACAAACGCCTGTTAATGCAATGTAGCGTCCGCTACAAGAGGAAAATGCAGACCGCCCGATTGTCCCGCGAAACGCTGCTCCCGCTGCTCGCCGCCCATGTGCTCGAACATGGGCTGGGCGAGGCGAGCCTGCGCCCGCTCGCCAAGGCGGCAGGCACCAGCGACCGAATGCTGATCTACCATTTCGGCAACAAGGAGACGCTGATCACTGAGCTGCTCGACTACATCGCCGGGGTCTACTCCGCCGCGCTCGACATGGCGCTGGGCGAGGGGCGCGCCGCGACCCGCAGGGAATGCTTCGACCGGCTGTTGGAGCAGGGGAGGCAGCCGGGGATGCAGGCGTTCCTCGTGCTGTGGTGGGAAATCGTCGCCGGTGCGGCGCGCGGCCTGCCGGGCTATCGCACCGCCGCCGACCGGATGATGACGCGCCAGCTTGAATGGCTCGAACGGCAGATGCCCGAAGGCGATCCCGATCCCGCCGGGGGCGCGCGTTACCTCATGACCCTGCTCGAAGGCGCGCTGATGCTGGCGACTGTCGGCCACGAGCGCACCGCGAGCGAAGGACTGCTTGCGAGCGACCTCGGCGCGCACTAAGCCCCGGCCCATGAAGAAGACCACCGGCATGGACCGCGCCGCCACCGCAAACTGGCGCCCCGCAACCCGCGCGCTGCGCGGCGGCACCTGGCGCAGCGAACACGGCGAGACCAGCGAGGCGCTGTTCCTCACCTCGGGCTATACCTATGACGATGCGGCCACGGTCGCCGCAAGGTTCGCGGGCGAGGCCGAGGGCATGACCTATTCGCGCCTCCAGAACCCGACCGTCGCTATGCTCGAAGAACGCATCGCCCTGATCGAAGGGGCCGAGGCCTGCCGCGCGCAGGCGAGTGGGATGGCGGCGATGACGGCGGCCTTGCTGTGCCAACTTTCGGCGGGCGATCACGTGGTCGCCGCGCGCGCCGCCTTCGGTTCGTGCCGCTGGCTGGTCGACAACCTGCTGCCCAAATTCGGAATCGAAACCACCGTTATCGACAGCGCCGACAACGCCGCGTGGGAGGCCGGGATCCGGCCCAATACCAAGGTGTTCTTCTTCGAGACCCCGGCCAATCCGACGCTCGACGTGGTCGATCTTGCTTACGTTTGCGGTCTTGCCAAGTCGCACGGGATCACCACCGTGGTCGACAACGCCTTCGCCTCGCCGGTGTTGCAACGCCCGATGGAATTCGGCGCAGATGTGGTGGCTTACTCCGCGACCAAGCTGATGGACGGGCAGGGCCGCGTGCTGGCGGGTGCGATCTGCGCCAGCAAGCAATGGATCGACGAGGTGCTGATGCCGTTCCAGCGCAACACCGGGCCGACGCTTAGCGCCTTCAACGCCTGGGTCGTGCTGAAGGGGCTGGAGACGCTGCCGATGCGCGCCTTCAAGCAATCCGAACAGGCGGTGGCGCTGGGCGAATTCCTCGAACCGCGCGTGACGGCGGCGGGCGGCCATCTGCTCCACCCCGGCCTGCCGAGCCACCCGCAGCACAATCTCGTGATGTCGCAGATGGATGCCACCGGCCCGATCTTCGCACTCGACGTCGGCACGCGCGCGCGCGCCTTTGCGCTGCTCGATGCGTTGAAGCTGGTCGATATCTCCAACAATATCGGCGATGCGCGCAGCCTGATGTGCCACCCCGCCTCGACCACCCACGCCGGCCTCACCGAAGAGGCGCGCGCGGAAATGGGCGTGACCGAGGGGCTTTTGCGCATCAACGTGGGGCTGGAGGACATCGCCGACCTCACCGAAGACATGGACCAGGCGCTCGCCGCGGCGGGAATGTGAGGGCAGGGCGGGGTCTCCTCTGCGCCGTTGCGGCGGTCGTCACGGGCCTGTGGGGTCGTCCTGCCGCCGCCGAACCGGCGCCCCGCGTTACGGCTGAAGGCGCATTCGAGGCTGCCGTCACGCACCTCGCGCGCTCTTTTGGCCCCGGCGATGCGGCCTCGGATCTGAGACCCGACGATGTCCTTCTGCCGCTCCGCCAAGCGGGGCTTATCGGCCGATCTTTCGACGGGACTTTCGACTACTATGCCTGGGTTCGCCCGCGCCGCCCGCTGGCCTTCCTCGCGCATTCGGTCGAACTGGTCATCACCGAGGAAAAGCGCGGCGCCTTCATCGGCTGCTGCGTCGATGACGGGGTGACGCTGGTGCTGCGTGAAGATGGCGACAGAGCTGCGCTCCAGCAATTTGCCGATGATCTGCACTGCCGGTTGGATGCCGCAAGCACCGACTCCCGCGCAAGCGAGGCGCTTGAGCGCAGCCGTCCCAAGGTCGATCCGGCGACGCGTCTCGCCCTGCAATGCCATTTTGGAGTGATCAACCAATGACCAAACGTGTTGAACTCGTCTTCGATTTCGTCAGCCCCAACGCCTACCTGATCTGGTGGCCGCTGCGTGAATTGGTGAACCGCCATGAGGCCGAGCTCGACGTAATCCCGGTGTTCCTTGCCGGGATGCACAAGCTGACCGGCAATGCCCCCCCGATGCACCGCGATGCCGAGGTGAAGGGCAAGAACGAATATGCGATGCTCGAGATGGAGCGCTTCATCGCGAAGCATGGTCTCACCAAATATCGCCTGCACCCGCAGTTTCCGTTCAATTCGATCCTGCTTCAGCGGATGCTCTTCGCTGCCGATCAGGACGGGCGCGGGGTGCAGTTCGTCGAGGCGCTGCTGCGGCCGATCTGGGAGGAGGGGCTCGACATCGCCTCGCCCGAAGCCATCGGCGCGGTGCTGACGGACGCGCAGTTCGACGCCGCCGACCTCTTCGCCCGCGCGCAGAGCGACGACGTGAAGCAGGGCCTTGCCGCCAACACCGATGCGGTGGTCGCGCGCGGGGCCTTCGGCATCCCGACGATGTTTGTCGGCACGAGCGGCGCGCCTGCCGAAAGCTTCGAGATGTTTTTCGGCAAGGAACGCCTCGGCCAGATCGAGGAAGTGCTCGCGAAAGGCTGACACCGCGCCTCGCGCTTCACCGCATTCCGCTTGCCATTGGCGCGCCAAAACATAGGCTTGGCGAATCGGGGGACGCACGAGGGGGTTTCGCATGACGAGGATTGTCCGGGCCATCGCCGGTCTGGGATGGGGCATGGGCCTTGCGCTCGCCGCCCTGCCTGCGGCTGCGCAGGAAGCACCCGCGCCGCAACTTCCGTCCGCGCCCGCCACCGCTGAAGAAGGTCCGCCGCCGCCGATCCCCACCACGCAGTTCGCCGGGCGCTCGGCCTTCTGGGATGCGCAGTTGTCTCCCAACGGCACGATGCTCTCCTTCATGCGCCGCAAGGACGGGCTTGCGCAGTTCCTCGTCACCGGGGTCGACAGCAAGCAGGTCATCCGCGCCTTCGGCACCGATCCCGACGACCAGTTCGAATGGTATCGCTGGGTGACCGACGACAAGATCCTGCTCTCGCTGTCGCGCGCAGGCACCTTTTTCGGCGACGACGTGCGCTACACCCGGCTGATCCTGATCGAGGTCGTCAGCGGCATCATGACCCCGATGTTCAGCCGTTCGGACGTGGTGCAGGGCGACAATGTCATCCATGTCGCCGAGGATGGATCCTACATGCTCGTGGCGATCCAGAAGACGATCTACGATTGGCCCTCGGTGATGCGGCACGAATTGAGCGCCGATGGCCGCGCGACCACCGTGGAAACCCCGCGCGACGGGGTCTGGAACTGGGTAGCGGACGACGTGGGCAATGTCCGCATGGGTTCGGGCTGGAAGGACGGGCGGCTCAAGATCTTCTATCGCTCGCAGCCCGGCGGAAAGCTGGAGCTGATCGCGAAGATCAAGGAGGGCGAGCGCGCCGATGGCTATTGGGACGCGCTCCAGATCCTCAATGGATCGGATGAAGGCTATGTCCTGTCCGAAGGCGAGACCGGGCGGGTCGGCCTCAGGCGCTTCAACTTCGCCACGCGCGAGACGGTCGAGACCGTCTGGGAACACCCCGAATGGGACATCGACCGGGTGACGCTGAAGGACGGCAAGCCCTTCGCCGCCTATTTCACTGCCGACCGCGACGAGGTGCATTACTTCGACGAGGACACGCGCAAGCAATACGCCCTGATGAAGAAGGCCCTCGGCGATGTCGAGGTGTGGGTGCCCAGCCGCGCCAAGGACGGGTCGCGGATGCTGGTCTATGCCGGGAACGAGGCCGATCCCGGTGTGCTCTACATGTTCGAGCCCGCCGCCAAGCGTATGGACGAGGTCTCGCAGCTGCGCCCGGCGCTCGATTTCCGGCTGCTCGCACAGCCCAGGCCGATGCAATACGCCGCGCGCGACGGCACGGTGATCCGCGGCTATCTGACCCTGCCGCGCGGGCGCGAGGCCAAGGGGTTGCCGCTCGTCATCATGCCCCACGGCGGGCCTTACGGGGTGCGCGACAAGCTCGAATACAACGACGAGGTCCAGCTGCTCGCCAACCGCGGCTATGCCGTGCTGCAACCCAATTTCCGCGGCTCGGGCGGCTATGGCGATGCCTTTTTCGAGCTCGGCACCGGGCAGATCGGGCGCAAGATGCAGGACGATCTCGACGATGCGATGGACTGGGCGGTGAAGGAGGGGCTGGCGGACCCTGCGCGGGTCTGCGTGGTCGGCGGCTCCTATGGCGGTTATGCGGCGATGTGGGCGGTGATCCGCAACCCCGAACGCTACCGCTGCGCGGCCAGCTGGGCAGGCGTCACCGATCTCGAAAAGCAGCTGCGTTACGACGGCCAGTCCTTCAGCCGCGGCGGGTTCAAGCGCTGGAAGGACCGGGTGCGCGGGGCCGGGGTCGCCGAGGTCAAGTCTGTCTCCCCCGTCTCGCGCGCCGACAGCCTGTCGCGCCCGCTGCTGCTGGCCCACGGCACAAAGGACGTGGTGGTGCCCTTCAGCCAGTACAACCTGTTCGAAAAGGCCACCCGCACCGCGCCGCTGAAGCCCGAAACGCTGGTAATCAAGGACGAGGGCCACAGCTTCTCCAGCCCCGAGAACGAGCAGCAATGGTACGACGCGCTCGAAGCCTTCCTCGACAAGCACAATCCGGCCGATCCGGCGCCGGTGACGGTCGCGGCGGCGGGGGAGTGAGGGGCTGCGCGCCGGGCCACGAAAGCCGCTTTGCCCAGCGCGCTAAGCGGACGAGGGTGTGCCTCCTCACGCACGATAGGCTAAGTGCGGCGTAACCGACCCTGGCGCGAGGAATTTTGACCATGCACATTATTGCTCGAACAGCGGCGGCGGCCCTGTTGGCTATCGCTGTCTCCACTGCCGCCCATGCGCAGGTGCCAGCCGATCACGCCGTTCTGGCCGACCCCGAGGGCGAGCCCATCGTGATCGGCTCCGCGCACAGAATCCCATCGAGCGTCTACGGCGAAACCAAGCTCGTCACGGTCCGGCTGCCGCGCGGCTATGCGGACGACCCCGAACGCCGTTACCCGGTGATATTCTCGATCGACGGAGGCCCCGAACAGGATTTCGAGCTGCTCGCCGGAATTGCCGCAGAGGCAGAATTCTCGACCAGTTTCGAACCCTTCATCCTTATCGGCGTGCGCACCGACAATCGCTACGCCGAACTCACCCCGCCGCTGGCGCGCATGGCGCCCGAGACGCTGACGGCGCTGTTCGGCGAGCGGATGCAGCCCAACGGAGCGCCCCGGTTCCGTGAATTCCTTGCGCGCGACGTGATCCCTTGGGTGACATCGCGCTACCGGACCGAGCGCAAGGTGCTGACCGCCGCCTCGCTCGGCGGGCTGTTCGTGGTCGATACCCTGCTCGAACGGCCCGACATGTTCGACGATTACATCGCGCTCACGCCGAGCATCTGGTGGGACGAGGGCCGCGTCGCCGAGGAAGCCGCGGCAAAGCTCGCCGCGCACGCCCGATCCGACCGGCGAATCTATTTCACGATGGGCGACGAAGGCGTCGGGAATCTGAGCGGCAAATGGCTTGGGACACTGGTCTCGGCCTTCGAAACCAGCACGCCCGAAGGATTGAAGTGGGCCTTTGTCGATCGCTCGGCAAGCGAGGAACATCGCACGATGGCGCTGATGGGCTGGCTCGACGCGTTCCGGACGCTCTATCTGACCCCGGCGCGCACCGGCAGCCCCATCCCCTTTCTTTACGATGGCGGCCGCGCGCTGGGCTACACCGCCGGGGCGCGGGCCAATCTCGATGCCGGAACCTGCCGTCATGCGATTGCCAGACCCGCCACTTGGGCCGAGAAGAATGCCGCACCCGGCGCATTTTACGGCTGGTGTTTGCTGATGAAGCCGGGCGCTGCCTTGACGGCGGGCAATTTCGGTCCGGACGATTTCGGGCGCGGCAAACTTCCCTCGATCACCCCGCCGTCACCGCCTCCAGCGGCAGATCCATGATCGGATAGCGCCGCCATTCGGCCCAGTCGTAGTGCCACCATTCGTTGGCGAGGGGGACGAAACCCTCGGCAACCATCCATTCTTCCAGCATCCGGCTGCGGCGCAGCGCCTCTGCGGGTGCAGCGGTGTTGCTGCGGTAGGCAGCGGGGGTGAAATCGTCATAGGGACTGGGCATGGTCACTTCCACGCCGCCCCGGTGCAGCGACAGGTCGATCGAGCAGCCCCGGTTGTGACGTGATCCGGTGGCGGGATCGGCGACGAATTCGCGCTTCTCGGGCGGAGTCGCCTCCCACATCTGCCGCGTGATGCGCCAGGGGCGATAGGCATCGAAGATCAGCAGGCCATAGCCCGCCGCCTCGGCGCGGGTCTGCACCTTTGACAGCGCCTCGGCCACAGGCCGCTGCGCCACCGCGCGGGCGACGGGGTAGAGCACCTGGCCCATGAAATTGGCAGGCGTGGCATAGCGGATGTCGAAGTTCAGGCGCGGGTCCAGCCGCGCGAGGTCGACCAGATCGGGGGCGAGGTCGGCGGCGGGGTCGATGGGGAGAGTGACAGCCGGCCGCGCCCCGCCGCGCATACCGCAGCCCGTGAGCACCCCTGCCGCAAGCGCGGTCGCTGCACCGTGCAAGGCCGTGCGGCGGGTGATCAGCGGCGGGCGGGGCGGGGAGAACATCGCGACAGGCTATCCTCCCCGTGACCCGCTCGCAACACGTGGCTCGGGGAAAAACCCTCGTCCGATCGGGATACACCCGTGGTTAAGCGCGTTGGGCCTCTTGTGAGCGCATAAAGAATCGCTAACTTCGGAGGCGTCATGAAAGAGTTCTTCCAGCACGCCGCCACCACCGACGGGGTCACCGTGAGGGTCGCCGTCAACTACCTGCCGGAGCAGTCGCATCCGGAGGCGGGCAAGTGGTTCTGGGTCTATCACATCCGCATCGAGAACGCTTCGCACGAGAGCCTGCGCCTGCGCACCCGCCACTGGCGGATCACCGACGGGCGCGGGATGGTCAACCATGTCGATGGCGAAGGCGTGGTGGGCGAACAGCCGCTGCTCGCTCCCGGCCAAAGCCACGACTATGTCTCGGGCTGCCCGCTGACGACGCCGTTCGGGTCGATGGAGGGGTTCTACACCTTCGAACGCGCCGATGGTTCGCCGGTCGAGGTGCGCATCCCCTTCTTTCCGCTTGCCGCGCCCGAAACAGCGGAAGGCCGCAGCCCCCGCTAAGGCTTGCAGCGCGGCGCGGGCGGGCTTAATCCCGCGAGCGTGAAGCGCACCCATCTGCCCCTCAACGCCCTGCGCGTCTTCGATGCCGCCGCGCGGCACCTCTCCTTCACCCGCGCCGCGGACGAGCTTGCCGTCACCCCTGCCGCAGTGGGCCAGCAGATCCGCGCGCTCGAGGATGTGCTCGGCATCGTGCTGTTCCGCCGCACGCCCAAGGGGCTGGAACTGACGCCCGAGGGTGAAGCCGGTCTCGACCCCTTGCGTGAAGGCTTCCTGCGGTTCGAGGAAAGCGTCGCCGCGATGCAGGCGGGGCAGGCTTCCGACCGCTACACCATCGCGACCCCGCGCGAATTCTATGCCGAGTGGCTCGCCCCGCGCCTTGCCGTGTTTCAGGCGGGCACCCCCGGTGTGCAATATATTCTCGCGCCCGATGAAGACGCCGATTTCACCGAGGCCAATCTCGATCTGGCGATCCGGCTGGTGGACGGGCCGGGTGATCTGCAAGGGGTGCAGCTCGCCCCTGCGATGCGCGTCACCGTCGCCGCGCCCGAATATCGGGATGCGTGGATCGACTGGCCGGGAATGCCGCTGCCTGAGGGCGTGAACCCCTGCATCCGCGCCGGATCTCCCGGGCAGGCGCTGGCCTCGGCGCTGGCCGGCATGGGGCGCACCGTACTTCCCCTAGCGCTGGCCGAAGCCGCGATCGCGCGTGGCAGCCTCACCGCGCTCGACGAGCCGCAACCCGGCACCCGCGCCTATTGGCTGCTCGCCCCGCCACCGCAATGGCGCAGCAAGAAAGTGCGCGCGCTGGTGGCGTTTCTTGGCGCCGGTGGCTGAGATAGCGATGCAAGGCGCCAGCACCCGCCGACTGGCGCATAGGACTTGCGTCTGACGGGGCTTCAATTACCTTCCCCCGCGGTGCAGGCCTGTTGGTCGGGGAGGGGAAAGCATGCTCAAGGTCTCGGAGGATCTCTATGCCTCCTTCGACGTGGCGGATTTCTATGCCTTCGTGTTCCGCTTCCTCGAAGAGAGGACGCGCCATCCCGATTATCGCGCGGCATTGCATGATCGCGACCGATGCCGCCAGCTGTGGAGCGGGCTGTTCGATCCGCAGGTCGATCAGATGGAGCTCGCACTGGGCCACGCCCATGCGCTCGGCGCGGCGCTCAAGCGCGAGACCGCGCCGCCGCCGTCTGGCGGCAACGACACCTCGCGCATGAAGGCCGATCTCGACAATTGGGGCTTTTTCGCCTTTTCCGCCTTCGACGAGGACGATCTGTGAGCGGGCAGGGGGGGCGGGGGCGGCGGCAGGCCGGGCCGGTGCAGTGTTGCCCCGACCCTTGCGCCGATGCGCGGGCCGATGATCAGGCCCTGACCCGCGGCGCACGTGATCTGGCGAGCGCCTATCAGAACGGATCGCTCGCCAACCAGCGGACAGGTCGCCGGGCGCGCGGGGGGATGAACTGCGCCGCCGCTGCGCCGGAGATGCAACAGGTCGCCAACCGGTTCGAACGCTATGGCAATGCGATCCCCAGCGCGCGCGCCGCCAATGACCTCAACCAGCTGGGCGACAGGGCCAACGCACCGGTGACCGGCCCCTGCCTCGAACGTCTGCCGCTCGATGCGGATGCGCTCAACCGCGAGCTCGGCATTCCGCCCGGCAGCCCCAATGCGATCACCCCCAATGATCTGCGCAACGACCAGACCGGCTATCGCGCGGCGATCTACCGCTCGCGCACCGACGGGCGGCTGATCATGGTCTCGCGCGATACGCAGCCGAAATCGCTGGTCGACTGGAAGACCAATATTTTCAACGGTCAGGGGCAGGATACCGATCAATATGCCGCCGCGCGGCGCCTGTCGACCAAGCTCAATGCATCGGGCCAGCGCTTCGATATCGGGGGCTATTCCAAAGGCGGCGGGCTGGCGCAGGAGGCCGGGCTGCTCTCGCCCAATTCGCGGGTCTATGTGTTCAACAGTTCGGGCCTGCACGAGGCTTCGCTGCGCCGCACCGGGCAGGCGAATTTCGCCTCCTTGCAGAGCCGCACCTCGTCCTTCAGTGCCGAGGGCGATTTCCTGACTTTCATGAACAACACCCGCGATCCCGCCCGCGAGGTGCGCAATGCGCAATTCCTGCGCAATCACCTCGCCGGGGAGGCACCCGGATCGCTCAATCCGATGACGATCGAATATCAGAACCCCGCGCATGCCGCGCTGCAGGCGATCGGCGGGCGCGGCAATGCCGATCTTGCCGCGCGCAAGGCTGCCGCGAACCGCGCCTTTCAGGCCGACCGGGCGCGGTTTCTCGAATCGGTCGATCAGATGATCGCAGGAGCCGCCGAAACGCCCGGGTTCGACCGGCTGTTTCCCCCGGTAAGGTCGTCCAGTCACGAGACGGTGCCCAATTCGATGTCCTTCTTGGGCCGCACCACGGGGGCGAGGGACGACGAGGCGCGGTTCGGCAAGCTGGTACAGCACCAGATGTCGAATGTGCTGGGGCCGATGGAGAACCAGCTGGAGGCCGACCGCGCGGCCTTGCAGCAGTTTGTCAGAACGTGCGGATCATGAAGCTGGCATTGATCGCTGCCGGGCTGGCCCTCATCGGCGGCGCGGCGTGGTTTGCACAATTTCGGGACGAGGAAGTGACAATGCAGTTCGAAGGCCAGAATGCCGTGCTGGAGCAGGCGATCATCGCGGATGATCCGCAGGCGGTCGCAGCCGCGCTCGCCGCCGGGGCCGATGCCAACGCGCAAGGGGCGCTCGGCGTGACTCCGCTCGCTTTCGCGGTCGGCACCGGCAAGGCGCGGGCGGCGGCGGCGCTGATCGCCGCGCGGGCCGACCCCAATCTGGCCGACGCGGACGGCGACACGGCGATGACGCTGGCGGTGAACCGCTATGCGACCGATCCCGCGCTGCTCGAACTGGTGCTCGACGCGGGTGGCAATCCCAATGCCGTGCGGCCCGACGGCGATCCGGTGATCGTGCGGTTCCTCAATGGCGCCAATCTCGAGGCGATCACGCTGATGCACGCGCGCGGCGCCGATCTCGATGCGATCGCCAACAACCAGCCGCTGGTGGTGTTCGCGGCCTATGGCGCGGACTGGGACGTGGTGTGGCACCTGATCACGCTGGGCGCCGACCTGTCCGGCCAGCGCGCGCGCGAAGGGCTGGTCGAGGCGTTCAAGGTCCCCGGCGCGACCCTGCCCGACAGCCCGTTGTGGGACGACAAGGTGCGCGTCTACGAGCATCTGCGCGGGCTCGGGCTCGATCCGGTTCCGCCTGCCGGGTACGACGGGCCGCGCGGCGAGACATCGTCCTAGGCTACCGCCCGGACCTCGTTCCCATCAACATCGTCTTCGTCGGGCCAGCGTCCGGTGATCTCGTGATGGATGCGGTCCCACAGCCAGTGGCCGGGGCGCACCTGCCGCGAGTCGACCATGTGCGCGCCCCGATACTGCAGCACCCAGCACAGCATCGCATTGGCCTGCGGATCGTGCGCCCCCTGATGCAGCGCCCGCTCGAGCGCACAATCCTCGAGCCGCAATCGCCCCCACTCGAGCGCCTCGTCCCACGCCCGCGCAAAGTCCTCCGCGCCCGGCCGCTCGCGCAGCTTGTAGAGCGCCTCGAGGCTCTTGCCGACCCTGGTCGCCGCCTGCTTGACGATCCCGCTCATCGCCAGCTGATAGATGAAGGCGCGCTGGACATCGGGCGTGATCGAGTTCCCGCGCGGCTGCTTGTGGCGATAGGGCCGGAAGTCGAGCACCGGATCGTCATCGGGAATGAGCATTTCGGCAAAGGCCACCCGCGAGGTCGCCTGCCGCGGATGCTTGCGCTTGTTGACGAGCAGCGTCTCGCCGGGCGGGGGATCGGGGGAGGGAGTGCGCGGCATGGGGCGAGGGGTGGCACCTTCGGGGAGAGTAGGAAAACCCTTTCCCCCTCCCCTTGAGGGGAGGGGTCGGGGGTGGGGTCGGAGCCACCAACGTCACGTATGGCGATGAACCGGCGCAAAGCGCCGCAAGCGCGACCGCGCGCCGCGCCTTATGGCGCGGAAGCCCAGGCGGACGGATGTCCGTCGCCCGGCGCTTGAGGGCGAAAACAAACAACTCGGGAAGCCACAGCCCCCGCGTCCGTCCCCCCTTTTTGTCTCCCGAGGCTCCCCGGGTTCACGCGAAGACGCGAAGATGAAGGCGCCCGGTGCAAGAAGGGGGTTCACGCAGAGATCGCAAAGGAAAGGGGAGACGCCAAGGGCGCATTGCCTGCCGCCGCCCCGCCGCGTCATTGCGAGGCCCGCTAGGGCCGAAGCAGTCCGCGGAATGCGGACGCGGCCAGAGGCGAGGGCGGTCCATGGTTTGTGCTGTGCCCGTCTATCACCCGGCACGCCTTCGGCTCGCAATGACGGGCGAGGCGGGCCCTCGGGCTGCGCTGAATTGCGTGGGGCTAAGGGCAGAGCCGATCCGGACAGCTATTCCTCAAATATCAAACTCTGATCAGCCCGAGCCGCAACGCTTTGATCGTTACCGCAATTCTGTCGTTGCTGCCCAATTTGCCGTAGATGCGACGCTTGTAGGTCGCGACCGTATCAGCGGAAATGTTCAGGATCGTGACAACATCGTTGTTGCTCTTGCCTTTGCTGAGCCAGGTCAGAACCTCCCGCTCGCGCTCCGACAAGGTGGATGAGGTTGCCTGTTTCGACACCAGTTCCTGAATCTTCTGATGGCCAGCCGTCAGCAACATGTGTTCGCCGCGTATTGTCGCAGCCGGCAGGTTCACGACATTGTCCCGGAAACCGATTGCCACGTAGGCGTTGTTTCCCTTGGGCCCCCAGAGCGGGAAGCCGAGGCCATCCAGAAGGCCATGCTTGTTGCCTGCCTCGATGTGGGCTGCTGCCTTGGCGTCCAGCGTGATGTGGGTCAGGGCTTCCTGCCAGGTCATCGGGCGACCCATTTTCATGATCAGATCAGGTATCGGGTCGACGAGCCGCAGGCCGCTGGAGATGTAGAGCTTCATCCACTCTTTGGAGTAGCCCACGGCGAATACCCTCGATCGGGCTGACGCAATTCCTTCGAACATCACTTCGGGGTGATAGCTGAATTTGTCTCCGCCGATTGCAAGGCAGGAATCATACATGACGCCAAGCACCGTGGTGACGTCCTCAGCCTCAGAAATCCGGCTGATCAAATTCTCTTTGGGAATCCCTGCGCCCATCCACTCCGTACGACTGTGGTCAGCCCGCCCCCAACCGGGAACGGGTTTGCGCCCCGACCACCCTTAAATTGTTACGGTTCTACGTAACCTGATCATGTGACACCTGATTGTGTGACAGAAAGCTTTTGAAACATATGCTATTTCGTTTGGCATGCCAACCGAAATGAAACTTGCCAGCGAGTGTACCGATTGCCTCACTGCTTTCATGCAAAGCAGGTTGGCAGGTGCGCAGCGCAAAGATAGCCGCGACGCTGGAAGCGTTCGCACGATCGCAAATGACGTATTCGATGGCGGCATCGCACGTCCATCGAGCGGCTGGAAGCTCGCCGATTTCGGCGCGGAGCATGACCGGCAAGAGGCCCTCGCGGTCGTCGAGTCCATCATGGCTGCACGCAAGGCGCGGCTCAAGTTTTTCGACGATGATCTGTTTTTCGATCCGACATGGGCGATGCTTCTGGATTTGTATCGGTCCGATCTTAAGGGGACGACCCTGAGTGTTTCCTCGCTGTGCATCGGAAGCGGCGTGCCGAGCACCACGGCCCTTCGTTACATCCGCACTCTTGAGGAGCGCGGTTATATCCGCCGCGCTGCCGACGAATTGGACAAGCGGCGAATTTTCGTAATGATGACGGACAAGGCGCGCGATGCGATGAATGCCTATGTCGAAACCGTAATTCGGCAAGGATCCGAGGCCAGACCGCGCAAACGATGTGGTGCCTCTGTTCGATATTGATTGCTTTCGATAGGTCCGGGTTCCTTCGGTCGCTCGATAACCCACCCTTGACCCCCAACCCAAACCCGCCTAAGGGCCCCCATCCTCCGCAGGGCATGCCCTTCGGAAGCGAGCTGAACATTGGCGGCCTCGTCCCTCTCCACGAGGGGCAGTCGTCAAAGTAACCCGGTGGCCGAAGGGCCTGACGACATGGGTGGAGCGTTTCGGCTTGTCGATCTTGCGAGTCCCCGCGAAGGCGGGGATCTCGTGTCGCAGGCGGTTTCGCTTGCGGCCTGAGGCCCCCGCCTTCGCGGGGGTTCACGCAGAGTTCGGCAAGGCAATCCCCTCTCTCCCTCCATCGTCCGGCACCCGTGCTCACCATCAACCTGGTGAAGTGAGAACTTAATGCCGACGATCAACCAGCTGGTCCGCAAGGGCCGCGTTCCGCAGAAGGCCAAGAGTAAGGTCCCTGCGATGGAACAGAACCCGCAGAAGCGCGGTGTCTGCACCCGCGTCTACACGACGACCCCGAAGAAGCCGAACTCGGCGCTGCGCAAGGTGGCCAAGGTTCGCCTGACCAACCAGCGCGAGGTCATCTCCTACATTCCCGGCGAAGGCCACAACCTGCAGGAGCACTCGGTTGTGCTGATCCGCGGCGGGCGTGTGCGCGACCTTCCCGGCGTGCGCTACCACGTCCTTCGCGGCGTGCTCGACACGCAGGGCGTGAAGGATCGCAAGCAGAGCCGCTCGAAGTACGGCGCCAAGCGTCCGAAGTGACCTGTCCGGGGGACAGGTCATCCTCGAAAAATCGCCTTGAGCGATTTTATCGGGGATCGCGTGCCTCCAGGTCGAACCTCTAGGTTTCGCCAAGCTGCCCGAGGCCCCCGCCTTCGCGGGGGAGCAGCAAGGCCAAGATAAGGAATTCGTGCAATGTCACGTCGTCGTCGTCCCGAAAAGCGGGTCATCCTGCCCGATCCCCAGTACGGGGATCAGATCCTGTCGAAGTTCATGAACAACCTCATGCTCGACGGTAAGAAGGCTGTTGCCGAAAAGATCGTCTATGGCGCTCTGGAAACGGTGGAAGCGAAGGCCAAGGCCGATCCGATCCAGCTGTTCCACGATGCGCTCAACAATGTGAAGCCGCAGGTCGAAGTGCGCAGCCGCCGCGTCGGTGGTGCGACCTATCAGGTGCCGGTCGAGGTTCGCCCCGAGCGTGCCCAGGCGCTCGCGATCCGCTGGCTGATCACTGCCGCGCGCGGTCGTCCGGAAACCACGATGGCCGCGCGGCTGTCGGGTGAGCTGCTCGATGCGGCCAACAACCGCGGCAATGCGGTGAAGAAGCGCGAAGACACGCACCGCATGGCGGATGCGAACCGCGCCTTCTCGCACTACCGCTGGTAAAACGCTCGGATTGTGGGCAGCCGGGAGACGGGGTCTTCCGGCTGTCACAATTTTCCCTATATGGGGCCCTGACCGCACCCCGGCGGCCCCCTCACAATCAAGGAACCTGATATGGCCCGCGAGTATCCGCTGGAGCGCTATCGCAATATCGGCATCATGGCGCACATCGATGCCGGCAAGACCACCACGACCGAGCGTATCCTCTATTACACCGGCAAGTCCTACAAGATCGGCGAAGTGCACGATGGTGCCGCGACGATGGACTGGATGGAGCAGGAGCAGGAGCGCGGGATCACGATCACCTCGGCCGCGACCACGACCTTCTGGACCGCCGAAGATCCGACCATGGATCCGATGAGCGATCCCGAAGCGCTGCGTGAAAACCAGCCCAAGCACCGCATCAACATCATCGACACCCCCGGCCACGTCGACTTCACCATCGAAGTCGAACGCTCGCTGCGCGTGCTCGACGGTGCCGTCGCGGTGTTCGACGGCGTGGCCGGCGTGGAGCCGCAGTCGGAAACCGTGTGGCGTCAGGCCGACAAGTACGGCGTTCCCCGCATGTGCTTCATCAACAAGCTCGACCGTACCGGCGCCGATTTCTACTACTGCGTCCAGTCGATCATTGATCGCCTCGGCGCGAAGCCGCTGGTGCTCTATCTCCCGATCGGGGCCGAGAGCCAGCTGCAGGGCGTGGTCGATCTCGTCAACAACCGCGGCATCGTCTGGAAGGACGAGAGCCTTGGCGCGAAGTACGAGTTCATCCCCATTCCGGAAGATCTCGCCGACAAGGCCGCCGAATATCGCGAGCGTCTGATCGAACTCGTCGTCGAGCAGGACGACGAGATCATGGAAGCCTATCTCGAAGGCAACGAGCCTGACGTTCCGACGATCAAGAAGCTGATCCGTCAGGGCACCATGGCGCGCGCCTTCGTGCCGGTGACCTGCGGCTCGGCGTTCAAGAACAAGGGCGTGCAGCCCCTGCTCGATGCGGTGGTGGACTACATGCCTTCGCCGCTCGACGTGCCGGCGATCAAGGGCGTGCTGCCCGACAGCGACGAGGAGGCCGAGCGCCCCTCGAGTGACGATGCGCCGTTCTCGGCGCTGGCGTTCAAGATCATGAACGATCCCTTCGTCGGCTCGCTGACCTTCACCCGCATCTATTCCGGCAAGCTCACCAAGGGCCAGGTCCTGAATTCGGTGAAGGACAAGAAGGAAAAGATCGGCCGCATGCTGCTGATGCACTCGAACAACCGCGAGGACATCGATGAGGCGTTTGCGGGCGACATCGTCGCGCTGGCCGGCATGAAGGACACGACCACCGGGGACACCCTGTGCGATGCCGCCAAGCCGATCATCCTCGAGCGCATGGAATTCCCCGAGCCCGTGATCGAGCTTTCGGTGGAACCCAAGACCAAGGCCGACCAGGAAAAGATGGGCATCGCGCTCAATCGCCTGGCGCAGGAAGACCCCTCGTTCCGCGTGTCGACCGACCACGAAAGCGGTCAGACGATCATCAAGGGCATGGGCGAACTGCACCTCGACATCATCGTCGACCGCATGCGTCGCGAGTTCAAGGTCGAGGCCAATGTCGGTGCCCCGCAGGTGGCTTACCGCGAATACCTCGCCCGCGAAGTCGAAGTCGATTACACCCACAAGAAGCAGTCGGGCGGCTCGGGCCAGTTCGGCCGCGTGAAGGTCACGGTCACCCCGGGTGAGCGCGGCCAGGGCGTGATCTTCGAGGACCAGATCAAGGGCGGGAACATTCCGCGCGAATACATCCCGGCGATCGAAAAGGGTTTCCGCGAGCAGGCCGAAAGCGGCCACCTCGTCGGCTTCCCGATCATCGACTTCTCGATCAAGCTGACCGATGGTGCCTACCACGACGTCGACTCGAGCGCGATCGCGTTCGAAATCGCCGCCCGCGGTGCCATGCGCGAAGTGGCGCAGAAGGCCGGCATCAAGCTGCTCGAGCCGATCATGAAGGTTGAAGTCGTGACCCCGGACGATTATCTGGGCGACGTTATCGGCGACCTCAACTCGCGGCGCGGACAGATCCAGGGCACCGACACGCGCGGCAATGCCCAGGCGGTGGAGGCCTTCGTGCCGCTCGCCAACATGTTCGGCTACGTCAACGAACTGCGCTCGTTCACGCAAGGGCGTGCGCAGTACACCATGCAGTTCTCGCACTATGACGAGGTTCCGGCCAACGTCGCAGCCGAGGTCAAGGAGAAACTTGCCTAAGCTGCGTGAGCAGTCTAGGGGCGGCGCCTGATTCTGCGGGCGCTGCCTTTCTCCCGCGAACACATCGTTTCATTCAAGAAGGTACACCAGAGAAATGGCCAAGGAAAAGTTCCAGCGGAATAAGCCGCACTGCAACATCGGCACCATCGGTCACGTCGACCATGGCAAGACCACGCTGACCGCGGCGATCACCAAGGTGATGGCTGAAACCTACGGCGGTGCCGCCGTGGACTTCGCCAACATCGACAAGGCGCCGGAAGAGCGTGAGCGCGGCATCACCATCTCGACCGCGCACGTCGAGTACGAATCGGCTGCCCGTCACTACGCGCACGTCGACTGCCCGGGTCACGCCGACTACGTGAAGAACATGATCACCGGTGCCGCCCAGATGGACGGCGCGATCCTGGTCGTGAACGCCGCCGACGGCCCGATGCCCCAGACCCGTGAGCACATCCTGCTCGCCCGTCAGGTCGGCGTGCCGGCGCTGGTCGTTTACATGAACAAGGTCGACCAGGTCGACGACGAGGAAATCCTCGAGCTCGTCGAACTGGAAGTGCGCGAGCTGCTCAGCTCGTACGACTTCGACGGTGACAACATTCCGATCATCAAGGGTTCGGCTCTGGCCGCTCTCGAAGGTCGCGACGACAACATCGGCAAGGAATCGGTGATCGCCCTCATCAACGCCGTTGACGAGTACATCCCGCAGCCCGACCGTCCGGTCGACAAGCCGTTCCTGATGCCGATCGAAGACGTGTTCTCGATCTCGGGTCGCGGCACCGTGGTGACCGGCCGTATCGAAACCGGCATCGTCAACGTTGGTGACGAAGTCGAAATCGTCGGCATCAAGGACACCCGCAAGACCACCGTCACCGGCGTGGAAATGTTCCGCAAGCTGCTCGATCGCGGTGAAGCTGGCGACAACGTCGGCGCCCTGATCCGCGGCGTCGCCCGTGAAGAGGTCGAGCGTGGCCAGGTTCTCTGCAAGCCCGGTTCGGTCAGCCCGCACACCGAGTTCAGCGCCGAAGTCTACGTGCTGTCGAAGGACGAAGGTGGCCGTCACACGCCGTTCTTCGCCAACTACCGCCCGCAGTTCTACTTCCGCACCACCGACGTGACCGGCGAAGTGATCCTTCCCGAAGGCACCGAAATGGTGATGCCGGGCGACAACGTGACCATCGGCGTCAAGCTGATCGCTCCGATCGCCATGGACGAAGGTCTGCGCTTCGCGATCCGCGAAGGTGGCCGCACCGTGGGTTCGGGCGTCGTCGCCAAGATCACCAAGTAAGGTGTTGCTCCGCTAAGGGGCGAAACTGAACGCTTGAAGGCCCGGCTGCTCGCAAGAGCCGCCGGGCCTTTTCGCGTTAGGGTAGGGGGCTGCGGCCCGGGATCGGCGCGGTCGTTTCACGGTCACGTAATTTCCTTAGCCTAGCCCCTTGCCAGACGGCGGCTCGCCCCGTATAGGCGCGCATCCCCGGACGAGATTCGTCTCTTGGGGAACGAGTTTTGAGGAAGGCCGCCCGCTCTCGGGAAACCGGAAGGACGCGGGGCGGTCTTTGTTTTTGGGAAATGCCGGCTCTGCCGGTTGCTCCTTGGCTCTTTCGCATCGGTAGTAGGACATGGAAGCTCAGAATATCCGTATTCGCCTCAAGGCGTTTGACCACCGCGTACTCGACCAGGCCACTGGCGAGATCGCTGACACGGCCCGCCGCACCGGCGCGCTTATTCGCGGCCCCATTCCGCTGCCGACGCGTATCGAGAAGTTCACCGTGAACCGCGGTCCGCACGTCGACAAGAAGTCGCGCGAGCAGTTCGAGGTCCGTACCTACAAGCGGCTGCTCGACATCGTGCAGCCCAACGCCCAGACCGTGGACGCGCTGATGAAGCTCGATCTGGCTGCCGGCGTGAACGTCGAGATCAAGCTGGCCTAAAGGCTGGCCGAAATGCCCCCGTCTTCGGGTGGGGGCCTCTATCGTAGGGGCTGATACGCCCCGACTGACGATAGGGTGGATACCGCCGGAGAAACTCTCCGGGCTGCGTCCCCCGTCTCGCCTCCAGCGGCCAACCGGCCAGCGGAGGCACTCAGCCCGGACGGGGCGATGCATGAAAATTCGGGCTGAACTGGGGCTGTGTTGCTTGCAACGCGGCCTCGCCATGCACCTTGCGGATGGTCTGCAGGGTGCCTCTGTTGAGGAGTAACTGACGATGCGCACCGGCGTTATCGCAAAGAAAGTCGGGATGACCCGCCTCTTCCAGGAGGACGGACGGCACGTGCCTGTGACCGTTCTCGCGCTGGAAGATTGCCAGGTGGTTTCGCACCGCACCGCTGACCGCGATGGCTACTTCGCCGTCCAGCTCGGCGCGGGCGAGGCCAAGCAGAAGAACGTTGCCAAGCCGCAGCGTGAGCATTTCGCCAAGGCTGATGTCGGCCTGAAGAAGCGCGTCGCCGAATTCCGGGTCGAGAGCGAAGACGCGCTCGTTCCCGTGGGTGCGACCATCAGTGCAGAGCACTTCATCGCCGGTCAGATGGTCGACATCACCGGCCACACCCAGGGTAAGGGCTTTGCCGGCGCCATGAAGCGCTGGGGCTTCGGCGGTATGCGCGCCACCCACGGTGTTTCGATCTCGCACCGTGCCCACGGTTCGACGGGTAACCGTCAGGATCCGGGCCGCGTGTTCAAGGGCAAGAAGATGGCCGGCCACATGGGCGACCGTCAGCGCACCCAGCAGAACCTCGAAATCGTCCGCACCGATGCCGAGCGCGGTCTTCTCTTCGTCAAGGGCTCGGTTCCGGGCGCGAAGAATGGCTGGCTGCTCGTGCGCGACGCGGTGAAGCTGCCGCTTCCCGAAGGCGTGCCGTTCCCCGGCGCGGTGCTCGACAAGAAGGCCCCGCAGGCTGACGAGACCCCCTCGGTGGTCGACGCCGCGGCCGAAGAAGCCACTGTGACCGAAGCTGTCGAAACCGACGCTGCGGCCACCGAAGAAAACAAGGAAGGCTGAGCCATGAAGATCAAGGTTCAGAAAATCGACGGCGGCAAGGCCTCGGGCGATATCGAACTGTCGGACGACGTGTTCGGCATCGAGCCGCGCGCCGACATCCTCCACCGCGTGGTGACCTGGCAGCTCGAGAACCGCCGCGGCACCGCCCGCCCGACGCGTGAGCGTTCGGACGTGGCCCGCACCGGCAAGAAGTTCGGCAAGCAGAAGGGTGGCGGCACCGCCCGTCACGGCGACCGCGCAGCCCCGATCTTCATCGGCGGCGGCAAGGCCCACGGTGCGCGCAAGCGTGACTTCGAGCAGTCGCTCAACAAGAAGGTCCGCGCGCTCGGCCTCAAGATGGCGCTTTCGAGCAAGGCCAAGGACGGGCTCGTCGTGGTCGACAGCCTCGAACTCGCCGAAGCCAAGACCAAGGCTCTGAAGGGCCACCTCGCCAAGGCTGGTTTCGCCGGCAAGATCCTGGTGATCGACGGCGAGCAGGTCGATGCGGGCTTCAAGAAGGCTGCCGGCAACCTGCCGGGCGTCAACGTGCTCCCCGCGATCGGCGCCAATGTCTACGACATCCTCAACCACGACACGCTGGTGCTGACCAAGGCCGCTGTCGAAAAGCTGGAGGCGCGCTTCAATGGCTAAGAAGCAGACTGTCGATGCGCGTCACTACGACGTGATCATCGCGCCGCACATCACGGAAAAGTCGACCCTCGCGTCGGAACACAACGCCGTGGTCTTCAAGGTTGCGGGTTCCGCGACCAAGCCGCAGATCAAGGAAGCGATCGAGGCGATCTACGACAAGAAGGTCGTCGCCGTGAACACCCTGGTCCAGAAGGGCAAGACCAAGCGCTGGAAGGGCAAGGCCTATCAGCGCTCCGACGTGAAGAAGGCCATCGTAACCCTCGCCGAGGGTGAGATGATCGACATCACCAGCGGTATCTGAGGCCAAGGGACAGGAAACGAACAATGGCACTCAAGAACTACAAGCCGACCAGTCCCGCCCGTCGCGGCCTGATTCTGGTCGACAAGTCGGCGCTCTACAAGGGCAAGCCGGTGAAGGCGCTGACCGAAGGGAAGCGCAAGACCGGTGGCCGCAACAACAAGGGCCATGTCACCTCGCGTGGCATCGCCGGTGGTCACAAGCAGAAGTACCGCTACATCGACTTCAAGCGTCGCAAGTGGGACATGCCGGCGACCGTCGAGCGTCTGGAATATGACCCGAACCGCACCGCCTTCATCGCGCTTGTGAAGTACGAAGACGGCGAGCAGGCCTACATCATCGCTCCGCAGCGTCTGGCTGTCGGCGATTCTGTGGTGGCCGGCGAAAAGGTCGACACCAAGCCCGGCAACGCCATGCTGCTCGGCCAGATGCCGGTCGGCACGATCTGCCACAATGTCGAGATGAAGCCGGGCAAGGGCGGTCAGATCGCCCGTTCGGCCGGCACCTATGTGCAGGTCGTCGGTCGTGACCGCGCGATGGTCATCGTTCGCCTGAATTCGGGCGAGCAGCGTTACCTGCGTGCCGATTGCATGGGTACGGTTGGCGCGGTGTCGAACCCCGACAACCAGAACCAGAATTTCGGCAAGGCCGGCCGCACCCGCTGGATGGGCAAGCGTCCGCTGACCCGCGGCGTTGCGAAGAACCCGGTCGATCACCCGCACGGCGGTGGTGAAGGCCGGACCTCCGGTGGTCGCCATCCGGTGACCCCGTGGGGCAAGCCGACCAAGGGTGCCCGCACGCGCCACAACAAGCAGACGGACAAGATGATCATCCGTTCGCGTCACGCGAAGAAGAAGAGGTAAGAGACGATGGCACGTTCCGTCTGGAAAGGTCCGTTTGTCGAGCTGAGCCTGCTCAAGAAGGCAGAAACGGCGCAGGAAACCACGAATGCCAAGCCGATCAAGACCTGGTCGCGGCGTTCGACGATCCTGCCGCAGTTCGTCGGGCTCACCTTCAATGTCTACAACGGGCACAAGTTCATTCCCGTTTCGGTTTCGGAAGAAATGGTCGGCCACAAGCTCGGTGAATTTGCGCCCACGCGCACCTTCCCCGGTCACGCTGCCGACAAGAAGGGCAAGCGCTAATGGGCAAGGCAAAAGCACCCCGCCGCGTGGGCGATAACGAGGCGCTGGCCGTCGGCACCACGATCCGTGGTTCGGCGCAGAAGCTGAACCTCGTGGCCGCCCTGATCCGTGGCAAGAAGGCCGAGGAAGCTCTGAATATCCTCGCCTTCTCGAAGCGGGCGATGGCGCGCGATGCGAGCAAGGTGCTCGCCTCGGCAATCGCCAACGCCGAGAACAACCACAATCTCGATGTCGACGCGCTTGTCGTGGCGGAAGCCTCGGTCGGCAAGTCGGTGACGATGAAGCGGTTCCACACCCGCGGTCGCGGCAAGTCGACCCGGATCCTGAAGCCGTTCTCGCGTCTGCGGATCGTCGTTCGCGAAGCAGAGGAGGCGTAAGATGGGCCAGAAGAGCAATCCGATCGGTCTGCGCCTGCAGATCAACCGCACTTGGGACAGCCGCTGGTACGCCGAAGGGCGTGACTATGCGCAGCTGCTCAAAGAAGACGTGATGATCCGCAAGTACATCATGAAGAACCTGCCGCAGGCGGCGGTTTCGAAGGTGGTGATCGAGCGTCCGGCCAAGCTGTGCCGCGTGTCGATCTATGCGGCGCGTCCCGGTGTGATCATCGGCAAGAAAGGCGCGGACATCGAAAAGCTGCGCTCGAAGCTGGCGACGATGACCGACAGCGACGTCAAGCTGAACATCGTCGAGATCCGCAAGCCCGAAATCGACGCCAAGCTCGTCGCGCAGGGCATCGCCGATCAGCTGGTGCGCCGCGTGGCGTTCCGCCGGGCGATGAAGCGTGCGGTGCAGTCGGCGCTGCGTCTGGGTGCCGAAGGCATCAAGATCGTGTGCGGCGGCCGTCTCGGCGGGGCGGAAATCGCCCGGGTCGAATGGTACCGCGAAGGTCGCGTGCCGCTTCATACCCTGCGTGCGAACATCGATTACGCCGAGACCGAGGCGCTCACCGCCTACGGGATCATCGGGATCAAGGTGTGGATCTTCAAGGGCGAGATCCTCGCCCATGATCCCACCGCGCAGGACCGCCTGATGATGGAAGCCCAGACTTCCGGCGTCCGTCCGGCTCGCTGAGGTAGATAGCCATGTTGCAACCGAAAAAAACCAAGTTCCGCAAGCAGTTCAAGGGCCGGATCAAGGGCGAAGCCAAGGGTGGCACCACCCTCAACTTCGGCTCCTACGGCCTGAAGGCTCTGGAACCCGAGCGCGTCACCGCCCGCCAGATCGAAGCGGCCCGTCGTGCGATCACCCGTCACATCAAGCGTCAGGGTCGTCTCTGGATCCGCGTGTTCCCCGATGTGCCCGTGTCGAAGAAGCCTGCCGAAGTCCGTCAGGGTAAGGGCAAGGGTTCGGTCGAATACTGGGCAGCCAAGGTGAAGCCGGGCCGCATCCTGTTCGAACTCGACGGCGTCGCCGGCCCGCTGGCCGCCGAAGCGTTCGAGCGCGCAGCGATGAAGCTGCCGATCAAGACCAAGGTTGTCGCCCGTCTGGGTGACACCAGCCACCTGGGAGGCGAATAATGGCCGATATCGCGGACCTTCGCACCAAGACCGATGATCAGCTGACCGCCGAGCTCACCGAGCTCAAGCGCGAGCAGTACAATCTGCGGTTCCAGGCTGCGACCAACCAGCTCGAAGCCCCCTCGCGCATCCGTCAGGTGCGCCGGGCCATCGCGCAGATCAAGACGCTGCAAACCGAGCGCGCGGCGAAAGCCGCCGCCGCGAAGGCGTAAGGAGTAGCACAATGCCCAAGCGTATCCTCGTCGGGACTGTGACCTCCGACAAGACCGACAAGACCGTGACCGTGCTGGTCGAACGCAAGGTGAAGCACCCGCTCTACGGGAAGATCATCCGTCGTTCGAAGAAGTATCACGCGCACGACGAGACAAACGAATACACCGTGGGTGACGTGGTGCGGATCGAAGAGACCCGCCCGATGTCCAAGACCAAGACCTGGATCGTCAAGGACCGGGTCGTGGCAGGCGGCGTGCAGGCGGTGGAAGCCGACCTCGACGTGGCCGAAGCGGGTAACTGAGCAACAGACGTAAACGGAACTGCCAGGCCCCGGTCGGATCGGGCGTCCCGGTAAGCCAGTGAGAAGGAAGACGGATCAATGATCCAGATGCAATCCAATCTCGACGTCGCGGACAACAGCGGCGCCAAGCGCGTCCAGTGCATCAAGGTGCTGGGCGGGTCGAAGCGTCGTACCGCGGGCGTCGGCGACGTGATCGTCGTCTCCATCAAGGAGGCGCAGCCGCGCACCAAGGTCAAGAAGGGCGACGTTCACCGCGCGGTGATCGTGCGCACCCGCAAGGACGTGCGTCGTCCGGATGGCACCGTCATCCGCTTCGACAGCAATGCCGCGGTGCTCGTGAACAAGAACGAGGAGCCGATCGGCACCCGTATCTTTGGCCCCGTGGTGCGCGAACTGCGCGGCAAGGGCTTCATGAAGATCATCTCGCTCGCGCCGGAGGTGCTGTGATGGCTGCCGCCAAGATCAAGAAGGGTGACAGCGTCGTCGTGCTGTCGGGCAAGGACAAGGGTCGCACCGGTACGGTCGCCCAGGTCATGCCGAAGGACGGCAAGGTCGTTGTCGAGGGCGTCAATGTCGTCGCCCGTCACCGCAAGCCCAGCCAGACCAACCCCCAGGGTGGCATCGATCGCTTCGCCGCGCCGATGCACATCTCCAAGGTTGCGCTCGCTGATCCCAAGACCGGCAAGGCCACCCGCGTCCGCTTCGAAGTGAAGGACGGCAAGAAGGTGCGCGTCGCCGTCAAGAGTGGGGAGACCATCGATGGCTGATTATACCGCCCGTCTGAAGGCCAAGTACGACAACGAGATCGTCAAGGCCATGACCGAGAAGTTCGGTTACAAGAACCGGATGGAAGTCCCCAAGCTCGAAAAGATCACGCTGAACATGGGCGTGGGCGAAGCGAGCCAGGACAAGAAGAAGGTCCAGACCGCCGCCGAGGAAATGGCGCTGATCGCCGGCCAGAAGCCGGTCATCACCATCGCCAAGAAGTCGATCGCGCAGTTCAAGCTGCGTGAAGGCATGCCGATCGGCTGCAAGGTGACCCTGCGCCGCGAACGCATGTACGAATTTCTCGACCGTCTGGTGACCGTGGCCATGCCGCGCATCCGTGACTTCCGCGGGCTGAACGCCAAGTCGTTCGACGGCCGCGGCAACTACGCGATGGGGCTGAAGGAACAGATCGTGTTCCCCGAAATCAGCTACGACCGGATCGAGAAGGTGCGTGGGATGGACATCATCGTCACCACCACCGCCAAGACCGACGAAGAGGCGCGCGAGCTGCTGCGCCTGTTCGGCTTCCCCTTCGCGGGCGAGGCCAAGACCGAACAGAAGGAAGCGGCGTGAGCCGCTTCCCCCAAAAGACACTAGGCAAGAGAGCTTAAGTCCATGGCGAAACTGAGTTCCATCAACAAGAATGAGCGTCGCAAGAAGCTCGTCAAGCAGTACGCTGCGAAGTACGAGAAGCTGAAGGCGATCGCTAACGACGAATCCCTCGACGAAACGGAGCGCCTGGTCGCCCGTCTCAAGATGGCTGAGCTTCCGCGCAACGCGAACCCGACCCGGGTGCGCAACCGTTGCGCCACCACCGGCCGCCCGCGCGGCTATTACCGCAAGTTCGGCATCAACCGTATCGAACTGCGTCAACTCGGCAACAGCGGGATGATTCCCGGTCTGACCAAGTCGAGCTGGTGAGGACTGACAGATGGCTATGACCGATCCTCTGGGTGACATGCTCACCCGCATCCGCAACGGCCAGCGCGCCAAGAAGGACTCCGTCCTGACCCCGGCGAGCAACCTGCGTGCAAGCGTTCTCGAAGTGCTTCAGCGTGAAGGCTACATCCGTGGCTTCAGCGAAGACAATTCGGGCAAGCACAAGGCGCTGCGGATCGAACTGAAGTATTTCGAAGGCGAGCCCGCGATCAAGCACGTGGCCCGCGTCTCCAAGCCGGGTCGCCGGATCTACTCGGGTTCCAAGGAACTGCCGACGGTCCGCAATGGTCTCGGCATCACCATCGTCTCGACGCCGCGCGGCGTGCTCTCGGATGCCGAAGCGCGCACGCACAACGTCGGCGGCGAAGTGCTGGCGGAGGTGTTCTGATGAGCCGCATCGGTAAAAAGCCGGTTGCGATCCCCGGCGGCGTGACCGCCACGATCGACAACGGCACGATCAGCGTGAAGGGCCCCAAGGGCACCCTCACCATGGGCCTGTCCGACCTCATCGACTACAAGGTCGAAGAGGGCGCGATCTCGGTCAAGCCGGCAAACGACAGCAAGCAGGCACGTGCCTTCTGGGGCATGCAGCGCACGCTGGTGTCGAACCTGGTCGAAGGTGTCAGCAACGGCTTCACCAAGATCCTCGACATCAAGGGCGTCGGCTACCGTGCCAACGCGCAGGGCCGCAATCTGAAGCTGCAGCTCGGCTACAGCCACGATGTCGACCTGCCGGTTCCCGAAGGTCTCGAAGTGAAGACCCCGGATCAGACCACGATCGAGATTTCCGGCACCGACAAGCAGGCCGTGGGCCAGTTTGCCGCCGAAATCCGTCGCTGGCGCAAGCCCGAGCCCTACAAGGGCAAGGGTATCGCCTATCGCGGCGAGTATATCTTCCGCAAGGAAGGGAAGAAGAGGTAACATGGCAAAGCTATCCCTGTTCGAACGGCGCCGTCGCCGCGTTCGCACCGCGCTGCGCGCGCGTGCCGGTGGCAAGCCCCGTCTGTCGGTGCACCGCACCGGTCGCCACATCTACGCCCAGATCATCGATGACGCCGCCGGCAAGACCGTCGCGGCGGCCTCGACCCTCGGCGCCAAGGCGAGCGGTGCGAATGTCGATGCCGCTGCCGAAGTTGGCAAGCAGATTGCCGAAGCCGCGAAGAAGGCGGGCGTGACGACTGTCGTGTTCGATCGCGGCGGGTTCCTGTTCCATGGCCGCGTCAAGGCGCTGGCCGATGCCGCCCGCGAAGGCGGGCTGGAGTTCTGATTATGGCTGACGAGAACACCAACGAAGTGCCCGAAGTGGCGCAGACTCCGTCGGAAGCGGCAGAGAACCAGTCGCCCGCGCAGGCCGATGACGGCAACGCCCGTCGTGGCCGAGGCCGTGGCGGCAACCGCGAAGGCGGTGACCGCGGTCGCGGTCGGGGCGGTCGTGACGATCGTCGCGGCGGCAAGCAGGAAGAAGATGACGGCATCATCGAAAAGCTGGTGCACATCAACCGCGTCTCCAAGACCGTGAAGGGCGGCAAGCGCTTCGGCTTTGCGGCGCTCGTGGTTGTCGGTGACGGCCAGGGCCGCGTCGGCTTCGGCCACGGCAAGGCCCGCGAAGTGCCCGAAGCGATCACCAAGGCGACCGCCTCGGCCCGCAAGAAGATGATCCGCGTTCCGCTCAAGGAAGGCCGCACCCTGCACCACGACGGCAATGGCCGTTTCGGCGCGGGCAAGGTGACCCTGCGCACCGCGCCTCCGGGGACCGGCATCATCGCCGGTGGTCCGATGCGCGCCGTGTTCGAGAGCCTCGGCGTTGCCGACGTGGTGACCAAGTCGGTCGGCACCTCGAACCCCTACAACATGATCCGCGCCACCTTCGACGCGCTGACTGAGCAGACTTCGCCGAAGTCGGTGGCTCAGCGTCGCGGCAAGAAGGTTGCCGACCTGCTCGGTCGGGGCGGAGCCAGTGCAGCCGAGGCGGAAGCCGATGCTGCCGCGATCGCGGAGTAACCGATAATGGCTACCATCAAGATCAAGCAGATCGGCTCGCCGATCCGTCGCCAGGAAAGTCAGCGCAAGATCCTTATCGGTCTTGGGCTCAACAAGATGCACAAGATCGTCGAGCGTCAGGACACTCCTGAGGTGCGCGGCGCGATCGCCAAGATCCCGCATCTGGTCCAGGTGATCGACTAATCAACCCGGTCAGCCCCGCTCCGGCGGGGCTTTCCATCTCTCAGCGCGACAAAAGCGAAAGCGAGTGCACGATATGAAACTGAATGACATCCGCGACAATGCCGGTGCCCGCAAGGGCCGCATCCGCGTCGGCCGTGGTATCGGCTCGGGCAAGGGCAAGACCTCGGCTCGCGGTCAGAAGGGCCAGAAGGCCCGTTCCGGCGTTGCCATCAAGGGCTTCGAAGGCGGCCAGATGCCGCTCCACATGCGCCTTCCGAAGCGCGGCTTCAACAACCCGTTCGGCAAGGACTATGCCGAGGTGAACGTGGGCATGATCCAGAAGTTCATCGACGCGGGCAAGCTCGACGCGAAGGCCACCATCACCGAGGAAGCCCTGCGTGAAGCGGGTCTGGTGCGCGGCGGCAAGGATGGCGTGCGTCTGCTCGGCAAGGGTGAGATCACCGCCAAGGCAACCTTCGCCGTGACCGGCGCCACCAAGGGCGCAATCGCTGCGGTCGAAAAGGCCGGCGGCAAGGTGGAAGTGGCTCCCGAGCCGACCCCCGAACACGAGAAGAAGCTCGCCCGTCGCGACGCCAACAAGGCGGCAAAGGCGAAGTAATCGACAAAAGGTGTGGCGCGGGGGTTCGACAAGAGCCCCCGCGCTCCCTATTTACGCTCTCGCGCGCCGCACCGCCCTCTGGCGTCAGGCCGGGGCAGGGCGGTCCCCCCAGCGGGGCAAGCGCGCAAAGTTTGGTTCGCCGGGCGGCCGACAGGCAGCCCCCACGGGCGGATCAGGAGCTAGGATCGACAGAACGACATGGCATCACGCGCCGACAATATCGCGAGCAACCTCAGCTTCGGCAATTTCGCCAAGGCGACCGAGCTCAAGCAGCGTATCTGGTTCACCATCGGTGCGCTGATCGTGTTCCGCTTCCTCAGCTTCGTGCCGCTGCCCGGGGTCAACCCGCAGGTGCTGGCCGAGCTCTATGATCGCACCGCAAGCGGCGGCGTGCTCGACATGTTCAACGCCTTTTCGGGCGGCAGCCTCGAACGCATGAGCCTGATCGCGCTCGGCGTGATGCCCTATATCACCGCCTCGATCGTGGTGCAGATGGCCTCGGCGCTGCACCCTGCGCTGGCCGCGCTGAAGAAGGAAGGCGCGAGCGGACGGCAGAAGCTCAACCAGTACACCCGCTACGGCACGGTGCTGCTGTGCATCATTCAGGGCTACGCGATTGCGGTCGGCCTTGAGGCATTGTCGGGCCAGAGCGGCCTGCAGGCGGTGGTCAATCCTGGTTACATGTTCCGGATCGTCGCGGTCATCAACCTCGTCGGCGGCACCATGTTCCTGCTGTGGCTGGGCGAACAGATCACAAGTCGCGGGATCGGCAACGGAGTGTCGCTGATCATCATGGCCGGTATCGTCGCGGCCTTCCCGGGCTTCTTCACCAACCTGTTCGAAGGTGGCCGCACCGGCGACATTTCGAGCTTCATCATCGTCGGCTTCCTGGTGATGATGGTGGCGCTGATCCTGCTGATCTCCTTCATGGAGCGCGCCCAGCGCCGCCTGACGATCCAGTATCCCAAGCGCGCAACGCAGCGCGGGATGATGCAGGCCGAGCGGTCCTACCTGCCGCTCAAGATCAACACCGCGGGCGTGATCCCGCCGATCTTCGCCAGCTCGCTGCTGCTGCTGCCGCTGACGATCACGCAGTTCGCCGGGACGTCGATCAGCACCGACAGCAGCGCCTTCACCGTGCTCCAGACGCTCAACCAGTATCTGGCGCATGGTCAGCCGATCTACATGGCGCTCTATGCGATCGGGATCATCTTCTTCTGCTTCTTCTACACCGCGGTCGTGTTCAATCCGGAAGAGACGGCGGACAACCTGAAGAAGAACGGCGGCTCGATCCCTGGCATCCGTCCGGGCAAGCGCACTGCGGATTATCTCGAATATGTCCTCACCCGCATCACCGTGGTCGGCGCGCTTTACCTGACGCTGGTCTGCGTGCTGCCCGAATACATGATCGCGCAGACGGGCCTCCCGCTGGTGCTCGGCGGCACGAGCCTGCTGATCGTGGTGAACGTCACGGTCGACACCATCAGCCAGATCCAGTCGCACCTGCTGGCGCTGCAATATGGCGATCTCATCAAGAAGGCCAAGCTCAAGGGGCGGATGCGCTGATATCCGACGATAGTCGGCTTGACGCGCTGCCCCGCTTGGTCGAACCCGTAAGTCTGTAAGAACGCGCCCGGCGCTGACCGGCGGCGATATTGGGGGACGGTTCGTGAACATCATTCTTCTTGGCCCTCCCGGTGCCGGCAAGGGCACGCAGAGTGCCGGGCTGGTGGAGCGGCACGGAATGCGCCAGCTCTCCACCGGCGACATGCTGCGCGCCGCGGTCAAGGCCGGGACTCCGGTGGGGCTCAAGGCCAAGGCGGTGATGGAACGCGGCGAACTGGTCTCTGACGAAATCGTCTCCGACCTGATCGATGCCGAACTTGCGGCCATGGGATCTGCGACCGGCGCGATCTTCGATGGCTATCCGCGTACGGCGGCGCAGGCGGAATCGCTCGACGCGATCCTTGCGAAGAACGGCCGCGTGCTGGATCACGTGATCGAGCTCGAAGTGAACGAGGATGCGCTGGTGGAGCGGATCACCGGGCGCTTTTCCTGTGCCAATTGCGGCGCGTTGTATCACGACACCGCCAATCCCCCCGCGACGCCGGGCGTGTGCGACGTGTGCGGCAGCACCGAATTCAAGCGCCGACCTGACGATACGGAAGAGACCGTGCGCACCCGGATGCAGGAATACCGCGCCAAGACCGCACCGATCCTGCCCGGCTATGAAGCGCGCGGGATCGTGACCCGCGTCGATGGCATGGCGCCGATCGAAACGGTCGCGGGCCAGATCGACGCGATTCTCGCCAGCTGATCGGGGCAAGTGACGGGGCGCTGCCTTGTGCGCGCCGCGCTTTTGCCGCAGCGTGGCGCTTGCCGACCCGCAGGAGAGTCCGTGTCATGAAGCCCGCCTTCCCCGCCGCTGCCGCGCTCGCCGCCCTGCTTGCGAGCGCGCCTGTGTCTGCCGAGATCACCGGCACCACCGACGACAGCTTCGTCTCGCGCCATGAAGTCGTGGTCGAGGCGAGCCCCAAGGAGGTTTGGCTGGCGCTGATCTCCCCGGCGGATTGGTGGCGCTCGGAGCACACCTGGTCGGGCGATTCGAAGAACCTCAGCCTCATGCCGACTGCGGGCGGGTGCTTTTGCGAAACCATCCCCGAGGTCGACGAGCCGGGGCGCTTCACGCTCGAAGGCAGTGTCGAGCATATGCGGGTGGTTCAGGCCTATCCCGAAACCGCTCTGCGGATGGTCGGCGCGCTTGGCCCGCTCCAGAGCGAACCGGTGACGGGGGTGCTGACGATCGCGATCAGCAAGACGCCCAAGGGCACGAAGATCGTGTGGGAGTACAATGTCGGCGGCCCGATGCGCTACGAGCTGCCGGTGATCTCCAAGGCGGTGGACGGGGTGATGGGCGCGCAGCTGGAGGCGCTGGCCAAACCGCTCAAGGTTGTGCCGATGCCGAAGCCGTCCGCAACGCCTGCGCCTGCGCCAGCACCGGCCGCAGCGACGCCTGCGCCCGCAACCGGCGCGCCGGGCGGGGCTGCGACGAAGCCGGCTACCATTCCGGCTCCGGCTCCGGCAACAGGCAAGGCCCCCGCGCCTGCGCCGGCGGCCAAGCCTGCTCCCAAAGTGGAGCCGACATCGGAACCCAAGCCCGCAGCGAAGACTCCTTCGGTTGCCGAAACCTTCGGCGATCTCGGGAAACCACCCAGGCGCTGAGGCGAAGCGCGAATGGCCCGATTGGGCGGGACGCCCCGCCACAGGCGGTTGACGGGCCGAGCGAATCGGCCTATGCGCGCGGCTCATTCGACATGCTCGAACAGAGTTCGGCAGGCATCGCCTAGCGCGTGCCGACCGGACTTTTTGCCGTTTATGCATCTGCCAAAGCAGGGCACCCGCGGCAGGCGGACATGGGATGGAATGAAGCGTTGAGATAGGGGCGGCCTCTCAAAAGGCCTCAAGTCCCTGTGGAGCATGGAGAAATAAGTGGCTCGTATTGCCGGGGTCAATATCCCCACCAACAAGCGCGTGATCATCGCGCTGACCTATATTCACGGTATCGGTCGTACCACCGCCGTCCAGATCGCTGACAAGCTTGGCATCGCGCACAGCGCGCGCGTTCAGGACCTTTCCGACGAGGAAATCCTGCGCGTCCGTGAAGCCATCGATGCCGAATTCACCGTGGAAGGCGACCTGCGTCGCCAGACCGCGATGAACATCAAGCGTCTGATGGACCTGCGCGCCTATCGCGGTCTGCGTCACCGTAGCGGCCTGCCCGTTCGCGGACAGCGTACCCACACCAACGCCCGTACCCGCAAGGGCAAGGCCAAGCCCATCGCGGGCAAGAAGAAGTAAGCGAGCGGGGTATCCCCCTTTGCACGCTTTTTCCTTCTGAAGAGCTAGAGGAATATAGAAAATGGCACGCGAACCAGGCCGTATTCGGCGCCGTGACAAGAAGAACATCACCAGCGGCGTTGCGCACATCAATGCCAGCTTCAACAACACCATGATTACCATCACCGACGCGCAGGGCAATGCCATTTCGTGGTCGTCCGCGGGCATGATGGGCTTCAAGGGCAGCCGCAAGTCGACCCCGTATGCTGCGCAGGTCGCGGCCGACGATGCGGGCAAGAAGGCCGCCGAACACGGCGTGCGCACGCTCGAAGTCGAAGTGAAGGGCCCGGGTTCGGGCCGTGAAAGCGCGCTGCGGGGTCTTGCAGCCGTCGGTTTCAACATTACCTCGATCCGCGACGTTACGCCGATCCCGCACAACGGCGTGCGTCCCTCCAAGCGTCGCCGCGTCTGATCCGCCGGGATGGCGGAGGTGCGTGTCGCCTCCGCCGCCCGATCGGGTCTGATGCCGCGTCGCCCATGCGCATCCGGCCCGCCCAAATTTGAACCGCCCACAAGGCGAATTAGGGGAAATCCATGTCCGTCAACACCAAGAACTGGCAGGAACTCAAGAAACCCAACTCCCTCGAAATCAAGGATGGCGGCGATCGTCAGCGCAAGGCGACCTTCGTGGCCGAACCGCTCGAGCGGGGCTTCGGCCTGACGCTCGGCAACGCGCTGCGCCGGGTGCTGCTGTCGAGCCTTCAGGGCGCGGCGATCACCTCGATCAAGATCGAGAACGTGCTGCACGAATTCTCGTCGCTCGCCGGCGTGCGTGAAGATGTCACCGACATCGTCCTCAACGTCAAGCAGATCGCGCTCAAGATGGAAGGCGAGGGCCCCAAGCGGCTCCAGCTTTCGGCCACCGGCCCGGGCGCGGTCAAGGCAGGTGACATTGCCGTCACCGGCGACATCGAAGTGATGAACAAGGATCTGGTGATCTGCCAGCTCGATGAAGGCGCGACGCTCAACATGGAGCTCACCGCCGATACGGGCAAGGGCTACTCGCCTGCCGTTCAGAACCGTCCGGCCGATGCGCCGATCGGGCTGATCCCGGTCGATTCGCTCTACTCGCCCGTCCGTCAGGTGAGCTACAAGGTCGAGAACGCCCGCGTCGGGCAGGAACTCGATTATGACAAGCTCTCGCTGACCGTCGAGACCGATGGCACCGTCACCCCGGAAGACGCGGTCGCTTATGCTGCGCGCATCCTCCAGGACCAGCTGACGCTGTTCGTCCACTTCGAGGACGGCATCCCGCAGCCGGTCGGCCAGATGATCGGCCACGCCGTGCAGCCGGAAGAAAGCGACGCCAACCAGCTCAACCGCTACCTTCTCAAGAAGGTGGACGAGCTTGAATTGTCGGTGCGTTCGGCCAACTGCCTCAAGAACGACAACATCATCTACATCGGCGATCTGGTCCAGAAGACCGAAGCCGAGATGCTGCGCACGCCGAACTTCGGCCGCAAGTCCCTGAACGAGATCAAGGAAGTGCTCTCGAGCATGGGCCTGCGTCTGGGCATGGACATCCCGGGCTGGCCGCCCGAGAACATCGAAGAGATGGCCAAGAAGCTCGAGCAGGAGCTTTTGGGCTAAGCCCAAAAGCAGCCGCCTGAGGCAACCGCAGGTTGCCGACGGACGGCGGCCTGCCGGCCAGCGAGTCAAGCTCGTCTGACGACACGGGATTTACTCCCGTGTCGGCCGGCCAAAGAGATGGGCGAAGGTGGCGGCCCGGACAGTCACCGGCACTGGGGTACCTGAAACGGCCCCTTTTCGAACGGAGTAAAGAATATGCGTCATGGTATTTCGGGCCGCAAGCTGGGCCGCAAGACGGGTCACCGCAACGCCTTGTTCCGCAACATGGCCGCCGCGCTGATCAAGCACGAGCAGATCACCACCACTCTGCCCAAGGCCAAGGAACTGCGCCCCTATGTCGAAAAGCTGATCACGCTGGCCAAGCGTGGCGGCCTGTCGAACCGTCGTCTCGCCATGAGCCGTTTGGGTGATGAAGCGCAGCTCAAGAAGCTCTTCGAAGTCCTCGCCGAGCGTTATGCCGATCGTGACGGCGGCTACACCCGCGTGCTGCGCGCCGGTGTGCGTGCAGGCGACGCGGTGCAGATGGCGATCATCGAATTCGTCGACCGCGACGAAGACGCCAAGGGCCAGGATTCGGGCCCGGTGCAGACCGAAGAAGATTACGAAGACGCCTAAGGCGCTTTGCATCACAAGATCCGAAAGGGCCGGGGGCAGCGATGCCTTCCGGCCCTTTCCTTTTGCGCAATGCGCCGTAAAGTTCCGCGCATGATCCGCTCCACGCTCGCAGCGACAGCGCTGCTTTTCGCCGCTTCGCCTGTCCTCGCCCAGAGCCAGCAGGAGGTGCTCGACGCCCGCTACGACCGCGCGCTGGCGGCGGGTTACAAGGCGCTGATGCTGTGCGGCGCCATCGCCCATGCCGAGGCGAACGGCACCTCGCGCACGCCCGAGAGTGTCGAGGCTTGGGAGCTGACCGGCATCCAGGAACCGCAGGCCGCGATCATCGCCGACCTTCCCTATACTATCGTACGCCGTCCAACCGGGCAGATCGCCCATGTCGCGGTCGACTGGGCGGAAGGCATGCCGCCGCGGCTCGCGGCCTATTATGGCGCGGACACCGGCTGCTCGGTGCTGCCAATCGGCGCGCCCGAAGCGGCGACCAATGCCGATCAGCCCGTGCCACGTCCCGCGCCGCCGCCACAGCCGGTGCGCGGCACGGTGATCGCGAAGGCGGGACAGGGCAGCGCCGCGCAGGGCAGACCCGCGCCGGAAGTTCCTGCGGTCGGAAAGGTGCAGAAAGCTGCGCTCGCCGGAAGCTATGGCGAGGGCAGCCGCACCACTGCCGTGCTGGTCAGTCGCCCCTCGGCCAATGGCGGGCGGCGCAGCTCGGCCTTTTTCGCGCCCGGCTTCGACGCAAAAACCCCACAGCGCACCTGGTCGGTCGCCAAGAGCCTTGCCGCGACGCTGGTCGGCGCGGCGGTGCAGGCGGGTGAGGCGAATGTCGCGGACCCCATCGGTCTCAACTACTGGCGCGCAGGTGGGGCGAGCGATCCGCGCGGTGCGATCACGCTCGACCATGCGCTGCGGATGGCCACCGGGCGCTATTCCGATACGCCGGGCAACCGCACCGATGCGCTCTATTTCGGCGGATCGACCGTGGACGAGACCGGGCTGAACTGGCCGGTGCTGCATCCGCCGGGCACGGTGTTCCGCTATGCCAACAACGATACGCTGTTGGCGATCAAGGCGATCGGCCAGTGGCTTACCTTCTATCCGCCGCAGGAATTTTTCGCGAAGCTGGGAATGGCGCACACCGTCGCCGAAACCGACATTCGCGGCGAATATGTACTGTCCTCGCAGGTATGGAGCACCGCGCAGGATCTGGCGCGCTTGGGCGAGCTCTACTTGAACGACGGCAAACTCCCCTCCGGCGAGCGCGTGCTGCCCGAGGGCTGGGTGCAATATGTTACCGTCCCCAGCGGCCCGCAGCCCGAAGGGCCTTTCGGCTACGGCGCGGGGTTCTGGCTGATGAACCGCTCCGAAGGCGTGCCGCCCGATACCTTCGCCGCCTTTGGAAACCGCGGGCAATATGTGGTGATCGTGCCCTCCCGGCAGGTCGTGATCGTGCGCCGGGGCGAGGATCCGGTGGGCTCGCGGTTCGATATCGCTGCCTTCACCCGCGACGTGCTGGCGGCGCTCCCGCCGGAGTGAGGCAAGACGGCCTGTTCATCCAGAAGCCTTAAAAGCTGAACGCTTCCTGTCACGCCAATTCAGGCAAGCCTCACCCCGAATCGCGCAAAACATCCTCGACACCCCGGGCAATTCCGCCAGCGGTGCCAAGCGAGGAATGTTTCGATGACCACCATGACCAACCGGCTGGCCTCCGGCAAATCGGCCCGGCTTGTCCTCGGCGCGGTCGCTGCCACTGCGCTGACCGCCGCTTCTGTTACCCCGGCGATGGCGCGCGATCGCGATCGCGACGGGATCGGCGCGGGCGAGATCATCGCGGGCGCCGTGGTGATCGGTGGCCTCGCCGCGCTCGCCGGAGCCTTCGATGGCGACCGCGACCGTGACCGCTGGGATCGTCGCGATTACCGGGGCGACCGCTGGGATCGCGGCGGGCGCTATGGCTACGGCATCAACCCGCGCACCGCTGTGGATCGCTGCGTGCGTGCCGCCGAGAACCAGGCGCGGCGCTTCGGTGGCTATCGCTATGCCGATGTGATCGACGTGCGCGACATCGACCGCACCCGTAACGGCTATCGGGTCAAGGGCCGGATCGACGTTGGCGGCGGCTGGAACCGTCGCGGGAGCGATCGCGGCAACTTCACCTGCCACCTCGATGGTCGCGGCGCGCCGCTGATCGATTTCAGCGGGGTTCGCGGACTGCGCTAATCGATCCGTCCTGTCCGTGCGCCGTGCTTTGTCCTCCTTTGGGCCGGTGCACGACACCTTGCCGCCTTGCTGCCCCTCGGGGTCGGCAGGGCGGCTTCGTACTGACGTTCAGCCCAGCGCAAGCCTTGCACGGTTAAGCCCTGTCTACCGTTGAGCGTGTGGTGGGCGCTCGTGACACGCAACAGGAGAGAGCACCCATGGCTCTGACAATTCGTGCGGCCGCGATGGCGGGCGCATTCGGCCTCACCACCGCTTTGGCTGCCCCGGCGACGGCTGCCACCCCGACCACTGCTAGCAACACCCCCCCGGTGCAGGCACTCTCGAGCTTCGATTTCAGCCGCTACGACGCCGCGGGCGATGTTGCCGACTGGCGCCGCTGCCGCTGGAATTGCGGCTGGGGCCGACCCGGCTGGCGGCGCAACCGCGTCGATGCAGGCGACGTGCTGATCGGCGCGGCGATCATCGGCGGTGTGGCGGCGATCCTCAGCTCCGAAAACCGCCGTCGCCGAGACCGCGACGTGGTGATCGTCGAGCGTGACCGCGACATCCGCGACCGTGACTGGCAGCGCGACGACGCCCCGCGCTATCGCGACGACCGCCGGGCTGCTCCGCGCGGCACGGGTGCTTCGGGCCTCGATAATGCCGTCAACATCTGCCTCGACCGGATCGAGCGCGATGTGCGCGTCGACACGGTCGAGAACGTCACCCGCACCGGCGCGGGCTGGCAGGTGAGCGGGGTGCTGTTCAACGGTGCGCCGTTCCAGTGCCGGATCGGCAATGGCGGCCAGATCGACGCGATCGATTACGGCGATGGCTCCCGCGGTATCGGTTTTTCGGACGCGCCTGCCTACCGCGACGCGGCCCCGGCTGCGGGCCAGTGGGATGACAGCCGCTATGCCTCCGCCCGCGCGTCTGTGGGCGGCACGGTGCGGCCTGATATCGCGGTCAGCGAAGCCGACATGAGCGCCCCGGTGGACATCCCGCGCACTGCGGCAAGCACCGTCCCGACCAGCGCTTTGCCCGCCTATCCCGGCGGTCCGGTTCCGGGCGAGACCATCCCCGAGACCGCCGACGGCGATTTGTAAGGCGCGGGCGGGGAGGGGGTGTCAGGCCTCCTCCCGCCCCTCGCCGTAGATCGGCAGGCCCCACTCCCAGCGGATCGCGGCGCTGCGCAGCGCGAAGCCGCAGGCGAAGGCCAGGCTCCAGGCGAGGCCATCGGGCAGCCCCAGCGCGCGCGCAGCGAAGACGCCGCCCACCGTCATGACCGAGCTCAGCGCGGCGGGGGTGACGTAGAGTTCGGGGCTCATGATGATCGAGGGGCGACCCGCTACGACATCGCGGATGATCCCGCCCACGCAGCCGGTGATCACCCCCATCAGCGCGGCAGGCACGGGCGGGATCCCGTAGGCGACTGCCTTGGCGCTCCCCAGCACCGCGTAAGCGGCGAGCCCCGCGCCGTCGGCATAGGCAAAGCCCTTGCCCTCCCACCAGTGCACCGGGGTGAACCACGCGATCAGCGCGGTGCCGAGGCACACGGCGGCGACCCATGCATCTGTGATCCAGAACACCGGCGCGCCGATCAGCAGGTCGCGCACCGTGCCTCCGCCCACGCCCGTCACCAGCGCAAAGAAGCCCATCGTCACGAAGGTCTGCCTCAGCCGCGCCGCCAGCACCGCGCCCGACAGCGCGAACAGCGCGATCCCGGCGATATCGAGCCAGTCGAGGATCGGGGTGAGAACCGTCGGGTTCATAGGACGGGGCGGGCCTTGCGGCGGCGGAACATCAGCACGCAGCCGATCAGCGCCCCCGCCAGCGAGAGGGCGGCGAAAATGATCAGCACCGGGTGACTGGTATCCTCGCGTTCGGAGAGGTCCATGATGTGCAGGCCCCACGCCAGGTCGAAGGCGCGCCACCAGCGGGTGCGCACCGCTTCGATATTGCCCGTGTCGCGCCCGACATAGACATTGGTCCCGTCCGCCAGCGCCACCTGCCACACGGCGAGCGGGCGGCGGAAATCGAAGGGTGTGCGGTCGGCAGGGAACAGCGTCACCCGATCAACCCTGTCGCCGCCGACAATCCGCTTGGCCACCAGCGCGCGGGCCGCCGCGGCATCAAGCGCGGGCAGGGGCGTGCCGGTCGCGAAGTCCACCCGCCGCACTGCGCCGTCGAGCGCCGTCAGCACCGCAACCGCGCGGCCATCCTGCATGGTGACGTGCATCTCGGCGAGATCGGCCTCGGGGCCCGCGAGCGCGCTGCCGGGGATCGCGAGCGCCTGCGGCGGGGCCTTGCGGCGCAGATGCTCGCCGCGCACCTCCTCGATCGGGCGGGAGACCATGAACAGCCCGGTGGCGAGCCACATGGCAATCGGCACCCCGACCAGCCAGCCAAGCCAGATGTGCCACTTGGCGAGCCTGTGCATCAGGGGCGTGCGCGTGTTCAGTCGAGCCATGCTGCGGCCATGACGAAGCGGGCTCAGCCGTGCAAGAGCTTCCCGATCGCTTCGGCTGCGGCGATGCAATCGAGATCGCGCCAGCGCGGCCCGATCACCTGCATCCCGCAGGGCAGCTCCGCGCCGAGATAGGTGCCCGCGCCGATCGGCAGCACGGTCGAGGGCAGGCCGGGGAAGGTCGCCATGCCCGACCACACTAGCCCGCTGCCGCCCGGTTCCTCCACCCCGTTGATCGAAAGCGTCCCGCGAAACACCGCCGCATCGCTGTGCGGCACGGCGAGCACCGGCGCGGGCGGGGCGAGCACGAAGTCGTATTCGGCAAACAGCGCCTCCCATTCGGCCATGCAGGCGGCCTGCGCGTCCATCAGATCGAACCAGTCGGTCGCCGAGGCGCGCTTGCCGTCGGGCGCGGGGGCGCCGCGTGCCATGGTGATGTTCATCATCCTGACATAGCTGCGATAATGGCGCGCCTGATCGGGCAGCAGCGGGCTCGCGCGGTCGATCCGCACGCCTGCGCGGGTGAGGGTTTCGAGCGCCGCCTCGGTAGGCTCCAGCACGCTCGCGTCGACCGGCCCGCCCGGCAGATCGGTGATCGCCAGCAGGCGGCATTCCGTAAGCGGCTTGGGGCGGCGGCGCAGCGGCACTTCGGCGCCGACCTCGACCAGCACGGCGAGATCGGGGGCGTTCCTCGCCAGCGGCCCGGCAATGCTGAGCGGGCTGTCGGTGGCGGCGACGAAGCCCTCCTGCCGCGAGATGCCGGGGTAATCATGGCCATGCTTGGGGACGAGACCCCACGTGGTCTTGTGTCCCCAAACGCCGCAGAAATGGGCGGGCACGCGCACCGATCCGCCGATGTCGGTGCCGTAGTCGCAGGGCACGATCCCCGCCGCCACCGCCGCCGCGCTTCCGCCCGAGGAGCCGCCGGGCGAGCGCTCGTGATTATGCGGATTGCGGGTGCGGCCATAGACCGGGTTGAAGCTCTGCCAATCGGTCAGGTCGACCGGAACATTGGTCTTGCCGATGATGATCGCACCGGCCGCCTTCAGCCGCCGCACCAGCGCCGCATCCCTCGGGGCGATGTCGTCCTTGAACTGCGGGTGGCCGAAGGTGGTGGGCAGGCCCGCCACGTCGAAGCTTTCCTTGATCGTCATCGGCACGCCGAACAGCGGCTGATCGAGCCGCCTAGGGGCCGCGTCCATCGCCTTGGCAGTTTCGCACGCGCGCTCGAAATCGGTGACGGCGAGCGCGTCGATCTCGCCATCCAGCCGCCCGGCGCGGGTGATCGCCGCATCGACCGCTTCGGTAACGCTGATCTTGCGCGTGCGGATCGCCAGCGCCGTCGCCAGTGCCCCGGCTTTGTCGGTCAATTGCGGATATGCCATGCGAACTCCCCCGGGTCTCTGTGCCCGAGGGTCTAGAGGCCTGCGCCGTGCAGCAAAAGCCTGCGGCGTCAGTTAACTGTTCAATTCAGCCGCCGCAGCCGCGCCTTCACGCGCGCGGTCATGTCGACCGGCATGTAGAGCCCCGCGCCATGGGCGGTGATCGTCCCGGTCCGCACCTCGTCGATGGTGATCGAATATTGCGTGTGACGGCTTTCGCGCGCCGCCAGCGCCCGGTCGATCTTTTCGCGCAATTCGCGGAAATCCTTCTCGAAACTCTGCGCCAGCGCATCGGTGATGGTGCTCTGAAACTCGGGTGAATTGGCGAGCGCGAAGAGGAAGCTCTCGCCGACCAGATCGGTCGATCCGCTGACCCGCACGTCGGCAAAGCGCACCATGCGCGAATCGGGCTCGGTGACGGGCCGGGCGGTGAGCCAAATCGTGCCCTTCGCGGCCTCGACCACCGGAAGATCGGACGAAGCGCTGAATTTGCCGCCCACGGCAATCCGCCCGTCGCCGGTGCCGTAGACGGTGATGTCGGAAAAGCCCGCCGTGACCGATCCGTATTCGTCGATCGCGAAGGGCCGCCGCGACCGCTTGGCCAGCGCCTGCGCGATTTCGGGCTCGAGCACGTCGTAATCGGCGATCACCGGCACGTGAAAGCGAGAGACCTTCGCTGCCTTGTCGCGCGCGGCGAGCGGGGGGAGGGGCGAGGGCTCGGCAGGCTCGGGCTTCATGCCGACAAAGCTTTCCATCAGCGCATCGAGCCCGAGGCTCAGCACCAGTTCGCGCCCGGCCACCTGATAGCCGCCGAAGCGGAATTGCTGCGGCGTGATCCGGCCCCAGACTTCGGGATTGCGTTCGTTGAGGATGAAGACCTTGTGCGCCTTCTCCCAGCCTTCCGCAGCAGTCTGGCGCACCGGCAGCTTGGCGAGTTCGCGCGCGACGATCCGTTCGACATCGCGCTTGACGGGGCGCAGCTCGCGATCGGCCTCGGAGGTGAAGGTGATGCGCTGGCCGGCGAAGTCGATCCCCGGTTCGCGCGTCCAGCGGTAGTCGAGGCGGGTGTCGCTCACAAGCCGCCAGTCGCGATTGAGATCGAGCCGCAGCGACAGCGTGACATCGGCGGTGCCGGTCGCGGTCTCGCCCTTGAAAATGCCCGCGACATCGCGCGCCGCGATGGTGCCGGTGACGGGCAGCGTGACCCGCAGCACCTCGCCCGATCCGCTCAGCCGCAACCGGCCGCGGGTGGCCTTGCCGGTGATGTCGCACTTGATCTTGGGCGACTTGACCTTGAACAGTTCGAGATCGATCTTCTTGGGCGCGATGCATTCGGTATCGGGCCGGTTGATCGTCCACAGCTGCCGCGGCACCTCGCGTTCGAGCGCGCGTTCGAGATCGGCGAGATCGACCCTGAGATCGACCGCGACCTGCGAGGGCTCCTGCGGGAAGACGATGGCATCAGTGGCGCGCGGCGGCGCACCGGCGGCGGGGTCGGCCTCATCCTCGCAACCTGCCAGCAGCAAGGCGGCCACCGCACCAATCCACGCCATGAGGAATTGCCTCAGCGCTCGCATCCGATCGTTCCCCCGTTCCGCGTCGCGACAGCGGACGCGCGCCCATCAGGCTTGCGGGGAGAAATAGCGCAGATTGCGCAATGTTCCGAGCCTCCAGCCGAAGCCGAGGATTGGCGCGGCGCCGTAACCGGTGATGGCCGCGTGGGCAGAGACAGCGCGAGGGTGAGCCGTCGGCGATTGATAGCCTGCGCGCTCACCCCCTGTCGTTTACATGTGGATCGGCTTGCCCGTTACCGCCATTGCCGCTTCCTTGAAGGCTTCGGCGTGGGTTGGGTGCGCGTGGCAGGTGTAGGCGATGTCTTCCGAGGTCGCACCGAATTCCATCGCCTGCGCGGCCTGGGCGATCATCGTGCCGGCGAGGGAGTTGATCATCCAAACGCCGACGACCCGGTCGGTGGCGGCATCGGCGATCACCTTGACGAAGCCGTCGGTGTCGCGGTTGGCCTTGGCGCGGCTGTTGGCCATCATCGGGAACTTGCCGACCTTGACCGCGAGCCCGCGCTCCTTGGCCTGCTCCTCGGTCAGCCCCACGCCCGCGATTTCCGGTGCGGTGTAGACAACGCTGGGGATGACATCGTGGTTCACGATGCCGGTCTGCCCGGCGATGTTCTCGGCCACGGCGATGCCTTCATCTTCGGCCTTGTGCGCGAGCATCGGGCCGGGAACCACGTCGCCGATTGCCCAGATGCCGTCTACCGAAGTGCGGAAATCGTGGTCGATTTCGATCTGGCCGCGGTTGTTGGTGGAAAGGCCCGCCTTTTCGAGCGCCAGCCCTTCGGTGTTGGGACGCCGTCCGATCGCGACCAGCACATGGCTCGCAGCGATGGTCTTGGCCTCGCCGCCGGCTGCGGGCTCGACGGTCAGGTTCACGCCCGTGCCCTCGACTGTGGCGCCGGTGACCTTGTGGCCGAGCATCATCTCCATGCCCTGCTTCTTGAAGATCTTCTGCGCTTCCTTGCGCACTTCGCCGTCCATGCCGGGGAGCAGCTGGTCGAGGAATTCGACCACGGTGACCTTGGCACCCAAGCGACGCCACACCGAGCCCAGTTCCAGCCCGATCACGCCGCCGCCGATCACCACGAGGTGCTCGGGCACTTCATCGAGATCGAGCGCGCCGGTGGAATCGACGATGCGCTTGCCCGCGTTGTCCACGGTCACGCCGGGAAGCGGGGTGACGCTCGAACCGGTGGCGATCACGATGTCCTTGGCGGTGACCTTCTGCCCCGCCACGTCCACGGTATGTGCGTCCTCGAAGGCGGCATGGCCCTTGAGCCAGGTGACCTTGTTCTTCTTGAACAGAAATTCGATCCCGCCGGTCAGTTCGCCCACCGCCTTGGTCTTCTCGGCCATCATCTTGCCGAGATCGAGCGTCGGCGTGGCGGTGATACCCCAGGTGGCGAAGTGGCCGCCCGCGGCTTCCTCGAACAGTTCCGAGCCGTGCAGCAGCGCCTTGGAGGGAATGCACCCGACATTGAGGCAGGTGCCGCCGAGCGTCTCGCGCGATTCAACGCAGGCGGTCTTCAGCCCGAGCTGCGCCGCGCGGATCGCCGCGACATAGCCGCCGGGGCCGGCACCGATGATCAGGACGTCGTAGTCAAATTCCGACATTCTCAACTCCGTTCGCCCTGAGCTTGTCGAAGGGCCGTACTTCACTTGGGGTCCGTCGCTCCAAAAGAAAGAGCAGGGCTTCGACAGGCTCAGCCCGAACGGGTTAAAAGGCAGCGATTACAAATCGATCAGCATCCGCGTCGGATCCTCGATCGCTTCCTTGATGATCTTCAATGCGGTCACCGCCTCGCGCCCGTCGATCAGGCGGTGGTCATACGAAAGCGCGAGATACATCATCGGGCGGATCACGATCTCGCCATTGCGGACCACGGGGCGATCCTCGATGCGGTGGAGGCCCAGCACCGCGCTCTGGGGCGGGTTGATGATGGGCGTCGACATCAGCGAGCCGAACACGCCGCCGTTGGAGATGGTGAAGGTGCCACCCTGCATATCTTCCATCTTGAGCGTGCCTTCCTTGGCGCGCTTGCCGAAATCGGCGATGTCCTGCTCGATCCGGGCAAAGCCTTTCTTGTCGGCATCGCGGATCACCGGGACGACGAGGCCGTTGGGGGCCGAGACCGCGACCGAGATATCGACATAGTCGTGATAGATGATCTCGTCGCCGTCGATATAGGCGTTGACCGCCGGCACGTCCTTCAGTGCGAGGCAGGCGGCCTTGGCGAAGAAGCCCATGAAGCCGAGGCGGATGTCGTGCTTCTTGGCGAAGAGGTCCTTGTACTTGTCGCGCGCTTCCATGACCGCGCTCATGTCGCAATCGTTGAACGTGGTGAGCAGCGCGGCATTGTCCTGCGCGCTCTTGAGGCGCTTGGCGATGGTCTGGCGCATCCGGGTCATCTTGACCCGCTCTTCATTGCGCCCGCCGGAGCTGGTCGTGGCCGGAGCCGAGGCGGCAGGGGTGGGAGCCGGAGTGGCGGCAGGCGCGCCGCCCTTGGCCTTGGCTTCGGCGGCAGCGAGCACGTCTTCCTTGGTCAACCGGCCATCCTTGCCGGTGCCCTTGATGGTCGAGGGATCAACGCCGTGCTCCAGCACCGCACGGCGCACCGCGGGCGACATGGTCTGGGCCGCGCCGGGCACCTCTTCGGAAGCCGCGGGCGCAGGCGTATCGGCCTTGGTGACGGCGGGAGCGGGCGTGGGGGCTGCCGCACCGGCGCTCGCGCCTTCCTCGATCACCGCGATCACCGCGCCGACTTCGACCGTGTCGCCGACGGCCACCCGGTGCTCGCTCATCACACCCGCGACCGGCGAAGGCACGTCGACCGCGACCTTGTCGGTTTCGAGACTGGCGATCGGCTCGTCAGCCGCAACCGCTTCGCCCGGCTGCTTGAGCCATTCGGCGATGGTGCCTTCGGTGACGGATTCGCCGAGAACGGGGACTTTGATTTCGGTGGCCATTGCAATGGGTTCCTGAAACTTGCTTTAATCTCGTGTGAAGAAGGTGGCGGCGCTCACAGCCCCAGCGCGGCTGCGATGAGCGCCTCTTGCTGGGCCTTGTGGCGGCTGGCGAGCCCGGTCGCGGGGGAGGCGGCGGCGTCGCGTCCGGCATAGGTCGGACGCTTGCCCGTGTGCCCGGCAGCGGTCAGCGCATCCTCGATCCGCTCGTTGACGAAGAACCATGCGCCGTTGTTGCGCGGCTCTTCCTGGCACCAGACCACCTCTTGCAGATTGGTCATGCGCTTGAGGCGAACGCTGAGCGGATCGCCGGGGAAGGGGAAGAGCTGCTCGATCCGCACGATCGAAACGTCTTCCTGTCCCGCCGCGTCGCGCGCTTCGATCAGGTCATAGGCGACCTTGCCCGAACACAGCACCAGACGGCGCACCTTGTCGTCCGCGATTGCCTTGGTGTCCGACTGGATGCGCCGGAACTGGCGATCGCCCATGAACTCCTCGCGGCTGGACTTCGCCATCGGGTGGCGCAGCAGCGACTTGGGGCTCATGATGACGAGCGGCTTGCGGAAGCTGCGCAGCATCTGGCGGCGCAGCACGTGGAAGTAATTCGCCGGCGTGGTGATGTTGCACACGCACATATTGTCGTCCGCGCACAGCTGGAGGAAACGCTCCAGACGCGCCGAGGAGTGTTCCGGCCCCTGGCCTTCATAACCGTGCGGCAGCAGCATCACGAGGCCGTTGGCGCGCAGCCACTTGCTCTCGCCGCTGGCGATGTACTGGTCGATCATGATCTGCGCACCATTGGCGAAATCGCCGAACTGCGCCTCCCACAGCACGAGGCTCTTGGGATCGGCCATGGCAAAGCCGTATTCGAAGCCGAGCACGCCATATTCCGAGAGGGTGGAATCGTGCACCTCGAACTTGCCGTGGGGCAGGGTCGAGAGCGGCACGTATTTGCGTTCCGACTTCTGGTCGACCCAGACGGCATGGCGCTGCGAGAAGGTGCCGCGGCCTGAATCCTGACCGGACAAGCGCACCCCGTAGCCCTCCATCACGAGGCTGCCGAAGGCAAGCGCTTCGGCGGTGGCCCAGTCGAAGCCGTCACCGCTCGCGAACATCTCGCGCTTGGCGGTCAGCACGCGGTCGAGCGTCTTGTGGACTTCCAGATCGGCCGGAACTTCGGTCAGCACGCGGCCGAGCGCATCGAACACCTTGGGCTCGATCGCGGTCTCGACAGAACGGCGCGCGGTTTCCGGGTCGGCGGGCTTGTTGAGCCCGGCCCAGCGCCCGCCGAACCAGTCGGCCTCGTTGGGCTTGTAGCTCTTGCCCGCCTCAAATTCCTCCTCGAGCAGCGCGGTGAATTCGGCGGCGATCTGTTCGCGCGTGCCGGGTTCGACCACGCCCTCGCGGATCAGGCGCGCTTCATAGGCGACGCTGACCTTGGGGTGCTGGCGGATCGTGTCGTACATCACCGGCTGGGTGAATTTGGGCTCGTCACCCTCGTTGTGGCCGAAGCGGCGATAGCACCACATGTCGATCACGACATCGCGGTGGAAGGTCTGGCGATATTCGACCGCAAGCTTGCAGGCGAAGGTCACCGCCTCGGGATCGTCACCGTTCACATGGAGGATCGGCGCCATCACGCCCTTGGCGACATCGCTCGGATAGGGCGAAGAGCGCGCGAATTTCGGCGAGGTGGTGAAGCCGATCTGGTTGTTGATGATGAAGTGGACGCAGCCGCCGGTGTCGTAACCCGGCACGCCCGAAAGCGAGAGGCTTTCCCACACCACGCCCTGACCCGCAAAGGCCGCATCGCCGTGGATCAGCACGGGGAGCACCTGATCCTTCTTCTTGAGGTCGTCGCGGATCGCCTGCTGCGCGCGGGTCTTGCCGAGCACCACCGGGTTCACCGTTTCGAGGTGCGAGGGGTTGGGCACGAGGCTCATGTGCACCGAAATCCCGTCGAACTCGCGGTCGGTCGAAGTGCCCAGGTGATACTTCACGTCACCCGAGCCGCCGACATCATCGGGGTTGGCCGAGCCGCCCGAGAATTCGTGGAAGATCACGCGATACGGCTTAGCCATCACGTTGGCGAGCACGTTCAGACGCCCGCGGTGGGCCATGCCGTAGATGATCTCGCGCACGCCCGCGCTGCCGCCATGCTTGATCACGGCTTCCAGCGCCGGGATCATCGCTTCGCCGCCGTCGAGGCCGAAACGCTTGGTGCCGACGTATTTCTTGGCGAGGAATTCCTCGTAGCCTTCTCCGCGCAGCACCGCGGCGAGGATCGCCTTCTTGCCCTCGGGCGTGAACTGGATCGTCTCGCCCGGGCTTTCGAACTTGTCCTGCAGGAAGCGGCGTTCCTCGGTCGCGGCGATGTGCATGTATTCGAGGCCGACCTTGCCGCAGTAGACTTCGCGCAGGCGCTGGTGGAGCTTGCCCACGGTGGTCCACTCCATGCCGAGAACGCCGCCGACATAGACCTCCTCGTTCTCCTTGCCCGCAAGGCCGTGCCATTCGAGCGTGAGGTCGGCCGGGCCTTCGCGGTTGGAGAGGCCCAGCGGATCGAGGTCGGCGGCCATGTGCCCGCGCACACGGTAAAGCCGCACCAGCGTCATCGCCGCGATGGAGAGGGCAGCGGCTTTTTCGACCGCCTTGGGATCGGCAGGCTTACCAGCGTCCTTCGCCGCCTGCTTGACCGCGAGCTTCATCTCGGTCGGGTCCATCGCTGCGACGAGATCTGCGCCGCTGTCGGCCAGCGTGTCGAGCCAGCCGCGCTTCGCCCAGGATGGGCCGGGCTGCGGGCCTTCCTGATCGGTGAAGGCGGGGAGGAAGTTCTGCGGTTCGTTGCCCATGATGGGACTCCTGGGGAGGAGAAAAACGTGAGGAGGAAGGATATCCCCCGGCGCTCAGGACGCCGGGGGACGGTAGTCGTTAATTCAGGCGTTCTCTTTCAGCATCGCCGCCAGCGTCTCGCCGAGCAGCGAGGGCGAGGGCGAGACGCGGATACCCGCATCTTCCATCGCCGCGATCTTGTCTTCGGCGCCGCCCTGACCGCCGCTGACGATGGCGCCCGCGTGGCCCATGCGGCGGCCCGGAGGGGCGGTGCGCCCGGCGATGAAGCCGACCATCGGCTTGGAACGGCCCTTGGCGCGTTCGGCCTTGATGAAGGCGGCGGCTTCTTCTTCCGCCGAACCGCCGATTTCGCCGATCATGATGATGCTTTCGGTTTCCGGATCGTCGAGGAACAGGTCGAGCACGTCGATGAAGTTGGTGCCGTTGACCGGGTCGCCGCCGATGCCGACCGCGGTGGTCTGGCCGAGGCCCGCCATGGTGGTCTGGTGCACGGCTTCATAGGTGAGCGTGCCCGAGCGCGAGACGATGCCGACCGAGCCCTTCTTGAAGATGTTGGCCGGCATGATGCCGATTTTGCACTCGTTGGGGGTCAGCACGCCAGGGCAGTTGGGGCCGATCAGGCGCGACTTGGAGCCCGCGAGCGCGCGCTTGGCGCGGACCATGTCGAGCACCGGGATGCCTTCGGTGATGCAGATGATCAGCTCGATCTCGGCATCGATCGCCTCGCAGATCGCGTCGGCGGCGAACGGCGGCGGGACGTAGATGCACGAAGCGGTCGCGCCGGTCGCGGCCTTGGCTTCGCGCACGGTGTCGAACTGCGGCAGGCCGATATGGGTGGTGCCGCCCTTGCCCGGCGTCACGCCCGCGACCATCTGCGTCCCGTAATCGAGCGCGGCCTGGGTGTGGAAGGTGCCGGTGTTGCCGGTCATCCCCTGGGTGATGACCTTGGTGTCTTTGTTTACGAGGATGCTCACGATCGAAGTTTCCTATGCTGAGATTTTCCAAGCCGATATGCGAAGCCGATAATGGCCACGAGCAGAAGCGCGCTGAGATTGAACGACATGAACAATGCGCCTGCGAGCAGAATGCCGAACGCCATTAGAAAGAGGTAGATCGCTCCCGTCAGCCAAATGGTCCAAGGACGCCAACGGGCCAACCAGAACACTAGCAGCCCGTAGATCAAATGAACTCGGAGCCAATCCGGCATTTCGAAATGCATGAAGTCGAGCAGGCCCTCTTTCTCGAGTGCGCGCAAGACAAAGAGCGCCAGCCCTAGTCCTAAGAGCTCGAGGAACAGCCGAAGAGGCCAGTAGAGAAGCCTGCCGGTCACGCATTAGGCCAGCGAGCTATCCAGCGCCTTGCACGCCTCGAGCAGTTCCTTGACCGCATCGACGCTGACTTGGAGGTTGGCCTTCTCTTCGTCAGAGAGGCTGATCTCGATCACCTCTTCCGCACCGCCCGCGCCGATCACCACCGGCACGCCCACGTAGAGCCCGTCAACGCCGTACTGGCCGTTCACCTCGACCGCGCAGGGCAGGATGCGCTTCTGGTCGTAGAGGTAGGCTTCTGCCATCGAAATGGCGCTGGTGGCGGGTGCGTAGAAGGCCGAGCCGGTCTTGAGCAGCGCCACGATCTCGCCGCCGCCCGAGCGGGTGCGCTGGACGATTTCGCCAAGGCGGTCTTCGGAGATGCCCTTGATCTTGGCCATGTCCTTCACGGGGATGCCGTTGATCGTCGAGTAGCTGAGCACCGGCACCATCGTATCCCCGTGGCCGCCGAGCACGAAGGCGTTCACGTCCTTGACGCTGACGCCGAATTCCCACGCGAGGAAGGTGGCGAAACGCGCCGAGTCCAGCACGCCGGCCATGCCGACGACCTTGTTGGCGGGGAGGCCCGAGAATTCGCGCAGCGCCCACACCATCGCGTCGAGCGGGTTGGTGATGCAGATCACGAAGGCATCGGGGCAGTTGTCACGGATACCTTCGCCGACCGCCTTCATCACCTTGAGGTTGATGCCGAGCAGATCGTCGCGGCTCATGCCGGGCTTGCGCGCGACGCCCGCGGTGACGATCACCACGTCGGCGCCCGCGATATCGGCATAGTCGTTCGAACCGGTGATCGAAGCGTCGAAGCCTTCGACCGGGCCGCACTGCGAGAGGTCCAAAGCCTTACCCTGCGGAATGCCCTCTGCCACGTCGAACAGGACGATGTCGCCAAGGCCCTTGAGGGCGGCGAGGTGAGCGAGCGTGCCGCCGATATTGCCTGCGCCGACGAGGGCGATCTTCTTGCGGGCCATGTGTGGACTTCCTTCCCTGATCTCTCGGGACGAAGTTGTCAGGCGCACCAAAGGCAATGGCGCTGGTACCAGCCTTCCGTCCCAAGCGGCTGGGCACCCGTTACGAGACGGGCGGTAGGCCGCTCAAAACATGAATGCAACCGGCAAAAGGTCGGATATGGCAACTATCTTTGCAAACAGTTCGCAATAGCAATAATCGGCCTGTCCATCGCATCCCCGCCACGACACGCCGCAGCTGCCGTAGCGGAAGGGCCGCGTTCAGGCGGGGGCAAGATCGGGTGAGGCGCGCGCGGCGAGACGGCGGTCGAACATGCGCGTCACCGCCAGCCAGTGATCGCGTCCATCGGCATCGCCATGAGCGGCGGCATCGCCTGCCTGCTCCATCGCGGCCGAGGCGGCGGCGAGGCCGTGAACTGCAAAGTGGTGCAGTGCGTCGATCAGCAACGGTTCGAAGGCGACGGTTGCCGCTCGGCAATCGGCCCGCAGCGGCCCATTGTCATTCGCCGCCCGCGCCAGCGCTGGGGCAATCAGCCCGCGTCCCGCGGCCCGCCAGCCGAGACGACGGACGGGGTGGTTGGTCGAAGCAAAGCGGACAGACATTGGTGGTGCATTCCCGTTCAGCGCGCCGTTCCGGGGACGGGTCGGGGCGCGGCCACACCTCTAGCGGGCCCCCGCTAAGGCTTGGTGTGGCATTAGGGTTTCGCGGGTCTTAACCCTGCCTGCCCCGCAGCGCTCACTCTTCGGGCGCGGGGGAGGGGGCCGTGTCGGGACGGGCTTTCCACTGGCCCGCGCGCGCATATTCGGCCTTGACCGAGCCGGTGCCGACGTAGGCCTCGGTCGGGGCGGAAGGGGCGATGGCGGCGGGGGCCTTGCCTTGCGTGACCGCCGCGCCTGGCTTTGCCACCGGAACGGGGGCGAGATCATAGGCGATCACCGGGCGGTCGGGCGCTGCCGCCGCCGCCGGAAGCGGGGAAGGCGCGCTGGTGCGGCCGCTCACCGTCGGCTCCACCCCGGCATAGCCGCCGCTGAAGGCCGCCGCCAATCCGCCCGCGCCGCGGTTGCGGTAGAAGCGGTGCGCGCCGATCGTGCCGATATGGTCGAGCGTGCCCGCCCAATAGGGATTGACCCAGAGCGTGTGATAATGCGTCGCGAGCCCCACGGGCGCATAGACGCTGCCATTGAGCGCCTCGGCCGCGATCTGCTGCGCGCGCGCCCAGCTCGTGCCCGAGGGGCGGCGGGCAAGGCTGCCGTCGCAGGTGAAGGTGAACTGGCACCCGGTCGAGCGTTCCGAGCCCTGATAGACGACGCCGCACACGCTCGACGGCCAGCTCGGGTGCGCCACGCGGTTGAGCACGACCTGCGCGACCGCCCGCTGCCCGGCCTCGCTCTCGCTCGCGGCCTCGTACCACACGGCCTGCGCAAGGCATTCGGCGGCGCGCAGCTGGGTGATGCCGGTGCCCGCGCCGTAGAAGGGCTTGGCCGCCGCGCCGACATCGATCAGCGCGCCGAGCTCGCGCCCGCTCTCCGCGCCCAGCGCCAGCGGATCGTCGGTGGGCAGGGCGACGAGGGCCGAACCGGCGGGGTCGGCCATGTAGAAATAGGCCGAGCCGGGAAAGCTCATCCCCGGCCGCTCGAACGGCAGGGCGGCCGCGGCGGCCTGTCTTGTGGCGAGCGCGGCGGTGCTCTCGACCGCGTCGCCGGGGAGGGTGGTGAGGCTGCCATTGGTGAGGCCCGGCGCCGCCATCGCGGGCACGGCGATCGCCGCGGCGAGCACGGCAAGGCGCTTGCGTCCCGTGCTGGCAAAGGTTCTGGCGAGCCACCGTCCGACCGGCGGCAGTGCCCACCCGCGCCGTGCGCGCGGCGCGGCCGTGCCCGAGGTGTCGACGAAGAAGGTGCGCTGGCGGGCCATCATCGACCTGCGCTTACGCGCGTGAGGCTGGCGCGGCGAGGGCGGGGCGGGCGCGCGTCCCTTTTCGGGACGGGGCGCGGGCCAAGCGTAACCCGTTGCGCGCGCGCGTCCTGCCCCCTATCGCCGGGGCCGGACATGGCGCGGGATCGCATCACGACGGGGACGAAGACGGCGCGCGGGCTGGCGCTGCTGGCGGGCGCGCTGCTGTGCGCCGCCTGTGCGCCTGCCGCTCCGGCGGCGCGCGGCGATCCGGCGCACCCCACCATCGTCAGCCTCAACCCCTGCCTCGACGCGATCCTTGTGGAAGTCGCGCCGCCCGCGCAGGTGCTGGCGCTGTCGCATTACAGCCGCGATGCCGGGGCGAGCTCGATCCCGGCGCCGGTCGCCGCGCGTTATGGCGTGACCGGCGGGACAGCGGAGGAGGTAATCGCGCTGCGGCCCGATCTGGTGCTCGCCTCGATCTTCCTCCCGCAGCCGACCCGCACGGCGCTCGAACGCGCCGGGCTCAGGGTAGAGACCTTCGGCAGCCCCGCCACCGTTGCCGACAGCGCCGCGCAGGTGCGCGAGGTCGCCGCGCTGGCCGGGCGCACCGGGGAAGGCGCGGCGCTGGCGGCGCGGATCTCCACTACGCCGAGCACGCCGGGCCCGGCCATCGACGCGCTGCTGTGGCAGGAGGGCGAGATCATCGCGGGCGAGCAGACCCTGATCGCCGAACTGCTCCGGCAGGAGGGCTTCGCCAGTCACGCCGCCGCGCGCGGATTGCGGCAGGCCGACCGGGTCAGCCTCGAGGCCGTCCTCGCCGATCCGCCGCAGGTGCTGCTGGTCGCGGGCGGGGCGGCGGGGCAGCGCCATCCGGTGCTGGAGGGCCAGCGCAAGGCGACGCACATCGCGCCCTTCGACCCCGCGCTGATCTATTGCGGCGGGCCGACCATCCCCAAGGCCCGCGCCCGCCTGCGTGCGATCCGGGCCGAGGTGGAGCGGCGGCCATGACCCGCGCCAGCCTCGTTTTCGCAGCTCTGCTGGCGGTGCTGGTGCCGCTGTCGCTGCTCGCCGGGCGGGTGTGGATCGCGCCGGGCGATTTCGGCCCCGGCAACACCTGGCTGATCCTCGCCGAGTTGCGCGCGCCCCGCGCGGTGCTGGCGGTGACCATCGGCGCGGGGCTGGGCGCGGCGGGGGCGGCGATGCAGGGCTATCTGCGCAATCCGCTCGCCGATCCCGGCCTGTTCGGCATCGCCCCGATGGCGGCGCTGGGCGCGGTGGCGAGCTTCTGGCTGGGGAGCGCGATCCCGCCTGCCTGGGCCGCGTGGAGCCTGCCGCTGATGGCACTCGCCGGAGCGGGGCTCGGCATGGCGGCGCTTGCGCTGATCGCCGGGCGCACGACGAGCGATGCCGCGGGCGGCGCGGGCGGGGGGATCGCGCTGTTCACGCTGGCGGGCCTGATGCTGGCGAGCCTCGCCGGCGCGCTCACCGCGCTGGTCATCACGCTCGCACCCAATCCCTTCGCGCTGTCGGAGATCGTCATGTGGCTCAACGGCGCGCTCACCGACCGTTCGTGGCGCGAGGTGGCGATTGCCGCGCCGCTGACGCTCGCCGGGATCGGTGTGCTGGCGCTGGCGGCGCGCAGTCTCGACGCGCTGACGCTGGGCGAGGAGGCGGCGCGCTCGCTGGGAGTCGAGCCCGGGCGGTTGCTGGCGCTGCTGGTGGCGGGCGTGGGGCTGACCGTGGGCGCGGGCGTGGCAGTCGCCGGGATTATCGGCTTCGTCGGGCTGATCGTGCCCCATCTGGTGCGCCCGCTGACCGATCGCCTGCCATCGAGCCTGATCGTGCCGAGCGCGCTGGCGGGGGCGTGCCTCGTGCTGTTTGCCGACAGCGTGGTGCGGGTGCTGCCGCTGGTCACCGAGCTGCGGCTGGGCATCGCGCTCTCGCTGGTCGGCGCGCCGTTCTTCGGCTGGCTGCTGGTGCGGATGCGACGGGGGCGCCTGTGACGGCTGACGCGGGCCTCGTGGCGGAAAACCTCACCCTCGTTCGCGGCGGCCGAGCGGTGGTGCGCGCGGTCTCGGCGGCGCTGGAGCCGGGGCAGATCACCGCGATCACCGGGCCCAATGGCGCGGGCAAATCCTCGCTGCTGCTCGGTCTGGCCGGGCTGCTGCCGCCGACGGGAGGGCAAGTCGCGCTGGAGGGCCGCACCCTCGCCGCAATGGCGCCGCCCGAGCGCGCCCGCGCTCTCGGCTATCTTCCGCAGAGCCCCGATATCGCCTGGGACGTGGCGGTGGAAAATCTCGTCGCGTTGGGGCGCCTGCCGTGGCGCGACCGGGGCACGGCAGAGGTTGCGGCGGCGCTGGCGGCGCTCGACCTCGAAGCGCTGCGCAAACGCCCCGTCAGCCGGCTTTCGGGCGGCGAACGCGCGCGGGTGCTGCTCGCACGGGTGCTGGCGGGAACCCCGCGCTGGATCCTCGCCGACGAGCCGCTCGCCGCGCTCGATCTGGCGCACCAGTTCCGGCTGATCGCTCACCTCAAGGCCTGCGCGGCCGCAGGGCAGGGGGTGGTGATCGTGCTCCACGATCTCGCTCTGGCGATGAACCACGCCGACCGCGTGCTTGTGCTGAAGGATGGCGCGCTGCTGGCCGACGGCCCGCCCGAGACCGCGCTCGCTGCGGACGTGATCGCTAAGGGTTGGGAGACCGATGTCGGCTGGATCGGCGCGCCCGGCGCGCGGGCTTTGATCTTTGATGACGGGGCGGTGCGGCAGGCGATCACAAATCAGGGGCCGGAACGCTGAAAACGAGGTCTTGGGGAACCCTCGTCACGCAGTTCCGGCCCCTAGCCGGTCTTTGGCAGGCACGCCAGGTTGCGACCCTGAAGGCCCCGGGTGGAGACCGGCAGTGATGGGATGGTGATGCGCGGGCGCCGCATTTTTTACGACTTCAGATTTTCTGTAGGGCAGAACACCTAACTGAAATTCAACGAAAATTATCGGATTAGCGGGGCGCTTATGCTGAACCGGCAGGTCTTTTTCGGACAACTCAGTCCTTGATCGGTGCGCGCCTGCACCCACTTCCGGAGCGATACGTTGCCTGCTGCGTTAATTCGCGTGTGCAAGGCCACATTTGCCATGTGACTTTTCCCACGTCCCGCCCTTGACCCTCGCGAACATTTCCGGAACAAACCCGCTCCATGAGTCTCACCACCATCTCCGTGCGCGGCGCGCGCGAACATAACCTCAAGGGGATCGACATCGATCTGCCGCGCGATGCGCTGATCGTGGTCACCGGGCTTTCGGGCAGCGGCAAGTCGAGCCTCGCCTTCGACACCATCTATGCCGAAGGGCAGCGGCGCTATGTGGAGTCGCTCTCCGCCTACGCGCGCCAGTTCCTCGAAATGATGCAGAAGCCCGATGTCGAGCATATTGACGGTCTTTCGCCGGCGATCTCGATCGAGCAGAAGACCACGAGCCGCAACCCGCGCTCGACCGTGGCGACCGTCACCGAGATTTACGACTATATGCGACTGCTATGGGCGCGCGTCGGCGTGCCCTATTCCCCCGCGACCGGAGAGCCGATCAGCGCCCAGACCGTCAGCCAGATGGTCGACCGCGTGATGGCGCTGCCCGAAGGCACGCGGCTCTACTTGCTCGCCCCCGTGGTGCGCGGGCGCAAGGGCGAATACCGCAAAGAAATCGCCGAATGGCAGCGGCAGGGCTTCACCCGCGTGCGGATCGACGGGGAGATCTACCCGATCGAGGAAGCCCCCGCGCTCGACAAAAAGTTCAAGCACGACATCGAAGTCGTCGTCGATCGCATCGCGGTGAAGGAAGGGATCGAGACCCGCCTCGCCGAAAGTTTCGAACAGGCGCTCAAGCTGGCCGAAGGGCTGGCCTATGTCGATCTCGCCGACGGCGTGGTGCCGGGGCGCGAGGCCGAGGAGCAGGGGGGTGCCATGAAGGGCGCAGGGCTGCCTGCCAACCGCATCGTCTTCTCCGAGAAATTCGCCTGCCCCGTCAGCGGCTTCACCATCGAGGAAATCGAACCGCGGCTGTTCTCCTTCAACGCCCCGCAAGGCGCGTGCCCGGCGTGCGACGGGATCGGCGAGAAGATGCTGTTCGACCCGCAGCTGGTCGTCCCCAACGAGGCGCTGACGCTCAAGCAGGGCGCGGTGGTGCCCTGGGCCAAGTCCAACCCGCCGTCGCCCTATTACATGCAGGTGCTCGCCAGCCTCGCCAAGGCCTATGGCTTCGATCTGACGACGCCGTGGAAAGACCTCGCGCCCGAACAGAAGCTCATCATCCTCCACGGCACGGGCGGGATGCCGGTGCCGCTGACCTTCAAGGACGGGCGCCGCGAATATACCGTCAACAAGGCGTTCGAGGGCGTGATCGGCAACCTCAACCGCCGCATGATGCAGACCGAAAGCGCGTGGATGCAGGAGGAGCTCTCCAAGTACCAGACCGCGCAGGCCTGCGAGACCTGCGGGGGCAAGCGCCTCAACGAGAAGGCGCTCAGCGTGAAGGTGCCCAGCGCCGCCGGGCCGACCGACATCGCCACTCCGGTGCAGATGAGCGTCGCCGATGCCAAGGCGTGGTTCCTCGGGCTCGACGAACATCTCTCCCCGCAGCAAAGCCAGATTGCCAAGGCGATCCTTAAGGAGATCAACGAGCGGCTGGGCTTCCTCGACAATGTCGGGCTCGACTACCTCAACCTCGATCGTACCTCCGGCACCCTCTCCGGTGGCGAGAGCCAGCGCATCCGCTTGGCCAGCCAGATCGGCAGCGGGCTTTCGGGCGTGCTCTACGTGCTCGACGAGCCCTCCATCGGCCTCCACCAGCGCGATAACGACCGGCTGCTCGAAACCCTCAAACGCCTGCGCGATCTCGGCAACACCGTGATCGTCGTCGAGCATGACGAGGATGCGATCCGCACCGCCGACCATATCGTCGATCTCGGCCCCGGCGCGGGGGTGCATGGCGGCGAGGTGGTGGCGCAGGGGACGTTGAAGCAAATCCTCAAGGCCAAGGGCAGCCTCACCGCGGACTACCTCACCGGCAAGCGCAAGATCGAGGTGCCCGCCAAGCGCCGCAAGGGCAACGGCAAACACATCGTGGTCAAGAACGCGCGCGCCAACAACCTCAAGGGCGTCACAGCCAAGATCCCGCTCGGCACCTTCTGCTGCATCACCGGCGTCAGCGGGAGCGGCAAGTCCTCGCTCACCATCGACACCCTACAGGCTGGCGCCGCGCGGGTGCTCAACGGCGCGCGGGTGATCGCCGGGGCGCATGACGCGATCACGGGCCTCGAGCACTGCGACAAGGTGATCGAGATCGACCAGTCCCCCATCGGCCGCACCCCGCGCTCCAACCCCGCCACCTACACCGGCGCCTTCACCCAGATCCGCGACTGGTTCGCCGGCCTGCCGGAGAGCCTCGCGCGCGGCTACAAGCCCGGGCGCTTCTCCTTCAACGTCAAGGGCGGCCGCTGCGAGAAGTGCCAGGGCGACGGCCTCATCAAGATCGAGATGCACTTCCTCCCCGACGTCTACGTCACCTGCGAGGAATGCCACGGCAAGCGCTACAACCGTGAAACGCTCGAGGTGAAGTTCAAGGGCCACTCGATCGCCGACGTGCTCGACATGACGATCGAGGACGCCGAGGAGTTCTTCAAGGCCGTCCCCCCGATCCGCGAGAAGATGCGGATGCTGAACGAGGTCGGCCTCGGCTACGTAAAGGTCGGCCAGCAGGCGACGACCCTGTCGGGCGGCGAGGCGCAGCGGGTGAAGCTGGCCAAGGAACTCGCCCGCCGCTCGACCGGGCAGACGCTCTACATCCTCGACGAGCCGACCACCGGCCTGCATTTCGAGGACGTGCGCAAACTGCTCGAAGTGCTGCACCGGCTGGTGGAGCAGGGCAATTCGGTGGTGGTGATCGAGCACAACCTTGATGTGATCAAGACGGCGGACTGGATCATCGATCTGGGGCCGGAGGGCGGGGTGCGCGGCGGGGAGATTGTGGCTGAGGGCACGCCGGAGAAGGTGGTGAAGGTGGAGCGGTCGTTTACGGGGCGGTATCTGGCGCCGTTGTTGGGGCGTTAGGCCGCAACCGCTTGCACTATACTTGTTTCAACATCGCGGAGCGTGCACCGGAGGACGTGGGGACAGATGAGCAGGGCTTCAAGGCTCGGGTATCGCGAGCCGCTGCAATCTAGATGCCTGACCTCTTACTCGATACGTAGTGTTTGCTATGCTTGGCAAACGAGCAATCGGTTAGGCTTGGATTCGTATGAGTGATAATACTGATAACCAAGACGACCGTACAAGGCTGCCTAGTGCTTCAATTCTAGGAAAGCACAGCCGCGACAAGAAAAAATTGATACCGCCAATCATGGGCCTACAAGGCATCCAGATGGTGAGCACGATTGATTCCATCGTTCCTGAGATCATCTGGGTAGGAGTATTACTGGAACGGTACGGATTGCGCAGTGGAATTGAACTCGCATCTGATATTTTAAGCTGTTTATGGAATCATGATCGGAAACAAGAATGGTGCCGGTTTTCTGTCATATTGCAAAATTCTGCGACTTTGCATGCGGTGATCGACTATGAAATCATGCAGAAACTTGCATTGGTATTTGCGCCTTTTAAGTCGGTCTATTCTCTGGATAACATCGATTGGGTCAATTCGGAGGCAGAGCATTCTGATTATATAAAGGAAATTGAAAATGCAGTCGGAAAATACTCAGATCGATATGAGCAGCCGTACCTCATTATGCTTTCGACCGTGGTTTATTCTATGGGCATATCGGGTAAAGTTCAATTCGGCCCTGGTACACTTCCTGATATTGAAGCTATCGTGACAAACTGGGGGAGCCCTGAATCGCAACTAGCAGCTGCTGAAGTGAGGGCATTCTCTATGGCTTTTTTCCCTCAGGATCGTGCCGAAGCTAGCGAGGAATGGTGTCGAAAATTTTGGCAAGTGAATTATAAGATCAGTGGATGTGACTTATGATGGATCGCCACGAAGCTATCGGAAAGTTTTCTCAGACTATTTGCCTAAATATTGAAAGGAATCTTTCGGAAAGAACGAGCGAATTTCGATTGGGAGATGGCTTCGAAACGACGACAAATTCAGTTTTGTCATGTTTGCTGGCTAGGCAGGCATCGCTTGCAATCGGATTAGCAGAAAGTCCTATGAGTTGGTCGGGTCATATCGCGCCGCTGATATTGAGGGCGATGATTGATCTCTTGATTACTTATCGATGGATAATTATCGATCCCCGGGCTCGATCGACCGAATATGTGAATTATGGATTGGGGGCTGAGAAGCTGTTAACTTCTCATTACCAAGAAAAGATTGCGTCTGGTGACACCGACGAGCGGTTGGTCGAGATTGCGGAGTCGCACCTTGCATGGATCGAAAGTCAGCAATTTCACATCTTTGTGCCTGTCAATCTCGGTTCGTGGGCGGGCCGATCAGTTAGAAAGATGTGTGAGGAGACTGGCCACGAAGACTTGTATCGATTTGCCTACACTCCTTTCAGTGCGGCAGTACATAACATGTGGAATCACGTCGGAAAGTGGAATGCTAAAGTCTGCGAAAATCCCATGCACAAGCGGCATGCGGTGGGACATATTGCCGATGCTTGGCCGATTGTGGATTTTGTCCATAAATCGAGCAAATATCTCGAATTGACGTTGGATGCATTCGATGATTTTTATGCGTACCAGCCTAACGAAATCGGCCCCCTTTTGTGTTTTTCTGACGCTATTGATGAGCTGGGCCAAGCATGGTCCCAAGGTGCTGATAGTGAGCAACAGTCTCAATGATTGCGTCTAGACGGTAGCCCTTTCCTACACCCCCACACCCCCTCTACCCTCGCGCGCCTCTCCCTCTCTCTCCCCAAGGAGCGCGCCATGGCCTATATCCCTCCCGCACCCCCACCCGGCGAGCGTCCGCGGCAGGATCAGTGGCCGTTGGGTGAACCCGGTGACCGCGCCTTCGTCGCCGCATGGTTGGCGCATGTCGAAGCGGGGCGGATCGGGGGGAATCCTCCCATGTCCGAGGAGAGCCGCGCGGCGGTCCTCGCCAATGAGCGGGTGTTGTGCGGGCGGCAGCGCTCGCTGCTGGGGTGACTCCTGAGCCCCTCCCGTTCACTCCCCGGTCAAGCCCGGGGCGGGTAGCGGTGGCGGGTATTTGCGAGCTTGCTTGCTAGTCGCAGCGGGGTGGGCCTCCCGGCCCAGCGCTGCGCGCGCCCACCCCTAGCCCCTCCCGCATACGGGAGGGGGATACGGGCGATCCTCCTCGTGAAGGTGAGAACAAACGGGCCGCAGGCCCGCAAGGCCGACCGGCCGCCCGCAGCGACGCGACCTTCAGGTCGCTTGAGCGAGGATGTCGCGCGCCCAATGGCGTGCGGACACATAAACTTCCATTTTCCTACAGCAGTTTGGCTCTGATAGGCTGCGCGCCCGATTTCGTCCTGTCTGCCCGAGGAGCCTGCTGCCATGTCCGATGTCCACACCCCCGCCTCTTCCGCCGCGCACCTCGTGGTCGATCCCGAGACGCTCGCCGCCGATGTGCCGCCTTCGGTGCAGCAGGATTTCCTGCGCGTGCTGGCGCAGTGGGGCAATGTCCGTGCGGCGGCGTTGCAGGTGGGGGCGAGCCGTGCGCATCTCTACCGCCAGCGGCGCGCCTCGGAGGAGTTTCGGCGCTTGTGGGATGCCGCGCTGGTGATCGCCCGCCCGCAGGTCGAGGAGGTGCTGGCCGACCGTGCGCTCAACGGCGTGCAGGAGGTGGTCTATTACCGTGGGGAGGAGATCGCCACGCGCACCCGCCACGATGCGCGGCTGCTGCTGGCGCATCTGGCGCGGCTCGACCGGCTCGAGGATCGCAACTACGTCGGGGCGGCCGCGGCCAATTTCGATGCGCGGGTCGAGGCGCTGTCCGAGCCCGGGCGCGCAGCTGCGGCGGGCCTCGGTCCGGGGTATTTCCGTTAGGCCGGGTGGGGGCTTTTCGGGGGCCGGAGTTTTTGTCTTAGACAATGTCTCATCTGTCTCCAACACGGGGGAGCGGCGTGGGGGCGGGGGACCTCCGCGTCAGCAGCGCGAGGGCGGCAAAGGTCGCGGTGCCGCTCGCGATCATCCACAGGAAGGCGCCGCTCTGGCCGAGGCCCCAGTCGAGCACGCCGAGCACCGCGACCTGCACTACGATGGCACTAAGCGCTGCCGGGGCTGAGCGCGATCCGGCGAGCCCGGCGATGATCGGCACCGCCAGCACCGCGGCGATGGCGCCTGCATCGAGCACGAGGTTGCGCAAGCTCTCCCCCTGCAACGCCAGCCACGCCGCCACCGCCGCGGCGCCCACCGTGGCGCTGCGGGCGGCGCGCAGCATCGTGCGGGGCGAGGCCTCGGGGTTGAAGCGCTTGTACCCGCTCTCCGCGACGACCGCCGAGACCGCGAGCAGGGCGGAGTCGACCGATGACAGGATCGCCGAAACCAGCGCTCCGGTGAAGACGATCATCAGCCACTCGGGGAACAGCGCGGCGGCAAGGCTCGGCAGGTAGGCCTCGTCGGTGCCGAGCGTGATGCCGAGCAGCGGGGCGAGGGCAGGGCCGAACAGGCCGAAGCTCACCGGGATCAGGCCGACCGTGAGGTAGATCCCCGCGCCCCACAGCGCGCCCGCGCGGGCGACCTCGGGCGAGCGCGCGGCGAGGGTGCGGGACAGCGCCTCCTGGCTGACCATGGTGCCCGCGATGGGGATCAGCCACAGCTCGGCGCGGTCGACCCAGCTCTCGCCCGGCGCGGTGAAGCCGAAGCTGGCGGGCGGGGCGGCGGCCCACATGGCGGCGGGGCCTCCGAACGCGCTGGTCATGAGGGCGAAGAGGATGAGGATGGCGACGACGATGATGATGCCCTGCACGATGTCGGTGACGACGTCGCCCGCGAGCCCGCCGAACAGGGTGTAGGTCATCACCAGCAGCGTCGCACCGATCAGGGCGGGGGTGAAGTCGAGGCCCGAGGCGCTGGCGATGATGGTGGCGAAGGCGAAGAGCTGCGCGGCGGACCAGGTGGTGGCGGAGAGCGCGATGACGATCGCGGCAAGGCTCTCGGTCCCCGGCCCGAAGCGACTGCGCAGAAAGTCGGCAAGGGTGATGAAGCCGCCACTCCGCAGCCGGTGCGCGAAGAACAGCGCGATGGCGAGGATGCCGAGCGCGTAGGCAAAGGGCTCGGCGCGGGCTCCGGCGAGGCCATCGCGCGCGACCTCGCCCGAGGTGGCGATCAGGCTCTCGGAGGCGAACCAGGTTGCGAACAGGCTCATGCCCACCGCCAGCGGTCCGAGCGAGCGGCCCGCGACGAGGTAGTCGGCATCGGACTTGGCCCCGCGTCCGGCCCACACCGCCAGCGCGATCTGGGCTGCGACATAGGCGAGGATCAGCATGAGCGTGAGCGTGATGGCGTTGGTCTCCTCAAGTCAGCCTTGCGGGATGCCCTGTCGTCCCGCTGCGACCTCACCGTGTGTCCCGCGGTTGGTAGCTGCACGGTGCGCGAGCGCAAGACCCGTGCGGCCCATCATCGCCGCGTCGCCGCATCCACCGCGTTGCGGCGCGCGTAGATGAAGCGGACGGAGCAGCACGAAGGAGTGCCCGGCAATGCCAATGACAACCAGACATATCGTTCCCCTTGTCGCCGCCGGTCTCGCGGTCGCGGCCCTTGCGGTCGGATCGCAGGCGGGGACGATCAACTCCAACCTGATGATCGAGCCTGCCAAGACCTTCGAACTCGGCGGCGGGCAGGACGGTGGCTTCGTGGTCACCGGCACCAACGTGGGGCCGGTCGCCGTGGTGGTGTCGGGCAAGGCACCCGATGGCACGATCGTGCAGCGCGGCACGGTGTCAGCTGGCGGTGCGGTCGATGCGCGCTTTGCCTCCGGCGAGATGGCGCTGCTGCGCAACACGTCGGGCGCGCAGACCGCGCGTCTGACGCTCAAGGTGACAGGGGATACGGCGGCGCTCGGGATGTCCTATTCGGACAACCCCTGAGGCGCGGCGATCAGTCTTCGATCACCGCGAGTTCGACCGTGCCGTGGCCGCGCTGGACGAGGCCCAGCTCATCGGCCGCGGCGCGGCTCACGTCGATCAGGCGGCCGCGGGTGAAGGGGCCGCGATCGGTGATGCGCACCACGACGCTCTGGCCGTTGGCGACATTGGTGACGCGCACCAGCGTGCCGAACGGCAGGGTCCGGTGCGCGGCGGTCATTTCGGCGTTGCTGAAGCGCTCGCCGCTGGCGGTGCGGCGGCCATCGAACTTGGCGGCGTAGTAGGAGGCGCTGCCCCGGCCGAGCACGGTTTCCTGCGGAGCCGAGGGCGCGGGCTGATCGAGGGCGGAAGCGGGCGCGGTGACATCGGCATCCGGCTGCAAGGGCACCAGCTCGATCACGGCGGCGCTGCTGGCGAAGGTGTCGATCGCGGAAGGGGCGGCTTCGGGTGTCGCGGCAGTCGAGGCCGCCAGCGGGGCAAGGCCGACCAACGCGATCAGCGCTGCCGCCTGCACGCTACGCCGGGCGAGGCTTCGGGCTCCGTGGCCTTGAATGCGATGTTCCCTCCGCATGGGCAGCGCCGATACCGGTCAGTTGTTACCCAAGGCAAACCGGCGGCGGATTTCGTCGTCGCCGGCCATCCATTGAGGAACGAGTCGAAAGAAAAATCCGACGAACCGTGATGGAACATTATCGGCGCAACGCGCTTTTCGCCGTTTCAACCACCAGCGACTCGGCTTTGGCGATGCAGATTCGAGGCCCAGACGCGTGATGAAGACCGCGGACCTCCGCACAGGCACCGGCGTCGTCCGCACAGCAAATGGGGCCGGCATTGCTGCCGACCCCACTCTCACCGGCGTGTGGATGACCCTCGTGTCCGATGCGTCCGGCGAACCTTCCGCTTCTTTCCCGTTGGGCCATGCTTGGCGCCCGATGTCTAGCCTCTCGCTGCCCTGCCTTGCGGCTGACCTGCCAGAGATTTGTCACCGGCGCTCGCGCCGGCATCCGGCTTCCGCTCCCGCGCTGACCTGCGTCCACCGAAGCCCGAAGTCTTCGCCTTTCGCTGCCTTGCGCGCTCGCTTGGCCGAGGCTGTCGTCCCTTTACCGTTCACAAGAGCTGCGGCTGGGGGCTTTCGCCGTTTCCGCTGCGCTTCCGATCGGCCAGGTTCTTGGCCTGTCCGGCGACTTCGCTTCGCTCCGATCCTTGAATTGATCCGACTTGCCTTTGGCCGAAGCCTCCTGCATGCCGTCTCCAGATCGGCGCGTGGACAGATGTCACCGCCATCTTTGGGATCAAAACTCCGGTAACTTCAAGGCCTTGCGGCTTTCCGTTCCGGTTGCTTCGTGTCCCGAAGACAAGTTGAAACTGCGCCTGAATCGGCGATCTGACAACATCCCGACGCTTTAGTTTTCCACTTCGGGCGATTTGCCCTGTGGACACGCGTGGATAAGTCAACGCTTCGTCGCAATTGTCGCGATGCGCGCAAGAAACGGGAACGAAACCGCCCCTAGATTGTCACAATATCGGCTCCGGATCGCCGCAGAGAGTGCAGCGACTCGGTTTTCCACTGGCGGGATGCGCCTGTCAGGCGTCGCGATTGCGCCGGGCCAGCAGCCGCAGGCGCAGGCCGTTCAGCTTGATGAAGCCTTCCGCGTCCTTCTGGTCATAGGCCCCGGCGTCATCCTCGAAGGTCACATGGGCCTCGGAATAGAGCGAGTAGGGCGACTTGCGACCCACGACGCTGGCGAGCCCCTTGTAGAGCTTGAGCCGCACCGTCCCCGTTACCTTGTCCTGCGAATGGTCGATCGCGGCTTGCAGCATCTCGCGTTCGGGGCTGAACCAGAAGCCGTTGTAGATCAGCTCCGCATAGCGCGGCATCAACTCGTCCTTGAGATGCGCTGCGCCGCGATCGAGCGTGATCTGCTCGATCCCGCGATGGGCACGGGCGTAGATCTCGCCGCCCGGAGTCTCGTACATTCCGCGGCTCTTCATGCCGACGAAGCGGTTCTCGACCAGATCGAGCCGGCCGATGCCGTGCTTGCGACCGAGATCGTTGAGCGCGGCGAGCAGCGTCGCGGGGCTCATTGCCACGCCGTTCAAGGCGACCCCGTCACCCTTCTCGAAGTCAATGGTGATGTATTCGGGCGTGTCCGGCGCGTCCTCGGGATTGACCGTGCGCGAATAGACGTAATCGGGGGTTTCCTCCCACGGGTCTTCGAGCACCTTGCCCTCGGACGAGGTGTGGAGCAGGTTCGCGTCGGTCGAAAACGGGCTGTCGCCGCGCTTGTCCTTGGGCACCTGAATCTGGTGCGCCTCGGCCCAGGCGATCAGCGCGGTGCGGGAGGTCAAATCCCACTCGCGCCACGGGGCGATCACCTTGATGTCCGGATCGAGCGCATAGGCCGAAAGCTCGAAGCGCACCTGATCATTGCCTTTGCCGGTCGCACCGTGGGCGATGAAATCGGCGCCGGTCTGGTGCGCGATCTCGACCAGACGCTTGGAAATCAGCGGCCGCGCGATCGAGGTGCCGAGCAGGTAGTCGCCCTCGTAACGGGCATTGGCGCGCATCATCGGGAAGACGAAATCGCGCACGAATTCCTCGCGCAGATCTTCGATGAAGATGTGATCGTCCGCGATGCCCATCGCTTTCGCTTTGGCGCGCGCGGGTTCGATTTCCTCGCCTTGCCCGAGATCGGCGGTGAAAGTGACGACTTCCAGCCCGCGCTCCACGCTCAGCCACTTGGCGATGACGCTGGTATCGAGACCGCCCGAATAGGCGAGGACGACTTTCTGGGGCTGGGCCATGGGCGCGGTTCCTTGGGCAAAAAGAGCGCCGCGCCCCTAACAGCGCGCGCGGGGCGGGGCAATCGCGCTTTCGCCTCGGGAGACGGCGGGGCCGCATCTTGGCAATCGACCGGCAAGAAATTCCTGATAAAGCCTTGCGCGATGGCGCTTTAGCGCGCGGTCGATCAGGGGTCCGAAATGCTGGCAATGTGGAGCAAGGCGCGCGAGTTGGCGGAGGCGACCCCGCCCGAGCGCAATCGCTGGGTCGATTTCCTGCGCGCGGTCTCGATTCTCGCCGTGGTGTTCGGCCACTGGCTGATGGCCGGGCTCTACGTCAACGAAGCGGGCGAATTGCAGCGCGGCGATCTGCTCTCGGTCTCGCAGTGGGCGCATTGGCTGACCTGGGGCTTTCAGGTGATGCCGGTGTTCTTCCTCGTCGGGGGCTACTCGAACAGCGTCAGCTGGGGCGCGGTGACGCGCAAGACGCCGCCGGAGCAGGCGGGCGTCTATCGCGACTGGCTGGCGAGCCGGGTGCAGCGGCTGATCACGCCGACCTTTCCGGTGCTGCTGCTGTGGGCGGCGCTGGCGCTGATCCTGACGCAGGTGGGCCTGCCGCGCGAACAGATCCGCATGGCGACCGAGGCGGCGCTGATCCCGGTCTGGTTCCTTGCGGTCTATCTGCTGGTCACCGCCTGCACGCCGGTGATGTTCCGGGCGTGGAATCGCTTCGGCTGGGCGAGCTTTGCGGTGTTCATCCCGCTGGCGATGCTGACCGACTGGCTGACCTTCACTGCTGAGGTGCCGTGGATCAACTTCACCAATTTTCTGTGGGTGTTCCTCGCCGTGCACCAGCTGGGCTTCGCATGGCGTGACGGCAGGTTCGACAACCGCTGGCTGGCGTGGGTGTGGTTTGCGGTGGGACTTGCGGTGCTGGTGCGGATCACGGCTTTCGGGTTCTACCCCGTCTCGATGGTGAGCGCGCCGGGCGGCTTTTCCAACTCGCTCCCGCCGACGGTGGCGCTGCTGGCGCTGGGGATGGTGCAGGTCGGGCTGGTGCTGGCGCTCGAACCACTGGGGCGGCGCATGCTCGAGAGCGTGCGGCTGTGGACTGCGACGGTGCTGATGAACGGGATGATCATGACGGTTTTCCTCTGGCACCTCACCGCCTTCGTGCTGGTGATGACGGTCGCCTGGCTGGGCCTCGGCGGAGCGGGGCTGGATACGGTGCCGGGGAGCGCGGCGTGGTGGGTCTCGCGCCCGCTGTGGCTCGGGCTCTACATCCTCGCACTGCTGCCGCTGATCGCGATCTTCGCGCGGCACGAACGCAGCTTCGGCCCCATCCGGGGCGGGCGCACCGTGCCGCGGCTGCGCGCGGTGCTGGGCGTGACGGCGATCTGCGCCGGGCTGGGCGCGACGGCGGGGCTGACCATCGCCAGCCCCGAGGGCGTCACGGGCGTGCGCCTGTGGGTGATCGCGCTCGTACTTGTGGGGGCGGCGCTGATGGGCTTCGGCCCGGTCTACCGCCCGCGCAACCGCCCCGGGCTCCCCAAGGCGGGCTAGCTGCCGATCAGATAGTCCCGCGTGATCGGCAGGGCGTTGCGATTGCGGACATACTGGATCTGGTAATTGCCCATGCCGCCATGCTCGAACACCGTGGCCGCGCCCGCGAGATAGAAGGTCCACATCCGGAAGAACCTCTCATCATAGAGCGCGATGATCTTCTCGCGGTGCGCCATGCAGTTGGCATACCACGCGCGGATCGTCTTGGCGTAGTGCAGCCGCAGCGTCTCCACGTCGGTCGCGATCAGGCGGAATTTCTCCGATGCCGCGACGGTCTCCGACAGCGCGGGGATGTAGCCGCCGGGGAAGACATATTTGCGGGTGAAGGCGTCGGTCGTCCCCGGCCCGCCGAACCGCCCGATGGTGTGGAGCAGCATCACTCCGTCATCGGCAAGGATCTGCGCGCAGGCCTGAAAGAAGGTCTCGAACTGCGCGCGGCCGACGTGTTCGAACATCCCGACCGAGACGATCCGGTCGAACCGCCGACCGTTCGCGGCGGTGTCACGGTAATCCTCGAGCAGGATCGTGACCTTGTCGGCCACCCCCGCATCACGCACCCGCTGGCGAGCGAGCGCGGCCTGTTCTTCGGACAGCGTAATGCCGGTGACATGGACATCGTGGTGCCTGGCGAGATGGATCGCCATGCCGCCCCAGCCGCAGCCGATATCGAGCACCTCCTGCCCCGGCGACAGGTGCAGCTTGCGGGCGATATGCTTGAGCTTCGCCTCCTGCGCCCCGGCGAGGGTGGTCACGCCCTCGGGCCAGTAGGCGCAAGAATATTGCCAATGCTCATTGTCGAGCATCAGCGCATAGAGATCGTTGCCGATGTCATAGTGATGCGCGACGTTCTTCTTTGAACCCACGCGGTTGTTGATCTGCTCGGCGGCGAAGCTGGCCTTGTTGATCAGGCGCTTCAGTGTGCTCGGCGGGCCGATGTCGCCGCCCTTGTCCCACGGATTGTTCGACCGCAGCAGGCTGACGAGGCCCATTACGTCGCCCTCCTCGATCAGCAGCCGCCCCTCGATAAAAGCTTCCGCCGCGCCGAGCCGCGGGTCCATCAGGATATCGCGCGGCACTTTGGCGTCGGTGAAGCGCAGCACGATCTCGGGAAAGCCCTCGGCAGAGGTGCCATAGGTGCTGACGCTGCCATCGGCGAAAACGATGCCGAGGCGGCCCTGCTTTACGGCGCGGGAGAGAAAACGGTCGAGGAGAGGCTTGCTCATGGGGCTCCTTTCTAGGATGCTTCAGCGCCAGCTAGGGCAAGGTGCGCGGCTTGCGCAAGATGCCGGGCGGCGAGGCGAGGGGAAAGCGGTATGGCCAAGGCAAAGACCACGATAACCGAAGTCACGGTCGAGGATTTTCTTGCCGGCGTGCAGCCGCCCGCCAAGGCGGAAGAGGGCCGAGTGCTCGACGCGCTGTTCCGCAAGGTCACCGGGGAGATACCCAAGATGTGGGGCCCCACCATCATCGGATACGGCGAATACCGCACGACCTATGACAGCGGGCGCGAGGTCCACTTCCTGCGCAGCGGCTTTTCCCCGCGCAAGGCCAAGCATTCGCTCTATTTCATGGGCGGCTATTCCGATGCGGCCACGGGCGCGGCGCGCGATGAAAAGCTGGCGCGGCTGGGCAAATATTCGAAGGGTGCGAGTTGCCATTACGTCAACAAGCTCGCCGATATCGACCTCGCCGTGCTCGAAGAGATCATCGCGGAGGACTGGGCGGCGATGCAGCGGATTTACCCCGAAAGCTAAATCCCCGCATACCACTGGTAGCCGGCGGTATCTTCCCAGAACCCGCCCTTGCCGTCGCCGATATCCGCGAAACTGGCGACCGCCTCGATCGCCTTCACATATTTCGCCTGCTTGTAGCCCAGCTGCCGTTCGATCCGCATCCTGAGCGGCGCGCCGTTTTTCTCGGGCAGCGGCTCGCCATTGAGGCTGTGCGCAATGATCGTCTGCGGGTGGTAGGCATCGACCATGTCGATGCTCTCGTAATAGTCGCGCCCGTAGAGCACATCTGCACAGCGGAAAACGATGAACTTCGCGCTCTCCTTGACCTTGGCGGCATCGAGCAGCTCGGCGAGTTGCGGCCCCTGCCATTCGCCGATCGCGCTCCAGCCTTCGACACAGTCGTGGCGGGTGATCTGGGTGCGCTGCGGCAGGGCCTTCACTTCATCGAGCGTCAGCGCCAGCGGCTGTTCCACCAGCCCGCGCACCTCGAGCTGCCAATCGGGGAAGCCTCCGGCCAGCTGCGCCTTGTAGAACGGATCCTCCACCGTGACCGAGCCATTGCCACGGAAGGTGGGCGAGCGTTCGGCGCGGGTATATTCGGGGGCCAACCCCTGCTTGCCCGCCAGCGCGCGGTGGAGCGAGCGGTGGCCGTCCTCCGCCGCATCGAACAGGGTCTTGGCACTCTCGCTCTGGTTGATCTTGGCACAGGCCGAAGCGGACAGGGCCGCCATCCCGGCAAGCAGCGAACGGCGCGGCAGGTCAACCATGGCTGGGGTCTCCATCCAGAACGGGCTCGGGTGCGGGGGCGGGGCGGGGCGCTTCGGCTTCGCTCTCCACGCGCCTGCCGCCGGTGATCATGCCGAGGATCAGCCGCCAGTCGGTCAGCGCCAGCAGGACATGGATCACGAAGAAGCCGAAGATCCCCCACGCGGCGATGAAATGCAGCGAGCGGGCGCTCTGGCGGCCGCCCAGCACTTCGAGCAGCCAGGGTGCCGCCGCCTGAAAGCCGGGGCTGATCGCAAGGCCGGTGAACAACATCAGCGGCATGAGCACCCCGAACACCATCCCGTAGAGGATCTTCTGTACCGGGTTATAGCCATGCGCCGCCGCGCCGGGGCCGTGCGCCTTGAGCGAGGCGATCACCGCGCCCGGTGTCCAGTCGCGCGGCGAGGTGGTGAGATCGCGGCGGAAATGTCCGTTCACCAGCATGGCGATCCAGATGAAGGCCAGCCCCAGCCCGAACGGCCATGCCATCGTGATATGCCAGTCGCGCGCCATCGCGAGGTTGTAATATTGGGGGATTGTCGACCAGGCCGGGAACCTTACGACGCTGAGCCAGGCGTCCTTGGGGTCGAAACCGTAATCGCCCCAGTAGAGATAGCGGTGGGCGTTGGAGATGTTCAGCCCGGTCATGAACAGGACGATGATCGAGACGGCATTGACCCAGTGCCACAACCGTGTCGACAGCGCGTGTTGCTTTCGCGTTTTCATGCAATCGCCCCCTTGGCATTTTCGCGCGCCAGCCAGATCACGTCGCGCGGCTGGTCCATCAGGTGCTGGCCGCTGTCGATGAACAGGGTCTGCCCGCTTGCGAGCGCGCCCCCGGCAAGGAACAGCGCGGCCTCGGCGATTTCGTCCGCCCCGGTCTTGCGGCGCAACAGATTGAGTCGATGGGAGATCTCGGTCTCCTCCTCGCGCTGATCGTGGCTGGCAAGGATCGCGCCCGGCGCGATGCCGTAGGCGCGCACGTCGGGGTCGGTGAAGCCTTTGGCGAACATGCCGATAGTGGCGGCCAGCGCGTGCTTGGACATGGTGTAGCTGAAGAAATCGGGATTGGTGTTGGCGATCTTCATGTCGGTGACATTGATCACGCTGCGCACGCCCGATCCCCTCGCCGTGTGGGCGATGAAGGCCTGGGCGATCCGGGCCGGGGCGAGTGCGTTCACTTGCATCGCCGCCCGGTTCGTTGCCGGATCGAGTTCGGTTACACCGTCATAATCGAAAACCGAGGCGGAATTGACGAGACAGCGCCAGCCCGGCAGCCGCGCGGCGAGCGCGGTGACGGCGGCGACGGCACCTTCGTCGTTGGTCAGGTCGAAGCCGATCGTCTCGGCGGAGGGAAGGGTGGCGGCGAGCGCTTCGGCCTCTGCGGCGCTGTCGCGGTAGTGGATGACGCAGTGCCATCCCGCAGCGGCAAAACGGGTAATGATCGCAGCGCCGATACGGGTCGCCCCGCCGGTCACAAGAACGGCGGGGCGGAATTCGGGCGCTGCTGTCATGTCTGGCATGGTGCAGCGCTAACAGGGCGGGGGCCGCGCTTCAATCGGGGAGCGCCGCGCGGCCCTCTCCCGATCAGCGGCGGATCAGCGGCAACGCAGCTCGCCCCGGTCGATTTCGCGGCCGAGCAGGCCGCCACCAATCGCGCCGAGCAGCGTGCCGGCACTGCGGTCACCGCGCGTGTCGATGGTGCGACCCAGCAGGGCACCGACACCGGCGCCGATCACCAGACCGGTGGTGCCGTTGTCGCGGCGGCAGTAGTAACGGTCGCCATCGCGCCAGATCCGGTCACCGCGTGAGAGGCGGCGCGGTTCGTAATAGCGCCCGCGGTCGTCATAGATGCGGGCTTCCTTGGCGCGCTTGCCGTAGGCCTTGGCGTGGCGCGGCGGGTCGGCCTGGGCGGGGGCGGCCATCGGCAGGGTCATCGCGCCAGCGGCGAGAATGAGAGCAATCTTCTTCATGACAGGTCCTTTCGGTGTGTCTGCATTGGGAAGGTTAACCGGGCTGGCGGCGCGCGGGTTCCATCAGGAAGGGAGCCCGTCGCGCCGCCGGCACGGCTCAGCGGCAGCGGGCTTCGCCGCGGTCGATCTCACGACCGAGCAGGCCGCCACCGATCGCACCGAGCAGGGTGCCGAGGCTGCGATCGCCGCGGGTGTCGATGGTCCGGCCCAGCAGCGCGCCGCCGACCGCACCGACCACGAGGCCGGTCGTGCCATTGTCGCGCTTGCAGTAGTAGCGACCGTCATTCCCGCGCCACACGCGGTCACGGCGGCTCAGGCGACGCTCGCGCTGCCATTCGCGACGGTCGCGGCGATCTTCGCGCCAGTCGCGACGGTCGCGGCGATCGCGCCAGTCGTCGCGGTCATAGGCGGCGACCTGATCGAACGAGACGGCGCTGTTGTTGAAGCTGGCGAAGATCGGCGCGGGCGCGGCGGGCAGTTCTGCGGCCTGCGCGGGCGCGGTAGCGGCAGCCATCGAAGCGGCGGCGGCGGCGATCAGGATGAGGTTCTTCATGGTCGTTTCCTTGTATCGGCGTATCGGCTCCCCGATGGAGCGACCCCGTTTTCGTTCAGCTTGGGAGAACCGGGGATGAACAGCGATGTCAGGAAAACGGCAGAATCGTTCAGGAAGCGGGGGTTCGGGATGAACCGTGGATCAGCCGCGCCGGGCTGCGGCTTTGGCGCGAAGGCGCGGGGTGAGCGTCTCCAGCGCCGCCAGCTCGGCGAACTCGGCAGCGCTCGCCTTGCCCGCCACCAGCGCCCGGAACACTCGCGCGACGTTCCATTCGCGCGCGCCGATCGCCACCCGTTCGAGCGCATTTCCGGCGGCGACTTCGCCCGTTTCGATCACGCGGAAATACCAGCCGCAGCGCGCGGTGGCGACGATTTGCGCGACCATGCCCTTGTGGCCGAAACGGTGCTCGATCTTCCAGCACGGTTGGCGCGGCTGGCTGATCTCGATCAGCGCAGTTCCAAGCCGGAAGCGGTCGCCGATATGCACCATCGCCTCGGTGAGGCCGCGCACCGCGAGGTTCGAGCCGAAACCGCCGGGCTCGTCCAGCGCGGGATGATCGCCGATCTGCTCGCGCCACCACGCATGATGGTCGAGCGGATAGAGATGCAGCGCCATCTCCGGCCCGCCATGCACCGTGCGGTCGGCCTGCTCGTCAGGGGCGAGCCCCTCTTCGAGCACCTGCACCGCGCCCTCGCGCGGGCGCTTGGCGATGGCGCTCGTCTCCGCGCCGTGGAACGGTCGGGCGGTGCCGGTGCAGACGGCTTCGATGGTCCAGATGGTCATGCTGTTCTCACCAGAAGATCGATCCAGTCGCGCTGCGTGCCATCGCTGGCCTTGCCTGCATAGATGTCCTGCGATTCGATCGTGAACCCCGCGGCGGTGTAGGCGGCGATCAGCCAGCCGGCGGAGGGAAAATTGTGCAAGCGGCCCAAGAGGTCGCGCCCTTCGCCATCGCCCAGCTTGTAGCTTGAAAAGAACAACCCGCCGGGCCGCAGCGCGCGGTGGATGCGGGCGAGCACATCCGGGATCGCGGCGCGCGGGCAGTGCAACAGGCTGGCATGGGCCCAGACACCGGCATAGGCCGCTTGCGCCTCGAGTTCGTGGAAGGCCATCACCCGCGCGCCGAGATTGAAGGATTCGTTGGCGCGCTTGACCAGCGCCGGAGTGCCATCGGTCGCATCGACGATGAACCCGCGCCCGCGCATATGCGCCGCATCGCGCCCGCCGCCGCAGCCCAGTTCGAGCACCGCCGCACCTTCAGGGAGGCGATCCAGAAAGGCATTGAGCTGGTGGCTATGCGCTTCGCCCGAGTGGAACACCCAATGCGGCGCGCGCGCCTGATAGAAAGCGATCGTGTCGGGATCGGTGCTCAAGCGCTTTCGACAGCGGCCGCCGCAGCCGCGGCCTCGCGGTCGCGCTGGGCGCGGCTCTTCTTTTCGGCGGCGGTCTTGAGCTGGCCGCAAGCCGCATCGATATCGCGCCCGCGCGGGGTGCGCACGGGGGCGGAGAAGCCGCCTTCGAAAACGATCTCGGAGAACCGCCGAACCCGCTCGGGCGTCGAGGTTTCGTAGCCCGCACCCGGCCAGGGGTTGAAGGGGATCAGGTTGACCTTCGCCGGCAGGTTGAACTGGCGCAGCAGGCGGACAAGCTCGCGCGCATCATCGTCGCTGTCGTTCTTGTCCTTGATCATGACATATTCGAAGGTGATGCGCCGCGCGTTGCTGGCACCAGGATAATCGGCGCAGGCCTGCAGCAGCTGCTCGATGCCATATTTCTTGTTGAGCGGCACAAGCTCGTCGCGCACCTCCTTGCGCACGCCGTGGAGCGAGACCGCAAGGTTCACCCCGATCTCCTCGCCGCAGCGCTCCATCATCGGAATGACGCCGCTGGTGGACAGGGTGATGCGGCGCTTTGAGAGGGCGAGGCCGTCGCCGTCCATCACCAGCTTCAGCGCATCGCGCACGTGGTCGAAATTGTAGAGCGGCTCGCCCATGCCCATCATCACGATGTTGGTCAGCAGGCGGCCATCGGCGGTGTAGTGCCCCGCCTCGTCATCCTCGTCGATCACATCGGCGTCCGAGACCATCGTGCCGCGCGGCCATTCGCCGAGCGCATCGCGGGCGAGCATCACCTGCCCGACGATCTCGCCGGGGGTGAGGTTGCGCACCAGCTTCATCGTGCCGGTGTGGCAGAAGGAACAGGTGAGCGTGCAGCCGACCTGCGAGGACACGCACAGCGTCCCGCGCGTCTCGTCGGGGATGAAGACCATCTCGAAATCGTGGCCGTCGGCGGTGCGCAGCAGCCACTTGCGGGTGCCATCAACCGAGTGCTGAGCCTCGACCACGTCGGGCCGCCCGATCACGAAACGCTCCGCCAGCCACGGGCGCATCGGTTTGGCGATGTCGGTCATCGCCTCGAAATCGGTGACGCCGCGGTGGTAGAGCCAGTGAAAAACCTGCTTGGCGCGCAGCTTCGCGGCCTTGGCGTCGAGCCCGGCCTCTTCGAACAGCTCGCGGATGCGGGGGCGGGGCAGGCCGATCAGGTCGACGCGGCCATCGGCGCGCGGCGTGATGTCGCGCGAAGCGGGAACCGGGTCGACGTGGCCCGGAATGGTCATGAGTGCAGTATCGGCCATGGGTCGCGGCCATATAGTGCGACTTGGGCCGTTTGGCGAGTCAGCGTCGTCCGGCGCATCCCACCGTTGCCGCGTCGATCGCTGTGGCGGCGCCTGCGAGCGTGTAGCGGTCGGTGAAACCTGCCCCCGATACGCTCATCCGGCTGGCCGAGCGCAGCGCGGCGACAATCGCCGCATCATCGCCTGCATCCCTGGCCCAGGCATTGCGCCCCTTGGCGACGAGGTCGAAGCGCTTGCCGCTCACCACCAGCCGCGCGCCCGCCTTGTCTGCGACCTCGCGCGACAGCACGATATGCACCGCCCCGCGCACGCCCTTGTCGGGCCAGTTCGAGACCGTGGCATAGGCCGGCGCGGCGGTCTTTCCTTGCGCCTTGGCAATGGCATAGCAGCGCAGGGGGGAGGGGTCCTTGAACGCCGCCCAGCTTTCGTAAACGCCAAGGCTCTCGCGCGCAGCCAGCGGCGCGGCGAGGGTGAGCAGAAGAAGCGCGGCGAGCCTAATCATAGTCAATTCCCAGCACTTCCCACTCGCGGCTGCCCGAGGGGAGGCTCACCACGCGCAAATCCCCGACGCTCGCGCCCCGCAGCGCGCGGGCCAATGGAGAATTCCAGCCGATCCGGCCCGCGCCCGCATCCTGCTCGTCGTCGCCGACCAGCGTGACGGTCTGCCGGTTGTCGTCCTCGTCCGCAATTGTCACTGTCGCGCCGAAGAACACCCGCGCCCGGTCGATCTGCGCCGCCGGGTCGACCACCCGCAGCGCCTTCATCCGCCGGGCGAGATGCGCCAGCTCGCGGTCGACCTCGCGCATCTTCTTGCGCCCGTAGAGGTAGTCGCCGTTCTCGGATCGGTCGCCATTGCCCGCCGCCCAGCTCACGATCTCGACGATCGCCGGGCGTTCGGTGCCGAGCAGGTGATCGTACCGCGCCTTCAGCGCCGCCATCCCGGCGGGCGTGATCGGTGCCCCCTGCGGTTTCATCGCGTCAGCGCAAGAAGCTGTCGACCGGGCGCGGCAGGCCGGCCTCTTGCGGATACATGTGCGAATAGGTCACCGCATTGCCGATCACGCGCATGATGTAATAGCGCGTCTCGAAATTGGCGGGGATCTTCTCGACCCATGTCACCCAGTCGATCTCGCCCTTGCGCGGGTCGCCGTTGAGCCGCAGCCACTGGTTCACGCGCCCCGGCCCGGCATTGTAGGCGCCCACGGCCAGCGGATAGGCGCCGCCGTAGTAGCTCATCATCCGCGCGAAATAGGCATCACCCAGTTGAATATTGTATTGCGGCGCCTCGGTCAGGTTGCTGGCGAGGTATTGCCCCCCCGATTTGCCCGCCTGTTCGCGCGCCGTGCCCGGCATCAGCTGCATCAGCCCGATCGCGCCCGCATGGCTGCGCCGGGTGCGGTCGAATTCGCTTTCCTGCCGCGCGATGGCGTGGACCATCGTCCAGTCATTGACGAAGGAGGGCGTCGGCACGGTGGGAAAACCGATGCGTTCAAGGCCATTGAGGCCGTTCTCGCCCGCCTTCATGCCCAGCACCACAGCCATTTCGTCGAGCCCGACTTCGCGTGCGAGCATCGCTGCCATCAGCATTTCGGTCGGCGTGTCGGCCTCGTCGCCCAGCGCTTCGAAGAAACGGCGTTCGGTGCGCCAGTCGCGGCGCGTGCGGGCGAGCGCGCGGATCGCTTTCACGACAGGGCGCGCTTCGAACTCGGCGCGCACGCTGGCGTCCATCGCGGGCTGCGGCAGTCCGGCAAAGCTCGGCATCGGGCGGCCGAGCGCCGATAGGGCGAGCTGCGAGTAGTAATATTCGGGCCACTGCGCCGCCATTTCGAAATAGGTGCGCGCCGCGCCCTCGTTGCCCGCAGTGCGTGCGGCGCGCCCGGCCCAGTAATAGCCCTTGGCCTTGGTCAGTGGGGTCTTGGCCGCATCACCGTAGCGCGCGAAGAGCGGCGCGGCGCTGGCGCCGTCGCCCATATTCCACAGCGCCTTGGTGCCCCCCAGCCACATCAGATCGGTCAGCCGGTCGCGCAGCGTGAAGCTGGTCGCCGACAGATCGGTGCCGGGGGCGAAGAGATCCTCGCTTCGGGCGGCAATGCGGGCCGCGTCGCTCGGCCCGACATCTTCGGCAAGGCCCAGCAACTGGCCGACGAATGCCTCGGGATCGAGCGCCGGGCGGTTGAAGGCCGGGCGATTGGTGAAGACCCGCGCGGCTTCATAATTCTGGCCGCTCGACCGCAGAAACTTGACGAGGTTGAAGACATAGCCGGGATCGGCCTCCGCCCCGGCGGGCACCGCGATCCCCGCCGCTTCGGGGCGGGCGCCGCGCACCAGCGACAGGCGCGCCAGTGCCAGCGGGCGGTCGGGTTCGGCAAGGTTGATCACATGGCGCGAGGCGGCATCGGCCTTGCCCTGCCACAGCAGCGCATCGGCGCGCAGCGCATGATCTTCCGCGGTGAACTGCGAACCCCAGATCTGGGAAATATAGAGCTCCACCGCATCGCCCATTTCGCCGCCGCGCCACGCCTTGCGTGCTTCGGTCAGCGCCTCGGGCCGCTGCACGGCGGCGAGCGCCAGAGCATAACGCGCGCGGGCCGGGTTGGTGAGCGGGGGGTTGGCGTCGAAGAAGGCAATTACGTCCGCTTGCGGGGGCGCTTCGTTTTCCAGCGCTGCTTCGGCCCTCAGGCGCAGAATGTCGGCGCGGGGAAAGCCCGGCCAGGCCATCACGAAACCGGCATAGTCGGCGAAGCTGTGGGTGCGGCTCGCCTGAAGCACTTCCCAGCGGGCAATCGCGGCATCCACCGCGCCGGGCTGGCGGGCGACCAGATCGCTGCCCGATCCCCAATCCTGCGCGGCTGCGGGCATCGCCACCAGCGCGCTCGCGCCGACGCCGAGAATCGCAGCATAAATCCGTGATGAATTCATAAGTTTACGGACCATGCTGGACATAGTGCCAATCGGCTCCTTATCAGGCGGTGAACGGATGAGGGGTGGGGCAGGGCCCCATGCCTCACTATCTAGAGATGAAGGCAGGACAAAGGCAATGTTCAGCGGATCGATACCCGCTCTTGTGACTCCTTTTCGCGGCGGGACGTTCGACGAAGCGGCCTTCCGGCGGCTGGTCGACTGGCAGATCGACAACGGCAGCGCGGCGCTGGTACCCTGCGGCACGACCGGGGAGGCATCGACCCTCTCCAACGCCGAGCATCATCGCGTGATCGAGGTCTGCATCGAGCAGGCGGCGGGCCGTGTGCCGGTGATCGCGGGTTGCGGTTCGAACGACACGCGCAATGCGCTGCTGCACATGAATTTCTCGCGAAAGGCGGGCGCGGCAGCGGGTCTGTGTGTAGCACCCTATTACAACCGCCCGAGCCAGCGCGGGTTGATCGCGCATTTCAGCTTTCTGGCCGAAAACAGCGACCTGCCGATCGTCCTTTACAACGTCCCGGGCCGTACCGTGACCGATCTGGAAGACGAGACCGTGGTGGCGCTGGTCAACACCTACCCGGACCGGATCATCGCCATCAAGGACGCGAGCGGAGACCTGTCGCGCGTGGCCGATCACCGCATGGGCATCGGGCGGGAGTTTTGCCAGCTTTCGGGCAATGACGAGCTTTGGCTGCCTCACGCGGCGGCGGGCGGGCGCGGGTGCATTTCGGTGACGGCGAACGTCGCGCCCAAGCTGTGTGCAGAATTCCACGCGGCGATCGCGGCCAACGAGCTGAAAAAGGCGCGCGAGCTCAACGACCGCTTGTTCCCGCTGCACTACGCGATGTTCTCCGACGCCTCGCCTGCGCCGGTCAAATATGCGCTGAGCCGCGTCCACGACTGGATCGAACCCGAAGTGCGCCTGCCGCTGGTGGAATGCTCGGAGGAGGCCAAGCGCGCGGTGGATGAGGCGCTGGTGGTGGCGGGCGTGCTGGCGGCCTAGACCACCTCGTCCTCGTCCAGCATCCCTTGCGCGCTGCCTTCGGGCTGGCTGGCGAGGATCGCCTCGGTGATCGAATCGATCCGCGCGCCGATTCGCTCCGGGTGGGCGATGGCGGCGATGTGGAACAGCGCGTCGCCCTGGTGCACAACCGGCAGGGTGGCGTGGCCGATGATGATCCCGTCGATCGGACTGATCATGCTGTGGGCCTCTTCGCCCATGAGGCCCGTGACGCAGCCGAGAACATCGCCCTGCCGCACCGGATCGCCCGATTGCCGCGCCGGGTGCATCACGCCGCCACGCGGGGCCCTGACCCACACCGTGCGGTTGGCGCGGGCCGGGATGCCGACCGCGCTGAGCCCGTCGTCGGCCTCGATCATGCCGAGATGCGCCAGCACCCGCGTAACGCCCGCCACGCCGGTCTCGATCGAAAGGCGGTCAAAGCGCAGCCCCTCGCCGGCCTCCAGCAGCAGCATGTCGACGCCGCTGGCATGGGCCAGATCGCGCAAGGAACCGTCGCGCAGCGGACTCTCGATGATCACCGGCGCGCCGAAGGCCATCGCCAGTTCGACCAGCCGGTTATTGCCCGCCGCGATGCGGATCTGGGGTAGGTTGTAGCGGTGAACCGCCGCCGAGTGGATATCGATGCCAAGGCTGCACCGCTCCACCACCTCGCGATAGAAGATATGCGCGACCTGTCCGGCGAGCGAGCCGTTGGCGCTGCCGGGAAAGCTGCGGTTGAGGTCGCGCCGGTCGGGCAGATAACGCGAGCGGTTGAGGAAGCCGAAGATATTGGCGACCGGCACCAGCAGCACCGTGCCCGCAAGGCCCTGCGGGTCGAGCTCCTGCGCCAGCCGCTGCACCACTGCCGTGCCGACGATCTCGTCGCCGTGGATCGCCGCGCTGACGAACACCGCCGGGCCGGGCCGCGCCCCGTGCAGCACCCGCACCGCGAGCGAGGATGCGGTGCCCGTCGCCATGGTGGTGATCGGAAAGCCGACGTCGCGCCGCGTGCCGGGCGCCAGTGCCTCGCCCGCGATGATGAAGGGTTCGGCCTGATCCATGCGCGTGCTTTCCTGCTGCCCCGGAGGGACGTTACGCGGCGCGCCGCCAAAGCGCAAAGCGTGCCGCCGGTTTTCCCCCCTCGCTTTTTGCCGCGCCAGTCCCTACATCGCGCCCCCTTATGGCACGCCCAAAACCCGTCACCTTCGACAAGCTCAAGATCGTCGCCGAGAACCGCCGCGCGCGGTTCGACTATTCGATCGAGGATACCTACGAGGCCGGGCTCGCCTTGCAGGGCACCGAGGTGAAGGCACTGCGGGCGGGTGAGGCGTCGATCGCCGAAAGCTATGCCGAGGTGAAGGACGGGCAGGTGTGGCTGATCAATGCCAACATCCCCGAATACAGCCACGGCAACCGCCTCAACCACGAACCGCGCCGCCCGAGGAAGCTGCTGCTCCACGAGCGCGAGATCGAACGCCTGTTCGGCGCGGTGGAGAGGAAGGGCATGACGCTGGTGCCGCTCTCGGTCTATTTCAACCGCACGGGCCGCGCGAAGGTGGAGCTCGCGCTCGCCAAGGGCAAGCAGACCCATGACAAGCGCGCCAGCATCAAAGAACGCGACTGGAAGCGCGACAAGGCCCGCCTGATGCGCGAGAAGGGTTGAGCGCCCGGAAATTCGCACCGAGGCTGCGATTCACCTACTGGTCACCACGGCGATGCTACCCATATGGGAACCACCCATGCTCCCCCGGCCCGCCCTTCACGCGATCATCGCTCTGCAGCATCCGAGCCTCTGCCGCGCGGGCGCGTGCGCATGAGCATTCCGCCGCCCCGACCCACGATGGCCACCCGGTCGAAGACCTGGGCGATGGACCTGATCCGCAAGCACATGCCGACGCGTGAGCAGATGGCGAGCAACAAGTACCTGGCCCCCATCGCGCACCGCTTTCTCTCGCCCGAATTGTGGCGCTTCACCCGCCGCTCGGTGCCGCGCGGGGTCGCGCTGGGGCTGTTTTCGGCCTTCATCATTCCGATCGGGCAAATCTTCCTTGCCGCCTTCATGGCGCTGCCTTCCCGCGCCAATGTGCCGCTGGCGGCGCTTTCGACCTTTATCACCAATCCCTTCACCCTGCCGTTCTGGCTGGTGGTGGCGAACAAGGTCGGCAGTTTCACCCTGCGGCTCGATGCGGCCGGCCCCGCGCTGGCGAGCGGCAAGGCGCAGTCGGGCGCATGGGCGATGCTGGTCGAGTTCTTCCAGATGGCGGGCACCACGGCGTTCGGCTTTGTGGTGCTGGCCATCGTCACCCCGGCGATCGGCTATCTGGTGTCGGGCTGGGTGTGGCGCGCCGTGGTGTCCCGCAAACGCGCCAAACGGTTGAAGGCGATGGAAGCGCGGCTCGACCGGCGGCTCGGCGCGCGCTAGACAGCCGCGCCTGAGGCGAGCGGGCCTGACCCCGGTTTCGCCTGTCCCGATCCGAAGGAGCCTCCCCGCTTGTCCCGCCGTTCCGGCCCCAGTCCCAAGCTGCCTGCCACCCCGTCGCCCGGTGCCGATGTCACCGATGGCACTGCCGTGTCCATTCCCCCCGCCACCGTGCTGATGGGGCTGGGCGCTGCCGTGGTGGTGAGCGCGGGGGTGCTCTATTTCGCCACCGGAAGCTGGCTGGTGGCGCTCGCGTTCGTGCTGGCGGCGGGGGTGATGTTGGGCGGTGTGGTGCTGCTCGACCGCGTGCGGGACACGCCCGCCGCCGACGCGCCCGCCATTCCCGACTGGAGCGTCACGGTCGCCGCGATCGAGCGTGCGGGCGAGGCGATCGCCATCACCGACCGCGCCAACCGCATGGTCTGCGCCAACCGCTTTTTCCTCGACACCTTCGGCACCGCCGCCGCGCCGCCCGCGCTGCCGCTCGAACGCGCGCAGCTGGAGGCGGTGACGCTGCTGGCGCGCAACGCATGGCGCGACGGGACGGCCGCGCTCGACGACGTGGAGGCCTCTGACGAGACCCGCTGGCAGATCGCCGCCACCCGCGCCGGGCGAGGCGAGGATCATCTGATCTGGCGTCTGAAGCCCGTCACCCGTCCGCGCGGGGCCGACCTCGGCGCGCTCGATCTGGCCGGGCCTTTCGGCAAGATGCTGAGCCGCGCGGGGATCGAGACCGCGATCACCACCGCGGACGGCGTGATCCGCATGGTCAGCGCCGGCTTTGCCGAGCGCGCCGCGGGTGACGACACCGCGACGCTGGTGGGGCAGGACTTCGTCAGCTTCCTGCGCTCCGACGAGCGCGACCGCATCTTCTTCGCCCGCGAGGGGCGCAGCGGCACGCCGCAGACACTGGTCGACGTTCCGCTGGTCGATCCCGAGGAGCGCGTCACCGCCGCGCGCCCCGACGAGGCGACCTCGCTGATGTTGCTGATCGATTCGGGCGTCGGGATCGGCAGCGGCTTCGATGGCGCGGCGCAGGCGGGGGTGGCACAGCTCGACGCGCTGCTCGCACAGCTTCCGCTGGGGCTCGCGATGACCGACCGCGACGGGCGCTTCCTGTTCGGCAACGAGGCCTTCCTGCGCTCGATCGGGCGCGAAGGGCGCGGGTTGCCACAATTCCCGACCGATCTGGTGGTGCGCGAGGACAAGGCCGCGCTGTCCGATGCGGTGCGCCGCCACGGGCGCGGGCCTTCGACCAGCGGCGATGTCGCGGTGCGGCTGGTCAACAGTCCGGAAGAGCCCGTGAGCCTCGGCCTTGCCGGGGTGCGGGGCCTGGGCGAGGCAGCGGTGCTGCTGAGCCTTGCCGACACCAGTCAGGAAAACCAGCTGCGCCGCCAGGTCGCGCAAGCGACCAAGATGCAGGCGGTGGGTCAGCTGGCAGGCGGGGTCGCGCATGATTTCAACAACGTGCTGACCGCGATCATCGGCACCTGCGACCTGATGCTGCTGCGGCACATCCCGGGCGACAGCGATTATGACGACATCCAGCAGATCCGCGCCAACTCCAACCGCGCCGCCGCGCTGACGCGCCAGCTGCTCGCCTTCTCGCGCCAGCAAACCTTGCGGCCCGAGATCATCCAGCTGCCCGACGTGGTCAGCGAGGTCAGCCCGCTGATCAAGCGGCTGCTGGGCGAGAAGATCACCTATTACGTCCAGCACGATCGCAACCTCGGACCCGTCCGCGCCGATCCGCAGCAGCTGGAACAGGTGATCATGAACCTCGCCGTGAATGCCCGCGACGCGATCCAGTCGCGCGGGAACGGGCAGGGGCGGATTTCGCTTTACACCCGCACGCTTCAGGCCAAGCAGGTGATCCAGCTGGGATCGGAAGTGCTTCCGCCTGCGGATTACACCGTGCTGATCGTGCAGGACACCGGCGGCGGCATTCCGCCGCACGTGCTGCCCAAGCTTTTCGAGCCGTTCTTCACCACCAAGGAACAGGGCAAGGGCACCGGCCTCGGCCTCTCGACCGCCTATGGGATCGTCAAGCAATCGGGCGGATTCATCTTTGCCGACAATATCGCCGACAAGGCCGGGCGGGTCACCGGCGCGCGCTTCACAGTCTATTTCCCAGTTCACCGCGGAGAGATGCCGAAGAAGCGCCCGGTGCAGGAGCTGGTCTCGTCCGACTGGTCGGCGGGCGGCAAGGTGCTGCTGGTGGAAGACGAGGACATGGTCCGCATCGTCGCCGAACGCGCGCTCGCCCGCGCGGGTTACACCGTCACCGCTTGCGCCAACGGCGAAGAGGGCCTTGCCGCAATCGTTGAGGGCGGGGAGTTCGACATCGTGGTCTCCGACGTGGTGATGCCCGGGATGGACGGCCCTGCGATGGTGCGCGAAATCCGCAAGCGCCTGCCGACCATGCCGGTGCTGTTCATGTCGGGCTATGCCGAAGAACAGCTGCGCCGCGATATCGACATCCCCGATATGCATTTCATCGCCAAGCCCTTCAGCGTCGCAGCGATCGGCGACAAGGTCGGCGCGGTGCTGCGCGAGGCGCGCAGTGCGCAAGGGGCCGGGGCAGGCGGCTGATCGCGGGACGGGAAAACCGCTCCGTTCACCTTGGATAAACGCAGGTTATCGTTCATCTTGCATCCAACCGGATGGGAGAGGACAGGCATATGGGGCGTCGCGCAATCACCGCTTTGGGCGGGCTATCGGGAGCAGCAGTGGCAGCGATGGGCCTCGTCACCGGAGCCTTGGCGCAGAGCGTCCCCGATCCCGATGCGACCGCGCAGGGCGATGTGGCGCTCACCATTTATAACAACAACCTCGCGCTGGTGCAGGACGTGCGCCAGCTGCCGATTGCGCAGGGCAAGAGCCGGGTGGAGTTCCCCGATGTCTCGGCCCAGATCCAGGCCGAAACGCTGAGCTTCGCCGCCGCCGATACGACCATCATCGAACAGAATTTCGATTACGACCTGCTCACCCCCACCAAGCTGATGGAGAAGGCGGTCGGCCAGACCGTCACTCTCCTGCGCACAAACCCCGCAACCGGGGTCGAAACGCGCGAGCGGGCCAAGGTGCTCTCTGTGGTGGGCGGCACGGTGCTGCAGATCGGCGATCGGATCGAGGTGCTGCGCGACGATGGCCTGCCGGTGCGCGTGATCTTCGACCGCGTGCCCCCCAATCTGCGCGCCCGCCCGACGCTGTCCGTCAACCTCGACAGCACCCGTGCGGGCACGCGCCCGGTCAACCTGCGCTATCTCACCAATGGCCTCGGCTGGAGCGCGGATTACGTCGCGCTCTACAACGAGGCCGGCGGCACGATCGACATGCAGGGCTGGGTGACGCTGACCAACAACACCGGCACCACCTTTCACAATGCCGATACGGTGCTGGTGGCGGGCAATCCCAATGCCGGCGGCGGTCTGCGCGGGTTCGGCCAGCGCGGCATGACCCGCGCCGGAACCGAGTCTGCCGCGCGTGAGCGGCTGGGCGATTTCTATCTGTATCCGATCAGCGGCCGCACCACGGTCGCCAATGCCCAGACCAAGCAGGTGAGCTTCCTCGACGTGCAGTCCGTGCCTGCGCGCAAGATCTATTCGCGCAGCGTCTACTGGCAGCAGAACGACGAGCAGCCGCAGAACGTGCAGAGCCGCATCGCCTTCTCGTCATCGCGCGATCAGGGTCTCGGCGACGCGCTCCCGGCCGGCACGGTGCGCTTCTACCAGCGCGACAGCCAGGGCACCCCACAATTCATCGGCGAGAATGGTATCGGCCACACCCCGATGGGCAGCGAGTTGTCGCTGGTGACGGGCGACGCTTTCGACATCACGGTCAAGGCCGAGGTCGAGAAGCGCGAGACGATAACCTCGGACGAATGGGAACGCAGCGCCCGTTACCGCATCACCGATGGCGAACAGTCGCGCATGATCACGATCGAGCGGCCCAAGACCTATTACCGCACCGTGATGCGCTACACCCTGACCAATGCCAAGAGCCAGCCGGTCGAGGTGCAACTCACCCAGACCGGGCTCAACCGCAGCTGGTGGGCCGACGATTTCCGTATCACCTCGGAAGACATCAAGGGTGAGCAGCTCAATTACGACCAGCGCCTCTACAAGGTCGCTATCCCGGCCGAGGGCGAGCGCGTGATCCGCGTCACTTACGAAACCCGTTACTAGGGCGGCGGCGATGCGGCTGACCGCAATCTGGCTGACGGGCGCGGCGGTGCTGGCCGCCCCGGCTCTGGCGCGCGAAGTGGTGGACGCCTCGGCGCCGACCGACATCGCCGTCACGATCTATCGCAACCCCGACCGCGACCCGGACGAGGCGCTGGAGCGCGACTATCCGCAAGGCCTCGCGATGATTTCCGAGACCCGCCGCGTCACCCTGCCTGCGGGCGAATCGAGCATCCGCTTCGACGGCGTGGCCGAGGGCATGATCGGCATCTCGGCGATCGTCACGGGCCTTCCCGGCGGCACGATCGAGAAGAACCGCAACGCGCAATTGCTCTCCCCCGCCGCGCTGGTCGACGGGACGCTCGGCAACCGGGTGATGATCACGCGGATGAACCCCGCAACCGGCGCGCAGGCGAGCGAGAGCGCGGTGGTTCGTACGCGGGCCGATGGCGGGCTGGTGCTCCAGACCGCGCAAGGGTTCGAGGCGGTGCAGTGTTCGGGCCTCCCCGAAACGCTTGGCTTCAACCGCGTGCCCGCGGGGCTCTCCGCACAGCCGGTGTTCTCGGTCGACACCCGCACGCCTGCCGGGGGCACCTACGAGGTGACGCTGACCTATCTTGCCTGGGGTTTCGACTGGCAGGCGAATTACGTCGCCAATCTGACCGAGAAGGGCACAGGCGAGGAGTTCGAGCTCGGCCTTTTGAGCTGGCTCACGCTGGTCAACGACAACGGCCAGAGCTTCGAGAATGCCCGCCTCCAGATCATCGCCGGGCGGCTGAATGTCGAGAGCGATTACGAGGGTCTTGCCGATCCGCCGGTGGGCGAGGGGCTCTATCTCACCTGCTATCCGCTCGGCACCACGACCTCGGATTTGCCCGGTCCGCCCGCGCCGCCGCCCCCACCGCCTCCGCCGCCGATGGCCTATGCGCCGATGGCGGCAGCGGAATCGATCATCGTCACCGGGTCGCGGGTCGAGCGGCGCTTCGATACCGCTTCGCCGGTCGCGGTCGTCACCGCAGAGGAGGAAAATCTCGGCGATCTCAAGCTGTTCCGCGTGCCCGACCGGGTGGACGTTTCGGCCAAGGCGATGAAGCAGGTCGCCTTCCTCAACAAGGACGCGGTCAAGGCACGCTACCTCTACCAGGCGCAGTGCAACCCCGGCGACCTGATCGATCCCGAGCTGGACGAACCCGATCCCGCCGGCCTGCTGCTGGTTACGAAGAACGAGGACAAGAAAGGCCTCGGGATCGCGCTGCCGCAGGGGGCGCTGACGGTCTACGAGCCGACGCAGCGCGGCCCGCAGGTCGCGGCGCAGACCACGCTGCGCGATTATGCGCGCGGCCAGGATGTCGAACTGGCGCTGGGTGAAAGTGCGCAGGTCTTTGCCATGTGCGGCAACTACACCCGGGACGGACGCAGCTCGGATCTCGCCAAATGGGCACCGATGCGCGCGGTGCTGACCAACGCCAACCCGCATCCGGTGCGCGTGCGCCTGCAACTGGGTTGGGCGGGCGAATACGACATCCGCTTCCCCCGGCAGAAGGTGGACGTGAAGAACGGGTGGCAAACGGTCGAGGTCACGGTTCCGGCCAACACCACCAGCAGCTTCGACTGGAAGGCGCGCGACGCCGAGGCCGAGTAGGACGCGGTGCGCGAGCCGCCGTGAAAAAATTTTCGTTCCCTACTTGTTCCATGAGAACAAACGCGATACATAGCTGTCACGGGCGGCGGAAAACTCCGTATTGCCCCTAGGCAAGCGAAGGAGCGCGTGCGATGGCTACCCAATTGAAATTGGTGGAAGAGGACAAGAAGGCCGTGGACCGTCAGAAGGCTCTCGAAGCCGCGCTCGCACAGATCGATCGTGCATTCGGCAAGGGTTCGGCGATGAAGCTGGGCTCGAAGGAAGCGATGCAGGTCGAAGCCATTTCGACCGGGTCGCTGGGGCTCGACATCGCGCTCGGCATCGGCGGTCTCCCGCGCGGCCGGGTGATCGAGGTCTATGGCCCGGAAAGCTCGGGCAAGACCACGCTGGCGCTGCATGTGATCGCCGAAGCGCAGAAGACCGGCGGTACCGCCGCTTTCGTCGATGCGGAGCACGCGCTCGATCCGGTCTATGCCAAGAAGCTGGGTGTCGACATCGACGAGTTGATCGTCTCGCAGCCCGACACCGGCGAACAGGCGCTCGAAATCGTCGATACGCTGGTGCGCTCGAATGCGATCGATGTGCTGGTGGTCGATTCGGTCGCGGCGCTGGTGCCGCGTGCGGAAATCGAAGGCGAGATGGGCGATTCGCACGTCGGTCTTCAGGCGCGCCTCATGTCGCAATCGCTCCGCAAGCTGACCGGCTCGATCAGTCGCTCGCGCTGCATGGTGATCTTCATCAACCAGCTGCGCATGAAGATCGGGGTGATGTACGGCAACCCCGAAACCACCACCGGCGGCAACGCGCTCAAGTTCTACGCCTCGGTGCGGCTCGACATCCGCCGCACCGGCCAGATCAAGGAGCGTGACGAGATCACCGGCAACACCACCCGCGTGAAGGTGGTCAAGAACAAGGTCGCGCCGCCGTTCAAGCAGGTCGAATTCGACATCATGTATGGCGAAGGCATCTCCAAGATCGGCGAGATCCTCGATTTGGGGGTGAAGGCGGGCCTCGTGGAGAAGTCGGGAAGCTGGTTCTCCTACGATTCGATCCGCATCGGGCAGGGTCGGGAGAACGCCAAGAACTACCTGCGCGACAACCCTGAGGTTTGCGACCGGTTGGAAGCTGCGATCCGCAGCCGCACCGACAAGGTCGCCGAGGAGATGATGACCGGGCCGGACGCGGACTCGGAAGACTGATCCTCAAGCGGGCACCAATGTCCCCATGACCGCGGCCGGAGTGTCCCGCTCCCGTCGAGGCCCAAACAGTGCCCGGACACCCGGAACGCCGGCTTGCGCTCTTCCCCAGGGCGCAGGCCGGCCTTTCGCCTTGGAGCGGTTTTCGGCGCGGCCAGCATTGCAGGCAGGGATCGCAGCAACACCTGCCCGCCGCCGGAGCGCCCTTTTTGCGCGGTGCATTGCGAAATGCCCGCGCTTTGCCTAACTGCACGGCCATGACGTCGACCAACGAAATCCGCCGCTCCTTCCTCGACTATTTCAGCAAGGCCGGCCATGCCGCGACGCCGAGTGCGCCGCTCGTTCCCTACAATGATCCGACGCTGATGTTCGTCAACGCCGGGATGGTGCCGTTCAAGAACGTCTTCACCGGGCTCGAGACCCCACCCTCGCCGCGCGCAGCATCGTCGCAGAAATGCGTCCGCGCCGGGGGCAAGCACAATGATCTCGACAATGTCGGCTACACGGCGCGGCACCATACCTTCTTCGAAATGCTGGGGAATTTCTCTTTCGGCGACTATTTCAAGGAAGAGGCGATCACCCACGCCTGGACCCTTCTGACCAAGGAATGGGGCCTGCCCAGGGACAAGCTCACCGTCACGGTCTACCACACCGACGATGAGGCGTTCGCCCTCTGGAAGAAGATCGCGGGCCTGCCGGACGAGCGGATCATCCGCATCCCCACGAATGACAACTTCTGGTCGATGGGTGACACCGGCCCCTGCGGCCCGTGCTCCGAAATCTTCTACGATCACGGCGATCACATCTTCGGCGGGCCTCCCGGTAGCCCCGACGAGGACGGCGACCGCTTCGTCGAGATCTGGAACCTCGTCTTTATGCAATACGAGCAGCAGGCCGATGGCAGCCGCCGCGACCTGCCCAAGCCCTCGATCGACACCGGCATGGGGATCGAACGCATCGCCGCGGTGCTGCAGGGCGTCCACGACAATTACGACACCGATACCTTCAAGGCGCTGATCGCCGCGAGCGAGAGCCTCACCGGCGTTGCAGCAGCGGGTGACCACGCCGCCTCGCACCGCGTCATTGCCGATCACCTGCGCTCGACCAGCTTCCTGATGGCCGACGGCGTGCTGCCCTCCAACGAGGGGCGCGGCTACGTGCTGCGCCGGATCATGCGCCGCGCGATGCGCCACGCGCACCTGCTGGGCGCCGCCGAGCCGCTGATGCACCGCCTCGTCCCCGCGCTCGTGACCGAAATGGGCGCGGCCTATCCCGAGCTTCAGCGCGGCCAGGCGCTGATCGCCGAAGTGCTCGAGCGCGAGGAAACCCAGTTCCGCCGCACCCTCGACAAGGGGTTGAAGCTGCTCGACGAAGCCACCGGCGACCTCGCAGAAGGCAGCGAGCTCGACGGCGACGTCGCCTTCCGTCTCTACGACACCTACGGCTTCCCCTACGATCTCACCGAAGACGCCTTGCGCGCACGCGGGATCGGGGTCGACAAGGACGGTTTCGACGCCGCGATGGCCCGCCAGAAGGCTGCCGCGCGCGCCGCGTGGAAGGGCTCGGGCGAGGCCGCATCGGGCGAGGTCTGGTTCGACATCGCAGAACGCGAAGGCGCCACCGAATTCACCGGCTATGCCTCCACCAGCGGCGAGGGCCGGGTGGTCGCCATCGTCAAAGGCGGGGTCGAAGTGCAAAGCGCGGCCGCCGGAGACACGGTGGTGATCCTGACCAACCAGACGCCCTTCTATGGCGAAAGCGGCGGCCAGACCGGCGATGCCGGGACGATGGCGAACGCGGCAGGCTTCAAGGCGAGCGTGACCGACACCTCCAAGCCGCTCGGCCGCCTGCACGCGCATCAGGTGCAGGTCGAAGCGGGCACAGTCGCGGTCGGCGACACGGTCGAGCTCAAGGTCGATGCCGCGCGCCGCGACGCGATCCGCGCCAACCACTCGGCGACGCACCTGGTCCACGCCGCGCTGCGCAACCGCCTCGGCGGGCACGTGACGCAGAAGGGCTCGCTGGTCGCGGAAGACCGGCTGCGCTTCGACTTCTCGCACCCGGTCGCGCTCACGCCCGAGGACATTGCCGCGATCGAGACCGAGGTGAACGAGGAAATTCGCGCCAACGAGACCGTCTCGACCCGGCTGATGACCCCCGACGACGCGGTCGCGGCGGGGGCGCTGGCGCTGTTCGGCGAGAAGTACGGCGACGAAGTGCGCGTCCTTTCGATGGGCCGCGCCGGTGGTGAGGGGCGTAACTATTCAGTCGAACTGTGCGGCGGCACCCATGTGCGCGCGACGGGCGACATCGGCATCTTCCGCATCATCTCGGAAAGCGCGGTGTCCTCGGGCGTGCGCCGGATCGAGGCGATGACGGGTGAGGGCGCGCGGCAATGGCTGGTCGGGCGCGAGGAAGCATTGAAGTCCGCCGCCAGCGTGATCCGCGCGACCCCCGAGGAAGTTCCCGCGCGCCTCGCCGCGCTGCTCGACGAACGCAAGCGGCTCGAAAAGGAACTGGCCGAGGCGAAGAAGGCGCTCGCGCTCGGCGGCGGCGGCTCCGGCGCGGCGGCCGCGGCCGACGAGACCATCGCAGGCGTGACCTTCTCCGGACAGGTGCTCGAAGGGCTCGATCCCAAAGAACTGCGCCCGCTGCTCGATGCGGCCAAGCAGCGCATGGGCTCGGGCGTGGCAACGATCATCGCGGTCAATGACGGCAAGGCGAGCATCGCCGCTGCCGTGACCGACGATCTGACGGCGCGTTTCAGCGCAGTCGACCTCGTGCGCGCGGGCGTGGAAGCGCTGGGCGGCAAGGGTGGCGGCGGGCGGCCCGACATGGCTCAGGGCGGCGGGCCGGACGGCAGCAAGGCGGCCGAGGCGCTGGCGGCGGTGAAGGCGGTGCTGGGAAGCTAGCCCAAGGTTGAGGCGCTAGGCGCCGCGTTCCTGCAGACTGGCGGTCTTGAGCTTCGGTTTCTCGCTCAGCCCGCCGTCGCGCTCCAGCTGTTCGCGGAATTCGTCGCGCTTTTCGTGGATCGAGGCGATCACCGGGCCCATCGCGACGCCGATGTCGACCAGCACCGCTTCGGATAACTGGAGCGAGCTTTCGAGCGTTTCGGGCACGGCGTGGCTGGCCCCGGCGCGATACATCGCTGCGGCATGATCGGTGTCGCGCGCGCGGGCGACGATCAGCAGATCGGGATAGGACTGGCGCAGCTTCGTAACGAGGCGCTGGGCGAGCACCGGTTCGTCCATCGTCAGCACTACGGCAGGCGCGGTTTCGACGCCCAACTTGGTCAGCGCGTCGCCGCGCGCGGCATCGCCGAAGGTCGCGCGGTAGCCGTGGCGCTTGGCACTCGCGATCAGATCGGGGTTGGTGTCGATCATCACGTAGGGCTTGCCGTGAGTGTGCATCATATCGGCGACCAAGCGTCCGACCCGGCCCCCGCCGACGATAATGGTGCGCGGCTCGTCGCTGTCGCTGGTCGCGGTATCCTCGGCCACGCCATCAACCTCGCGCGCCAACATCTTGCCAAGCCGCGCCAGAATTGGGGTCACGGTGAGGCCGATGGCCGTGACGGTCTGCCAGAAGCGGGCGGTTTCCTGGTCGATCACCAGCGCGCTGGTGGCCGCGGCGAGAACGATCAATGTGGTTTCGGACGGGCTGGCCATCAGCACGCCGGTCTCGGCAGCGGTGCCGCGCCGCGCGCCCATCAGCCGCAGCAGCACGCCGGTCACCAGCGCCTTGAACAGCAGCACACCCACCACCGCCAGCGCGATCGCCCCGATCTCGGCGCCGATTTCCATCAGGTTGATGCTCATGCCAACGGTGATCAGGAACACCCCGAGGGCGAGGCCCTTGAACGGTTCCATGATCAATTCGACTTCGGTGTGATATTCGGTCTCGGCGATCAGCAGCCCAGCGATCAGCGCGCCGACGATGGGGGAAAGGCCCACGAGCGCGGTGGCGAGGCTCGCGCCGATCACCACCAGCAGCGATGCGGCGAGAAACAGCTCGGGGCTCTTGGTGCGCGCGGCCTGCGCGAACAGGCGGGGGAGGGCGACGCGGCCCACCACCAGCAGGATCGCGATCACCAACCCGCCCTGCCACAGCGTGGCGACGAGCCCCTCCCAACCGTCGCCTTGCGCATTGGGGGCGAGCGCGCCGAGGATGAAGATGATCGGGACGATCATGATATCCTCGAACAACAGCATGGACAGCGCCGCGCGGCCTACGGGCGTGCGGGTGCCGCTGATGGGGAGCACGATCGCGGTCGAGGAAAAGGCCAGCGCAAAGCCCAGCGCCAGCGCCGCAGTCCAGCCGAGCATTCCGGTGAGACCGAACAGCGCGGCGAGCGAACTGCCGATGATCAGTAGCTCCAGCGCGCCGAGCCCGAACACCAGTTTGCGCATCTGCCAGAGGCGGTTGAAGCTCAGCTCCAGCCCGATGGCGAACAGCAGCAGCACGATGCCGAAATCGGCGAAAGGCGTCAGCCTCTCGGGATCGCTGATGGTAACGTAGTAGAGCCAGGGTATTCGCTCGACCAGCGAGCCCAGTCCGTAGGGGCCGACCAGCACGCCGATCAGAATGAAACCGATGATCGGGGTGATGCGGAAGCGCGCGAAAACCGGAATCACGATCCCCGCCGCGCCGAGGATTACCAGCGCGTCGGACAGGAACGGAGAGAGGGTCAGTTCGCCAGCCACGCCCTTGGCTTAGCGCCCGCCCGCGCCCCTGTCATCCGCCTCCTGCCGAGGGCGGGCCGAGCGGGCGGGTAACGCCGGTTTCCTGATGTTCGCCGAGCGGATCCTTGATGTTGCCGACCCGCTTGTCCCACTCGATCCGGTAGAGATCGAAGCGGCGGTCGGCGAGGTTCATCACCGTGCCCTCGGCGCGGGCCCATTGCAGGTCGGCGAGGTTCACGTCGCTGATCGTCAGCGTCTCGACATTCTCGGATGCCTCGGCCGCGATGCCATCCCGCGCGAAGGGAAAGTCGCAGGGGGTGAGGATGCAGGACTGCGCGTATTGGATGTCCATGTTGGCGACATTGGGCAGGTTGCCGACATTGCCGCTCATCACGACATAGCACTGGTTTTCGATAGCGCGCGCCTGTGCGCAATAACGCACCCGCATGTAGCCTTGGCGGCTGTCGGTGCAGAACGGCACGAAGATGATCCGCGCGCCTTCGTCCACCAGCCGGCGCGCGAGTTCGGGGAATTCGCTGTCGTAGCAGATCAGCACGCCGATGGGGCCGCAGTCGGTGGGGATGGCGTCGATCGAATCGCCGCCCTTAATGTTCCACCAATAGGCTTCGTTCGGGGTGGGGTGGATCTTCTCCTGCGCGTGGATCGATCCGTCGCGCAGGCAGACATAGGCGACATTGTGAATGTCGCCATCGGGCATACGCGTGGGGTGCGATCCGCCGATGATGTTGATGTTGTAGGCGAGCGCCATTTCCGACAGGCGCTGGCGGATGCGCGGGGTGTAGTCGCTCAGCCGCTCGATAGCTTCGAGCGGGGTGAGCTCGCTCGCTTCGGCGGACAGCAACATCACGGTGAACATTTCCGGGAAGACGATGAAATCCGCCTCGTAGTCCGAGGCGACGTCGACAAAATATTCGACCTGCTTCATGAACTCGTCGAAGTCCTTCACCGCGCGCGCCTGTAGCTGGCAGGTCGCGATCCGCACGCTTTCGACATCGCGCGGCAAGCGGTGCTTGGGCGGCGCGTCGCTGTCCACATAGGGATTGCGCCAGATCATCCGCACCGCATTGCCGCGGCTGGCCTTGTCCTCGGGCAGATATTTGGGGAGGATCCCGGCAGGCTCGAACCCATTGGCGAGCTGGAAGCGCAGCACCGGGTCGTGGATGCGGTTCTCGCTCACCAGTTCGAGATATTGCTCGGGGCTCTCCGCGCGATTGGCCTTGCGGCGCTTGGCGCGGGCGTAGCCGGGCATCCGGCCGCCGAAGACGATTCCGGTGAGATCGAGCCGCTCGGCCAGCGCGCGGCGTTCTTCATAGAGACGGCGGCCCAGCCGGGTGCCGCGCACTGCCGGATCGACGCACAATTCGTAGCCATAGAGCCAGTCGCCGGTGGGATCGTGGCGGCTGCCGAAGCCGTTGCCGGTGACCTCGTCCCAGGTGTGATCCGACAGCGCGACGCGCTCGTCCAGTCGCATCGAGGCGCAATAGCCGACCACCTCGCCATCGAACAGCGCGACGAAGCAGCCTTCGGGGTAATTGTTGATCTGCCCGCGAATCTCGCCCTGTGTGTAGGCGGGCAGATCGTCATAGGCGCGGCGCACCAGATCGCCGATGGCGCGCACGTCCTTGAGCTTCGCCTGACGGATTTCGAGGCGCGCTTTCGGTCTGCTGGCCATTCGGATGTGTCCCTTGTTCCCGTTGTGAAAGACCAAGCGATTGGCTTGCGACTTGTTCCCAATACCGCACGCGCAAAGGGCGGACTGTCCGATGACAGCCCGCCCTCCTGCGATACGTTTAAATTGGCGGCAGAGCGATCAGGCCCAGCTGGCCATTTCCGTTTCAAGGTTCTGCACGATCGTCTCGAAGAACTGCTCGGTGGTCTGCCAGGCCTGCCCCGGGCCGATCAGCAGCGCGAGGTCCTTGGTCATGTAGCCCTTCTCTACGGTCTGGATGCAGACCTTCTCAAGCGTTTCGGCAAAGCGCACAACATCGGGGGTGCCGTCGAACTTGCCGCGATACATGAGGCCGCGGGTCCAGGCGAAGATCGAGGCGATCGGATTGGTCGAGGTCGCCTTGCCCTGCTGGTGCTGGCGGTAGTGGCGGGTGACGGTGCCGTGGGCTGCTTCGGCTTCCACGGTCTTGCCATCCGGGGTCATCAGGACCGAGGTCATCAGGCCGAGCGAGCCGAAGCCCTGCGCGACCGTATCCGACTGCACGTCGCCATCGTAGTTCTTGCACGCCCAGACGAACTTGCCCGACCACTTGAGCGCCGATGCGACCATGTCGTCGATCAAGCGGTGTTCGTAGACGATGCCCTTTTCCTTGAACTTTTCGGCGAAACCTTCGGTGTCGAACACTTCCTGGAACAGATCCTTGAAGCGCCCGTCATAGGCCTTCATGATCGTGTTCTTGGTGGAGAGGTACACCGGCCAGCCGAGGTTCAAACCGTAGTTGAAGCTGGCGCGGGCGAAGTCGCGGATCGAATCGTCGAGGTTGTACATCGCCATCGCCACACCGGCGCTGGGGAAGTCGAACACGTCGAGATCGATCTTGGTGCCGTCCTCACCGTCGAACACCAGTCGCAGCTTGCCGGGGCCGGGGATCAGCGTGTCGGTGGCGCGGTACTGGTCGCCGAAGGCGTGGCGGCCGACCACGATCGGATCGGTCCAGCCCGGCACGAGGCGCGGCACGTTGTCGATCACGATCGGCTCGCGGAAGACCACCCCGCCAAGGATGTTGCGGATCGTGCCGTTGGGCGACTTCCACATCTTCTTGAGGTTGAATTCCTCGACGCGCTGCTCGTCGGGGGTGATGGTGGCGCACTTCACGCCCACGCCATACTGCTTGATCGCGTTGGCGGCATCGACGGTGATCTGGTCATTGGTCTCGTCGCGCTTTTCGACGGAGAGATCGTAATATTTCAGATCGATATCGAGGTAGGGCAGGATCAGCCTTTCGCGGATCCACTGCCAGATGATGCGGGTCATCTCGTCGCCGTCGAGTTCGACGACGGGGTTGGCGACTTTGATTTTGTCCATGTGTGTTGCCCTATCCTTCTTGCCCCGTCTGGTGCGAGGCTAGGTGTGATCGACAGGAAGCTGTGTAAGATCCCGCGCGGGCTTTAGCAGAGGAGGGCGGGCTTGCAAGGGCAGGGGGGGCGAATGAAACGCAAGAGCCGTCACGGCAGAGGCAGGGCACAAAAAAGCCCCCCGAAGGGGGCGGGCTGTTTCGTTTGTGTCCGGTGGTGGGCGTAGCAAGGATTGAACTTGCGACCCCTACGATGTCAACATAGTGCTCTACCACTGAGCTATACGCCCGCACCATCGGACCGGCCCCATCGCGGGGCGGAGCGGCCCTTTATCGCAGCACCTTGCAAGGTGCAAGCGATTCGGAAAATTCTATCGCCGGACCGCGTCGGCTTCCTCGAACACGCGCTCCACCTCCAGCACCAGATCGCGCAGGTGGAAGGGCTTGGACAGAACCTTGGCGGCGGGCTGTTCGCGGCTGGCGCGCAAGCTGACCGCGGCAAAGCCGGTGATGAACATCACCTTGGTGCGCGGGGAAATCTCGGCGCAGCGCTGGGCAAGCTCGATCCCGTCCATCTCAGGCATGACGATGTCCGAGAGCAGCAGATCATAGTCGCCCGTCTCCAGCAGCGGCACGGCATCCGTGCCGCGGTCCACCGCGCTGACGGAATAGCCGGCATTGGTCAGCGCGCGTTCCAGATAGGTGCGCATCGCTTCTTCATCTTCGGCAAGCAGGATGCGAGGGGTGCGGGTCACGGTCATGGCGCGGCTGTAGCAGGCGCGGCTTAAGAAATCTTTGTGCTTGCGCCCGAATGCCTCCGGCGTGGTGCGGATTGCGGCAGCGATGAGGCTTTGACTCGCGCGCGCAAAGCCTTCAGCAAGGACGGCGGAATGGCTCCTCTCTCGCCCCCTCAGTCCGACCTGTTGCCGCGCCTGCGCGCTTCGGTGAGCGGCGGGGTGGTGCCGGGGCTGGGCGAGGGGGCGGAAGGCGCGCCCGCATTCACGCTGACGACCCCGCCGCGCCTTGCATTGCCGGTGCTGATCGCGGTGCCCCATGCGGGCCGGGCCTATCCGCCGCAGGTGACCGCGCGGATGCGCGATGCGGCGCTGGCGCAATTGCGGCTCGAGGATCGCCTTGTCGACCGGCTGGGCGTCGCCATCGCGCGGGAGACCGGGGCGGCGCTGCTGGTAGCCCATGCGCCGCGCGCGCTGCTCGATCTCAACCGCGCCGAGGACGATATCGACTGGGACATGATCGAAGGCGGCAAGCCAGCGGAGATCGCGGCGCCTGCCCCCGGCCAGCGCAGCAATGCCCGCGCGCGCAGCGGGTTGGGGCTGGTGCCGCGCCGCCTGCCGGGATCGGGCGAGATCTGGCGCGGGCGCCTGTCTGTGGGCGAACTCGCGGCGCGGATCGAGGGCATTCACCGCGCCTATCACACCGCGCTGGCCGATGCGCTGGAGCGGATTCGCGCGCAATGGGGCGCGGCGCTGCTGATCGACCTGCACTCCATGCCCCCACTGCGCGCCGCCGAGGGCGAGGCGCGCGCGCCCATGTTCGTGCTGGGCGACCGCTTCGGGGCGGCGTGCGACAACCGTCTGATGGGCCGGGCGCTCGCGCATCTCGAAGCGCGCGGGGCGGCGGCGGCGCACAACCGGCCCTATTCGGGCGGCTATGTGCTCGATCGCCACGGCGCGCCGCGCGCAGGCCGCAACGCGATGCAGATCGAGGTCTGCCGCAGCGCCTATCTCGACCGCCAGTTCGCCCAGCCGGGGCCGGGCCTGCCGGCCGTCGCCGCGCTGCTGGCGACGCTGGTGCGCGAGCTGGGGGCGGAAACCGCGCTGCTGGGCGGGGCCGAGAGCCAGCGGCAGGCTGCTGAATAGCGCACTCCCCCGAATCGAAACGGGCAGGCGGCCCTGCGGCCTGCCTGCCCGTCGAAGAAGCTGCGCCGAAAGAGCCCGAGGCCCCTCCGGCCCAAGCGATCAGTTCAGCGCCGGAGCGGGCGCTGCCTGACCCGGCGTCGGCACCTTGCCCTGCGCCAGCTGGCGCTCGAACAGGTTGCGCATCATGTTGAGCGAATAGAGGTGCGCATAGATCAGCGCGAGGATGCCGTTCTTCACCAGACCTTCCAGCGTCTCGGCCGGCAGTTCGCGCAGCTTGTTCTCGTCCACCATGCGGAAGCCGCGATAGACGAAGGGGGTGTCGGGCATGTCGTTGCGGGTGATCGCGATCTCGCCGTCGATCAGGATGTCGAGCTTGATCAGCTCGTCCATGAACAGCTTGGTGCGCTGACCGGCTTCCTCGAAGCGGCGGCAGAAATCGAGCACGCCCTGCACATATTCGGTGGGCTGACCGGCATCGTCGAACAGCGCGAGGCCATCGTCGAAGGCGCCGAGCAGGTTCGCGCTCGGATCGAAGCACAACGACATGTCGTCGACGCCCTGCTGCAGCTTGGCGAGGATGAAGGGATAGCGCCGCGCGTAGGCGGGCAGATAGATCGCCTCGTTGATCTTCATGTCGTCGCCGACATAGGTGTTCACGCCTTCGTTGAGGCCGAACAGCGCGATCGGCAGCGGGCTGTCACCGGCAGTGAACACGATCGGGAAGTGGCGCTGGGCATCGACGAATTCGTCCGAGGTCAGCGGGATCGCGTGGGTCGTCGCGAGATAGGCGGCGCTCTCCAGCGTCGCGGCTTTCCACTTGGCGTGGTCACGGCTGTTGAGCGGCAGAAGGTCCTTGTAGAACAGCGGAAGTTGCGGTTGCGGCGCGCTGGCCATGACATCGGTCTCCGGTAATAAAGCGGTGGTTGATCCCCTCAGCGGATCATCGCCCCGCCGAAAGCGCGCCCCTTAGGCTTTTGCGTCTGCGCGCGCAAGCTGGGAGGGGGCAGGGTGCGGCGCGGCGGGCAGGAGTTTCCCCGGATTGAGCAGGCCCGCCGGGTCGAGCGCCTGCTTGACGCTGCGCATCACCGCCAGCGCGATGGGATCGTGCAGCCGGGCGAGTTCGTCCACCTTCATCTGCCCGATCCCGTGTTCGGCGCTGATCGAGCCGCCCCACTGCGTCACCAGATCATAGACCTTGGCGCTGACCGCCTTGCCCTCGGCCTCTTCCCACACCCCGCGCACCGCGCCGGGCGGGGCGAGGACGTGGAAATGGACATTGCCATCGCCGAGATGGCCGAAGGCGACCACGCGGCTGCCGGGATAGGCGGCTTCGATCGCGGGCGTGGCGGCGAGGATGAACTCGGGCATGGCCTCCACCGGCACCGAAATGTCGTGCTGCATCGCCGGGCCGAGCGCGCGCTCCGCAGCGGAAATCCCGTCGCGCAGGCCCCACAAGGCCTCGGCCTGAGTGTCGTTGGCGGCGATTACCGCATCGGCGATGAGACCGTCTTCGAGCGCGGTGGCCAGCGCGGCCTCGAGGCCCTCTCGCAGCGCAAGACTGTCCTGCGCGGGCGAGACGCATTCGATCAACGCATTCCACGCATGAGGCTCGGCCAGCGGCGCGCGCGCGGTGGGCTGATGCGCGAGCACCGATTCGAGGCAATGCGCAGGCACCACCTCGAACCCCTCGAGCGCGTCGCCCATCGCGCGTTCCATCTGCCGCAGCAGGGTGCGCGCTTCGACGATCCCCTCGAGGCCGACCCATGCCGTCGCCCGGCCGCGGGTGGCAGGCAGCAGCCGCAGGCAGGCGGCGGTGACGATGCCCAGCGTCCCTTCCGACCCGATCAGCAACTGCTTGAGGTCGAAGCCGCGATTGTCCTTCTTGAGCGGGGTCATCAGGTCGAGCACTTCGCCCGAAGCCAGCACCGCCTCCAGCCCCAGCACCTGCGCCCGCATCGTTCCGTGGCGCAACACCTGCGTGCCGCCGGCATTGGTGGCGATCAGTCCGCCGATGGTGGCCGATCCCTTGCCCCCCAGCGTCAGGGGAAAGCGCATCTGCGACGCCTCGGCGGCCTCGTGCAGGGTCTGGAGCACCACGCCCGCCTCGCACACGGCCTGACCGGCGGCGGGATCGATCGCGCGGATCGCGCTCATGCGCCGCAGCGAAAGGATGACCGCGGTGCCGCTCGCGTCTGGGGTCGCGCCGCCGGCCATCCCGCTGTTGCCGCCCTGCGGCACGATCGGCACGCCATGCGCGGCGCACAGGCCTACCAGCGCGGCGACCTCGGCGGTGGAGGCCGGTGCCGCCAATGCCAGCGCGCGCCCGGTGTAGCGCCCGCGCCAGTCGGTGAGCCAGGCATCCATCCGCTCCGGATCGGTGGTGAGCCCGCGCTCGCCGAGCAGCGCTGCTGCGGCGGTCAGAAAGGCTTCGGAGGCTTGCGAAGCGGAGGACGCGGGCAGAGCGGGAGGCGGTGTGGGATGATTCATTGTGGCCTTCATGCCACAGTCGTCGGTGAATGTGCCAATGCTTTTCTGGTCATGTGACCGACAATTAAGGCAGGGTTCAAATCGCGGTGCTAATTCGACAAGGGATGACGCGCTTCTCGTGCCGTCACGCCCCCTCGCCGTCCTCGCGCACCCGCAAGGAGAGACTGATCTCGCGATGCACAGCCTGCTTGTCCTTGCCGCGCCCGTGGCGCTGATGGTGCCATGGCTGGCCCAGAGCGGGGACGTGTCGGGAGAAGCAGGCGCGCTGTCCGCAGCCTCTGCCCCGCAATGCGATGCCGCGCGCGCGGCGGAGGATGACGCTCCGCCGCTGGTCAATCCGCTCTCGGCGATGCACCAGTCGTCTACCGCGCGGCAGGTGCGGATCGAACAGCGCGTGGTGGTGCGCATCACGCCCACCGCGCCGTCCTCGCGCGGGACGCCGCTTGCCAGCCTCCCCCAGCGCGCGGTGTCTCCCCGCTTCGAAGAGCGCGGCAAGGAAAAATGCGTCGCGCTCGACAGCATCGCGGGGGTCCAGACCGGCAGCGGCAACCGCCTCGTGCTGTTTCTGCGCGACCGCCGGATGATCTCGGTCAATCTCGAAAAATCGTGCCGCGCCCGCGACTTCTACTCGGGCTTCTATGTCGAGCGGAACAAGGACGGGCGCCTGTGTGTCGATCGCGACAGGCTCCAATCGCGCACCGGTGCGCGCTGCGAGGTCGAGGTGATGCGCCAGCTGGTGGAAGTCACCGAGTGACCGGGGCGCGCCGACCCCGCGCGATTCCTTGACTTTTGCGGCCATTTGCGGGAAAGGCGCGCCAGCCTGAACACGCGCCTTCCGGGCGCGTCCGCTGCCAGCGGTGCAGGCCAGCAATCCCGGCAGCAACCCTGCCCGCAATTCTCGGAAACCACACACCGCATGACCTTCGCCGATCTCGGCCTCTCGCCCGAATTGCTCAAAGCCGTCGAAGACGCGGGCTACACCACGCCGACCGCCATTCAGGCGCAGGCGATCCCGACCGTGCTGATGATGAAGGATCTCATCGGCATCGCCCAGACAGGCACGGGCAAGACCGCCAGCTTCGTGCTCCCGATGATCGACGTGATGGCCGCCGGCCGCCGCCGCGCGCTAATGCCGCGCTCGCTGATCCTCGAACCGACGCGCGAACTCGCCGCGCAGGTCGCCGAGAATTTCGAGAAATACGGCAAGAACCACGATCTCAAGATGGCGCTGCTGATCGGCGGCGTGCAGATGGGCGACCAGCTGAAGGCATTGAGCGACGGCGTCGACGTGCTGATCGCCACGCCGGGCCGGTTGATGGATCTGTTCGAGCGCGGCAAGATCATGCTCAACGGCTGCGAATTGCTGGTGATCGACGAGGCCGACCGGATGCTCGACATGGGGTTCATCCCTGATATCGAGTTCATCTGCTCCAAGCTTCCCGAAACGCGGCAGACCATGCTGTTCTCGGCCACCATGCCCGCGCCGATCGAGAAGCTGGCGAAGAAGTTCCTCAACAATCCCAAGCGCATCGAAACCGCGCGCGCGGCGACCACCAATGCCGACATCACCGCCTTCAAGGTGCCGGTGAAGTCGAAGCAGAAGCGCGAGACGCTGCGCTGGTTCCTCGAGAACGACCTGGTCGAAACCGCGATCATCTTCGCCAACCGCAAGACCACGGTGCGCGAACTGAACCAAAGCCTCAACCGCCACGGCTTCCGCTCTTCCGAAATTCACGGCGACATGGACCAGTCGAGCCGGATCAAGGAACTCGAACGCTTCAAGTCCGGCGAGGTCAACATTCTCGTCGCTTCGGACGTCGCGGCCCGCGGCCTCGACATCAAGGGCGTCTCCCACGTCTTCAACTTCGACACGCCCTGGCACCCGGACGATTACGTCCACCGCATCGGCCGCACCGGCCGCGCGGGCGCCAAGGGGCGGGCCTTCACCTTCGTGGCCGAGGAGGATGCCGAGGCGATCGCCAACGTCGAGAAGCTGACCGGCGCGGCGATCAAGGTGTTCGGCAAGGAAGACGTGCGCGTCGATCTGTCGGAAGCGATCGCCAAGGCAGAGGCGGCCAAGTCCGAAGCCCCGCGCGAGGAAGAGCGTGAAGAGCGCCCCGAACGCAAGCCCCGCCGCGCCCGCGAAGACCGCGCTCCGCGTGAAGAGCGCGAAGACAAGCCTGAGCGCAAGCCTCGGCGTGAAAAGGAAGAGCGCCGCCCCGAGCGCGCCGAGCGCAAGCCACGCCGCCATCACGAGGACGACGAGCCCGTCCCCGCCGGCGAATGGAACGGCCCGCGCCCGAGTTTTCTGGATGTCGGTTTCGGCTGATCCTCACTCTGCGGAGGGAAACGCCGGGGGTGAGGCCGTAATCGGGCCGACCCAAAAGATCCCGTCAAAGCGACGCGCAACTTGCGGATCGGATCGATCGCCGAGCGCAATGTGGGGGCCGCGGTCGCTCGCCCCTTCCGCGCCTCCCCGGAAGGCTGCGCATTCGATCATGTCGCTGGTGACCCTTTGCCCAGGCGCAAGCTTGGTGTCCGGTGGCAGCTGACAGGTCCACGATTCGCCTCCGGCATGCCGCATCCCGAGACTGACCACCGAGCCATATTGGCGCAGGCGGAGCGCCATCGGTTCGAACTCCGGCCCGCCGACGCTGAGCGGTGCAATCTCGGCGTGAAGGTTGCCGACCAGCACGATCACGCGATCATAGGGTTTGCGCCCGGCCGCTTCGGCAATGTTTTCGGCCTGTGCCGCCTCGTGCGGACCCTGGCTCGGAAGTTCCCGGAAACGCTCCCGTTGCGCGTCGTCACGCGCGCCGTTGAAGGCGACAATATCGATCTCCGCGCCGGAATCCTTCAGCTTGTGTGCGGCGAGAACCAATCGCCACATGGCTTCGCTCGCAACGCCGTCTTCGCGCTCGCGCCAACCGAGATCGGGCAGCGCTTGCCGGAACGCAGCGTGAGGCAGCAACCACGCCTCCTGCCATGCCGGGTTCTGCCATCACGCGTGCTCCACGGCGAGCAGCACGCGCTGGCCTTGCCGGGCCTCGACGCAGATCAGATTTTCGACAAACGCCGGCGCTTCGTTGGTGCCGTGCAATTCTCCGAAGACGATGTAATCGGGATCGCGCGCGACGACGTCAGACCAGCCATCCGGTGCAGTGCAGAAGGGAAGCGGCACAAGCTCGCTGGCAGAAAGCGGGGCGGCGAGAAGCGCCGCCGCTGCGGCAATCAGGGTCTTCATCCGGTCTGCTCCACCAGCGATGCTGGATGCTGTGTTATCACGGCATTTCCGGATGGAAGATGAATAAATTCCAGTGGCCTAACCAACCACCGTCACGAAGCTGTCGAGCACGCGCTTCTCTCCTGCGTCCTCGAAGACGATGGTGAGCTTGTTGCCCTCCTGATCGATGACGCAGCCCGTGCCGAACTTGGCGTGGGTGACCATCGCGCCGATCGCGATGTCGCTGCGCGCGGGAGCGGCGAAGCTGGCGGCGGAGCGGGTGTTTTCGCGCACGCGGGCAGGGGTGGTGTCGTAGCCGCTGGCGATCGCACGCTGCCAACCGGGCCCGCGTGCCTGGGCGCGGTCCGGGCGGGCCTGTGCGACATGCGCGAAGGGGTCTTCCTGCTCGCTCCAGTTGGCCCGCCACAGCGATGCGCCGCCGGTGAGCGTGGTTTCCTGCTCGATGTGTTCCTCGGGCAAGTCTTCGATGAAGCGTGAGGGGATGGAGCTGATCCACTGGCCATAGATGCGCCGGTTGGCGGCGTGGAGGATGGTGCAATGCCGCCGCGCGCGGGTGATCGCGACATAGGCGAGGCGGCGTTCTTCCTCCAGCGACGCGAGCCCGCCCTCGTCGATCGCGCGTTGCGAGGGGAACACGCCTTCCTCCCAGCCGACGCAGAAAACGTTATCGAATTCCAGCCCCTTCGCGGCGTGGATCGTCATGATCGTCACCGTCTCCTCGCTGTCCGACCGGTCATTGTCCATGACAAGGCTGACATGCTCGAGGAAATCGCCGAGCGTTTCGTATTCCTCCATCGCGCGCGCGAGTTCGGAAAGGTTTTCCGCACGGCCCGCGCTTTCCGCCGAGCGGTCAGCGGCGAGCATCGCATTGTAGCCGCTTTCCTCCAGTACAAGCCGCAAGAGATCGGAAGGGCTGAGCGTTTCGGCCTGTTCGCGCCAGTGCAGGAACTGGCGCATCAAGCCGCCGATGGTGGTCGCGGCGCGCTTGGGCAATTCGTCGCTGTCGGCCAGTTGCAGCGCGGCCGCCGCCAGCGGCAGGCCGGTGCGCCGCGCGTGGGAGTGCATCGCTTCAAGCGCCTTGGCGCCGAGCCCGCGCTTGGGCTGGTTGTGGATCCGCTCGAACGCCAGATCGTCCTGCGGCTGCGCGACAAGGCGCAGGTAGGCCAGCGCATCGCGGATCTCGGCACGCTCGTAGAAGCGGAAGCCGCCGATGATGCGGTAATTGATGCCGATCTGGATGAAGCGGTCTTCGAACTCGCGCGTCTGATACTGCGCGCGCACCAGAATCGCGACCTGGCCGAGCGAGGCACCCTCGCGCTCGAGCCGCTCGATCGCCTCGCCCACCCGGCGCGCTTCCTCGGGCGCGTCCCACACGCCGGTCACCTTGACCTTGTCGCCGCCATTGACCTCGGTCCACAGCGTCTTGTCGTGGCGCTGGGAATTGGCGCGGATCAGCCCGGATGCAGCGCCGAGGATGTGCGGGGTGGAGCGGTAGTTCTGTTCGAGCCGGATCACCTCGGCGCCGGGAAAATCCTTCTCGAACCTGAGAATATTAGCGACTTCCGCGCCGCGCCATGAATAGATCGACTGGTCGTCATCCCCCACCACGCAGATGTTCTTGTGCCCCTGTGCCAGCAGCCGCAGCCACAGGTACTGGACGGCGTTGGTGTCCTGATATTCGTCCACCATGATGTAGCGGAAGCGGCGCTGGTAATCGGCGAGGATATCGGGATGGCCGCGCAGGATGTTGAGCATGTGCAGCATCAGATCGCCGAAATCGCAGGCGTTTAGCTGCTTCAGCCGCTCCTGATAGCGGGCATAGAGCGCGGTGCCCTGGCCGTTGGCATAGGCCTCGTTCTCGGCCGCATCGAGATCGGCGGGGTTGAGGCCACGGTTCTTCCAGCAGTCGATCAGGCCTGCCAGCTGGCGCGCGGGCCAGCGCTTCTCGTCAAGCTCGGCCTCGGCGATCAGTGCTTTCAGAACACGCAGCTGGTCGTCGGTGTCGATGATCGTGAAATTGTGCTGCAACCCCACCAGTTCGGCATGGCGGCGCAGCATCTTGGCGCAGATCGAGTGGAAGGTGCCGAGCCACGGCAGCCCCTCCGCCGCCGGGCCGAGGTGGTGGCCGACGCGTTCGCGCATCTCGCGCGCAGCCTTGTTGGTGAACGTGACGCACAGGATCTGGCTGGGGTAAGCGCGGCCTGTCGCCACCAGATGCGCGAGGCGCGAGGTCAGCGCGGCGGTCTTGCCCGTGCCTGCGCCCGCGAGCATCAGCACCGGGCCTTCCGTGGCCAGCACGGCGGCGCGCTGCGGCGGGTTCAGCCGCGCGGCATAGGCGGGAATCGCCGGCGGTGCGGCAGGGGAGGGCAGGTTCTGGCTCATGGTCTCATGCGAACAGGTAGGGAACAATGGGCGGCGGGGCAAGCTGTGCGCGGGCTTTTCGGGCGTAAAGGCCGGGCGGCCCGCCTTCCGTCTGCCGCTTTTCCGCCACATTTAACGCCCGGGCGAGTGCTTGGCGGGTTGTCCGGGCAGGGCGTGGCTTGCCGTTCGCGAGAGCTCGGCCATATCTGGATCGTCCGGCCAGCAGGGGATTGCGCGGCCGGACACCGCCTAGCGTTCGTCGTGCCTGGTATAGTCAATGATGGAGATACCCATGCACAAGTCCCTGAATACTCTCGCCCTTGCCGGTAGCGCTCTGGCGCTCGCGCTGTCCCCGGCGTTGGCGGCTGCACAGGACGAGACCGAGACCATGCCCCCGGTCGAGGCCCCTGCGACCGAAACGCCTGCGGACGCTCAACCTGCCGAAGCCGCCGATCAGGACCCGCGGCTTGCGAGCCTGCCGGCGGACAAGCAGGAAGCGGTCAAGGCCTGGCCGTCTGCCACGCAGGACTATTTCTGGTCGCTTTCGGACGAGCGCAAGGCGCTGTTCTGGATGCTGTCCGATCCCGACAAGGTGCGCCTCAGCGAGCTTCCCGAAGATCAGCAGGCCTCGGCCTGGGCGCAGATCGAATCGCTGAAGGCGCCCTCGCAGGCCTAAGCGTCAGCTGATTCCGGCGCCGGGTCGGCATCGGGCAGCGCCAGCCGCAACAGGCTGAGCTTGCCCTTGCCGACCCGGCGTTCGGTATCGAGCGTCAGGCCCTTCACCGCGACATCTTCCTTGAACCCGGTCTCGAGCGCGATCCATGTCTCCGGGCCGATCCAGCCGAGCCGCAACAGCCGGTCGAGCGCCACTTCGCCCGCGCCCGACTGGTAGGGCGGATCGGCGAGGATCAGATCGAGCGGCTTGCTCGCCGCGCGCAATTGCATCACCGATCCCGCCTCGACTCGCGCGCGGGCCTGCGCGCCGAGGGTGGCGATATTGGCGCGGATCACGTCCACCGCGGCGCGGTCCTGCTCCACGAACAAGCACTGGGCTGCCCCGCGTGAGAGCGCCTCGAGCCCGAGCGCGCCCGAGCCGGCGAAGAGATCGGCCACTTGCAACCCCTCGAAATCGCCGAGCCTGCTGGTGAGCATTGCGAACAGCGTTTCGCGCGCACGATCGGCGGTCGGCCGCGTGCCGTCGCCCTTGGGCGCCGCCAGCTTGCGCCCGCGCCATTCCCCCGCGATGATCCTCACTTGCGCGGCCCCCGCGGCGGCGTGTTGCCGCGGGTGGGTGCGGGACGCTTGCGCGCCGCCGTGCCGGAGCGCGATGCACCGGGAGCAGCCGGGCCACGGCGCGGGGCGTTGGTCAACGGTTCGGCGCCCTTGCGCGGAGCAGGCGCGGCAGGCTTGCCCTTGCCGCGAGAACCTTTTCCGCCGTCAGCATCGCCCCGCGCGAATGGGGCGGCGCCAGTCGCCTTGCGCGGTGCCGGGCGCGCCGGGGCATCCTTGCGCTCGGGGTTGCGAACAGGCGGCGGCGCTTTGGCAGGGGCGCCAATCGCGATCCGCTCCGCCTTCTTCACTCCACCGCGCGGGATCGGCTGCCCAGTCATCTCCGACAGGAAACGCGCTACCGGCTTGCCCGTCAGTTCCACCGCCTGCCCGCGCGGCAGATCGCCGATGTGGAACGGGCCGTAGCCGACGCGGATCAGGCGGTTTACCTGCAAGCCCAGGTGTTCGAGCACGCGCCGCACCTCGCGGTTCTTGCCCTCGGTGATGGTCATCTCGATCCACAGGTTGCGGCCCGAGGACCGTTCGAGATTGGCGTCGATCGGCCCGTAGCGCATCCCTTCGACCTCGACGCCCTCGATCAGCGCCTCGAGCTGTTCCTGACTGACACCGCCAAAGGCCCGCGCGCGGTAGGTGCGCGGGATGTTGGTCGCGGGCAGTTCCAGCGTGCGCTTCAGCCCGCCGTCATTGGTGAGCAGCAGCAGGCCTTCGGTGTTGAGATCGAGCCGCCCGACCGGCATTACCCGGCCCGCGTCCTTCGGCAGCGCATTGCGCAAGGCGGTGTAGATCGTCGGCCGTCCTGCCGGATCGCGCTCGGCGGTGATGAGGCCGCTGGGCTTGTGGAAGGCAAACAGCCGCGTGGCCTCCGCCGCGCCGACGGGCTTGCCATCGACCGTCACGCCCTTGAGGCTGGTGAGGATCGTCGCCGGGGTATCGAGAACCTTGCCATCGAGCGCGACGCGCCCTTCGCCGATCATGCGCTCGATCTCGCGGCGGCTGGCGATCCCTGAGCGGGCGAGCAGCTTGGCGATGCGGTCGCCCTCGGGACGATTTTCGGAACGGGGGGGCAGGGTAGGCATGGGCGCGCGCCTAGAGCATTTTGTTCGCAAATGCGACCGAGCAATACACGAGCAGTTCGCGCCCGGATTCGACTGTCAGTTCGCGGCGCGCAAGGCATCGCTCACAATCTGGTCGAACCGCGCGATCCCGCCTTCGAGCGTGCCGAGCGTCACGCGATCCACCGCGCCTGAAGCGAGCCCCTGCTGCCCCAGTTCGGCAGCGCGGAAGTCCTCGCTGGCGAAGACCCCGCCGTCGAGCAGGTTCCAGCTCTTCTCCCAATGCGCCAGCGCCTTTTCGGTGGCCGGTGCCTCGGGAATGAGCATGAAATCCTCGACCAGCGTCAGGTCATGGGCCTGCGGCATCAGCACCATCACGTTCACGTAATCGGGGCTGGGGACGATGATGGTCGCGGGGAGAAGTTGGTAGGCAAAGGTCACCACCCGGCGCAGCGCCGCCATGTCGGTGAGATCGACGCCCTCCATCTCCTCCAGCCGCCCGACAGCGCTGCGCTGGTGCGGGCCGATCGTGTCGCCGGCGGTGATCCCGTCCTTGAAGAACGGGCCGATGGTGGCGGCATGGAGCCGGGTGACATGGTAGCTTTCGAGGAAGGCATCCATGATCAGCTTCCAGTTGCCCTTCACCCTGTGCAGCTTGCGCCGGAACAGGTGCGCGTCGGCCAGCGCAAAGGCATCGAGATCGCTGCCCAATTTTTCGGCATCGCCGAAATCGGCACCCTCTGCGGGCGCGAACCAGATCAACCCGCCTGCCTCAAATGTGGGCAGCTCCACCAGGCCGTAATCCGACTTGTCGAGCCCGGGGAAGGTCTCGGGGCGGGGCAGGGCGAGCAGTCCGCCGTCGAGCCGGTAGGTCCAGGCGTGATAGGGGCACACAAGCAGCTTGGCGCACTGCACCTCGCTCCCCTCGACCAGCCGCGTTCCGCGGTGGCGGCAGACGTTGAGGAACACGTGGGCGCGCCCGTCATTGTCGCGCGTGATCAGCAGCGGGCGACCGGTGGCATCGTGCGGCACCGCCATGCCCGGATCGGGCAGCAGCGCGGAGGGGCAGATCACCTGCGGCAGCCGGTCGAACAGCGCCACCTTCTCGCGCGCGAAATGATCGGGGCAGGTATAGTTGCTGGCCGGCACCGTCTGGATTCCGCCAGCCACCTTGGCGCGCCCTTCGCGGATCGCCTCGGCCAGCGCGAGCTGTCCGGGGGTGGGAGACAAACGGGGCATATCTGTTGTGGCAGCGTTCATCGCTCTTTTCTCATCCTCTCATGCCCGTTTAGTGTGACACGAAATCGGCGCGGCGCAAACGCCCTCGCGCCTATCAGGAATGTGGGAGCATCCATGGCCGACGCGCCTCTCGAACATCGCACGCGCCTGTCGCGCTGGCTGAGCCTGCTGGCGGCACTGCGGCATCCCAAGACAGGCTATGTCCTGCTGTTCGGTTTCGCCAGCGGTCTGCCCTATGCGCTTCTGCTGGGAACGCTCTACGCCTGGCTGACCGAGGCGCAGGTCGATGTGGAGACGATGGGCGTCTTTTCGCTGATCGGTCTTGCCTATGCTTTCAAGTTCCTGTGGTCACCCGCGCTCGACCGGGTCGATCTGCCCGGGCTGCGGCGGCTGGGCAAACGCAAGCAGTGGATCGTGACCGCGCAGCTTCTGCTGGGTGCCATTCTGGTGACGCTGTCGCTGCTCGATCCCCTGTCTTCGCTTGGGATTTTTTCGCTCCTCGCTGGGGTCGGCGCCTTTGCCAGTGCCACGCAGGACGTGGTGATCGACGCTTGGCGCGTGGATGTTGCGGACGAGGTTGCGACGATCGATATCCTCTCGACCGTGTTCCAGATGGGCTACCGCGTCGCCGCGCTTGTTGGCGGGGCGCTGGCGCTGTTCATGGCGGAGCGGCTCGGCTGGCCGACGGTCTTTGCCAGCATGGGCGGCATCCTGCTGTTTGTGGGCTTCCTCGGCCTGTTCGCGCCCGATGCGCAGCGCAGCACCGCCGCACTCGAAGCCGAGCGCGCCAATCTGGGCACCTTGCGGCAGGCCGGACAGATCGTGCCGCGGGTGCGCGCCTATGCCTTGGGTGCGGTCGCGCTGCTGTGGGGATGGGCGCTGGTGATCGTGCTCGATTTCATGATCGCCTCGCTCACCGCGACACCCGAAACACGCCCCGATTCGACCGAATTCGTGAGCACGATGGGGCCGCTGATCGTCATTGCGACCGTGGTGATCCCCGGCGCGATCGCGGGCTGGCTGGAAGCAATGCGGAAACGCGGGCGCCATGTGCTCGCCGCCGATGCGCCTGCGCGCGGCGGTTTCGACACCGCGCTCGACCACGGTTACCGCGCGCTGATCCTGCCGCTGGCGGAGATCATCGGGCGGCTGAAATGGGCGGCGGTGCTGGTGATCGCGCTGGTGCTTTCCTATCGCATCACCGACGCGATCTGGGGCAGCTTTGCCTACCCCTTCTACCTCGGCGAGCTGCAATACACCAAGGACGAGGTGGCGATTGCCTCGAAGTTCTTCGGTGTCGGCGCGCTGATCCTCGGCCTTGCGCTCGGTGGCACGCTGCTGACGGTGATCGGCCGGATGACCACGTTGACATTGGGCGCGGTGATCGCGGCGCTGACGAACCTGCTCTACGCCGATCTCGCCGTGGGTGGCGCGCGGATGCAGGCGGCGAGCGACCTGACAGGTTTTACATGGCTCGCCAGCCAGTTCGGCGCGGACGACCGGATGGCGCGGCTGATGCTCACCATCGGCATGGAGAACATTGCGGTCGGCATCGCCGGTGCGGCCTTCGTCGCCTATCTCTCCAGCGTCGTCGCCAAGGGCTACAGCGCGGTGCAATATGCGCTGCTGTCCTCGCTGACGATGCTGGTCGGGACTTTGGGCCGCCCGGCATTGGGCCAGATGATCGAGGAGCGCGGCTATTACGAGGTGTTCCTGCTGACCACCGCGATCGGCGGTTTTGCCGTGTTGCTGTGCGTGATCGAATGGATCCGGCAGGCGCGGAGCGGGGGGGCGGAGAATGCGCCGCCGCCCGAGCCGGAGATCTAGTCCGGCAACTCGTCGTTCAATCGCAGTACCTCGCCCGCGAGGTAGAGCGATCCGGCGATGAGGATCGGCAGACCGTCCTCGGGGATCATGGCGAGCGCGCTGGGTACATCAGGCGCGGACCGCGCTGCGGGGCCGAAGGCGCTCGCCGGATGCCAGTCATGCCCCGGCACCGGCACGGCTGTGATGGTGGCGATTGATCCGCCGAGCGGGTCGATCAGCGAGGCGGGGTTTTTGCCCTCGATCATCCCGATCACGAGGTGGAGGCGGCGCAGGGGATTGGCTAGATCGGGCGTGCCAGCGCCGAAGAAGCTTGCAATTGCCTGCCCCGCGTCGGGGTTGTGCCCGCCATCAAGCCACACATCGCGGGTGCCGGTGAGCGGACCGGAGGAGAGGCGCTGCATCCGTGCGGGCCAGCGGGCGGCGGCGAGCCCTGCCTTCATCGCCTCCTCGCTTACGCGCACCTTTTCCTGAAACCGCAGCATCGCGACCGCGAGACCAGCGTTGTCGACCTGATGGCGTCCGGTCAGGCCGAGCGGCGCGTGGAAGTAGCAGGCCTGTCCCTCGCCGTAGATCAGGCGTCCGTCGCCGCCGTCGGTCTTGGCGGCCCATGCGCCGTAGAGGCCGCAGGGGAAGAGCGGTGCGCCGACGATGGCAGCGGTCCTCTCGATGGTCGCGCGCGACTGCGGCAGGTAGCGGTCGCCCATCGTCACCAACGGCACCCCCCGCTTCGCAATCCCCGCCTTCTCGAAGGCGATCCGCGCCATCGGCTCCGTCGGTACGCCCTCCTCGGGCGCGAGCAGGAAGCGTTCGTGATCGAAGCCCAGTGCGGCGATCCCGCAGGCCGCCAGCACCTCGGGCTCCAGCACATTGGTCGCATCGAACCGCCCGCCCATGCCGACTTCGACCACGCAGGCATCGGCAGGCACGCGGCTGAAAGCAAGGAAGGCAGCGGCGATGGTGACTTCGAAGAAGCTGGGGCCGAGGTCTTCGCCCGCGTCCAGCACTTCGGCCAGCACATCGGCGAGCATTGCGTCGGAGATCAGTTCGCCCGCCAGCCGGATGCGCTCATTATAGCGCACCAGATGGGGGCTGGTGGTGACATGAACCTGGTAGCCCTCGGCCTCCAGCATCGCGCGCAGGAAGGCGCAGGTCGATCCCTTGCCGTTGGTCCCCGCGACATGGAACACGGGTGGAAGCTTGCGGTGCGGGTTGTCGAGGCGCTCCATCAGCGCACCGATGGTGTCGAGGCCCAGCCGCCCCTGCGGAAGGCTCAGCGCGGCGAGGCGGTCAAGCTGGGCCTGCACGCGCGGGTCGTCGGATTTGCCGAAGTCTCTCATGCCCACCCCCAGCCCCTCCCCCAGGCGGGAGGGGAGAGCTTACGCGGCCTTCACGGGTGCCAGATAGTCGAGCACGCTGGCAAGCGTCGCCTTCAGCTCGTGGCGCGAGACGACCATGTCGACCATGCCATGCTTGTGCAGATACTCGGCGCGCTGGAAGCCCTCGGGTAGTTGTTCGCGGATCGTGTCCTGAATGACGCGCTGGCCCGCAAAGCCGATCAGCGCACCGGGCTCGGCAATGTGGATGTCGCCCAGCATGGCGTAGCTCGCGGTGACGCCGCCGGTGGTGGGATCGGTCAGCACCACGATATAGGGCAGCCCGGCGTTCTTGAGCCGCCGCGTCATCACCGTCGCGCGCGGCATCTGCATGAGGCTGAGGATCCCTTCCTGCATCCGCGCGCCGCCCGCGGCGGTCACCACGACATAGGCGCAGCCGCGATCCAGCGCCTTTTGCGCGCCGTCGCAGAAGGCCTGCCCCACGGCCATGCCCATCGAGCCGCCCATGAAGCTGAAATCCTGCACGCCGACGACGGCGGGCTGGGTCTCGATAAAGCCCGAGCCGACGACGAAAGCATCCTCATGCGGGTTCGCGGCGCGCGCGGCCTTGAGGCGATCGGTGTATTTCTTGGTGTCCTTGAAGCCGAGCGGGTCTTCGGTGACCTTGGGCAGCGGCAGCACCTCGAAGCCGGGGTCGAGCAACAGTGCAAGCCGCGCGTCGGCGCCGATGCGGCCGTGGTGCTCGCACTTGGGGCAGACACTGAGGTTCGCCTCGTAATCGGCGACGAACAGCATCTCCTGACACGAGGGGCACTTGATCCACAGATCCTTCTCGGTGGACTTCTTCTCGGGCGCAAAGCCCAGCGAATTGCGGACGCGGGTGAACCAGTTCATTTGCGTTAGTCCTGCCTTGCGGTGTGAACCGCCTGTGCGAGAGCCGAAGTCAGCTCCTTTAGCTTGGCTGGTGCAGCGGCGCCATACTCACCGCAGATTTCAACCAGCGCCGAGCCGACGACAACGCCGTCGGCAACCTTGGCGATTTCTGCCGCCTGTTCGGGCGTGCGCACACCGAAGCCGACCGCGACAGGAATGTCGGTCGACTGCTTGATGCGCGCGACGTTGGCCTCGATGCTGGCGATCTGGGCCTGCTGCTTGCCGGTGATCCCCGCGACCGAGACGTAGTAAAGGAACCCCTCGCTCCCTTCGAGCACCTGCGGCAGGCGCGCGGCATCCGTGGTGGGGGTGGCGAGGCGGATCGGGGCGATGCCCTTCGCGCGCAAGGCCGGGCCGAGTGCGTCGTCCTCCTCGGGCGGAATGTCGACGCAGATAACGCCGTCCACGCCCGCCTTCGCCGCCGCCTCGGCGAACCACTCCGGCCCGCGCCGCACCATCGGGTTGGCATAGCCCATCAGGACGAGCGGCACGTCCGGGTGCCGGGCGCGGAAGTCGGTGGCGTAGCGCAGCACATCGGCGGTGGTCGTGCCCGCGCCGAGCGAGCGCAGGTTGGCGCTCTGGATCGCGGGGCCATCGGCCATGGGGTCGGTGAAGGGCATGCCCAGTTCGATCACGTCCGCGCCGGCCTCGACGAGCGCGTCGAGATTGGCCGCTGTGTCGCCATCGCCTGCGGTGATGAAGCAGACGAGCGAGGGGCGGGGCTGGGCGAAGGTGGTGGTGAGGCGGGTCATTTGCGGAAAACAGGCCTAATCTTGAAAATCATGGAACAGGCAGCAAAGGCGGAAGCGAAAGCCAGGCTGAGCCAGAAGGCGCGGTCATATCTGATCTCTTCGCGCGCCACCCAGTCCCAAGCGACGTAACCGAGCATCGCGACGCCGAAAACGATCAAGAAGCGTTGTGTAGCTTCCCAAGGATCATTTCGCCGCCAGCCGACGATTTGATCCTGAAGGTAATGCTTCTCGCCTTCGCTCAAAGCTCAACCCCCAGCCTTTCAGCCACGGTGAAGATGTCCTTGTCCCCGCGCCCGCACAGGTTGGCGAGGATGATCGCGTCCTTCGGCATGGTCGGCGCGACCTTCGCCACTGCCGCGATGGCGTGCGAGGGCTCCAAAGCAGGAATGATCCCCTCGGTGCGGCACAGTAGCTTGAAGCCTTCCAGCGCCTCGTCATCGGTGACGGCGGTGTAATCGACGCGGCCCGATTCTTTCAGCCACGCGTGCTCGGGCCCGATGCCGGGGTAGTCGAGACCGGCGCTGATCGAGTGGCCTTCGGTGATCTGGCCGTCTGCGTCCTGCAACAGATAGGTGCGGTTGCCGTGGAGCACACCGGGGGTGCCGCCGAGCAAGCTCGCGGCGTGCTCGTCACCGTCGAGGCCGTGGCCCGCCGCCTCGACGCCGAGCATTTTCACGGAAGGATCATCGAGGAAGGGATGAAACAGCCCCAGCGCGTTCGAGCCACCGCCAATCGCCGCGACCAGCAGATCGGGCAGGCGACCGGTGCGGTCGAGCATCTGGGCGCGGGCTTCCTTGCCGATCACGCTCTGGAAGTTGCGGACCATCTCGGGGTAGGGGTGGGGGCCCGCCGCAGTGCCGATGATGTAGAAGGTGTCGTGGACGTTTGCGACCCAGTCGCGCAGGCCCTCGTTCATCGCGTCCTTGAGCGTGGCCCCGCCGCTGGTGACGGGGACGACCTCAGCCCCCAGCAGCTTCATGCGGAAGACGTTGGGCGACTGCCGCTTCACGTCCTCGGCGCCCATGTAGATCACGCAAGGCAGGCCGAAGCGCGCGCAGACCGTCGCGGTTGCCACCCCGTGCTGGCCCGCACCGGTTTCGGCGATGATGCGGGTCTTGCCCATGCGGATCGCGAGCAGGATCTGGCCGATGCAATTGTTGATCTTGTGCGCGCCGGTGTGATTGAGCTCGTCGCGCTTGAACCACACCTGTGCGCCGCCGAGCGCCTCGGTCAGGCGCGGCGCGAAATAGAGCGGGCTGGGGCGGCCCACGTAATGTTCCAGCAGGTCTTCGAACTCTGCTGCAAACGCCGGGTCTTGCTGCGCCTTGCGATACTCGCGCTCGAGATCGAGCACCAGTGGCATCAGTGTCTCGGCGACATAACGCCCGCCGAACTGGCCGAAATGGCCGCGATCATCGGGTTGGGTGCGGAATGAGTTGGGAGAGTTCATCTTTTTTCCGTTCGGGCTGAGCCTGTCGAAGCCCTGTTTTTCTTCAGGTTCAGCGAATAGGAGAAGGACGGCCCTTCGACAAGCTCAGGGCGAACGGGGTCTAGGCTTGGCGTGCCGCTTTGCAGAAGGCCGCGATCTTGTCCACGTCCTTGATACCGGGAGAACGCTCGACCCCCGAAGATGTATCCACCAGCGGTGCGCCGGTCAGGCGGATCGCCTCGGCGACATTGGCCGGGGTGAGGCCTCCCGCAAGGCCCCAGGCGAGCGGCGCGTCCCACCCGGCGAGCAGGCTCCAGTCGAAGCGGGTGCCGTTGCCGCCGGGGAGCGCCGAGGCGGGCGCATCGAGCAGCACGCGGTCGGCCGCGCTCCGGAACGCGGCGACACCGGCAAGGCTCTCGGCGTCCTTCACCGCCAGCGCGCGCCAAGCCTCGATACCGGCAGCTGAGCGGAAACGGGCTAGGGTGTCGGGCGTTTCCTGCCCGTGGAACTGCACGACATCGGGGGCGACGGTGCGGATGACCTCGGCCAGAACATCGGGCGCGGGGTTCACCAGCAGCAGCACGGCCTTCACATGACCGGGCACCTGCCGTCGCAACACCGCCACATCGCTCAGCCCCAGATGGCGTGGGCTCTTGGCGAAGTGGACGAAGCCGACATGGCTCGCCCCCGCCTGCACCGCAGCGGCGAGTGTGTCGGGGGTGGAAATCCCGCAGATCTTGATGAGCGTTCCGGCCATGCGGCGCGCTCTACGCCGGGGCGAGCGGCTTTTCCAGCACCGCGAAGGTGATCGGCGGATCGCGCGGGACGGGGAAAGGACGGGTCTCGCCGGTGCGGCGGTAGCCTCGCCTTTCGTACCAGGCGATCAGGCTCTCGCGGCTGTCGATGACGGTCATCTCCATCGCCGCGACACCCTGCGTCCGCGCGCAACCTTCCGCTGCATCGAGCAACCGCCGCCCGAGGCCGCCCGATTGCAGCGTCGGCAGCACGCAGAGCATCCCGAGATAGGCGAGGCGCGCATCCTTGCAGGTCACGGCGACGCAGCCGATCAGGCGCTCGCCATCCCGCGCCGTCAGGATCGTTACCGCCGGGTCGGCAAGCAGCGCGTCCAGCTCCTCGCGGCTGGTGCGCTCGTCGTCGAGGATATCGGCTTCGTGATTCCACCCGGCCCGGGCCGAATCGCCGCGATAGGCAGCTTCGAGCAGCGCCTTGAGCGCAGGGGCGTCGGCGCTGGTGGCGCTGATGATGGTGATTGCATCCATTCCGACCACCGCGCTCAATCGTTCTGAATCAGCCGCAGCAGGGTGCCGTCAGGATCGACCAAATAAGCGATGGTCAGCCCGCTGGGATCGGGCGCGGCGGGGTGGTAACGCGGTATGCCCTGCCGCGCATCAGGCACGCCGCTCGCTTCCACCTGCGCCATGATCGCGCCCAGATCGTCGAGCCTGAGACAGCTGCCGAAGGACGACTGGTACGGGTCGAGATCGGGGTAGGGGAAGAACTCCAGCGTCACGGTGCTGCGCGACAGGATCATCCACGCCTGTGAGCGATAGTCCTCTTGAAACCCGAGCTTCGCATAGAAGGCCGCCGTCGCGCCGAAATCGCGTGCGGGCAGGTTGGGGGTGGCGCGGTCGGTCAAGGCGCGCGTCCTAAAGCGTCGCCTCGATCGCGCGGGCGGCGGCTTCCGGGTCATCGGCGCGGCTGATCGGGCGGCCGATCACCAGCACGCTCGCCCCGTTGTCGCGCGCCTGGCGCGGGGTGACGACGCGCTTCTGGTCGCCCGTGCCGCCGCCATTGGCGAGCCCGGCCGGACGCAGGCCGGGGACGACGAAGAACCCGTCCCGCCATGCCTTGCGCACCATCCCGACTTCCTGCCCCGAACACACGATCCCGTCGAGCCCTGCTTCGTGCGCCAGTTCGGCGAGCCGCATCACCTGCGTCTCGGCACTGCCATAGACGCCGGTTGCGGCAAGGTCTCCGGCGTCGAGGCTGGTGAGCATCGTCACCGCCACCACCTTGCAGCCCTCGGCCGCGGCGGCCTTGGCATCTTCCATCATCGCCCGCCCGCCCGAGGCGTGGACGGTGACGATCGCCGGCTCATGCACATGGATCGCCTGCATCGCCTTGGCGACGGTGTTCGGAATGTCGTGGAACTTGAGGTCGAGGAAGATCGGCAGGCCGAAATGCGCGATTTCGTGCATCCCGTGCGCACCGTGGGCGCAGAAGAATTCGAGGCCCAGCTTCACGCCGCCGATATGCGCCTTGACCTTGCTGAGCAGCGCCTTGGCCGGTTCGAGCTGCGGCACATCGAGCGCGAGGTAGATCGGGTTGCTCACGGGTTATCGCTCCCGCTGGTGGTGGTGCCGGTTGGGCCGAGAATATCGGCGGGAGCGTCCGGGGATTTCCCGAAGTTGTCCACAGGTGTCTCCACAGGCGCCGGATCGGCCGGAGGCGTACGCGCGGTCGCGGCGGCCTTGAGCGAATTTTCGAGCGTGCGGATGCGCCGCCCCATGCTCCAGGTGACGCTGCGGTGCAGCGCCCACATCGGCAGAAACCCGGCGGCAAAGGCAAGCAGCGCCAGCACCGGCACCTTGGTTTCGAGCACGAGGTTCTGCCACAGGGTCAGCTCGACCGGCTGCCAGTTGTAGATCGCGAAAATCAGGAAGCCCAGGGCCGCCAGAACCCACAGGATGGTGCGAAGGATCTTCACGAGGCGTGTCTCTCCACTTGGCCTGCCATTCCCGCGAACCTAGGCCATTTGGCTCCCGAGTCCAGCATCGCCGCCCTCAGCCGAACACCCGCGCGAAGATCGTGTCGACATGCTTGAAGTGGTAGCCGAGGTCGAACTTCTCCTCGAGCTGCTCCGGGGTCAGCGCGGCGGTGACGTCGGCATCGGCCTTGAGAAGATCGAGCAGCGAGAGCGCGCCGTCCGATTCCCACACCTTCATCGCGTTGCGCTGCACGAGGCGATAGCTCTCGTCGCGGGTCAGCCCCGCCTGCGTCAGTGCCAGCAGCACGCGCTGCGAATGGATCAGCCCGCCCATGCGGTTCATGTTCTTTTCCATGCGCGCGGGGTAGACCAGCAGCTTCTCGACCACGCCGGTCAGACGGGCGAGGGCGAAATCGAGCGTAATCGTCGCGTCAGGGCCGATGTAGCGTTCGACCGAGGAGTGCGAGATATCGCGCTCGTGCCACAGCGCGACATTCTCCAGCGCCGGGGTCACCGCAGCGCGCACTACGCGGGCAAGGCCGGTGAGGTTTTCGGTGAGGATCGGGTTGCGCTTGTGCGGCATCGCGCTGGAACCCTTCTGGCCGGGGGAGAAATACTCCTCGGCCTCCAGCACTTCGGTGCGTTGCAGGTGACGGATTTCAACCGCGAGCCGCTCGATCGAGCTGGCGATGACGCCCAGCGTCGCAAAGAACATCGCGTGGCGATCGCGCGGGATCACCTGGGTCGAGACCGGCTCGATCGCGAGGCCGAGCTGCTCGGCGACATATTCCTCCACCTGCGGATCGACATTGGCGAAGGTGCCGACCGCGCCGGAGATTGCGCAGGTCGCGATTTCGGCGCGCGCCGCAACCAGCCGCGCGCGGCAGCGGTCGAACTCGGCATAGGCCTGCGCGAGCTTGAGGCCGAAGGTCACCGGCTCGGCATGGATGCCGTGGCTGCGGCCGATGGTGGGGGTGTACTTGTGCTCTTCGGCGCGCGTGCGGATCGCAGCGAGCAGCGCGTCGAGATCGGCGAGCAGGATGTCGCTCGCCCGGGCCAACTGCACCGAAAGCGTGGTGTCGAGCACGTCCGAGGAAGTCATGCCCTGATGCATGAAGCGCGCTTCCTCGCCCACTTCGCGCGCCACCCAGTCGAGGAAGGCGATCACGTCATGCTTGGTGACCGCCTCGATCGCATCGATCGCTTCGACGTCGATCTTGGGATCGGTCGCCCACCAGTCCCACAGCGCCTTGGCGGCGCTCTGCGGCACCACGCCCAGGTCGGCGAGCTTCTGTGTCGCGTGCGCCTCGATCTCGAACCAGATGCGATATTTCGCTTCCGGCTCCCACAGGGCGGTCATGGCGGGACGGGCATAGCGGGGGACCATCGGGCGGCTCCGAATGAGGGGTCGAACTCGGGGGAGCGGCTAGGCGGGCGGGGCCCTCAGCGCAACCCTTAGATGAGGCCTTTTGCCCGGAGGCTCGTATACCCCTCGCGCCCGATGATGACGTGATCGTGGACGGTCACGCCCATGTGCCGCCCGGCCTCGGCGATACGCTGGGTGATCTGGATGTCGGCGCGGCTGGGTTCGGGCGAGCCGGAGGGGTGGTTGTGGACGAGGATCATCGCGCTCGCCCCCACGTCCATCGCCCGGCGGATCACCTCGCGCGGGTGGATCGCGGCCTCGTCGATCGAGCCATCGCCCACGTGATGATCGTCGATCAGGCGGTTCTTGGTGTCGAGATAGAGCACCCGCACGCGCTCCACCGTCAGATGCGCCATGTCGGTGGTGAGATAGTCGATCAGCGCCTGCCAGCTGCCGAGCACGGGCCTGCCGATGATCTCCCCCCGCGCCATGCGCCGCGCGGCGATGGCGACCGCCTTGAGCGCTGCGGCACTGTTCTCGCCCACGCCCTTCACGCGCTGGAGCGCCTTGGGATCGGCGTTGAGCACTGCGGCAAGGCTGCCATATTGCGCGAGCAGCGCCTTGGCGATGGGTTTGGTGTTGCCGCGCGGGATCGCGGCGAAGAGCAGGTATTCGAGCACTTCGTAATCGGCCAGCGCCTCCGCGCCGCCCGTCAGCAGCCGGGCGCGCAAGCGGCTGCGATGGCCATCGCCCGCAGCCTTGCCGGCGTCGAAATCGGGAACCGCACTGTCGAGAAAATCGAAACTGTCTTCAGCTTCCGGCAAGGCGACCTCCGGGAAAGCGTTGAACCTCATGCATCATTGCCTTTGCCGGGTGATGCGCGCAAGGGTCGGAGACGATGCCGGTGGCGGAAGTGGAGCAAGACGGGACAGGCCAGCGCGGCGGCAGGCGGCGGGTGATCCCGCAACGCTGGCCGGCGCGCCTTGCGCTGGGCGTGGCGACCGCAGCGCTTTTGGGTGTCGGCGCGCTCTGGCTCAGCCGGGAGCGAATCGCGGGCGACCTGATCGACGGCTATCTCGCCGACAACGGCGTGCCCGCCACCTACGACATCGTCAGCATCGGCCCGCGCCAGCAGGTGATCGAGAACCTGGTGATCGGCGATCCGGCGCGGCCCGATCTTACCGTGCGGCGCGTCACGGTGGATATCGGCGTCGGCTGGGCCGGGCCCGAGGTGCGCAAGGTGAGCGTCGAGGGCGCGCGCGCCTTTGCCAGCTACCGCGGCGGCACCTTCAGCCTCGGCGCGCTCGACCCGCTGGTCTTCACCGGCTCCGATGCCGCGCCCGCCTTGTCCGCGATCGATATCGCCATCACCGATGCACGGGCGCTGGTGGAGAGCGATTACGGCCGGATCGGCGTGAAGCTGGAAGGGGCAGGGCGGCTGGACGACGGTTTTGCCGGAACGCTCGCCGCCACCGCGCCGGGGATCGGCACGCCCGACTGCCGGGCCGAGCGCGCGACGCTTTACGGCGCGCTCACGACGGACAACGGCGCACCGCTGCTCGACGGCCCGCTGCGACTGGGCGGCATCGCCTGTGGCGGCGCGCGGCTGGGCACAGCGGACATCGGCACCCGCGCGCGCCTCGACAAGGATTTCACCACCGCCGAAATCGACTTCGCGGTCACCGGGGAGCGGGCCACCTATGCGGCTTTGACGGGACGCGATGTCGAAGGCTCGGCCAGGCTCAACTGGGCACCGGAGCGGCTGACGCTGGCACATGACCTGAGCCTGCTCGACGTCACCGCGCCGCAGGGAAGCCTTGCCCGGCTCGGAGCGGAGGGCAGCTGGCGCGGCAGCGCGGACGGATCGCGCGGGCAGTGGGAGGGCACGCTGCGCGGCGCGGGGCTCGTCCCGGCAAACAACCTCACCACCAGCCTCGCCGTCGCAGAGCGCGGGGCCGAGGGAACGCTGGTCGCCCCCTTGCTGAAGCGGCTGCGCGGCGGGCTGACGCGCGCGCTCGACCAGGCCGATTTCCGCGCCGATGCGACCCTGCGCCACAAGGCGGGCGAGTTCGCGCTGATCGTCTCCGACGCCAGCCTCGCCGACCGCAGGGGCGCGCGGGTGCTGGCGCTCTCGCGGGTCAGCGCCGGGATCGGAGAGAGCGGGCTGACGGGTCTCAGGGGCAATATCCTTGTCGGCGGGGCGGACCTGCCGAACCTCGATGGCCGGATGGCGCAGGATTCCGACGGCAGCTGGTCGCTGCGCCTAGCCATGGCCGACTATGCCGCCGGGCCGAACCATCTCGCCATCCCGCGTCTGACTTTGCGCGGCGGGCGGAGCGGGGCGATCGGTTTCGACGGGGTCATGACGGCGAGCGGGATCCTGCCGGGAGGCGGGGTCAGCGACCTGACCGTGCCGATCGAGGGTGGCTGGTCGTCGGCAGGCGGTCTGGCGATGGGCACGCGCTGCACGCCGCTGGGCTTTGCCAAGCTGGCGCTATCCGGCCTCGCGCTCGACCGGCAGTCGATCACCCTGTGCCCGGAGTCCGGCGGGGGTGCGATGCTGGCGTGGCGCGACGGGCTGAGGCTTGCCGCGCGCACCGGGCCGCTCACGCTGGCCGGACAACTGGGCGAAAGCCCCGCCAAGCTCGCCGCGCAAAGCCTCATGCTGCGCTATCCCGGGCCGTTTGTGGCCGAGGAGGTCGATGCCGTGATCGGCAGCGGCAGCAGCGAAGTGCAGCTCACCGCAGCCAGCCTTTCGGGCGGGTTTGGCAGCGCCATCGCGGGCGAGTTCGCCGGGGGCAGCGCGCGGCTGGCGGCCGTGCCGTTCGATCTCGATGCGCTGTCGGGCCGCTGGGCTTTTGCGGACGGGGCGCTCGATGTGACCGGCGGGGCCTTCACGCTCTCCGACCGGCCTGCGGCCGGCGCGCTCGCCCGGTTCGAGCCGCTCGCCGCCGAAGATGCGCGCCTGACACTCGTCGATGGCCGGATCACGGCAGATGCCGAATTGCGCGCGCCGGCCTCGCGCCGCAGCGTCGCGCAAGTCACCATCGCTCACGATCTCGCAACCGCTACCGGGAGCGCACGGCTCAGCGTGCCGGGGGTGGTGTTCGACAAGTCACTACAGCCCGAAGACCTCTCCTACCTAGCCAAGGGGGTGATCGCCTTTGCCGATGGCACCATCACCGGCGAGGGGCGGATCGACTGGCGCGGCGAGGACATCACCAGCAGCGGCACCTTTGCCAGCGACGGCTTCGACTTTGCCGCCGCCTTCGGTCCGGTGCGCGGGGTGGCGGGCCAAGTGGTGTTCACCGACCTCCTAAACCTCACCACCGCGCCCGACCAGCGGCTGCGGATCGCGGCGATCAATCCCGGGGTCGAGGTGCTGGGCGGCTCCGTCCAGTTCGAGCTTAAGGACGGCACGCTGCTGGCGCTGGAAGACGCGCGCTTCCCCTTCATGAGGGGCACCCTGCTGATGCGCCCGCTGACGATGGATTTCAGCCGACCGGAAGAACGCCGGTACGTGTTCGAGATCATGGGGCTGGATGCGGCGGCCTTCGTCGCGCAGATGGAGCTCGGCAATATCAGCGCCACCGGGGTGTTCGACGGCACCGTGCCGATCATCTTCGATGCCAACGGCAATGGCCGGATCGAAGGCGGTTTGCTGATCGCCCGGCCCGGCGGGGGCAATGTCGCCTATCTTGGCGAGCTGAGTTACGAGAACCTCGGTACGATGGGCAATTATGCCTTTTCGGCGCTGCGCTCGCTCGATTACCGGCAGATGAGCGTGACGCTCGACGGCGATCTGGCCGGCGAGATCATCACCGGCTTCAACTTCGACGGGATTCGCCAGGGCGCGGGCGCTAGCCGCAATTTCATCACCCGCAGGCTGGCGAAACTGCCGATCCAGTTCCGTATCAGCGTACGCTCGGAAACCTTTTCCCAACTCGCCTATATCGCGCGCGGCTACAGCGATCCGGCGGCATGGGGCGATCCGGTGGCGATGGGCCTGTTCCGGATCGAGAACGGCAAGCTGGTGCCGCGCGATCCCGCGCTTGTCACTCCGTCGCCCGCAACGCCCGAGCCATGACCCGTTCAACCTCCAGAAAGCGACTGCCTGCCATGACAGCGATGAAATTGACCCGAACCCGGCACAATGCGACAGCAGCGCGATACAATGCGCGATTGGCGCCGCAGGCGGGGGGACGGACAATGAAGGCCATCACGGTGTTGACCGGGCTGGGGGCGATGCTTGCGGGCTGCATCAATGTGCAGGCTCCCGACAAGCCGATCGTGATCCAGCTCGACATCAATATCAGGGCCGACGTGGTCTACGCCCTGTCCCAGGACGCGGCCAACACGATTGACGAGAACGCGGATATTTTTTGACCAATGCCGCGCTTCGCAAGGAGAATGATGATGCGCAATTCGGTTCTTGCAGGCTTTGCCGCTCTGGCGGCGCTAGGCCTTGCGGCAAGCCCGGCGCTCTCGCAGCAGCGCGATCCGGCCTATGCCGCAGCGCGCGCGGCGGGCACGGTGGGCGAACAGCCCGATGGCTATCTCGGGATCGTCGGCGCGGCGAACCCGGCCTTGCAGCGCATGGTCGACGACATCAATATCAAGCGCCGCGCGGTCTATGCCGAAAAGGCCAAGGAAAAGAAGACCACGCTGGAAGCCTATGCGCTGACCTCGGGTTGCGAGGCGATCCTGCGCACCGTTCCGGGCGAGAAGTACCAGGCCCCCGACGGCAGCTGGCAGACCCGCACCAGCGCGGCACCCATTCGGGATGCGCGGTGCCCGTAGTTTGATTGCGACCCTGCATCCGCAGGGTCGTCCTCGGTGCGTTTCGAGCCTTTCAGGCTCGAGCACCTGCGGGCGGGCGGTCGCCCTTGCGGCCCCTCGGGCCGTTACAGCGCGAATCTTTTGCCAAGCGAAAGTTTCGGTGGCGTCAGCGACCGCAAGGCCGACCGGCCGCCCGCAGGCGATCAGGCCCGCAGGGTCTGAGACTCGCCGAGGACGCTCGCCCGGATGGGCGAGCGCAGGACAAGAACGGCCCGCAGGGCCGCGAGCGCACGCGCGCGAGCCGCAGGCGATCAGGCCCACCGGGCCTGAAGCTCGCCGAAGACGCTCGCCCGGATGGGCGAGCGCAAAACAAGTTCGCACTCGCACAAAAGTCGCCCTGCGCGATGTTGACACTTTCCTACCCCCCTTCTAAGGGGGCGGCGCCCTCGGCGGGCACCTGGTTGCATGTGGCTCGGCCTTGCCTCTAAAGGCCACACCATGAGCGACGAGAAACCCGCCCGAGAACCCATTCACGAGGATGCGCGGATTGACGCGCTCGAAGCGCGGCTCAGGGCCGCACGCGAGCGTGAAGAACAGCGCAACCGGCCGCAGGTGAAGGGTGTCGATGCGAATTACCGCAGCGGCAACCGTGCCCTGGCCAATCTTCTGGGCGGGATCATCGGTGGCCTGGTGATCGGCTTTGCGGTTGACGCATTGTTCGACATCGCGCCCTGGGGTCTGTTGACCGGTCTGTTCCTCGGAACGGCATCGGCCTTCAGGAGCATTATTCTGAGCGCGAATACGCGCCCCGCAGGCGGCAGCGAGAACGAGGACGAAGCAGGCTAGGCCGCTTCCCGACGTCTCCCGACCATCGGCAGGGGCGCGTTTGATGTAAAACATTTGGGGATCTTTCGATCGTGGCAGCCGAACAGGGCATCAGGGCAGCGGAAAGCGATGTGGCTGCGGCCGTGCAGGCCGTCGAAGCTGCCGAAGCCGGCAAGGTCGATCCGATGAAGCAGTTCACCATCGAGCCCCTGCTGGGCTCGGATTGGCAACTGTCCGATGGGATCAACATCGCGTTCACCAACTCCGCGCTGTGGATGGCGATCACCGCCATCCTCGTGTGGGTGTTCGTCGCGGGCGGCATGAAGCGCCAGCTGGTGCCGGGCCGCTGGCAGATGGCGGTCGAGAGCATGACCGGCTTCATCGACGACCTGCTCGAAGCGAACGTCGGCAAGGCGGGGCGCAAGTATGTGCCTTACATCTTCACCCTGTTCATGTTCATCCTGTTCGGGAACCTGCTCGGCCTGGTGCCGGTCGGTCTGATCCCGGGGATTCACGCCTTCACCTTCACCAGCCACTTCACCGCGACCGGCGTGCTGGCGATCATGAGCTTCTCGATCGTGCTGATCGTGGGTTTCTGGAAGCACGGCTTCCACTTCTTCTCGTTGTTCTGGCCGTCGAACACCCCGGCATTTCTGGCGCTGCCGATCAGCCTGATCGAATTCGTGTCCTTCATGGTGCGCCCCTTCAGCCTTGCGCTGCGGCTGTTCGTCGCGATGATGGCGGGCCACGTGCTGCTCAAGGTGCTGGCGAGCTTCGTGATCGCCGGCGGCGGCGCGGGCCCGGCTCTGGGCGCTGCGATTGGCATCCCGAGCTTCGTCCTGATGGTCGCGATCAGCGCGCTGGAGATCCTCGTGGCGGGCATTCAGGCCTATGTCTTCGCGCTCTTGACCTCGCTCTATATCAACGACGCGGAAAACCTTCACTGAGGGCTGCGAAGCTCTCTTCACAACCCTCACCAACACACAGATTTTTCTCAAGGAGTTTATGATCATGGACGCAACTGCAGCTGCTCTCCTCGGTGCCGGTCTCGCAGCGATCGGTGCCGGCATGGCCGCGCTGGGCGTGGGCAACGTGTTTGCCTCGTTCCTCGAAGGCGCGCTGCGCAACCCGGGTGCTGCCGACGGCCAGCAGGGCCGCCTGTTCATCGGCTTCGCGGCCGCCGAACTTCTCGGCCTGCTCGCCTTCGTTATCGCCGTTCTGCTGATCTTCCGCTAAGATCCGGCACGCCGGTCCGGCGGGCGCAGTTGCGCTTCGCCGTCCGGCGTTCCTTGCGCGAATTGTCGATAACACCGGCGTAAACAAGGGCGACCCATGCCTCAGATCGATCAAATCGCCGAGACGCTCTCGAGCCAGGTGTTCTGGCTGCTGGTGTTCTTCGGCCTTACCTTCCTCGTCGTCGGCCTTGGCATGGTGCCCAAGGTGATGGGCACGGTCGACCTGCGCGACCAGCAGATCGCGGGCGATCTGGCGGCGGCGCAGGCGGCACGCGACGAAGCGACCGCGCAGGAAGACGCCTGGCGCAAGCGTGAGAACGCCAATCGCGCCGCGGCGCAGGGCGTGATCGGCGAGGCCAAGGCCAAGGCCGCTGCGGCCAATGCGGCCAAGCTGGCGGAAACCCAGGCGCGTCTCGACGAGCGGCTGGCGCAGGCCGAAACCGCGATCGCGGCGGCGCGCAACAGCGCTCTGGCCGAGATCGAGGACGTCGCCGCCGACGCCGCGCGCGACATCGTCGCCCGCGTCGCCGGGGCCGAGGTCGAACCGGCTGCGGCGCAGGCTGCGGTCAAGGAGGTGATGGCGCATGGCTGACATTCTGATCCTGCTCGCCGCCGGGGCCGAAGGCCACTCCGAGCCCAGCGTTCTGGGTCTCGACACCTACCAGTGGGTCGCGCTGGCGATGACCGTGCTGCTCGCGGTGTTCCTGTGGAAGAAGGTTCCCGGAGTGATCGCCGGCGGGCTGGATGCCAAGATCGCCGCGATCCGCGCCGCGCTCGACGAAGCCAAGACGCTGCGCGCCGAAGCCGAAGCGCTCCGCGCCGAATACGCCGCCAAGATCGCCAGCGCCGAAAAGGACGCCGAAGTGATGCTGGCCGGCGCGCGTGAGGAGGCCGATGCGATCCTCGCCCGGGCCCAAGCCGATGGCGAAGTGATGGTCGCACGCCGCCAGAAGATGGCCGAAGAGAAGATCGCCGCTGCCGAGCGCGCCGCGGTCGCCGAGGTCAAGGCCAAGGCCGTTACGGCTGCCGCCGCTGCTTCGAAGGTGCTGATCGCCCGCGCCCATGACGAACAGGCCGACAAGAAGCTCGCCGACGAGGTTATCGCCTCGCTCTGAGCGGCGGATCGAACCGAACACCAGGGGCGGCTCGAAAGGGCCGCCCTTTTTGTTTCCAAGGTCAGCTGCCGGGGAGAAGGACAACCTTGCCCACCAGCGCCCGGTTCGCCATCGCCTCGAACCCTTCGCGCCAGCGCGACAGCGGAAGCGTGCGGTCGATCGCAGGGCTGATGGCACCCTCCTCGGCGAGACGGGCGATGGCGCGGCTGATCGCGCGTCCGCGCTCGGGGAAGCGCCGGGCATATTCGCCCGCGCGCAGGCCGACGATGCTGAAGCCCTTGATCAGCGGAATGTTGGTCGACACCCCCGCGATCTTCCCCGAGGTGAAGCCAACCACCACCAGCTTGCCGCCAAAGGCGACACAGCGGGTCGATTCGTCGAAGATATCGCCGCCGACGGGGTCGAACACGATGTCGGCCAATGCGCCGCCGGTGATTGCCGCCACCTCTTCGCGGAAGCGGCCCCCGGCGAGGATCACGGCTTCGGGTTGGGCGAGGGCGGCAATGCGCTCGGCCTTGGCGGGGGAACCGGTGGTGGCGATCACGCGGGCCCCGAGCGCGCGGGCAAGATCGCAGGCGGCAAGGCCTACCCCGCCGCTCGCGCCGTGGACCAGCACCCATTGCCCCTCGGCAAGGCCGCACAGCTCGACCAGACCGGTAAAGGCGGTCGAATAGGCCGCGCCCATCGCGGCTGCGGCGGGGAAGTCCATGCCGCGCGGCATGGGCGAGAGCTTGTCGGCGGGCACGCAGGCCAACTCGGCAAAGGCGCCGGTCTTGTTGCCGCCCATCACCCGGTCGCCCGGCGCGAAGCCGCTGGCAGGGTCCGCCTCCAGCACCTCGCCCGCGAATTCGAGCCCGCTGGTGAAGGGCACTGCGGGTTTGAACTGGTACTCCCCCCGCGTCATCAACAGGTCGGGAAAGTTGAGCGACGCCGCGCGCACCCGCACCAGAACCTCGCCCGGCGCGCGGGCCGGGGCGGGGCAATCGGCCAGCGTCACGCCGGACAGGTCGTCCGACAGGCGTTCGACCCGCAGTGCCTGCATCGCCCTAGAAACTGTCTTTCGCCGCCCTGAGCGCCGCGAAGGTCTCGTGCGGGGCATTGCCGCCCCAGCGGGCCATCATCGCGGGGTCATCGGCACGCAGGAAGGGGTTGGTGGCCAACTCGCGCGCCAGTGTGGTCGGCACCGTCGGCTCGCCCCGCGCGCGCTTCTCGGCAATCTCCGCAGCATAGGCCTGCAAGGCGGCGTTGTCGGGATCGGCGTGGAGTGCGAAGCGGGCATTGGAGGCGGTGTATTCATGCGCGCAATAGAGCTTCGTCGCGGTCGACATCCGCCGAATCCGCTCGAGACTGTTCCAGAACTGTTCGGGCTGGCCCTCGAACATCCGCCCGCAGCCGAGCGCGAAGACGCTGTCGCCGACGAAGGCGATGCCTTCCTCGACGATGTGATAGGCGATGTGGCCATTGGTGTGGCCCGAGACATCGATCACCCGCGCGCGGTGTTCGCCAAGTGCGACGTAGTCATCATGGCCGACGATATGATCGACCGGGAATTTGCCCTGGACCTCGGCCGGCGCGTAGATCGTGCAGCCGGTCGCATCCTTGATCGCCTGATTGCCGCCCGCGTGATCGGGGTGCCAGTGGGTGTTCCAGATCTGCGTGATGCGCCAGCCCTTGCGTTCGGCCTGCCGGAGGTATTCGGCCCCGTCGGGCGTGTCGATCGCGGCGGTTTCCTTGCTCACGGAATTGTGGACGAGGAAACCGTAGTTGTCGCTGAGACAGGGGAATTGGTGAACGTGGATCATGGCGACGAGTTTACGCCTGCCATCCGCAATAGGAAAGGCCCGCCTGCTCGGGCGAGCAGACGGGCCTGAATTCCAACGCGGATTATGCGAGGAGGCTCGCCCGGATGGGCGAGCGCCTCACAATCAATCCTGACCCTTCTTGAGCGCGGCGCCGAGGATGTCGCCGAGCGAAGCGCCCGAATCCGACGAGCCGAACTGCGCCACGGCTTCCTTTTCTTCGGCGATCTGACGCGCCTTGATCGAGAAGTTGGGCTTCTTCGAACGGTCGAAACCGATCACCATCGCGTCGACCTTGCTGCCGACCTGGAAGCGGTCGGGGCGCTGTTCGTCGCGGTCGCGGCCGAGGTCGCTGCGCTTGATGAAGCCGGTCGCGCCGTCTTCGCCGACCTGCACTTCCAGCCCGCCGTCGCGCACTTCGAGCACGGTGACGGTGACGGTCTGGTTCTTGCGCAGGCTCGAGCCGCTGGTCGCTGCTTCAGCCGAAGGCGCGCCCTTTTCGAGCTGCTTCATGCCGAGGCTGATGCGCTCCTTTTCGACATCCACGTCGAGCACGATGGCCTTGACCATCTCGCCCTTGCGGTGGAGCGCCAGCGCGTCCTCGCCCGAGATGCCCCAGGCGATGTCCGACATGTGGACCATGCCGTCCACGTCGCCATCGAGGCCGATGAACAGGCCGAATTCGGTCGCGTTCTTGACTTCGCCCTCGACTTCGCTGCCCACCGGGTGCTTCTCGGCGAACTCGTCCCACGGATTGCGCTGGGCCTGCTTGAGACCGAGGCTGATGCGGCGCTTGTCGCTGTCGACTTCCAGCACCATCACTTCGACTTCCTGCGAGGTCGAGACGATCTTGCCCGGGTGGACGTTCTTCTTGGTCCAGCTCATTTCGCTGACGTGAACAAGGCCTTCGATGCCCGGCTCCAGTTCGACGAAGGCGCCGTATTCGGTGATGTTGGTCACCTGACCCGTCAGCTTCATGCCGACCGGATACTTGGCAGCGACGCCATCCCACGGATCGCTTTCGAGCTGCTTCATGCCGAGGCTGATGCGCTGCGTTTCGGCATTGATGCGCACGATCTGCACGGTCACGGTGTCACCGATATTGATGACTTCGCTCGGGTGGTTGACGCGCTTGTAGCTCATGTCGGTGACATGCAGCAGGCCGTCGATGCCGCCGAGGTCCACGAAGGCACCGTAATCGGTGATGTTCTTGACCACGCCGTCGATGATCTGGCCTTCGACCAGGTCGTTGATGAGCTCGCTGCGCTGTTCGGCGCGGGTTTCTTCGAGGACGGCACGGCGCGAGACGACGATATTGCCGCGGCGACGATCCATCTTGAGGATCTGGAAGGGCTGCGGCACGTCCATCAGCGGGGTGACGTCGCGCACGGGGCGGATGTCGACCTGCGAGCCGGGGAGGAAGGCCACGGCGCCATCGAGGTCGACGGTGAAGCCGCCCTTGACGCGGCCGAAGATGCGGCCTTCGACGCGCTTGCCTTCGCCGAATTCGTTTTCGAGCTTGTCCCACGCGGCTTCGCGGCGGGCGCGGTCACGCGACAGCATGGCTTCGCCATCGGCGTTCTCGACGCGGTCGACGAAGACTTCGACTTCGCCGCCGACGGTCAGGCCGTGGTCGTCCTCGCCACGCGAGAATTCCTTGAGGGAGATGCGGCCTTCGCTCTTGAGGCCAACGTCGACCACGGCGAAGCCGTTTTCGATCGCGGTGACGGTGCCCTTGACGACGCGGCCTTCGAAGCCTTCATCGCCGGCGCCGCCGAGCTGTTCGTTGAGAAGCGCCTCGAAATCGGCGCGAGTGGGCATTTGGGTTGCCATACTAGGATCAATCCTGTTTCGTTGTGCTACCGGCCACCGGTTTTTCCGGGGTCTTTCTCCGCTTCCCAGGCACCATTGCCGGGGCTGGCGGGGCAAGAGGCAGACTTCCGCGCGTGGCCCCATGCCGACGCGCAGGTTCTTTCAACCTGATGGGATTGCGAGAACGGAGGCGCGCCTAGGCGAGAGGGCTCCAAAAAGCAAGCCAATTCGCCCTGACGCGCAGGGTTGCCCCCTCGTGTTGGAGACACATGAGACACTGTCCAAGAGGAAAAACTCCGGGCCCGGCAAAGGCGCGATTTGGGCGTCGGCACGCATCAGCGGGAGCGGGGTGCGGGGTCATGCGGCGCAAGGTGACGCGCGCCGCCCGAGTAGGAAAGCGATTATCGCGCCCCGCTCCGCGCCAGCACCGCCTCGATTGCGGCCTCGATCGCGGAGTCGCGGCCGAAGTGGGTGGTGTCGAGCACCAGCGCATCGGCAGCAGCGCGCAAGGGCGCGTCGGCGCGATTGATGTCGCGCGCGTCGCGGGCGGCGATGTCACGCTCGATTTCGGCGAGAGGGATGTCGATTTCGCGGCCCGTCATTTCGAGCCAGCGCCGCCGCGCGCGTTCCTGCACGCTGGCGGTGACATAGAGTTTCACGTCGGCCTCGGGCGCGATCACCGTTCCGATATCGCGCCCGTCGAGCACCGCGCCGCCAGCCTGCGTGGCGAAGGCGCGCTGGCGCTGGAACAGGGCGTGGCGCACATCGGGGTGCACCGAGACGCGGCTTGCATAGCCGCCGACCTCCTCGGAGCGCAGGGCTTCGTCTTCGAGCAGGTTGTCGGCGAAGTCGCAGGCCGCGAGCGCGGTTGCCGGATCGTCGGGGTTGCCGCCTGCCAGCTGCACCTGCCGCCCGACCGCGCGGTAGAGCAACCCGGTGTCGAGATGCGGCAGGCCGAAGTGGGCGGCGAGCGCCTTGGCGATGGTGCCCTTGCCGCTGGCGGTGGGGCCGTCGACGGCGATGATCATTGGGCGGTGTCCTCGCGCGCGTCGATGCGGCTCATCCAGTCGCGGTAGATCGCTTCGGCGACCACGGGACGCTCGGAAATGAAGGCGTGGCTGCCGCCCGGCACCACCGCCAGCTCCGCGCCCGGCGTGAGCGCGACGAAATCCTGCACGGTGTCGATCCGCGCCTCGTCATACTGGCCGACCACGAAGAGGATCCGGCTGCCATCGACGCGGGAGAGCAACCCCGAGGCATCGTAGCTGGCGAGCGAGCCCGAAGCGCGGAATTCGGTCGGACCCCACATGGCGTTGTAGACCGTGGCGTTGAAGCCCTTGCCGCCATAGCGCTTGCGATAGGCGAGCGCTTCTGGCGAGGGGGCAGGGCGGTCGGCACGGCCGTTATAGGCGGCGTAGAAGGCGGCGGTGGCAGGTTCGCACGCCTCGGCGGCGGGCGGGGTCGGCCCTTCGCAGGCGCGGATCGTCGCGGCGACATCGTCGGGGAGGTCGCGGATCAGGAGGTTGGTGCCGGTGATCCAGTGCGAGGTCGAAAGGTAGGTGCCGCTCAGCACCGCCGAAGCGGTGTGCTCGGGAAAGCGGGCCGCATATTCGAGCGCGAGGGCCGAGCCCCAGGAATGGCCGATCACGTGCCAGCGCTCGACGCCAAGCTCTTTGCGGATCGCTTCGAGCTCGGCGACGAAGCGCTCGGGGCGCCAGTTGGCGGGGTTCTCGGGCCGGTCGGACATTCCGCTGTCGAGCTGGTCGTAGAGGATCACCGGGCGCTGGTCGGCAAGGCTGAGGAGGCCGCCGAAGTTGACGTGGGTGCCCCCGGGCCCGCCGTGGATGATGATCACGGGCGTCGCGCCCTCGCCGATCACGCCATTGACCCGCGCCCAGACCTTGCCGCCCTCGACCGCGATGCGGTGTTCCGAGGTGGCGACTGACCAGTCGGCGGCGGGATCGGTGGGGAGGGTGGCGGCCTCCTGCGAGAGGGCAGCGGCGGGCAGGGCGAATGCGGCCAGTGCCGCGAAAAATGTTCTCATGAGAAGATGTCCTCTGCCTTGGCCGGGGTCAGTTCGTGCGCCTCGCGCTTGCGCCAGCGGAAATGGAGAAAGCCGAAGGCGGCCCATGCGGCAAACAGGTTGAGCCCCAGCTCGATCCATACCTGGTCGCTCTCGGCGCGTAGCCATGTAACGCCCGCCGCCGCGCCGAACAGGATCGCCGCAGCCACGATCCGGCGGGTCAGCGGCGTTCGCCCGAGGTGCTGCAAGGTGCGGCTCATCCCCCGCTTCTATCCTCGTCCGCCCGATTGCGCCACGCCTTCGCCAGCCCGTAGATCGCGATCGCGGCCCAGAAGAATTCGAGCACGAGGCTCGCCCAGTTGGTGTGATAGACGAGGCTGACCGTCAGCAGCGCGGCGCCGAGCAGGTTGGTGCCGTGCAGCACGAAGGGATTGGTCGCGCGTGCCAGCGTGAGATAGGCATAGGCGCCGATGATGCAGGCGGTGCCGACAAGTCCGACGATGCTGGGCCAGTCGAGCGGGGTATTCACTTCGCTGCCGCCTCGTCCAGCAGGCCCATGAAGGTCGGGAAGCTGGTGTTGATGGGGCTGGTGTCGTCGACGTTCACCCCGTCGCGGCTGACTAGGCCTGCGACCGCCATGCTCATGGCTATGCGGTGATCGAGCCGGGTGGCGACATCTGCGCCTGCGGGGGTGCCGGGGAAGGGTTCGCCGCCGGTGCCGTGAATGGTGAGGCCGTCCTCATGCTCTTCGACCCGCGCGCCTGCCAGCGTGAGCGCCGCGGCCATTGTGGCAAGGCGGTCGCTTTCCTTGACGCGCAGTTCTTCAAGGCCCGTCGTGCGGGTGGTGCCGCTGGCGAGCGCGGCGGCGACGAAGAGCACCGGGAATTCGTCGATCATTGCGGGTGCGATTGCCGGGTCGACCTCGATGCCGGTCAGCTGGGCATGGCGCACGCGCAGATCGGCGACCGGCTCGCCGCCCACTTCTCGGGGGCTCACCTCCTCGATATCCGCACCCATCTGGCGCAGCACATGGAGCAGCCCGGCGCGGGTGGGGTTGAGGCCGACGTTCAGGATCGTGAGATCGCTCCCCGGCACCAGCGTGGCCGCGACCATGAAGAAGGCGGCGGAGGACGGATCGCCCGGTACCACCACGTCCATCGGCTTGAGGTCGGCCTCGCCGTGGATGGCGATGATGGTCTCGCCGTTCTCCTCGCCCACTTCAAGCTGCGCGCCGAAACCGGTCAGCATCCGCTCGGTATGGTCGCGGGTGGGGACGGGCTCGATCACGCGGCTGATGCCGGGGGTGTTGAGGCCCGCGAGCAGCACCGCGCTCTTGACCTGCGCGCTCGCCACGGGAAGGCGGTAGGTGATCGGCACGGCAGGGTTCGCGCCGCGCAGCATCAGGGGGAGAGTGCCGCCGGCGCTGGCCTCGATGCTCGCCCCCATCTGGCTGAGCGGATCAATCACGCGCTTCATCGGGCGGCCCGAAAGGCTCGCGTCGCCGGTGAAGGTCGCGGTGATCGCATGGCTCGCAACAAGGCCCATCAACAGCCGTGTCGAAGTGCCCGAATTGCCCATGTCGAGCGCAGCCCTGGGCTCCAGCAGGCTGCCCACGCCCACCCCGTCGACCGTCCATGCGCCATCGGCCCCGCGCGCGATCTGCGCCCCGAAGGCGCGCATCGCGGCGGCGGTTGCCAGCACGTCCTCGCCCTCGAGCAGCCCGGTGATCCGGCTGCGCCCCACCGCGAGGCCTGCAAACATCAGCGATCGGTGGCTGATCGACTTGTCGCCGGGGACACGGATGGTGCCCGTCAGCGGGCCGAGGGCGGAGAAGGTGTGGCTCGTCATAAGGCCGCGGTCTTTGACAGCGCCCCGCGCTTCTGGCAAGGCGCGCCGCGTCTGTCCGCCGGGCTCTTGATAAAGGGCTTGCCGGAGCCCATTTTTCCGATCAATCCACCCACGATTTTGCAGCTTGTCAGCCCGCCCTGCCGGGGCCGGCCTGTTTTTGAGGAATGACGATGGCGAAGCCTGAATGGGGTACCAAGCGTACCTGCCCCAAGTGCGGGGAACGGTTCTACGATCTGGGCAAGGAAGACCCGGTGACCTGCATCGAATGCGGCGAAACCTGGTCGCCCGAGCCGGTGCTCAAGTCCAAGCAGCCGATTCCCTTCGAGGAAGTCGAGAAGAAGAAGGACGCCGAGGCCGATTCCGATCTGGGCGGAGATGACGATATCGACGATCTGGAGGACATCGAGGACATCGACGAGGACGGCGATTCGCCCGACAACGATGTCGATCTCGGCGGCGACGACGATCTCGGCGTGGCCACCTCTGGCGACGACGACGACGATGAGAGCTGATTGATTGCGGGCCCGCCTCCACGGGCCCGTCCTCGGTGCGTTTCCGGCGTCTTGCGCCGGAGCACCTGCGGCTCGCGCGCGTGCGCTCGCGGCCGCGATGCGGCCGGATCAGCCCTGACGATCAGAAGTCGGGATATTTGATCCGGTTCATTCAATTTAAGCTTGCCAAGGGAGGTCGGCCCCACTAATGGCCGCCTCCCGCAAGCAGGGCGCTTAGCCTTGCTGGCATGATGACTGGCTCGGGGCCTTAGCTCAGCTGGGAGAGCGCAACACTGGCAGTGTTGAGGTCAGCGGTTCGATCCCGCTAGGCTCCACCAGTCATCCTGATCAAAGTCGAAAAAGCCGATCCCCCGGTGGGACGTTTTTCGCAACGCTGGCCGACGAGGTTTCGTCCGCCGGCGTTTTTCGCATTTTCCGGGCGGCCAAGGCTCCCGGCAGGAGACGTTGGCGATGTTCGATACGCTGTCCGACCGCCTTGGCGGGGTGTTCGACAAGCTCAAGGGCCGCGGCGCGCTGCGTGAGCAGGACGTGCGCGACGCCATGCGCGAAGTGCGCATCGCGCTGCTCGAAGCCGACGTTGCGCTCCCCGTTGCCCGCCGCTTCATCGATTCCGTCACCGAAAAGGCTGTCGGCCAGGATGTCCTGAAGTCGGTCACTCCCGGCCAGATGGTCATCAAGATCGTCCATGACGAGCTGGTCGAGACGCTGGGCGGCATGGAGGTCGAAGGCCTCAAGCTCGATGCGAAGCCGCCGGTCGTGATTATGATGGTCGGCCTCCAAGGCTCGGGCAAGACCACCACCACCGCCAAGCTCGCCAAGCTGATCCGCGAGCGCCACGGCAAGAAGGCGCTGATGGCCTCGCTCGACGTGAACCGTCCGGCCGCGCAGGAGCAGCTGGCGGTGCTCGGCGGGCAGGTCGATGTCGCGACCCTGCCGATCATCGCAGGCCAGCAGCCGGTCGATATCGCCCGCCGCGCGATGGAAGCCGCGCGGCTCCAGAACTTCGACGTGCTGCTGCTCGATACCGCGGGCCGCCTGCATGTCGACGATGCGCTGATGGCCGAGATGAAGGCCGTCGCCAGCGTTTCGGCGCCCAACGAAGTGCTGCTGGTGGTCGATTCGCTCACCGGGCAGGACGCGGTCAACGTCGCGCAGTCCTTCACCAGTGAAGTGCCGCTCACCGGCGTGGTGCTGACCCGCATGGACGGCGATGCCCGCGGCGGTGCGGCTCTTTCGATGCGCGCGGTTACCGGCAAGCCGATCAAGTTTGCCGGCACCGGCGAAAAGCTCGACGCGATCGAGCCCTTCCGCCCCGGCTCTGTCGCCGACCGCATCCTCGGCATGGGCGACGTCGTCAGCCTCGTCGAAAAGGCTGCGGCGACGATCAAGGAAGAGGACGCCGAAAAGCTCGCGCGCAACCTCGAAAAGGGCAAGTTCGATCTCGACGATCTCGCCATGCAGCTGAAGCAGATGCGCGGCATGGGCGGGCTGGGGATGCTCGCCGGCATGATGCCGGGCATGAAGAAGGCCAAGCAGGCCATGCAGGCGAGCGGCATGGACGACAAGGTGCTGGTCCACATGGAAGCGATCATCTCCTCGATGACCGCCAAGGAACGCGCCAACCCCGACCTGATGAACGCCAAGCGCAAGAAGCGCGTTGCGGCGGGCAGCGGGACCGACGTGCAGACGGTCAACAAGGTGCTCAAGATGCACCAGGAAATGTCGCGCGCGATGAAGCAGATCAAGAAGATGGGCGGATTGAAGGGTCTCGCCGCGATGTTCGGCGGCGGGGGCGGCGGTCCGATGGGTGGCGGCATGGGCGGACTTCCGCCCGGTGGCCTGCCCGGCCTCGGCGGCGGCGGGATGGGCGGCCTCCCCGGTCTCGGTGGCCCGCCCCGCAAGAAATAGTTTCAAGCCAGAAGTTTCAGTTCAACAGTTCAAGTTCAATCGAAAGGTAACATCATGTCGATTTCCATCCGGCTCTCGCGCGGCGGTGCCAAGAAGCGTCCCTACTACCGCATCGTCGTCGCCAACAGCCGCTCGCCCCGCGACGGCAAGTATCTTGAGCAGATCGGCACCTACAACCCGCTGCTCGCTAAGGATTCGGGTGAGCGCGTGAAGCTCAACGAAGATCGCGCCCGCTACTGGCTGGGCGTCGGCGCACAGCCGACCGACCGCGTTGCCCGCTTCCTCGATGCCGCCGGCATTCAGGAGCGTGCGGCCCGCGTGAACCCCAAGAAGGGCGAGCCGGGCGAGAAGGCCAAGGAGCGCACCGAAGAGCGTGCTGCCAAGATCGCCGAGGCCGAAGAAGCCAAGCGCGCGGCCGAAGAAGAAGCCAAGGCCGCCGCTGCTGCCCCGGCTGAAGAAGCTCCGACTGAAGAAGCCCCCGCCGAGGAAGCGCCCGCTGCCGAAGAAGCGCCTGCTGAAGAAGCGGCCACCGAAGAGCAGGCCGAAGGCTAAGCCATGAGCCCCAAGCCCGTCACCCTCGCCGCCATCATCGGCGCGCACGGGGTGGCGGGCGAGGTGCGTCTGAAGCTGTTTGGCGAGGGCGTTGCGACACTCGCCAAGCACAAGAGCTTCAACGACGGCGCGCTCACGCTGGTAAAGGTGCGCGACGACGGCAAGGGCGGCGGGATCGCCCGCTTTGCCCAAAGCACCACCCGCGCCGATGCCGAAAGGCTGCGCGGCACCGCGCTTACCGTTCCGCGTGAGGCGTTGCCGCCCCTGGGAGAGGGCGAATTCTACCACGCAGACCTGCTCGGACTGCCGGTGGTCACCGACGCGGGCGATGCTGTCGGCACCGTTCTCGCCATCGAAAACTTCGGCGCGACCGACATCATCGAGATTACACTCGACCCCGTCCCCGAAAAGGGGCCCAAGACTTTCATGGTCCCGATGATCCCCGCCGCCGTGATCGGCTGGGGCGACAAGCAGCTTGTGATCAGCGCCGATTTCGCCGATAATTGACGGTGTGAGTTCGCCCCGCGACGACGCCCTCTGGCAACGCATCGCCGACCACCACATCGGCCCTCCCGACGCATCGCTGACCTTTGCCGCCCGGCTCGCCCGCGAGAACCGCTGGAGTCCCGACCATGCCGAGAGGGTGATCGGCGAGTACAAGCGCTTCTGCTATCTCGCGGTCACCGCGGGGCACCCGGTCACCCCTTCCGATGCCGTGGATCAGGCCTGGCACCTCCACCTCACCTACAGCCGCGATTACTGGGAGCGTTTCTGCCCCGACATTCTGCGCGCCGATCTGCACCACGGCCCCACGGCAGGCGGGCCGGTCGAGCGCGAGCGGTATTACCGACAATATGCCGATACGCTCGCAGCTTACGAGGCGGCCTTCGGCGCGGTGCCGCCGGCCGACATTTGGCCGAACGCGCATAGGCGTTTTGCGGTCGACCCGGGGGGAGTTCGCGTTAACTTTTTCGGTGGTATCATGCTTCCACGCCGGGTCGCGCTGGCGCTTGCCATCGCTGTCTTCATGGCAGGGTGGCTTGCGGGAAGGATCATGTGATGGAGCTGTTCTCGTCCTGGACGGGCAGCGACTTTCTGCTGTTTTACAGCGTCATGCTCGCGCTGGCGAGCGCGCTGGCGTGGCGGCTGCCCGCTGTCCTGCGCGAAGCGGGGCGGCGCGGCGAGGCCCACGATCTCGAAAGCGTGGCGGTGCTGGTGGGCGGACGGCAACGCCTGGCCGATTCGCTGCTGGCCGATCTCTATGTGCGCGGTGCGCTGGTCGAGGCGGACAAGGGCAAGTTGCGGATTGCCGCGCGCGATTATCCGGTCACCCCGGCCGGACAGGCGTTGCTGGCAACCGACGCGCCGCTGACGCTCGCCGAAGCGCGCCGGGCTGTCGCCGTCCATGCCGAGCGGGTGGCGGCGCGTCTATGCCGGGCGGGGCTTCTGCTGCGTCCCGAAGAGCACACCCGGCTGCGGCTGATCGCGATCCTGCCCTTCGTCATGCTGATTTTGATCGGTCTCTACCGCCAGCGGGCCGGAAGTGCGCTGGGTGAGCCGACCGGCTTTCTCGTCGCGCTGCTGGTGCTAACGGTGGTGTTGGCGGTGATGCGCTACGCCACCTGCGACCCGCGCACGGCGGCAGGCGCGGCGGCGATGCGGGACCTGCGGCACCGCAACGGCCGTCTCAATCAGGCCCCGCGCCCGGATGAGGCAGCTATGGCGGTCGCGCTGTTCGGCACCGGCGTACTGGTCGGCACGCCATGGGAGCCGGTCCATGCGCTGCGCCAGCAAAGCGGCGACGGCGGCGGGGCTGATGGCAGCAGCGACGGCGGTTCGGGCTGCGGCGGCGGCTGCGGCGGTTGCGGAGGCTGAGTTGCGCGCGTAAGCGGCGGGCATGACCACGACCCTCCGCTCTTTGGCCGTCGCCGTCGTGCAGGCCGCACCTGTTCCGCTCGATTTTCAGGGCGGGATCGACAAGGCTCTGCGTCTGGCCCGCGAGGCGGTGGAGAGCGGCGCGAAGGTGGTCGCTTTCGGCGAGACCTTTCTGGGGGGCTATCCGTTGTGGCTCGATGATGCGCCGGGCGCAGGCCTGTGGGATCATCCCGGCACCAAGGCGCTGCACCGGATCATGCTCGAGCAGGCAGTGGTGCCGGGTGACGAGCGGCTCTTGCCCTTGCAGGAACTGGCCTATGCGAGCGGGGCAATCATTTCCATTGGCGCCCATGAGCGGGTGCGGCGGAGCCTCGTCAACAACCAGCTGACCTTTCGCCCCGGCCTGCCGGTGATGGATCACCGCAAGCTTGTGCCGACGCACACCGAACGCCTGATCTGGGCGCGCGGTGATGGCTCGACGCTGGGGGTGCATCAGGCCGAATGGGGCCGCCTCGGCACCCTGATCTGCTGGGAGCACTGGATGCCGCTCGCCCGCGCGGCCATGCATAACCTCGGCGAGGATGTGCACGTCGCCGCCTGGCCGACGGTGCGCGAGAGCCACCAGATCGCCTCACGGCACTATGCGATGGAGGGGCGCTGCTTTGTGCTAGCGGCGGGGCTGGTGCAGACGAAGGACGATCTGTTCGACGGGCTGGAGCGGGTCGGCGGTGATGATGCGGCGCGCGAATTGCTCGAAGCCATCCCCGGCGAGGTGCTCAACCGCGGCGGCTCCCTGATCGCCGCCCCCGACACCCGCGTGATCGCGCAGGCAGGCGAGGGGGAGGAGACGCTCTTCGCCGAACTCGATCTGGGCGAAGTGGCCGAGGGGCTGGCAAACCTCGACACCGACGGGCATTATTCGCGGCCGGATGTGTTTGAGTTGTCGGTTGATACGCGGTCGAAAGACGGGGTGGCATGGCTTTAAGGATGCTTGCTGCAACCGCCACAGTTGCAATCGCGCCGTCGCCAGCACCAACTTCTTCCGGCGATGTGATCGGGATGGCCGGGGTTCTTGTGGTGGCCGCTTTTGTCGCTTGGCGAGGCGCCATCCTTCTGCATCGGTTGATGCCGCCAAGCCGATATCTGCTCGGCATTGTCATAGCGGGACTCATGCCGTTGCTCTTCGTTCTTTGTCTGCTCATTCTCATTCTGGCTAAGACTGATGGTGTCACACTTGAGAATGCTGCGGCTGCGCTCTCGCGCATGCCGATAAGGGGGCGAATGCTGTTGGCTGGACTGCTGGTAGTAGGGTTTGGCGTTGCATCTGCGACTATCGGGATGCGTCGACGCCGAGATGCGCTCCGATCAAGGACTGACATCGGAACTTTCCAATGACCTTCGCCGCCACCATCCTCACGCTCTACCCGGAGATGTTTCCCGGGCCGCTCGGGCAGTCCATCGCGGGCCGCGCGCTCGCCGAGGGCAAGTGGGCCTGCGAGACGGTGCAGATCCGCGACTTCGCCACCGACAAGCACCGCACCGTCGACGATACGCCTGCGGGCGGCGGGGCGGGGATGGTGCTGAAGTGCGATGTGCTGGCGCGGGCTTTGGATAGTGTTCAAGAGCCCCTTCCCTTGGGGGAAGGGGTTGGGGATGGGGGTTCGGCGGTTGAGGGCCTTTCTGTCCCAGAAACCTCGAACACCCACCCCCCGACCCCCTCTCTCAAGGGAGGGGGAGACGTGCGCCCCATCCTCGCCATGACCCCGCGCGGAAAACCCATCACGCAAGCCCGCATCCGCGAACTCGCCTCAGGCCCTGGCGTCATCATCCTGTGCGGGCGGTTCGAAGGCTTCGACGAGCGCCTGTTCGAGGCCCGGCCGGAGATCGAGCAAGTCTCCCTCGCCGACATCGTCCTCTCCGGCGGCGAGATGGCGGCGCTGACCATCCTTGACGCTTGCATTCGCCTCATTCCCGGCGTAATGGGCGCGGCCTTGAGCGGGGCGGAGGAGTCGTATGAAAACGGCCTTCTCGAATACCCGCACTACACCCGACCTGTTGAATGGGAAGGGCGCACGATCCCCGAAGTGCTGCGATCGGGGGATCATGCGAAGATCGCGGCGTGGCGCAAGCTGCAAAGCGAGAACGACACACGGTCACGCAGGCCGGACTTGTGGGAGCGCCATGAGGGCGCTCGGGTCCAACCTGCCTCTGGCGCGCGGCGCAAAAGCAAGGAACCGGACCAGTGAACCTGATCCAGCAGATTGAAGCCGAAGAAATCGCCAAGTCCGGCAAGGACATCCCCGAATTCCGCGCGGGCGACACCGTCCGCGTCGGCGTGAAGGTGAAAGAAGGCAACCGCGAGCGTATTCAGAACTATGAAGGCGTCGTGATCGCCCGTTCGAACCGCGGCATGGGTTCGAACTTCACCGTGCGCAAGATGAGCTTCGGTGAGGGCGTCGAGCGCGTCTTCCCGCTCTATTCGCCGATCGTCGAGAGCATCACCGTGGTCCGCCGCGGCGTGGTGCGTCGCGCCAAGCTCTATTACCTGCGCGGCCGCACCGGCAAGAGCGCGCGTATCGTCGAGCGCAAGATGAACGCTCCCAAGGCGTAAGGTCTTTTCGGCCCAAGAAATTGCGAAGGGCGGCTCCGCGAGGGGCCGCCCTTTTCGTTTGTGCCTCTTGCCTTTGGCCCGCGCGGTTGCGAGGAACGGGGCGCGCCGCAACCTGTGCGGTCTGCGATGACGAGGTGAGCTTTGGATGCGTTCGGTTCTTGCTGCGGTTGCCCTTTCCCTCTCCACCTGTCTGACAATGCCCGCGCTGGCGGAGACCGCCACCATGGCTGAGGCTGCACCTGCGCTTACCTTCGAGCGGGTCTTCGCTTCCCCCGGCCTCGATGGCCCGGCCCCCCGTCAGGTGAAGCTGTCGCCCGATGGGCGCTATCTCACGCTGCTGCGCAATCGCGCCGACGATCGCGACCGCTACGACTTGTGGGGGTATGACATCGACACCCGCGAATGGCGGATGCTGGTGGATTCCGAGGCGCTCGGCAGTGGGCGCGAACTCTCGGAAGACGAGAAGATGCAGCGCGAGCGCGCGCGCGTCGGCAGTCTCAAGGGGATCATCTCCTACCAGTGGGCGAGCGACGGCAGCGGCGTGCTGGTGCCGCTGGATGGCGATCTGTTCCTCGCCAAACTCGATGGCACGGTGACGCAGCTGACCGATACCGAGGGGACGGAACTCAACCCACAATTGTCGCCCAAGGGCGGCATGGTCAGCTTCGTGCGCGACCGGCGGCTGTGGGTCGGCCCGGTCGGCGGCGAGGCGCAGCCAATCACTCCGGCAGGCGAGGCCGAGACGATCCGCTGGGGCGAGGCGGAATTCGTCGCGCAGGAGGAAATGGCGCGGCTGCAAGGCTATTGGTGGAGCCCGGACGACAGCCGGATCGTCGTCCAGCGCACCGATGAAGCCGCCGTCGGCATCGTCACCCGCGCGGCGATCGGTGCGACGGGCACCAAGGTGTTCGACCAGCGCTATCCGGCGGCGGGCACCGACAATGCGGTGGTCGAACTCTACGTGATGAACCCGGACGGGACGGGGAGCGTGAAGGTCGATCTCGGCGTCGATCTCGATATCTACGTCGCGCGGGTCGACTGGGCGCCCGATGGCAGCGCGATCTATGTCCAGCGGCAGGACCGCGCGCAGACGAAGATCGATGTGCTCAAGATCGATCCCGCCACCGGCGCCTCGCAGATATGGTTCACCGAAGACGCCGCGCGGCCCGATTACTGGGTGAACCTCTCGGACAATTACCGATTCCTCAAGGATGGCAGCCTGCTGTGGTGGTCGGAGCGGGACGGCTACGGCCATTTCTACCGCTATGCGGGCGGCCAGTGGCAGCAGCTCACGCGCGGCACCTCGCCCACGACAAGCCTTGTCGGTGTGGACGAGGCGGCGGGCACCTTCACCTATCAGGCGACGGCGGACGTCCTCACCCAGCAGATCTACCGCGCGCGTCTGGACGGGACGGGGGAGCCGGAACTGCTCACCGATCCCGCTTTCACCAATTTCGCGAGCATGGATGGGGCGGGGCGGCTGCTCTACGTCTCGCGCTCCAGCCCGACCCAGCCGCCGCAGTCCTATCTGGCGACGCCCGATGGCGCGCGGGTGGCCTGGATCGAGGAGAACCGGGTCGAGGGCGATCACCCCTATGCGCCCTTCCTCGCCAGCCATATCACCCCCGAATTCGGCACCATCGCCGCCGAGGACGGCACGCCGCTGCACTGGATGATGCTGAAGCCCAAGATGGAGAAGGGCAAGCGTTACCCGGTGTTCTTTAGCCATTACGGCGGGCCGGGGCCGCAGATGGTGACCAGGGGCTGGGGCGGGGCGCTCGCGCAGTCGATCGTCGACAAAGGCTATGTCTATTTCGTGCTCGACAATCGCGGCTCGGCCAACCGGGGGGTGGACTTCGAACAGCCGCTCTACCGCGCGATGGGCGGGGCCGAGGTGCGCGATCAGAAGGCGGGGGCGGAGTGGCTGAAGAGCCTCGATTTCGTCGATCCCGACAAGATCGCAATCTATGGCTGGTCCTATGGCGGCTACATGACATTGAAGCAGCTGGAGGCCGATCCGGGCCTTTATGCGGCGGGTATCTCCGGCGCACCGGTGACCCGCTGGGAGCTCTACGACACCCACTACACCGAACGCTACATGGGCGATCCCCGCGAAGTGCCCGAGGCCTACAAAATGGCCAGCGCCATCCCCGATGCCACAAAAATCAGCGATCCGCTGCTGCTGATCCACGGCATGGCGGACGACAATGTGGTGTTCGAAAACTCCTCGGAACTCATTAGCGTGCTTCAGGAGAGCAACACGCCCTTCGAGATGATGCTCTACCCCGGCTACACCCACCGCGTCTCCGGCCCGAAGATCGGCCCGCACGTGTGGAACAGCATTGTCCGCTTTCTGGAAGCGCACGAGGTGACGCCGCCGAAGTAGACGGGCAAGTAAGTATAGGTCTGCGCAAAGACGAATGATGTTGCGCTAGGGCCAGCGCGCGCTATCTCGCACCTGCGAATTCATAGGAGAATGCCAAGTGGGTTACCGGGTGGCAGTGGTCGGCGCGACCGGCAATGTCGGACGCGAAATGATGCAGGTTTTGGCCGAACGCGAGTTTCCGTGCGACGAGGTCGCCGCGGTGGCCTCGCCGCGTTCGACCGGCACCGAAGTCGAATTCGGCGACACCGGCAAGATGCTCAAGTGCAAGAACATCGAGCATTTCGACTTTGCCGGATGGGACATCGCGTTGTTCGCGGCAGGCTCCGGCCCGGCCAAGGAATATGCCCCCAAGGCGGCCGCCGCCGGGTGCATCGTGATCGACAATTCCTCGCTCTACCGCATGGACCCGGACATTCCGCTGATCGTGCCGGAGGTGAACCCCGACGCGATCGACGACTATGCTAAGCGCAACATAATCGCCAACCCCAACTGCTCGACCGCGCAGCTGGTGGTGGCGCTGAAGCCGCTCCACGATGCCGCGACGATCAAGCGCGTGGTGGTATCGACATACCAGTCCGTTTCGGGCGCGGGCAAGGCGGGGATGGACGAGCTCTTCGCCCAGAGCCGCGCGATCTTCGTCGGCGATCCGCTTGAGCCGCAGAAGTTCACCAAGCAGATCGCCTTCAACGTCATTCCCCACATCGACACCTTCCTCGACGATGGTTCGACCAAGGAGGAATGGAAGATGGTGGTCGAGACCAAGAAGATCCTCGACCCCAAAATCAAGCTGACCGCGACCTGCGTGCGCGTGCCCGTATTTGTCGGCCACTCGGAAGCGGTCAATATCGAATTCGAGAACGAGCTTTCCGCCGAAGCCGCGATGGACATCCTGCGCGAAGCCCCTGGCGTGATGCTGATCGACAAGCGCGAGGACGGCGGATACGTCACCCCGATCGAATGCGTCGGCGATGCCGCCACTTTCGTCAGCCGCGTGCGCGACGATCCGACGGTGGAGCACGGGATCACTCTGTGGTGCGTCTCGGACAACCTGCGGAAAGGTGCCGCGCTCAACGCGGTGCAGATCGCCGAACTGCTCGGGCGGCGGCATCTCAAGAAGGGTTGATCCCGTCACCATGCCGCCGCTCCCAAGGGCGCAGGCCGCGATGCTGGCGGTGGTGGCGCTCGGCGTCCCGCTGAGCGCCTGGGGTGCGCTCTATCCGGGCAATACGTGGTTGCAGGTGGGGCCAGTGGCAATCGGCCTGCCTTTCGTGTGGCGCGCGCTGCGCCTTAGGCCGGTGAGCAACGCGTCGGCCGCCTGCATGACCGCGTTCGTGCTGCTGCACCTCTTCGCCGCGCGCTGGTCCTACAGCTTCGTGCCCTATGGCGAGTGGCTTCCCGCGCTCGCGAGCGATCGCAACCATTTCGACCGGTTGGTCCACTTCGCCTTCGGCGCGCTGGCGATGGTGCCGCTGGTCGAGGCGGGGGCGCGTTATTGGGGGCTCTCGGATCGGATGGCACTGGTTTTCGCCGTCACCGCCGTGTTGGCGCTGGGCGGTCTCTACGAGATCTTCGAATGGAGCCTGACCCTCGCGCTCGCCCCCGAAGCTGCCGGAGCCTACAACGGCGAGCAGGGCGACATGTTTGACGCGCAGAAGGATATGGCGCTAGCGGGGCTCGGCGCGGTGCTGGCGCTGCCTTGGGTGCGCGGCGCGGCATGGTGGAAAGGGACGGAGCGATGACGATGCGGATGCCACTCCTGATCCTGGCCGGCGCGCTCGCGCTGGCGGGTTGCGACAGCGGCGAGGTGCCGAGCCCGGCCGAGCGTCAGCAGGGCGAGGGCGCGCAGGCACCGGTCGCCGCCGACAGGGTCGAAATGCGCGGCGAAGGCCTCACCGCCGGGGCCGAAGCGTTCTACTTCGCTGCCGGTCAGCAGGAGGTCGAAGCCGCGCTCGCCGCCGCGCTCGGGCCGGTGTTGCGGACGGGCGAGAACCCCGAATGCGGGGCAGGCCCCGTGACCTTCACCGATTTCGCCGGCGGGCTGACCGCGCATTTTCAGGAAGGGCGCCTCGTCGGCTGGAACTGGCACCTGCCGCAGGATGGCGACGCTGCGGCACGCGGGACGATCCGGCTACCCGGCGATGTCCAGCTGGGATCGCCCCGCGCGACGCTCGAAGCCGCGCCGGGCTTCGCCAAGATCGAAGGCAGCACGCTGGGCGAGGAATTCGCGCTCGGCGAGAGGATCGGCGGCTTCGTCACGGGCGACAAGGTCGAGATGCTCTATGCGGGCACGCAGTGCTTCTTCCGCTGAGCCCGCGATGACCGAGAGACACGATTTCGCCAGCTTCGACGGCACCCGGCTCGCCTATCATACCGAGGGCGAGGGGCGTCCGGTGATTCTGCTCCACGGGCTGTTTTCCTCCTCGCAGATGAACTGGATCAAATGGGGCCACGGCGTGCGGCTCGCGGCGGCGGGATTTCGGGCGATCATGCTCGATTTCCGTGTCCACGGGGACAGCGAGGCGCCGCGCGGGCCAAGTGCCTATCCCCGCGGCGTGCTGGTGCGCGATGCCGCCGCGCTGGCCGAGCATCTAGCGCTGGAGCCAGGCGGCTTCGACCTCGTCGGCTTCTCGCTCGGCGCGCGCACCGCGATCCATGCGGTCGCCCACGGCATTCTCGAACCGCGCCGGTTGGCGCTGTGCGGCATGGGCGTGGCTGGACTTGCCGGGTGGGAGCGGCGCGCGGATTTCTTCAAGCGCGTGATCGACGAATTCGACACCATCCGTCCCGGCGACCCGGCCTTTACCGCGCGCACTTTCCTGAAATCGCAGGGGATCGACCGGATCGCCGCGCGGCTGCTGCTCGATGCGATGGACGATTTCGACCTCGCGCTTCTCGCCAATGTCACCATGCCGGTCGCGGCGATCTGCGGCGATGCGGATGATGACAATGGCTCGGCGAGCGAGCTTGCCGCGCTGCTCCCGGATGCGCGCTATATCGAGGTGCCCGGCACGCATATGAACAGCGTGACGCGGCCCGAACTGGGCGAGGCGATCGTCGGCTTCCTCGCAGCTTGACGCAGGCGGGTTGATTCCCGCGCCCTCCCGGTTCAAACCCCCGCCATTGTCACACGACTGACGGGAAAACTGACGCATGAAATTCTCCGCCCCCCTTCTGAAGGGCGCTGTCGCCGCGCTCGCGATTGCCGCTGCCACCCCGCTTGCCGCGCACACCGCCGAGGCCGCGCCCGCTGCCGAAGCCGCCCTGACCCCCGAGGACGCGCGCGCCTGGCTCGCCAAGGTCGAGGCCGATCTCGCCGCCTTCTCGGTCGAAAATTCGCACATCTCGTGGATCAACGCGACCTATATCAACCACGATACCGACACGATGGCCGCGCAGTACGGCGCTGAATTGACGGTCAAGCAGGTCGGCTATGCCGCCGAGGCCGCGCGCTATGCGCAGGTCGAAGGGCTCGATGCCGAAACCCGCCGCAAGCTCGACATGCTGCGCAATTCGGTGCTGCTGCCCGCCCCCAGCCGCGATGGCGCGGCCGAGGAGCTGAACGCCATCGCCACGCGCCTTGGCTCGGCCTATGGGCGGGGCAAGGGCACGCTTAATGGCGAGCCGATCAATGGCAGCGATATCGAGGCCGAGATGGGCAACCTCGAACGCACGCCGGCCGAGCTCAAGGAAATGTGGGCGAGCTGGCACGACAATGTCGGCGCGCCGATGCGCGAGGACTATGCGCGCATGACCGCGCTCGCCAACGAAGGCGCCAAGGAACTGGGCTTTGCCGATTTCGGCGCGATGTGGCGTTCGGGCTACGACATGCCGCCCGAAGAGTTCGCCGCCGAGACCGAGCGGATGTGGCAGGAGGTGAAGCCGCTCTACATCGCGCTCCACACCTATGTGCGCCGCAAGCTCAACGAGAAATACGGCGATGCCGTGCAGCCGCGCACCGGCCCGATCCGCGCCGATCTGCTCGGCAATATGTGGGCGCAGGAATGGGGCAATATCTATCCGCTGGTCGCCCCCGAGGGCGCGGGCGATATCGGCTATGACCTCACCGAGCTGATCGCGCAGAAGAAGCTCGATGCCGTCGGCATGACCAAGGTGGGCGAGCAGTTCTTCTCCTCGCTCGGCTTCGCGCCGCTGCCCGAAACCTTCTGGGAGCGCAGCCAGTTTACCAAGCCCGCCGACCGCGAGGTGGTGTGCCACGCCTCGGCCTGGAACATCGACAATGTCGACGATCTGCGCATCAAGATGTGCATCAAGGAAAACGCCGACGATTTCATCACAATCCACCATGAGCTGGGCCACAACTACTACCAGCGCGCCTACAACAAGCAGGACTACCTCTATCTGACGGGAGCGAATGACGGGTTCCACGAGGCGATCGGCGACATGATCGCGCTGTCGATCACGCCGGAATATCTGGTGCAGATCGACATGCTCGATCCCAAGGATGTGCCGAGCGCCGACAAGGACATTGGCCTCCTGCTGCGTCAGGCGATGGACAAGGTCGCCTTCCTGCCCTTCGGCCTGCTGCTCGATCGCTATCGCTGGGGGCTGTATGACGGCTCGATCCCCGAAGCCGCGATGAACACCGGGTGGAACGAGCTGCGCCGCGACTATCAGGGCGTTGTCCCGCCGGTGGAGCGGCCGGCGGATGGGTTTGACGCAGGCGCGAAGTACCACATTCCCGGCAATGTCAGCTACACCCGCTACTTCCTTGCGCGGCTGCTCCAGTTCCAGTTCTACAAGGCCGCCTGCGACACCGCCGGGTGGGAAGGGCCGCTGCACCGCTGCTCGTTCTACGGCAACAAGGAGGTCGGCACGAAGCTGAACGCGATGCTGGAGATGGGCGCGTCCAAGCCGTGGCCCGATGCGCTCGAAGCCTTCACCGGCGAGCGGCAGATGTCGGGCAAGGCGATGGCGGAGTACTTTGCGCCGCTCAAGGCGTGGCTCGACGAGCAGAACAAGGGTGAGACCGCAGGTTGGTAAGCGCGCGCGCGCCGATGGTGGTGGGCTGGCGCGAGCTCGTCAGCCTGCCCGAGCTTGGCCTTGCGGGTATCCCCGCCAAGATCGACACCGGCGCGCGCACCTCCTCGCTCCATGCCCATGTGCTCGAGGATTTTCTGCGCGGCGACGAACGGTTCGTGCGCTTCGCCGTCGACTGGGGTGGGGAGCGCCACCATTGCGAGGCGGTGCATGTCGATGTGCGTGGCATCACCTCCTCGAACGGGGATACACAGCGGCGCTTTGTCATCAAGACGCCGCTGACTATCGGTAATCTCACCTTCCGGGCGGAGATCAGCCTTGCGAACCGATCCCAGATGCAATTCCCCATGCTCATCGGGCGCACCGCGCTCCGGCGGCGGATGGTGGTGGATAGTGGTCATTCGTGGCTGCAATCGCCTGCGAATGCGGATAAGGGGCCGGGCCGCCGGTAGAATGCCGGTTTCGAAAGGTCTTTCATGAAAATCGCGATGCTGGCGCGCAACGCCAATCTCTATTCGCACCAGCGCCTGAAAGAGGCGGCCGAGGCGCGCGGCCATAGCCTCGACATCCTCAACACGCTGCGCTGCACGGTGCACATTGCCAGCCACCGGCCGCAAGTGTTCTACAATGGCGCGCCGATCGAGAATTACGACGCGGTGATTCCGCGCATCGGGGCCTCGATCACCAATTATGGCCTCGCGATCCTCCGCCAGTTCGAGATGCGCGGGATTTGGTCACTGAACGAGAGCGTCGCCATCGGCCGCAGCCGCGACAAGCTGCGCAGCTTGCAGATCCTCGCCAAGCACGGGCTAGGACTGCCACTGACAGCCTACGCCAACGACCCCAAACAGGCCGAGGAGATCATCCGCGCGGTCAAGGGCCCGCCGGTGGTGATCAAGCTGATCGAGGGCACGCAGGGCATCGGTGTGGTGCTGGCCGAAACGATGAGCAGCGCGAAATCGGTGATCGAGGCGTTTCGCGGGGCCAACGTCAACATTCTGGTGCAGGAATTCATCAAGGAAGCCGGCGGCACCGATATTCGCGCGCTGGTGGTGGGCGGCAAGGTGGTCGCCGCGATGCAGCGCACCGGCGCGCCGGACGAGTTCCGCTCCAACCTCCACCGCGGCGGCAGCGCAAAGGTGATCAAGATCACCCCCGAAGAACGCTCGACCGCAGTGCGCGCGGCCAAGCGCATGGGGCTGAACGTGTGCGGGGTCGACATGCTGCGGAGCAATCACGGCCCCGTCATCATGGAGGTCAATTCCTCGCCCGGCCTCGAAGGCATCGAAAGCGCGACTGGCAAGGATGTGGCGGGCCTGATCGTCGATTTCATCGTCGCCAATGCCAGGGGCGGGGCGACCAAGACCAAGGGGCAGGGATAGGGCCAGCGCCTGCCCCTGCCACTGACACTTACCGGAACGGCGGCTCGTTAAAGGCGCGCAGTTTCCGCGAGTGGAGCCGGTCGCCCTCGTCGCGCAGCATCGCGCAGGCAACGATGCCCATCTGCAGGTGCGCGGCGATGGCCTCTTCGTAGAACTTGTTCGCCTGCCCCGGCAGCTTGATCTCTCCGTGGAGCGGCTTGTCCGACACGCACAGCAGCGTCCCGTAAGGCACCCGGAAGCGGTAGCCTTGCGTTGCAATCGTGGCGCTCTCCATGTCGATCGCGATCGCGCGGCTTTGCGAGAAGCGCTTGGCCGAGGAGGAATAGCGCAGCTCCCAGTTGCGATCGTCGGTGGTGACGACCGTGCCGGTGCGCATCCGCTGCTTGAGGTTGGCACCCTGCACGCCCGCAACTTCCTCGGCCGCGGTGGCCATCGCCTGCTGCACTTCGGCAATCGGCGGGATCGGCACTTCGGGCGGCAGCACCGGATCAAGCACGTGATCGTCGCGCAGGTAAGCGTGGGCGAGCACGAAGTCACCGATCTTCTGGGTCGAGCGCAGCCCGCCGCAGTGGCCGATCATCAGCCAAGCATGGGGGCGTAGCACCGCGAGGTGATCGCAGATGGTCTTGGCGTTGGAGGGGCCGACGCCGATATTGACCAGCGTGATCCCGCGCCCGTCCTCGCGGATGAGGTGATAGGCCGGCATCTGATGGCGGCGCCATGCGGTGTCGTTGAGCTGATCCTGCGCGTGGGCGGTCGGCTCACGGATGTCGAGCCCCGCCGCACCGGTCAGGGCGACATAGCCGTCCTGCCCGATCTGCGCCGCACCCCAGTTCACGAATTCATCGACATAGCGGTGATAGTTGGTGAACAGGATGAAGTCCTGAAAATCGCTCACTTCGCTGCCGGTGTAATGCTTGAGCCGGGCGAGCGAGTAATCGGTGCGCAGGCCATCGAACAGCGACAGCGGCATGTCCTGATCTTCGGCGAACTCGATCCCGTCGGCCAGTTCGTCTCCGATCAGCGCGAGGTCGGTCGAGGGGAAGTGCGCGGCGATTTCCTGCGGCGAAATGCCGACCATCGCCGCCCCGGCCTCGCCATCGAGCACATAGGGGAAGGGGATTTCCTGCCGCGAGCGCTCTACCGTGACCTCGACCTCGTAGGCGCTGCCGATCAGGGTCAGCTGTTCGGTCAGGTAATGCGCGAAAAGATCGGGACGGGTGATGGTGGTGGTGTAGGTGCCCGGCATTTCGAGCCGCCCGAAGGCACGGCTGCGATCGTGCGGCGCGCCGATTCCGGCATAGCGCAAGGTGATCTGCGGATAGGCGTAGCTGCCGTCCTCGCGCTTGCGCTGCGGGGGCACCGTGCCGTCGCGCCCGAAGGCGATCACATCGTCGCGCAAGGCGCGCACCGCTTCGTCATAGTGCTGCTGGAGGGCATCAAGAATGGCGGGAATGTCGATCATGGCAGTTGCTCTGCTCCTTTGTTGTTATCGTTGTGTGGCAGCACCTTCGCGCGAGTGGGTACTGTTTACAAGAAGGGCGCGAAGATCGAGGTGATCTTCGCGCCCTGCTGTGTTTCTGGCCGTGAGGCGGAAGGATCAGGCGTCGTCGCCGTCTTCCATCAGTTCGGCCGGGATTTCGCCGGGCTCGAGACCGGTCTCGATGCGGGTCGCATCGGCCTGCTCCTCGATCGCGCGCTGTTCGTCTTCGAACATCTGCGCGAGCACGTCGACGCCTTCGCTCTGCAGCTTGGCTTCGTCGTCCGAACGGGCGACATTGGCCTTCACCGTCACGCGCACTTCGGGGTGCAGGGCGATGGTGACATCGTGCATCCCGATCGCCTTGATCGGCGAGCCCATGATGACCATGCGCTTGTCGATCTGGTGGCCCTGATCGGCAAGCCCGGCAACGATGTCGCGCACGCTGACCGAACCGTAGAGCTGACCGGCGTTCGAGGCGGCGCGGATCAGCACCACTTCGGCGCCTGCCACCTTTTCACCCTGCTTTTCAGCATCGGTGCGGCGTTCGGCGTTTTCCTTTTCGAGGCGTTCGCGGTTGGCTTCGAAGACCTTCTTGTTGGCTTCGTTGGCGCGAAGGGCCTTCTTCTGCGGGAGCAGGAAGTTGCGCGCATAGCCATCCTTCACGGTGACGACGTCACCGATCGAGCCGAGCTTTTCGATGCGCTCAAGGAGAATGATATCCATGTGTCCTTCTCCTCTTACTTCACGATGAAGGGCAGCAGGCCGATCTGGCGCGCGCGCTTGATCGCCTGGGCCAGTTCACGCTGCTTCTTCGCCGAAACGGCGGTGATGCGCGACGGCACGATCTTGCCACGCTCGGACATGAAGCCCTGCAGCAGGCGCATGTCCTTGTAATCGATCTTGGGGGCATCCTTGGCCGCGAACGGGCAGGACTTGCGGCGGCGGAAAAACGGGCGGGCCATCAGTCGCGCTCCTCACGGGTTTCGCGGCGCTTACGCTCGCGTTCGTTCTTGCGCATCATCACGCTCGGGCCTTCCTCGTGCTCGTCCACGCGGATGGTCATGTAGCGGATGACGTCTTCGTTGATGCGGGTCTGGCGCTCGAGCTCGGCAACGACCGAGCCGGGGGCGTCGATGTTGAGCAGCACGAAATGCGCCTTGCGGTTGCGCTCGATCTTGTAGGCGAGCGACTTGAGGCCCCAGGTTTCGGTCTTGGTGACCTTGCCGTTGTTGGCTTCGATGATTTCGGTGGCTTGCGCCGCCAGCGCGTCAACCTGAGCCTGGCTCAGATCCTGACGCGCAAGAAAGACGTGCTCGTAGAGCGCCATCTTGCGTCCTTTCACTACCTGCCGATCGCTGGCTGATCCGCGCCATACTGCGCGGGGCCCCTCCGGCTTTCTTCAACATCCGCAAGGGCGCATCCCAAGCGAAGCGCGGCCCCTTACAGCTTTGCCGATGGATTGCAAGTCTTGTCGGCATGGAACCGGACGGGCAGGCGCTGGTTTGGCGCACATGATTCGCGCCAAGGGGAATTGATATGCCGTCAGGACTGGTTGCACTGCTCGATGACATCTCGGTGATCGCCAAGGCGGCCTCCGCCTCGATCGACGACGTCGCAGCCGCCGCGGGGCGCGCGGGGAGCAAGACCGCGGGCGTCGTGATCGACGATGCGGCGGTAACGCCCAGCTACGTCACCGGCCTGTCGCCTGCGCGCGAGCTGCCGATCATCTGGAAGATCACCAAGGGCAGCCTCAAGAACAAGCTCCTGTTCCTGCTGCCCGGCGCCTTGCTGCTCTCCGAGTTCCTGCCGCAGGCGATCATCTGGATCCTGATGCTGGGCGGGGCCTTCCTGTGCTACGAAGGCGCGGAAAAGGTGATGGAAAAGCTCGGCGGGGCCAAGCACGGCGAAACGCTGGAGGACGAAATCAGGGATCCCGTGGCCTTCGAGAACAAGCGGGTGGGCGGCGCGATCCGCACGGACCTTATCCTCTCGGCCGAGATCATGGCAATCGCGCTCAACGAAGTGGCCACCGAGACGCTGGTGACGCGCGGGCTGGTGCTCGCACTGGTTGCGGTGGTGGTGACGCTGGTCGTCTATGGCGCGGTGGGCGTCATCGTGAAGCTCGACGATATCGGGCTCTATCTCACCGAGCAGGCGAGCAATGCCAAGCAGGCCTTCGGTCGCTTCCTGCTGCGCATGGTGCCCAAGCTTCTGGTTGCGCTGTCGCTGATCGGCACGGTGGCGATGCTGTGGGTCGGCGGCGGGATCATCGTCCACGGCACGCACGAGGTGGGCTTCCACGCGATCTACGATGTCGTCCACGGCGCGGAATATGCCGTGAAGGGCGCAGTCGGCGCCGCCGGCGGCGTGCTGGGCTGGGTGACCTATGCTGCGCTTTCCGCGGTGGTCGGCCTGATCCTTGGCAGCATCATTGCCTTCACCTTACACAAAGTGCTGGGTGTGGGCGGCAGCGAGGCGCACTAGGCCCGCGCGCATGACAAAGCCGATCCTCTACACCTGCGCCCGTTCGCGCGGTCTGCGTGCGACCTGGGCGGCGGAGGAGGCGGGGGTCGATATCGACCTTCGCATCCTGCCGTTCCCACCGCGCTATCTCGCGCCCGAGTACATGGGCGTAAACCCGCTCGGCACCGTGCCGATGCTGGTCGATGGCGAGACCCGACTGACCGAAAGCTGCGCGATCGCGCACTACCTCGCCACGCGCAGCGGCACCACCGATCTTGCCATCGCGCCGGGCGAGCGGGACTATGGCGAATACCTCGACTATACCTACCACGCCGATGCGACGATCACCTTCCCGCAGACGGTCTATATGCGCTTCTGCCTGTTCGAGAAGGACAAGGGGCTGGAAGCGGCGGGTGAGGCCTATGCCAAGTGGTTCCATAAGCGGCTGATCAAGGTCGAGCAGCGGCTCGAAGGGCGCGAATATCTGTGCGCCGAGCGCTTCACTGTGGCCGACATCTGCGTCGGCTATGCACTGATTCTGGCCCAGAGCGTCGGGCTGGACGAGGGCGTGCCCGAAAGCCTCAAGGCCTATCGCGAGCGTCTGACCGCGCGGCCTGCTTACGCCCGCGCCGTGGAACGCGAGGAGGCCGGGCGCCGCGCGCTGGAGGCTTAGGCCTCGACCTTCTGACCCTCAGCCTTCCAACCCCAGGCAAGGCGGCAGGGGAGGATGTTGAGCAGCTCGAACCCGTCATCCACCCGATCGAAATGCTGCGCGGTGAGGTGCCGCGCCGACTTGCTGAACTGGTAGGTGAGGAAGGCCCCGCCCGGACGCACCGCTCGTGCGGTCGCCGCCGCGATGCGCGGGCCGACACCATCGGGCAGGGTCGAGAAGGGCAGGCCCGAAAGCACGTAATCCGCCTGTTCGTGGCCGTGCGCGCGGATGATCTCCTCCACATCCTCTGCCGATCCGTGCACCGCGATAAAGCGGCTGTCGCCGATGGTGCGCTTCAGATAGTCGATGAACAGCGGGTTGGTGTCGATCACGATCAGCGTGCCGTCACGCGGCAGGCGGTCGAGCACGGGGCGGCAGAAGGTGCCCACGCCCGGCCCGTATTCGACGAAGAGCTTGCAGCGACCCCAATCGACCGGTGCGAGCATCTTGCGGATCGTGAAGCGCGAGGAGGGGATGATCGAGCCGACCATCACCGGGTGTTCGAGAAAGCCTTGAAAGAAAACGCCCCAGGGGCCGAAAAACCGCTGCACCTTGCGTTTGATGCGCGCCAGACCGCGTTCCCCGGTAAGCTCGTAACCTGCCATGATAGATCAGTTTCCCTTGCCGCGCCCCCGGCGTGAGGACCAATCTGCATGGCCGGGAAATTGCAAATCCCCGGCAGGATTGCAAGGCCTTGGCGCAGCGGGTTGAGGGCATCCGTCAGGCCGTGGCAGGCGCACGATGAATGGCTAATCCGCCGCCTGATCGGGCGAGACGGGCCGGACCGAGAGTTCGCGGCGCAGCAGCTTGCCGATCGGATCGCGCGGCAGCCGATCGACGAATTCGATATAGCGCGGGCGTTTGTATCCGGCGATCTGTCCCTTGAAGCGCTGCGTGATTTCCTCGCGCGTCAGGCTGTGGCCGGGCTTAAGCACTACGAAAGCCTTGACCGCCTCGCCCCATTGGCGGTCGGGCACGCCGCAGCAGCCCGCGTCGGCGACCTCGGGCATGGCGGCGAACACCGCGTCGACTTCGGCCGGATAGACGTTCTCCCCACCGGTCTTGATCAGCTCCTTGGCGCGCCCCAGCAAATAGCCGCGCCCGCTCGCGTCCATTGTGCCGAGGTCGCCCGTGCGGAGCCATCCATGGCCGAGCGCCGCCTCGCTCGCCTCGGGGTTGCGCCAGTAGCCGAGCATCACCGATGGCCCCCGCAGGGCGAGTTCTCCTTCCTCACCCGGGGGCAGGTGGTTCCCCTCGGGGTCGAGCACGGTCATCTGGACATGAGGCAGCGTCCAGCCGATCGAGCGCGGGGCTTCGAGCATCTGCGGATAGTCGATGAAGGTCGCAAAGCCGCAGATCTCGGTCTGGCCATAGCCGCCGACGACACGCGCGTCCCAGTCGCGCTCGATGAATTCGTACATCTGCGGGCGGCCCATCCCGGCACCCCCGGTGTAGTTGGTGAGCGGCATCCGGCCACCGCGCACCGGCTCCATCGCGGCCCACGGGAAGCAGATCGTCGGAAAGGCGCTGGTGGTGGTGCAGCCTTCGCGGTGGAGCAGGTCGAGGATCGCCGCACTGTCATCGTCGCGCCCGGCAAACACGCTGGTGCCCCCGCAGGCGAGCATGGCGGCGACCTGCTGCATTCCGACGACATGGAACAGCGGATTGACCGACAGCAGCACCTCGTCGTGCCGGAACCCGCGATGCTGGGCAAAGCCGAGCCCGCTCGCCGCGACCGCGCTGCCCGCCTGCAGGCAGCCCTTGGGCCTGCCGGTCGTGCCGCTGGTGTACATCATGTAGAGCGGGCGTTCGGGGACGAGGGCAAGGGCTTCGAGCGACCGGGCCGACACTCGGCAATCGGAGACAAGGCTTTCGAACAAGCCGTCGCCGGCGTGGGCCTCGTCGACCTCGTGCACTTCGCCCGCTTGCGCCCCGGCGAGCAGGTCGCGGAAGCGCGGGTTCACGAAAGTCATGGCAGGCTCGGCATCGCCGCAGATCCACGCCAGTTCTGCCGGTGCCAGCCGCCAGTTGAGCAGCACCGCAATCGCCCCGATCCGCCCCGCCGCCAGCAGCACCGTCAGGAACGGCGCACCGTCGGTCAGCAGCAGAGCGATGCGATCTCCCGGCGCAATCCCGCGCGACAGCATCCACCGGGCAAGGCTGGCGACGCGGGCATCGAGCTCGGACCAGGTGAGGCGCTGCGTGCCGTCAACGGTTGCCAGCCGGTGCGCGTGGCGCTGCGCGCAGTTCGCGAGCAGTGTGTCGAGGCTGAAATCGCGCGGGTGCATGGGCGGCGAAGCTACATTCGCGCGGCGGCGCGATCCATCAGCGAATTTGCGAAGGCGGTGCCTCGTCAAGATCGAGCCCGCAGCGGGTGCAGATGCGGTTGGGCCAGATCACCGCGAAGCGCCCGCGGAAGAACGCGTTCTTCCCGCACCTCGGGCAGTTGAAACCGAGAATCGGGCGGTTGACCACGAACAGCAGCACGATGGCCGCGACAAAGGCGAGCGTCGAATGGCCGAACAGCTGGTCGGTCGTCGCGATCAGCAGCAGCGAGAACACGAGCGCTCCTGCCATGTACCACGCATGGCGGCGCGCACGGGCGTAGAGGCTCAGGGGAGGCGGGGGAGAAGCGATTGCGCAAACTCCGTCAGCGTGTCGTCGCGCGCGCCCATCACCACGATCCGGTCGCCGGGGCGGGCGAGGGCGGCGATCCGGTCGGCGCAATCCTCGCGCGCGGGGATGTGCTCGGCGCTGCCGCCCGCACCCTTGATCAGCGCGACGATCCTTTCGCTGCCGACCGAGCGATCCACCGTGCCGCCGAAATAGACCGGGTCGCACATCAGCGTCACATCATCCGGCGCCAGCTCGCGCGCAAAGGTTGCGGCGAGCTCTTCGCCCATCTGGCGCAAGGGGCCGTAGCCGTGGGGCTGGAAGAACGCGATCACCCGGCCGGGCGTCGCCTTCAGCGTGCGCAGCGTGGCGGCGCATTTTTCGGGGTTGTGGCCGAAATCGTCGATCACCGTGATGCCGCCAGCCGTGGTGCCGACCACTTCGAAGCGCCGCGCCAGCCCCTGGAAACTGCGCAGGGCATAGGCGGCATGGCCCACCGCGATCCCCGCCGCGCTCGCCGCCGCAATTGCCGCCAGCGCGTTGGAGAGGTTGTGCAGCCCCGGCATCGGCAGGATCAGCGGAAACACCTCGCGCTTGCGATTGTCGATCACCGCCGCGCGCAGGCCCAACTCGCTCTGGTCGATCGAATCCGGGTCCACCGTGATGTTGGCCGAGCGCGTCCTGACCCCGAAGGTCACCTTTTTCTGCGCGCGCGGGACGAGATAGCCGGCCTCCGCGCTGTCGAGATTGATCACCGCCGTCCCGGCCTTGCCGACGAAATTGCCGAACAGCACGCGCAATTCCTCGATGGTCTTGTGGTCGAGGCTGACGTTGAGCAGCACACCGATGGTCGGGCGATAGAGCGCGATCGAGCCGTCGCTCTCGTCGACCTCGCTGACGAACAAATCGCGCGATCCGATCCGGGCCGAGGCGAAGGGGTTGGCGGGCGTGACGAAGTTCTTCATCACCGCGCCGTTCATCACTGTCGGATCATGACCCATCTCGCTCAGGATCCAGGCGATCATCCCGGTGACGGTGGATTTGCCCGAAGTGCCGCCGACAGCGACCGAAAAGTCGGCAGCGTTGAACAGGTGCGAGAGCAGCTCGGCGCGGCTGAGGCGGGCGCATCCGAGGTCGCGCGCGCGGGCGACTTCGGGCACGCTGTCCTCGATCGCGGCCGATGCGATCAGCACCTGCTCCTGCGAGGATACGCCGCTGCCGTCCTGCGGGAACAGGGTGAAGCCGGCCTCCTCCATCCAGGCGAATTTTTCGGACGTGCGGCCCTGATCGCGGCTGCGGTCCGACCCGGCGACCGGGTGGCCGAGGCCGTGCGCGATCTGCGCCAGCGGCAGCATTCCGGACCCGCCGATGCCGCAGAAGAACAGCGGCCGCCCTGCGAGCGACCCGGCGATGATCCCGTTATCCATATCGCATTGGGTTATTGGCTTGCGCGCGGCCTGACAAGCGCCATAGTCTGGGGAACATGACGAATATCGCCATCTGCGCGCCCGCCACGCCCATCACCCGCGAACAGCAGGCGGCGCTCGAGCAACTGGTCGCCGCCGAGTTCCCGCAGGTGCGCGTGACCTTTCACGAACAGTGCTTTGCGCAGCACGGCCATTTCGCAGGCGACGACCTCACCCGTCTGACCGCGCTGCTCGACTGCGCCAATGATCCCGCCTTCGATGTCGTGTGGTTCGCCAAGGGCGGCTACGGCTCGAACCGCATTGCCGAAGCGGCGGTGGTGCGGATGAACGATGCGGCGCGGGCCAAGACCTATGTCGGCTTTTCGGATGCGGGCTATCTGCTCGCCGCGCTCTACAAGGCAAGGATCGGCCAGTGCGTCCACGGCCATATGCCCGTGAGCGCGCGGTCGGAAGGCGGGCGTGAGGCGATCCGGCGGGTGTTGCGCTGGCTGGAGGGTGACACCAGCGGGGTCGAACCCAGCCTCGACGGCACGACCCCGGCGGCGGCCTTCAACCTCATCACGCTCGCCATGCTGACCGGCACGCAGATGATGCCCGACCTCACCGGCCACGTGCTGATGGTCGAGGAAGTGGCCGAGCACATGTACGCGGTCGACCGCCTGTTCTTTCACCTTGCCGGAACACTGCCGCGCCTCGCCGGCCTCAGGCTGGGGGCGATCACCGATGTGCCGGAAAACTATGTCGAATTCGGCCAGACTGAGGAGGAAATCGCGCAATTCTGGTGCGCGCGGATGGGCGTGCCCTACCTCGGCCGGGCGCTGATCGGGCACTATTCTGCCAACAGGGTTGTGCCCTTCGGCCTTGCCAGCCCGCCCGCGCGGACGTAACGGCGCGCCCCAATTCATAACGGATGGGGTCTGATATGCGCGCGTTCATTTTTCCGGGGCAGGGCAGCCAGAAGGTCGGCATGGGCGCGGAGCTGGCCGCGTCAAGCGAAGCCGCGCGTGACGTGTTCGGCGAGGTTGACGATGCGCTGCGCCAGAACCTGTCGGCGATGATGCGCGAGGGCCCGGAAGATCGCCTGACGCTCACCGAAAACGCCCAGCCCGCGATCATGGCCAATGCCATCGCCACCCTGCGCGTGCTGGAGCGCGATTTCGGCGTGAAGCTGCTTGAGCACGCCAATTGCGTCGCGGGCCATTCGCTCGGCGAATACACCGCGCTCGCCGCGATCGGAGCGTTCAAGCTGACCGACGCCGCGCGCCTGTTGAAGCTGCGTGGATGGGCGATGCAGGCCGCCGTGCCGCTGGGCGAGGGCACGATGGCAGTGCTGCTCGGCGCCGATGTCGATCAGGCCAAGGCACTGGCCGAGGCTGCCGCGCAAGGCGAAGTCTGCGAAGTCGCGAACGACAACGACCCTACGCAAGTGGTGATCTCGGGCCACACCGGCGCGATCGAGCGGGCGGTCGGGCTGGTGAAGGATTTCGGCATCAAGCGCGGCATGATCCTCAATGTCTCGGCCCCGTTTCACTCCTCGTTGATGGCCCCGGCTGCAGAGCGCATGGCCCATGCCCTTGCCGCAACCCCGCCCGGCGCGCTGGCCGTGCCGCTCTACGCCAATGTCACCGCCGCACCCGTCACCGACCCCGAGGAGAGCCGCGCGCTGCTGGTCGAGCAGGTCACCGGCCGGGTGCGCTGGCGGGAAAGCGTGCTCGCCATGCGCGCGGACGGGGTGGAGCAGTTCGTCGAGCTGGGCGGCAAGGTCGTGGGGCCGATGGTCGGGCGGATCAACAAGGACGCGCAGGTGACCAGCCTTGTCACCATGCAAGACCTTGAGGCCTTTGCCAAAAGCCTGTGATGCGATAATCTCGCCCCATCCGGCGAAGGCCGCGCTTGGGGAGAGAAATATGATAACAGAGGCACCGCGCGCTGGGCAGGCTGTGTCGATCGGCGTGGTGCTGGCGATTGTGGCGCTGCTGATCGCCGCTGTCGGCCTCAGCGCTCCCTCCGATGCCAAGGCGGGTGCTGCGGCAGCCGGGTCCGGCCTCGAGGGGTTCGCCGACAGGACCGCGCTCGATGCCTTCACCCGCAAGATGGCGCGGCTCGAGCGGCAACAGGCGACGGTCGAGAACCTCGTGCTGTCCGCGCCGCCTGCGATTGACCCCGTTGTGGCCGACGCCGCCGAGCCTCCCCCACCCGGCAGCGAAAGCATCACCAACACGCAGGAGGCGGGGGTCGACGAAGGCGGGATCGTCAAGCAGGCGGGCGACTATCTCGTCGTGCTGCGCCGCGGGCGGCTCTTCACGATCCGCATCGGCGGCGACACGCTCGCGCCCGCGGGCATGATCGACGCCTTTCCGCCCGGCAAGAACGATCCCGACGACACCTGGTATGACGAAATGCTGATCCATGATCGGCAGGTGATCGTGATCGGCTATTCCTATGGCTCGGCCGGGACCGAGATCAACCGCTTCGACATCGGCGAAGGTGGCAAGCTCGCTTATCGCGACACGCACTACCTGCACTCGGGCGATTACTATTCGTCCTCGAACTACGCTTCGCGGCTGATCGGGGACGAGCTGGTGTTCTACACGCCGGTGCCCGCCTACTGGTCGGATCTCGACGACAATCTGCCGGTGATCCGCAAGGGCAGGCCCGATGCCCGGCCCGTGCCGCTGGTGCGCCCGCGCGACTTCCTTGTCGCCGAGCCTTACCGCAAGGGAGGCTACCCCCTCGACACGCTCCACACCGTCACCCGCTGCACGCTCGGCGCGACCCTCGATTGCCGCGCGCGCGCGATTGCGGGAACGTGGAGCCATGCCTTCTACGTCTCTCGGGATGCGGTCTATGTCTGGACGGGGGTGGCCGAGGACACGTCCCGCGGGGAAACACGCGGCGTTCCGGGGCAGCTTTACCGCATCCCGCTTGCAGGTGGCACGCCCGGCGCGGTTCAGGTCAGCGGATCGCCGGTCGACCAGTTCTCCTTCGCCGAGGATGCCGAGGGCGGCGTGCTGCGGGTGCTGCTGCGCGGCGAGGGCAGCGGCGAGGGCATGTGGGACAGCGAGGTCAGCGGCGGCAGCGTGGCGCTCGCCAGCGTGCCGCTTGCGCGCTTCGGGAACGGCGCGGGGCGCCTCGCGCTGGCGGATTACCGCACATTGCCCGCGCCAGAGGGCTGGCGCTTCCACAACCGCTTCGTGGGCAATTACGTGCTCTATGCCGCGGGAGACTATGGCAGAGAGGAAGAGACGGGCACGGTCTATGCGGTCCCGCTCGGCGGCGGGGCCGTGCAGGAAATCGCCATTCCCCACGGCGTCACCCGCTTCGACCGGATGGGCAGTGACGCGATCGCGATCGGCCCGGCCCGCGGCGACGGGCTCGGCTTCTCGGCTCTTTCCCTGGGGGGTACGCCCCGGTTGGAGGACGTTTACATCCTTGCCGCTGCGGGCGAGGGTGAGACCCGCAGTCAGGCGTTCTTTTTCCGCCCCGATCCGGGGAGCAGCGACGGCACCTCGGGCGTGCTCGGCCTGCCGATCAGCCGCAGGGAGGCGCGCGGCGACGGCGGGGAGTTCCTCGGTGCAGGTTCGGCCATCGCCTTCATGCGTCGCGCCGCGCGCAAGCTTGCCCCGATCGGCGAACTCGCGGCGGCGCCGGGTGTTTCGCGCTCCGACAATTGCAAGGCCTCCTGCGTCGACTGGTACGGCAATGCTCGCCCGATCTTCACCGGCGGACGGGTCTTCGCGCTGATGGGCTACGAGCTGGTCGAAGGCACCCTGTCGGGCGGCGCCATAACCGAGCGGCGGCGGGCGAGTTTTGCCCCGTGAAGCGCGTGATCGGGCGTTGACCCCCGCGCCTCGGCGGCGCAAGGAGCGGCCCTGTTTCAGCGGCAAGGAACCGACGATGTTTTCACTCACTGGCATGAACGCGCTGGTCACCGGCGCATCGGGCGGGATCGGCTCGGCCATCGCCCACGCGCTCGCATCGCAGGGTGCGCGGCTCGCGCTGTCGGGATCGAACGCGGGCAAGCTGCGCGCCTTCCGTGACGAGCTGAACGCGGCCTATCCGCACCACGATCACGACGGCCATGTCGAGATCACCTGCGATCTCGGCAACCAGACCCAGGTCGAGGAGCTGATCCCGGCGATGCTCGATACGCTGGGGACGATCGACATCCTCGTGAACAACGCCGGCATCACCCGCGACAATCTGGGGATGCGGATGAAGGACGAGGAGTGGGATCAGGTGATCCGCATCAACCTCGAAGCCAGCTTCCGCCTGATGCGCGCCGCCGCCCGCCCGATGATGAAGGCGCGCTTCGGGCGGATCGTCAACATTACCTCGGTGGTGGGCGCGACCGGCAATCCGGGGCAGATGAACTACTGCGCCGCCAAGGCGGGCCTCACCGGCATGACCAAGGCTTTCGCGCAGGAAGTCGCCAGCCGCGGGATCACCGCCAACTGCGTCGCCCCCGGCTTCATCCGCACCGCGATGACCGCCGCGCTCGACAAAAAGCAACAAGCCGCGATCAATGGCCGCATCCCGATGGGCCGGATGGGCGAGGGGAGCGAGATCGGCGCGGCCGTCGCCTTCCTCGCCAGCCGCGAGGCGGCCTATGTGACGGGCGAAACCCTGCACGTGAACGGCGGGATGGCGATGCTGGGATAGGGCGAGGGCCTTGTTGCCCCCCCTTATCCCCAGCCGCGTCGCCCCTCGCAAAGCCGCCTGCTTGCCCGACGCGCCGCCCGCGCTAAGGTTTGCATGACTTTCCGGCGCTTGAGGGCGATTCCTTCGCCCCTGTGCCATACACAGGACCGATAGGGACAAGCGATGAAGGCCACGATCGAACGCGCGACGCTGCTGCGGTGCCTTTCCCACGTGCAGTCGGTGGTGGAGCGCCGCAACACCATTCCGATCCTTTCCAACGTGCTGATCGACGCCGATGTCGGCGGCTCGGTGCGGGTGATGGCGACCGATCTCGATCTGCAAGTGGTTGAAACCATGAGCGCGTCGTCGGTGGACCAGCCCGGCGCGATCACCGTTTCGGCGCACCTGCTGTTCGACATTGCGAGGAAGCTGCCGGAAGGGAGCCAGGTCAGCCTCACCACCGGCGAAAACCGCCTCGAGGTCAAGGCCGGCCGCTCGAACTTCAAGCTGCCGACCTTGCCGCGTGACGATTTTCCGGTGATCGTCGAAGGCGATCTACCGACCAGCTTCGAAATCCCGGCGCGGATGCTCGCCGAACTGATCGACCGCACCCGTTTCGCGATCTCGACCGAGGAAACGCGCTACTACCTCAACGGCATCTTCCTCCACGTCACCGACGAGGACGAGCCGCTGCTGAAGGCTGCCGCGACCGACGGGCACCGCCTCGCGCGCTTCACCCTCCCGCGCCCCGAAGGGGCTGCCGGGATGCCCGACGTGATCGTTCCGAGGAAGGCCGTGGGCGAGCTGCGCAAGCTGCTCGATGAAGCGCTCGACAGCAATGTGCTGATCGACCTTTCCGCCAGCAAGATCCGCTTCACGCTGGGCGGCGAGGGCGGAGTGGTGCTGACCTCCAAGCTGATCGACGGCACGTTCCCCGATTACAGCCGCGTGATCCCGACCGCCAACGACAAGCTGCTCAAGGTCGATCCCAAGCTGTTCTTCTCGGGCGTCGACCGCGTCGCGACCATCGCCACCGAGAAGACCCGCGCAGTCAAGATCGGGCTCGATCAGGACCGCGTGACCCTGTCCGTGACCTCGCCCGACAATGGCACTGCGGCGGAAGAACTGGCGGCGGAATATCGCGCCGAGGGGCTCGAGATCGGCTTCAACGCCAACTACCTCAAGGACATCCTCGGCCAGATCGACAGCGACATGGTGGAGCTCCACCTCGCCGACGCCGGCGCGCCGACGCTGATCCGCGAAAACGACCAAGCCCGCGCGCTTTACGTGCTGATGCCGATGCGGGTGTGATCCCCGCCTTCTACGGAGGGGAATGCCGATGAACGCCGAACAGGTTCACGTCCGCAAGGGCGCGCTCACCGATGCCGCGCTGGTCGAGGTACCGCTCGCCCCACTGGCTGACGGCGCGGTGCGGCTCGCGATCGAGAGCTTCTCGGTCACCGCCAACAACGTCACCTACGCGGTGGCGGGGGACAGCTTCAAATATTGGGACTTTTTCCCGGCGCCCAAGGGGCAAGGGATCGTGCCGATGTGGGGCCATGCGCGGGTGGTCGAGAGCCGCCACCCGGACATTGCCGTGGGCGAGCGGGTCTATGGCTATCTGCCGATGGCGAGCCATCTCGACGTGCTCCCCGGCCGGGTGAGCGCGGGCGGCTTCATGGACACCGCCGCACATCGCCAGCCGATGAGCCCGGTCTACAACAGCTACACGCGCCTCGCCGCCGATCCGGAGCATGATCCGGCGCGCGAGGCGGAGCGGATGATCTTCGGGCCGCTGTTCCGCACCGGATTCCTGATCGAATATTTCCTGCGCTGCGAGGACTGGTTCGGGGCCGAGCAGCTGATCGTCACCAGCGCCTCGTCCAAGGCCGCGCTGGGGCTGGCGAGCGTCGCGCGGCAATCCTCGCCGGGGGTGAAGCGCATCGGGCTGACCTCGCGCGGGAATGTCGCCTTTGTCGAAGCGACCGGGCTCTATGACGAGATCGTCGCCTATGACGATCTCGAGCGCGTGCCGGTGCTGCGTAGCGTCAGCGTAGATTTCGCGGGCAATGCCGAGCTGCTGGCGCGTATCCATCGCCACTTCGAGGACGCGCTCGCCCATTCTGCGCTGGTGGGGATGACCCATATCGAGGCGCGCTCGACCTTCGGCGCGGGCGATGCCTTGCCCGGTCCCAAGCCGCAGCTGTTCTTTGCACCCGATCATGCCGTCGCCTTCTTCAAGGCGCATGGCCCGGAGGAGGGCGGCAGGCTGGTCGCGGCGGCGTGGCACGAATTCCTGAAGGCCGCCGATGGCACCGTGGCGATCGAGCGGCACAAGGGCCTTGCCGCCGCGCGCGACGTGTTCGCGGCAATGGTGGCGGGGCAGATCGACCCGGCCAAGGGGATCGTGATCGAGCCCTGACCGAAGGGTGGACTACTCCGCCGCTTCGGCCAGCTCCACCCGCTGCGGCCCGCGGATGAGGCCGCCGGGCGTCTCGCCCGTCCACTGCCCGTCGCGGAAGGTGACAATGCCGCTCTTGATCGTCGCTACATAGCCCGTCGCCTTCTGCAAGAGCCGCTTGCCGCCCGCCGGAAGGTCGAAAGCGAGCCACGGCTTTCCGAGCTTCAAGGCCTCCATGTCGATCACATTGAGATCGGCGAGATAACCCGGCGCGATCACCCCGCGATCCTCCAGCCCGTAGAGCACCGCCGTATCGCGGCACTGGCGCTTGATCGCCTGCTCGAGACCGATCCGCGCCCCTCGCCGGCGGCTTTTGACCCAGTGCTCCAGCATGAAGGTCGGCGAGGCCGCATCGCAGATCGTGCCGCAATGGGCGCCGCCATCGCTCAGCGAGTTGACCGTATCCTCGGCGTGCTGGAGCGGATGCAGGAAATCGAGATTCCCGTCGGCGTAGTTGAGGATTGGCAGGTAGATGAAGCCCTTGCCATCGTCGCGGCACAGCAGGTCATAGGCATATTCCTGCGGGCTCACGCCGGCTGCGAGAGCGCGGGCGTTGATGCTGGCGTCGGCGGCGGGCTCGTAATCGAAATCGGGGTCCATCTCGAATTGCAGCGTCCAGCCCATGCTGATCGCCATAACCACGCCGCCAATGTCCTTGGGCGCGTCGGTATAGTCATTGGGCTCGGCGAGCATCTGCGCCTTGAAGGCAGGGTCGAGCAGCTTGGCGCGCTGCTCTTCCCACGGGAGGTCGGCAATCGCCATCCAGCTCGGGCGGAAGCGGAAGGGGTGGACGGTGCCCTGCCACGCCATCACGATCCCATTGCCGCGCAGCGCGATCTGGGCGACGATATTGGCGCCGTTGTCGTTCTCGGCGCGCATGGCCGCGATCTGTTCGTCGAGCGAGAGCTCCTTGGCGATGGATTGCAGCGCGGCGAAGGTGACAGAGATCTTTGCCTCGCGCGAAAGCTGCCCCATCCAGCCGAATTCGTTCCACTCGCGCTTCAGATCGCTCGCCATTTCGAACACCGCATGGCCGCCTGCTGCCGTGGCCCGGCCCATGGCATGACCGATCGCGATCAGCTCTTCGGGCGTGGCGGTGGTGCCGGGGACGAGTTCGCCGTCGACCGATTTGTGGAGCACTGTGCGCGAGGTCGAGAAGCCCAGCGCCCCGGCGCGCACGCCGTCCTCCACGATCTGCGCCATCGCGGCGATGTCTTCGGAGGTGGGCACCGCGCCTGGCTGCTCGCGGTCGCCCAGCACATAGGCGCGCACCGCGCCGTGGGGGACGTGAGTGCCGATATCGACCGTGCGCGGGAGTTTTTCCAAAGCGTCGAGATATTCGGGGAATGTCTCCCAGTCCCAGGTGATCCCTTCGGCGAGCGCGGTGCCGGGAATGTCCTCCACTCCTTCCATCAGGCTGATCAGCCAATCGTGGCGGTCGGGCTTGGCGGGGGCGAAGCCGACACCACAATTGCCCATGACGACCGTAGTCACCCCATGCCAGCTTGATGGGGCCATCTCCTGATCCCAGGTCGCCTGCCCATCGTAATGGGTGTGGATGTCGACGAAGCCGGGGGTGACGGTCTTGCCGGTCGCATCGATCTCTTCGGTAGCGCTGCCGGCGACGCGGCCCACGGCGACAATCACCCCATCCTTCACCGCGACGTCGGCGGTATAGGCAGCAGCCCCTGTACCATCGACGATCGTGCCGCCCCGGATGATGAGGTCGTATTGCGCCATTGTCTCTCTCCCTTATGACAGTGAGAATGTCGCAAAGCGGCTTGCCGGGCAAGGGCGGGGGCGGCGCGCTATCAATTGCGTGACTCGGGTGCGGGTCGTTGAGGGAGCAGGCGAAATGGTCAAGGCAACATGGAACGGCGCGGTCATCGCCGAGAGCGACGCGACCGTGGTGGTCGAGGGCAACCACTACTTCCCGCGCGAAGCGGTCGACCCGGCGGTGCTGTCGGACAGCGCCACCACCACGGTCTGCCCGTGGAAGGGCACCGCGCATTATCACTCCATCACCGTCGACGGAAAAACCAACACCGACGCGGCGTGGTATTACCCCGATCCAAAGCCCGCCGCAGCCGAGATCAGGGATCGCATCGCTTTCTGGCGCGGCGTCGTAGTGGGCTGAGCCGCAAGCAAAAGCGGCGCGGGAGTCGCCTCCCGCGCCGCTGTCATGACGTCATGCCGTCGAGATCAAAGCTGCACTTCGGCAACCTTGTCCTTGTAATCTTCCTTGGGGTCGATCCCGAGCAGCATCTTGATGCCCGCGACCACCGACGAGGCGTCGATCCAGACTTCCGCATTCTGCGGATCGAGGCGGATCAGCGCGATCTTGGGGTCGTCCTTGCCTTCGTACCAGGCGGCGACAAAACGGTTCCAGAGGCGGTCGATCGTGGCCTGATCGCGGGTGGTCGAAAGGTTGCCATGGACGCTGGCCCACACGTCGTGCCCCTTGGAGGCAAAATGCGCCATCGAGCGCGGGGTTTTGCCCCCCAGTTCGGCCTGCTGGATCAGCTGGTAGAGGCCGTTGTCGGTCGAGGTGAAGAACCACACCGGGCCTTTGTATTCGCCATCCTCGTAGAGATCGTCCTCGAGCTGGGCGGTCATCGGACGGGCATGGCCATCCTCGCCCCCGGCCATGCCGAGGAACATCGTCATGTCGCTCTTGAGCGATTTCCAGAACTTGCTGCGAATTTCCGCGTCGGTAGCCATGTTCGTCTCCTGTATTCGTGAACAGGAGAGCCAAGCCCCGACGCGGAAAGAATGTTCCGCTTAGAAGACTTCGAAGAGACCAGCCGCCCCCATTCCGCCACCAACGCACATGGTGACGACGACGTACTTGGCGCCGCGACGCTTGCCTTCGATCAGCGCGTGGCCGGTGCAGCGCGCGCCGGTCATGCCGTAGGGGTGGCCGATCGAGATCGAGCCGCCGTTCACGTTGAGGATGTCGTTAGGAATGCCGAGCTGATCGCGGCAGTAGAGCACTTGCACCGCGAAGGCCTCGTTCAGTTCCCACAGGCCGATGTCGTCCATCTTCAGGCCGGTCTGCTTGAGCAACTTCGGAATGGCGAAGACCGGGCCAATGCCCATCTCGTCAGGCTCGGTGCCTGCGACCGCCATGCCGACATAGCGGCCGAGCGGCTGAAGGCCCTTCTGTTCGGCCAGCTTGGCTTCCATCAGCACGGATGCCGAGGAACCGTCCGACAGCTGCGAGGCGTTGCCCGCGGTGATGTTCATGCCCGGGCCCATCACGGGGTTGAGGCTCTGGAGACCTTCGAGCGTGGTATCGGGCCGGTTGCCTTCGTCCTTCGACAGCGTGATTTCGCGCTGCGAGACTTCCTTCGTCTCCTTGTCGACCACGTTCATGGTGGTGGTGACTTCGACGATCTCGTCATCGAACTTGCCGGCCTGCTGCGCTGCGGCGGTGCGCATCTGCGACTGGTAGGCGTATTCGTCCTGCGCTTCGCGGCTGATGTTGTAGCGCTTGGCGACGGTCTCGGCAGTGCCGAGCATCGGCATGTAGACGTCCTTGTGCATCGCGATCAGCGAACGGTCGGGCGAAACGCGCATTTCCGGCGTCTGCACCATCGAGATCGAATCCTGACCGCCGCCGACGACGATATCCATATTGTCGACGATGATCTGCTTGGCGGCGGTCGAAATCGCCATCAGGCCCGAGGAGCACTGGCGGTCGATGGTCTGGCCGCTGACCGTCACTGGGCAACCGGCACGCAGCGCGACCTGACGGGCGATGTTGCCGGCCTGCGTGCCCTGCGTGAGGACAGCGCCCCACACAACATCGTCGATGGCGCCAGCTTCGATCCCGGCGCGTTCGATCGCGGGGGCGAGGCTCAGCGCGCCAAGGGTGGCGCCGGGGGTGGCGTTGAAGGCGCCCTTGTAAGCCCGGCCGATGGGGGTGCGGGCGGTGGAAACGATTACGGCGTCACGTGCCATGATGGGGGTATCCTTGTGTTCGGGGGTGCGCCCCCGCGCCGGCGGGGGGCTCGGTCGGTATTGGAAATCGTCGCTTGAGGTCCCCGCCTTCGCGGGGACTCACAGCATCAAAATCACACGAAGTACTGCGTGATCCACTCGCAGATCAGCGCGGGCTTTTCCTCGCCTTCGATCTCGATGGTGATCTCGCAGGTCTGCTGCCACTGGCCGGGGCGCTTTTCGATCATTTCGGTGAGCTTCCAGTGGCCGCGGATGCGCTTGCCGGCGCGGACCGGGGCGATGAAGCGGGTCTTGTTGCCGCCGTAGTTGACGCCCATTTTCACGCCGTCGATGCGCGGCGCGCCGCCCTGGGCGCCGAGATAGGGGATCATCGACAAGGTCAGGAAGCCATGGGCGATGGTGCCGCCGAAGGGCGTCATCTTGGCCATCTCTTCGTTGACGTGGATGAACTGGTGATCACCCGTCGCCTCGGCGAACTGGTTGATGCGTTCCTGGCTCATTTCGGCCCATTCGCTGGTGCCGATCACTTCGCCGACCTTGGCGGCCAATTCCTGCGGGTTCATGAGGCTTCCTCCTTGCCGTTCGCCGACGGGATCGCGTGCCCGCCGCGCTGCGTTTGCGGGGGCTTCATGGCGCAACACAGGGGGGAGCGCAACGCTCTCTAATGTGCCGCTACGGCACCGGGGAGGGACGTGGGGGAGGCCGAACGCCGCGGGGCGGAGCGGGCCAGCGCCGCGCGCGCCGAATCGATCCGGCGGCAATAGGTGTGGAGCCCGATCTGCAAGGCGACCAGCATCAGCATCACCGGCTGATAGGCGATCCCCTGAAAGGTGGCTCCGACCAGATAGATCACCGCGCCCATCTGCAAGGCGGCAGCGAGCGGCGCGATCCAGCGCTCGGCCTCGTCCTCGGCCTTGCGCCAGCGCCTTTGCAGCCGCTCCATCTGCCACAGCCCAAGGGCGTGGAGCGCCAGCCACATGATCAGCCCCGGCCAGCCCTGTTCGCCCAGCATCTCGAAGATCGAGGAGTGATAAGCGCGGCCCTGATCGACCACTTCCTTGTATTCGATGCTGGTGGTGTTCCCGTCCACCGTGCGCACCGGCATCGAATATTCGAAGCGGTTGCCGCGATAGGCGTCGAACCCGCCGCCCAGCGGTTTTTCGGCGACGTAATCCAATGTCCACTCCCACACCGCCACGCGGGTCGAGGCGCTTTCGTCGCCATCGGGCTGCGCGATGGTCGCCATCCGGTCGTAATAGGACTGCGGCAGGAAGGGCAGGGCAGCGAGCCCGAGCACACCTGCGCCCGCGATGAACAGGATGCGCCGCTTGGTGTAGCGCAGCATCAGCACGCCCAGCGCGGCGATGCAAAGCAGCCCGGTGCGCGCCTCGGTGCCGATGGGGACGAGGAAGCAGGCGAAAGTCAGCGCCACCGCAAACGCCGTCACCATCCAGTGCGGGCGATAGATCGTCCCGTGGCGCACGAACCACCACAGCAGCGGCACCAGCCCGATCGCGACGGTGGCGAGCGTGGAGCTCTCGTAAATCCCGCTGTTGTCGTTCACGAAGAACTTGAGGTTCTGGTAGCCCCCGCCGCCGAGCACGGTCTTCATCCCCGTGCCGATCACAATGGTCGCGACCGAGAGCAGCAGCACCAGCGCCAGCCCCTCGATCCGCGCGCGGGTGGTGAGCGTGAGGGGGAGGAAGATCGCGAACAGCAGCGCCTTCCACACCCAGTCCCACTTGGTCAGCGCATCCTCGGGGAAGTCGGCATGGCCGGTGCTCCACCAGCAATAGACCAGCAATGCGAGCATCAGGCCCTGCCTGAGCGTGAAGCGAGCGCCGGTCTTGCGGTCCAATGCCAGCCACCCGCCAAACGCTGCCGCAAAGGCGATCAGCGACAGCGGCAGGGTGGTGATGACGGTGTAGCCGATGCGCTGCGGGGCAAGAATGTCGATATAGACATAAAGCAGCACCCACAGGAACGGGCGCTTGAGGCCCAGCACCAGCACGTAACCGATGAAGGCGAGGAAGACGAGATCAAGCATCGGGACGCTGCTCGCTCTCATCCTCAGCCGTATCCTGCGCGCGGCGCGCGGCGCTGCGTCCGGCGCTGCTGGTGCGCTTGCGGCTCTCGGCGGCCTCGGCCTCGATTTCGCCGATCAGCGGATCATCATCCAGCCCGGCGCGCAGCACCAGGCGCAGCATCGCCACTGCCAGCAGGGCATGGCCGATCGCCAGGGCGACATGATCGATCATCGCGGGAGGCTCCGGGCCATGCTCATGCGCGAGCCTTACGCCCATGCAGTTGACGGCGCGTTAAGCACGCCTGCGATATGAGCCACGCCATGACCCGCGTGTTGCACGTTCTCGACCATTCGCTGCCGCTCCATTCCGGCTACACCTTCCGCACCCGCGCGATCCTCAAGGCGCAGGAGGGGCACGGGCTGGAGGTGCGCGGGATCACCGGCCAGCGCCACAATGTCGAAGCGCCCGGCGGGCCGATGTGCGAGGTAGCGGACGGACTGACCTTCCACCGAACCCCCGGCACGCCCGCAGGCCCGCCCGGTTTCCGCGAGATGGACGAAGTCGAAACGCTCACCGCCGCGATCCTCGCTTTGGCCGAGGAATGGCGGCCACACATCATCCACGCCCATTCGCCCGCCTTGTGCGGCGCCGCCGCGCAGCGCGCCGCCGGGGCGCTGGGTGTGCCTTTCGTCTATGAGATCCGCGCCTTCTGGGAGGATGCTGCGGTCGGCAATCTGACGGGCACCGAGGGCAATCTGAAGTACCGCCTCACCCGGGCGCTCGAAACGCGGGTGGCGCGCTCGGCCGATGCGCTGTTCACCATCTGTGACGGGCTCAAGCAGGATCTCGCCCGGCGCGGCATTCCCGAGACCCGCATCCATGTGATGATGAACGGGGTCGACCTCGATCTGTTCGGCGAGCCGGTGGCGCGCGACGATGCGCTGGCGGGCGAGCTCGGCATTGCGCCCGGCGCGCCGGTGATCGGCTATATCGGCAGCTTCTATGCCTATGAGGGCGTCGACGATCTGATCGCGGCGATGCCGCTCCTGCGCCGCTCGCACCCCGACGCGCGGTTGCTGCTGGTGGGGGCAGGGCCGATGGCGGACGCCTGGCGCTCCGCCGCCGCCGCACTGCCCGAGCCGGAAGCGGTGATCTTCACCGGGCGCGTGCCGCATACCGAGGTCGAACGCTATTATTCGCTGGTCGATGTGCTCGCCTATCCGCGCAAGAGCCAGCGCCTCACCGATCTGGTCACACCCCTCAAGCCTTTGGAAGCAATGGCCCAGCGCAAGCTGGTGGCGGCCTCCGGCGTCGGCGGGCACCGCGAGTTGATCGAGGACGGGGTCACCGGCACGCTCTTCGCCGCCGACGATCCCGCCGCCTGCGCCGCCGCGCTCGCCGCTCTGCTCGATACGCGCGAGGGGTGGGAAGCGATGAAAGACCGGGCGCAGGCCCATGTCCGCACCCGCCACGACTGGGCGGCCAATGCGCGCGGTTATCTCTCTGTTTACCATCTCTTGCTAGCTGGAGAAAAGAGCGGCGCTGCGGGGCGCAGGGCCGCGACGGCAGGATGAGAAACGCATGAAACCGCGTCAGCAGCAGGGTCGATCGCAGCAACGCAAGGCGCGCAAGTCGCGCAAGGGCAACAAGGCCTCGCTGGTCGCCAACCGGGCGTTTGCGCCGCTGCTCGGCCTGTGGGGCCTGGCACTGGGCGCGCTGGTCGTCGTCGTGCTGCCTGCGTCCATGGTGGATGCGGCGACGCGCGGACTGATGATCGGCAATCTCGGCCTGCCGGTGCAGCCCTTGCTGGCCGGATTTGCCGGCGTGCTGATCGGCGGCGTGCTGTTCATGATCGCCGCATTCCTGGGCGCTGCCGCACGGCGCCGCGCGGGAGAGCCTTCGATCGTCCGCCGCGCCGCGCGCGAAATGCGGCCGATCGATCCGGTGCGCGACCTCGGCAGCCGCAGCCTCGACGAGCCGATCGAGACCATGCCCTTTGCCACGCCCGCGTGGCGCGATGCCGACATCGAGGACCCGGCGCCCAAATCGCTCGCTGCCGCCGTGATGCGCGAGCTCGATCTGTCCGAATTTGCCGAACTGCCGGGCCGCAACGCGGTGTGGGTCGAGGAGCAAGTGCCGGCACCGGAAGAGCCGGTCGCAGTCTCGCAGCTCGAGCCGCAACCGCCCGTGGCCGAGCCCGCCGCGACCGAGCCGCGCCCCGTGCCGCAGGTCGCCGCGCTGCGCGCGGTCGCCGCGCTGCCCGATCCCGGCACTGCCGCGCTCACCCGCCTGCGCTCGGTCCCGGCCAGCGAGCTGAGCCTGCCGCAGATGGTCGAACGCTTTGCCGGGGCGCTGCACGAGCACCGCACCACGCCGCCCGCCCGCTCGCTCTCGGCGGCCGATCTGGCCGCGCGCGAGGCTGCGCTGGCCGAAGCGCTGAAGGCACTCGCCGCGATCAGCGCGCCGGTCCGCGACGTTACGGCCCCTGCGGGTGAGAGCGATCCGCTCCACGCCGCGCTCGCCCAGCTCCAGCTGCAACGCGGGGCGGCCTGATCCGCACGGGACACGCAAAAGCTGCAACCGATCCCCGCGATTAGTGCATGGTGCGCAATCTAAGAATAGTTTGAATAGGTCTGCGAGAAATATTACTTCGCGCGAGACCCTTGCCAAATCCGCTTCCTGTCGGCATGAGGGGCCCGAAAACGGGGCCGGCGCTGACCTTTACATGGCACAGCCGCTCCGCGTGACCTGCCAAGAGGCGTGTTCCTGCGCATGAGCGATCATGCGATCACGGGTTCGCGCCTGTCGGCATCTGACAGATCGGACTTTTGCCATGGGATATCCCTCCTCCCAGGGTCTCTATGACCCCGCCAACGAACATGACGCCTGCGGCGTCGGCATGGTTGCGCATATCAAGGGAGAGAAAAGCCATGCGATCATCGCGCAGGCGCTGGAGATTCTCGAAAAGCTCGACCATCGCGGCGCGGTGGGCGCTGATCCCTTGCTGGGCGATGGCGCGGGGATTCTGATTCAGATTCCCGATCCGCTGATCCGCCGCTGGGCCATGGCCGAGGGCCACGATCTCCCGCAGCCGGGCGACTATGGCATTGCCATGTGCTTCCTGCCGCAGGACGCGGCGGCGCGCGACTTCGTCAAGGCGCGGATGGAGGCCTACACCGCCAAGGAACGCCAGCGCTTCATCGGTTGGCGCGCCGTGCCGACCACGATGGAGGGCCTCGGCGCGGCGGTGATCGCCTCGATGCCGGTGATCGAGATGGCGGTGATCGCGCGCGGGGCGGGCTGCGCCGATCAAGACGCTTTCGAGCGGAAGTTGCTCACCATCCGCAAGCAGGTGCAGAACCCGCTCGCGCAGCTGGCCGAAAAGCATTCCCTGCCGGGCGTGACCGAGACCTATCTGCCCAGCTTCTCGACCCGCACCATCGTCTACAAGGGCCTGCTGCTGGCAACGCAGGTGGGCAGCTTCTACGACGACCTGCGCGATCCCGATTGCGTCTCGGCGCTCGGTCTCGTCCACCAGCGGTTCTCGACCAACACCTTCCCCAGCTGGCGGCTCGCGCACCCGTTCCGCTTCATCGCCCACAACGGCGAGATCAATACGGTGCGCGGCAACGTCAACTGGATGAACGCGCGCCGCCGCACGATGGAAAGCGAGCTGCTCGGCCCCGATCTCGACAAGATGTGGCCGATCATCCCGCACGGGCAATCGGACACGGCCTGCCTCGACAATGCGCTCGAACTGCTGATCGCGGGCGGATACAGCCTCGCGCACGCGATGATGATGCTGATCCCGGAAGCCTGGGCCGGCAATGCGTTGATGAGTCCCGAACGGCGGGCGTTCTACGAATATCACGCCGCGCTGATGGAGCCATGGGATGGCCCGGCCTCGGTGTGCTTTACCGATGGCCGCCAGATCGGCGCGACGCTCGACCGCAATGGTCTGCGTCCGGCGCGCTTCTGCGTGACGAAGGACGACATCGTCTGCCTCGCTTCGGAAAGCGGCGTCCTGCCGTTCGCCGAGGAAGACATTGTGCGCAAGTGGCGGCTCCAGCCCGGCAAGATGCTGCTGATCGATCTCGAACAGGGCCGGATCATCGAGGATGACGAGCTCAAGGCCGATCTTGCCACTGCCGAGCCCTATGCCGAATGGCTGCATCAGGCGCAGTACAAGCTGGGTGACATCACCGATATCGTCCCCGAACTGGCGGCGATCCCCGCGGAAGAGGGAACGCTGCTCCAGCGCCAGCAGGCGTTCGGCTACACGCAGGAGGATATCGCCCGTTTCCTCGAACCGATGGCGGTGGAGGGCGACGATCCGATCGGCTCGATGGGCACCGACACGCCGATTGCGGTGCTGAGCAACCGTGCGCGGCTGCTTTACGATTATTTCAAGCAGAACTTCGCGCAGGTCACCAATCCGCCGATCGACCCGATCCGCGAGGAACTGGTGATGAGCCTGACTTCCATGATCGGCCCGCGCCCCAATTTGCTGGGCCGCGATGCGGGGACGCACAAGCGGCTTGAGGTCGATCAGCCGATCCTTACCAACGAGGATCTCGCCAAGATCCGCTCGGTTGAAGAAGCGCTCGACGGCGCGTTCCGCTGCGCCACTATCGACATCACATGGGATGCGAGCAGCGGGGCCGAGGGCCTTGAAATGGCTCTGACAGAGATGTGCTGGGCGGCGACCGAGGCGGTGCTGCAGGATCACAACATCCTCGTCCTCAGCGACCGCGGGCACAACGACGCGCGCGTGCCGATGCCCGCATTGCTGGCGACGGCGGCGGTGCATCATCATCTGGTGCGCCAGGGCCTCAGGATGCAGACCGGCCTTGTGGTCGAAACCGGCGAAGCGCGCGAGGTGCACCACTTCTGCGTGCTGGCAGGCTACGGCGCGGAGGCGATCAACCCCTATCTCGCTCTGGAGACCCTGGAGGCCCTGCGGGCCAAGCGGCACCCCGATCTGCCCGCGACCAAGGTGCAGCAGAACTTCATCAAGGCGATCGGCAAGGGTATCCGCAAGGTCATGTCCAAGATGGGCATTTCGACCTACCAGTCGTACTGTGGCGCGCAGATTTTCGACGCCGTTGGCCTGTCGAGCGCCTTCGTCGAGAAGTACTTCACCGGCACCGCCACCACCATCGAAGGCATCGGCCTTGCCGAAGTCGCCGAGGAAGCGCTGCGCCGCCACGGGCAGGCGTACGGCGACAACCCGCTCTATGACGGGATGCTCGATGTCGGCGGCATCTACCAGTACCGCCTGCGCGGCGAGGAACATGCCTGGACACCGCAGAACGTCGCGCAATTGCAGCACGCGGTGCGCGGCAATGACCCCAAGAACTACGAGGAATTCGCCAAGTCGATCAACGAGCAGTCGGAACGGCTGCTGACGATCCGCGGCCTCCTCGAATTCAAGAAGGCCGACCAGCCAATTCCGCTGGACGAGGTCGAACCGGCGAGCGAAATCGTCAAGCGCTTCTCGACCGGTGCGATGAGCCTCGGCTCGATCAGCCATGAAGCGCACTCGACCATGGCGATCGCGATGAACCGCATCGGCGGGCGCTCGAACACGGGCGAGGGCGGGGAAGAGCCGTTCCGCTTCAAGCCGCTGGCGAACGGCGATTCGATGCGCAGCCGGATCAAGCAGGTCGCGTCCGGGCGGTTCGGCGTCACCACCGAATACCTCGTCAACTCGGACGACATCCAGATCAAGATGGCGCAGGGTGCGAAGCCCGGCGAGGGCGGGCAGCTTCCGGGGCACAAGGTCGACAAGCGCATCGGCGCGGTGCGGCACTCGACCCCGGGCGTGGGCCTCATCAGCCCGCCGCCGCACCACGACATCTATTCGATCGAAGACCTTGCGCAGCTGATCCACGATCTCAAGAACGTGAATCCGGTCGCGCGGATTTCGGTCAAGCTGGTGTCCGAAGTGGGTGTCGGCACGGTGGCGGCGGGCGTCTCCAAGGCGCGCGCGGACCATGTCACCATCGCCGGCTATGACGGCGGCACGGGCGCTTCGCCGCTGACATCGCTGACTCACGCAGGCTCGCCGTGGGAGATCGGCTTGGCCGAAACCCAGCAGACGCTGCTGCTCAACGATCTGCGTGAACGGATCGCGGTGCAGGTCGACGGGGGGCTGCGGACGGGCCGCGATGTCGCCATCGGCGCGCTGCTCGGTGCGGACGAGTTCGGTTTTGCCACCGCCCCGCTGATCGCCGCCGGGTGTATCATGATGCGCAAGTGCCACCTCAACACCTGCCCCGTCGGCGTCGCAACGCAAGACCCGGTGCTGCGCGCGCGCTTCACCGGCCAGCCCGAGCACGTGGTCAACTACATGTTCTTCGTCGCCGAGGAACTGCGGCAGATCATGGCCGAGATGGGTTTCCGCACCGTGGCCGAAATGGTCGGCCGCGTGGATCGCCTCGACACCCGCCGGATGGAGCGTCACTGGAAGGCGCGCGGTATCGACCTGTCGCGCATCCTTCATCAGGTGCCGCTGCGCGAGGGCGCATCGCTGCGCCAGATCGGCGAGCAGGATCACGGGTTGGGCGGCGCGCTCGACAACCGTCTGATCGCCGACTGCCGCGCCGCGATCGAGACGAAACAGCCGGTGCAGCTCGAATACGAGGTGCGCAACGTCAACCGCACGGTTGGCGCGATGCTCTCGGGCGCAATTGCCAAGGCGCATGGGCACGAGGGCCTGCCGACCGACACGATCCGCATCAACCTCACTGGCGTGGCCGGGCAGAGCTTCGGCGCGTGGCTGGCGCACGGGGTGACGCTCGATCTGGTCGGCGACGCCAATGACTATGTCGGCAAGGGTCTTTCCGGTGGTCGCATTATCGTGCGCCAGCCGCCGCAAGCCCCGCGCGCTTCCGACGAGAACATCATTGTCGGCAACACCGTGATGTACGGCGCGATCGCGGGCGAGGCCTATTTCAACGGCGTCGCGGGCGAGCGCTTTGCGGTCAGGAACTCCGGCGCGATTGCGGTGGTCGAGGGCACCGGCGATCACGGCTGCGAATACATGACCGGCGGCGTCGTAGTGGTGCTCGGCAAGACCGGGCGCAACTTCGCTGCGGGCATGAGCGGCGGGGTCGCTTATGTCTATGATGCCGAGGGGCAATTCACGGACCTCGTCAACCACGCACAGGTCGATCTCTTGCCGATTTCGGCCACGCCGGACGCGGATGAGGGCACAGGCCGTCCTTCGCAACGCCCGCGCTCGGTCAACGATTTCGGGATGGGCGACATGCTGCGTCACGATGCCGAGCGGCTGCGCATTCTGGTCGAGCGGCACCAGCTTCACACCGGCTCCAGGCTGGCGGGCGAGTTGCTGGAGAACTGGGACGCGGCGCTGGGCAAGTTCGTCAAGGTGATGCCGCGCGATTATGCGGCGGCGCTGAAGAAGCTCGAAGCGGAACGGCTCGAAGCCGAAAGCGTCGCGGCGGAATAAGTTGTTCCCACCCCCGACCCCTCCCGCAAGCGGGAGGGGAGCGAGACTTGGCGGCTTTGCCGCCTAGTCACAGCGGGGTGGGCCTACGGAACATGAGAAGGTAACGAACTGTGGGCAAGGAAACCGGATTTCTCGAGCTGGACCGCCGCGAGCGGGATTATCTCGATCCCAAGGAACGGCTGAAGAACTACCGCGAATTCGTCGTCCAGCCGGACGATGCGACGCTGACCGGGCAGGCCTCGCGCTGCATGAATTGCGGCATCCCCTATTGCCACAACGGCTGTCCGGTGAACAACCTGATCCCGGACTGGAACCACCTTGTCTACGAGGCGGACTGGAAGCGTGCGCTCGACATGCTCCATTCCACCAACAACTTCCCCGAGTTCACCGGCCGCATCTGCCCCGCACCCTGCGAGGCGGCTTGCACGCTCAACATCATCGACCAGCCGGTGACGATCAAGTCGATCGAATGCGCGATCATCGACCGCGGGTGGAAGGAAGGCTGGGTCAAGCCGCAGATCCCCACGAAGAAGACCGGGAAGTCGGTGGCAGTGGTCGGCTCGGGCCCGGCGGGGCTCGCCTGTGCGCAGCAGCTCGCACGCGCCGGACATTCGGTGACGGTGTTCGAAAAGAACGACCGGGTCGGCGGCTTGCTGCGTTACGGCATTCCCGACTTCAAGATGGAAAAGCACCTCATCAACCGCCGCGCGCAGCAGATGGAAGCCGAAGGGGTGACCTTCAAAACCTCCAAGGAGGTCGGCGTCGATATCTCGTTCAAATCCTTGCAGGAAAACTTCGACGCGGTGGTGCTGGCAGGCGGAGCGGAAGATGCGCGCCAGCTTTCGATCCCCGGTGCGGAGATGCCCGGAGTGCGGCTCGCGATGGAGTTCCTGACCCAGCAGAACAAGCGCGTCGCAGGCGATGACGAGCTGCGCGCCGCCCCGCGCGGCAGCCTGACGGCGACCGGCAAGCACGTGGTGGTGCTCGGCGGCGGCGATACCGGCAGCGACTGCGTAGGCACCTCGAACCGGCAGGGCGCCAAGAGCGTCACCCAGCTTGAGATCATGCCCAAGCCGCCCGAAAAGGAAGACAAGGCGCTAACCTGGCCCGACTGGCCGATGAAGCTGCGAACCTCGTCGAGCCATCAGGAAGGCGTCGAGCGTGATTGGGCGGTGCTGGCCAAGCGCGTGATCGGCGATGGCGACAAGGTCACCGGACTCGAATGCGTGCGCGTCGAATGGGTTGATCGGCAGATGCAGGAAATCGCGGGGAGCGAATTCACCATCCCCGCCGACCTCATCCTGCTGGCAATGGGCTTTGTCGGGCCGCGAAAGGCCGGGCTGCTCGAACAGGCGGGCGTGACGCTCGATCCGCGCGGCAATGTCGCGGCGGACACGGAACGCTATGCCACCAGCGCACCGAACGTCTTCGCCTGCGGGGACATGCGGCGCGGGCAGAGCCTTGTCGTCTGGGCAATCCGCGAGGGCCGTCAGGCCGCGCGCGCGGTAGACGAGGCGCTGATGGGCGTTTCCGAACTCCCGCGCTGATCGTGGTTGCCTCGCTCCTGTCGGAGCGAGGTCAATCGCCGATGATATAGTCGATCGGTTTGAAGCTGCCGCCGTTCGACGCATAGGCAGAGCAGGCGGTCAGCCCGATCAACAGATCCATCTGCGCACGCAAGCGGATGCTATCGCCTGCGCGGCTGAGGGGCGGCAGCACCTCGATCTTGCCGGTTTCGGACACCGGCACATTCATGAAGATGTTGAACGCGGTCGGAATCTGGTCGGCGCCGATGCCATGGGGTGCAAGCGCCTCCGCCAGATTGCCGAAACAGCCGCGATGCACCGGCTTGTCGGGATAGAAATGCGTGAAGGTGTCGCGCGAACAGGGCGTGAGCAGAAAGTCGTGCCGACCGACATCGTCATGCTCGATTCTGAGCATCTTGCGCGATCGGTTCGACCACAGATGTGCGCCGGTCGTCAGCAGGATCGTCTCTTCGTAATCGAAGGTGCGCCCGTTGGAGATGACCTCGCCGTGATCATCCAGGGCGAAGGCGACCATGTCGCTGACCTGAGTGCCCTCTGGGTCGATGACGGTCAGGCTTTGGCCTTCACGCAGGACGAAAGCGGTGCCCGATCGGGGCGGAATGCGGTCGGTCATGATGAACGGGGATCCTTGAAGGGGCATTGCCAGTCGTCGTTGACGGCGCGCCCGCTGTACTGGCGGGCCTCGCTCGCTTCGCCGTGGCGGGCCAGCATGGGGTTGATCGACCCGTCGAGTTGTTCGTCGCGCGCGAGAATTGCAGACCGCAGCTTCTCGTAACGCTGTTCGGCGCGCAGCCGCTCGAACTGGTCGTGGAGGTTGAAGACCATCACGGGGTAGGGCGTGCGACGGGCGGCGCGGGATGCGCGGGGGTGCATCCCAACAACGAAATAGGCCTTGCCGCCGAAACTCAGCGAGAAATGCGGATCGTCGGGATCGCTGCTGACGCCGGGCTCGCACGGTTGCCCGCGCCACTCGTCCTTGTCCGAAAGCGACTGGATGCGCGCCCACATCGCCGCTTCGAAAGCCGCTTCGTCGAGGTCGCCGGGTTCCGAGAACACCACCGCCAGACTGCGCAACCCTTCGCTGTTGCGCGCGTACCGGCTGCTCCAGTCGAGCAGTGCGTGATGGATCGCCACATCGTCCCATGCGCTGGTGATCGACCAGGCTGTGACGATCTCGAGCAAGCCGGAATTCATCGCCGACTTTGCGCCGACGCAGGGGAATGATTTATCGGCAATATGATCGAGCAGGCTTTGCTCCAGCCTTTCACGGCTGAAAGCGACGGGGTTGGGGGTCATGGGGGCGAGCAGGGTCATGACGCAACCAAGCCTGCCCCATCCGGCTTGTTCCGCAAACTAACCTTTATCTAGTCACCCCTGTCAGGCCGCAGCGCGCCGCGATTCCTTTTCCGTGTGCGGCGCGTCCAGGAATTCGCGGATCGCGGCGACGCTTTCGTCCGCGTGGGTCAGCAGGAACAGGTGCCCGCCACCTTCGAAGGTCAGCAGCCGCGAATTGGGGATCATCGCCTTGAGAATCTTGCCGTTGACCAGCGGGACAATCTGGTCGTCCTCGCCCATCATGATCAGCGTTTCCTTGCTCATGAAGGGCAGGGCGGGCAGGCTGGTCCAGCCCAGCATGCACATCAGCTGATACATGTAACCGCGCGGGGAGGGGGGCTTCAAGCGGCTGATATGGCTGGACTTGTGATCCTTGCCTGCAGTTTCGACCATGCCGCCGTACAGCGTCTTGAAGTGCTTCGCCATGAACTCGGGGTCCACATAGCGGCGCGGATCGGCCATCTTGGTGAAGGCGGCGGGGTTGCCCGGCACCATCAGCATTCCCGGCGTGGTGGCGATCAGCGTCAGCCGCCGGGTGCGCTTGGGGTGCTGGAGCGCAAAGTGCTGCGCCATCGCGCCGCCCCACGACACGCCCATCACGTCCACTTCATCGAGCCCGAACTTGTCGAGCAGCTGCGCGGCCGTCCAGCTCATGGTGAAGGGGTTGTATGGCACCAGCGGATCGGGCGATTCGCCCGTGCCCGGCATGTCGAACATGATGAAGCCGCGTTCGGGCATGGCCGCCGCCAGCGGGGCCACCGCCTCGATATTCGCACCGATGCCGTTGAAGAACAGAACCGGCAGATGGTCGGAGGGCATATCGAGCCGCCAGGCAGCAGTCCGTAGCGTCCGGCCGCCCACTTGCTCCATTGAGACGACCGCGTCGGCCATGGGATTGCTCACGAATTCACGTCCTTTCTGCGCCCCCGCAAGGAGGGCGGGTTGGGCGCGCACGCCGATCCCTTAGCGCGCGCGCCCACAAACTTTGCGCCATCGTTCCGCTAAGGGAATGCCCTTGGCGCGAGGTGCGCTGTATCAGACTTCTTCGACGACGTAGAGTCCCGGTGCGGCATCGCCTGCCGCGTAGGTCTCGTTGCCCAGAGCCTCGGGCGCGGGCTTCTTCTTGCCCGAGCGCTTCTGCACCCACTCCATCCACAGCGGCCACCAACTGCCCTTGACCTCTTCGGTGCCCTGCAACCACTCGTCGGCGGTGGCGGGGAGCTTGCCGGCCTTCTTCTGGACGAAATACTTCGCCTTGGGGTTGCCCGGCGGGTTGAGGATCGCCTGCATGTGGCCGCTCTGCGAAAGGACGTAGGTGACGTCCTTCGATCCGAACAGCTGGGTCGAACGATAGGTCGCCTTCCACGGCGTGATGTGATCGGTCACCCCGCCGAGGATGAAGAGATCGGCGGTTACCTTCGACAGGTCGACCTTGTGCCCCGCCATCTCGACCTCGCCCTTCCTGGTGAAGGCGAGCGTTTCGAACAGGGTCAGGAAATCGCCCATCAGGCTGGAGGAGAGGTTGGTTGCGTCGGCATTCCAGAACAGCACGTCGAAGGCCGGCGGGTCTTGCCCCAGCAGGTAGTTGTTGATGACGTAGTTCCAGATCAGGTCGTTGGGCCGCAACCAGGCGAAGCCGCGCGCCAGATCGTCGGCCTTGATCACGCCCTGCTTCATCGCGCGCTGGCGGGCGAGCTGCATCCCGTTCTCGCTCACCAGCGACCCGGCTTCGATATCGGTCGGCTTGGGGTGCAGCACGCAGACCATCAGCGTCAGCGTGCCGAGGATCGGATTGTTCGTTGCCGCCAGTTTCGAGGCCAGCACCGAGGCGGTCTGCCCGCCCGAGCATCCGGCTGAGACATTAACCTTTTTCGACCCCGTGATCGAGGAGACGACTTCCAGCGCGCGCTCGCAGGCGGCGATGTAATCGGCCATGCCCCAGTGGCCTTGATCCTTCGACGGATTGCGCCACGAGATGACGAAGGTCTGCACGCCGTTGTCGACCTGCCACTTGATCACCGATTTGTCCGGCGACAGGTCGTTTATGTACATCTTGTTGATCTGCGGCGGGATCGTCAGCTGGGGGATCTCGTAGACCTCGTCGGTGGTGGGCGCATATTGCAGCACCTCCATGATCTCGTCGCGATAGACCACCGCGCCCTTGGAGGTGGCGATATTCTCGCCCAGCTTGAAGGGGCGCTTGTCGACCTGGCTGACCATGCCCTTGTTGTGGACGAGGTCGTTATAGGCGTTCTGGAGGCCCTTGATCAGGCTGAGGCCGCCGGAATTGATGATCTGCTTCTGCGCGGTGGGATTACCGACCAGCGAATTGGTGGGGGCGAGGCCATCGAGGATGATATTCGCGATGAAATTCGCGCGGTTGCGCTCCAGCTCGTCGAGCTCGAGCTCTTCCAGCCAGTTCTTCATGCCCTTCTGCACGGCGAGGTAATATTGGGCGCCGGCGCGGAAGAAGGGGTCGTATTGCCACGCCGGGTCCATGAACCGCTTGTCCTTGGGATCGGGCGCGAGTTCGCTCTTGCCGGTCATGATCTTGACCATGTCCTGCGCCATCGCGGTGGAGTGGCGCATCAGGCGCGCAGGGTCCGACGCGGTCTCACGCAGCAGCAGAGCGACCGCACTGACGAAGTCCTCTCGCGCCACCCCGATCAGCGGGCCCAGAGCGTTGGTCGACTGGGCGGCTTCGTTCTCAAGCTTCACTTCGCTGCGTGCCATGGAATCCCCTTTGCGCGGCCATCTTGCTGGTTGCCTTGAACGGCAATCGGTTAACGTGGCCGGTAGAGGCCAGAATGCAGCGCCCGCCGCCAAGTTGCAAGCCCGCCGCGCGTCGCCGATCCGCTCGCTGGGGGGCGAAACTGAAAGAATTACGCACCGCAATTAACGCTTTTCTCAGCGATCCTCGGGCATGGCAGCGGCAATGTCAGGCGAACCGATCCGGAAATTTGCGTTGCCCGAACCGCCCCCCATCGGGAGCGGGCGCGAGCTGCGGTCGCTCGCCAAGGCCAAGGCCGAGGCGAACGCGGGCCCGCGCGAGCAGCGCGCGCGCGCCGAACGGCGGGGGATCGAACGCGCGCAGGAGCTGCTTCCCGGCGCGCTGAACGCCGGGATCGACGAGCCTGCCATCGAGCAGTCTTTCTTCATGCCCCGCAAGGTCGGCGGCATGTCCCTGTTCCTGCTGTTTGCCTATGCCATCGCGGTGGTGGTGTCGCAGGGGCTACCGTCCCCTCTCATCTGGGCTGCGGCGCTGGCATCGGCCGCGCCGTTTGCTGCCGGTGCGCTGCTGGCCGCGATCGAACGCCGCGCCGAGGGCGCGGGGCCGGTTCGCTATGGGGTCGTGCTGGTGGGCATCGTTCTGCCGATGGCCTGCGCGGGCCTTGCGCTTGCGCTGTGGGTGGGCGAGGGCCTGCCCTGGCAATGGGCGATCGCCACGCTGATCTGCATCAACGCCGCAGCCGCCGCGCTGTTCGGCACACGGATCATCTCGCTGTTCAGCGCCAACATTGCCAGCTGGACGGGTTTTGCGGTGCTGGTTCCCGGCCTGCTCACCTATGCGGCGGTGATCGCGGCGGCGCTCACCCTGTCGCTGATCGCGCGGCTCGAATGGAAAGCTGCCGAAAGCCGCCGCCTTGCCCGCGAAGCGCGCGAAAGAGTCGCCGCACGCGCCGAGGACATCCTGCGCAGTTTCGAGGAGACCGGGCAGGGCTGGTTTTGGGAGACCGACCGGCGCGGGCTGATCACCTATATCTCGCCCAAGGCGGCACTGGTGCTGGGCAAGACCAGCGAGGCGGTGATCGGCAGCCCGTTCGGCGACATCGTCGATCCCAGCGACGGTGCCGCCGATGCCGAGCGCACGCTGAGCTTCCACCTTTCCGCACGCTCGGCCTTCCACGATGTCGAAGTGCGCGCCGCCACCAGCGCGGACGAACGGTGGTGGGCGCTGACCGGGCGGCCCGTCTACGACAGTTACAAGAACTTCTGCGGCTTTCGCGGTCACGGCACCGACCTCACCGAAAAGCGCCGCTCCGAACAGCAGGTCTCGCGCCTTGCGCACTACGATTCCCTCACCGGTCTCGCCAACCGCGTGCAGATGAGCCAGGCGCTGGAGCAGATCCTCGCCGCCCCCAGCGGGCGCGAGCGCGAATGTGCGGTGCTGATGCTCGATCTCGACCGCTTCAAGCAGGTCAACGACACGCTCGGTCACCCGGCGGGCGATGCGCTGCTGCGGCAGGTCGCCCAGCGGCTCGAACGCACGATCGGCACCGGGGGGCGCTGCGGACGGTTGGGCGGCGACGAGTTCAAGGTGATCATCCCCGGCCACCGGGATCGCGCGATGCTGGGCCAGCTGGCGCAGGAAATCATCAATTCCCTGTCGCAACCCTATTCGATCGAGGGGCAGAGCGTGGTGATCGGCGCCTCGGTCGGGATCGCGCTCGCGCCCGAACACGGCGCATCGAGCGATGATCTGATCCGCAATGTCGACCTTGCGCTCTATGCCGCCAAGGATGCCGGGCGCGGGTGCTACCGCTTCTACGCCGAAGACCTGCACGCCGCCGCCGAGGAGCGCGCCGAGCTGGAGCAGGATCTGCGCGACGCCATCGCCAAGGGCCAGCTCGCGCTGCACTATCAGCCGGTGGTTCACGCATCGGACGAGAAGATCGTCGGGTTCGAGGCCCTGATGCGCTGGAATCACCCCAAGCGCGGGCCGATCAGCCCGGCGAAGTTCATCCCGATCGCCGAGGACGCGGGGCTGATCGACCGCATCGGCCAATGGGCGCTGCGCACGGCCTGCGCCGACCTGGCGCGCTGGCCGCGGTCGGTTCGCTGTGCGGTCAACGTCTCGGCACTGCAATTCGCCAATCCCGATCTGCCGGTCATCGTCTCCAACGCGCTTGCCCACAGCGGGGTCGCGCCCTCGCGGCTCGAGCTGGAAATCACCGAAAGCGTGTTCATGGGCGACAGTTCGGGCACGGACGCAATGTTCCGGGCACTGAAGCGCGTCGGTGTGCGGCTTGCACTCGACGATTTCGGCACGGGCTATTCCTCGCTCGGGTACCTCAAGAAAGCGCCCTTCGACAAGATCAAGATCGACCGCAGCTTCGTTCAGGGCGCGACCGAGGAAGGCAGCCGCAACGGCGCGATCATCGCCTCGATCACCTCGCTTGCGCAGGCGCTGCACATGGATACGACCGCGGAAGGCGTGGAGACGCTCGACGAGCTCGAACTGGTGCGCCTGCTCGGGTGCAGCCACATCCAGGGGTTCATCTACTTCCCGGCCATGACCGCTGCCGAAGCGACCGCGCTGGTCTCGGGCGATCTGGTGGTCGAGGCCGATGGCCCGCAATGCGCCCGCGCGCCGCGTCAGAACCTGCTGCGCAAGGTCGTGGTGGCGCATGGCGGCAACCGCATCACCGCCACGCTGCGCAATATCTCCGAGGGCGGGGCGATGATCGAGGGCTTGTGGAACATCCCCCCGGGCAGCGCGATGCGGATCGAATTCTCGGCCGACACCTCGGTTACCGCACAGGTGCGCTGGGCGCGCGACAACCGGGTCGGGGTGGAATTCCACCAGCCCCTGCGCCGCCGTGCCGACGGTGCCTTCGCGGTGCTGAAGGGCGCGCCCGCAGAGGCCGGCATCAGCGCGATGCGGTGAGGCCTTCGGCAAGGCCGGGCCGCGATCTTAGGACAAAAATAACCATCGGACTTTACTCCTTGGAGACGAGGCCCTGACCGATCACGCAGACGGAAAAAGGGCGCGTCGCACTCAGGAGGATGATTTACGGCATGTCCCTCAAGGGTCTCCTGTCGTCCCGCAATTCCGCCGCTGCTCGCGGTGCGCCGGCAAGCGCGCCTGCGGCAACGGCCCTGTCGGATCGCGAGCGCCTCGCCATGCTCGACGAGCTCGAACAGTCCGGGCTGGGCTGGTTCTGGGCGAGCGACGCGCAGGGCCGGCTCACCTATCTGTCGGGTGCGATCGCGGCACGGCTGAACGTGCCGCTCGACGATCTGATCGGCCAGTCGCTCAGCACGATCTTCTCCGCCGCCGACCGCGAGGAACGCGGCAAGTCGCTGGCGCTGATGCTGGGGGCGCACAAGGGTTTTGCCGGGATCGCCGTGCGCGCCGCGCGCCGCCCCGAAGGCGCGGTGCTGCGCCTGTCAGGGCAGCCCGTGCTGGCGGCGAACGGCAGCTTTGCCGGGTTTCGCGGCACCGGCACCGACATCAGCGAGGAATATCACCGCGAGGAAGAAACTGCCCGTTTGGCGCGCTACGATTCGCTCACCGGGCTCAGCAACCGCCATCGCATGGCGCACCAGATCGAAACCACGCTGACCGCGTTCAAGGCCGCGAAGCGCAGCTGTGCGGTGATGATGCTCGATCTCGACCGCTTCAAGCATGTCAACGACACGCTCGGCCATGCGGCGGGGGACGAGCTGCTGAAACAGGTTGCCGCGCGCCTGACCCGTGCGATTGATCGCGATTGCGAGATCGGGCGCTTGGGCGGCGACGAATTTCAGGTGATGATCCCCGATTGCGACGATCGTGGGGTGCTGGGCGAGCTGGCGATGAAGATCATCACCATGCTGCGCCAGCCCTACAGCCTTGAAGAGGGGCGCTGCGTGATCGGCGCATCGGTCGGCATCGCCATCGCCCCGCATGACGGGGTGAGCCGCGAGGATATCGTGCGCGCGGCCGATCTTGCGCTCTATGCCTCCAAGAACGGCGGGCGCGGGCAATATCGCTTCTTCTCGGGCGAGCTTGAGAACGAAACGATATTTCGCCGCCGGCTGGAGCAGGAACTGGGCACGGCGCTCAGCGAAGAGCAGTTGTTCCTGCGGTTCGAACCGATCGTCGAGGCCGCCAGCGGCGCGGTCGCCTCGCTCGAAGCGCACGTGTGCTGGAACCACGTGCAGCGCGGGATCATCGACGAAGAGGAATTTGCGCAGATCGTCGAAGGCTCGGCCATGCTGGGCGATGTCGGACGCTGGGCGATTGCAGCGGCGTGCGAGCAGGCCGCGCTCTGGCCCGAAAGCGTGCGGGTGGCGGTCAATGTCCCGGTGTCGCTGTTTCTGGCCGAGGATTTCGTGACCTGCGTCGCCGATGCGATCACCGCGACGGCGCTTGCGCCCGCGCGGCTCGAGCTGGAGATCAGCGAGGCGGTGTTCTTCGGCGATGCCAGCGTCGTCGACCGCACGCTCGCCGCTCTGTTCAAACTGGGGGTGCGGCTGACGCTCGACGAATTCGGGAGCGGTTATTCCTCACTCGCCTACCTGCGGCGCGCGCCCTTCGATGCGATCAAGATCGACCAGAAGCTGGTCGCCGAGGCCGAACGTCAGGACAGCCGCGAGCTCGGACTGGTGCGCGCTATCGTGGCGCTGGCGGGGGCCTTGCAGATGGACACCATGGCGGGCGGGATCGAGAGCGCAGGCCTGCTCACCGCGCTGACGAGCGGCGGCGTGCGCTTTCTCGAAGGCCCGATCTTCAGCGAACCGGTCGCCGCCGAAACGCTGGCGCAAGAGCTGGCGGGCGGGACGTGGAAGATCGAGCCCTCCGCCGATCGCACCCGCCGCGCGCGCCGGCGGACGGTGTTCCGCAAGATCCAGGTGATCCATGACGACTACGCCTACGAGGTCACGCTGCGCAACCTCTCCAAGACCGGCGCGCTGATCGAGGGCTTGGCCGATGTGCCCAAAGGCACGCAATTCGTCGTCGACCTCGGCGGCGGCCAGCTGGCGGTGGCGACCGTGACGCGCTCCAACGGCGATGTGCAGGGGCTGGAGTTCGAGCAATCGCTGATCGAGGACGGATCGGGCGGCCTATGCACCCGCAGCCGCGTCTCCCCCTACGCACTCGCCGCCGCCGGAGCCCCCCTCGCTGCTTTGTCGCCCGGCGCGTTTCTCGCCATCGAAAAAGGCGGCGCGATCCCCAAGTTCGGCTATGCGAAACAGCCCGCCTAGGTGTTGCGTTTTTGGCGAATGACAATGCGGCGGGTGGGCGCTACATCGCGCGGCGATGACTGACCTTTCCAAGATCCGCAATTTCTCCATCATCGCGCATATCGACCATGGCAAGTCGACGCTCGCCGACCGGCTGATCCAGTTCACCGGGGGCCTCACCGCGCGTGAGATGTCCGAGCAAGTCCTTGATAACATGGACATCGAGAAGGAGCGCGGGATCACCATCAAGGCGCAGACGGTGCGCCTCAACTACACCGCGAAGAACGGCGAGACCTATCAGCTCAACCTGATGGACACCCCCGGCCACGTCGACTTCGCCTATGAGGTCTCCCGCAGCCTCGCCGCGTGCGAGGGCGCGCTGCTCGTCGTCGACGCGGCGCAGGGCGTCGAGGCGCAGACCCTCGCCAACGTCTACCAGTCGATCGAGCACGATCACGAGATCGTCCCCGTCATCAACAAGATCGATCTGCCCGCCGCCGAGCCCGAGAAGGTCAAGGCCGAGATCGAGGACATCATCGGGCTCGATGCCTCCAACGCCGTCCTCGCCTCCGCCAAATCGGGCATCGGGATCGAGGAAGTGCTCGAAGCCGTGGTCGAACGCATCCCCCCGCCCAAGGGCCGGATCGACGCCCCGCTCACCGCCAGCCTCGTCGACTCCTGGTACGATCCGTATCTCGGCGTCGTCATCCTCGTGCGCGTGATCGACGGCAAGCTCACCAAGGGCCTCAACATCAAGTTCATGCAGGGCGGCACCCAGCACCTCGTCGACCGCGTCGGCTGCTTCACCCCCAAGCGCACCGACCTTGCCGAACTCGGCCCGGGCGAGATCGGCTTCATCACCGCGCAGATCAAGGAAGTCGAACAGGCCCGCGTCGGCGACACCATCACCACGGTGAAGGGCGGCGCGGCGCAAGCGCTGCCGGGCTACAAGGAAGTGCAGCCCGTGGTGTTCTGCGGCCTCTTCCCGGTGGATGCCGCCGATTTCGAGAAGCTGCGCGAATCCATCGGCAAGCTGCGCCTCAACGACGCGAGCTTCTCCTACGAGATGGAAAGCTCCGCCGCGCTGGGCTTCGGCTTCCGCTGCGGCTTCCTCGGCCTGCTGCATCTGGAGATCATCCAGGAACGCCTCAGCCGCGAATACGATCTCGACCTCATCACCACCGCGCCAAGCGTGGTCTACCGCATCCACCTCGGCCATTCGCGCTATGAGGATGCCAAGGTGATCGACATCCACAACCCCGCCGACTGGCCGGACGAAAACCGCATCGACGTGATCGAGGAGCCGTGGATCAAGGCGGTGATCTACACCCCCGACGAATATTTGGGCGCGATTCTGAAACTGTGTCAGGACCGCCGCGGCATCCAGACCGAGCTGACTTACGTGGGCGGCCGCGCGCAGGTTTCGTATGAATTGCCCCTCAACGAAGTCGTGTTCGACTTCTACGACCGGCTGAAGTCGATCAGCCGCGGCTATGCCAGCTTCGACTACGAACAGATCGGCACGCGCGAGGGCGACCTCGTGAAGATGAACATCCTCGTCAACAACGAGCCGGTCGACGCCCTGTCCCTGATCGTCCACCGCGCCAACGCCGAAGAGCGCGGCCGCGGCATGTGCGAGCGCCTGAAAGACCTGATCCCCCGCCACCTGTTCAAGATCCCGATCCAGGCGGCCATCGGCGGCAAGGTGATCGCGCGCGAAACGATCGCCGCGCTGCGCAAGGACGTGACCGCCAAATGCTATGGCGGCGACATTTCCCGGAAGAAGAAGCTGCTGGACAAGCAGAAGAAGGGGAAGGCCAGAATGAGAGAATACGGTAACGTCTCTATTCCTCAGGAAGCTTTCATCGCCGCGCTTCGCATGGGTGAGGAGTAACCTTCTCCCCTCCCGCTTGCGGGAGGGGCCGGGGGTGGGCCTGTCTATGCTGGCCCTGTGCAAGGCTCGCTCCGCTCGCTCCCACCCCTAACCCCTCCCGCAGGCGGGAGGGGGATTGAGAAGCGAGAGGCTGTAACTCCGGCCAGCGGGTGGCCGCATGCCAACCCGTTCGACGTCATGGCCGCGGCTTTGCCGCGGCTAACACTCTTTCGTTCGCCCTGAGCTTGTCGAAGGGCCGCACTTACTTAGGCGACCCACAGCGGTAGAAGTGAAGAACGGTCGTTGATCCTGCGGATCAGCTTCGCTTCCGACAAGCTCAGGACGAACGGGTTCAGGGCGACAACTCGTTCCTCTCCTCTCCAGCACGCGTGAGAGTGATAAGACCGCAAATCCTAGCCATCATCGGAAAAGGGAGCTCCGAAGATAATGGGAGATGGGCGTGGCTTGCAAGGGCGACAGACTTGCATGCATAGTCCAACTAAAAAGCAAACACAAAGAGCAGGGCGACTTAGGAAACCAAGAATCAGTTTTCGGACCGAGGCGATTATGGCTGAAAGAAAATTCAAGAAACGACTCATCTTCCAGATCGTTATTCCTAGGCCTTGGCCGGTCGAACAGCAGCATGATTTCCAAGAGTTGCAAATTCCAGAGGGACGGCTTTTTGTCAGTGCACTACCAGATAAACGGCTCGAAGTTTGGTTCTTAGCCGAAGAACCGATCGAATTTGGGAAATTCAGAGGCTGGCACAAAGGAAAACTTCGAACAATTGGTATCGAAGCGCGCGAAGGTATTAAAATCTTGGCAGAAATTGTCGTTGAAAATGACGCCATTTCTGAGTTTCTGTTGCAAGGCAGAAGTATCCTTCAAACAGGGTCCGCCGATGCAGTGCGCATTGATGCTAATCCGCTGCCTAGTGAAAACTACCCAGCAGACTATTGGGAAATAGGCAACGAGGCATGTCGTCAAAAGCGAATTGAGAGGCTCAGAGGTCTCAAATCCAACGTCTACCGCGATCACCCTGGACCGATGTATGATTTTGACGCGCTAGCAATGGAGCTTATGCAGCTTCAGGATTTGGTTGCTGCGGTCGAGCAAGGAGCTGAATATCACGTTCCCGGGTTGTTAGCGCGCAATCGCGCGCTCTTATACGAAAAGACGAAGCTGGGACTTGTTCAATTATGCGCAGCCCACATCGGCACGACCTGCAAATTTCCATTTCGACCTCAAATAAATGCTGAAAATCTTGTTCGATTTAAGAAAGGTATCTTTCTCGTTCCGCTTTCGTGTCTCAGCGACGATATTCGTGATGACTTTCCCCAGATAGATATCGATAACTGGCTAGACCAAGTTGGGCTCATTTTCGATGGAAAAACTGTGTCGAATCGTCAAGTTGTTCAAGATCTAGGCAATGGACTTGGCGCCCATCGAATGCCTTCTTCGAACGAGGTTACAAAACTATTGGCGGGACGTCCCCAGCTTTTTGCAAACTCAGAACAAATAATGGCAGTCAGATTTAACGATGTCTCAAGAGTTGCGCTCGAGGTTGCTTATCTTTTGATACGTGTCGTTCCGCCATTGATAGGCGAATTTCACAACAGCAGAACATAATATTCGGTTCATAGGCTCCCTCACACGCCCGTAATTAAAAAATCCAACGCCCCCATCACTGCCTCGTCCTGCTCCCCAAGCGACCCCACTCGATCCCCTAACTCCCGCACCGAAACCGCCGAGAGCAACTGAACCATCAGTACGTATGACTTCCCTCCCGCTTGCCCTCGGCTTTCGCCGGGGCAGTTACCGGGGCTGGGGGTGGGCCTGTTGCAAGGCTCGCTTCGCTCGCTCCCACCCCTAACCCCTCTCGCAAGCGGGAGGGGGATGAAGGCGGTCAGAACAGGCGGTAATCTTTCAGCGGTAGTCGGTGGACTTCGACCAATGCGTCGGGCGAAAAGACCGCTTCCCGATTGGCTGCCAGCCACGCGGTAACGGGAGGATCAGTGCGGCCTCACCCTAAGGGTCGAACGAGTCATCCTTCAGCGTCCACGTCGTCTTCGGCGGTTCCGGTTCGCGCGTGGGCCAGCGTTGGTAGCCCTCGGGCGGGTGCCGGGGTGTCTCGTCCTCCGACGCGCGCTTCGGCTCCGATAGCAGCGGCACCTCCGGCGGGTCGAAATGCGTCTCCGCGACGTCGATCCGCACCTCCACCATGCGGCGCGTGTTCTCGTCCGCGTCCATTGCGGCGAGGTCGCGGTCGCGCAGGGCGCAGAAGTGGGCGAAGGCGGCGCGGGTTTCGCCGCTGAGGGCGGCGTAGCGGTCGGGGCGTTCGCGTTCGTGGCGGCGGCGGATGTCCTCGATCTTGCGGTCGATGCTGGCGCGCACATCGGCGGCGGTGACGCGGGCGCGCTCGGCCTCCCACTCCGCGCGCCATTGCTTCTTGAGCTTGTCGAGCTGCATCTGGCTGACCGCATTGAGGCCGCGCGGCCCGCCGCCGGCGGCAAAGCGCTCGGGCGCGCGGTTGCGCAGGATGAACATCAGCAGCCGGTCGTTGTACTTGCGGCGGGTGCCGATCAGCTTGCCGTAGGAGTAGAGCGGTTCCTCGACGCCGTTGAGCGCGCGGTCCATCGTGACGTCCTCGACCCGCTGCACGCCGAGCTGGAGCGCGGTCTCCCACGCGGCGCGGAAGCTTTCGGCACCGGGCTGGCGGCGCAGGTGGTAGGCGCCGACGGTGCTCATGTCGACGGCCTTGCAGGCGGCCTCGACACTGCCGGTGTCGGCCAGCGCCTCGATGAAGTCGCGCTGGCGTTCGGGCGTCCAGCCGTCGTGCCGGTTGCACAGGCGCGGGACGGGGGTGAAGGGGGGCAGCTCTCCGGCGGGGACGGGGGAGCGGGCGGAGCGGGGGTCCTTGCGGCGGGTCATGGGGGATGTGGATCACAAAAACGCGCAGTAGGAAAATGTGGGGGAGGGGGGCTTGGGGCCTCCACGCCTTCACTTCCCATTCACCCACGCCCTCGCTATATCGCGCGCCATGCAATCGAAGCTCACCACCCGCATCGCGCCCCGCTCCGTTCTTGGCGCCGCGCTCGCCGCCTTTACGCTCGCCTCCCTGTCCGCTTGTGCCGGCGGGACCGAGGGCAAGGACATTGCCTATGTCGCGCGCGATGTCGAATCGCTCTATGCCGAGGCGCAGCGGCGGCTCGACCGGGGCAACACGCTGCAGGCCGCGGCGCTGTTCGACGAGGTGGAGCGCCAGCACCCCTATTCGCCCTGGGCCCGCCGCGCGCAGCTGATGAGCGCCTTCAGCTATTACACCGCGCGCGATTACAACAAGGCGGTCCAGAACGCGCAGCGCTTCCTGTCGATCCACCCCGGCAACAAGGATGCGCCTTACGCCTATTACCTGATCGCCTTGAGCTATTACGAGCAGATCAGCGACGTGAACCGCGACCAGAAGATCACCGAGCAGGCGCAGACCGCGCTGCGCGAGGTCAACCGGCGCTTCCCGCAGACCGAATATGCCGCCGACGCGCGTTTGAAGCTCGATCTGGTCGCCGATCATCTTGCGGGCAAGGAGATGGAGATCGGCCGCCATTACCAGCGCATGGGCCTGTGGCTCGCCGCCGACATGCGGTTCCGCAATGTGGTGGAAAAGTTCGACACCACCAGCCACACCCCCGAAGCGCTCTACCGCCTCACCGAAAGCAGCCTCGCGCTGGGCCTGCCGCAGGAAGCGGTGAAATATGCCGCGGTGCTCGGGGCCAACTATCCCGGCAACGAATGGTACGAGCGGGCCTTCAAGCTGGTGAACCGCCATGCCGAGGGCGTGACGGCGTCCTGATTTTCCGTGCGCCCATCCGGGCGCACGTCCTCGCTAGACGCGCGGCGAAGCCGAGCCCGCTGCGGGCGGGTGTTCCTGTTGGCCTATCGCTGCGCTAGTTGAGGCCGGTCGGCCTTGCGGCTGCGATGCTGCCGTTTTGGCGCCTCTGCGCTCCCCACCTGTTCCCTGCTTCGGCTGCGAGCCTTGACCAGCCTTACCGGCTTGGCCAAAGTCTTGGGATCAGGGGAGAACCGCCATTTCCAGAACCGTCCGTCTTGCCGCCGCCTTCGGGCTTTGTGTCAGCCTTCCCGCGATCGCGGTGGCGCAGGAGGATGGCTACCGCCTGCCGCCCGCCGCCGTGGCCGACATCGTCACCCGCGCCCCGGCACCGAGCGTCTCGGTCTCGCCCGGCGGAGACCGGCTGCTGCTGATCGAGCGCGAGGCGCTGCCGCCGGTCGCCGATCTTGCCAAGCCGATGGAAAAGCTCGCCGGGCTCCGGCTCGATGCGTCGACCAATGATCGCCACCGCACCCGCTCGGCCGTCGGCCTGACGTTGCAGGACATCGCCAGCGGCCAGACCCGCGCGGTCGGCCTGCCCGCCGATGCCGATCTGTCCCGCTTTGCCTGGACGCCGGATGGTGCCAAGGTGGTGTTCGCCAACACCCGCCCCGATGGTGTCGATCTCTACGTGCTCGACACCGCGACCGCCGCTGCGCGCAAGGTGGTGACGGGCGGGCTCAACCCGATCTTCCAGTCGCCCGAATGGCTCGCCGACGGATCGCTGCTGGTGCTCACCATCCCCGAGGGGCGCGGGGCCATGCCGGTCGAATCGCTCACTCCGCGCGGGCCCGCGATCCAGACCGCCAGCGGCGGCAAGCAGGCGCAGAACCGGACGTATCAGGACCTGCTCGAAAACCCGCATGACGAGGCGATGTTCACTTGGATGACGACATCGCAGCCGGTCATCATGGCGGCCGACGGAACGGCCAAGCGCGCGATCGGAGCCCCGCGCATCTACACCTCGGTCACGCCGTCGCCCGATGGCAAATATCTGCTGATGGAATGGCTCGAGCCGCCGTTTTCCTATCAGGTGCCGTGGTCACGTTTCCCCACCACCAGTGCGGTCTACACGATGGACGGCAAGCTGGTGGAGACCATCGCGAAACAGCCGCTTGCCGATGCGCTGCCCGTTCAGGGCGTCGTCACCGGGCGGCGCAATATCCAATGGCACCCGACCGAGGATGCGCTGCTGCTCTGGGTCGAGGCGCAGGACGGCGGCGATCCGCGGGTGAAGACCGACAACCGCGACAACCTGCTCGCTCTCGCAGCCCCCTTCAAGGGAGAGGGCCGGGTGCTCGCCAGGATGGAAGACCGTGCCTCGGGCGCCTTCGGGATCGAGGGCAGCGACGACATTATCGCCTATGATTACGACCGCGACACGCGCGAGATCCGCCAGACGCTGGTCGATGTCACCGGTGGCGGGGCCCCGCGCCAGCTCGGCATCCGAAACGCGCAGGATGCCTATGCCGATCCGGGCAATCCGCTGTTCACCACCAGCGACCGCGGCACCCGCGTCGCGCGGATGGTGGACGGCAAGCTGCTGCTTAGCGGCCTCGGCGCAACGCCCGAGGGCTATCGCCCCTTCCTGCGCCGCTTCGACCTCGCCACGCTGGAGACGCAGGAGCTGTGGCGCAATGCGGGTGAGGAGTTCGAAACCGTGGTCGATGTGCTGGCCGAGGATGGCAGCACCTTCGTCACTTCCTACGAGAGCCCGACCAACCCCGGCAATGTCCGTCTGCACGATGGCGGCACCGCCCGCTTCCTGACCAACTTTCCCGATCCGCACCCCGAACTCACCGGGATCAAGCGCGAACTGGTGACCTACAAGCGCGCCGACGGGGTCGATCTCACCGCCACGCTCTACCTGCCCGCCAGCTACAAGGAAGGCGACAAGCTGCCGGTGGTGATCTGGGCCTATCCGCTCGAATACAACGACGCGGCGACCGCCGGGCAGAACCGCGATTCCCCGTATCTGTTCACCCGCATCGGCGGCTATTCGCCGCTGTTCTTCCTGACGCAGGGTTATGCCGTGCTCGACCGCGCGGCGATGCCGGTGGTCGGCGCGGACCCGGAGACGGTCAACGATAGCTTCATCGAACAGGTCGTGGCGAGCGCGCAGGCGGCGGTGGATTTCACCGTCGAACGCGGCTTTGGCGACGGGGTGCGCGTGGGCGTGGGCGGGCACAGCTACGGCGCCTTCATGACCGCGCACCTGCTCGCTCAGAGCGACATCTTCCGCGCCGGGATCGCGCGCTCGGGCGCCTATAACCGCACGCTCACCCCTTTCGGCTTCCAGTCCGAACGGCGCGTGTTCTGGGACACGCCGGAGACCTATTACCGCCTCAGCCCCTTCATGGCGGCGGACAAGATCAACGAGCCGATCCTGTTTATCCACGGCCAGAACGACAGCAACCCCGGCACCTTCCCCGAACAGTCCGAACGGATGTTCGCGGCGGTCAAGGGCACCGGCGGCACGGCGCGGCTGGTGATGCTTCCGCACGAGGACCACGGCTATCGCGGGCGCGAGTCGGTGCTGCACACGCTGGCCGAGATGATCGACTGGTTCGACACCCACGTGAAGAACGCCCCTGTTCCTGCCGCCGGGGAATAGGCGGTTTCCCTCGGGGATTGGCGCGCGTTCTTCAGGTGACGCGCGCCAGTCTGTGCGCTATCTGTTCCGCCGATGCTGACCCGCCTGTCGATCCGCAATATCGTCCTCATCGAAGCGCTCGATCTCGATTTCGCGCGCGGGCTGGGCGTGCTGACCGGGGAGACGGGGGCGGGCAAGTCGATCCTGCTCGATGCGCTGGGGCTGGTGCTGGGCGACCGTGCGGACAGCGCTCTGGTGCGCGCTGGGGAGGACAAGGCCAGCGTCACCGCCAGTTTCGAATTCGCCGCACTTCCGCCCGCCATCGCCGCCGCGCTCGACGATGCCGATATCGCCATCGAACCGGGCGAGCCGCTGCTGATCCGGCGGCAGGTGCGCGCGGACGGGGGCTCGAAGGCCTTCATCAACGATGCCCCCGCCAGCGTCGCGCTACTGCGCGAACTCGCGCCGGCGCTGGTCGAACTCCACGGCCAGCACGACGATCGCGGGTTGGTGAATCCGCGCGGGCACCGGGCGCTGCTGGATCGCTATGCAGGGACGGACGTGGCCGGGCTGGAGCGCGCCTATGCCGACTGGGCGCGGGCCGAGGCGCAATTGTCCGAGGCGCGCGATGCGGTGGAGCAGGCCAAGGCCGATCAGGATCTGCTGATCGCGCATCTGGCCGAACTCACCGAGCTGGAGCCGGTCGCGGGCGAGGAAAACCGCCTCGCGCTGACCCGCGCCGACATGCAGAAGGGCGAGAAGCTTTCCGGCGAGTTGGAAGCGCTGCGCCATGTGTGGGACGGTTCGGATTCGCCGCTCGCGTCCTTGCGGGTCGCGGCGCGCAAGCTCGATCGGATCGCCGATCAGCACGCTTTGCTGACCGAGGCGCTCGCCGCATTGGACCGTGCGGTGATCGAAGCGAGCGAGGCCGAGGACAAGCTGCGTCTCGCCGCCGAGGCACTGGTTCACGATCCGCACGAGTTGGAGCGCGCCGAAACCCGGCTGTTCGAACTGCGCGCCGCCGCCCGCAAGCACCGCTGCGAGGTCGACGATCTGCCCGAACTGATGCGCACCATGCGCGCGCGATTGGACGCGATCGAGGGCGGGGAGGCGCAACTGGATGCGCTCGAAGCCGCCGCGAAGGAAGCGCGCGCCGCCTATGTCGCACTGGCCGAAGCCGCGCACGCCGCGCGGGTCGCGGGGGCAGGGCGGCTGGATGAAGCTGTCGCGGCGGAGCTGGCTCCGCTCAAGCTCGACGCTGCAAGGTTCCGCACCAGCGTTACCGCGCTTCCCGAAGATCGCTGGAACGCTTCCGGGATGGATGCGGTCGAGTTCCTGATCTCGACCAACCCCGGCGCGGACTTTGCGCCGCTGAACAAGATCGCGAGCGGAGGGGAATTGTCGCGCTTCATCCTCGCGCTGAAGGTCGCGCTGGCCGAGCAGGGCGGGGCGGCGACGATCATCTTCGACGAGATCGACCGCGGCGTCGGCGGGGCGGTCGCCTCGGCCATCGGCGAGCGGCTGGCGCGGCTCGCCTCGCGCGAGGGGCAATTGCTGGCGGTGACGCACTCGCCGCAGGTCGCCGCGCGCGGGGTGCAGCACTATTTCATCGCCAAGGCCTCCAGCGGCACGGTCACGCGGACGAGCGTGGTGCTATTGGATAGCGCCGGGCGGCAGGAGGAAATCGCACGGATGCTCTCCGGCGCCGAGGTAACGCCCGAGGCGCGCGCGCAGGCGGACCGGCTGCTGGAGGGGGTGTGATGTTCGTCGGCGGGATTGGCGATGGCATTGCGGCAATCTTCATCCTTGCAGGCCTCGGCCTGGTGTTCATCGTCGGGTCGTTGATGGCGGTCTTTTTTAAGATTATCGGCGCTGCAACCGGGCGCGCTGTTTTGTGGGGTTTCGGACTGCCGCTCGCCGGACTGATCGTGGTGATAGTGTCCGGCTGGATTCTTAAGCCGGACCGATCCGAAAAGGCCACGCCGACCGGAATCCCGATCGAGATTGAACGGGATGCGAAGGCGGACCGCTTGCAGGAGGGGGTGTGATTTGGACTTCAGTTTCCGCAAACACCCGTCACCCTGAACTTGTTTCAGGGTCCATTTCTCCCATAGCACCGTCCGCGCTCCGGCTCGCGATGGATGCTGAAACAAGTTCAGCATGACGAGGTTCGACGTGCCCCGGTTTTTTCCAGCCCTTCTCCTTCTCGCCGCCTGCACTCCCGCCACCCCCGCGCCCGAGGAGGCTCCCGCCGCCGTGCAGCCCACCCATTCGACCTATGGCACCGACGCCAACCTCGCGGCCTCGCAGCCCGACGCGATCCTGCGCTATGCCGATCATCCGCGCGGCTTTGCCGAATTGCGCCTGCCGCAAGGCAACGGCCCGTTTCCGCTCGCGGTGATCTATCACGGCGGGTGCTGGAAGACCGGCATCGCCTCGCAGGCCTACATGGCCCCGCTCGCGACACGCTGGCAGCAACAGGGCATCGCCACGCTCAACGTCGATTACCGCGAGGTCGGGGACGGCGGCGGGTGGCCCGGATCCTTCGCGGATTGGGCGGCCTCGGCCAGGCTGATTGACGAGGTCGCGGAGAATTACCCCATCGACCGCGCGCGGGTGACGCTGGTCGGCCATTCGGCGGGCGGCCTGCCGGCGCTGTGGCTGGCGCGCGGTGACGGGGCGGACGGCCCGGTCGGTGCGCGCGCGGCAGTGCCGGTGGCAGGCGCCATCGTGCTCGACGGGCCGGGCGATGTCGGGGCCGAGCGGCCCGCTTTCGACGCGCTGTGCCAGTTCTCGGCGGTCGACCCCTTCATGGGCGGCGAGCCCCAGCGCTTTCCCGAACGCTACAAGGCGATCTCGCCTTCCACGGCAACGCCGCAGTTGGAGCAGCTGCTGTTCGTGCAGGCGAAGCTGCCAGCGCCGTCTGCCGCGACGCAGGCGGCGATTGCTGCGGGTGGGGCCCGGGTGAACGTGCGCGAGAATGCAAGCGCGAGCCACTTCGCCATCATCACGCCCGGCAATTCCGTCTATACCGCGAACGAGGCGGCGATGCTGGCCGTGCTGAAGGGCGATTAACCGACCATGATGGAAAGACGCGAATTCATCGGCGCTGCGGCGCTGGCTTTGCTGGCCAGCTCTGCACCCGGGCTGGGGATGGGGAATGACATGGAAGAAATCTACGGACTGATCGGTCAGCTCAAGGCCAATGCGGGACAGCGCGCCGAACTGATCGCGATCCTGCTGGAAGCCTCGCAGGCGATGGAAGGCAACCTGCTCTATCTGGTGGCAGAGGATCTCGAAGACCCGGATCTCATCTGGATAACCGAGGTGTGGCGCACCCGCACCGACCACGCGAACAGCCTGAAGCCCGCAGCGGTACAAGCGGCCATCGCGCGCGCCCGGCCATTGATCGCGGGCTTCGGCCTGCGTGCGGAAACGCGTCCGGTGGGCTATGCCGGTTGAGCTCTCCGAGGCTGAGGCTGCCAATGAGCTGATGCGGCTCGCCAAGGCCATCGCGCATCACGACCGGCTCTACCATGCCGAGGATTCGCCCGAGATTTCCGACGCGGAATATGACGCGCTGGTGCGCCGCAATGCCGAGTTGGAGGCGGCTTTCCCGCATCTGGTGCGCGCGGATTCGCCGTCGCAGAAGGTCGGCCATGCGATCGCGGCCTCACCGCTCGGCAAGGTCACACACGAGGTTCGCATGATGAGCCTCGACAATGCCTTCAGCCCCGAGGAAGTCGCCGAGTGGCTGGCGCGGATGCGGCGGTTCCTCAACCTGCCCGAGGGTGAGCCGCTGGCGGTCACCACCGAAGACAAGATCGATGGCCTCTCCTGCTCGCTGCGTTACGAGAACGGCAAGTTGGTGCGCGCCGCGACGCGCGGTGACGGGCAGGTGGGCGAAGACGTGACGGCCAATGTCGCGCACATCTCCGACATCCCGCAGCAGCTCCCGGAAGGCGTGCCCGAGGTGTTCGAAGTGCGCGGGGAGGTCTATATGGAAAAACAGGCCTTTACCGCACTCAATGCTGCGCAGCATGAAGCGGGTGGAAAGCTGTTTGCCAATCCGCGCAACGCCGCTGCCGGGAGCCTCAGGCAGAAGGATGCGAACGTCACGGCGAAGCGTCCGCTGCGGTTCTGGGCGCATGGCTGGGGCGCAGCCTCGGCGGTGCCGGGGGCGACCCAGACCGAGGTGGTCGAGACCTTGAAGGCATGGGGCTTCCCCGTGTCGCCGTTGTTCGCGCGGGTGGAGGGCGGGGCGGAGGCCTTGGTCGCGCGCTTCGACGCGATCGGCACGGCGCGGCCCGATCTGCCCTATGATATCGACGGCGTGGTCTACAAGCTCGACCGGCTCGACTGGCAGGAGCGGTTGGGCTTCGTCGCCAAGGCCCCGCGCTGGGCGCTGGCGCACAAGTTCCCGGCCGAGCGCGCCGAGACGGTGGTGGAGGCGATCGACATCCAGGTGGGCCGCACCGGGAAGCTCACCCCTGTCGGCAGGCTGGCGCCGGTGCTGGTGGGCGGTGTCACCGTCACCAACGTCACGCTCCACAACCGCGACGAGATCGCGCGGCTGGGCCTGCGCGTTGGCGACCGCGTAGTGATCCAGCGCGCGGGCGATGTGATCCCGCAGGTGGTGGAGAACCTGACCCGCGATGAGGATCGCCCCGCTTTCGCCTTCCCCGACCACTGCCCCGAATGCGGTAGCGAGGCGGTCGCGGAAGAGGGTGAGGTCGATGTGCGCTGCACCGGCGGGCTGATCTGCCCGGCGCAGCGCACCCAGCGGCTCGAACACTTCGTCAGCCGCAAGGCGCTCGATATCGAGGGGCTGGGCGAGAAGACCATCGCGCAGTTCTTCGCGCTGGGCTGGCTCGAAAGCCCCGCCGACATCTACCGCCTGCGCAAGCGCCGCAGCGATATTCTGGCGCTGGAAGGCTGGCAGGAGAAGTCGGTCGACAATCTGCTCGCCGCGATCGAGGCCAAGCGCGCGCCCGATGCGGCGCGGCTGCTGTTCGGCCTTGGCATCCGCCATGTCGGCGAGGTCACCGCGCGCGATCTGATGAAGCACCTGCACGAGTTGCCCGCTCTGCGCACCCTCGCCGAGCGCGCCCATGCGGGCGATGCGGAAGCCATTGCGGAGATCACCGCCATCGACGGCATTGGCCCCAGCGTGGTCGAGGCGCTCGGCGATTTCTTCCACGAACCGCACAATGTCGCGGTGTGGGAGGATATCCTCTCCGAAGTCTCCCCGCCGCGCTTCGAGGTCAAGACCGTCGCCAGCCGCGTGGCGGGCAAGACCGTCGTCTTCACCGGCAAGCTCGAGACCATGAGCCGCGACGAGGCAAAGGCGCAGGCCGAACGCCTGGGCGCCAAGGCGGCGGGCAGCGTTTCTGCGAAAACCGACCTGCTGGTTGCCGGGCCGGGGGCGGGATCGAAGCTCAAGAAGGCCGCCGAACTCGGCATCGAGGTGGTCGACGAGGCAGGCTGGGCGGCGATCGTCGCCGAGGCCGGTTGACGCGGCGCGGCAGGAGAGTGCGATGATCGTCGTGAAGCGAAAGGCCATGCTGCTCGCCGCCCTGTGCCTCGGGCTCGGTGCCCCGACGATGGCGCAGGAAACGCGCGCCGAGGCCCCGCCGGTCCCGCCGACCTTCTCGACGACCGCCGAGCGGATCACCATCCCATTTGCACCGCCGCTCGGCACGCCGCTCACCTATCGACTGCGGTTCGAGCGCAAGCGGGCGAGCGGGGACAGCGTGGTCGAATTCGACCAGCGCCTGACCTTCGCGACAACCGAGAACGGCTACGCCCTGACGCTCGAGGCGCTGGCGATGAGCAGTGAGGGGCAGCGCTTCGATCTCACCGATCCGCAGGTGCTCGGGCAGTTGCCGGCCGCGCTGCGGGTCTATTTTCTGCCGATGGTGGTCGAACTCGATTCGGCTGGCGACATGGTCCGGATGCGCGATTGGCCCGCCTTGCAGGACAGCCTGCGCGCCATGCCCGAAGCGGTGGCGAAACTTGCGGGCGAGCCGGTGGACAAGGGCGCGCTGGCGGTGGTGCGCAGCGTGCTCGATCCCTTCATCAACGCTTCGGCCGAAGAAGCCCCGGCGCTGATGATCCGCGGTTGGCCCGTCGTGTTCGGCTATGGCGGGCTGGAATTCGTTTCCGGCCGCACGCTCGAGGGGACGACCGAGATCGACACGCCGCTGTGGCCCGACCCGATCCCGGCGACATTGCAGATCGTGACGGTCCGGATGCGCGATGGCCAGATCTATCTGGTGCAGGATGCCAAGTTCGATGACGAAACGCTGCGCATGGTCATGCTCTCGTTGATCGAGCGGATCAAATTGCGCGCCACCACGAAGGGGACCGCCGCGTTGGCAGAAGAAATCAACTCGCTCAGCATCACCGACCGGATCGGCATCAATATCGATCCCGTCACCGGCCTGCCGGTCACCGCGCGCATCACCCGGTCCACCAGTGCCACCATGCCGACCGGGCCGCTGGTGAATGGCGAGATCACCACAATCACGCGGATCGCGCCGTGAGTGATCTTCTGCGGGAGCTGCACCCGCAGGCGCAGCGAATTGCCGGCCTGTTACGCGAGCGGGGCGAGAAAGTCGCAGTGGCGGACGGCGCGACCGGCGGTCTCATCGCGGCGAGCCTGCTGACGGTGCCGGGGGCGTTGGAGTTCTTCGTGGGCGGCGGGGTGGTCTATTCCTTCCACGCGCGCGACGTGCTGTTCGCTCTGCCGCGCGAGGCCTATGCGGGAATGCGCGGCGCGTCGGAGGATTACGCGCTTCTGCAAGCCCGTGCGATCCGTGACAATTTTGGCGCGGCATGGGGGCTGGCGGAGAGCGGCTCGGTCGGCGGTTCGTCCCACCCCAGCGGCGCGCTCGCCGGGCGCAGCGTGGCCGCGCTGGCGGGGCCGGGGGGCGCGTTCACCCGCGCCCTCGACACCGCCAGCGATGACCGGATCGCCAACATGGCCGCCTTCACCCGCAACGCGCTCGCGCTGCTGGAAGAGACGCTCAAGGGCTCCTAGTCGTTGGGCATCAGATAGATTTCGCGCACCGCGGATGTGCGCGGCTGTTCCAGCGCGAAGACGACTGCGGCGGCGACATCCTCGGGCTGGAGCTTGTCGGGCTTGGGCTCGTCGAAAAAGGCGGTGTTGACCATCCCCGGCGCAATCACCGTCGCGCGGCCGCCCCACTCGCGCATTTCCTCGGCAATGTTTTCCGACAAGCCGTGGATGAACCACTTGGTCGCCGAATAGACCGATCCCTTCATGTGATCGCGCCCGGCCTTGGAGCCGGTGACGACGAAGTGGCCCTTGGTCTTGCGCAGGTGCGGCATCGCGGCATGGGCGGTATAAAGCACGGCGAGGATGTTGAGGTGGATCATGTCGTGCCAGTCCTCGGGATCGCCCTTTTCGATCCCCGGCTTGTCGGTGCCCTTGCCGGCATTGGCGAAGACCGCGTCGAGCCCGCCGAAATGGCTCACGGCCTTGTCGATCGCTTCGCCGAGCGCTGTGCGGTCGTTGACGTCGCAGGGCAGCGTCAGCGCGGCATCGCCAAGTTCGCCGGCGAGATCGGCGAGCTTGTCTTCGGACCGCGCGAGCAGCGCGACGTTCCAGCCTTTTTCCACGGCAGCGCGCGCGGTGGCGGCGCCGATGCCGGAGGATGCGCCGGTGATGAGAAGGGTGCGGGACATGGGATGCTCCTGTCTGGATTGGTTCATGGGCTTCCCTCAACCAAGCCGTGCAAGGGCCGCAGGGTTCCACGCAACATCGCGGTCAGGCCGCACCTCGCCGTTGGGGACGAGCCGCGCGCCGCTAGCTGTTCGGTAACCATGCCTGTGTTATAAGTTTGCAAGAACAGGGGCATGGGGGGCGCCATGGCAGGCTATTTCGACAGACTGATGCGCGATCTGGAATCGCCGGTCGCCGTGCGGCGCTTTGGATCGGGGTGGTTCGCGGGCTTCTTCGCGCTGCTCTTCGCGGTGAGCGGCTTGGCGATGGTGATCGCGCTGAAATTCCCGGCATGGTTCACGACGCCGGAATTGCAGATCCTGCGCGACTGGCCGGGTTTCCGCAGCGCGATCCACCTGATCCTGCTGGCGAGCTATGCGCTGGCATTGCTCAGCCTGCTGCTGCGCCCGAGGAAGGTGCTGGGGATGACAGCGCTGGCGATCGGCCTCGGCGCGGCGTTGCTGGGCGGCGCGGCCGTGGAGGCCGACAATCCCCGCAGCTGGGGGATGTTCTTCGGGCTCGATTTCTTCATCGTCAACCTGCTGGCGACCGGCTTCATGTTCGCGCCGCTCGAACGCTTCGTGCCGCACCGGCGCGAACAGCGCCTGTTCCGGCACGAATGGCGCGAAGATCTGTTCTACTTCCTTGTCAGCACGATGTTCGTGCAGGTGCTGGCTTTCCTGACACTGGCGCCCTCGCAGATCATCAATGCCAATACGAGCAGCTGGGAGGCGTTCCGCGCGGGCGTGGCGAGCCTGCCGTGGGTGGTGCAGTTCCTGATCGTGCTCGTCGCCTCGGACATGCTGCAATATTGGTATCACCGGCTGTTCCATCAGGTGCCGTTCCTGTGGGGCTTCCACGCGGTGCACCACAGCGCCAGGAGCATGGACTGGCTAGCGGGATCGCGGATGCATATCGTCGAGGTCATTCTGCTGCGCGCGGTGACCTCGCTGCCGCTGTTCACGCTCGGTTTCTCGGCTTCGGTGATGCAGGCCTATATCGGTTTCATCTATGTCTGGTCGTCGCTGCTGCACGCCAATGTCGGGGGAGACTTCAACCGGCTCGGCCACTGGATCGCCACCCCGCGCTTCCACCACTGGCACCACGGGCTGGAGCGCGAGGCCTTCGACGTGAATTTCGCGATCCACTTCCCGTGGATCGACAAGATGTTCGGCACCTTTCACCTGCCCGAGGGGCGCTGGCCGAAGGATTACGGCATCCCCGAGGATGTGCCCAAGGGCTATGGCGGGCAGTTCCTCTATCCCTGGACGCGCACAGGCAAGAAGCTCGATGAGAGCGGCGGGGCGGAGCCTGCGGAATAAATTTCGCGGGCCGCTGTCGAATCCGTCTTGGCAGATGCGTCTCCGTGTCGGAGCCTCGCCATTCCGGCGGGGCGAAGACGGAGACCTGCGATGCAATTCATGCTGATGATCAACGAGGACGAAAGCGCCTATGCCGGCGAGGGCGGCGCGGCGCTGCTGGAACAGGTGCTGGCCGGACATATGAAGCTCGCCGAGGATCTGGTGGCGGCGGGCGTGCCCTTCTCGGGCGAGCGGCTGAAGCCTGCCGCGACCGCCACGACGATCCGCTGGGATGGCGGCAAGGAAAGCCTGCACGACGGCCCCTTCGCCGAAACGCACGAGGAGCTGGGCGGCTTCTACATCATCGACGTCGCCAGCCTTGACGACGCGCTGGCGTGGGCGCGGCGCATCCCCGTTCCCAAAGGCGGGATCGAAGTGCGCCCGGTGTGGCCAATGGGGGCCGAGGGCTGAGCGGGCTCGCCGACGCGATCATGGCGGCGCGGCCCCGCGTGGTGGCCGCGCTTGCCGCCCATCTGCGCGATCTCGACGCGGCGGAGGAGGCCTTCAGCGAGGCGGCCGCGCGCTGCCTCGCGCTGGCCGATCCGCCGCGCGATGTCGCCGCATGGCTGTTCGTCGCCGCCAAGCGCTGCGCAGTGGACGCGATCCGCAAGGCGAGGGGCGACGCGCGCAGGGCCGCGCGGCAGGCGGAGGTTTCCGACATGGCCGACATCCTGACGCTTCCCGAGCCGATCCCCGACGAGCGACTGCGGCTGCTGTTCATCTGCTGCCACCCGGCGCTCGGGCCAGAGGTGCGCGCACCGCTGGCGCTCAAGGTGATATGCGGCCTGCCGGTGAGCGCCATCGCGCGGCTGTTCGTGGTGAGCGAGCCAGCGATGTTCCAGCGCATCACCCGCGCCAAGGCCAAGGTGCGCGAGGCGGGGATCGCATTCGAACTCCCCCCGCGCCGCGACTGGCCCGAACGGCTGAACGCGGTGCTGCTCGCGCTGGAACTGGCCTTCACCGCCGCCTATGCCGATGCGGGCGGGGAGTTGTCGGCGGCGCTCGAAGAGGATCTGGGCGCGGAGGTCGAGCGGCTGGCGCTGCTGGTCGCCGAACTGCTCCCCGAAGAGCCCGAGGCGATGGGCCTTGCCGCACTGGTGCTGCTCGCCCGCTCGCGCAAGGACGCGCGGCTGGACGGGGCGGGGGCGATGGTGCCGCTCTCGCAGCAGGACGTTGCGAAGTGGGACCATGTGCGGATCGGACAAGCGCGCATCCTGATGGAAAGGGCGGCGCAGGCGGGTCGCTCGGGCCCCTATCAGGTGATGGCCGCGATCCAGCTGACCCACACCCGCCGCGCCTTCGACGGGGTGGTGGACTGGAATGCGGTGCTGCGGCTCTACGATGCGCTGCTCGCGCTGCGCCCTTCGCCGATGGTGGCGCTCAGCCGCGCATTGGCGCTGGCGCAGACCGACGGGGCAGGGGCCGGGCTGGCCGCGCTCGACGCGCTTCCGGCCGAGCGGCTTGCGCTCGCCCGCCCGTGGCACGTCGCGCGCGCCGATCTGCTGGCGCGGGCTGGCCGCCCCGGGGACGCCGCCGCCGCGCTGGACAAGGCAATGGCGCTCGATCCCCCGCGCGCCGAGCGGCTGTGGCTGGAACGCTGGCGGGCGGGGCTTACCTGATCCGCCTGCGCCGCCGCAGCCACAAGATCGCCCAGTCGCCGCGCTGAAGCCGGGCCGCCATGCGGAAACCAGCCAGATGCATCGCGCGCTTGACCGCCGCTTCCTGCTCGCCCGCCAGCAATCCGGCCAGCAGCAGGCTGCCGCCGGGGCTCACCGCCCTGGCGAAATCGGGCGCGAGGCTGACCAGCGGCCCGGCGAGGATGTTGGCGATCAACAGGTCATAGGGCCCGCGCAGCTGCAACAGCGGATCGTCCATCCCGTCGGCGATAATCATCACCGCTTCGCCTGCGCCTGCGCCCATGGGCACGGCGTTAAGCCGCGCGTTCTCCTCGACCACGCCGGTGCAGACCGGGTCGATATCGGTGAGGGTAAGGGTGATGCGCGGCCACAGCGCGAGTGCGGCGAACCCGAGCAACCCGGTGCCCGTGCCGATGTCGGCGACATTCCGCGCCACCACACCGCTCGCCTTCATGTGCCCTAGCATTTCGAGGCATCCGGCGGTCGTCTTGTGCTGGCCGGTGCCGAAAGCCTGACTGGCCGGGATCACGAAGTCGATCAGATCGGGATCGGCGGGGTAGTCGGGCGTGTGCACGTGAAACCGGCCTGCGCGGATCGGCGGCGCGTTGTGCTGGCTCAGCGTTACCCAGTCCTCGGGCGGGAGTTCCTCGACCGCGATCGTGGGAGCCGTGCCCTCGAACAATCCGGCGAGCGCCCGCTTCTCCGCCGCGCCAAGCTTCCTCGGATACCAGCCTTCGAGCACCCACTCGTCGGGTCGGTCCTCGGCCACTTCGCGCCCGGCGATGACGAGCTCGTAGTCCCAGTCGTCGATCAGGTCATGCGCCAGCAGCGCCGCCTGCACCACGGGCTTGGGCGCATGGGCGGTGAGTTTCCAGGTAGTGCTCATTTCGCCACCGCTTCCTTGGCGAGGCGTTCGTCCAGCGCCTTGATCTTGCTGGCGGCATATTCAGCGCAGGTCGGCCCGCCCTCGAAGCTACCGGTCGCGGCGCGTGCGATCATGTCGCTGGCGGAAGGGTGGGGGGTTAGCAGGATGTCGCACTTGAGGCTGCGCAGCCGCTCCAGTCCTGCGCGAAACTCCGCGACATATTCCGGATGATCGGAAAATCGGTAATCGTCTCGGCTGATGGCGGAGAGGCTGTCGGCATAGACGATGGTCTTGCACACCTCCTTCTCGCACGACTCCCACTGCCAGCTGAGCGCGCCGGGGGTGTGGCCGGGTGTAGCGACCGGGGTAAAGGCGATGCCGCCGAAGGTGACCGGGCGACCGGGTTCGACCGGGATCACGTGCGGGGCAGGGCGCATCGGATCGTGCATCCCCGCCTGCGGATCGCGCGGGTCGTCCTTTCCGGTTCGGAACACGGCGTCGGCTTCCGGCGAGGCGAGCACGGGCGCCATTGTATAGATCTGCGCCGCAGCCATGCCGCCGACATGGTCGAAATGCTCGTGGCTGTAGAGCAGCAAGCCGATATGCTGCGGGTCGTAGCCGATCCGCCCGACATTGCGCAGCGCGTGCCACACGCCGGTTTCGGTGCCGGTGTCGATCATCACGGTGCCGTTCTCGCCCGCGACGAAGAGCACGGTGATGCCGCAAGTGCCGACATAGAAGGTATTGCCATGGACCCGAAAGGGCGGGGCGGGCTTGTCCCAATCGTCCCAATCCTTGCACGCGCGCGCCCATTGGTCGGGCCGTGCAACCCGATCCTCGGTATCGATCGTCATTTGCGGTTGCTCGGCGGCAGGCTGGGGCTGCGCGGCGGCGTCCGCGCCGCTCGCGAGTAGCGCGAGGGCGAGAAATTTAGCGGACAAAACTCGCTCCATTGGCGTCGATTACCGCGCCGGTCATGCTGGGGGGCGCATCGAGCGCGCAGAAGGCGATGATCGCCGCGATCTCCTCGGGCGTCGCGACCCGGCCCAGCGGGATGTCGGCCAGCAGGCCCGGCCCGCCGCGGCTGGCGAGATAGTCGTCCGCCATGCTGGTGTCGGTGAAGCCGGGGGTGACCGCGAAGCTCAGGATGCCCTGTCCGGCATAGGCGCGCGCGATGGTCTTGTGCATCCCCACCATCCCGCTCTTGGCGGCGGCATAGTGCCAGTGCGCCGGGCTGTCCCCGCGATAGGCGGCGCGGCTGGCGACATGGACGAGCCGCCCGCCGAAGCCGCGGCTCTGCCAGTGCAGCACCGCAAAGCGCGACAATTGCGCCGCGCTGGTGAGGTTCACCCGCAGCGTATCCTCCCACGCATCGAGCCATTCGATATCCGAGCGGTCGAGCCGGTTCGCTTCGAACCGCCCGGCATTGTTGACCACCGCGTCGATCTCTCCGCCCGCGATCTCGAGCGCCTGATCCCACAGCGATTGCACCGAAAGCGGATCGCCGAAATCGGCGGCGATGATCGGCAAGCCGGTGTCGTTTGCGGGCTCCGGACGCGAGGCGTGCCCTATGACCTTGACCCCCCGCGCTGCGAGAGCATCCAGCGCCGCCCTGCCAATTCCGCGGCTTGATCCGGTTACAAGAATGTGTCCCATGCAATCGCCTATCCAGAAATTTGCAAGTCCTGTCCACTGCTCGCCGCTTGCCTCACGCGGCAGGGGCGCTAAGTGGGAGGCCACATACAGGGACCAGACGGGATCATCATGAATCAAAGACCGCTTTCGCCCCATCTCCAGATCTGGCGCTGGGGGCCGCACATGCTGGTATCGATCCTCCACCGCGCGACCGGCGACGGGCTGGCGCTGGTGGGCCTCGGCGTGCTGCTGTGGTGGCTCGGCGCGCTCGCCAGCGGGCCCGAGGCTTACGATACCTTCCAGACCGTGATGGGATCGATCCCCGGCATGGTGGTGCTGGTGGGCCTCAGCTGGGCCTTCTTCACCCACATGATGAGCGGGCTGCGTCACTTCGTGCTCGATATCGGGGCGGGCTACGAGCTCGACACCAATCGCATGTGGTCGATCGCCTCGCCGATCATCGCTGTCGTCCTTACCGCGGCCTTCTGGGCCGTGATCGTGCTGCGCTGAGGGAGCGGAAACATGGGTAACGGAACCTCCATCGGACGCGTACGCGGGCTTGGCGCGGCGCATCACGGACCGCATCACTGGCTGGTGCAGCGCTTTACCGCGATCGGCAATGTGGTGCTGATGAGCTGGCTCTTGGTCAGCCTCGCGCTGCTGGGCGATTACAGCCATGCCAACGTGGTCAAGTGGCTCTCGCAGCCGCTCTCGGCGACGGCGATGATCCTGCTGATCGTCAGCCTGTTCTGGCACGCCCGGCTGGGCCTTCAGGTGCTGATCGAGGACTATGTCCACGAAGCCGGCACCAAGTTCGCGGTGCTCGCCGCGCTCAATCTTGCAACCATCGGCGGCGGCGCCTTCGGGATTTTCAGCGTCGCCGCGCTCGCATTCGGAGGTAACGCCTGATGGCAACCGCAGCAGCACCCGGCACCGCCAATGATGTCGGCGGGGCGCATCTGAAGGGCGCTTACAAGATCATCGACCATACCTATGACGTGGTGGTGGTAGGCGCGGGCGGCAGCGGCCTGCGCGCCACGATGGGCGCCGCGGAAAGCGGTCTGCGCACCGCCAACATCTCGAAGGTGTTCCCCACACGAAGCCACACCGTCGCGGCGCAGGGCGGGATCGCCGCCTCGCTCGGCAACAACTCGCCCGATCACTGGACCTGGCACATGTACGACACCGTCAAGGGGTCGGACTGGCTGGGCGATCAGGACGCGATCGAATATCTCGCGCGCGAGGCTCCGGCTGCGGTCTATGAGCTGGAACACGCTGGTGTGCCCTTCAGCCGCAATGCCGATGGCACGATCTATCAGCGCCCCTTCGGCGGCCACATGCAGAACATGGGCGCCGGCCCGCCGGTGCAGCGCACCTGCGCCGCCGCCGACCGCACCGGCCACGCGATGCTCCACGCGCTCTACCAGCAGTCGCTGAAGTACGACGCGGACTTCTTCATCGAATATTTCGCGCTCGACCTCATCATGGACGAGCGGGACGGGGTGAAGCAGTGCGTCGGCGTGATGGCGATGTGCCTTGACGACGGCACGATCCACCGCTTCCGCGCGCAGTCGGTCGTGTTGGCGACCGGCGGCTACGGGCGCTGCTACTACACCGCCACCAGCGCCCACACCTGCACCGGCGACGGCGGCGGGATGGTGCTGCGCGCGGGCTTGCCGCTGCAGGACATGGAGTTCGTGCAGTTCCACCCGACCGGCATCTACGGCGCGGGCGTGCTGATTACCGAAGGCGCGCGCGGGGAGGGGGGCTACCTCACCAACTCCGAAGGCGAGCGCTTCATGGAGCGTTATGCCCCGTCCGCGAAGGACTTGGCCTCGCGTGACGTAGTTTCGCGCTCGATGGCGCTCGAAATGCGTGAAGGGCGCGGCGTGGGGCCGGAGGGGGATCACATCTATCTCCACCTCGACCACATCGACCCCAATGTGCTGGCGCAGCGCCTGCCGGGCATCACCGAAAGCGGCAAGATTTTCGCCGGTGTCGACCTGACCCGCGAGCCGCTGCCCGTCACTCCGACGGTGCACTACAACATGGGCGGCATCCCGTGTAATTATCACGGGCAGGTCGTGACGCTGGGGCCGGATGGCAATCCGGATACCGTCATCCCCGGCCTCTACGCCGTGGGCGAGGCGGCCTGCGTTTCGGTGCACGGGGCGAACCGCCTCGGCTCGAACTCGCTGATCGATCTCGTGGTCTTCGGCCGCGCGACCGGCCACCACCTGCGCGACAACCTGACGCCCAATGCCAAGCAGCCGGAACTGCCGGCGGATAGCGCGGACTTCGCCCTGACCCGGCTCGACCACTTCCGCTATGCGCAGGGCGGCTCGCCCACCGCGCAGATCCGTGCCGAGATGCAGAAGGCGATGCAGAAGCACTGCGCCGTGTTCCGCGACCAGAAGCTGATGGACGAGGGCGTCGCCAAGCTCGCCGAGCAGAACAAGCGGATGGAGGACATCCACGTCACCGACAAGTCGCTGATCTGGAACTCTGACCTTATCGAGACGCTGGAGCTCGACAACCTGATGGCGCAGGCCAATGTGACCATGGCGAGCGCGGCAAACCGCAAGGAAAGCCGCGGCGCTCACGCACACGAGGACTTCCCCGATCGCAACGATGCCGAGTGGATGAAGCACACCATCGCCTGGTTCGACGGCTGGGGCGGTCGCGGCTCGAACAGCCGGATCGATTACCGCCCGGTGCACGAGTACACTTTGACTGACGACATCAAGTATATCGAGCCCAAGGCGCGCGTGTATTGATGCACTTGCGGCGGGCAGGACTGGTGGTTGCACCGGCCCTGCTTGCGGGGTGCTCGCTGGCTGCCGATCGGGCGGAGGAGGACGCCCCTGCTCCGCCCGCTGACGCCACAGACGTCGAAACCACCGATCTTGAGGGCGAGGCGCTCGCTGCGGTAATCAGGATGGACACCGGCCGGAGCGATTCGGTGCCGGAGAACCTGATCGGCACCTGGACGTATTCGCACGACGAGTGCGAGAAAGAGGGCGGTCCGCCCGAAAATCGCGATATCAGGGCATCGATAGGCTTCGAGGCGGACCGCACCTACGCGATGGATGTAGAGGGCTTTCCGTCTTCGGGCAGCTATCGCTACGAGGGCGGCAATTATCCGCGCATCACACTCGACAACTGGCTCAATTTCGCAGTGGTCGGCGACACCCTGCAGAACTGGAGCGAGGGGGATGCGGTCTACCAGTGCGGCCGCGTCTTCGTGCGCGCAGGAGGCTCTGGTTGACACACGCTGGTGGCAAGGTCGCGCGGCGGCTCGCGTGGTATTGGCCGATGGAGCTGGCCAATGCCGTCCTCGTGCCCGCGATGGTGCTGTTGCTGGTGGCGACCTCTGGCGGCGGTGTGAACTGGCCGACCCTTGTCACGCTGGTGCCGGTTATCGGCCTGCTGGTGATCGGCGGGCTTTATTGGCGCGCGAAGCTGCATGAAATCCGTGGTGACAGGCGCGCGCTCGGCAAGGTGCTGACGCTTGCCGACCGGGCGCAGTGGCCCATGCTGGCGATGACTGCGCTCGCGCTGGTTCTCGGGATCGCAGGCTGGCTGATTCCCATACCGGGGAACGACGCGGCCAATCGCTGGGCCGCGCTGGGGGCGAGCCTGCTCGCGCTGGCGGAATATGTGAATTACTACCATCGCCAGCTCCAGCATTTCGACAACGGGCCAGATTTTCGGCGGCTGCTGGCTGGCGAGGGCTTCCGCCCTGCCAAGATGGCGGTGGACCTCGCGGCGTGGCGCGCAGGAAGGGTCGCACAAGAGCGCGCTTGACGGTCTGTCCGCGCGCGGGCAGCTTGCCCTTAGATGAACAGGGGCAGGATCATCATGGGGCTCGTTGCGGCATTGCTCGCCGCGCCCGCGCTATCCCAGTCATCAGCGCCCAATCCCAACCAACCCCCGCCGCATACCGCGCCCTGGCCCGATCTCGGCAGCGGGGAGAGCCGCGCGGATCGGCGCAAGTCATTCGAGGCCAGCCCGGAACTGCACAGGGGGTTCTCCGCCGCCCAAAGGCGCGAGCAGCAGCGCAGGCTCGATGCCGCGCTTGCGGCGCTTGCGCCCCAGCGCGCGGGCGTGGCCGAGGCCTACGTGCTCACCGTCGCGCTCGACAGCGATCCCGTCTTCGCCCGCGAGGCGCGGGAGGCGGCGCGGGTGCTGGGCGCGCGCTACGGGGCCGAGGGCCGCACGGTGACGCTCGCCGGACCGGACGGCACCCGCGACGATGCGCCGCACGGCTCGATCTCCGCTCTGCTGCTGGCGATCAGCCACCTCGGCAGCGTGATGGACGGGGGCGAGGATGTGCTGGTGCTCTACACCACCAGCCACGGGGCGGATATCGGCCTCGCCTACCACTACGGCGACAGCGGTTATGGCATCCTCTCGCCCGTCAGCCTCAAGCGCGCGCTGGAGGAGGCGGGAATCCGGCGGCGGGTGCTGATCCTCAGCGCCTGCTATTCGGGGGTGTTCGTCCCCGTGCTCGCCAGCCCCGACACCGCGATCCTGACCGCTGCCGCGGCCACGCGCTCCTCCTTCGGCTGCGTGGCGGAGAACGACTGGACCTTCTTCGGCGACGCGCTGATCAACCGCGCGCTGCGCCAGCCCGTCAGTCTCGAGGAAGCCGCGCGGCAAGCGGGGCGCTCGGTCGCCGACTGGGAGGCGCAGGCGCGCTTTCTCGCCTCGCTGCCGCAGGTCAGCATCGGGCCGGAGGTAGGCACCTGGCTCCCGGCGCTGGAGGCGGGCAAGCCGCGCATTGCCAGCGCCCCGGTCGGTCGCCCCGCCTTCGACGAGACGGTGCTGGCTACGGCGCGGGCGAAGAAGGCGCCGCCCGCCGCGCCGCAATGATGGTGACGGGGGCGGCGAGCATCTGCCCCTTCATCACGCCTTCGCCAGCCTCGGGATCGCGCGCGGCGGCGTGGATACTCGCGATCACCGCCATGCCGTCGGTGACGTGGCCGAACACTGCAAAGCCATCGCGCCAGGCCGGATCGGCGGCGGCGGGATCGGCGTTGAAGCCGGTCTGATCCTCGATCATCACGAAGAAATCGCCGTCCGCGGTGCCCGGCGCCCCGCGCGCCATCGCCAGCGCGCCGTGGACGTGGGAGAGGCCGGTGACGGTGGTCGGCTCGTGCGCGATGGCGGGGAGCACGCGCGCGGGATCGTTGCGCGCGCCGCCCTGCACGATGCCCGAAGGCACCCGCTCGCCCATCAGGTCCATCGCGCGGTAGAAGGTCGTGCCGTCGAAGCGGCCCTCATCGACGTAGCGCAGGAAATTCCTCGCGGTGACGGGCGCGCGTTCTGTTTCGAGCGCGATGGTAACCGGGCCGAGGCTGGTCTCCAGCACCACTGAGACAGAGGCAGCCTCGGGAAAGGGGCGCTCAGCCGGGCGGGCGGCGGGTGATTCGGCGAAATCCTCCGGCGTCAGCGGGGCGGGGCCTTCTGGCGGGGGCTTCAACTCGAACTTCATCAGCAGCGTGCGCTGGCAGCCGGGCTTGTCGCCATCCCCGCAATTGCGGAAGTTGTCGTCCGAGACGAGGTAGAGAAACGTCTTCCCCGGTGCCTCGCGCACGGCCAGCCCCTCGAAATTGTCGAGCAGCAGCGGCGGGGCGAACACGGCGAGGGTGGTGGAGGCGTTGTCAGGCGCAAGCGAGACAATCGCGGCGCGGTTGCCCTCGCCGGCGTTGTAGCTGCGAAACAAAACGTAGCAGGTGCCATCGGCCTTGCAGGCGGCGTCGGTCGGAACGCCGCCTGCCGCCGCAATCCCCTCGGGCGCGGCGAGGTGGAAGGGGGCCGCGCCGCTTTCGGTGACGCGCAGGCAATTGGGGCGCGCCGGGTCGACCCATTCGCCGCAGGCCAGGAGCCCACCGGGGAAGGCCGCGAGCGTCTCGATCCCGGCATTGGCATCGGCTCCGGCGACGAGCGCGGCGGCGCGCTCCTCCACCCCTGTGGCGGGACCGGCGAGGTCGGCATAGCGCCAGATGCGGTGATCCTGTTCGAAGCTGACCAGCCATTCGCCCGAGGGCAGCCGCGTGATCGCTTCGGCATCGCCGCGCGTCTTGGCGGTCAGCTCGTCCCCCTTGGCATCCAGTAGCGGCGCGAGCCCGATCGACGAGACATCGACCAGCCGCGCGCCCAGATCCTCGGGCGTCATCACCACCCGCCGCCCGTCATCGGCGACCGCGTAAAGCCGCCCGTCGTGCCATTCGAGCCCCGAGAGCCCGCCGATCTTCGCAATGTCGGGCGTGATCTCCACGCCGCCGCGGAAGATCAGCTCGCCCACCGCAGTGTCGGTCTCTCCCGCGACCAGTTCGGCGGGGTTGGTGAGCGGGAAGAACTCCTCCTGCGCGGCGACGGGGTGGGCCAGCGCAAGGGCGCAGAGGGCGGTAAGGGCGCGCATCCATGTCATTCGTCCGGGTGTATCGCCGCTTCAACGAAGCGCAAGCCGGGAAGGCGCTCATTCATCCGCGCGCAAGGTTTACAGATGTAGTCGCTATGACTACAGGTGTAATCAGAGCAAGGGAGATGCGCTGTGAGCCCCCCCGAAGACACGTCCGATACCCCGACTGCCGATCGCATCACCGAAGCCGAACACGCGGTGATGGAAGTGCTGTGGGATCGCCCGCGCCGGACCGCTGCCGAAGTGTGCGACGAGGTCTGCGCGCAGAAGGGCTGGAGCCTCGCGACGGTCAAGACCCTGCTCTCGCGCCTTGTCCAGAAGGGCGCGCTCGCTGCCGAGCCCGATGGGCGGCGCTTCCTCTACACGCCGAAGATCGCCCGCGCGGCCTATGTCGGCGGCGAATCGCGGCGGCTGGTCGACCGGCTGTTCGGCGGCAGCGCGGCGTCGCTGGTCGCGCATCTGGCCGAGAGCGAGGCGCTTTCCGAGGCCGATCTCGCCGAGATCGAGGCGCTGCTGAAGGAGCTGCGGCCATGATCGGGAGCATGATGGAGACGCTGGTGTGGACCGGCGTGCTGATCGCAGCGGTGCTGTTGCTGCGCCGCCCGGTGACGCGGGTGTTCGGGCCGCAGGTCGCCTATGCCCTGTGGGCGCTGCCCGCTGCGCGGCTGGTGCTGCCGCCGCTGACCTTGCCCGCATGGATGGCGCCCGAGGCGGCCGCCCCCGCGCCAGTTCCCGCCGACGCGCCGCTGACCGCCGCCCCGCACGCTGCCGTTTCTTGGCAGGCCGCAGGCGATGCTCCGGTGCCACTTGCCGCCAGCCTCTCCGCACCCGCTGCCGATCCGGTCTCGGCGGGCTTCGATCTGCTGGCGTGGCTCGATGCCTTGCCGCTGGCCGAAATCCTGCTCGCCGTGTGGCTGGGCGGGGCGGCGGTGACGTTGTGGCGGCGGTTTGGGGCTTATTTCGACCTGCGCGATGCGCTGCTGGCCGAGGGCCGCGAGATGGGCCGCGCGCCCGGCGCTCTGGGCGGCCTGATCGGTACGATTCGCCTCGTCGAAACCCCCGCGACCACCGCGCCGCTCGCCTTTGGTGTGCTCGATCCGGTGATCGCGCTGCCGCCCGGTTTCATGGCGCTGCATGACCGGCCCGCACGCGATCTCGCGCTGGCGCACGAGCTGGCGCACCACCGCGCGGGCGATCTGCTGGTCAATATCCTCGTCCAGCCACTGTTCGCGCTGCACTGGTTCAACCCGCTCGGTCGCTATGGCTGGCTGGCGCTGCGCCGCGATCAGGAAGCGGCCTGCGATGCGCGGGTGATGGCGCATCGCTCCGCCCATGAACGCGCCGCCTATGCCGCGCTGATCGCCCGCTTTGCCGCCGCCCCCGGCGGTGCCCACCACGCCGCGCTCACCGCCCCGATGGCCTGTCCGGTCTTGGGCGAGACGTCGATCATCCACCGCCTGAGGAGCCTTGCCATGTCCGATCTTTCCCCCCGCCGCCGTATGGCGGGCCGCGCGCTGCTGGGCGCGGGCCTGCTGGCGCTGCCGCTGACCGCCTCGATCTCCTACGCTGCGAGCGAGACCGTGCCCGAAGCGCCTGCCGCTCCCGAACCGCCCGCGCCGCTGGCCCCGACCGCGCCGCCCGCCGCCCCCGATGCACCGCTGCCGTCCGAAGGCCCTGCCGCCCCGCAGCCCCCCGCGCCGCCGATGGTCGTCATGATCGACGAGGATGGTGCGAAGGTCGCAGGCGACACTGAAGTGACCGAACACGCTTGGACCGATAAGGACGGCAAGCAACACCGCACCCGCTTCGTGTTCCGCTCGGCACCCGACGGTGCGATGCTCGCCCGCCAGCTCGAAGGCGTACACGCCGCCCAGGGAGCCGAGCGCGAGGCAATGCTCGCCGCTCTGCGCGAGGGCCTCGCCGAAGCCGAGCGTGTGCGCGCCGAACTGCCGCAAATTCTCGAACAGGCCTTCGCCGCCAGCGAAGAGGCCCGCAAGGCTAGTCAACGGGTTGTCGTCCGGCAGGAATGCAAGCCCGGCAGCGAGGAGGTCTCGGAGACCACCACCAAGGATGGCGTGCAGGTCGTCAGCATCTGTCAGAAGCGCATCTTCGCCTCGGCCCGCAAGGGACTGGAGGAAGCCCGCGCCGAAATCGCCGCCGACCGGGACATCCCCGAGGAAACCCGCAAGCAGGTGCTGCGCACGCTCGATCAGCAGATCGCGCGCTGGAGCGACAAATCGCTCTAGGCGCTACTTTTCCATCGCCTTCGGGCGGGCCGGATAGGCGCAGCCCCGGCCCAGACCCCAGCCTTTGAGAAACGCGCGGCGTACCATCCCCGCAGTGTATGCGGCGCGCAGGGCGCGGTCATTGCTGGCCGCGCCCGTCACTTCGCGCAGGATCCCGCGGAAGGGGAGGATCGAGCCGACCACGCTCTGCCCGATCCGCCCTTCGCTGAACCGGTCGCTGCCATCGTCGAGCGCGATGTCGTAATCGGCGCCCAGCTCGCTATCGAGCGCGGCGATTTCGGTGACCAGCGCGTCGCACTTGTCCATCCCCTGCGTCGCATAGGGATCGCGCACCGCCACTTGAAGCACCTCGGGAATGTCGCGCGCGTCGATATTGAGATCGCGCAAGGGGGTCTTGGCGACTTCGGTGGCGTCGGGCTCGGGCATGGACTGCGCATGAGCGGCGCTGCCGAGGCCAAGGGCAAGCACGGCGGCGAGGATGCGGGTGGTGTTCATCGGTTCAGTTTCCTTCGAAAAATACGTCGCAGGCGGCATCGTTGCGCGCCTCCAGTCCGCGCCGCAGCGCGTCCATGCGCTGGCGGCTGGTGCCGTGGGTGAAGCCTTCGGGATTGATCCGCTGCCCGGCATTGCGCTGGAGCGTGTCGTCGCCGATCGCGCTGGCGGCCTTGAGGCCCTCCTCCAGGTCGCCCGGTTCGATCAGGTTGCGGTTCTTGCCCGCCCACATCCCGGCATAGCAATCGGCCTGCAACTCCATCGCCACCTGCAACTGGTTCGCCGCGCGCGGATCGCGCTGCTGCGCGGCGCGCACTTGCCCGGCCAGCCCGGTGATGTTCTGGATGTGATGGCCATATTCATGCGCGATCACATAGAGCCGCGCGAAATCGCCGCCGGTGCCGCTCATCCGGGCGAGCTGATCGTAGAAGCCGGTGTCGATGTAGATACCCTTGTCGGCGGGGCAGTAGAACGGCCCCACCGCCGATGTCGCGCTGCCGCAGCCTTCGGTGTTGACCCGGCCGCCGCGATAGAGATCGAGCACCGGCTGTTCGAAGCGCAGGCCCGCGCGGGCAAAGGCGGCGGACCAGGTTTCGTCGAGACTGGTGAGCGCGTTGCAGGCCTCGGTCGCGTATTCGCTTTGCGTGCAGACCTCCGCTTCGGAAAGCTGCCGCGCGCCGTCGCCAGCGCCTTGCCCGGCGGGCGCGGTTTGCTGCTGCACGCCCTCGATCAGCCCGATGGTCTGCGACGGATCGAGCCCGAACACCAGCGCGCCGATCAGCGCGATCGCCAGCGTGCCGCAACCCAGCCCGCCAGCGCGGCCCATGCCGCCGCCACCGCCATCCGACGAGCGGACGTTGATCCGAGATGTATCGAATGGCCCCAACCGCATTGATGTATTCCTTTTCCTTCCCCCAAGGGCTCAGCAATTTGCTGGACAGGCGCACGTCCTGCGGCAAAAGCGAACTCCTGTAATCCGAACGTGCAGGAGATGTTCCGAATGCTCAAGGACAAGCGCGCCCTTGTCACCGGATCGACCTCGGGAATCGGCCTCGCCGTGGCGCGCGCGCTGGCGGCCGAGGGCGCCGAGGTCGTTCTCAATGGCTTTGGCGACGCGGGCGAAATCGCGAAGCTGTGCGAGGAACTGGGCGCGACCCATCACGGCGCCGATCTGATGGACGCCTCCGCGATTGCCGCGATGATGGGCGCGATCGGGCCGGTCGACATTCTCGTCAACAATGCCGGGATGCAGCACGTCGCCCCGGTCGAGGATTTCCCGGTGGCGAAGTGGGACGCGATCATGGCGCTCAACCTCTCGGCCGCGTTCCACACCACGCGCGCGGCGGTGCCGGGGATGAAGGCCAAGGGCTGGGGGCGGATCATCAACACCGCCAGCGCGCATTCGCTGGTCGCCTCGCCGTTCAAGAGCGCCTATGTCGCGGCGAAGCATGGCCTTGCGGGCTTCACCAAGACCATCGCACTGGAACTCGCCACCAGCGGGATCACCGCCAACTGCATTTCTCCCGGCTATGTCTGGACACCGCTGGTCGAGAACCAGATCCCCGACACCATGGCCGCGCGCGGGATGACGCGCGAGCAGGTGATGAACGACATCCTGCTCGCCAAGCAGCCGACCAAGCAGTTCATCACGCCCGAGGATGTCGCCGCGCTGGCGGTGTTCCTGTGCGGCGATGCGGCGCGGGGGATTACCGGCGCGAATTACGCGCTCGACGGGGGCTGGACGGCCGAATGATGGCAGCGCGCTTCCGGCTGCTGGCGCTGGCACTGGCGAGCCTCGCGCTCGCGGCCTGTACCAAGACCCCGCCTGCCGCCACACCCGGTCTTGCGCAAAGCGAGATTGCCGAGCGGCTGCGCGCCGACATCGCGATGCTCGCCAGCGACGAATTCGCCGGGCGCAAGCCGGGCACGCCGGGCGGGCGGGCGACGCAGGACTATCTGGAAAAGCGCTTCGGCGAGATCGGGCTGGTCTCGGGCACCAATGATCCGGGCTCATACTGGCTGATGCCGGTCGATCTGGTCCAGGTCGAACCGCTGACCGGCAAGCTCACACTGGGGCAGGGGCGCAGGGCGGTGACGCTGTCGGACGAGGAGGCCGCCGTCTTCACCCCGCGTCGCCGCGCGCTGGCGGCGGGCGGGCCGGGGACGGGGGTGCCGGTGGTCTTCGTCGGGCTGGGCGACGGGTCGGTGCTGGGCGATGCGCTGGCGGGGGCGGCGGCGCTGATGCTCGCCGATCCGGGGCGCGATACGGCGCGGCGCGAGGCGCTGTTCCGCCAACGCGCGACTGCGGTCGTCACCGTGGTGGCTGACGCCGAAGCGCTCGCCGAGGTTCGCCGCCGTGAGAGCCGCGCGCGGGTGGAACTGGCGAGCGATCAGCTCGACACGCTCTCGGCTTATATCACCGACGCTGCGGTCGCGAAGGTGGTGGGCCCCCGGCGCTGGCAGCGGTACAAGGCCGAAGCGGGCAAGGCGGATTTCGCGCCGCTCGAACTCAATCTCGCCATGACGATCGAGGCGACTGCCGACCGGCGCGAATTCCCGAGCCAGAACGTGATCGGCAAGATCCCCGGCAGCGCGCCGGGATCGGGCGCGGTGCTGCTGCTGGCGCATTGGGATCATCTGGGCGACTGCGGCCCGCCCTCCGCCTCCGATCACATCTGCAACGGCGCGGCGGACAATGCCAGCGGCGTGGCAATGATGCTCGAACTCGCCCGGCGGCTCAAGGCCGGGCCGCCGCTGGCGCGCGACATCTATGTGCTCGCCGTCAGCGCCGAGGAGGACGGGCTGCTCGGCACTTATGCCTTCCTCAAGTCTCCGCCGTTGCCGATCGAGAGCATCGTCGCCGCGTTCAATTTCGACATGATGGCGGTGGCCCCGGCAGGCAGCCCGCTCGGCATGATCGGTGCGGGGCGCAATCCGGCGCTCGATGCGGTGATCGGCGATGCCATTGCACGGCAGGGGCGCGTGATGGGCGACCAGAGCCTCGCCGACAGCTATCTTCAGCGGCAGGACGGGTGGGCGCTGATCCAGGCCGGTGTGCCCGCCGTGCTGCTGTCGAGCACCTATGGCAGCCGCGCGGTGCTCGATCCCTTCATCGGCTCGCGCTATCACCGCCCCTCGGACGAGGCTGCCGCGGTGGAACTGGGCGGCGCGGTGCAGGATCTGCTGCTGCACGAGGACGTGATCCGCATCGTGGCCGACCCTGCACGCTTTCCCGCGCCCGCCGCCGCGCAGCCCTAGCGCTTTGGCGCGCGTGCGGTTACATGGGCCGCCACGATTCTCCCGCTGGAGGAGAACCCTCTCTCGACCCTCAGAAAGTGGCGCCCATGGATATCCCGCTCGGTCTTACCTTCGATGACGTTCTGCTCCGCCCGGCGGAATCGAGCGTCCTGCCGAGCATGGCCGACACCTCGACCCGGCTGACGCGCGAGATCGCGCTCAATATCCCGGTGCTGTCCTCGGCGATGGACACCGTGACCGAGGCCGACATGGCGATCGCGATGGCGCAGCTCGGCGGGATCGGCGTGCTGCACCGCAATCTCGATGTCGAGGCGCAATGCGCCGCCGTGCGCGCCGTGAAGCGCTACGAAAGCGGCATGGTGGTCAATCCGATCACGATCCAGCCCGACGCGACGCTCGGCGAGGCGCAGGCACTGATGCAGGCCAACCGGATCAGCGGCATTCCCGTGGTCGATGCCAGCGGCAAGCTGGTCGGCATTCTCACCAACCGCGACGTGCGCTTTGCCGAGAATCCCGCGCAGCCGGTGCGCGAGCTGATGACCACCGAGAACCTCGCCACCGTGCCATTGGGCACCGGGCAGGAAGAGGCGCGGCGGCTGCTCCACGCCCGCCGGATCGAGAAGCTGCTGGTGGTCGACGATGCCTTCCGCTGCATCGGCCTCATCACGGTGAAGGACATCGAAAAGGCGGTGAACTACCCCCACGCCACCAAGGACAGCACCGGCCGCCTGCGCGCGGCGGCGGCGACCACGGTGGGCGATGCAGGCTTCGCGCGCACCGAGGCGCTGGTCGATGCCGAGGTCGACGTGATCGTGATCGACACCGCGCACGGCCACAACACCGAAGTCGCCCGCGCGGTCGAGCGGGTGAAGAAGCTCTCCAACCGGGTGCAGGTGATCGCGGGCAATGTCGCCACCGCCGAGGCGACCCGCGCGCTGGTCGATGCCGGGGCGGACGCGGTCAAGGTCGGGATCGGGCCGGGCTCGATCTGCACCACCCGCGTCGTCGCGGGCGTGGGCGTGCCGCAGCTGACCGCGATCATGGAAAGCGCCGCCGAGGCGGCCAAGTCGGGCGTGCCGGTGATCGCCGATGGCGGTCTGCGCACTTCGGGTGATGCGGCCAAGGCGCTGGCGGCGGGCGCGTCGAGCGTGATGATCGGCTCGATGCTGGCGGGCACTACTGAAAGTCCGGGCGAGGTGTTTCTCTATCAGGGCCGCTCTTACAAGGCCTATCGCGGTATGGGCTCGGTCGGCGCGATGGCGCGCGGCTCGGCCGACCGCTATTTCCAGCAGGACGTCTCCGCGATGAAGCTGGTGCCCGAAGGGATCGAGGGGCAGGTGCCGTTCAAGGGCCCGGCCGCGGACGTGGTTCACCAGCTGGTCGGCGGGATCAAGGCCGCGATGGGCTATACCGGATCGAGCACGATCACCGATCTGCAGAGCCGTGCGCAGTTCGTGCGCATCACAAATGCGGGCCTCTCGGAAAGCCACGTCCACGACGTTGCGATCACCCGCGAAGCCCCCAATTATCCCACGCGCTAAGGACACATCATGACCCCCGCCGCTAGAATACAGGCGGCGATCGAGCTGCTCGATACCGTCATCGCATCGGCCCGCGCCAAGGGTGCGCCTGCCGACCGGATCATCGCCGATTATTTCCGCGCCCGCCGCTATGCCGGATCGAAAGACCGGCGGGCGGTGCGCGATCTCGTTTACCGCGCGATCCGGTTGTGCGGCCCGGTGCCCGCCAGCGGCCGCGCGGCGATGCTGGCGGTGGCGGCGCAGGACGAAGCGGTGAGAGCGCAGTTCGACGCCTCCCCCCACGGTCCCGCACCGATCGGCGAGGGTGAGGAGCCCGCCAGCACCGGCCTTGCCCCCAAGTGGCTCGCCGCGGCGCTGCGCGCCTCGGACCTCGGCGGGCGCGAGATTGCCGCCCTGCTGGGCCGCGCGCCGCTCGATATCCGGGTCAATGCCCTGAAGGCCGACCGCGGTACAATCGCGCTGCCCGAAACGGGCGAGGCTCTGCCCTCGGCGCAAGGCTTGCGCTTTGCCTCGGGCACGCCGGTCGAACAATGGGAGGCCTATGCCGAAGGGCTGATCGAGGTGCAGGATTGCGGAAGCCAACTGATCGTCGAGGCGCTGCCGGTTGCGCCCGGCGATACCATTATCGATCTGTGCGCCGGGGGAGGGGGCAAGACCCTCGCACTCGCCGCAAGGCTGGGCAATGCCGCGAGCCTCGTTGCCGCCGACACCGACAAGCGCCGCCTCGGCAACCTCGCACCGCGGGCCGCGCGCGCCGGTGCGGCGGTGGATCACACCGTGCTGCTCGATCCGGGCCGCGAGATGCAGGCGCTGGCGCCCTTTGCGGGGAAGGCCGATCACGTGCTGGTCGATGCGCCCTGTTCGGGAAGCGGGACATGGCGGCGCAGCCCGGAGGGGCGCTGGCGGCTCGACAAGGGCGAGCTTGGTCGGCTGAATCAGTTGCAGGACCATGTGCTCGCTCTCGCCGCGCGGCTGACGTGCCCCGGCGGCAGCATCGCCTTCGTCACCTGCTCGGTGCTCGATGCCGAAGGGCCGGACCGCATCACCGCCTTCCTCGCCCGCCATCCCGGCTGGCGCAGCGAGCCGCTGACGCTCCCGCTGGGCCGCCCGCGCGGCGCGGGAATCCGGCTCGATCCGCTCCACGACGGCACGGATGGTTTTTTCATCGCCTGCTTGCGTTCACCATGATAGCCTCGCATGTTATGGATACCTCTTCCGGTTCCCGGTCCCATGCACTGAAGGAGCTTCTGATGCGTTTCGCGCCCCCTGCCGCCGCTCTGTCCCTGTGTCTGGCCATGACGGCGAGCATTTCGAGCGCGGATGTCGGCGATCCCGATCCGCGTGCGGGGGTGCTGATCGGGCAGGGGCAGGCGGCGCTCGCCGCGGGCGATGCGCAGGCCGCGATCGACGCCTTCGAAGCCGCGCTGGCAGTCGATCCTGCCTATACGCCGATCTTCATCGACCTTGCCGAAGCCGCGCGCCAGCAGGGTCTGCAGGGCAAGGCGATCCGCTATTACCGCGAGGCGCTGGAGCGCGATCCGGGCAATTTCGCCGCAATCTCGGGCGAAGGGGCGGCGCTCGTGGAAAAGGGCGCGCTGGAGAAAGCCAAGCGCAACCTTGCCAAGCTGCAATCGCTGTGCGGGGACGACTGCCCCGAAACGGTCGCGCTGCAATCGAGCATCGCGCGTGGCCCATCGCCCAAGCTGGCGGTGGAGAGCAACGCGGACTCCGCCACCGCCAACTGAGCGGTCAGATCAGGTCGCGGAACTCCGCCAGCACTTCCTCGTAAACCGCCCGCTTGAACGGGATGATCAGCGCGGGCAGATCCTCCGGCGCGATCCAGCGCCAGGCGTGGAATTCGGGCGGATCGTGCGCTTCGAGGTCGATATCGGCATCCTCGCCCAGAAAGCGCCCGAGGAACCAGTGCTGTTCCTGCCCGCGATACTTGCCCTTCCATACCTTGCCGACCAGTTCAGGGGGAAGATCGTAGCGGATCGGGCGTGAGGCGGGGGCGATCACTTCGACCAGATCGGGGCCGACGCCGATCTCCTCCTCAAGCTCGCGCAGCGCGGCGGCGCGCACGTCCTCACCCTTGTCGATCCCGCCCTGCGGCATCTGCCAATAGCCATGCGCCGAAGGATCGATCCGCTCGCCGACGAAGACGAGCCCCTCGCGGTTCACCAGCATGAAGCCCGCGCAGGGGCGATAGGGCAGGTGGTCGAAGCTCATGCCGGATTCTCCAGCATGAAGCGCATCGCGGCGACAATGCGCTCGAGATCGCCCTGCGTGCTCGGCACGGCTGCGCGCAGGTTGGTGAAGCTGTGCGTCACCCCGCGCATTTCGATGAACAGGCAATCGCGCCCGGCATCGACCAGCGCCTTGGCATAGGCGCGGCCCGAATCGCGGATCGGATCGAGGCTGGCGGTGACGACAATGGACGGCGGCGCGTTGTCATGCCGGCCGAGGATCGGGAAGCCGCGCGGGTCGGTGCGGTCGGCAGCGTAGGCGGCGTCGAAGAAGCCCATGCTCTCTGCGGTGAGCACGAAGCCTTCGGAGAAGGCCGCCATGCTGTCCGAGCCATTGGCATCGGCCACCAGCGGGAAGATCGGCACCTGCAGCAGCACGGGCGTGTGCGCCGGATCGGCGGCGAGCAGCTGGCCGACCACCACGGTGGCATTGCCGCCCGCAGAATCGCCGATGGTGACGATACCGCTGGGGGTGAGGCCCAGCGCCTCAGGGCCAGCGGCCACCCAGCGCGTCGCCGCCTCGCAATCGAGGATCGCTGCGGGGAAGGGCGCTTCGGGCGCGCGGGCATAGTGCACCGCGACCAGCGGAAGATCGGCGAGCGCGGCGATTTCGGTGCACAGCGCATGGTGGGTGTCGAGATCGCCGATCACGAAGCCGCCGCCGTGGAAGAAGACGATCACCGGCGTCGGTCCCTCACGGCTCTCGCGCGCGTCGTAGAGGCGCAAGCCGATATCGCCATTGGGGCCGGGGCAGTCGAGGTCGCGGATTACGGCGAGGTCGCGCGCCGGACGGTCGGCGAGGTTGTGCAGCGCCTGATAGGAGGCGCGCGCTTCCTCCAGCGTCATGTCGACGAGCTTGGGCCCGTTCACCTGCGCCATCATGTCGAGGAAAGCCTTCATGTCGGGGCGGATGTAAGGCGCGTCGGTCATCGTGGTTCTCTCCCGTGTCTTGGGGCGAAGCGATAGGCGCTGCTGCGGCGCATTTCCACTCGCTAGATTGGCGGCGGCGCGCTAGCCATCCTTCCCATGGACAATCTGACACATAGCCTTGTCGGCGCGGTGCTGGGGCAGGCGGGGCTGAAGAAGACCACCGGCCTCGCCATGCCCGCGCTGATCATCGGCGCGAACCTGCCGGACGTGGATGCGGCGTGCTTCTTCTGGCTGGAGGGCACCGAGCATCTCGCGTTTCGCAGGGGCATAACCCACGGCCCGCCCGCGCTGGTGCTGCTGCCGCTGGTGCTGGCGGGGATATTGTGGGCGTTCGACCGCTGGCAGGAGCGGCGCGGAAAGCGCCCCGAGGGGCGACTGCCGGTGCGCTTCGGCTGGCTCTATGCGATGGCCTTCATCGGCTGCCTCAGCCACCCCTTCTTCGACTGGCTCAACGTCTATGGTATCCGGTTGCTGGAGCCGTTTTCGTCGCAGTGGTTCTACGGCGATACGCTGTTCATCATCGATCCGTGGCTGTGGGCAATGCTGATCGCGAGCGTATGGTGGTCGCGGCGGCGGGAGACGGCGGGGGCGGCCAAGTGGGCGCGGCCCGCGCAGGTGGGGATTGCGGCGATGCTGACCTATATTAGTCTCAACGGGATGATTTCGGCGCGCGCCTCACGCGATGTCGTCCCTGTCGCGCAGAAGGGAATGTTGGAACGGCATGGACGCACGGTTATCGCAAGCCCCGTCCCGCTAGCATTCTGGAAGCGCGAGACAATCTATCACGATCTCGAAATTGAGAACGAGATTGTAACGTTAAGATACAGGCTCGGTGATTGGTCCATCTTTGGTGGGTTGAAGGGCGAGGTTAGGATCCCCGACAGCGCATGTGGGCGACGGATGGCAGAGATCGTGGAGATGTCTGGCTCGCAGGCCGACGCATTCCTGTTCTGGTCGCGAACGCCCCTGCGTGCCCGTTCGGCGGACGGATCGGTGATCCTGTACGACGCGCGCTTCTACGATCCGCGCGCGCGGGACCGCTTCTCGGTCGCGCTGCCGGATGTGCAGTGTGAGGAACTACCGGGCGGGTAGGCGCATTACCTCCCCACACCCGTTCGGGCTGAGCTTGTCGAAGCCCTGCTCTTCCTTTTCGAACGGCGTTGAAGAACAAGGACGGCCCTTCGACAAGCTCAGGGCGAACGGAGGTTTGTTTTGAGTTCCCCCCAAATCGTATGGCTCCGCCGCGACCTGCGCCTCGCCGATAACCCTGCGCTGTATCACGCCGCCAAGGCCGGGCCGGTGGTGTGTGTCTTCGTGCTCGATGACGACGCGCCCAAGCACCACGCCTATGGCGGCGCCTCGCGCTGGTGGCTCCATCATTCGCTCGAAAGCCTGTCGAACAGCCTCGCCCAGCGGCACGCGAAGCTGATCCTGCGGCGCGGGGATGCGGTGGAGGAGTTGGCGAAGGTCGCCAAGCAGACCGGCGCGAGCGTGATCCACGCCAATCGCCATTACGAGCCGTGGTGGCGCAAGGCGCAGAAGAAGCTTGCCGAAAGTCACGACCTGCAACTCTACGACGGCAATTACCTGATGCCGCCCGGCAGCGTCACCACGGGCAGCGGCGATCCCTACAAGATCTACACGCCCTTCTTACGCGCGATGCGCAGCGCCTTTCCGCCGCGCGACGAATTGCCTGTGCCCGAAACCTTGTCCTCGCCGGAAAACTGGCCCGCCAGCGACGACCTGGATGATTGGAACCTGCTCCCCACCAAGCCCGACTGGGCGGGGGGGATGCGCGACTTCTGGCAGGTGGGCGAGGATGCGGCGCGCGACCGGCTCGAAGCGTGGGAAGCCGATGTCGACGATTACGACGACAAGCGCAATTTCCCCTCGGTCGACAAGGTCTCGCGCCTCTCGCCGCATCTGCACTTCGGCGAAATTTCGCCGATCCAGATCTGGCACCACTTCAAGCACAAGCGCTCGGACGGCTGGCGCACCTTCGAGGGCGAGCTGATCTGGCGCGACTATGCCCAGAACGCGATCTGCCAGTTCCCCGACTATGCCACCGCGAATTACCGCGAGGACTTCGACAAGTTCCCGTGGCGCGATCCCGCGAAGGACGAGAAAGCCGCCAGCGATCTGAAAGCCTGGCAACAGGGCCGCACCGGCTACCCGATCGTCGATGCCGGGATGCGGCAGCTGTGGCAGACCGGCTGGATGCACAACCGCGTGCGGATGATCACCGCGAGCTTCCTCATCAAGCATCTGCTGATCGACTGGCGCGAGGGCGAGAAGTGGTTCTGGGATTGCCTCGTCGATGCCGACTACGCCTCCAACGCCACCAACTGGCAGTGGACGGCGGGGACAGGAGTGGACAGCAACATGTTCAGCCGGATCATGGCGCCGCTGACCCAGTCGGAGAAATTCGATGCCGCGCGCTATATCCGCACCTATGTGCCCGAGCTCAAAGGGCTGTCCGATGCCGCGGTGCACGATCCCGAGGAGGCCGGGTGCCGCCCCTCCGGCTATCCGCGCAAGATCATCGCCCACAAGGCCGCGCGCGAGCGGGCGCTGGCGGCACTCAAGGACATGAAGGGCGGCTGACAGGGCTTGCCCGCCAGCGCTTCGCGCGCCAAAGCCTCTCGCAACGATAGTGAGAGGGCAAGACCATGGGGATGATCAGACACGCGGTTTCGGGTGCGGCGCTGGCGATGCTGCTGGCGGCGAGCGGCGTAAGCGCCGAGGAACAGGGCCCCGCCACGCCGGATGCGCGCCTCGTCCAGCCGCCCGCGCGCGATCCGTCCGATCTGCAGGTGCTGTTCTGGACCGACGAACAGCGCAGCGAGCGGTTCCGCGAAATGGAGCAGTGGTTCGCAGGCCACGAAGTCCCCGCCGCCGCTACGCCCCGTCTGCTCGAAAAGGGCACGCCGCTCAGTGCGGAATTGCAGGCCGAATTGCAGGCCGCGATGGCCGCGACCGGCACCGCCGGCATCATGGTGCTGGTCGACGGCAAGATCGCCTATGAGGCCTATGGGCTCGGCATGGGGCCGCAGGATCGCTGGACCAGCTTTTCGGTCGCCAAGAGCTTCACCTCCACCCTGCTCGGTGCGGCGGTGAAGGATGGGCTGATCAGCCTCGATGATCCGGTGACCAAGCATATCCCGGGCCTCGCCGGCAGCGCCTATGAGGGCGTGACCGTGCGCCAGCTCGCCACCATGACCAGCGGAGTCGCGTGGAACGAGGATTACACCGATCCCAACAGCGATGTCGCCCAGACCCAGAGCTTCGTGATCGAACACGGCGCGAACGCCATCGTCGCGCAGATGAAAGCGCTCCCGCGCGAGGCCGAGCCGGGGACCAAGTGGTCCTACAAGACCGGCGAGACCAACCTCATCGGTGTGCTGGTCGAAAATGCGGTGGGCGAGCCGCTGGCCGAATACGCCAAGCGCAAGATCATCGACCCGGCCGGGTTCGAAGGCGACCTGTTCTGGATGGTCGATCCGCGCGGCGGCAATATCGGCGGGTGCTGCCTGTCGATCACGCTCGCCGACTATGCGCGCATGGGACAATTCGTGCTCGAAGGCGGGAAGGGCGCGGTGCCCGACGGCTGGTTCGCCGAGGCGACCGACAGTCAGGTCGATTTCGGCGACAGCGGCTTCGGCTATGGCTACCAGTGGTGGACCTACCCGCAAGGCACCTTCGGCGCGCAGGGGATCTTCGGGCAGGGCATCACCCTGTTCCCCGACAAGCGGGTCGTCTTCGCCTATATCGGCAACTGGAAGCAGGCGAGCGGCGGGCCGACGCGCGGCGAGATCCTCGATCTCAGCCGCAAGGTCGCCGCCGAGGTTCGCTGACACACGCGGCGGCACCCCGCCGCCGCCGCATCACGCGCGATAGGCGCCGGTGTTGCTGTAACGTTGCAGGATGTTGTCGTGGACGATCGGGCTGAGCAGCTCGCTAAAGGCGCAGCCGACCACGCAATTGTCCCACCACACGACTTCGGCTTGCAGCGATTCAAGCCCCGGCAGCGTCAGCCAGCACATCTGGCCTTGGTGCATCCGGTTGATCGAGGCGGCGGAAAAGCCCGAGATCGAAAGATCGTGGACCACGCTCTGAAACGCCCGCCCGCCCGAGGCGCGCAAGGTCGCGGGGATCGTCAGACGCGTGCGCGGGCCGCAGCGATCTTCCTGCGCGGCGGCACGGTAGATGTCTGAACTCGACGGCATGATGGTTAACCTTGTGCTGCGGTCTCGCGGTGGTTTGGTCCACTACGCGAGATGCGACTCATTTCGTTAAGAGGCGCTTGCAGAATATGGTTAATCGGGCGGTGAGGATGTTTCCGCCTCAGTCGATCCGTTCGCGGTGGAGAGTGTCGAAACCCTCGGTCAGCAGCGCTATCAGCCGCTCGGCAACGACTTCGGGGGGCTTGACCGTCTCGGGGTTCTCACCCGGATAGGCGCGGGCGCGCATCTCGGTGCGGGTCGCGCCGGGATCGACAATCGCCACGCGCAGCGGGCTGAGGCGCTCGACCTCTGCTGCGTAAGTGGCGAGCAGATTGTCGAAGGCCGCTTTCGTGGCGCTGTAGGCGCCCCAATAGGGGCGCGGATTGCTGCCGACGCTGCTGGTCAGACCGATGATCCGCCCGGCCTTGGCATGGCGCAGCAGCGGATCGAACCCGGCAAGCAACGCCTGCGTGGCGACCACATTGGTCAGCAGCGCCTGGTTGAACTGCTTGGGCTCCATTTGCGAGGCCGGGGTCAGCTCGGGCAGGTAGGCGGCGGCCAGCACCATGATGTCGAGCGTATCCCACCGGCCCGCGATGGCCGCAGCGAGCCGGGAGACGGCGTCGGGCTCGGTCAGGTCGACCGGCGCGATGGTCGAGGTGCCACCGAGACCGTGGATCGTGTCCTCCACCGCCTCCAGCGCCTTCACTTTGCGCGCGACGAGGATGACGTGCGCCCCCGCACCCGCCAGCGCGATGGCGGTGGCGGCACCGATCCCGCGGCTCGCACCGGTGACAAGCGCGGTCTTGCCGGAAAGCGGCTTCGTCGTATCGGTCATGGGATCAGGCAGCTTTCGGATCGGCAAAGGGGAGTTCGGCGTTCTTCGCCTCGGCGAGCGCCAGATCGGTGAGGCTGGTGGGGTAGTCGCCGGTGAAGCAGGCGTCGCAGAATTGCGGGCAGGCCTTGTCGCGCTTTTCCTTACCCACGGCGCGATACAGACCGTCGATCGAGATGAAGGCGAGGCTGTCAGCCTTGATGAATTCGCGCATCGGCTCCAGCTCCATCCGCGCGGCGAGCAGCTTGGAGCGTTCGGGCGTATCAACCCCGTAGAAACAGGAATGCGCGGTCGGCGGGCTGGCGACGCGGAAATGGACTTCCTTGGCGCCCGCCTCGCGCATCATCTCGACAATCTTGAGGCTAGTCGTGCCGCGCACGATCGAATCGTCGATCAGCACGATGCGCTTGCCCTCGACCAGCGCGCGGTTGGCGTTGTGCTTGCGTTTCACGCTGGAATGGCGCGCGCCGTCGGACGGCTGGATGAAGGTGCGCCCGACATAGTGCGAACGGATGATGCCGAGTTCGAAGGGCAGGCCCGATTGCATCGCAAAGCCGATGGCGGCAGGCACGCCGCTGTCGGGCACGGGCACCACCAGATCGGCCTCGCACGGGGCCTCCTGTGCCAACTCCATCCCGATCGCCTTGCGCGCTTCGTAGACCGAGCGCCCGGCAAAGACCGAATCCGGGCGGCTGAAATAAACGTGCTCGAAGATGCAGGGCCGTGCGGCGGGGCTGCCAAAGGGGCGCACCGAGCGGATCTCTCCGGCAAAATCGACCAGCACCAGCTCGCCCGGCTCCACTTCGCGGATCACCTCTGCGCCGACCACGTCGAAGGCGACGGTTTCGGAGGCGAACAGGATCGAATCCCCCATCCGCCCCATCACCAGCGGGCGGATGCCGAGCGGGTCGCGGCAGGCGATCATGCCCTCGGGCGTCATCACGATGAGGGCATAGGCACCCTCGACCAGTCGCAGCGCATCCACCAGTCGGTCGGCGATGGTGGGGTAGCGGCTGGTGGCGACGAGGTGGATGATCACCTCGGTGTCCGAGGTCGACTGGAAGATCGAGCCTTTGTTCACCAGATCGGTGCGCAGGGTCATCGCGTTGGAGATGTTGCCGTTATGCGCCACGGCAAAGCCGCCGCTGGCAAGTTCGGCATAGAGCGGCTGGACGTTGCGCAGCCCCGATCCCCCGGTGGTCGAATAGCGCACGTGGCCAGCCGCCATATGGCCGGGCAGGGCGGCGATGGCTTCGGAGGAGGAGAAGTTCTCGGCCACATGGCCAAGGCCGCGGCTGGCGTAGAATTCCTTGCCGTCGTAGCTGACGATCCCGGCGGCTTCCTGCCCGCGGTGCTGCAGCGCATGAAGGCCGAGCGCGGTGGTCGCGGCGGCATCATTGGCGCGGATCGCACCGAAAATCCCGCACTCCTCGCGCAGCTTGTCGCCATCGGCATCGAGGAAGGGGTGAGTCACATTGAGGGGCGTCATCGGCATCACCAGAGCTGTCCGCGGACCCGGCTGCCGCGGCGCACCGCTCCAATGGCGATGTGACGGATCAATTACAAGTCAAAGCACGCCGCGCCGCCCCGGCTTTTTGCTGACCGGCGTGTGACACCGGCGTGCGAGAGCACGGAACATCCGCGCCGCTCACGCCTTTGGCGCAACACGGGATTGCCGCGGGCAGGCCTGCGCACTACAGGCAGCGTTCAGCCAACAACGGGCACCTCTCACCACCCATGCTCTCTCCCTTCGAATGGATGATCGCCAAGCGCTACCTCTGGCCCGGCCGGGGGGAGGCTTTCATTGCGCTGGTCGCCGGGATTTCGGTTGGCGTCGTGGCTTTGTCTGTCGCGCTCCTCGTGGTCGTGATGAGCGTGATGAATGGCTTTCGCGGCGAATTGCTCGACAAGATCACCGGGCTGAACGGCCATGCGGTGGTGCAGGGCTATGATGGCAAGATTGCCGACTGGCAGCCCCTGATGGCCCAAATCGAGGCGACACCCGGCGTCACCTCCGCCTCTCCGATGATCGAGCGGCCCTTGCTCACCAGCTTCGGCGGGCGGGTGGAGGCGATCTTCCTGCGCGGGCAGACCGACGAAGACCTGACCGGCCTCGGCGACAAGGTGCTGATGGGCGATATCCGCAGCGTGTCGGGCGGATCGGGCAAGGTCGCGATTGGCAGCCGGTTGGCGCAGAACCTCGGCATCCGGGTGGGCGACACGATCACGATCATCAATCCTCAGGGGCGCACCACGCCCTTCGGCACCTCGATCCGGCAGGTCGGCTACGAAGTTGGCGCGATCTTCGAAGTCGGCATCTACACCTTCGACGAGAAGTTCGTGATGCTCCCGCTGAAGGAGGCGCAGACGCTGCTTCTGATGGGCGATTCCGTCGCGCAGATCGAAGTGACCGTGACCGATCCCGACAAGGTCGGCGAAATCCTGGCGCCGCTGGCTGACAGCCTTACCGGCAAGGCGATCATCGCCGACTGGAAGGCGATGAACTCGGCGCTGTTCGAAGCCCTGCAGGTCGAACGTGTGGCGATGTTCTTTGCGCTCAGCTTCATGGTGCTGGTCGCCTCGTTCAACATCCTCTCCAGCCTCGTGATGCTGGTGCGCGCCAAGACCCGCGATATCGCGATCATGCGCACGATGGGCGCGACGCGGCGCTCGATGATCAAGATCTTCGTCACCACCGGCAGCACCGTGGGCGCGATTGGCACCATGACGGGGCTGGCGCTGGGCGCGGTGATCCTGTTCTTCCGCGAACCGATCGTCGGTTTCATCGCCTTCGTCACCGGGCAGGAAATCTGGGACCCGGAAGTGCGGTTCCTTTCGACCCTGCCCTCGCGCACCGATCCGTGGGAGGTTCTGGGAATCGTATTGCTGGCGCTGGGCATGAGTTTCCTCGCCACGCTCTACCCGGCCTTCAAGGCGGCCAATACCGATCCGGTGCAGGTGCTGCGTTATGAGTGAGATCACGCCCATCGTCAGCCTCAAGGGGCTGCGCCGCGCTTTCGAGCAGGGCGACACGCGCATCGAGGTGCTGCGCGGGGTCGATCTCGACATCCAGCCGGGTGAGATCGTGGCGCTGCTCGGCCCCTCGGGCTCGGGCAAGTCGACCATGCTGCAAGCCGTGGGGCTGCTGGAAGGCGGGTTTGAAGGCTCGATCTCCATCGCCGGCACCCGCGCCGAACAGCTATCGGGCGACGGGCGCACCGCGCTGCGGCGCGAGCATCTTGGCTTCGTCTACCAGTTCCACCACCTGCTGCCCGATTTCGACGCGCGCGAGAATGTGGTGATGCCGCAGATGATCCTCGGCACCCCGCGCGCCGATGCGGTGGCGCGGGCCGACAGTCTGCTCACCAGTCTCGGCCTCGGCCACCGGCTCTCGCATCGCCCCTCCCAGCTTTCGGGCGGGGAGCAACAGCGCGTCGCAGTAGCCCGCGCGCTCGCCAACCGGCCGACGCTGGTGCTGGCGGACGAGCCGACCGGCAATCTCGACGAGAAGACCGCCGATGCCGTGCTCGAACAATTCCTCGCGCTGGTGCGGGGCGAGGGCAGCGCGGCGCTGATCGCGACCCATAACGAGCGCCTCGCCGCGCGGATGGACCGCGTGGTGCGGCTGAAGGAAGGCGTGCTGGTCTAGGGCGACGGAACCTTCGCCCGCTTTTCCGGCTTGGGAAGGCAAAGGAGATTTTCCCAATGACCGACCATCCCAGCACCTTCAACGGCGACACCCTGCGTTCGGGCGAACAGGCGTGGGAGGACCGTGCTTCGATCGTTTCTTCCGGAGAAGGCTCCGCGACCCTGATGCGCGGCAGCTTTGCCGAGATGATCCGCCACATCGCAAGCATGGCCGAGGATGAGCGCGGCGGCTACGAGATCCGCAAGGCGGGCGACCGCACCTACACCGCCGATGAAGCAATGGCGCTTGCCAGCCACCCCGATTTCCCCGCACAAGGCGGCAATTGACACGATTAGCCGGGCGGAGACCCCATGACCACGATTGCCGATTTCACCGTCACCACCAACAAGGGGCAGCCGCTCGATCTCAAGGACAAGCTCGGCACCGTGCTGCTGGTGGTGAACACAGCCAGCAAATGCGGCTTCACGCCCCAGTATGACGGGCTGGAGAAGCTCTACCAGTCCTACAAGGACAAGGGTTTCGAGGTGCTAGGCTTCCCCTGCAACCAGTTCGGCGCGCAGGAACCGGGCAATGCCGAGGAAATCGACCAGTTCTGCAAGGTCAATTTCGGCGTTACCTTCCCGCTGATGGCCAAGATCGAGGTGAATGGCCCGGATGCCTCACCGCTCTACGACTGGATGAAGTCGGAAAAGAAGGGCCTGATGGGCACCACGGCGGTCAAGTGGAACTTCACCAAGTTCCTGATCGACCGCCAGGGGCGCGTGGTGAAACGCTACGCCCCGACCGACAAGCCGGAAAGCATCGCCAAGGACATCGAAAAGCTGCTGTGACTTATCCCGCACCTGTGGAGAATTAGCGCAACGGGACGCTTCCGGAATCAGCGCAAAATCCTACATTGGGCGCCATGGCTTTCGCTCCCTTCGTTCCGCTGCGCGTGCTTTCGTCCTACTCGATGCTCGAAGGGGCGATCGATCCGAAGGACATCGCCAAGCTGGCGAAGGAGCGCGGCTATCCCGCGATCGCGATCTGCGACCGCAACGGCCTATATGGCATCATGGCCTTCGCCGCCGCCTGCAAGGGTGAGGGCGTGCAGCCGATCATTGGCTCGCTGCTCGGCGTGGCGCGGGACGAGGCGCGCAGCACCGTCGATTACGTCGCGCTGTTTGCGCAGGACGATGCGGGTTACGATAATCTCTGCCACCTCGTCAGCCGCGCGCATCTCGACCGTCCGCTTGAGCGCGATCCGCATGTCACGCTCGCCGATCTCGAAGGCCGCACCGAGGGGCTGATCGCGCTGACCGGCGCGGGCGAGGGCGGGCTGACGCGGCTTTTGGCGGAAGGCCAGCACGAGGCGGCCGAGCGGCTGGCGGACAGTCTTGCGGCGCTGTTCCCCGGGCGGCTCTATATCGAGCTGGCGCGCAACGGCGATCCCGTGTGCGAACGCGCCGAAGATGCGCTGATCGACTTGGCCTATGCGCGCGACCTTCCGCTGGTCGCGACCAACCCGGCCAACTTCGCGGAGCCGCATATGCACAAGGCGCATGACGCCATGCTGTGCATTGCAAACTCGACCCAGATCGACGCGGACGAGCGCCCGCGCTCCAACCCGCAGGCCTTCGTCAAATCGGCGGCGATGATGGAGGAGGCCTTCGCCGATCTTCCCGAGGCGACCGCCAACACCCTCGTCATCGCGCAACGCTGCGCCTTTGCGCCGCCTTATCGCAAGCCGATCCTGCCCAGTCTTGCGGGCGATCTTGCGGGCGAGGCACGAATGCTGGCGGAGGATTCGCGCAGCGGTCTCGAGGCGCGGCTCGCGGCCTATCCCGATCTCACCGAGGAGGAGCGCAAGGTCTATTTCGACCGCCTCGAATTCGAGATCGACGTCATCGTGAAGATGGGCTTTCCCGGATACTTCCTGATCGTTGCCGACTTCATCAAGTGGGCCAAGGACAACGGCATTCCGGTGGGGCCCGGGCGCGGGTCCGGGGCAGGCTCGGCGGTGGCCTGGGCGCTGACCATCACCGATCTCGATCCGATCAAGCTGGGCCTGCTGTTCGAACGCTTCCTCAACCCCGAACGCGTGTCGATGCCCGACTTCGATATCGACTTCTGCGAAACCCGCCGGGGCGAGGTGATCCGCTACGTCCAGCGCAAATATGGCGGCGATCACGTCGCCCAGATCATCACCTTCGGCAAGCTGAAGGCGCGTGCGGTGCTGCGCGATTGCGGGCGCATCCTTCAGATGAGCTACGGGCAGGTCGACCGGCTGTGCAAGATGGTGCCCAACCATCCAACCGACCCCTGGCCGCTGCCGCGCGCGCTCAATGGCGCGGCTGACTTCCGGCGCGAATATGATGACAACAAGGAGGTGAAGCGCCTCGTCGATCTGGCGATGCAGCTCGAAGGCCTGCCGCGCAATTCCTCGACCCACGCGGCGGGCGTGGTAATCGGCGACCGTCCGCTCGCGCAGCTGGTGCCGCTCTACCGCGATCCGCGTTCGGATATGCCGGTGACGCAGTTCGACATGAAATATGTCGAATCGAGCGGGCTGGTGAAGTTCGACTTCCTCGGGTTGAAAACCCTGTCGGTGCTGAGGAAGGCGGTCGACCTGCTGGAGAAGCGCGGGATCACGATCGACCTCGGCGCGCTGCCGCTCGACGATCAGGCGGTCTACAGCCTGATGCAGGCGGGTAACACCGTCGGCGTGTTCCAGCTAGAATCCGAAGGGATGCGCCGCACGCTGAAGGCGGTAAAGCCGACTAATTTCGGCGACATCATCGCGCTGGTCTCGCTCTACCGCCCCGGCCCGATGGACAACATCCCGCTGTTCGGTCAGCGCAAGGCTGGGCAGGTGCCGATCGAATACCCGCACCCCAAGCTCGAAGGCATCCTTGCCGAGACCTACGGCATCTTCGTCTACCAAGAACAGGTGATGCAGGCCGCGCAGGTGCTCGCCGGTTACTCGCTTGGCGACGCGGACCTGCTGCGCCGTGCGATGGGCAAGAAGGTGCAGGCCGAGATGGATGCGCAGCGCGGGCGCTTTGTCGAGGGCTGCAAAAAGGTCTCCGATATCGAAGCGAAGCGTGCCAACGAATTGTTCGACTTGATCGACAAGTTTGCCGGCTACGGCTTCAACAAGTCGCACGCCGCCGCCTATGCGCTGCTCGCCTATCAGACCGGCTGGCTGAAGGCGCATTACCCGGAGGAATTCTACGCCGCCTCGATGTGCTTCGATATGCACCAGTCGGAGAAATTGAACGTCTTCGTCGACGACGCGCGCCGCTATCCCAACGGGCAGGGCGGGGTGGAGGTGCTGCCGCCCTGCATCAATGCCTCGGAGGCCGAATTCACCGTCGAGCAGACCGACACGGGCTACGCGGTGCGCTATGCCCTCGCAGGTATCCGCAATGTCGGCGAGAAGGCGATGGAGGCGATCGTCGCGGAGCGTGAGGCCAACGGGCCCTTCGCAAGCCTGAAAGATTTGTTCGAGCGGGTGCCGCAGGGGACGATGAACCGCCGCCAGCTGGAAGGCCTGATCTGCGCGGGTGCTTTCGATGGCCTCGAACCCGACCGAGCGCTGCTGTTTGCCAATGCCGATTTGCTGATGGCGGTCGCCGATGCGGCGATCCGGGAGCGGTCCAGCGGGCAGGCGGGCCTGTTCGGCGGCGATGCCGGCCCCGCCGAAGACCTGCGCCTGCAACCCTGCGAGCCGTGGAGCCGCACCGACCGCATGGCCAAGGAGCGCGAGAATTTCGGCTTCTACTTCTCCGCGCACCCCGTCGCGCAATATCGCGAGGCCGCTAGTGCCAACGGCGCGCGCACCTATCAGAGCCTGATGGAAGCAGGCGCGCCGGTGGGCGGGCGCGGATCGGCGGTCATGGCGGTGCTGGTCGAGAGCATTACCAAGGCGCGCACCCGCAAGGGCGGCACCTTCGTGCGGGCGGATTTCTCCGATTCCTCGGGGCAGTTTTCCGCCGCCTGTTTCGAGGAAGCGCTGGTGCCAGATTTCGAACGCTGGGCGGCGGCGGGCGAGTGCCTGCTGCTGACCGTCGAGCTTGACAGTCCGAGCCCCGATGAACCTCCGCGCCTCACGGTGCGCGGCGCGCGGCCGCTGGCGGCGGTCGTCGGCACGACGGCGATGGAGCTGACCGCCGATATCGCCCATCTCGAGGCCCTGCGCGAACTCCAGATCGAGCTTGAGGCGGCGCGCGGGGAGCGACCCACGGGATCGGGGGAAGTGGTCGTCCGCCTGACGCTTGCCGAAGGGGGCGAAGTCGAAATGCGGCTCGGACGCAATTTCGTGCTGACGGGCGAGTTGGCAGAACGGCTCGCGGCGGTCGATGGCATTGAACGCGTTTCGCTGGTGCCGCTCAAGAAACGCAGCAATCTGCGGCTGGTCGCCTGACACCACCAAAGCCGAACACAAAAAAGGGGCCGGATCGCTCCGGCCCCTTTCCTCGTGTTCCTTGGAACCAGTGGCTTACATGCCCGAACCCGGACCGTAGGTCACTTCCACGCGGCGGTTCTGCGCTTCGCGCACGCCGTCGGCGGTCGGCACCTTCGGCATGGTTTCGCCGAAAGCTTCGCTGCTGATGCGCGCAGCCGGCACGCCGCGGCTGGCGAGGTAGGAGCTGACCGAGGCATTGCGACGCTCGGCAAGACCAACGTTGTAGGCGGCGCTACCGGCCTTGTCGGTGTGACCGGCCAGCATCACGCGCGCCGTGCCGCAATTGGCATAGGCGGTCGCGGCGCTGTTGAGGATGTTCGCAGCCGCCGGGGTGATGTCCGATTGGTCGAAGTCGAAGAACACGATGAACGGACCCGAGTTGCAGACCGGAGCCGGCGGCGGCGGGGGAGCAGCCACGACCGGCGGCGGCGGCGGCGGGGTGTAGGCCGGAGCCGGGGCGGGGGCCGGAGCGGGTGCGGGCTCCTGACGACCGCCGAAATTGTAGGTCAGGCTGGCGAGGACCGAGTGCGAATCGAAGTCGGTTTCGAACCGGGCGCCGTTGGCCGCTTCGAAGCCGAAGTTGTTGGCGACGAAGTAGCGATACTTCACGCCGAGATCGACATTGTCGCTCAGCGCGACGCGGGCACCGGCGAGCAACTGCCAGGCAAAATCGGTCGCGCTGTCGTCGACAATCGTGCCGACACCGGCGACCTCCACCGGAAGATCGATATTGGCGACACCGACGCCGCCGCCGCCGAAGACCTGAAAGCCGTCGTCATTGCCGAATTCGACCAGCGCATTGATCATGCCGCTGTAGATCTTGAGATCGCGCTCGTTCTGCACGACCGTGCCCGAAGGAACGGTCAGGTCGCCGGGAAGAATGGCGGAGCTCAGCACGGTCAGGCCGTCGTAGCCCGCCTGCTTGTAGCCGCCTTCGGCTTCGAGGCGGAAGGCACCGAAGTCGTAACCGAACACGATGTCGGCATCCACACCGGTCTTGGTGTCGGCAAAGGCGAGGTTGGTGGAGGGGTCGGTGTCGGAATCGACGTCGACCTGGTCTTCCAGAATAACGCCGCCGTTGATGCCGATATAGGGCTGGCCTTCACGCGCAAACGCCGGGGCGGCGACGGTCATTGCCGCAGTTGCAAGAAGGAGAGAGGTCGATTTCATTTTACGTTCCCTTAGATTGGCCGCTGTCCCGATGACAGGAACGGCCATGCGCCAGTTGCGTGACGCTTGTGGTTGGTGTCCCGGGCGAAAGACTCTTCGCCTCATAATGTTTCACGCCTGCGCTGGAACGTTGCGGAGAAACGGCGAACCGATTGCCTTGGGGGGCATTCAAGGGCAATGATTGGTCCATAAATCGACAACAGCGCAAACCTGCGCGCCGCCACTGGGAGAGAGACGACAATGGCCGGATCAAGGCTTGGAGCCATGCAGGACTGGACGATGCGGGTCACCGCGGTGATCGATCACGCCGCGCGCGAGGCGGGCGGACGCGAGATCGTCAGCCGCTGGGCCGACGGCAGCGAGACGCGGACCGATTGGGCCGGCATCCGCCGCGATGCGCTCAAGATGGCGCAGGCGCTCCAGCGGCTTGGCCTGAAGCCCGGCGACAAGGTCGCGAGCCTTGCGATGAACCATTCGCGCCACCTCGTCAGCTGGTATGGCGTCGCGGGCATGGGCGGGGTGCTCCACACGGTGAACCCGCGCCTGTTCGACGATCAGCTCGAATATATCGTCACCCACGCCGAAGACCGGGTGCTGTGCTATGACGCGGCGTTCCAGCCGATCGTCGACCGGATGAAGAGCCGCTGGCCCACGGTCGAACACTACATCTGCTACGATTCCGGCGAACACGCCCCGGCCTTCGAGGACTGGATTGGCGCGGAAGACGGCGATTTCGAATGGGTAACGGGCGCGGAGAGCGACCCCTGCATGATCTGCTACACCAGCGGCACCACGGGCAATCCCAAAGGCGTGCAATACGAACACCGCTCGACCATCCTGCACGCGATGGCCGGGCTGCAGCCGGCGGCGTTCAACTTCTCCAGCGCCTCGGTGATGCTGCCGGTGGTGCCGATGTTCCACGCGGCGAGCTGGGGCCTGCCCTATGCTGGCGCGATGGCGGGGATCAAGTTCGTGTTCTCGGCGGTCAACGACCCGGCTGTGCTACACGATCTGATGCTGCGTGAAGGCGTGACCGATTCGGCTGGCGTGCCGACCGTGTGGCTCGCGCATTTCCAGTATTGCGACGCCAACGGCCTCGATCTGCCCCCGCTCAAGGCCGCCACGATCGGCGGCTCGGCGGCGCCCAAGTTCATGATCGAGCGGCTGATGAAGAACGGCACCCGCGTCCAGCACGCCTGGGGGATGACCGAAACCTCCCCCATCGGCACGGTCGGCGGGCCGACCTGGGACTGGGACAGCCTCACGCTCGAACAGAAGGTCGAGAAGACCGCGATGCAGGGCCGTCCGATCTTCGGGGTGCAGCTGCGCACGGTCGATCTCGACGACATGACCACCGAGCTGCCGCGCGATGGCAAGACCAGCGGCGCGCTCCAGATCCGGGGGCCGTGGATCATCAAACGCTACTTCAAGGCGGAGCAGGATGCGGTCGGCAATGATGGCTGGTTCGACACCGGCGATGTCGGCATCCTCCACCCCGATGGCACGCTGCAACTGACCGATCGCACCAAGGACGTGATCAAATCGGGCGGCGAGTGGATCAGCTCGGTCGAGCTCGAAAACGCCGCCTGCGGCCATCCGGGTGTGGCCGAGGCGGCCTGCATCGGCATCCACCACCCCAAGTGGGACGAGCGCCCGGTGCTGTTCGTGGTGAAAAAGGCCGGGGCCGAAGTCAGCGCGGATGACATCATCGAGCACCTCAAGCCGCAGATCGCCAAGTGGTGGCTGCCCGACGCCGTCGAATTCGTCGACGACATCCCACACACCGCCACTGGCAAGATCAGCAAGAAAGACCTGCGCGATCGCTTTGCGAACTACACGCTTGGCTGAGGTGAGCATCCGGCCTGCGCGCGAGGGTGATGCGCAGGCCATCGCTGCGATCTACGATTACCACGTCGCCCACGGCACCGCCTCATTCGACAGCGCGGGGCCGAGCGCGACTGAGTGGGCGGTCAAGATTGCCGACGTGACCTCGCGGGGCTGGCCGTTCCTCGTGGCTTATCAGGGCGGGGAGGTGATCGGCTATGCCTACGCCACGCAGTTCCGCCCACGCGCGGCCTATGCGCGCACCTGCGAGAATTCGATCTACATTGCCGACCATGCGCGGGGGCAGGGGATCGGGGCGCTGCTGCTGGGCGAACTGGTCGCGGCGGCGCGCGCTTTCGGGTTCGAGCAGATGATCGCGGTGATCGGTGGGGGCGAGCCCGCCTCGGTTACGCTGCACGGCAAGTGCGGGTTTGTCCATGCGGGGCGGATGCGCAATGTCGGCTTCAAGTTCGGGCGCAGGCTCGATACGGTCTACATGCAATGCGACCTGACGGGAGAGGGATGGCACAATGGCTAAGTTCTACATCGACCCATCGCCACAGAACTTCGCGGCGTTCAAGGATCTGCCGCGCGATACGCCGATCCACATGCTCAACCTGCTGCGCTACCGCGATCTGGCGGAGTATCCCGAGGGACACGAACACGCGGGCAAGGGCTGGAGCGGGCGGCGCGCCTACGAGGAATATGGCAAGACCAGCGCCCCAATCTTCCAGCGCGTCGGCGGCAGCATCGTCTGGCGCGGGCGGTTCGAGACGATGGTGACCGGGCCGGGGGACAAGCACTGGCACGACGGCTTCATCGCACAATACCCTAACGCGGGTGCGTTCTTCGCGATGATCAAAGATGCGGAATATCAGAAGGCTGTGGTGAACCGCACGGCGGCGCTGGTGGATAGCCGGTTGATGCGGTTTGCGCCGGGTGAGGTTGGCGGGGGGTTTGGCTAGAAGATCTTCCGGTCGATATGGTCGGCGAGATCGCCTGCTCCGTGCATGTCCGCCGAGAATGAAATGCGCTTTCCGTCGGAAAACCTGAGTACGACGGTCTGCCCATTATGCTTGAGTTCGATATTGGCGAGTTTGGAAAAATCATAAGTCTTTTCAAAATTGAATAGATGGATCTTGAAGGTGTCTTCGGCCCAGGCATAGCGACGCAAGAAGCAGGCGAACCACACATAGGTGGCTCCTGCGGTCATCGCGACGGCGAGAAGCAGCATTGCCACTTCCTGAGTGGCTGCGTCTGGGCGGGCCGATCCGATGAACAGATACACCCACCACATGAACCCCGCGAAGGCAGCGCATCCGATCAGTGTGAAGTAATGGATGAAACCCGGTCGGAGCCAGTACCAACCCGAAGAGTCGATCTGTGCAGGACGGTAGAGCCGGGCGTGGACCAGCTGAAGGGCAACGATAGCCGCGAAAGCTATGAGGCTTCCGAAAATTTTGTTTTCCATTACCGTATTCTGCCGAGAATACGTGAACGTTTTCCGAATGATAAAGTCGGTTCAAATCAACCGCAACGCCCGCCCACCTCCGGTGCCCGGAACCGCAAGCAATCTAGCTCAAACCTCGATTTGCCACTGCACGAGTGCCAGTACCCCGCCCGGACAATCACGAGTCCGTCGCAGCCTCGGTCTCCGCTTCCGGATAGAGGTAGCCGAAGAAGTTGTTCAGCGAGCTTGTCCACAGGCCGATCTGCGTCTCGTAATTCTGGCGCGTGATCCCGCCGTCCGAGATGATGTAGAACCGCACCGAGATCGTGCCTTCGCTGTCGATATAGGCGCGGCCGAAATTCTCGTTGTAATTGTAGGTGTTGACCGCTTCGAGAATGGTCTCGCGGGTCGCGCCTTCGGGATTTTCGAAGGTGGCGAGGATCGAGGTGCCGTAGCAGTTCTTCTCCGTCTCCTCGTCCTCGCAGGCGAGCAGCAGGGCATCGGCCAGGATCGAGCCTTCGAAGGTGATGTCGAGATTGCGGTATTCTTCCTGCGGCTCGAAGGTGGCGTTGAGATTGGTCAGCGCGCGTTCGAGATCGGCGCGGGTGAAGACCTCGATCGTCTCGCTGCCCTGTGCCTGCGCGGTGCTTGCCAGCCCGCCCGTGGCGAGCGCCGCCGCGGCCAGAATTCCCGTCCAACGCATTGTGTCTTCCCCCTGTGAGTCTTGCCCGTCAGTGGCGGACATAATCAAAGAAGCCGCATCTGCCTATCGCTTTCCGGCGGGCGGAATTGCGCGGTGTCGAGCACGAAGCGCGCCTTTTCGATCCCCGCCTTGCGGCAGGCCACGCGAAACCGCGCGCGGATCAGATCGGCCCATACGCCTTGCGGGTTCATGCGGCTGTGAAAGTTCGGATCATTGTCGCGCCCGCCCCTCATCTCGCGCACGATGCTCATCACCTTGCCCGCGCGGTCGGGATAGTGGACCGCGAGCCACTCGCGGAACAGCGGGGCGACTTCGTGGGGGAGGCGCAGCGGGATCCAGCCGACGCTCCCGACCCCCAGTTCCGCCACGCGGGCAATTATGCCTTCGATGAATTCGTCGGTGATCGCGGGGATGACGGGCGAGAGCGAGCAATGCACCGGCACGCCGCGTTCCACCAGCGTGCCCAATGCCGCCAATCGCTTCGCCGGGGCAGCGCAGCGCGGTTCGAGCTTGCTCGACAGCACCGGATCGAGGCTCGTCACCGAGATCGACACCGCTACCAGATCGGCGCGCGCCAGCTCTGCCAGCAGATCGGCATCGTCCAGCACCCGGTCGGACTTGGTGGTGATGGTGACCGGGTGGCGCGTCTCGAGGCAGACTTCGAGGATCTGGCGAGTGATGCGGTAGGTGCGCTCGATCGGCTGATAGGGATCGGTGTTGGTGCCGAGCGCGATGGGTTTGGGGCTGTAGCCCTTCTTCGCGAGGGTCTTGCGCAGCAGCGCCGCTGCTTCGGGCTTGGCGAAGAGCTTCGTCTCGAAGTCGAGGCCGGGCGAGAGGTCGTGATAGGCGTGGGTGGGACGCGCAAAGCAATAGACGCAGCCATGCTCGCAGCCGCGATAGGCATTGATCGAGCGGTCGAAGGGCACATCGGGTGACTGGTTGAAGGTGAGGATCGACTTCGGGCGTTCCTCGGTCACCGTGGTGCGCAGCTTGACCGGGGGGCCATCAAGCGTGGCGACATGATCGCGCCAGTCGCCATCGACCTCGCGCTCCGCCAGACCGAAGCGGGTGGAGACCGCCCCCGATTGCGCGCCGCGTCCTTTGACCGGAGAATGTTTCACGTGGAACATTTACGGAACATTGCGGTGATCCGCAAGCCCCGTCGGCGGTCAGACCTCCTTGAGGCGCGGCATCAGTTCGACGAAATTGCACGGCCGGTTGCGGCTGTCGAGTTGCTCGGCGAGAATCCCGTCCCACCCGTCCTTCACCGCGCCGTTCGATCCGGGGAGCGCGAAGATATAGGTGCCGCGCGCCACCACCGCGCAGGCGCGCGACTGGATGGTGCTGGTGCCGATGGTCTTGAAGCTGAGCCAGCGGAACAGCTCGCCAAAACCGGGGATCTCGCGCGCGCCTTCGATCATGGCGAGTGCCTCGGGTGTCACATCACGCCCGGTCAGGCCGGTGCCCCCGGTGCTGACCACCGCGTCGATCGCGGGATCATCGATCCATGCCTCGAAATGCGCAGCGAGCAGGGCGGCATCGTCCCTCACGATCATGCGCGCCGCCAGATGGTGCCCCGCGCCCGTGACGCGGCCCGCAAGAATATCGCCCGAGGTATCGTTCTCCGCCGTGCGGGTGTCCGAGACGGTCAGAACGGCGATGTTGATCGGCTTGAAGATCCGGCTTTCGTCAATCGCCACGCTGCGTCTCTCCCGCTTACGGCTCCAACCGGGCCGAGCGGGTGGTAGCAGCGCGCGGGAATTCCGGCCAGCGCCCTTGCGCCAATGCGCGGCGGCTGGGCGAGGTGACGCCCGCAGCGCGTTCGTACATCCAGTAATTGCGCATCACGATCGCGACATAGCCGCGCGTTTCCCAATAGGGGATGGACTCCATCCACAGCAGCGGATCGTTCTGGTCGTTGATCTCGTAATTCCAGCGCCCCACCGGGGTGAGCCCGGCGTTGTAGGCGGCCATGATCTTGGGCAGCGCGCCGCCGGTGGCGGGGTTGTCGCGCAGCATCTCCAGATGGCGCTGGCCATAGGCGAGGTTGACCTGCGGATCGTTGAGATCCTCGTAGGACGCGCCGAGGCTCAGCCGGAAGGAATGATCGCGCGCGGTGCCGGGCATGATCTGCATCAACCCGCGTGCATTGGCCGGGCTGACCGCAGTGGCGCGGAAGTTCGATTCCTGCAGCGCGTGGGCGAAGGCGAGCGCCGGATCGACCTGCCAGCCGCCCACCGGCTGCCAATGCGCAACCGGGAAGCGCAAGCTCCGATCGCTGCTGGTGCCGTAAGGGGCGTTGTGCGCCATGAACAGCTGGGTCGAGGGCATCCCGAGTTCGCGCGCCAGCCGGGCGAGCGCGGCATATTGATAGGCGGGGCCGATCTGCGCTTCGTGGCGCAGGACTTCGTCGGCAAGACCGGGCCGCCCGATCTCGGTCAGCGCCACGGCGACGCGCACATTGGGGCGCTGGGCGAGTGTGGCCCAGTCATCCCTGCTGAACGGCTGCGGCGCGGCATCGGCGGGCAGCTCCACGCCCAGCTGATCGGCGGCGAGCATTCCGTAGAGCGTCTCGTCATATTGCGCGGCGGCGCTGAGGTGTTGCTGCGCCTGCCCGGGCTCGCGGCACCGCACCAGCGAACGGTGCGCCCAGTAATGGCCCGCCGCGGCGAGCTCGACATTCTCGGCGCTTCCCGCCGCCCTCACGAAGGCGTCGGCCGCGAGCGAGCAATGGCCCAGCCGCCAGGCCGACAGCCCTTCGACCCACGCGCCCTCGGCCACCCACGGCCCGCTGCCCTCGGCGACGGTGCGCGCAAGTTCAAGCGCGGCGGTGTCGTTGTTCTCGATGTAGTGGCTCCACGCCACCCGCTGCCGCCACTCGGCGCGTGCTTCGGGGGAGAGGAAAAAATCAACCTCGGCCAGCAGGCGCTGGGCCTCGGCGGGATTGTCGCCCTTGATCGCCTCGAGGATCGCGCTTGCGGTGGCGCCCGGCATGGTTCCGTCGGTGACGCTGCGCGGCAGGATGCGCTTGGGGGCATAGGGCTGACGCGCCATGCCTTGCGCGGCGGGCAGGGGAGGCAGTTGGGTCACCCCGCGCTTGGCTCCCATCCGCGCCAACTGTTCGGCCTGCGGCAGATCGGTACCGGCGTTGAACCAAGCGGCGATCTGCTCGGGCGCGATCTTGGGGCTGTTGGCGTGGGTGTAATACTCCGCCAGCGCCGCCTGCGTGAGCACGCCGCCCGGACGCTGGGCGATGAGACTTTCGACCATGTCCCACTGCTCGGCGTCGATCGCGGCGAAAAGCTGGCGATAGGCGGCGCGCTCATCGGGGGAGAGCACCGCGTCCACCGCGCCCTCGGCAGGGGTCGCGCCGTTCCAGCGCGCCACCAGATCGCCCGATTGCGCGGCTGCGGGCGCGTGGAGGCCGATCGCCGCCAGCACCATTGCCGCCAACGCCACGCCCGGGCGCTTCAGTGTGAGGCCGACCATTCCATCCATCTCCGCCAGAACCGGGCCTTGAGCCGGGGCATATCCATCAGGGAATCGAGCGTTTCGCTCGACATGACCGGGATCTTGCCCCCGGCATGGTTGATTTCACGTAAAGGCTGTTCGCCCGCTCCGAACAGCATCGGCGCAAGGCCGGTGCCGAAGGCGACCAGCCGCGCGGGCTTCACCAGCGCGATGTGATGCGCGGTGACCGCATCCATCCCGCTTGCCGCGATCATCGCCAGATCGGCCATCGGCGTATGGCTGGGGAGCGCGGATGCGATATACACCGCGTCCTCGGCAAGCCCCATCGCGACGAGAATATTGGCGAGCAGCCGCCCCTGTGGCCCGCTCAGCAGAGTGTCGCGGTCGCTCTCTTCGGGCTGGGGTACCAGTACCATCAGCGCCGGTTCGCAGGCGCCGCGCGGCGCGATCCGGGGAAAGGCGCGGGCCGTTTCAAGCGCGGGGCTGGCAAGCCACCAGTCGCGGAATTCCATGAGGCTCTGCGGCGGCGAATCGCCGAGAAGGTCGCGGCGCAAAACGGCAGGGCTGGCAGCAGCGGCGGGCGCTGGGGGGACATTGGCCGCGCCGGGTGCGCCCGGCGGTGCGGTGCGCGCTGCGTCGGCGGCAGGCCGTCCCGCGCCTGCATCATTGCCCTCTTGCGGGGCGGCATCGGCCAACCACGCCGTAGCGTCATCGACAAAGTCACAGTCGACCCCGGCGTCCCGCCACCAGGCGAGCGCCGCTTCGAAATCGCGTGCCAGAGAGAGTTCAGGGCGGGTCATGCTGATAATGCTGGGTCTTGACGGGGGGAACCCCAGTTAGCAAGTGCAAGCCATAGCCAATTCGCCGGAATGTGCGGCGAGCGCGCCCAAAACTGTCGAGGATCAGGAAAGTCCCATGAGCGAACGTGAATCAATGCCTTGCGATGTCGTGATCGTCGGCGGCGGGGTGGCGGGTCTGGCCGCTGCCATCAAGCTCAAGCAGATCAACGCCGAGCTTGAAGTGATCGTGCTCGAAAAGGGTTCGGAAATCGGCGCGCATATCCTTTCGGGTGCGGTGGTCGATCCCAAGTCGCTCGACGAGCTCCTGCCCGAATGGCGCGACATGGGCTGCCCGATGGCGCAGACCCCGGTAACCGACAACTGGCACTGGGTGCTCTCCAAGACCGGCAAGTCCTCGATGCCGCACGCGATCATGCCGCCGCTGATGAGCAACAAGGGCTGCTACACCGGCAGCCTCGGCAATCTCGCGCGCTGGCTGGCCGAGCAGGCCGAGGGGCTGGGCGTGATGGTGTTCCCGGGCTTCCCCGCCGCCGAAGTCATGTTCGATGAAAGCGGCGCGGTCGCGGGCGTCATCACGCAGGACATGGGCGTGGCGGCCGATGGCTCGCACAAGGGCGACTATCAGCCCGGCATGGAGATCCACGCCAAGTACACCCTTTTCGCCGAGGGTGCGCGCGGCAACCTCACCAAGCAGCTGAAGAAGCGCTTCGACCTCGAAGCGAACTGCCAGCCACAGGTCTATGGCCTCGGCATCAAGGAATTGTGGGACATCGACCCCAAGAAGCACAAGCCGGGCCGCGTGATCCACACGCAGGGCTGGCCGCTGACCGAAAGCGAAAGCTGGGGCGGGGGCTTCCTCTACCATCAGGCGAACGGTCAGGTGGCCTTGGGCTTCGTGACCGCGCTCGATTACAAGAACCCCTGGGTCTCGCCCTATCAGGAATTCCAGCGCTGGAAGCAGCACCCGGCGATCCGCGAATATCTCGAAGGCGGCAAGCGTGTGTCCTACGGCGCGCGCGCGATCAACGAGGGCGGCTGGCAGTCCGTGCCCAAGCTCGCCTTCCCCGGCGGGGCGCTGATCGGCTGCGCGGCAGGCTTCGTCAACGTGCCGCGCATCAAGGGCAGCCACACCGCGATGAAGAGCGGGATGCTGGCGGCCGAGAGCATCGCGGCGGCGATTGCGGCGGGTCAGGAAAAGACCGAGCTGATGGAATATGACGCGGCCGTCCGCTCCAGCTGGATCGCGGACGAGCTGAAGCTTGTCCAGAACGCCCAGCCGGCGGTCGCCAAGTATGGCGGCGACATCGGAACCGCGCTGGCGGGCATCGACATGTGGATGCGCACGCTCAAGATCGGCCTGCCGATCAGCATGAAGCACCACCGCGACTACGAAGCGACGGGCCGTGCCGATCTGTATCCGAAGATCGACTACCCCAAGCCCGATGGCGTGATCACCTTCGACCGCCTCACCAACGTCGCCTACAGCTACACCAACCACGCCGAAGACCAGCCCTGCCACCTTCAGGTGAAGGACTGGGAACTCCAGAAGGTGAGCGAACTCGGTGTCTACGGCGGCCCCTCGGCGCGCTACTGCCCCGCGGGGGTCTACGAATGGCTGATCGACGAGAAGACCGGCGAGCCCAAGTTCCAGATCAACTCCCAGAACTGCGTCCACTGCAAGACCTGCGACATCAAGGACCCCAACCAGAACATCAACTGGGTGACGCCCGAAGGCGGCGGCGGGCCGAATTATCCGAATATGTGATGAAGCTTGTTTCGATATTCCTGCAAGTCATTGGGTCGCTAGCTGTCTTGGGGATGGCAGCGAGCCTTCTCATGTTGCCGGGAAGCGTTGAGCACTACGGGCGAGAGCCTGAAGATGCATGGCTCGTGACTGGTTGGACAATTGCCCTTGGTTTGCTTGCATTGTCCAGTTTCTGGATCGCTGCAAAGACGCGTCCGTGATCGGGAAAGTCGCATACGCAAAGATCAACCTCGCACTGGCAGGGGCTGCTGTCCTTGCCTCCTGCGCGGCGGCGGAAGCGGCTGGGCCGGTCACTTCTGAAGATCAAGCGTGCAACCGTGTCATGGCGGTCCTGGCTGCCAACAAGACCTATCGCGCAGAGCAGATGGCAAGCTGCGATGGCGGAGAGGATGACAACAATCCCGGCTATTACGTCCTGCGCGTCAATGCCTACTGCCGCGACCCGCAAGGCTGCGGCAGCGTGCTGCTCGGCTGGTATGCGGTCGAGGCGGCGACCGGCGCGGTGCATGACATGGATGCTGCCGAGTGGTCAGTGGGCCAACGGATCGACCGGAACACGTGATGCGCGAAACCGCCTACGCCAAGATCAATCTCGCGCTGCATGTCCGCAGGCGCCGGGAGGATGGGTATCACGAGCTTGAGACCCTGTTCGCCTTCGTCGATGCGGGCGATCTGCTGAGCGCCGCGCCTGCGGCTGAGGACAGCCTGCGAATTGTGGGCGAATTCTCCGGCGTGCTCTCACTCCCCTCCCTTGGGGGAGGGGTTGGGGGTGGGGGCTCTGCCCTATCGACCGTAGAATCCCCATCCCCGGCCCTTCCCCTCGGGGAAGGGGGTAATCTGGTTGCCCGCGCGCTCACCGCCCTCCCGCGTCCGCAGGGCCTCGCGGTGACGCTGGAGAAGAACTTGCCGGTCGCGGCTGGCCTTGGTGGCGGGTCGGCGGATGCGGGGGCGGTGTTTCGGATTGTCGAGGCGCTTCACGGCCTGCCCGACGACTGGCAGGCGCGCGCGGCCAAGCTCGGCGCGGATGTGCCCGCCTGCGTGCTGAGCCGCACCCATATCGGTCTCGGCACCGGCACGGAGCAGGTCGAAGTCCAGGACGACCTCGCCGGAACCCCCGTGCTGCTGGTCAACCCGCGCGTGCCGCTATCGACCGGGCCGGTGTTCAAGGCGTGGGATGGCGAGGATCGCGGCGCGCTGCCCGAAGGCCCAGCCTCGAAGATCGCGAAGGAAGGGCGCAATGATCTCGAAGCCCCTGCCATTTCGCTCTGCGCGGTGATCGCCGAGGTGCTTGCAGCGCTCCAGGCCACCAACCCGTGGCTCGCCCGCATGTCCGGTTCGGGCGCGACGTGCTTTGCGCTCTACGACACCCCGGAGGCTCGCGATGCGGCGGCGGCGGCCATGCCGTCCGGCTGGTGGACAATGGCGGGGCGGCTGCGGTGAGTTTCCCTCCGTCCGCTCGCCCTGAGCTTGTCGAAGGGCCGCCGTTTTCTTCGTGCGGCCCGCGTGAGACAAGAAAGGCAGTGCTTCGACAAGCTCAGCACGAACGGAGTTTGATGTGAGTACAGAAGCTTTCCGCCAACTCGGCACGCCGACCCCCGGCGGCATCGTCTGCACCGCTGACCACGCCTCGAATCACGTCCCCGCAGACATCGACCTCGGCATCCCCGATCGCCTGCTGCAAGAACACATCGCCCTCGATATCGGCACCGAAGCCATCGCCGAACTCCTCGCGCGGGAACACGGCATCCCCGCCCACATCGCCGCCGTCAGCCGCCTCGTGTGCGACTTCAATCGCGAGGAGACTGCCCCCGGCCTTGTCCCCGAGACCAGCGACGGCCATCCGATCCCCGGCAATGTCGGCGCGGACAGGGAAGGGCGCCTCGACCGCTTCCACCGCCCCTATCACACCGATCTCGCCGAATGGCTGGCCACCAGCGAACCGGCGCTGATCCTCTCGCTCCATAGCTTCACCCCGCACCTCGCCAGCCGTGACGAGCCGCGTCCGTGGCAGGTGGGCGTGCTCTACAATGCCGATGACCGCGCCGCCCGGATCGCCATCCCGCTGCTCGAAGCCGAGGGGCTGAATGTCGGCGACAACCTCCCCTATTCGGGGCGCGATCTCAATTACACGATGAACCGCCATGCCGAGACGCACAGCCGGCCCTATCTCGGCATCGAGCTTCGGCAGGATCTCACCCGAACCCGCGCAGACCACACGCGCTGGGCCGCGCTCTTGGCAAAAATTGCGCAGAGGGTTGCGTCGGCGCTCGCCTGAAGGCAGGGGGCGTTACGCAAAACGCCTTCACCGAGAAATCTTATGTCGCAAAAGTTTGACAAGTCGAAGCTCCCCAGCCGCCACGTTTCGGTCGGGCCGGAGCGCGCGCCGCACCGTTCCTACTACTACGCGATGGGCATGACCGAGGAGGAAATTGCCGCGCCTTTCGTGGGCGTGGTCAGCGCGGGCAATGATTCCGCGCCGTGCAACACCACCCTCAACGCGCAGGCCGATGTCTGCCGCGATGGCGTGATCGCAGGCGGCGGCACCCCGCGCCGGTTCAACACCATCACCGTGACCGATGGCATCGCGATGGGCCATCAGGGCATGAAGAGCTCGCTGATCAGCCGCGAGGTGATCGCGGATTCGATCGAACTTTCGATGCGCGGCCATTGCTATGATGCGCTGGTGGGCTTCGCAGGCTGCGACAAGAGCCTTCCCGGCATAATGATGGCGATGCTGCGGCTGAACGTGCCGTCGATCTTCGTTTATGGCGGCTCGATCCTGCCCGGCACCTATGGCGGCAAGGACGTGACCGTGAAGGACGTGTTCGAGGCGGTGGGGCAATACGCCGCCGGGAACTGCCCGCTCAAGGATCTGATCGCGCTTGAAAAGGTCGCTTGCCCCGGTCACGGCGCGTGCGGCGGGCAATATACCGCCAACACGATGGCCTGCGTGGGCGAGGCGATCGGGCTGTCGCTGCCCAACAGCAACATGGTTCCCGCGCCCTACCAGAACCGCGCCGAGATCGCGACCGCAGCAGGCAAGCAGGTGATGGAGTTGCTCGCCCGGAACCTCAGGCCGCGTGACATCTGCACCCGTGAAGCCTTTGAAAACGCGGCGCGGGTGGTCGCGGCGACTGGCGGCTCCACCAATGCCGGGTTGCACCTGCCCGCGATGGCGAGCGAGGCCGGGATCGACTTCGACCTGTTCGATGTCGCCGAAATCTTCAAGACCACCCCCTATATCGCCGACCTGCAACCTGGCGGGCGCTATGTCGCCAAGGACATGTATGACGCGGGCGGGGTCTATATGCTGATGAAGACGATGCTGGAAAACGGCCTGCTCTACGGCGACTGCATGACCGTGACCGGCAAGACGCTGGCCGAGAATATCGATCAGGTCACCTGGAACCCCGATCAGAAGGTGATCTATGACGTGAAGACCCCGCTCAGCCCCACGGGCGGTGTGGTCGGCCTCAAGGGCAGCCTCGCGCCCGACGGGGCGATCGTGAAGGTCGCCGGGATGGCGCGGCTTGAATTCACCGGCCCCGCGCAGGTTTTCGATTGCGAGGAGGATTGCTTCGCCGCCGTCGAGGCGCGCCAGATCCGCGAGGGCAGCGTCATCGTGATCCGCTACGAAGGCCCCAAGGGCGGCCCCGGAATGCGCGAGATGCTCTCCACCACCGCCGCGCTCTACGGGCAGGGCATGGGCGAGAAGGTCGCGCTGATCACCGACGGGCGGTTCTCGGGCGCGACGCGCGGCTTCTGCATCGGCCATGTCGGCCCGGAGGCAGCGGACGGCGGCCCGATCGCGCTGGTCGAGGATGGTGACATCATCTCGATCGATGCCGAGGCGGGCACGATCGATCTCCATGTGGCCGAAGACGTGCTGGCCGAGCGCCGCAAGGCCTGGGCTCCGCGCGCGCATGATTACCAGTCGGGCGCCTTGTGGCGTTACAGCCAGACGGTCGGCAAGGCCCGCTACGGCGCGCTCACCCACCCCGGCGCAAAGGCGGAAACCCATGTCTTTGCGGATATCTAGCGCGATCGGCCTCGTGGCGGCTCTGGCCGGTTGCAGCGCTGCCGACAGCCCGCCGCCGGCAGGTGACACGGTCGATTGCGCTATCGGTGCCGGCGCCGAACTATCGCCCGATTGTGTCCTCGAGCGCGTCTCAACCGACCGTTTCGTGATTCATCACCCCGATGGCGGTTTCCGGCGCTTTGTTCGGGTCGAGGAGTCCGGCGATCTGGGGCTCAGGCCCGCTGATGGTGCGGAGGTGGTCAGTGAAGAACGATGGCAAGGCGATGGCTTGTATCTTCTTGCGTTCGAAGGCGAAAAATACAGGTTCCCAATTGCTCTGCTGAAAGAGGGCGATAGCGGCCCCGCCCCCGCGCAGTGACCGCCGCGCAGGTTCTCACCGCCGCCCAGATGCGCGCCGCCGAACAGGCGTTGTTCGATGCGGGGGTGAGCGTCTCGGCGCTGATGGAGACCGCAGCGGGCGGGGCGGGCGAATGGATCCGCCGCATCGCCGCCGGGCGCAGCGTGGCGGTACTGTGCGGCCCTGGCAACAACGGCGGCGATGGTTATGTTATCGCACGGCTTTTGCGCAAGGCGGGCAATGCGGTGACCGTCATCGCGCCGCTCGCCCCCGCGACCGATGCGGCGAAGGAGGCCAAGCGGCGCTGGGACGGCCCTGTTGCCACCGCAGGCGGCGCTGGCGGGGATGTCTTCGTCGATTGCCTGTTCGGATCGGGGCTCACCCGGCCGCTCTGCGCCGAGCACGCGCTGCTATTGCGCGATCTGGCCGCGCGGCACCGCTACAAGGTCGCGGTCGACGTGCCCTCGGGCATCGCCAGTGACAGCGGCGCAGCTCTTAACGAACGCCTGCCGCGTTTCGACCTCACGCTGGCGCTGGGCGCGTGGAAGTTGGCGCATTGGAGCCTGCCGGGCCGGGCGCTGATGGGGCAGATGCGGCTCGTGCCGATCGGTATTGGAGCAGTGGAGGGCGCGGCGCGGCTGATTGGCAGGCCCCGCCTCGTGCCGCCCGCGCCCGACGCGCACAAATACACCCGCGGGCTCTGCGCGATCGTCGCGGGCACGATGCCAGGCGCGGCGGTGCTCGCCAGCCTCGCGGCGCAGCGTGGCGGCGCGGGTTATGTGAAACTGCTTGCGGAGACCTGTCCCGGAAATCTCCCTGCCAGCATCCCCGCGAGCGAGCAGCCATTGCCCGAGGCGTTGGGCGACACACGCATCGGCGCGGTGCTGGTGGGGCCGGGGCTCGGCACCGACGCCGCCGCGCGCCACCGGCTCGCACAGGTGGTCGCGAGCCCGCATCCGCTGGTGATCGATGCCGATGGGCTCCGCCTGCTCGGCACAGAGGTGTGGGAGCGCAAGGCCCCGACACTCGCAACCCCGCATGACGGCGAGCTCGAAACGCTCTGCCGCAGCTTCAACGTGGTGGCCGAGGGGCGCCGCAACCGCGCGCTCGCTCTCGCGCGGGCAAGTGGCATGGTGATCTGCGCCAAGGGCCCCGACACCGTAATCGCCGCACCCGATGGCCGCCTCGCGCTCGCTCCGCCTGCACCGAGCTGGCTGTCGATGGCCGGAACGGGCGATGTGCTCGCCGGAATCGCCGTCAGTCGGATGGCGGCGGGGCGCGATCCCTTCGCCGCCGCCTGCGAGGCGGTGTGGCTGCATGGGCAAGCGGCGCGGCTGTGCGGCGCGGCCTTCACGCCCGAAGAGCTTGCACAGGCTGTGTCAGAGGCGCTAGCGGCCGCATTGTGACCGCCGCAGACCCCATAATTCGCATCGCCGCCAAAGGTGACGGCGTGACCGCCTCCGGCCACCATGTCGCAGGAGGCGTGCCGGGCGATCTGGTGGACGAGGCGGGTGCGATCACGCCGGGGCCGCATCATGTCGCCCCCGCTTGCCGCCATTTCGCGGTGTGCGGCGGCTGCCAACTACAACACGCCGACGATGCGGCACTGGCCGATTTCGTTCGCGACCGTGTGCTCAATGCCGCGAGCGGGCAGGGGATCACGGCTGAAGAGGTACTGCCGGTCCACCTCTCGCCGCCGCACAGTCGCCGCCGCGCGGGGCTCCATGGCCTCCGGACGGCACGCGGCGCGGTGCTGGGCTACCGGGAGGGCGGGTCGCACCGGGTGGTCGATCTGGCCGAATGCCCAGTGCTTCACCCCAAGCTGACCGCGCTGATCGCGCCGCTGCGCGCTTTCGTCGCGGCGCATGGGCCCAAGGCGATGGTCGGGATCGACCTCACGCTGGCCGATCAGGGGGTCGAGGCAGGCTTTTCGCATTTCCCGCTCGAAGGGCTGGGGCCGACCGAGGCGGCGCTCGATTTCGCGCGCGAACAAGGGCTTGCGCGGCTTACCTTCGATCAGGGCTACGGCCCGGAGACCATCTGGGAGCCCGAGCCGGTGACAGTGACGCTGGGCGGCGCGCCGGTCAATCTGACGCCCGGCGCTTTTCTTCAGGCGACCGCCGATGCGGAAGCCCGGATGGTCGCCGATGCGGCCGAATGGCTGGAGGGCGCTCGGCTCGTCGCCGATCTTTTCGCCGGATTGGGCACCTTTGCCTTTGGCCTGCGCGCCGAGAGCGGCCGCAAGGTGCTCGCGGTCGAAGCAGAGCAGGCGGCGCATCTCGCCTGCAAGACCGCCGGGGCGATGAGCGGCGGGCAGGTGCTGGCGCTGCACCGCGACCTGTTTCGCGCGCCGCTTCAGGCCGACGAGCTGAACCGCCTTGCCGCCGTGCTGCTCGATCCGCCGCGTGCCGGGGCGCGCGCGCAGATCGCCGAGATCGCGCGCAGCACGCTGGGACGGGTGGTCTATGTCAGCTGCAACCCGGCAAGCTGGGCGCGCGATGCAGCGATGCTGACCGAGGCCGGGTTCCGGCTGAAAAAGCTGCGCCCGGTCGGCCAGTTCCGCTGGTCGACCCATGTGGAATTGACCAGCTATTTCGAGCGTTAGGCGCGCAAGCTCGCCAAAATCTGAGCTTCCAGCCAGTCGCGGTGTTGCGGTTCGACATAGGCATGGCCCGCGCCTTCGCAGCGAGAGATGCGCGGATCTGTCGGGTCCCAGCCGGCCGCGAACACCTGCGCTGTCCGGTCGGCGGTGGCGAGCAGGATGCGCACCGGGCCGGAAAAGCCCCCGAGGCCAGCGGCCATTTCCTGCGCGAGGCTCGAAGGCGGCGGCGGCGGTCGCAGGGCATGGATCACGCCGCGCCCCAGCTTGGCGAGGTTCACACCGCCGCTGAGCAGGCGCAAGACCTCGCGCGGGTTGCCGAGCTTGTCCCGATAGCGCGCGCGCAGGGCCGATGGGGGCGGGGTATTGTCCGCCCCGGCACCCTCGCCCGGCTCGATCGTCCAGGGGTTGGACAGCACCAGCCCATCGCACCCCGCGCCGCCCGCCAGCATCAGCGCCGAGGCCGCGTCGCAATTGCCGAAAGCGATCACGCGCGACAGCTGTGGCACCATCGCGCGGAAGGCGTCAAGAGCGGCGGCTATGTCCTTGGCGGAGTGGCGAAAGCCGCGGTTCTCGCCCTCGCTGTCGCCAATCCCGCGGCGGTCGAAGCGGAACACCGGGAAACCCGCACGGGCGATCCGCGCCGCCATTTCGGCCTGCCCGCCAAAGGCTCCGCTGCGGATCTCGTTGCCCCCACTCACGATCAGCAGTCCGGTGCTTGCAGGAGCCGTGTCGAGCGTGCCGACCAGCGTGAGGCTGCCGCAGCCGAAGGTGAGAGAAAGCCGTGTCATGTGGCTGACATCGCGAGATTTTCACCGATGATAACAGCCAGCCGGTCGGCCTGAGCGGCGTCTTCGTCCGGCTCGGCGCGCAGCCACAGGCCGGGGCCGCCGAGCGCGCTTTGCTCGATGGTCCGCTGAGCGTCATGGAGCACGGGTTCAGCATTCTCGAGCGCGCGAAACATCTCCGCGCCGATGCGCCATCCGCCGAGCATCAGGCCCTCGGAGCGGCCTGCGGCCATCAGATCATCATTCGTTTCGGCGAGCCCTTCCTCACGGGCGGCGATGATGCGCGCACGGATCATGCCGCGCAGCAGCCTGGGCCCCGATTGCGGCGCGTAGTGCCATCCCGGCAGGCCCGTTGGCGCGACCAACGCCCCGGCACGGATCGCCAGAACGTGAGTCGCCCCCAAAGCCTCTGCGGCTCGCGTCATGTCTGAACGCCAGCCCTCAAGTGTCTGATTTTCCAGCGGCGCGAGGCTTTCATTGCAACCGGGAAGGTCGGGCAGCAGGCTGTCGATCCCGGCCGCATCCAGCCGCCGCATCACTTCGATGGTGAAGCGCCGCAGCTTGTTGGCCTCGTCGAACCATGCCGGGCACACCAGCACGCGCACCGCACGCCCACGGTTGAAGCTGACCAGCAGTTCCTCCGCAGGCGCAGCGCCCTCCCGGAAAGGTGGATGCCAGGTAGCGATCACGCGAAGGGCACCCGCGCGGGCGTCACACGGGCCTAGGCCCGGCCGAGCTTCGCGCGCGCGAAGGCCAGCAGACCGCCATAGGTTTCAAGCATTTCGCCGTCGACATCGTCATCATCTATGATGATGCCGAGGCGGTCTTCCATCTCGGTGAGCAAGCCCGCGACCGCCATCGAATCCAGTTCGGGCAGGTGGCCGAACAGCCCCGAATCCGGCCCGAACGCCGCCGCCTGCTCGGGATCGAGCCCCAGCACATCGGCAATCAAGGCCTTCAGTTCGCGATCGAGCGCGGCCTCTTCGGCTGCGCTGTCGATGTTCGGTACGGTGGTCATCTGTGCCCAAATCCCTGTGACAGGCTGTGGCGGCGGGGCTTAGCCATGCGCGGGGCCGCGTGCAAGCATTGCAACCGATAGGGCCAGGTCAGTGCGCGCTGCGCCAGAGCATACGCTTGGCCATCGGGAGCCAGCTGCGCGGGCTTGCCGGGTCGAGGCAATCGATCCGGAACCGCGGGCGCACGTCCTCCATCCAGTCGGCCTTGTAGCTCTGGTCGCCGGTGCCGAAGTCCACCAGCGCGACCTTGTCGATGTCGATCACATGGCGGAACAGGGCAGCGGTGAGCGTGGTGCCCGCCGACAGCGGCTTGTGGCTTTCAAGGTGTGCGAGCTTGTGGATGTAGGCGATTGAATTTTCGACCGTCCAGCATTGCGCGGCAACCGCTACCCCTTCGGCCCGGGCGATCCCCAGCCGCAGACGGCCCGCCGCTCCCTCGGCCTCGGCAAAGGCGCGCAGCATCGTGGGGTGATCCTCGGCAGGCTTCCAGCTGGCCGCGTAGATCGCTTCGTAATCGGCCCAGGCCCGAGCGTCGAAATGCGTCAGCACTTCGACCTCGACCTTCTTCGCCTTGCGCTTCAGTGTGGTGCGCAGCGGGCCGGGGCGGGTCTCCCAATATTCCGTGAAGCTGCGCCCGCGAACCGGCAGGATATGATTGATATCGCAGCGCTCCATCGCCACGCGCCAGCCAGCCCCGCGAAAGGCGCGCGCGAGCCGTTCAGCCGAGCCATCCTCGTCCGGCACGGGTTCGAGCGTCACCCGCCAGCCCCGCGATTTAAGGTGTCGCGCGATAGCCTCCAGCAGCCGGTCGCCCGCTGCGCCCATCGGAGCCAGCGCCCGCCAGGTGAAGCTATACCAGTTGCGCAAGGGCGTGATACGCCCCGCATCCTCGGTCAGAGCGAGCGCGGCAGCCTCGGGACCCTCGCCGGCGACCGCGATCATCGGGGCAAGCCCGGTCTCGGCCAGCAGCGCAAACCACTCCGCGCGATCGAACGGCGCGGCATCTGCGGGGGCAGAGAGCGCTTGCAAGACCTTAACGCTATCGTGATACCGCACTTCGACCACGTGAAAGAATGCTCCCGACCATGCCGCAACCGCCCGATTCCACCCCGCAGCCGCTCGACCACCTCGCCGAACGCGCGGTGACGGCGGGGCGCGGGGAGGCACCGGCGCTGGTGTTGCGCGAGGGCACGCTTAACCACAAGCAGTTAAGGTTGCGTGTGGCCCGCCTTGCCGGGTGGCTGGTGCGGATGGTGCCCGAAAAGGGTGCGCGGGTGGCGAGCTGGGCGGCGAAGGGCGAGCTTAACTGCCTGCTCCCGCTGGCCGCCGCGCGCGCCGGGCTGGTGCATGTGCCAATCAACCCGCTGCTCAAGCGCGCACAGACGGCGCATATCCTCGCCGACAGCGGTGCGCGGCTGCTGATCGGCACGGGATCGCGGCTTGCCTCGCTGGAGCCCGGCGATCTGCCCCACGGCTGCGCCGCGCTGGGCGAGGCCGAGGCGTTGGCGGCAGCCGAGGAAGCAGGGCTGGAAATGCCGCCCTCCGCCGCCGATCCTTCGGAACTAACGGCGATCCTCTACACCTCCGGCTCGACCGGCAGGCCCAAGGGCGTGATGCTGAGCCATGCCAACCTGTGGCTCGGCGCGGTGAGCGTCGCACATTACCTCGGGATGGCGAGCGACGATGTGACGCTGGCGGTGCTGCCGCTGTCGTTCGATTACGGGCAAAACCAGCTGCTTTCGACGTGGTATGCGGGCGGAAGCGCGGTGCCGCTCGATTTCCTGTTCCCGAAGGATGTGGCCAAGGCCTGCGCGAAGCATGGCGTGACCACGCTCGCCGCTGTGCCGCCTTTGTGGGTGCAGCTGACCGAGATCGACTGGCCCGCCGAGGCGAGCGCGCCGCTGCGTCGGCTCACCAACAGCGGGGGTGCGCTGACGGCGGAGCTGGTGCGCAGCTTGCGCAGTATGTTCCCTGATGCGCGGCTGTTCCCGATGTACGGGCTGACCGAGGCTTTCCGCTCGACCTTCCTTGATCCCGCACTGGTGGATTCGCACCCCACTTCAATGGGTAAGGCGATCCCCTTCGCAGAGATTCTCGTGATTAACGACGCGGGAGAGGTCGCCGCTGACGACGAGGAAGGCGAGCTGGTCCATTGCGGGCCACTGGTGGCACAAGGCTATTGGCAGGATCCCGAACGGACTGCCGAGCGCTTCAGGCCTGCGCCCGCCGCTTCCACCTATGGCGGGATGGCGGTGTGGTCGGGCGACCGGGTGCGGCGCGATGCACAAGGGCTGCTCTATTTCGCCGGGCGGCGCGATGCGATGATCAAGAGCGCGGGCAATCGCATCAGCCCGCAGGAAATCGAGGAGGCGGCACTCGCCACCGGGCTTGTCGCGGAGGCTGTAGCGCTCGGCGTGCCCCATGCGCGGTTGGGGCAGGCGGTGCATCTGGTGGTGCGCGGCGACGAGGCGGGGCGCGAGGTTCTGGCGCAGCGGCTCCAGCGCGATCTGCCCAATTTCATGCAGCCGCAGATGATCCACTGGCGGGTGATGATGCCGACCAACCCCAATGGCAAGATCGACCGCTCGGCGCTTGCAGCGGAATTGATCAAGGACTTTGCCGCATGAAACCCGTCGGCCCGATCCCTGCGGGATACGCAACGCTGGAAGGCGAACTCGCCATCGGCGGCAGGACGGCGAGCGCCCTGGTCGCCGAGGCCGGGCGCACGCCGCTATTTGTCTATTCGCGCGCGCTTTTGGATAGCCGCATGGCCGATCTGCGCGCAGCGCTGCCGCAGCGGGTGGGGGTGAATTACGCGGTGAAGGCCAATCCGCATCCGGCGGTGATCGCGCACATGGCCGGGCTGGTCGACGGGTTCGACATCGCCTCCTCGGGCGAACTCGCGCTCTGCGTCGCTGCCGGGATCGACCCGCGCCGGATCAGCTTTGCCGGGCCGGGCAAGCGCGATGACGAGCTGGAGGCCGCCATTGCCGCTGGCGTGACGCTCAATTGCGAGAGCGAGGGCGAGGGGATGCGCGCGCTCGCCATCGGGCAGATGCTCGGCACTGCGCCGCGCATTGCGATCCGGGTCAATCCCTCCTTCGTCATGACCGGCTCGGGGATGAAGATGGGGGGCGGGGCCAAACAGTTTGGGGTCGATGCCGACAAGGTGCCCGCGCTTGCCAAGCGGCTGATCGGCGAGGGGGCCGAATGGCGGGGCCTCCACATCTTCACCGGCAGTCAGACGCTCCGTGCCGACGCGATTATCGAGGCACAGGCCAACGTGTTGGCGCTGGCGGCCGAGCTGACCGAGGCGATCGGCCTTGGCTGCCCCAAGCTCAATATGGGAGGAGGGCTGGGCATCCCCTACTTCCCCGGCGACACACCGGTCGATTTGCCCAAGGTCGGTGCGGCACTCGCCGATCGGGTGGCGCAGCTGCCGCCAGCGCTGGCCGACACCGAGCTGTGCATGGAGATGGGCCGCTACCTCGTCGGCGAGGCGGGGGTCTATCTCACCCGGATCATTGACCGCAAGGAAAGCCACGGCGCCACCTTCCTCGTCACCGACGGAGGCCTGCACCACCAGCTGGCGGCATCGGGCAATTTCGGAACCGTGGTCAGGCGCAATTATCCTTCCGCGATTGCAACGCGTTACGGTGCGGAGCCGACGGAGGAAGTCAACATCGTCGGCTGTCTGTGCACCCCGCTCGACCGGCTCGCCGACAATGCCATGATGCCCCGCGCCGAGGTGGGCGATCTGGTCGCGGTCTTCTGCGCCGGGGCGTACGGGGCGACGGCCTCGCCATCGGCATTTCTCGGCCACGGCCCGGCGGCGGAAATGCTGGTCTGACGACGCCGGATCAGCCGCGCGTTAACCCCCGCAAAACCGCTGTCCCGTTTCGGGATGCAGCCCGATTTGCCGCTGTATAACTAACCAGTTGTTCACCATTTCCGGCGACAAGAACCCCGATATCCGGGCGGTTCGTGTCGCAGGTCGCTCCTGCATCGTGCACGGCCTCCCGCACAAGAATGGCCAAGGATCGATCAATGCCCCACCGTCTGCCTCTGAAGCACCTCGCCGCGCTTACCCTCGGTGCGGCCCTGCTCGGCGCCTGCGCCAGCGGGGGGAAGGAGCTTCCGCCCGCCAGCTATGGCGATGGCAGCATCACGCCTTCGGAAGAATACACCATCGGCCCGCTCGACGAGATAACGATCCACGTCTGGCGCAATCCCGAACTCAGCGCCGACAAGGTGCGCGTGCGCCCCGATGGTCGGCTGACGATCCCGCTGGTGCAGGACATCCCGGCAGTCGGCCAGACCGCGACCGAGTTGCAGGATTACATCGCGGGCGAGCTGTCCAAGTATATCGAGCAGCCGATCGTCTCGGTGATCGTCAACACGCCGGAGGGCAACTTCACCCAGCAGGTGCGCATCATCGGCGCGACCCCGCAGCCGGCCTCGCTGCCGTTCCGGGCGAACATGACCGCACTGGACGCCATGATCGCGGTCGGCGGTCTGGGCGAATTTGCCGCGGGCAACCGCGCCAAGCTGATCCGCCTCGACCGCGAGAAGGGAACGCAGACCGAATACCGCCTGCGCCTGTCCGATCTTATCCGCAAGGGCGATGCCTCGGCCAACGTCATGCTCAAGCCGGGTGACACGATCATCATCCCCGAGAGCCGGTTCTGAGGGGGCCTGACCGGGCATGAGCGAAATCTTCGACGAACTGCGCGCGGCGCTGTGGTCGGTCTGGCACCGCCGCTGGATCGCGATCGCGACCGCGTGGGGCGTATGCCTGCTCGGGTGGCTGGTCGTCAGCATGATCCCCAACAGCTACGAATCCAAGGCGCGCGTCTACGTCAACGTCGAGGACTATCTGTCGAAGCAGCTCGGCATTGCCGGCAACAGCAAGGAACAGATTGCCGAGATCCGCCAGACGCTTTCCAGCGCGAAGAACCTCGAAAAGGTCATCACCTCGACCCGCTTGGGCGAGGGGATTACCGAGCGCGGCGCGCTCGATGCGGCGACCGCCGAGCTTGAAAAGAAGGTCAAGGTGACGAGCGAGCAGGACAACCTGTTCGAGATCACGGCCGAGATTGGTCGCGGGGACCTGAGCGATGCCGAAAACGCCGTGCTGGCGCGCGATGTGGTGCAGAAACTGCTCGACATCATGCGCGAGGAATATGTGATCGGCAGCCGCACCGGGATCAGCACCGCGATCGGCGATCTCGACCGCCAGCTGGACGAACGCAAGCTCGAACTGGAACAGGCCGAACAGCGCCGTCTGGCCTTCGAGGCGCAATATCCCGATCTGGTCGGCGGGTCGGACACGCTTTCGAACAAGGTGCAGCAGGCGCGCAGCGAATTGCGCAATGTCGATGCCGATCTGGCGGCGGCGGAAAGCGGGTTGGCGGCGATTTCCTCGCAGCTGGCGAGCACCCCGCGCACGATTGCGGGCGGCCCGCAGGCGACCGGCCCGCGCGCCGCGTTGCAGCAGGCGCAGACCCAGCTCGCAGAACTGCGCGCCCGCGGGTTGACCGATAGCCACCCGGATGTCGTCTCCACCACCAAGCAGGTCGCGCTTCTGGCCAAGCAAGCTGCAGCTGCGGGCGACGACGCGGGCGGCACGCCGAACCCGGCCTATGCCTCGCTTGTGGCGATCCGTTCCGAACGGCAAGCGAGCGTCGAGGCGCTCCAGGCCCGCCGCGCGGCGATCCAGAGCAACTTCGCCGCGCTAATGGCAAGCCAGGCGAGCGAGCCCACCGTCGCCGCCGAAGCCAACCGCATCAGCCGCGATTACGACGTGCTGCGCCAGAACTACGAAAAGCTGCTGCAGGACCGCGAGGCGCTGCGCACGCGCGGCAAGGTCGAGGACAAGGCCAGCCAGTTCCGGTTCGATATCATCCAGCAGCCGGGCGTGCCGCAGAAGCCTGCCGCACCCAACCGTCCGTTGCTGCTGCTGGGCGTGCTGATCGTCGGCCTCGGGGCAGGCGTGGCGGCGGCCTATGCGCTGGGGCAGCTCAAATCGAGCTTCGCCACGCCGCAGAAGCTGGAACGCGCCTTTGGCCTGCCGGTGATCGGGTCGATCTCGCTCACCGTCTCGGACGCTGCGCGCGCGATCGAGCAGAAGCGTCTGAAGCAGTTTGCCGGGGCCTGCGCCGGGCTTGGCGCGATGTTCGTGATCCTGCTCGCGATCGAGGTCGTCTCGGTCGGGTCGGTGGCGTGAGGGGGAACGGGCGATGACCGATCAGGGCAAGATCAACCGCGAGGGCGCAAGGCCCGCGTCGCTGTTCGAGCGTGCGGATGCGGCCTTCGGGCTCGATCCGCGGCGCGAGGGGCCGAAGCTGCCAGAGGTGCCGCCGGTGCCGCAGGCGCTGCGCCGCCCTGCGCCGCAAGCGCAATCCGCGCCGACGCAGCCCGCGCCGCCATCATTCGCCAAGGCTCCGCCGCCCCCGGTGGCCGAGCCTGCCGCTCCCGCGCCTGCACCCGCGCCCGAGGCACCGCGCGCGGTCGCCTTCTGCGGGCCATCTGCCGCGATCGACCGCGAAACCTTGCGTGAGGGCGGGCTGATCGTGCCCGAAGACCCCGTCACCGGCCTTCTGGAAGAGTTCCGCATCGTCAAGCGCGAGCTGCTCGCCGATGCCCGCGCCGGTGGCAGGGCGCTCGCGCGGCGCATCCTCGTGTGTTCGCCGCATCAGGGCGAGGGCAAGACCTATTGCGCGATCAACCTCGCCATCGCGCTCGCCGCCGAGCGCGGGCTAGAGGTGCTGCTGGTCGATGCCGACGTGGTTCGGCCGAGCGTGACCGAGCGGCTCGGGATCGAAGCCGAACAGGGCCTGATGGACGCGCTCGCCGATCCGGCGATCCGGCCCGAAAGCCTCGTGATCCGCACCGATATCGACGGGCTTTTCGTGCTGCCCGCAGGCCTCGCCAGCTCGCGCGATGCCGAATATCTCGCCAGCGCGCGCACCGCCGAAGTGCTCGACCGCCTGACCGAAGGCGCGCCCGACCGGATCGTGATTTTCGACACGCCCCCCGCGCTCGCCGCCTCGCCCGCTGCCGAACTTGCCCAGCATGTCGGCCAGGCGCTGCTGGTGGTGCGCGCCGACGAAACGAGCCGCGCCGCGCTGGAGGATGCGCAGCAGCTGCTCTCGGCCTGCGCGGATATCAAACTGCTGCTGAATGCCGCGCGCTACAGCCCCTCCGGGCGGCGCTTCGGCTCCTACGGCACGAAGGGAAGATGATCATGCGTTCCCGTTCGTTCACTCCGGCCCTGGTGCTGACGCTGCTGGCTGCAGCTGCCGGCAGCGCGCCCGCTTTCGCACAGGCGCAGGGCGATCCCGTTTTGGGCGGCCAGACTTCGGGCCAGCGCGGCAATCGCGTGGTGCAGCCCTATATCGAAGTCTCGCAGGTCGTCTCGGCCGAGCTGACGCCGGGCGATGACGTCGTCACCTTCACGCAGGTCGCCGCCGGGGTCGATATCAATGTGCAGGGCCGCAATTCGGGCGCGGCGGTCTCGCTGCGCTATGAGCGCAACATCGGCTATGGCGACGACAGCGTCGACACCGACACCATCAGCGGGGTCGCACGCGGAACGCTGGCGCTGGTGCCGAACACGCTGAGTCTCGAGGCAGGCGCGCTCGCTTCGCGCAGCCGGATCGATGGCGGGGGCGGGGCGACCCCCAATCCGCTGGTGCGCGAGGATGCCGAAAGCCGGATTTACAGCCTCTATGCCGGGCCCAGCCTCAACACCCGCGTCGGTGTGGTCGACGTGCAGGGCGTGGCGCGGGTCGGTTACAACCGTTTCGAGGCCGACGATGCGCTGGTGACGCAGGCGGGCGACGCGGTCGACGTGTTCGACGAGAGCGTGACCTATCTCGGCCAGTTGCGCGCAGGCGTACGTCCGGGCGAGGTGCTTCCGGTGGGTCTGGCCGTCACTGCGGGCGGTTTTCAGGAGGATATCGACACGCTCGATCAGCGCGTGCGCGATCTCTACGTGCGCGGCGATGTGACCGTGCCCGTCAGCCGTACGCTCGCCCTGGTGGCGGGCGCGGGTTACGAGGATGTCGAGATTTCGAGCCGCGACGCGCTCCGCGATGCCGATGGCAATCCGGTGGTGGGCGCCGATGGCCGCCTCGTCACCGACACCTCTGCACCGCGCCAGATCGCCTTCGATGTCGATGGCCTGCTGTGGGATGTGGGCGTGCTGTGGCGCCCGTCGTCGCGCACCAATCTTCAGGCCGCGGTTGGCCGCCGTTATGATTCGACCACCTACTACGGCACGTTCACCTATGCCCCCAGCCAGCGCAGCACCTTTGCCGTGTCGGCCTATGACGGCGTGAGCGGGTTTGGCGGGGTGCTGAACAACGGGCTGGCCCGCCTCGGCAGCGATTTCGAGGCGATCCGCAATCCCGTCACCGGCGATTTCGGCGGGCTTGTCAGCGGCACCGAGGGACAGGCGCTGATCGGCGGGCTCGGTTCGACCCGCGCGGCAGCTTTCCGCGGGCGCGGGGTGCTGGCCTCCTATCAGCGCAACATGGGGCGGACCACCGCCGCGCTTGGCGCAGGCTACGACCGGCGCACCTTCATCGCGGCGGCGGGAACCGCGCTTGCGCCTGCCAACGGGCTGACCGACGAGAGCTACTATGTCGTCGCCGGGCTCTCGCGCCAGATCGGGCAGAGCGCGGACATTTCCACCAACGCCTACGTCAACTGGTTCGACGCGGCGGGGACGGGGAACGATGTGACCGCGCTCGGCGGGTCGATCGCCTACAACCAGTCGATCACCCAGCGCCTCGTCGGCCGGGCGGCGGTCGCGGTCGATTACTTCGACAGCGAATTCACCGCCGAGGACTTCGCCTTCGCCACCGCGCTGGTCGGCCTGCGCTACAATTTCTGATTGGGACAAGCGGCTCATGTACGAACAATTCTACGGTTTCAGCGGACGGCCTTTTCAGCTGACCCCCGATCCGCAGTTCTATTTCGAAAGCGTCAGCCACAAGAAGGCGATGAGCTATCTCGGCTATGGCCTCGCGCAGGGTGAAGGCTTCATCGTCATCACCGGCGAGATCGGCGCTGGCAAATCGACTTTGGTGGCGCATCTGATGGAGCGGATCGACCCCAAGGCGCTCACCGTGGGGCAGGTCGTCACCTCGGCGCTCGACGGGGCCGAGATCGTCCATGTCGTCGCGCAGGCTTTCGGGCTCCATGTCGAAGGCCATGACAAGGCCGGCGCGCTGGGCGCGATCGAGCGGTTCCTGCAGGACGAGGCTCGCGCCGGTCGCCGCTGCCTGCTGGTGGTGGACGAGTGCCAGAACCTCGATCTGGACGCGCTGGAAGAGCTGCGGATGCTCTCCAATTTCCAGCTCGGGTCGCATCCGCTGCTCCAGAGCCTGCTGCTCGGCCAGCCCGAATTCCGCCGCACGCTCGCGCACCATCCGGGGCTGGAGCAGCTGCGCCAGCGGATCATCGCCTCGCACCATCTCGAAGCGCTCGATAGCAGCGAGGTGGAGCACTATGTCTGCCACCGGCTGAGCCATGTCGGGTGGGACGGGCGGCCGTCCTTTGCCGAGGGGCTGCTCGATGGCCTCTACCGCCACACCGACGGCATCCCCCGCCGTGTCAATCAGGTGATGAACCGTCTGCTGCTGCTCGGCGTGATCGAGGAGCGCGAGGAGCTGACGCCCTCTATGCTCGATGACGTGATCGCCGAGATGGCCGCCGATCAGAACCGCGGCGCGCGCGGCGGCAGCGATCTGCGCTCCGCTCCGCCCGCCGCCGCGCCGGATGCGGCCAAAGCGCCCGAGGGCAGCCTGCCCGCCACCGAAGTCGCCGCCCTGCTGGCCGAGCGCGACGCGCGCACCGCCGAGCTTGAGGCGGCGATCAGCGAATTGCAGGCCGCCGGGATGAGCCAGCACGGACCCGATGGCGAGCCGCTTTCCAGCGAGGACGTGCAGATCGCCGAAGCCCGGCTCGCCGCCGCGCTCGAGCGGATCGAGGCGCGGCTCGAAGAGCAGGAGCAATCCTTCCGCCATGTGCTGACCATGCTGATCGAATGGCTCGAGGAAGACCCGTCGCGCAGGGCTGCGTGACGATGAACGCATCCTATCCCGACCCTTCCGGCCCGCTTCCGGGGATCGTCAACGGCCTGTCGGTCGATGTCGAGGACTGGTTTCAGGTCGGCGCCTTCGAAAACGTGATTGCGCGGGGCGAGTGGGATTCGATCAAGACCCGCGTGGAAGACAATGTCTACCGAGTCATCGACCTCTTCGCCGAGGCCGATGTCAGCGCGACTTTTTTCACGCTGGGCTGGGTGGCAAAGCGCCATCCCAACATGGTCCGCCGGATCGTCGATGCCGGGCACGAGATCGCCAGCCACGGCTATGACCATGCACGGGTGTTCACTTTCACCCGCAAGGAATTCGCCGAGGATATTCGCAAGGCGCGGGCCATCCTCGAAGATTGCAGCGGCGTTGCGGTGAAGGGCTACCGCGCGCCGAGCTTCTCGATCGACGGGCGCACCCCCTGGGCCTTCGCCGAACTGGCAGAGCAGGGCTACGCCTATTCCAGCAGCGTAGCCCCGGTCGTCCACGATCACTATGGCTGGCCCGAAGCGCCGCGCTTTGCCTTCAAGCCGTTGCCGTGGTCTTCGCTGATCGAGCTGCCAGTGACCACCGCGATCCTCGGCGGGCGGCGTGTGGCGGCGGGGGGAGGGGGCTTCTTCCGGGTGCTGCCCTATGGCTTTTCGCGCTGGGCGATCCGACAGGTGAACCGGCGCGAGGGCCGCCCGGCGATGTTCTATTTCCACCCGTGGGAGGTCGATCCCGAGCAACCGCGCGTGGGCCACGCGCCGCTGCGCTCGCGCTTCCGGCATTACACCGGGCTCGCCAAGATGGCAGGTAAGCTGCGCGATCTGGTGCATGAATTCCGCTGGGGTCGGATGGATCTGGTCGCCCATCGCGAGGCTGCGCGCGCCGAGCCGCTGGTGCTTCCTCAACGGGCCGAGGACGCGCTGGCATGAACGCGCCGGTGAAGATTGCCGAGACGGTGCGCACGGTCGATTTCGCCGATGCCGCCCTGCTGCGCCGGATCGAGGGATTCGTCACAGAGACCGGCGCGAGCCTGTTTCACCGCCCGGCTTGGCTCACGGGTGTGGCGGCCGGCACCGGCCAGCGCGCTGCCGGTCTGGTGGCCGAACGCATGGGCGTGCTGACAGGCTGGCTGCCGCTCACCGAAGTGCGTTCGGCACTGTTCGGCAAGGCGCTGGTGTCGAGCGGCTTTGGGGTCGGCGGGGGGGTCGTTGCCGAGGGCGACGGCACCGCGCAGGCGCTGGCCGAGGCGGCCCAAGCCCATGCCGCGCGCGGCGGGTTTGGTGGAATCGAACTGCGCGGCGGGCCTGTTCCGCAGGGCTGGGAGAGCTGGTCCGACAAGCATTGCGGCTTCGGACGGAAGCTCGCCGCCGATGACGAGGCGGAGCTGCTCGCCATCCCGCGCAAGGCGCGCGCCGAAGTGCGCAAGGGCCTTGGCTTCGGCCTTCGCATCACGGTTGGGGGCAGGCGCGAGGATCTGGCTGCGCACTACGCCTGCTTCAGCGCCAGCGTGCGCAATCTGGGGACGCCGGTGTTCCCGAAGGCGCTGTTTCGCGTGATGCTGGAGGCATTCCCTTCGCACAGCGACATCCTCACCGTGTGGCAGGGCGACCGCCCGCTGGCGAGCGTGCTCAGCTTCTATCACGCTGGCGCGGTTCTGCCCTTCTGGGGTGGCGGCGTCTTCGAAGCGCGCGCCGCGCGTGCCAACGAGGTGATGTATTACGAGCTGATGCGCCACGCCCGCCGTCAGGGCATGACCCGCTTCGATTTCGGGCGCTCCAAGACGGGGAGCGGGCCTTTCGCCTTCAAGAAGAACTGGGGCTTCGAGCCCGTGCCGCTGACCTATGCGGCATGGACCGCGCCGGGCGCGCCGCCGCGCAATATCGACCCCACCGATGCGAGCTACAGCCGCAAGATCGCGCTTTGGAAAAGGCTGCCGTTGCCTGTCGCCAACACCGTGGGGCCGTGGATCGCGCGCGGATTGGCCTGATGCCGGGCACGCTGTTCCTCGCCCACCGCGTGCCGTTCCCCCCCGACCGGGGCGACCGCATCCGTTCGCACCACCTGCTGAAGGCGCTGGCGAAGATGGGGCCGGTGCATGTCGGCTGCTTCGGCGAGGGCGATGCCGCAGCCGAGCGGGCGCTGGCCGCGCTCGCCGCCTCCCACTGCATCGCGCCGCGCACCAAACCGCTACCGCTGGCCGGGGTCGAGGCGGTTCTGTGCGGCAAGCCTGTCAGCCTCACCGCCTTCCACAGCCGGACGCTGGCGGCATGGGTGCGCGAGACCATAGCCCGCGAGCGGATCGAGGCGATCGTCGTCTTCTCCGGGCAGATGGGCCAATATGTGCCCGACGACTTCGCGGGCCGCGTCGTCATCGACCTGTGCGATGTCGACAGCGCCAAGTTCGAGTCTTACGCCGCCGCAGGTGAACGCGTCTGGCTCAACGCCCGCGAGGCGCGGTTGCTGGCGCGCGAGGAAGAGCGGCTCGGCCAGCGTGCCGATGCGACGATCCTGATCTCCGAGGCCGAGGCGGCGCTCTATCGCAGTCGGCTGACGATGCCGGGCAAGGTCAATGTGCAGGTGATCGGCAATGGCATCGACGCCGCCTTTTTCGATCCTGCGGCCAGCGTTCGGCACCCCGCGTTGGCGGGTCAACCGGGGCCGCATTTCACCTTCACCGGGCAGATGGACTATCGCCCGAACGAGCAGGCCGCACTGTGGGTGATCGAGGCCCTGCTGCCGAGCCTGCGCGCGCGGTTTCCGCAGGCGATGTTCCACGTCGTCGGGAGAAACCCCACCCGGGCGCTGATGGCGCACCACGGTATGCCCGGCGTCCACATCTGGGGAGAGGTGCCAGACGTCCGCCCCTTCATCGCCCGCGCCGACGCCGTGCTCGCCCCGCTGCTGATCGCGCGCGGGGTGCAGAACAAGGTGCTCGAGGCGATGGCGATGGCGCGCCCCGTGGTGCTCACGCCCGAAGCGGCCACCGGAATCGCCGCCATTGATGGCGCGCAGTGGCTCGTCTCCCCACCCGAGCCCGAGACGATGGCTGAGCGGATCGCGGGTTTGCTCTCCGATCGGGCGACTGCCGGAGCCATCGGCGCGGCAGCGCGGCGTTTCGTCTTGGATCATCATGGCTGGGAGGCGATGCTGGCCCCGCTCGCGGGCCTGATCGTCAAACCGGCGGAGGGTCAACGCCATGCCGCCTGAGGCCGCCGCCATCGCAGACTCTTCGTCCGCCAGCGGCGCACTCCCGACGGCATGGCGTGCGCCGCTGGTCGCGCTCGGCTTGGCGACCCTCGCGCTGATCGCCGTCACCGCGCAAAGCTGGAGTGAGATGGCCCACCAGTGGTGGAACATCGACACCTATAACCACCTGCTGCTGATGCCTTTCATCATCGCATGGCTGGTCGCGCTGAAAGAGGATGCGCTCGCCGCGCTCACGCCGCGCCCCTTTGCACCGGGTCTCTTCGCCGTGGCCGCCGCACTGGGCCTGTGGTGGGCGGGCGAGGCTGCCGGGATCAATCTCGTCGCGCAGGCCGGCGCGGTCGGCGCGGTGCAGGCCGCGGTGGTCACGATCCTCGGCCTGCGCGTGGCGGCTGTGCTGGCGCTACCGCTCGCGCTGGCGTGTTTTCTGGTGCCCTTCGGCGACGAGATCATTCCGCCGCTGCAGGCCATCACCGCCGAAATCGCCATCACCCTGACTCACGCAAGCGGCGTCGCTGCCGAGGTCGAGGGCATTTATATCGACACCCCGGCAGGCCTGTTCGTGGTGGCCGAGGCGTGTTCGGGCGTGAAGTTCCTGATCGCGATGGTGCAACTGGGTGTGCTGGTCGCCTTCACGCGCTTTGCCCGCTGGCGCGACCGGGCGCTGTTCCTCGCGGCCTGCGTGATCGTCCCGATCCTCGCCAACGGGGTGCGCGCATGGGCGACGATCTACGTCGCGCAATTCGTCGGCGCGGAGAAGGCCAGCGGGTTCGACCACATCGTCTATGGCTGGATCTTCTTTGCCATTGTGGTCGCGGCCCTGCTGGGCGGCGCATGGCGCTTCTTCGACCGCGAGGCCGAGGATTATGGTTGGCCCATCGAGACCATCGCCCGCTGGCACTGGCTGGCGCGCGCCGAGGCGCTGACACTTGTCCCTGCGCGGGTAGGCTTAGCCATCATCGCGCTCGCCGCGATTGCCGCCTTGGCCGCGCTGTTCTAGGCCCGCGCCCGATATGTGCGGAATTGCCGGGATCTTCCATGCCGAAAGCCCCAAGCCGGTCGATCCGGCGCGGGTCGAGCGGATGTGCGATGCGCTCGCGCATCGCGGGCCGGACGGGGCAGGGGTGTGGACCGACCTCGGCGTGGGGCTCGGTCACCGCCGCCTGTCGATCATCGACCTCGCGGGATCGCCGCAGCCGATGCCTTCGCCCGATGGCCGCGCGGTGATCGTCTTCAACGGCGAGATCTACAATTTCCGCGCCCTTCGCGCCGAGCTCGAGCAGGCGGGCTTCACCTTTCGCACCTCGGGCGACACCGAGGTGATCCTTGCGGCGTGGCAACGCTGGGGACCGGATTGCCTCTCCCGGCTCGACGGGATGTTCGCCTTCGCGCTGTTCGACCGGGACAAGCGCCAGCTGTTCCTCGCGCGCGACCGCTTCGGGGTGAAGCCGCTGTTCACCGCCGCGCTGTCCGATGGCAGCATCGCCTTTGCCTCCGAGTTGAAGGGCCTGCTCGCGCACCCGCTGCTGCGCCGCCGGGTCGATCCGCTTGCGGTGGAGGCCTACATGACGTGGGGCTACGTTCCCGACACCCATTCGATACTGTCAGGTGTGGAGAAGCTCCCTGCCGGGCACTTCTGGCTGCTGGAGCAGGGCAAGGCACCGGGGCATCCGCAGCGCTGGTGGGACATCGACTTCACCCGCCGCGAGAAGGGCAGCGAGGCCGATCTTTCGGCGCAGCTTGTCCATCTGTTGCGCGAAGGCGTTCGCTCGCGGATGGTGGCCGACGTGCCGCTGGGGGCGTTCCTGTCGGGCGGGGTGGATTCTTCCGGCGTGGTCGCGTTGATGAGCGAAGCCAGCGCGCAGCCGGTGCAGACCTGCTCGATCGGCTTTGATGTCGCCGCCTATGACGAGACCTCCTACGCCCGTCAGGTCGCCGCGAAGTTCGGCGCGGACCATGCCGAACGGATCGTCGCGACCGATGATTTCTCGGCGATAGATCAGCTCGCCGCGATGTTCGACGAGCCCTTCGCCGATGCTTCCGCCTTGCCGACTTGGCGCGTATGCCAGCTGGCACGCGAGCGGGTGACGGTGGCGCTCTCGGGCGACGGAGGGGACGAGGCTTTCGGCGGCTACCGGCGGCAGGTGTTCCACCATCACGAGGAGCGTGCGCGTTCGGTGCTGCCTGCGGGCCTGCGTGCGCCGCTGTTCGGAGGGTTGGGTCGCGCATGGCCCAAGGCTGACTGGGCCCCGCGTCCGTTACGCGCCAAGGCGACCCTGCTGGCATTGGCCGAGAGCGGCGAGGAGGGCTATGCGCGCGGCCTTTCGGTGACGCTGCCCGATGCGCGCCGCGCGCTCTATTCGGACAGCTTCGCCGCCAGCATCGATGGTTTCCGCGCCGAGGACGAGCTGATCGCGCTGATGCGGGCAGCACCGGGACGCTCGGGCCTCGACCGCGCGCAATATGCCGACCTCATGTTCTGGATGCCCGGCGACATCCTCACCAAGGTCGACCGCACCAGCATGGCGGTGAGCCTCGAAGCGCGCGAGCCGCTGCTCGATCACCGCTTGGTGGAATTCGCCGCGCGGCTGCCCGAAGGGATGCGGGTGAGGGGTGGGACGGGCAAGTATCTGCTCAAGAAGTCGCTCGAACGCTACCTGCCGCACGACATTCTCTACCGGCCCAAGCAGGGCTTCGTCACCCCGATCTCCGAGTGGCTGCGCGGGCCGCTGGCAGGCGCAGCGCGGGCGATCGCTTCGGGCAGTCTGGCGCAGACCGGGTTCTTCGATGCGAAGGCTATCGCAAGCCTCGCCGAGGCGCATATCGCTGGCCGTGCAGATCATTCGCGCACGCTATGGCAGTTGCTGATGCTGGAAAAGTCGCTCGGCCAGCTCGGCATCAGCGGTTAAACTACCAACTCCGTTCGTGCTGAGCCTGTCGAAGCACCGCACTTTCTTTTGCCAATGCCAGAAGTGAAGAACGGCCCTTCGACAGGCTCAGGGCGAACGGAATGAGGATTCAATCCTCCGCCCCGTGGCCCAGCGCCATGTAGGCCTCGCTCTGCATCTCGTTTAACCGACTGACCGTGCGCGCAAATTCGAAAGCGCCGTCGCCTGCCTGGTAGAGTTCCTCAGGCGGAGCGGCGGCGGTGACAAACAGCTTGACGCGGTGCTCGTAAAGCGCGTCGATCAGCTTGGTGAAGCGGATCGCCTCGTTGCGGTTCTCCGGGCCCATGCGCGGAATGCCGACGAGGATCACGGTGTGGAACGCTCGCGCGATGGCGAGGTAATCTGCCGCGCCGCGGTTGGCGGCGCAGAGTTTCTTGAAGCTGAACACGCCCACGCCCTTCAGGCACTTGGGCACGTGCAGCGTCCGCCCGCCGCCCAGATCAAGCTCGCCGCTCGGCACGTGGGTGGCATCGTCGGGGTCGAAGTCGGTGAGGCGGAAGAAGGCTTCGCGCACCTGCGCGGTCGCTTCATCGCCCATCGGTGCGTGCCAGGTGGCGAGGTCGCCGATGCGGTCGAGCCGGTAGTCTGTCGGCCCGTTGAGGCTCAGCACGTCCATCCGCGCCTCGACCAGATCGATGAAGGGCAGGAACAGCGAGCGGTTGAGCCCGTCCTTGTAGAGATCGCGCGGGGGGCGGTTGGAGGTGGTGACGATCACCGTGCCCGCCTCCATCAGCGCCGCAAAGAAGCGGCCCATGATCGCCGCGTCGGCGGTGTTGTTGACGACCATCTCGTCGAAGGCGAGGCAGCGGACCTGCTCCGCCATTTCCTGCGCGACGGCCACCAGCGGATCGCGCCGACCGGCCTTGCGCGCGGTGGTGATCAGCCGGTCGAGTTCGAGCATGAAGGCGTGGAAGTGGACGCGCCGCTTGCGCTCGATGGCAAGGGTCTCGACAAACAGGTCCATCAGCATGGACTTGCCGCGCCCGACACCGCCCCACAGATAAACCCCGCGCGGTGTCTCGGCGGGCTTGCTGCCGAACAGCTTGCCGATGAAGCCGGACGAGGGCGGCGGCGCCTCGAGCTCGTCCTGCAACCGCCCCAACCGTTCGGCCGCCGCGTGCTGGTCTGCATCGGCGCGCAGCTCTCCGCTGGCGATCAGCGCATCGTAGCGGGCGAGGAGGCCGGGCATGGGTGCCTCAGCCGCGCGGCTGCATCTTGCGCACGATGCCCGAGAAGCTGGCGACCACGTCCTCGTCCTGCACCACCATACCGCGCACGAACACCAGCTTGCCGGTCTCGCGCACGATCTCGGTCACAGCGTCAAGCGGGCGCGCGGGATCGCCACCGCCCACAAATTGCGTCGAAAGCTCCAGCGTCACCGATAGCCCAGCATTGCCGGTGCCGATCCGGTGCATCGTCACGAACAGCGAGATATCGATCAGCGAGAGCGTGATCGCACCGTGGATCACGCCTTGCAGGTTGGTGTGGCGCCGTTCGGGGATCATGCGCAACCGCGCCTTCCCGTCAGGGTCGACGCGGGTGATGAGCTTGCCCATCACCGCGCCGTTGAACAGCGTTTCGTCCTTCAGATCCCAGCGGTGCCAGCCGGGATTGTCCGGGCACGGCCCGTGTTCGAACACCTCGTCCTTGAAGCTCACCGGATCAGATGGCCCGCTCGGCCATCATCTTCTTGGTTTCGGCGATCGCCTTGGCGGGGCTGAGGCCCTTGGGGCACACGTTCGCGCAGTTCATGATAGTGTGGCAGCGATAAAGGCGGAACGGATCTTCGAGATCGTCCAGCCGCTCGCCGGTCATCTCGTCGCGGCTGTCGGCGAGCCAGCGATAGGCCTGCAGCAGGATCGCCGGGCCGAGGAACTTGTCCGAGTTCCACCAATATGACGGGCACGAGGTCGAGCAGCAGGCGCACAGGATGCACTCGTAGAGGCCATCGAGCTGCTCGCGCTGTTCGGGCGATTGCAGCCGCTCCTTGCCGCTCGGCGTGGGGGAGACGGTCTGGAGCCACGGGCGGATGCTGGCATATTGCGCGTAGAAATGCGTGAAATCGGGCACCAGGTCCTTGATCACGTCCATGTGCGGCAGCGGCGTGATGCGGATCTCGCCCTTCAGATCCTCGATCGCGGTGGTGCAGGCGAGGCCGTTCTTGCCGTTGATGTTCATCGAGCACGACCCGCAGATGCCTTCGCGGCAGGAACGGCGGAAGGTCAGCGTCGGGTCGATCTCGTTCTTGATCTTGAACAGCGCGTCGAGCACCATCGGGCCGCACTGGTCGAGGTCGATCTCGAACTTGTCGTAGCGCGGGTTCTGGCCGGAATCGGGATCGTAGCGGTAGATCTTGAACGCCTTCACACGGCCCCCAGACGTCTTGTGCGTCTTCCCGTTGGCGTTGATCTTGGAATTCTTGGGCAGAGTGAAGGTGGCCATTACGTGATCCCGGTTGCGTGTCGGCCCCTATCTAACGTCATTGCGCCCCCGCGCAAGCCGGGGCTGTTGCAGCCTTTTTAACAGGGGTTGAGCGCGGCACAGCAACATAGGTGTTGGAGACAATGAGACACTGTCCAAGGACAAAACTATGGGGCTCTGCACAGCCGTGCGCGGCGGCGCACCGAAGGGATCGCAAAAAGGCAGGAACCGGCGAGGCATTCGCGGCCTTTAGCCGACATGGTTGATGTAGGACAGAGCGCAGCGCGTGCGCCGCGCAGCGCGGCGGTATTCGGAGCTTCGGGCGGAATCGGGGCTGCGCTGTGCGAAGCGCTCGCCGCGCGCGGCGCGCAAGTGATCCACGCCGGATCGCGCCGGGGCGAGGGGCCGCAGGGGCCTGCGATCCGCCGTTTCGCCTTCGACCTGACCGACGAGGCCAGCATCGCCGCCGCCGCACAGGAGATGCGCGACGATCCGCCCGAATGGGTGATCGCGGCGACCGGCGTGCTGACACTGGCCGACGGGACGGGGCCGGAGCGCACCTACAAACGGCTCGACCCGGCGGTCATGGCGGAGGTCTTCGCCCTCAACACCATCGGCCCCGCGCTGATCGCCAAGCATATGCTGCCGCTGATGCCGCGCGGGGCGCCCTTCACCTTTGCGGCGCTCTCGGCTCGGGTCGGGTCGATCTCCGACAATGGCCTCGGCGGGTGGCATTCCTACCGCGCGTCCAAGGCGGCGCTCAATATGCTGTTGAAGAACTTGGCAATCGAGGTCTCACGCACCCATTCCGAGGGCGTGGTAGTGGGCCTGCACCCCGGCACGGTCGATTCCGCGCTGTCGGAGCCGTTCCAGTCGGGCCTGCCAGAAGGCCAACTGACCGCGCCGCAGGATGCCGCCGCCAATCTGCTCGATGTTCTCGCGCGTCTGACCCCGGCGCAATCCGGGCGAGTGTTCGATTTCCGCGGCGATGAAGTGCCTGCCTAGCTGAATATCCCCACCGCAAGGTGCGCCCAGACGGTGAGGAACAGCAGCACCGCCAGCCCGATCCCCGCGATGCGCCAGCGCGGCGAATCGAGGAAATGCAGCGCCGCCTCGATCGCAGCGCACAGCAGCCCAAGCAGCAGCGCCATCGCTGCGAAATCCTCCGCACCCCAATTGACCTCTTCGCTCATCGCCATGCCCAGCACCGGAAAGGCGAACAGCATCGCCGCGCCGAGCCACAGACTGGGGTGGAAGCGGAACGCGCTTGGCTCTGTGCTGCGCGTATTCTCGCCAGTGCTATTGATGGTCATTGCTGGCATCCCTCCAGAGCCTGTTTGCAATTGAACCGCAACGTGCCACGCATTGCAGCGCAGGGAAAGAGGACGCGGGAGGCGATGATGGGACTGGCGAGGTGGTACGAGGCGACGATCATGCCGCGACTGATCACCTGCGCCTGTTCGCAGGGGCAGGTGATGAAGCGCCGCGCGGCGGTTGTGCCGCGCGCGCGGGGCGATGTGTTCGAACTGGGCTGTGGGGGCGGGATCAACCATGCCTTCTACGACCCTGCGGCGATCACCTCCTATGCCGGGATCGATCCGCACGCTGGACTGCTCGAAGGGGCACGGGCGGCGGCGCGGGAGAAGGGCTGGGCGGCAGACCTGCGGCAGGGGCGGGGCGAGGCAATCCCCTTTGGCGACGCGCGCTTCGATTGCGTGGTGTGCACCTTCACGCTGTGTTCGGTGGACGATCCGGCGCAGGTCATGGCCGAGCTGCGGCGCATTCTGCGCCCCGGCGGCGAAGTGCTGTTCCTCGAACATGGCCGTGCGCCAGATGCCGTCGTGCGCGGGTGGCAGGAGCGGATCGAGCCCGTGTGGAAGAGGATTGCGGGCGGATGTCATCTGACCCGTCCGATTGCGGCTGCGCTTGCCGGCGCGGGCTTTTCGGTCGAGGCCTTGGGGGAGGGCTACACCCCAAAGGCGCCGCGCTTTGCCGGGTGGATGGAGTGGGGTGTCGCGCGGCGGGCGGATTGATCAGCGCAGCGGTGCGGCGGGCAATTCGCCCGCGTCGACCCGCCGCAGCAGCTCGGTCGCGATCGGCATGCCCGGCGACAGCGCCAGCGCGCGGCCGAGCCATTGGCGCATCGTCTCGGCCTCCTTGGCGCCGCGACCGCTCTTGGCGATCAGGCGGGCATAGCCGAAGCAGCCCATCGCCAGCCCGTCGTCACACGCCGCGCGGTAGGCCCCCGCCGCACGCTGCCATTCGCGCTGCACCGGCGCCTTGCGGTCGGGCTGGGCGGCAATCGCGCTGCCAGGGACCATCGGGCACACAAATCCGGGGTCATCGTCGCAGGCGAGGTGATAGAGTGCCGCGCCGCGCACTTTGTTGGTCTCGAGCCCGAAGCCGTGGTCGTAATGCCAGGCGAGGTTCTGGCAGCTGTCGTAATCCATCCGTTCGCAGCCGAGCAGCAGCGCCGCGTTGGCAGCCTCGGGATCGTTGCCGAGCTTCGCGTCGAGGTGGATGTCGTAGAGGCTGGCGACGCCGAAACAGGCCGCGCCCGTTCCGTCAACGCACAGCTGGCGCAGATTGGCCAGCGCTGTGCCATCCCCGCCCGCCGCCTCGCGCGACAGATGGAGGTAAAGATTGGTGCAGGCCTTGGGTTGGCCGAGCGTGCAGGCGCGGCGGTAGAAGGCGAGGCCTCTGCTCAGCTGCTCGGGCGTGGCCGTGCCGCGGTCCGTTTCGACCGCACGCAGTTCCTCGTGCCCAAGATTGTAGCAGGCCGCCGCGATATCAGCGTCGCAGGCGCGGGTGATCAGTTCGACGTAGCGCGCACGGTCGGGCGCGACACCCTCGCCATCGCGGTAGACGATCCCGAGTTCGTAGCAATCGACCGCACTGCCCGCATCGCAGGCTTCCTCCCACAGTTTGCGGGCGGCGGCGTAATCGCCCTTCTCATAGGCCGCCTGTGCTGCCGATTTGGCGGGCGGAGCGTTGGGGCGGGGAGACTGGGCAGCGACCGGAACGGCCAGCGTGAACGCGATGAGGGCGGCGGCAAAAGCGATCAAGAGCTCCTTTGCGCGCCGCCCGATCATCGGCTTATTGCCCGAAGGTGCGCTGCCACCAGCCACGGCGCGGTTCGCCGGCCGGGCCATCGGGCTGTTCGGGCGCTTCCTCGCTTGCGGGAGCACCGGCAGGCGCGGTCGCCTCAGCGGTTTCGGCCGGATCGGCCTCGGCCACCTTGGCCTTGCGCGGAGCGCGCTTGCGCTTGGGCTTTTCGGCCGGCGCGGGCTCGGCTTCGGCCTCGACGGTAGCGTCGGCAGCTTCCGCTGCGAGTTCCGGGGCGAGTTCGGCGGGCACATCCTCGGCCACCGGTTCCGCCACCTTCTTCTTGCGCGGCGCACGCACCCGCTTGGGCTTTTCAGCCGGGGCTTCGGGCGCGGGTTCGGGCGCAGATTCGACTGGCGCTTCGGACGCTGCTTCAGGTTCGGCTTGCTCAGCTTCCGCTGCCTCGGACTTCACCGAATCGTCACTGGCGACGCTCTCGCCGTTTTCGTCGGTATCGCCTTCATAGCTGCCATCGCGCCGCTTGCGACCGCGCCCGCCGCGACGGCGGCGCTTTTTCGGACGGCCCTCGCTGTCGGTCGCGCCATCGTCAGCCGTCGGCGTGTCGGTGCGGGCCTCACCCTCGTCGCTGCCAGCGTCGCCGTCACCGTCGGCGGATTCGCCGTCCTGCGTTTCGCCCTCGGCGCCTTCCTCGCGGTCGCGATTGCGGCCCCGTCCGCCCCGGCGACGGCGGCGCTTTTTCTTGCGCCCGCCATTGTCGTCGCTGCCATCGTCATTGTCGGCACGCTCGCGCCGGGGCTTGCGGGACGGACGCTGCTCGGCCTCGGCCTCGTCCTCGGCGAAGTCGTCCTCCTCCTCGGGCAGGTCGTCCTCGTCCTCGTCGATGATCGGTTCGAACTTGGGCGCCTGCGCCGGGCGCGGGCCCATGCTCGACACACTCATCTTCGCGCCTTCGTCCTCGCCTTCGGGGACGACTTCGACGCTGACGCCGTAGCGCTGTTCGATCTCGACCAGATCGGCGCGCTTTTCGTTGAGCAGGTAGATCGCCGCCTCGGTGCTCGCCGCGAGACGGATCTGCGTGCCCTTGCCCTTGGCCGCCTCGTCCTCGATCAGCCGCAGCGCCGAAAGGCCTGCGGAGGAGGCGGTGCGCACAAGGCCGGTGCCGTCGCAGTGCGGACATTCGCGGGTGGTCGCTTCGAGCACGCCGGTGCGCAGCCGCTGGCGGCTCATTTCCATCAGGCCGAACGAACTGATGCGGCCCACCTGAATGCGGGCGCGATCGTTCTTCAGCGCCTCCTTCATCGCCTTCTCGACCTTTCGAACATTGTTCGAATATTCCATGTCGATGAAGTCGATCACGACGAGGCCCGCCATGTCGCGCAGGCGCAGCTGGCGGGCGATTTCCTTGGCCGCTTCGAGGTTGGTGTGAAGCGCGGTCGCTTCGATCCCGTGTTCCTTGGTGGAACGGCCCGAGTTGATGTCGATCGACACCAGCGCCTCGGTCGGATTGATGATCAGATAGCCGCCGCTCTTGAGCTGCACCATCGGATCATACATCGCCTTGAGCTGGTCTTCCGCGCCATAGCGCTGGAACAGCGGCACCGGGTCGGAATAGGCCTTCACCCGCCGCGCGTGGCTGGGCATCAGCAGCTTCATGAAGGCCTTGGCCGACTTGTAGCCTTCCTCGCCCTCGACGACGACTTCCTCGATTTCCTTGTTGTAGATGTCGCGGATCGCGCGCTTGATGAGGTCGCTGTCCGAATGGATCAGCGCTGGCGCGACCGAGGCGAGGGTCTTCTCGCGGATCTCGTCCCACACACGGGCGAGATAATCGAAGTCGCGCTTGATCTCGGGCTTGGTGCGGCTCATGCCGGCGGTGCGCACGATCAGGCCCATGGTCTTGGGCAGCTTGAGGTCCGAAACCATGTCCTTCAGCCGCTTGCGATCGCTGGTCGAGCTGATCTTGCGGCTGATCCCGCCGCCGTGCGAGGAATTGGGCATCAGCACGGTGTAACGGCCCGCAAGGCTGAGATAGGTGGTCAGCGCCGCGCCCTTGTTGCCGCGCTCTTCCTTGACGACCTGCACCAGCAGCACCTGACGGCGCTGGATCACGTCCTGAATCTTGTAGCGGCGGCGCAGCGCCATGCGCTTGGCACGCACCTCGTCGACCTGCTTGGCGCGGCTGCGGCCACCCTTGTCGTTGCCGCCCTTGTCGCCGCCTTTACCCTGACGACGACGCCCGCGACCGCGACGGCCGCGGTCTTCGCCATTCTCTTCGGACGTTTCCTCTGAGTCGCCGCTGTCGTCCTCGCCGCCTTCCTCGTCGGACGCGCCATCCTCGATGGTGGCGACATCGTCCTTGTCGGAAGTGTCGACTTCCTCGACGCCGTTTTCGGCGAAATCCTCGGCCAGCGCTTCGCCGCTGTCGTCTTCGGCGTCATATTCGGCGCCGGGGGCGATGCCCTCGTCTTCCTCTTCGGCGCGCAGACGCTCTTCTTCTTCGGCGGCTTCCGCCTCCTCAGCGAGCAGCGCGTCGCGATCCGCCTTGGGGATCTGGTAATAATCTGGGTGGATTTCGCTGAAGGCGAGGAAGCCGTGGCGATTGCCGCCGAAGTCGACAAAAGCCGCCTGCAGCGAAGGTTCGACCCGGGTTACCTTGGCGAGATAGATATTGCCCTTGATCTGCTTGTGTTCGGCAGATTCAAAGTCGAATTCCTCAATCCGGTTGCCTTGCAGAACCGCCACCCGTGTTTCTTCTGGGTGGCGCGCATCGATGAGCATGCGCGTTGCCATTGAATAGTCTCCATGCGCCCGGCCTTGCCCGCGTAAGCGGGGGAAGGGGGCGCGCATATTGTGGGGAACCGGCCTGCCCGAAAGCGATGCCGGAAGGGATGATCGCGCCATGACCGCCAGCGGCGGCGGGCGCGAAGCTCGTGTCTGCAATGGCGAACGTGCGGAAGGTCGCCGCGTCTTGACCCGAAACGACACGCGAGCGCGAAGGGCGCTGCGGGCTTGTCGATCGGGAAAAACGTATCGTCACTGCATCAACCTGTCTTGATGCCGAGGGCGGGAGAGAAAGTGGTGCCCCGGCGCGGGAGGTGGGCAGTTGGGGCGCAGCGCGCCTTGATCCGACCTCTCCGACAACATCGCTAGCACTGTGGGGCAAACCCCGCAACTCTATTGCGTTTCCTGCGCGCAAGAACGTAAGCCGGTGAGGCAATGAGTTATCGCACCCTGTTGCTGATCATGCTGCTGGTTCCCGCGCTGGTGCTCGGAGGTGCGGCGGCGCTCGGCCTGACGATCCCGGTGCCGCACTGGGCGCGCGGCTATGTGGTGACGGTTCCGCTCGGCGCGGCGGCGGATGGGGCGGTGGATCTGCCGGAGATCGCCGGGCCCGATGATCCCGCCCGCCCGCTGGTGGTGATCGATGCCGGACACGGCGGGCGCGATCCGGGCGCGATCGGGACCGATGCCGAAGGGCGCAAGGTCAGCGAAAAGGACATCACGCTCGCCATCGCGCTGGCGCTGCGCGACGAGCTGCTCGAGGCGGGCGGCATCCGGGTGGCGCTGACCCGCGGCGACGACCGTATCCTGCCGCTCGCCCACCGGCCCGAGATCGCCCGCCTGCTGGACGCCGATCTGTTCATCTCGATCCACGCCGATTCCGCCGGGGAGCGCGACGATGTCAGCGGGGCTAGCATCTACACCCTGTCGAACGCGGCTTCGAGCGAGGCGGCGGCGCGCTTTGCCGCCCGCGAGAACGATGCCGACCGGTTGAACGGCATCGCGATCGAAGGCACCAGCGAGGCGGTGAGCGCGATCCTTGTCGAATTGTCGCAGCAACGCACCCAGGACAACGCGGCGGAATTTCAGGGCCTGATCCTGCGCGAAGGCAATGACCGGCTCGCCTTCCACGCCCAGCCGCGCCGCTCGGCCGCGCTCGCCGTGCTGCGCGCGCCCGACGTGCCTTCGGTGCTGTTCGAAAGCGGCTTCGTCACCAACCGCACTGATCGCGCGCGCCTGACCACGCCTGAGGGGCGGGCGCAATATGCCGGCGTGCTGGCGCGTGCGGTGCAGGTCTACTTCGCGCGGCGCAGCGATACCGGCGCCGATGCGAACTGAAGGACGCGGATTGTGTTCGCATTGCGGCTAGCCTTGAGCGTTCCCGGCGTGCTAGTTGGCGCGCGCTGATGACCGAACCGACTGTCTCCCCTGCCGCCGATGTTCCCGATGCGGATGGCGCCGCGCTCTCGCGCTGGGCCTATGTGCGTTACCGCATCAACCGCGACCTTGGCGGCGTGCTGGCATGGTTCGCCGCGCGCTGGCGGCAGAGCCGTCTGTTCAAGCTGGCGGCGATCGCATTCGGGGCATTTCTGGCGATCTGGATCGCGGTCTTCGTGTGGCTCGCCAGCGATCTGCCCGAGGCCGAGGCGCTGCTGACCTACGAGACCCCGCTGCCCACCGTGGTGCGCGGCTACGATGGCGAAATCGTCCACTCCTACGCGCGCGAGCGGCGGGTGCAGTTGCAATATGCCGACTTCCCCGAACTGCTGATCGAGGCCTATCTCTCGGCCGAGGACAAGACCTTCTTCAGCCACGGCGGGATCGACTATTTCGGCACGGCGGGCGCGGTGATCGATTACCTCAACCCGGCGCGCACCAAGCGCGCGGTGGGCGGGTCGACGATCACTCAGCAGGTTGCCAAGAACCTGCTGCTGGGCGACGAATATTCGGTGACGCGCAAGCTCAAGGAAATGATCCTTGCGGGCCGTATCGAAGGCGTGCTGACCAAGCAGGAAATCCTCGAGCTCTACCTCAACGAAATTCCGCTCGGGCGGCGTTCCTTCGGGGTGCAGGCGGCGGCACGGGCCTATTTCGACAAGGATGTCGACCAGCTCGAACTGCACGAGGCCGCCTTCCTCGCGATCCTGCCCAAGGCGCCCGAGCGCTATGGCCGCAAGGGGCAGGAAGCCGCGGCGCTCGAACGGCGCAATTTCGTGCTCGGCCAGATGGAGGAGAACGGCTTCATCACCGGCTCCGAGCGGCGCGCGGCGGCGGCGAAGCCCCTGGGCCTCGTCACCCAGCGGCGCGAGCGTTCCGTCGATGCAGGCTATTTCCTCGAGGAGGTGCGTCGCGAGCTGATCGAGCGCTTCGGCGAGACGGCGGAAAGCGGGCCCAATTCGGTCTACGCGGGCGGTTTGTGGGTGCGCACCAGCCTCGATCCCGCAATGCAGATCGCCGCGCGCGATGCGCTGCGCGAAGGGCTGCTGCGCTATCACGGCGGGCGTGCCTGGGCCGGGCCGATCGCGACGATCGATGTGGGCGAGGGCAATTGGGCGAGCCAGCTGCAATCCTCTCCGCTCGGCATCAATTACAAGGACTGGCGCGTCGGCGTGGTGACGCAGCGCAGTGGCCCGTCGGCGCGGATCGGCTTTGCCGATGGCAAGGAATATCCGCTGAGCGGTCTTCCCAATGCGCTCAAGGCGGGTGACGTGATCGCGGCGAGCCCTTCGGGCAATGGCTGGCAGGTGCGCACCATTCCCGAAGCGCAGGGCGCGCTGGTGGTGGAAGATGCGCAGATGGGCCGGGTGCTGGCGATGCAGGGCGGCTTCGACCACCGCCTGTCTGACTTCAACCGCGCGACGCAGGCGATGCGTCAGCCCGGATCGACCATCAAGCCCTTCGTCTATGCCGCCGGGCTCGACAGCGGCATGACCCCCTCGACCCAGATCGATAACAACCGCTTCTGCTATTATCAGGGCGCCAACCTCGGCGAAAAGTGCATCCGCGGCGGCACCGGCGGGCAGTTTCCGATGCGCTATGGGCTCGAGCAGTCGCAGAACATCATGACCGTCCAGATCGGCATGACGGCGGGGATGCCCAATGTCGTCAAGGAAATCGAGAAAATGGGGATCGGCAAGTTCCCGGCCTATCCCTCGACCGCGCTCGGGGCGGGGGAGACCACGCTGGTGAAGATGGTCGCGGCCTATTCGGCGCTCGCCAACCACGGCAAGCTCAACCCGGCGACCGTAATTGACTATGTGCAGGACCGCCGCGGCAAGGTGCTGTGGCGCGCCGATACCCGCGATTGCCGTGGCTGCAACATGGCCAAGTGGGATGGCAAGCCGATGCCGCGTCTGGGCGTCAAGGGCGCGCAGGCGATGGACGCGCGCACCGCCTTTCAGGTGATGCACATGCTGCGCGGCGCGGTCAGCCGGGGGACGGCGACGGTGCTCAACCCTCTCGGCCTGCCGCTGTTCGGCAAGACCGGCACCACCACCGGCCCCAAGGACGTGTGGTTCATCGGCGGCACGCAGCGCATGGTCGCCGGGGCTTACGTGGGCTTCGACCAGCCCCGCAACATGGGCGGCTATGCCTATGGCGGCACGATCTCCGCGCCGATCATCAAGAGCCTGATCGAAAAGACCAAGTCCAAATGGTCCGATCTGCCGCCGGTCGCGCCGCAGGGCGTGCAGATGGTGCGGGTCGACCGGCGCAGTGGCAAGCGCGTGTTCGATGGCTGGCCGACCGACGATCCCAAATCGGCGATCATCTGGGAGGCTTTCAAGCCCAACACCGAGCCCGATCGCTACACCCGGCAGGACGCCATCGCCGCCAAGCGCAACGAGATCATCGCGCTGATCCGCGCCGGTCGCAAGAATGCCGAAAGCGCGGTGGTGGACGAGCCGATCGACGAGCCGGTCGACTTCATCGACACCGGCGCGACCGACTGATCGCGGCGATGGGCTGGAACCGCAGGCAGGGCTGGCGGGTTGAACGCGGCATGACCCATCGCTTCCTCACCGCTCCGCTCGCCGCGCTCGCCCTAGCCGGGCTGGGCGCTGCCACCCTTTCGCTCACCGCGCCGACGGCGGCGCAGGCCGAATTGCCCAAGGGCACCAAGGCTCCTGCCTTTGCCACCACCGCTGCGCTGGCGGGTTCGGAATTCGGTTTCAACCTGACTTCTGCCCTGGCGAAGGGGCCGGTGGTGCTCTATTTCTATCCCAAGGCCTTCACCTCGGGCTGCACGCTCGAAGCCAATGCCTTCGCCGAGGCGATGCCGCAGTTCAAGGCGGCGGGGGCGAGCGTGATCGGCCTGTCGAACGACGACATCGCCACCCTCAAGCGCTTCAGCCGCGAGGAATGCCGCGATGCCTTCCCGGTGGGTGTGGCAAGCCCGAAGATCATCGCCGCCTATGACGTCGCGATGGGCAATTCAGGCCTTACCACCCGCACGTCCTATGTCATCGCGCAGGACGGAAGGATCGTTGCGGTGCATTCCAACGCGGATTATCGCGGCCATGTCGAAAAGACCCTTGCGGCGGTGCGCGCGCTGAAGAAGTAAGGCGGGGCTGCGCTTTACAAACGCGCCGCCGCCGCTAAGCGGTGCCGACTTTTCTGGCACGACTGAAGGATCGACCATGCGGGCCGAGGCCCAAGCCTATATCAACCGGATCGAAGCGGCGCTGGCGCTGGTGCGCCTGTCGCTCGACTGGGAGCGCGCGCTGCGCCGTCTCGACGAGCTGAATGCGCGGGTGCAGGACCCGAGCCTGTGGGACAATCCCAAACAGGCGCAGGCGATCAGCCGCGAGCAGAAGACGCTGGAGACCGCGGTCAACACGGTGCGCGAGATCGAAGCCGAAATGGCCGACGCGATCGAATTTATCGAGATGGGCGAGGCCGAGGGCGAGGACTCCATCGTCGAAGATGGCCTCGGGACCCTCTCCGCGCTCGCTGACCGCGCCGATGCCGACAAGGTGCAGGCGCTGCTTTCGGGCGAGGCCGACGGCAACGACACCTATCTCGAAATCCACGCCGGCGCGGGCGGCACCGAGAGCCAGGACTGGGCCGAGATGCTGTTCCGCATGTATGGCCGCTGGGCCGAACGGCGCGGCTTCAAGGTCGAGACGGTCGAATATCAGGCGGGCGAACAGGCCGGGATCAAGTCGGCGACGCTGCTGATCAAGGGCGACGGCGCCTATGGCTATGCCAAGACCGAAAGCGGCGTCCACCGGCTTGTCCGCATCAGCCCCTATGACAGCTCAGCCCGGCGCCACACCTCGTTCTCGAGCGTGTGGGTCTATCCGGTGATCGACGATTCCTTCGAGATCGACATCAACCCTGCCGATCTCAAGATCGACACCTACCGCGCGAGCGGCGCGGGCGGGCAGCACGTCAACACGACCGATTCCGCGGTGCGCATCACCCACCAGCCTTCTGGGATCGTGGTGGCGAGCCAGCAGGACCGCAGCCAGCACAAGAACCGCGAAATCGCGATGAATATGCTCAAGGCGCGGCTTTACGAAGCGGAAATGCGCGCGCGCGAGGAAGCGGCGAGTGCCGAGCATTCGGCCAAGAGCGACATTGGCTGGGGGCACCAGATCCGCTCCTACGTGTTGCAGCCCTACCAGATGGTCAAGGACTTGCGCACCGGCGTGGTGTCGACCTCGCCCGACGCGGTGCTCGACGGGGCGATCGACCCCTTCATCTCGGCCGCGCTTGCCCAGCGGGTGACGGGCGAGACGGTCGAGATCGAGGACGTGGAGTAACCGCGGATGCGGGTGCGCGCTCTTGCCTCCGGCTTTGCGCTGATGGCCGCGCTCGCGCTTGCGGGTTGCGACAACGTGGTGCCGATCGTGCCCGGCCCGAACGCGACCGAGGCGGTCTTCCCCAAGCCCGATCGTCCGATCGCCAAGGTCGTCTCCAACCAGTTCTCCAACGAGGACGCGCGTGACGAGCGCAACGAGGCCAAGGTGGTGATGGACCTCGCCAATATCCGCCCCGACATGACGGTGGCGGATATCGGCGCGGGCGAGGGGTATTACACCATTCGCCTTGCGGAGCGCGTCGGCAAGAACGGACGCGTCCTGGCGCAGGATATCGACGGCGAGGCGCTCAAGCGGCTGTTCCAGCGGGTCGAGAAGGAGCGGCTCGAAAACATCTCGATCAAGCCCGGCGTCGCCGACAATCCGCAGCTTCCCGACGACAGTTTCGACCGCATCTTCATGGTGCACATGTACCATGAAGTGAGCGATCCCTACGCCTTTCTCTGGAATATGTGGCCCGCGCTGAATGCCGGCGGGCAGATCATCGTGGTGGAAAGCGACAGCAGGGTCGGCACGCATGGCCTGCCGCACACGCTGTTGTTCTGCGAGTTCGAGGCGGTCGGCTATGTGCTGGCCGAGTATATCGAACGCCCTGACATCAAGGGCTATTTCGCGCGTTTCCAGCGCGGGGCCAAACGCACCGCGCCCGAAGCGATCAAGGTGTGCGACGCCGGGTAGCGAAACGGGTAGAACAGCAAGGCGTCTCAAGCGTTGCGGCGCGCGTATCTCGCATCTATGTGACAAAACCGAAATGCGCGCCACGGGACGGCGCGAAGGGGAGTTTTCATTGTTCAAGGGATTGAGCCCGATCATCTATGGCGGGCGTGAAGTCTGGCCGCTGGTCGAAGGCGGCAAGGGTGTTTCGGCGACCAATCATGCCAGTTCGGGCGCATGGGCGGCTGCGGGCGGTATCGGCACGGTCAGCGCGGTCAATGCCGACAGCTATGACGAGAACGGCAACCCCATCCCGCAGGTCTATCACGGCCGCACCCGCGAGGAGCGCCATCAGGAACTGATCCGCTACGCCATCGACGGCGCGACCACGCAGGTGAAGAAGGCCTACGAGATCGCGGGTGGCAAGGGCGCGATCAACATCAACGTGCTGTGGGAAATGGGCGGGGCGCAGGCCGTGCTCGAAGGCGTGCTGGAGAACACGCGCGGCATGGTCACCGGCGTTACCTGCGGCGCGGGGATGCCCTACAAGCTTGCCGAAATCGCGGCGCGCTTCAACGTCTGCTACCTGCCGATCGTCAGCTCCGGCCGCGCCTTCCGCGCGCTGTGGAAGCGCTCCTACCACAAGGTGCCCGATCTGATGGCGGCGGTGGTCTATGAAGACCCTTGGCTGGCGGGTGGGCACAACGGCCTTTCCAATGCTGAAGATCCCACGAAGCCTGAAGATCCCTATCCGCGGGTGAAGACCCTGCGCGATATGATGCGGATCGAGGGCGTGCCCGATTCCGTTCCCATCGTGATGGCGGGCGGGGTATGGTTCCTGCGCGAGTGGAACGACTGGATCGACAATCCCGAGCTCGGCACGATCGCCTTCCAGTTCGGCACGCGGCCGCTGCTCACGCAGGAAAGCCCGATCCCGCAGATTTGGAAGGACATGCTGCGCACGGTCGAACCGGGCGACGTGCTGCTCCACAAGTTCTCGCCCACCGGCTTCTATTCGAGCGCGGTGAAGACCCCGTTCCTCTACGACCTGATGCACCGCAGCGAGCGCCAGATTCCGTTCTTCAAGCGCGGGGAGGAAGAGGGCACCGTGCAGCTCGGCGAAGACGGCAAGGCGCGCAATTTCTGGGTGAAGCCCGAAGACAAGGCGCGCGCCGAAATGTGGATGCGCGCCGGGCATTCCGAACCGCTCAAGACCCCCGACAACACCATCGTCTTCGTCACACCGGACGCGCGCGACACGATCCGCAAAGACCAGCAGGACTGCATGGGCTGCCTGTCGCACTGCCAGTTTTCGAGCTGGAAGGATCACGACGACTACACCACCGGCCGCCTCGCCGACCCGCGCAGCTTCTGCATCCAGAAGACCCTGCAGGACATCGCCCACGGCGACGATCCCGACAACAACCTCGCCTTCGCGGGCCACGCCGCCTACCGCTTCAAGCAGGACCCGTTCTATTCGAACGGCTACACGCCGAGCGTGGGCGAACTGGTCGAGCGGATCTTGACGGGGGATTGAGGTCTGCGGCGGGGGCGACGGCTACCCGCCGCCACCGAACCGTTCAGCCGCGCGGCATGATCTGGCGTTCGGATGCCTTGCGGAAGTGCTGGTCGAGCACGAGGTCGAGCATCCCCAGCGCGATCATCAGGTGGGGCGGGGCCATCAGCGGCGCAGTGTTTTCCGCGGCCACAGACCGGCGGCGCATCCGGCGCAGGTCGGTGACGGTCATCCCGGGGGGCAATTGCAGGGTGAGCGCCGCCATCATCGCGCGCGCCTCCTCTACGCGTTCCACTGCCTCGGCGAAGGTCATATCTTCGCCCTCCAACGCGCGCAGCAGCTTGCAGCGATAGGCGCGGCAAGTGGCGGGGCGTGTGGCATAAACCGTGCAGCAGGCTCCATCGAGCGCCGGGCAGGGCAAGGCGAAGCCGAATTCGCCCTCGGCCTCCAATACTGCCAGATCATCGGCGCGCGCCTGTTCGACCTCGCCGGCCGCCAGCGGGCCGAAATCGAAGAGCGCGCCGCTGCAACATAGCCCGCATCGGGTGCAGAGATCGGTGTCGGCCATGGCGCGCGAGTATGGCGCGCTTTCGCCGTTCGTCCAGATCGTTCAGATCAGCGCGGTCAGCACCTGATCGGGCGGCCTGTGGCCGTCGGCCCACATGCGGATATTGGCGATCACCTTGTGCCCCGAATCCTCGCGGCCCTCGGCGGTGGCGCTGCCGATATGGGGGAGGGTCATCACGTTGGGATGCGCGATCAGGCGCGGGTCGACGTGGGGTTCGTCGGGGTAAACGTCGAGGCCTGCTCCGGCAAGATGGCCGCTCTCCAGCGCTGCGATCAGCGCCTCCTGATCAATCAACTCGCCGCGCGCGGTGTTCACGATGCTGCTGCCGGGCTTCATCAGCGCGATCCGGCGCGCGTCGATCATGTGGCGGGTTTCCTCGGTGAGCGGGCAGTGCAGCGTGAGGATGTCGGCCTCGGCCATCAGCGCATCGACATCGGCGACGTAACGCGCACCCAGCATTCGTTCGAGCGCCTCGGGCAGCGGCTTGCGGTTGTAATAGGCGATCTCCAGCCCGAAAGCCCGCGCGCGGTGCGCGACCGCCTGCCCGATGCGCCCCATGCCGATGATCCCGAGCACCTTGCCCGCAAGCTTGCGGCCCAGCAGGCCCGAGGGCGCCCAGCCGGTCCACTCGCCCCGGCGCACCAGCGCAGTGCCCTCGCGAATGCGGCGCGGCACGCCGATGATCCCGGCCATGGCGAGGTCGGCGGTGTCGTCGGTGAAGACGCCGGGCGTGTTGGTGACGATGATTTTTCGCGACGCCGCCGCGGCTAGATCGATATGTTCCGTGCCCGCACCGAAGCTGGCGATCAGGCCAAGCCGCTCGCCCGCGCCCGCGATCAGATCGGCGTCGATCCGATCGGTGACGGTGGGCACCAGCACATCGCAATCCTGCATCGCGGCGGCGATCTGTTCGCGGGTCATGGGCACGTCGCTCTCGTTCAGCACCACATCGAACAGCTCGCGCATCCGCGTCTCGACCGCCGGCATCAGGTGGCGGGTGACGATCACGCGGGGCGCGGCGGCAAGGGGGCGGGTGGGGCGCTGGGTCATGGATGCGGGGCTAATGCCACAGGCCTGTGGCGGTCAAGGCAAGGATGCGCACGGGCGGCTTGAATCCCTTGCGAGGAAGGCGCTATCGCTGTGCCCATGCAGGGATTCCGTTTCTTCGCGCTCGTCGGCCTCGCGCTGACGCTCGCCGCCGCCGCCGTGACCGCACCGCTCCGCGCGCAGGACAGGGCCGTGCCCTACTGGGCGAGCCTGCGCTACGAAACCGTCAACATGCGGGTCGGGCCGAGCGGGGAATATCCCGTCGCCTGGGTCTATCAGCGCAAGGGCCTGCCGGTGAAGGTGGTGCGCGTGCGCGAGGGCTGGCGACTGGTCGAGGACCACGAGGGCACGCAGGGCTGGATCGCGGCGAGCCAGCTCGATCCCGAACGCGGCGGCGTTGTCATCGGCAAGGGGCTCGCCGAGATCAAGGCCGAGCCCAACAGCGCTGCAGTGGTCAAGTGGCGGGCCGAACCCGGCGTGGTCGGGGCGGTGAAGTCCTGCCGCGAAGGCTGGTGCGATATCGACATCGCCGGGCGCAAGGGCTGGATCAGCGCCGCGCGCCTGTGGGGATCGGAAGCGCTGCCGGGCGGCTAAGCGCCGCCCGGCGCGCGCGTTTCGTCAGACCAGTTCAACCGCCACAGCGGTCGCTTCCCCGCCGCCGATGCACAGCGAGGCGACGCCGCGCTTCTTGCCCTTGGCCTTGAGCGCAGCGATCAGCGTGACGATGATCCGCGCGCCCGAAGCACCGATGGGATGGCCCAGCGCGGTGCCGCCGCCGTTCACGTTGATCTTCTCGTGAGGAATGCCGAGATCGCGCATCGCGAACATCGCGACGCAGGCAAAGGCTTCGTTGACTTCGAACAGATCGACATCATCGACGCTCCACCCGGCGCGCTCAAGCACCTTCTGGATCGCGGGGATCGGCGCGGTGGTGAACTCGGCAGGCGCCTGCGCATGGGCGGCGGTGGCGATGACGCGGGCGACCGGGGCGAGCCCCTTGGCCTCGGCGACGCTCGCGCGGGTCAGCACCAGCGCGGCGGCACCGTCCGAGATCGAGGAGGAGGTCGCCGCAGTGATCGTGCCGTCCTTGGCGAAGGCGGGCTTCAGTTGCGGGATCTTATCGGGGCGGCCCTTGCCGGGGGCTTCGTCGTGCTCGACCACGACATCGCCCGCGCGGGTGCTAACCGTCACCGGCACGACCTCGTCGGCGAAGGCACCGCTGGCGATGGCGTTATTGGCGCGGGCGAGCGATTCGATGGTGTAGGCATCCATCTCCTCGCGGGTCATCTGGTATGCGTTTGCAGTGTCCTGCGCGAAAGTGCCCATCGCGCGGCCCTGTTCATAGGCGTCTTCCAGCCCGTCGAGGAACATGTGGTCATACGCCGTGTCGTGGCCGAGCCGCGCGCCCGAGCGGTGCTTCTTGAGAAGGTAGGGCGCGTTGGTCATGCTCTCCATCCCGCCCGCGACGACAACGTCGATGGTGCCGCTGGCGAGTGCTTCTGCACCCATGATCACGGCCTGCATCCCCGATCCGCACACCTTGTTGACCGTGGTCGCCTGCACGCTCAGCGGGAGGCCCGCCTTGATCGCCGCCTGCCGCGCGGGAGCCTGGCCGAGACCGGCGGGCAGCACGCAGCCGATATAGGCCCGGTCGATCTCTTCGCCGGACACTCCGGCGCGCTCGACCGCCGCCTTGACCGCGACCGCGCCCAGATCGGTCGCCGAGACATCCGCCAGCGCGCCCTGCATCGCGCCCATCGGGGTGCGGGCGTAGGAGAGGATCACGATCGGATCGGCGGGGGAGAGCTGGGTCATGGGGTCGTCCTTCCTGTGGGATTTTCTTGTTAGGGCACGATCTAATGCTGCATTGCGGCAATGGCAATCGCGTGCGGGGCGAGGCAACATGCTTGTCAGGTGGGCGGCTTTGCGCGACAACGCGTCGCAAATAAAAACCCATCATGTCCGAACGGGAGAACGACATGGCCGACGATCGCCGCCAAGACCTCGAAGCGCTGCTGGCCCGCCAGCGCGCCGCCTTCACCGCCTCGCGGCCCGAACCGCTGAGCCAGCGCAAGGACCGCATTCGCCGCGCGATGGCGCTGCTGAAGGATCACGGCGAGGCGCTGTCCAAGGCGATGAGCGCGGATTTCGGCAACCGTTCGCAGGCGCAATCGATGCTGACCGATATCGGCACCACGGTCGGCGCCGGGGCCCATGCGCTGAAGCACATCGATGCCTGGTCGAAGCCCGACAAGCGCAAGGTGCAGTTCCCGCTTGGGCTGCTCGGTGCCAAGGCCGAGGTGCGTTACGAGCCCAAGGGCGTGATCGGGATTCTTTCACCGTGGAATTTCCCGGTGCAGCTCGCCTTCGGTCCGCTGATGCAGGTGCTTGCGGCGGGCAACCGGGCGATGATCAAGCCAAGCGAATTCACCGAGCGCACCAGCGAGTTGATGGCGGAACTGACCGCGCAATATTTCCAGCCCGAGGAAGTCGCCGTGATCACCGGCGGGCCGGAGGTGGCGGCGGCGTTCTCGTCGCTGCCCTTCGATCACCTCGTCTTCACCGGATCGACCGCCACGGGCCGCCGCGTGATGCAGGCGGCGGCGGAAAATCTCGTGCCGGTGACGCTCGAACTGGGCGGAAAGTCGCCTGTCATCATGGGCCGGAGTGCAGATTTTGCCAAGGCGGGCGAGCGGATCGCGATCGGCAAGATGATGAATGCAGGCCAGATCTGCCTTGCGCCCGATTACCTGATTGTGCCCGAGGACAAGGCGGATGAAGCCGTCGCGGGCGTCACCGGCGCAGCGGCGGCGATGTATCCGCGCCTGCTCGACAATGACGATTACGCCTCGATCGTCTCCGACCGGCACTTCGAGCGGCTGCAAGGTCTGGTCGAAGACGCATGCAACAAGGGCGCCGAGGTGATCGAGGTCAATCCGGCAGGCGAGGACTTCGCCAATGCCAACCAGCGCAAGATGCCGCTGACCGTGCTGCGCGGGGTCAGCGACGAGATGACCGTGATGCAGGAGGAAATCTTCGGCCCCGTCCTGCCGGTGATGACCTACAAGTCGGTCGATCAGGCGGTCGATTACATCAACGAGCACGACCGTCCGCTGGGCCTCTATTATTTTGGCGAAGACAAGAGCGAGCAGGAGCGCGTGCTGACCCGCACCATCTCGGGCGGGGTGACCACCAACGATGTTGTGTTCCACGTGTCGATGGAGGATCTGCCGTTCGGCGGGGTCGGACCTTCGGGCATGGGAAGTTACCACGCGATCGAGGGCTTCCGCGAATTCAGCCACGCCCGCGCCGTTTATCACCAGCCCAAGATCGACATCGCCAAGCTCGGCGGGTTGAAGCCGCCCTATGGCAAGGCGACCGAGGCGGCCGCGGCGCGGATGATGAAGTGAAGGCGCTTGCCGCCGCATTGGCACTCGCCTCGGCAGCGCCGTTGGCCGCGCAGGACTTGCCCGCGTGGCGAGCGGTTGACGCATCGACAGGGCAGATCGAGGATCTTGCCGAACTCGAGCAGCTGGCTCGCGATTTCCCGGACAGTGTCAGTATGCGGACGCGATTGCTCAACGCGCAGCTTTCGGCGCAGCAAGGCGAGGCGGCACTCGTCAGCCTAAGCTGGCTGGCCGAGCGCGGCCATGTCTTCAGCGAGCGCGCGAGGGCGCAGATCGCTAATCTGATTGGCGAGGCGCATGCTGCGCAGGCTCGCGAGCTGCTCCTCCCCGGCGCAAAGGTTGTTACCGCTAGTGAGGTGGCGGCAACGGTTCCCGCCGAGGCCGGGCTGGTGGAAAGTGTCGTCACCCCCGTTCCCGACGAGGTGTTTCTGGTCACCTCGATCACCGAGCAAACGGTCTATCTCCGGTCTCCCGACGGCAGCTGGATGCGTGGCGATATCGCCGGAGCCAATGATCTGTCGGGCATCGCCGCAGATAATGTGCGCAACCTGGGCTGGATCGCATCCGGAAACCTCGATGGTTCGGAAGAACCCGATCAAGGTCAGTCAGGCCTGATCCGGAAGGTTGCCAGCCGGGCGGAAACGGTCATGCTAACCGCACCCGATGGCGTAACGCTGTCCGATCTGGCTGTCGGCCCGGACGGTGCTGTCTATGCCAGTGATCCAATGGGGGGCGGCATCTACACAGTCGCATCCGAAGCGAAGCAGATCACCGAGCTCATCGCCCCCGGCACTTTCCGCTCACCGCAAGGGCTGGCGGTCAGCGACGATGGCAAACGGCTCTATGTCAGCGATTATCGCTATGGTCTGGCGATGGTCGATCTGGTCACGGGGAAAACGGCCCGCCTCGCCAGTGATACGATTGCCGCGCTCGATGGCATCGACGGCTTGTGGCTCCACGGCAATGAGCTGATCGCGGTCCAGAACGGCACCAGCCCGATGCGGATCACCGCCTTTGCCCTGTCGGAAGACGGCTCGCGCATCACCGGTTATCGCCTGCTCGAACAGGCGCACCCGGAATGGACCGAGCCGCTGGGTGGAAGCATTGCCGGGGATGCGCTCTATTATGTCGCGACCGGTCAGTGGGATCGCTACGATAAGGGCGCGTTGCGCGAAGGGATGGCCGCGATCCCCACGGTGATCCGCAAATTACCGCTGGCGCCGCGCTGAAGCCGCACCCGCCCCGCAAGCTCTGTTCGATTCCCTGCAACATCCTTACGGGCTTTTCCCCGAGTCGGAGGCTTGCACCGCGCGGCGGACGGGCTTAGGGCGACCTCGGGATTAATAGCTTGGACATCGCTGTGATCGATCTCAGTCAGTATCTCCCGATACTGTTATTCGTGCTCGTTGCGCTCGGGCTGTCGGTGCTCTTCGTGGTGGCGCCGATGGCGGTGTCGCGCCTGACGGGCGTGCACAATCCCGATGCGGAGAAGCTGTCGGAATATGAATGCGGCTTCCCGGCGTTCGAGGATGCGCGCAGCCAGTTCGACGTGCGCTTCTACCTCGTGGCGATCAGCTTCATCGTCTTCGACCTCGAAGCCGCCTTCCTGTTTCCGTGGGCAGTGAGCCTGGGCGAGACGGGCTGGGTGGGCTGGACGGGGATGATGGTGTTCCTGTTCATCCTCGCGGTGGGCCTTGCCTATGAATGGAAGAAAGGGGCGTTGGACTGGGAATGAATACGATCGTTACTCCTCCCCAAGGATTGCCCGACATCTCGAAGCTCGCGACGGCGCAGGGCGGCGATGTCCGCCAGCCCGATGCCGACTATTTCAAGTCGCTGCAGACCGAGGTCAATGACAAGGGTTTCCTTGTCACCTCGACAGAAGAGCTGTTCCAGTGGGCGCGCACCGGCTCGCTGTGGTGGATGACCTTCGGCCTTGCGTGCTGCGCGGTCGAAATGATCCACGTCAACATGCCGCGCTACGACATGGAGCGCTTCGGCGCCGCGCCGCGCGCCTCCCCGCGCCAGTCGGACGTGATGATCGTGGCGGGCACGCTGTGCAACAAGATGGCCCCGGCGCTGCGCAAGGTCTACGACCAGATGTCCGATCCCAAATATGTGATCAGCATGGGCAGCTGCGCCAATGGCGGCGGTTATTACCACTATTCCTACAGCGTCGTGCGCGGCTGCGACCGGATCGTGCCGGTCGATATCTATGTCCCCGGCTGCCCGCCGACTGCCGAAGCGCTGCTTTACGGCGTGATGCAATTGCAGCGGAAAATCCGCCGCGTGGGCACGATCGAAAGGTAAGGGCGCATGGCCGTTCTGCATTCCGCACCGCGCTTCGCTTCGAACGAAGGCGTGATCGACGCTATCAGCGAGACCATCTCGGTCTGGCTGATCGAGGCGAACGAGGCTCATGGCGAAGTGATCTTCCGGGTCGAGCGTGACGCGGTGGAAAAGGTGCTGCGCATCCTGCGTGACAATCACGCCTATCAGCAGCTGATGGAGATCGCCGGGGCCGACTATCCGAGCCGCCCGGAGCGGTTCGAAGTCGTCTACATGCTCCAGAGCCTCACCAAGAACCACCGCGTGATGGTGAAGTGCTCGGCTTCCGAGGATACGCCTGTCCCGACCGTCACCACGCTGTGGCCCAACGCTGGGTGGCTCGAGCGCGAGGTCTTCGACATGTTCGGCGTGACCTTCGCCGGCAACCCCGATCTGCGCCGCATCCTCACCGATTACGGCTTCGAAGGGCACCCGTTCCGCAAGGACTTCCCGATGACGGGCTACACCGAATTGCGCTATTCCGAGGACGAGAAGCGCGTGGTGTACGAGCCGGTCGAACTGGCGCAGGAAATGCGCAGCTTCGATTTCCTCTCGCCCTGGGAAGGCGCGGATTACGTGCTGCCGGGCGACGAGAAATCGCGCGGCGCGCCCCCCGTGGCTGACCCCAAGACCACCGAAAAGCCCGCCGACACCGGCGCTGGCAAGAAGGCGGACGAAGCGGCGGCCAAGCCGGTCTCCCCCCCGTCGCCCGATCAGAAGGACAGCGGCAAGCCCGCCCCCGATGCCCCCGAGGCCACCTCGAAGGAGGGTGGACGATGAGCATGAATCTCGAGGAATCGCCGACCACCGAAGGCGAGGTCATCACCAATTACACGATCAACTTTGGCCCCCAGCACCCGGCCGCGCACGGCGTGCTGCGCATGGTGATGGAGCTCGACGGCGAGGTGATCGAGCGGATCGACCCGCATGTCGGACTGCTCCACCGCGGCACCGAAAAGCTGATCGAGCAGAAGACCTATCTTCAGGCGCTGCCCTATTTCGACCGGCTCGATTATTGCTCGCCGCTCGCGCAGGAGCATTCTTATGTGCTCGCGATCGAGAAGCTGCTGAACATCGAAGTGCCGATCCGCGCGCAATATCTGCGCGTGCTGTTCGCCGAGCTGACCCGCATCTGCAACCACATGCTCAACATGGGTGCGCACATCCTCGATGTCGGCGCGTTCACCCCGAACCTGTGGATCATGGACCTGCGCGAGGATTGCCTCAACTTCTTCGAGCGGGCGTCGGGCGCGCGGATGCACAGCGCCTATTTCCGCCCGGGCGGCGTCCATCAGGATGTGCCGGAAAAGCTGCTGGTCGATATCGGCGACTGGCTCGACAACCGCTTCTTCCAGCTGTTCGAAGACGCGATGAGCCTCGTGATGGACAACCGCATCTTCAAGCAGCGCAACGTCGATATCGCCGTTGTCAGCCGCGAGGACGCGATTGCCTGGGGCTTTTCCGGCCCGATGATCCGCGCGGCGGGCATTCCGTGGGATCTGCGGAAGAGCCAGCCCTACGATGTCTATGACCGCATGGAGTTCGACATTCCGGTCGGCACCAACTCCGATTGCTACGACCGCTTCATGGTGCGCGTGAAGGAAGTCTACGAGAGCGCCAAGATCATCCGTCAGTGTCTTCGCGACATGCCGCAGGGGCCGATTGCCAGCACAGATGGCAAGGTTTCGCCGCCCAAGCGCGGCGAGATGAAGCAGTCGATGGAAAGCCTGATCCACCACTTCAAGCTCTACACCGAAGGCTTTCACGTGCCTGCGGGCGAGGTCTATGTAGCGACCGAAAGCCCCAAGGGCGAATTCGGCGTCTATCTCGTCAGCGACGGCACCAACAAGCCCTACCGCTGCAAGATCCGCCCCACCGCCTTCTCGCACCTTCAGGCGATGGATTTCATGTCCAAGGGCCACATGCTGCCGGATGCGACCGCTATTCTCGGCGCGATCGACGTGGTGTTCGGGGAGTGTGACCGGTGAGGATGACCGTCCCGGCCATTCTTGCAATCCTCGCGGCTGCTGCTCCGGTGGCGGCCGAGGATCATGTGCCTGTTCCCGCAGGTCCCGAGGTCGAGGGCCTTGTCGCGGCGCTTGAAGCCAAGGATCGGGATGGCGCGATTGGCCGGATCGCGGGCATCTTTGCGCTGATGGACGAAGATCGAATTGTGCGCACGCCTGCTGCCTTCGTCGATCTGGTGATCGGCTGCCCGTCCAAGCAGATTGGCGCAAATATCGGCCGGACCTTCCAGCTCTACACCTATCGCTGGGTTTGCCCGGCGGGCGAATATCAGGCGCAGCTCGGCAAGGACCCAAACAGCTCCTATGTCGAGGTGGTCGATCCGGCTGATGCCGCGCGCCTTGCCAAACGCAGCGCGGCAGGGCCGATGCGGCTGATGATGCCGCCGCCCGTGCAGCCGCTGCGCGCAGACGAAAGCCCTGAAGCGCGCAAGGCCCGGATCGAACAGCGCGCCGCCGCCGAGCTTGTCATGGTCAAGGCGCTGGAGCCGCAGCTGCTGGCGGGCCGCCTAACCGATGCGGCCGCCTTCGTCCCCAAGCCCAACTTCACCACCGGCTACCGCGACGTCGCGCAGAGCACCTTCATCGTCGAACAGGACGGCGACGGGCTGGCTGCTGCCAACGAACAACTCATCTGGCTCACCGCCAACCTCGGCAAGCCGGCCAGCGTCGAATGCAAGCAGACGCGCAGCGACGGCGGGGCCTATGATCCCTTTTTCTTCTACAGCTGCCGGATGAACTCCGAGCAGCCGGGGCACGCCTATGTCGCCTTCGTGTTTTTCCAGGACGGCAAGATCGGCACGATGCAGTTCAATTACATGAACCGCGCCGTGGCCGAAAAAATCCAGAAGTCGCTCCAGTCCAAAGCCGGTGAAAAATAATGGCTGACCGCACCCCCGCTCCCGACACCCCCGAACTGCGCGCCCGCTGGGGCGGCTTTGCGTGGACGCCGGAAAACAAGAAAACCGCCGATTGGCACATCGCCAAGTATCCCGAAGGGCGCCAGCGCTCGGCGGTGATGCCGCTGCTCGATCTCGCCCAGCGGCAGGTCGGCGCGGAGACCGATACGCAAGGGTGGCTGCCGCTGCCGGTGATCGAGTATGTCGCCAAGTATCTCGACATGCCGGTGATCCGCGTGCTTGAGGTAGCCAGCTTCTACTTCATGTACAATCTCAAGCCCGTGGGCAAATTCCACGTGCAGGTGTGCGGCACCACGCCCTGTATGCTGCGCGGCTCGGACGACATCATGACTGCCTGCAAGAAGCGCGGGATGGTGAAGGGCGGGGTCTCGGCGGACGGGTTGTGGACCCTCACTGAAGTCGAATGCATGGGCAATTGCGCCACCGCGCCGATGGTTCAGATCAACGACGACAATTACGAGGACCTGACGCCCGAACGCCTCGACGAGGTGCTCGATGCGCTCGCCGCCGGTCAGCAGCCGAAGACCGGCACGCAGGAGCCGGGGAGGCATACCTCGGAGCCTGCGGGCGGGCCGACCACGCTGACCGACATGGTCTCGAAAAACCACGACTACCGGAGCGCGTGGTAAGGTGACCGAAATCGCCACCCTCTTTGGCGCGCTGCTGCTGGCCTTCGTCGCCTACAAGCTGCTGATGGGCGTGATCCGCATCGGCGTGATCCTGCTTATCGTCGCGGTGGTGGCGGGCCTGTGGCAGCAGGGAGCGATCGGATGAACGGGGTGACGCTGCTCTTCGCGATCCTCGGGCTTACGGGCTTTGCGCTTGGCGCGGTGCTGACCGTGACCGGGCCTTACGAGATGGGCGTGATCGTGATGGGTATGGGCCTGATGTTTCAGGTAATTTCGCTGGTGCGCATCAGGCGCGCCAAGGCAAAGGGAACGCAGTGATGCTGGCTGACAAGGACCGCATCTTCACCAACCTCTATGGCTTCCAAGACTGGGGCCTAAAGGCAGCGCAGGCGCGCGGCGATTGGGACGACACCAAGGCGCTGCTCGCGCGCGGGCAGGACGCGATTATCGAGGAAATCAAGGCATCCGGCCTGCGCGGGCGGGGCGGGGCGGGCTTCCCGACGGGGCTCAAGTGGTCGTTCATGCCCAAGGAATCGCGTGACGGGCGGCCGAGCTTCCTCGTCATCAATGCCGACGAATCCGAGCCGGGTTCGTGCAAGGACCGCGAGATCATCCGCCACGATCCGCACAAGCTGGTCGAAGGCGCGCTAGTCGCTGGCTACGCGATGCGCGCGCGGGCGGCCTATATCTACATCCGCGGCGAATATATCCGCGAGGCCGAAACGCTGCAGAAGGCGATCTCAGAGGCCTATGACGCGGGCCTGATCGGCAAGAACGCCTGCGGTTCGGGCTACGACTTCGACGTCTTCATGCACCGCGGCGCGGGCGCCTACATCTGCGGCGAAGAGACCGCGATGATCGAGAGCCTCGAAGGCAAGAAGGGCCAGCCGCGCCTCAAGCCCCCGTTCCCGGCGGGCGCGGGCCTCTATGGCTGCCCGACCACGGTCAACAACGTCGAGAGCATCGCGGTCGCGCCGACGATCCTGCGGCGCGGGGCTGCGTGGTTCTCGTCCTTCGGGCGCGAGAACAACAAGGGCACCAAGCTGTTCCAGATCAGCGGCCACGTGGAAAAGCCCTGCGTCGTCGAGGAATCGATGAGCATCCCCTTCGAGGAACTGATCGAAAAGCACTGCGGCGGCATTCGCGGCGGGTGGGACAACCTGCTGGCGGTGATCCCGGGCGGTTCCTCGGTTCCGCTGGTGCCCGCCGCGCAGATCCGCAACGCGCCGATGGATTTCGACGGGCTGAAGGAGCTCGGCAGCGGTCTGGGGACGGCGGCGGTCATTGTCATGGACAAATCAACCGACATCGTCCGCGCGATTAGCCGCCTCTCCTACTTCTACAAGCACGAGTCCTGCGGCCAGTGCACCCCCTGCCGCGAAGGCACGGGCTGGATGTGGCGCATGATGGAGCGCCTGCGCACCGGCGATGCCGCGATCGAGGAAATCGACATGCTGCAGGAAGTCACCAAGCAGGTCGAAGGCCACACCATCTGCGCGCTGGGCGATGCCGCCGCTTGGCCGATCCAGGGGCTGATCCGGCATTTCCGCCCGGAGCTGGAGCGGCGGATCAACGAACACAACGCGCAATTCCAAGAGGCAGCCGAGTAATGCCCAAGGTCACCGTAGACGGTCAGGAAATCGAGGTCCCCGCGGGCGCCACAGTCCTTCAGGCGTGCGAGCTGGCGGGGAAGGAAATCCCGCGTTTCTGCTATCACGAGCGGCTCAGCATCGCGGGCAATTGCCGCATGTGTCTGGTCGAGGTGAAGCCCGGGCCGCCCAAGCCGCAGGCCTCCTGCGCGCTGCCGGCTGCCGATGGTCAGGAAATCCGCACCGACAGCCCGATGGTCAAGAAGGCCCGCGAAGGCGTGATGGAGTTCCTGCTCATCAACCACCCGCTCGATTGCCCGATCTGCGATCAGGGCGGCGAGTGCGATCTGCAGGATCAGGCGGTCGCCTATGGCCGCGGCGGCTCGCGCTATCACGAGAACAAGCGCGCGGTGACCGAGAAGTATATGGGCCCGCTGATCAAGACGATCATGACCCGCTGCATCCACTGCACCCGCTGCGTGCGCTTCTCGGAAGAGATCGCGGGCGTGGACGAGATCGGCGCGCTGTACCGCGGCGAGGATATGCAGATCACCACCTACCTCGAACAGGCGGCGGCGCATGAACTCAGCGCCAATGTGATCGACCTGTGCCCGGTCGGCGCGCTGACCTCGCGGCCCTATGCCTTCGAGGCGCGGCCGTGGGAGCTGAAGAAGACGCTCTCGATCGACGTGTCGGACGCGGTGGGGGCCAACATCACGCTTCACTCCAAGGGCCGCGAAGTCATGCGCGCGCTGCCGCGGGTGAATGACGACGTCAACGAGGAGTGGCTGTCGGACAAGGGCCGCTATCAGGTCGATGGCCTTACCAAGCGCCGCTTGGACCGCGTGTGGGTGCGCCGTGACGGCAAGCTCCAGCCTGCCGAGTGGACCGAGGCTTTCGGGATGATCGCCTCAGCGCTCGAAGGCGACAAGGCCAGCATCGCGGCGGTGGCGGGCGATCTGCTCGATGCCGAAACGATGTTTGCGGCCAAGGCGCTGGTCAATGCCTGCGGATCGCAACTCACCGAAGCGCGGCAGACCGGCATGACCTATGACGTGTCGAACCTTGCCGCGGTGAACTTCAACAGCACCTTTGCCGGGATCGAGACCGCCGACGCGATCCTGATCGTCGGCAGCAATGTCCGCTGGGAAGCGCCGCTGCTCAACGTCCGCCTGCGCAAGGCGGTCAAGGCGGGGGCCAAGGTCTATATCATCGGCCCCGAATGGGATCCGACCTATCCGGCGACCTTCCTCGGCAGCGACTTGAAGCTTTTGAACCGCATTCCCAAGGAACTGGGCGATGCGATGAAGGGTGCCAAGCGACCGGCGGTGATCCTCGGCGCGGCGGCGCTCGCCAAGGGCGCGCTCCCGGCGGCATTGAAGCTGGTCGACAAGTTCGATCTGGTGCGTGACGATTGGAACGGCTTCAACGTGCTGCACATCTCGGCGGCGCGCATGGCCTCGCTGATGCTCGGCTTCACGCTGCCGGGCGGGATGGGCGACATTGCGGCGGCCAAGCCCAAGGTGCTGCTCAGCCTCGGCGCCGACGAAATGGACTATGCTCCCTACGCGGGCAGCCTCAAGGTCTATATCGGCCACCACGGTGACAAGGGCGCGCATCACGCCGACATCATCCTGCCGGGTGCATCCTTCGCCGAGAAGGACGGGACTTACGTCAACGCCGAGGGCCGCGTGCAGTTCGCCGAGAAGGCGGTCTTTGCCCCCGGCGATGCGCGCGAGGACTGGACGATCTTGCGCGCGCTCGCCGATGCCCTGGGCGTCACCGTCGGCTTCGACAGCTTCGACCAGCTTCAGGCCGCGATGATCGCCGCCGTGCCCGCTTTGGGCGAAGAGGGCCTCGCGGATTACGGCGCGCTGCCGAAGGCGGACAGCGGCGCCAAGTTCGAGGGCGAGCTTGCGGGCTACCCGATCAAGGACTTCTACCTCACCAACCCCATCGCCCGCGCGAGCGAGGTGATGCAGCGTTGTTCGGACGAACTGCTCCACGGGGCTGACTTCAAGGAGGCCGCGGAATGACCGCCTTCTTCCAATCCCTCGGCCTGCCCTACGAATGGGCCTGGACCGTCGCGACGCTCGCGGCGATCCTGATCGTCTCGCTGCTCGTCATGTTCTCCGTCGCGATGGTGATCTATGTCGACCGCAAGGTGCTGGGCGCGATCATGATGCGGCGCGGGCCCAATGTGGTCGGGCCGTTCGGGCTGCTCCAGTCCTTCGCCGATGGCCTCAAGGTCTTTCTGCAAGAGACGATCATTCCAAGCGCCGCGAACAAGGGCATTTTCCTGATCGCGCCGATCATCACGTTCACGGTGGCGCTCGCGGCCTGGGCGGTGATCCCGTTCGATGCGGGCGTTGTGATTTCGGACATCAATGTCGGCCTGCTCTACATCCTCGCGATTTCCTCGATGGGGGTTTACGGTGTGGTGATGAGCGGGTGGGCGTCGAACTCAAAATACCCGTTCTTCTCGGCGATGCGCGCCTCGGCGCAGATGATCTCCTACGAAGTGTCGATCGGTTTCGTGCTGGTGTGCGTGGTGCTGTTTGCGGGGACGTTCAACCTTAGCGGCATCGTCAACGCGCAGCAGGGCTTCGGGCTGGGGCTGATCAACGCCTATGCGGTGCACCCGCTGCTGTTCCCGATGTGGGTGGTGTTCTTCATCTCGGCCCTCGCGGAGACCGCGCGCGCGCCGTTTGACCTGACAGAGGCCGAGAGCGAGCTCGTTGCGGGTTACCAGACCGAATATTCCTCGATGAGCTTCGCGCTGTTCTGGCTCGGCGAATATGCCAACATCCTGCTGATGTGCTCGCTGAACACGCTGCTGTTCTGGGGCGGGTGGCTGCCGCCGCTCGACATTCCGGTGCTCTACATGGTGCCGGGGATCATCTGGTTCCTGCTGAAGACCTTCGTGTTCTTCTTCATGTTCAGCTGGATCTGGGCGACCGTGCCGCGTTACCGCTACGACCAACTGATGCGCTTGGGCTGGAAAGTGTTCCTGCCGATGAGCCTGCTGTTCGTTGCGGCGACGAGCAGCTGGCTGATGGCTACCGGTGCCTTCGGCGAACAGTTCGCGATCTTTTGAGAGCTTCAATGACCACCGTCTCCCACCTCATCAAGAGCTTCACCCTCTGGGAATTCCTCAAGGCTCATGCCTTGACGCTGAAGTATTTCTTCAAGCCCAAGGTGACGATCAACTACCCCTTCGAGAAGGCCCCGCTCTCGCCCCGTTTCCGCGGTGAGCACGCGCTGCGGCGCTATCCCAACGGCGAGGAACGCTGCATCGCGTGCAAGCTTTGCGAGGCCGTGTGCCCCGCGCAGGCGATCACCATCGAGAGCGAGCCGCGCGAGGACGGCAGCCGCCGCACCACCCGCTACGACATCGACATGACCAAGTGCATCTATTGCGGTTTCTGCCAGGAAGCCTGCCCGGTCGATGCGATCGTCGAGGGGCCGAACTTCGAATATTCGACCGAAACCCGCGAGGAGCTGCTTTACGACAAGGCCAAGCTGCTTGCGAATGGTGACAAATGGGAAAGGGCCATCGCGGCCAACCTTGAAGCCGACGCACCCTACCGCTAGGGCGCGCCGAAATATGCAATGCCGCGAGGGTCGGGCGGACGACCGGCTCTCGCACAGGACTATGGGATCAATCTGGACGACACTCGGGACGGCGCGCTTGGCGGGTCATTCCGATGGTTGGGGATCATCATGATACAGGCCATCGCCTTCTATTTCTTCGCGACCATCGTGGTCGCCAGCGCCGTGATGGTCGTCATGGCGAAGAACCCCGTGCACTCGGTGCTGTGGCTGATCCTCGCGTTCTTCAATGCGGCGGGGCTGATGGTGCTGCTGGGCGCCGAGTTCATCGCGATGCTGCTGGTGATCGTCTATGTCGGCGCGGTCGCGGTGCTGTTCCTGTTCGTGGTGATGATGCTCGACATCGACTTTGCCGCGATGCGCGCAGGCTTTGCTCGCAATGCGCCGCTGGGGCTGCTGATTGCCGCCGTGCTGCTCGCCGAACTGCTGCTGGCGGTGGGCGCTTACAACGCGGGCGGGCTGACCCTCGGCACACCCGACGGCGTGACCGCGCAGCCGGAAGGCACGAGCAATATCGCCGCCTTGGGCACGCTGCTTTATGGCCGCTACATCGTGCTGTTCGAGATCGCCGGCATCATCCTGCTGGTCGCGATGATCGGCGCGATCGTGCTGACTTTCCAGCCGCCCAAGCCCGGCGCCCGCGCGCGGCAGGACGTGGGCAAGCAGATCCGTCGTCGTCCGGAGGATGCAACCGTTATGAAGAGCCCCGAAGTGGGCCAGGGGGTCGAGCTGTGATCGGTATCGAACATTATCTCACCGTCAGCGCGATCCTGTTCGTGCTGGGCGTGCTGGGGATTTTCCTCAACCGCAAGAACGTGATCGTCATCCTGATGGCGGTCGAGCTGATCCTGCTGAGCGTGAACCTCAATCTGGTCGCCTTCAGTGCATTCCTGAACGATCTGACGGGTCAGGTCTTTGCCATGCTGGTGCTGACCGTGGCGGCGGCAGAGGCAGCGATCGGGCTCGCGATCCTGGTGATCTATTTCCGCACCCGCGGTTCGATCGCGGTTGACGATATCAACCGGATGAAGGGGTGATTTCGCAGTGAATTCGATCCTTATCATCGTTTTCGCGCCGCTGCTCGCTGCCCTCGTCGCAGGGCTGGGCAACCGCATGATCGGCAATGTCGCCGCCAAGAGCGTGACGACCGGCGCGCTGTTCCTGTCGGCGGGCCTCAGCTGGCCGATCTTCCTCGGCTTCCTCGGCGGGAGCGAGACCGCGACTGTCGTGCCCGTGCTCAAGTGGGTTCAGAGCGGCACGCTGACATTCGACTGGGCGCTGCGCGTCGATACCCTCACCGCGATCATGCTGGTGGTAATCAACAGCGTGTCGGCGCTCGTCCACCTCTATTCCTGGGGGTACATGGAGGAAGACCCGGATCAGCCGCGCTTCTTCGCCTACCTCTCGCTGTTCACCTTCGCGATGCTGATGCTGGTGACGGCCGATAACCTCGTGCAGATGTTCTTCGGATGGGAAGGGGTGGGCCTTGCATCCTACCTGCTGATCGGTTTCTGGTTCCGGAAGCCCAGCGCGGGTGCGGCGGCGATCAAGGCCTTCGTGGTCAACCGCGTGGGCGACCTCGGCTTCATGCTCGGCATTTTCGGCACCTATCTGGTGTTCCAGACCACCTCGATCCCCGAGATCCTGGCGGCGGCGCCTGCCATGAGCGGATCGACGATCACCTTCGTCGGCATGCGCCTCTACACGATGGACATCCTGTGCATCCTGCTGTTCATCGGCGCGATGGGGAAGTCGGCGCAGCTGGGCCTGCACACCTGGCTGCCCGACGCGATGGAGGGGCCGACACCGGTCTCTGCGCTGATCCACGCGGCGACCATGGTGACGGCGGGCGTGTTCATGCTGTGCCGCCTCTCGCCGATGTTCGAGACCGCGCCGACCGCGCTGACCATCGTCACCATCGTCGGTGCCGCGACCTGCTTCTTCGCCGCCACGATCGGCACGACGCAGTGGGACATCAAGCGGGTGATCGCCTATTCGACCTGCTCGCAGCTCGGCTACATGTTCTTTGCCGCAGGCGTGGGCGCTTACGGCGCGGCGATGTTCCACCTGTTCACCCACGCTTTCTTCAAGGCGCTGCTGTTCCTTGGTGCGGGCTCCGTGATCCACGCGATGCACCACGAGCAGGACATGCGCTATTACGGCGGCCTCAGAAAGAAGATCCCGCTTACGTTCTGGGCGATGATGGCGGGCACGCTGGCGATTACCGGTGTCGGCATCCTGGGCGCGTTCGGCTTTGCGGGCTTCTATTCGAAGGACGCGATCCTCGAAGCCGCCTTCGCGCGCCATAACGGGGCGGGGCAGTTCGCCTTCTGGGCCGGGGCGATCGCGGCGCTGCTCACCAGCTTCTATTCGTGGCGTCTGATGTTCCTGACCTTCTGGGGCAAACCGCGCTGGGCGCAGTCGGAGCATATCCAGCACGCAGTTCACGATGGCCATCACGATTCCGAGCATGGCAACGCGCCGCGGCAGGAAGATGCCGGGCACGATGCGCATCACGACGTTCCCTCACCCGAAGATCACGAAGGCACGGCGGGCTACCATCCACACGAAAGCCCGGCCTCGATGCTGATCCCGCTCGCCATCCTGAGCATCGGCGCGGTGTTTGCGGGCTTCGTGTTCCACACGCAGTTCATCGACGGCGAAGCCTTCTGGAACGGCGCGATCTTCTACAATGAAGACCTCATCCACGCGATGCACGGCGTGCCGCTGTGGGTGAAGCTGACCGCGACCGTGGTGATGCTGATCGGTCTGGCCGGGGCTTACGTCGCCTATATCGCCAAACCTGACATTCCGGCCAAGTTCGTCGCCACCTTCGGCGCGCTTCACAACTTCGTCTATCGCAAGTGGTACTTCGACGAGCTCTATGACGCGATCTTCGTGAAGCCTGCCTTCGCGCTGGGCCGCGCCTTCTGGAAGTTCGGCGATATCGGCACGATCGACCGCTTCGGTCCCAACGGCATCGCCTGGGTGGTCGAGCGCTCGTCGGTCGCGGCGAAGTCTATCCAGTCGGGCTACGTCTACACCTATGCGCTGATCATGCTCCTCGGGCTGGTCGCCGCTGTCACCTACGTTCTGCTTTAGGAGCGCGCTTCGTAATGGAAGGCCTTCCCATCCTGTCGCTGATGATGCTCGTGCCGCTGGCCGGCGCGCTGGCGTGCCTGTTTTCGGGCGCCAGTGCCGCCCGCTGGATCGCGCTCGGAGCGACGCTTGTCACCTTCGTTCTCGGCGTGGTGCTGTGGTCCAATTACGAGATCGGCGGGCCGCAATGGCAGTTCACCGAGCGTGCCGAGCTGTTCGCGGGCTTCAGCTATGCGCTGGGGATCGACGGGATTGCGCTGCTGCTGATCATGCTCAGCGTGTTCCTGATGCCGGTCTGCATTCTGGCCAGCTGGGAGGCGATCGAAAAGCGGGTCGGCGAATACATGGCGGCCTTCCTGTTCATGGAAGTGCTGATGATCGGCACCTTCGCGGCGCAGGACCTGTTCCTGTTCTACGTCTTCTTCGAGGCGGGCCTCATCCCGATGTATCTGATCATCGGCGTGTGGGGCGGGGACAACCGCATCTACGCGAGTTACAAGTTCTTCCTCTACACGCTGCTCGGCTCGGTGCTGATGCTGATCGCGATGTTCTGGATGGTGGCCGAGGCGGGCACCTCCGACATCCCGACGCTGATGCAATACGGCTTCCCGCCCGCAGCGCAGACATGGCTGTGGCTGGCGTTTTTCGCGAGCTTTGCAGTCAAGGTGCCGATGTGGCCGCTGCACACCTGGCTGCCCGACGCGCACGTGCAGGCGCCGACCGCGGGCTCGGTGATCCTCGCGGGCGTGCTGCTGAAGCTCGGCGGATATGGTTTCATCCGCTTCAGCCTGCCGATGTTCCCCGAAGCTTCGGCGCAGTTTGCATGGCTGGTCTTCGCGCTGTCGATGATCGCGGTTGTCTACACCTCGCTGGTGGCTCTGGTGCAGGCCGACATGAAGAAGCTGATCGCCTATTCCTCGGTCGCGCACATGGCGATCGTGACCGTGGGCCTGTTCGCCTTCAACGTGCAGGGGCTCGAGGGCGCGATGATCGTGATGCTGTCACACGGCCTCGTCTCGGGCGCGCTGTTCCTTTGCGTGGGCGTGATCTACGACCGGCTCCACACCCGCGAGATTGCGCGTTATGGGGGGCTCGCGATCAACATGCCCTATTACGCGCTGTTTTTCCTGCTGTTCACCATGGCGAGCATCGGCCTGCCGGGCACCAGCGGCTTCGTTGGCGAGTTCCTGTCGCTGGCGGGGATCTACCAGACCTCGAGCCTCGTGGCGCTGATCTGCACGACCGGGATCATTCTGGGCGCGGCCTATATGCTCTACCTCTATCGCCGCGTTGCGTTCGGCGGGCAGGTGAACGAGGATGCTGCCGCGATGCGCGACATTTCGGCGCGTGAATGGATCATGATGGCCCCGATCGCTGCCGCCGTGCTGTGGATGGGTGTCTACCCCGAGAGTTTCCTCGCCCCGATGCGCGCCGATATCGCCGTGCTCGATGCCCGTCTTTCCTCCGTTGCCCCCGCGTCCGACGCCCAGCTTGCACCCGGCACGCCCCGCGCCGAGGCCGCGAATGCGATGCCCCACCACGAAAACGCCGCCGGGGAGGGCGCGCACTGATGGATTTCGTCCCTTCCTTCGCCCTGACGCTTCCCGAACTGGTGCTGACCGGCACCGGCCTCGTGCTGCTGTTGGTAGCCGCCTGGGGCGGTGACAAGGCCGCGCGCGCCATCGCGATTGCGGCAGCCACCGCGCTGTTCGTCGCGGGCGTGTTGCTGGTGCCGCAATTGCACACCGGCGCTGATGGCCCGGCCACGCTGGCGTTCGGCGGGCTGCTCAAGATCGATAGCTTCGCGCTCTTCGCCAAGGCGCTGATCTATCTTGCCGCGATCGCCGCGCTGATGGTTGCGCCTGCCTTCTTCGCTGGCCCGGTCGCGGGCACCGAACGCGGGATGCGCGCCGAATATCCGGTGCTGGTACTGTTCGCAGCCGTCGGCATGAGCATCATGGTCTCGGCCAATGATTTCATGAGCCTCTATCTCGGGCTGGAGCTGAACAGTCTCTCGGCGTATGTGCTCGCAGCGATCCTGCGCCGCGATACGCGCTCGGGCGAGGCGGGACTCAAGTACTTCGTGCTCGGCGCGCTCGCTTCGGGCATCCTGCTCTACGGGATGAGCCTGCTCTACGGCTTCACCGGCGGCACGGCGTTCGGCGCGGTGCGTGCGGGGCTGACAGGCGAAATGGGCACCGGCGCGCTGCTGGGCGTGATCTTCGTGCTCTCGGGCCTCGCCTTCAAGATCAGCGCCGTGCCGTTCCACATGTGGACGCCAGACGTCTACGAAGGCGCGCCGACCCCCGTCACCGCCTTCTTCGCCACCGCTCCCAAGGTCGCCGCCGTCGCGCTCACCGCGGGTGTGGTGTTCGAGGTGTTCGGCGGTCAGGTGCAGGCCTGGCAGCAGATCGTTATGTTCATGGCGCTGGCCTCGATCATCTTCGGCGCGCTGGGGGCGATCGGGCAGGAAAATCTGAAGCGCCTGCTGGCCTATTCCTCGATCAACAATATCGGCTTCATCCTGCTCGGCCTTGCGGTCGCCAATCCGGCGGGCGCGAGTGCGATGCTGGTCTACCTGTTCATCTATGTCGCGATGAGCATCGGCAGCTTCGTCGCGCTGTTGATGCTGCGGGGCGAGGACGGCCAGCTATTCGAGACCTTCGCCGACATCCGCGGACTTTCGGTCACCCGTCCGGCGATTGCCTGGGCGCTGCTGATCTTCATGTTCAGCCTCGCCGGCATTCCGCCGCTGCTGGGCTTCTACAGCAAGTTCGTGGTGTTTCAGGCGACCATCGAGGCGGGCCTCGTCGCTTTCGGCGCGATCGCCATCGCGGCGAGCGTGATCGGGGCGTTCTACTACATCAAGTTCGTCAAGGTGATGTTCTTCGATGAGCCTGCGGGCGTCGTCACCGGCAAGAGCGAGACAGGCCATTGGGTGCTGCTGGGCCTCACGGCGCTGATCATCTCGCCGCTCGGCTACCTGCTCACGCCGTCGCTGACCGATCTGGCCGACAAGGCCGCCCGGTCGCTCTTCATCGTTCTGGTTTGATCACGCTCACCGAACAGACCGGCTCGACCAACGCCGATCTCGCCGCCGCGCTGCGCAGCGGGGAGGGCTGGGCCGAAGGGCACTGGCTGGTTGCCCGCCGCCAGACCGCCGGGCGCGGGCGGCAGGGGCGCGAATGGTTCGACGGAGCGGGCAACTTCATGGGCTCGACCGCCGTCGCGGTGGGAGAGGGCGGCCCGCCGCCTGCCACGCTGAGCTTCGTCGCGGCGCTCGCGGTGCGCGATGCCGCCGCCGCCGCGCTGGGCGAGGATGCGCCGCTTGCGCTGAAATGGCCCAACGACGTGCTGCTCGACGGCGGCAAGCTGTCGGGCATCCTGCTCGAAATGGTACGCGGGCATATTGTCGTCGGCATCGGGGTGAACCTCGCGCACGCTCCGCAGGTCGAAGGCCGCAAAACCGCTGCGCTCGCGGATATCGGTGCGCCGCCGTCGCTCGAAAGCTTCGCCGAAAACCTTGCCGCAGCCTTCGACCGCCGGCTCGCAGGCTGGCGCACCTATGGGCTTTTGCCGACGCTCCACGCCTTTCTCGGCCAGTCGCTCCACGCGCAGGGTTCGCCGCTCACCGTCCACGATACCGACGGTTCGGTTCTTTCCGGCTCCTTCGCCGGGCTGGAGGAAAGTGACGGCGCCTTGCGGCTGCGCTTGGCGGATGGCAGCGAACGTGTCATTCGCGCTGGCGATATTTCCTGAAAGAAGGACCGCCTCCCATGCTGCTCGCCGCCGATGTCGGGAACACCAATGTCGTCTTCGCGCTGTTCGATCTGAACGCGGATGGCACCCACACCACCCGCGCGCGCTGGCGCATCGCCACCGACCCGCGCCGCACAGGTGACGAATATGCCGTCTGGCTGCTCCAGCTGCTCAAGATCGAGGGGGTGGAGCGCGAGCAGATCACGCAGATCATCGTTGCATCGGTGGTGCCGCGCGCCGATCACAACCTCACCGTGCTGTGCCAGAAATATTTCGGGATCACCCCGCTGTTTGCCGGACAGGGCGCGGCCCGCTGGCGGTTCGAGATCGATGTCGATCAGCCGTCATCGCTTGGCGCCGACCGTGCGCTCAACATCCTCGCCGCGCATCACAAGTACGGCGGCGATCTGATCGTGGTCGATTTCGGCACCGCCACCAAGTTCGAAGCGGTCGATTTCACCGGCGCCTACAAGGGCGGGTCGATCGCGCCGGGGATCAACCTTTCGCTTGACGCGCTGGTCGGCAAGACCGCCAAGTTGCCGCGCATCGCGATCAAGGCCCCGGCCAGCCGCAGCGTCATCGGCCGCAACACCGAAGACCAGATGCTGATCGGCGTGTTCTGGGGCTATGTCGCGATGATGGAGGGGATGGTCGCCAGGATGAAGGTCGAAATCGGCCGCCCGGCAAAGGTTGTAGCGACCGGCGGGCTCGCCATATTGTTCGATGACGCGACCGACATCTTCGACCACGTCGATGCCGATCTCACCCTTGATGGCCTCGCCATCCTTGCGCGCCAGGCCGCAACCGCCTGAGCCGCGCCAACGTAAGAGACATTGTGAAAAAAGATTTTACCCCCGAAGACGAATTGCTGTTCCTTGCCCTCGGCGGCTCCGGTGAGATTGGCATGAACGTCAATCTCTATGGCTGCCAGGGAAAGTGGCTCATGGTCGATCTGGGCATGACCTTCTCGGGCAACGAATATCCCGGCGTCGAACTGGTCTTTGCCGACCTCGACTTCATTGAGGAACGCAGCCGTGATCTGCTCGGCATCGTGCTGACTCACGCGCATGAAGACCACATCGGCGCGGTGCCCTATTTCGCGGGCGAGCTCGGCGTGCCGCTCTATGCCACGCCCTTCACCGCGGATCTGGTGGCGCGCAAGCTGGAAGAGGCCGGGCTGCTCGGCAAGGTCGAGCTCAACATCATCGAGGAGGATCACGGCGAAATCGAACTCGGCCCCTTCACCATCACCTACCTCCCGCTCGCCCACTCGATTGCCGAGGGCAACGCGCTGCTGATCGACACGCCGCACGGGCGCATCTTCCACACCGGCGACTGGAAGCTCGACGATGATCCGATCATCGGCGAACCCACCACCGAGGAAGAACTGCGCGAAATCGGCGAGGAAGGCGTGCTCGCGCTGGTGTGCGATTCCACCAATGTCTTCAATCCCAACCCCTCGGGCAGCGAGGGCGCGGTGCACAAGGCGCTGATGGAGGAAGTCGCGCGCCACAAGGGCAAGCGCGTCGTTGTCACCACCTTTGCGAGCAATGTCGCGCGCCTGCAAACGCTGGGCGAAGTCGCGCGCGAAACCGGGCGGCAATTGTGCGTCGCGGGCCGCTCGCTCGACCGCATCATCGAGGTCGCGCAGGATAACGGCTATCTCGAGGACTTCCCCAAGCCGATCGATTTCGACACCGCGATGGGACTTCCGCGCGGCGAGGTGCTGATCATCGCCACTGGCGGGCAGGGCGAACCACGCGCGGCGCTCGGCCGGATGGCGGACATGAACCATCCGATCGAACTGGTCGCGGGCGACGTGGTGCTGTTCTCCTCGCGCCAGATTCCGGGCAACGAGATCGCGATCGGCAAGATCCAGAACCAGCTCGCCGCACGCGGGATCGAGATGGTGACCGACCGGCAGGCGCTGATCCACGTTTCGGGTCATCCGGGACGGCCGGAGCTTGAGGCGCTTTACTCGTGGCTCAAGCCCGAGGTGCTGGTGCCCGTCCACGGCGAGATCCGCCACATGGCCGAACAGGCGCGGCTCGGGAAGGCCTGCGGCATCCCGGCGCAGGTGGTGCAGAAGAACGGCGACATCGTGCGCCTTGCTCCCGGCAAGCCGGGCAAACTCGCCGAGGTGCGCGCCGGACGTCTGGTGCTCGACGGCGACATCATCTCGCCTGCCGATGGCGACGCGATCACCATGCGCCGCCGGATCGCGGGCGAGGGCGTGGTCGTCGTCGTGCTGGCGCGCGGCAGCCGTCCGGTAATCGAAGCCGTGGGCCTGCCGCTCGACGAAGACCTGCCCGATTTCCTCGAAGAAGCCTCGAACGACGTTCTGACCGCGATCAACCGTCTGAAAGGCCGCGATGCCAAGGACGAGAGCGCGATCCGTGAGGCCGCGCGCCTTGCCGCCCGCCGTGCGGCCCAGCGCTGGTCGGGCAAGCGCCCGCAGGTGCGCGTGGTCATGCCGGGGGCTGCGGCCTGATGGCGATCACTTCGATCCTTGCGATCTATTTCCTGTTCTTCGTGATGAGCGGCTTTCTCATGCTGCCCTTCGGCGTGAAGACCGCGGACGAAGCAGGGGTGGAGAAGGTGCCGGGGCAGGCCGACAGTGCGCCGGTCAATTTCCGGCCCGGCCGGGTCGCCGCGCGCGCTGCGGTGATCGCGGCGGTGCTGACCGCGCTGTTCGTCGCCAATTACACCAATGGCTGGATCACCGCGGCGGACATCGACATTCTGCCCAAGCCGCCGGGATCCGCGCCCGCGCGTTAAGTGCGCAGGCGCTGGATCGCCTGGGCGAGCGCAACGTAGAGCTTGCCGATGTCCGATCCCAGCATCGTCACGCTCAGCACGTGCCCATCGCGGGTCGAGAGGGTCTGCCGCAGCAGCGCCTCGAAATCGTGGATGTAGCGGCTGACATTGGCCTTGAACGCATCATCGCTGGAATAGAGCGCGGCGATGTCGCGCGCCGTGCCATTGTCGATCAGGCGGACTGCGCGGCGGGTGAAGATGCCGCGGTCGCCCTTCAGGTAAGCGTCCCACGCCGTGTCGGTCACCTCGGTCGCAATCGCGCTGGTAATGTCGATCGCGGCGGAGTTGAGGCTATCGGTGATCAGCGCCATGCGGCGGGTGAAGTCGTTGTTGACCTGTTCCTCGGCCAGTTCGCGCGCGCGGGTGACGCGCTGTTCGAGGTTGCCGGTGAGTTCGTTGACCTTCACCAGCTGGTCGCGCAGCTGGATCGCGGCCTCGCGCCCGACGCCCGAGGCATGGGCGGCGGACTGCTCGAGCTTGCCGAGCGTCGCCGCCGTCTCGTTGCGCAGGCTGCGTTCGAGCACCTCGACAGCTTCCGCGCCGAGGCTTTCGGCCAGCGTCCGGGCCTTGTCGCGCGTGCCCCCTTCGAGCGTGGCGAAGGCTTGGGTAATCGCGGTTTCCAGCGCGGCGAGCGCTTCGCGCAAGGCGTCCTGCGTTTCGCCCGCAAGCGCGCCGCTTTCCTCGGCCAGCCGGGCGAAGCCGCCGCGCAGGCCTTGCAGGCGGGCAAGGGCATCCTCGCTGTCCTCGGCGAGGCGCGACTTGAAGCCGGCGATGGCCACTTCGGCGGCGTCGATATCCGCGCGGGTGCGCAGCAGGTAGTCCGACAGATCGCTGCCCGCATCGGTGCTCCGCAGCATCAGCGCCTCGACCTTGCCTGCGCGGGCTTCGACCTCTTCCAGCGCGCCGCTGGCTCCGCTGATTGCCTGCGTCAGATCGGTCTCGCAGGTGCGCGCGCCCGATTGCAGGATTTCCAGCAGGCGCACGCCGCTGTCGGTCAGCTGCGCCAACTGCGCCTCGGTGGCGGCAAGTGCTGCGCGCTTTTCCTCGAGTTGCTGCGCCAGCGTTTCCATGCCCGCGCCCAGATTCACGCTCACTGTCGCCGCCGAAGCGTCGATCGCGGCGATCTGCGCGCCGAGCTCACCTGCGCGGGCGGTCAGCGTTTCGCCATGCGCGACCAGCTGCGCGATCTCGGCGAGCTGCGCCTCACGCCGCTGGGCGAGCGAATCGTCGAGCGCGGCGAGGCGTTGCGCAAGCACTTCGCTCGCCTGCGCCTCGTGCGTCTCGAACGCGGCCTGACGCTGCTGGATCGCCTCCTCGAACTGGCGCGCGCGTTCGGCCAGCTGGTTGTCGATCCGCAATGCCTCGTCGCGCAGCTCGGTCATGCGTTGCGCGGTGGCGGAGCCGGTGCTGCGGTCGAGCTCGTCAACCAGCCTGAGCTTTTCGACCATGGTATCGTGGAGCGCGCCGATGGCGGCGGCAAAGCCGCTCTGCGCGTTGGTGGCGGCTTCGGTGAGGCGCGCGGCAATGCCATCGGTCGCTTCGGCTGCGGCCGCCGCGCGGGCGGCCTGTGCGGCGAGGGCTTCTTCCTCGAGGGTGGCGAGGCGCTGGCGATAGGCCTCGGCCTCGCTCTGAAGCGCGCCGAAGCGTTCGGTGATCAGCGCCTCGATCCGGGTGCCCTGCACTTCGAACTGATCGAGCGCATCGCCGACCTGCCCGGTCAGGCGGGCAACCTGCGTCTCGCTGGTCGCGCCCGCTTCGGTCAGCTGCGTCAGCCCGCTCGAGAGGCGCGCGAGTTGATCCTCGGCCACGCGGCCCGCGCTGCCGATCTGGTTGGCGACATCGCGCGCGGCGTTGGCGATTACCGGCAGATCGTCGCGCAGCCGGTTCATGTTGCCGAGCGCCGTTTCGCTGGTGGTGGCGATGCTGTCGACCTGCGCGCCGTTGCTGACAATCAGCGCCTGCAATTCGCCCGCATGGGTGGAAATCCGCTCCGCCGCGATCCGGCCCAGCGCTTCGAGGTCGCGCGCCTGTGCGCTGATAAACTCGCGCGCGAGGCTGAGTTCGCGATTGACGATCTTGAGCCGCGCTTCGAGCGCCGCGCTTTCGCGATTCATATGCGCCGCCGTGACCGCAAAGCGCCGCGCTTCGGCCTGCGAATTGCGCATCGCGAGCAGCCAGGCGATCCCGACGAGCGCGACCGGCACGGCCCATTGCACCACCCATTCGGCCCATTGCGCAGGAGCGGCGCCGGCCTGCATGGCGGAGAGATGCGCCCAGACGAAGAAGCCGGTCCACCCGGCCACCGCAAGGCCCGCCAGCACCGGAGCAAGCCAGTGTGCGCTGCCTGAAACCGGCGCGTCTTCGGCGCCCGCGTCAGCCGCGTAATCGCCCAGATCGAGCGTCTCTTCGCTGCCCACCTGCATCGCCTCTTCCGCGCCCGAAGCCGCTTCGCCCGCGCCATTCTCGCTGCTGCCGCGCCCGAGGGCGCGCATTTGATGCCGTTCTGCCATTCGCCGGTCATACCACAGCCGGAATCGGGATAAACCCCGCATTAACCCAATTCGCGTTAAGCCGTTGGATATGGCATTCAATCATGGCGCTCTCGATGCAACACTGGCCGCTGCAGCCGGCGATGATGCCGCCTTGCTGCGGGAATTGCGTGCGGCCTTTATCGAGAGCGCGACGCGCCAGCTCGATCTGCTCAAGCGCGCGCGCTGCGACGGCAATTGGCACGTGGCGGCGATGCGGCTGAAGGGCCTCGCCGCCAGCTTCAACGCCGAAGACCTGCTGCAGGCTGCCGAAATCGCGCTCCACGCCGCCCCGGGCGAGCCGATGGCGATCCGCGAAGTCGAGGGCGTGCTCGCCCGCTTCACCCGCGCGCAGGCCGCCGAATTGCGCCGCAGCGCGGGTCGCTGATCCGCCGCAACGTTCCCTGCGCGGGTCAGGCACCGCGCATCCCCGCTTGAACAGCGCCGCGCAAACCGCCAATCTCTTCGCCTTGAACTGCCAGGCAAGGGGAAGACCACCACCATGCGCATCGGCCTGATGGCCGCACTTCGCCGCAGCGATGACGGGCGTCCGCGCGCCGCGCTTCCGATCGCCGGTCGCCCGGTGCTGGCGTGGCAGGCGGCGCTGCTCGAGGCGCTGGGGGTGGAGCGGGTGCTGTGCCTTGTCGAGAGCCCTTCGCCCGAACTGCTCGCCGTGCAGCACGATCTGGAACGCCGCGGCATCGGCTTTCATGCGCTCCAGAGCTTTGCCGCCCTGCCGGCGCTGGTGAGGGCCGAGGATGATCTAATCGTCGTGGCGGACGGGCTCGTGCCCGATCCCGATCGGGCGCACGCGGCGCTCGGCGAGGCGGGGGCATGGCAGCGGGCGGTCGCCGCCTTGCCCGCCGATCACCCCTTGACCGCGCCCCACCCGGATGATTTCGAGCGGATCGACGCCGCGCGCCGCTGGGCCGGGGTGCTGGCGATGCGCGGCGCGCCGGTGCAGCAACTTGCCGACTTTCCGCCCGATTCCGATGCAATCAGCCTGCTGTTGCGGCTCGCCTCGCAGGCAGGCACTCCCTGCCACGATCTCGCTGCCACCGATATGGCAGAGGGCCGCTGGCTGCTCGCGTCTGATGCCGCGCAGCTGCGTGAGGCCGAGCGTGCGATGATCGCCCGCGCAGCACCGCCGCCGGATTGGCGCGCGCCTCTGGCGGGGCTGGCGGCGCTGGTGGTGAGAGCGCTCGCGCCCAAGGGGCTCGCACAAGGCGTGACGCTGGCGGGCGGAATTGCCCTGGTGTTGCTGCTCGCTGCCGTCATGACGTCAGCCTTCGGCCCTGCGGCGGCCGGCATTGCGCTGGCGGGTCTCGGCGCTATCGCAGCCCAGATCGCCGCCAGCCAGAGCGCGCTGGTGGCCGGGTTGCAGCGACGGAGCGCTGATCGCCGGCACTCGGGCACGCCCGCGCTGGCGGCGGCGATCGATGCGCTCGCGGCATTGTGCCTGTGGTTTGCGCTGGCACCCTGGCCCCAGTGGCAGCCCCTCGCCGCGCTCGGCCCCGTGGCGATCGGCCTCGCCCGGTTGGCGGGGCGGGGAGAGGAGGGAGCGCTAGTGGTAATCTCGGGCGACCGGGCTGCCTTGCTGCTCGCCCTCGCGCTGGCGGCGGTCTTCGGGCTTTTACCCGAAGCGCTGGGGTGTCTCGCCTTGGGGCTATTGGCAGCTTTGCTGCTGCGCAAGCCGCGGATGTGATCTAACGCGGTCTTAACTATGCGGGGCGTATCCCTTGCAAGGATGGACGAACACGGAATGGACCTGGCCGCCGACCCAGCTGTCGAGGCAATCCTCGCGGACGCGCTCGCGCGCGAGTCCCGCGCGCTGGGTGCTGTCGTTCCGGTGCTGCGCCATCTGCTGGCGAGCGAGGCCAATGGGCTGGTGAGCGACGCGATCCTCGCGCGGGTGCGCGGGATGATCGGCGATCTGGCGGCGCAATTGCTGGCCGCCGCCGATGGTCACGATCCGGCGACGCGGCTTGCCCCCTCCGAAACGCGCGATCCGCTGGCCGAGCGGCTGATCGCGAATGAGGCGCTGCTCACCCATTGTCATGCGCTCGCCGCCGAGAGCCTGCTCGCCGAAAGGCTCCAACAGCGCCACGCAATCGATCCGGTGCTGAGCCCGCTGTTGCAGGAGCTGATCGCCGCCGAAGACCCGGCCATCGCCAGCCTCGCGATGGGTACACTCGCCGCGCAATCGCGCTTCGTGCAGGGCGCGCGCCGGATGGAACTGCCGCTGGGCGAGCTGCCGGCCGAACTGTTCCACGACGTGATTGCCCATGCAGGGGCGGGCGGGGCACAGGCGCAGGCGGGTTATGACGAGGCGGCGAGCCGGATCGGGCTGCTGGCGCGGCTCGTAGCGGCGATGCGGCGCGGGGCGCTCGCGGCGCTGGCGCTCGATCATGCGGGCCTTGCGCTGTTCGCCACGGCGCTGGCCGCTGTCGCGCGACAGCCGCGCGCGCAGGCGGTGCTGGCGTGCCATGAAGGGCAGGGCCTGCGGCTTGCGCTGATGCTGCGCGCGGCAGGGCAAAGCCTGCCCGCCGCCGAGCGCCAGCTGACGCTGATCGATCCCACCGCCCACCTGCCGCGCGGCTTTGCCGATCTGGATGAAGCCCGCGCGTCTGCTCTCCTCGGGCAGTCCTTGTGAACGCGATGGACCAGAGCGACAGCCTGCTGGGCGCCTATGGCCTGATCGACGCGCAGGGGCGCCTGATGAGCGCCGATGCGCCGCTCGCCGAGTTGCAGGAGCGCTGCGGCGGAGACATGCCCGGCACGCTGGCGATCCCCGAATTGCTCGCGCTGGTGCAGCAGGCGCGCGGCATGGGGCTGAGGCTCGCGCGCAGCTTTTCCGCCTTCGATGGCGATGCCGAAGTCTCCGGCTTTGCCCGCATCCACCCGCTCGGCCCCGAGGAGGGCGGAGGCTGCGAGCTGCTGATCGAGAACTGGCAGCGCAGCAACGTCACGCCCCCCAGCGCCCGCGAATACGCCGAAAGGCTCGACGCGATCGACCGCGCCACCGCCGAGGTCAGCGCGAGGCTCGATGCGCGCCAGCGGATCGTGGTGCTGAGCGCCCGCGCGCCCGATGCGCTCGGCTTGCAGGCCGCAGCCCTGGCGACACCGGGGCAGGTGTGGAGCGCGCTGGTCGAACTGCAGGGCATCACCCATCGTCAGCCGCTGCACTGGCGCCTGCTCGACGGGGCGATGTGCCGGTTCGATGGCTCGCCGCGCCACTGGCGGGTGCGGCTCATCCCGCTCGGCCCCGATACGCAGAATCCGGCGGGCTTCGAGCTGCTGCTGATCGCCGAAGAGCCACTTGCCGAGCCGCCCGCGGCGCCGGCGGCGGACGAGGTGCCCGATGCCTCGCCCACCCGGCTTGTCGGCACCGCGCTAACCCCGGTGCTGCGCCAGCCGGTCGCCCGGATCATCGCCAATGCCGAGACCATCCGCGCGCGCCTCGCGGGCCCTTTGCGCGAGGAATACAGTGACTACGCCGGCACCATCGCCAGCGCCGGGCAGCATCTGGCCGCCATGCTCGATGACCTTGCCGACCTCGAAGTGGTCGAAACCCCCGGCTTCGTCACCGCGAAGGAGCCGGTCGATCTGGCCGATGCAGCGGGCCGGGCCGCGGGCATTCTCGGCGTACGCGCACAGAACCGCGACACGCTGCTGGTGATCGAGGGCGAGCGCGGCGCGGCGGTCGCCAATGCCGAGTTTCGGCGGGTGCTCCAAATCCTGATCAACCTGATCGGCAATGCCATTGCCTATGCGCCCCCAGCCAGCACGGTGACCATCAGCGCCGCCCCGGCAGGCGAGGGCAGTGTCGCGGTGACGGTCGCGGATCAGGGGCAGGGCATCACGCCCGAGCAGGCCGAGCGGATCTTCGACAAGGGCGAGCGTCTGGGCCGCGACAGCGACGACGGGCGGGACAGGGGATCGGGCCTCGGCCTCTACATCTCGCGCCGTCTGGCCGAGGCGATGGACGGCAATCTTACGGTCGAGCCCGCACCGGGCGGCGGGGCGCTGTTCCGGCTCGAATTGCCGTCGGCCTGACTACTCTCGCGGCCTGCCTGCACGCCGCGCGATCACCAGCAGACCTACCCCCGCCATCGCGGTCAGGGTACCGTAGATCGCCCATTGGCGTTCAGACAGCATGAAGCTGCCGCGCGGCCAGTTCAGCCAGCCGAGCCCTTGCAGCGCCCAGACGATGCCCATTACGACAAGAAACGTCCCTGTCGCCCGGAGCATCGTCATCGGGTTTCAGCCAGTTAGCGCGCGTCGAGCGGGATGGGGTCGCGCTCGGTCGGGCCGGTATAGGGCTGGCGCGGAGATCCGGTTTCTCGCGAGAAACCGGCCACCAAGGCAAGGCCGCGCCGGTCCATAGGTCAGCGCGCGTCGAGCGGGATGTAGTCGCGCTCGGTCGGGCCGGTGTAGAGCTGGCGCGGACGCCCGATCTTCTGGCCGGGGTCGCTGATCATCTCGTTCCACTGCGCCACCCAGCCCACGGTACGGGCGAGGGCGAAGAGCGCGGTGAACATCGTGGTCGGGAAACCGATCGCCGAGAGGATGATGCCCGAATAGAAGTCGACATTCGGGAACAGCTTCTTCTCGATGAAGTAGGGATCGTTCAGCGCGATCTCTTCGAGCCGCAGCGCGGTTTCGAACAGCGGATCGGTGACCTTGAGCGCATCGAACACCTCGCGCACGGTCTTCTGCATCACCGTCGCGCGCGGGTCGTAGTTCTTGTAGACGCGGTGGCCGAAGCCCATCAGGCGGAACGGATCGTTCTTGTCCTTGGCGCGCTCGATATAGTGCGGGATCTTGTCGGGCGTGCCGATTTCCTTGAGCATATTGAGCGCCGCTTCGTTCGCGCCGCCATGCGCCGGGCCCCACAGGCAGGCGATGCCCGCCGCGATGCAGGCGAACGGGTTCGCGCCCGAGGAACCGGCAAGCCGCACGGTCGAGGTCGAGGCGTTCTGCTCGTGGTCGGCATGGAGGATGAAAATCCGGTCCATCGCGCGCTCGACCGCGGGAATCACCTCATATTCCTCGGCCGGAACGCCGAAGGTCATGCGCAGGAAATTCCCGGTGTAGGACAGGCGGTTGTCCGGATACATGAAGGGCTGGCCGACCGAGTACTTGTAGGCCATCGCCGCGATCGTCGGCATCTTGGCGATCAGGCGGTGCGAGCTGATCTTGCGGTGCTCGGGATCGGAGATGTCGGTGCTGTCGTGATAGAAGGCCGAGAGCGCGCCCACCACGCCGCACATGATCGCCATCGGGTGCGCGTCGCGGCGGAACCCGCGGTAGAAGGTCATCAGCTGCTCGTGCAGCATGGTGTGACGGGTGATGGTGTAGGTGAAGTCGTTGAGCTCGTCCTGGCTCGGCAGTTCGCCGTTGAGCAGCAGGTAGCTGACTTCCATGAAGCTCGAATGTTCGGCAAGCTGGCCGATCGGGTAGCCGCGGTGCAGCAGCACGCCTTCGTCACCGTCGATATAGGTCAGCGCGCTTTCGCAGCTGGCGGTCGAGGTGAAGCCGGGGTCGAAGGTGAAGGCACCCGTCTGCGCATAGAGCTTGCGGATGTCGATCACATCCGGGCCGGTGCTGCCTTCGAGCACGGAATAGTCGAAGGATTTGCCTCCGACTTCGAGTTTCGCCAGCTTGTCTGCCACGATGTTTCTCCTGTCCAATTTGTCTCGGCCCTGCCCCCGCAGGTTATGCCGCCTGTGCGTCCAGCCGGGCTAGGGCCTCGTCCCGGCCCAGCAGGACCAAGACGTCAAAGATACCGGGTGAGGTGGTGGTGCCGGTCAAAGCCGCGCGCATCGGCTGCGCGAGCTTGCCCAGACCCAATCCCTGCTCCTCGGCGAGCGCCTTCGTAGTGGCTTCGAGCGCCTCGCTTGTCCAGTCGTTTTGCGCCGCAAGTGCGTTGCAAATGGCGCGGAGGGTGATGCGTGCCTCGCCCTCGAGCAGCGCGGCCGCCTTCTCGGTCATTTCGAGCGGACGCTTGGCGAACAGGAAAGCTGCACCTTCAACCAGTTCATTGAGATTCTTCGCACGCAGCTTGAGCACCGGCATGGCGCGGGTCAGCAGCGCTTCGTCCGCATCCTCTCCGATCCGGGCGGCTACCAGCGCAGCCAGCCGCGCATCGTCGGCCTCGCGCAGATAGTGCCCATTGAGGTTTTCGAGCTTCTTCAGATCGAAGCGCGAGGGGCTCTTGCCCACCCCGTCGAGATCGAACAGCTGCGTGGCTTCCTCGCGCGTGATTTCCTCGCGGTCGCCGTGGCCCCAGCCGAGGCGCAGGAGGTAGTTGAACAGCGCCTCAGGCAGGATGCCGAATTCGTCGCGATAGGCTTCGACGCCCAGCGCACCGTGGCGCTTCGAAAGCTTCGCCCCATCGCTGCCGTGGATCAGCGGGATGTGGGCATAGACCGGATCGGGCCAGTTGCCCTCGATTTCGTTCATCGCGCGAATAATCGGCAGCTGGCGGAAGGCGTTGTTCAAGTGATCGTCGCCGCGGATTACGTGGGTCACGCCCATGTCGTGATCGTCGACCACGACCGCGAGCATATAGGTCGGCGTGCCGTCGGCGCGCAGGATGATGTAGTCGTCGATTTCCTCGTTGCGCACCGTGACAGCGCCCTGCACGCGGTCATGGATCGTGGTCTCGCCGTCCTTGGGGGCCCTGATGCGGATCGTGAAGGGCGCGCCCTCGGGAGCTTCGGCCGGATCGCGGTCGCGCCAGCGCCCGTCATAACGCAGCGGCTTCTTGTTGGCGCGCTGCTCCTCGCGCATCGCTTCGAGTTCTTCGGGCGTGGCGAAGCACTTGTAGGCGTGACCCGCTTCGAGCAGCTGCCAGGCGACCTCGGCATGGCGCTCGGCCCGGTCGGACTGGAACACGGGGGGGGCATCATAGTCGAGCCCCAGCCAGGCGAGCCCGTCTATGATCGCGTCGATCGCGTCCTGCGTGGAGCGCTTGCGGTCGGTGTCCTCGATCCTGAGCAGCGTGCGGCCGCCGTGGTGGCGGGCGTAGAGCCAGTTGAACAGCGCCGTGCGCGCGCCGCCGATATGGAGGTATCCGGTCGGCGAGGGAGCAAAGCGGGTGACCACTTCGGCCTTGGTGGCCGCGGCGTCGGTGCTGCTTTCGCTTGCCATGAGCTGATATTTCCTGTTAACTTTGAGCGGCTTGGCGCCAGATATTCAAGAAGCCGGGCCGGTCGGGGGCGACAAGCCGATGCGCGATGTGCCGATCATTCCGATGGGGGACGATCCCGGCGGCAGCGATGCCGCTGGCGAAGGGGTGCCGCGCCCTTGGCAAAGAGCGGGCGGCTTGTCCAGCATGGGCGGCAGTCCCGGCGACGCGGCCGAAGCCTTTCTCGCCCGCGCCGGCTTCGACCGCGCGCCCTGGCTGGCAGTGGTATTTGCCGGCGGGATCATCGCCTGGTTCGCGTTGCCCGCAATGTGGCACTGGTGCGCGGCGATGGCGGGCGGGATGGCGATGGCGCTGGGCGCGCTGGCGGTATGGCCGCCGGGCACGGTCGCGGACGAGACGCGCGCCAACCTCCGGCTCGCGCTGGTCACTTGCGGATTGGTCTTCGCCTTCGGGATCGCGGTGGTCTGGGCGCGCTCGGCGCTGGTCGGGGCCGAGCCGATCGCGCGACCCATGGTGGCGCTGCTCGACGGCGCGGTGCTGGAGCGCGAGGATCAGCCTGCCGACGGGCGCCTGCGCCTCACGCTTGCGATCCGCGATGCCGAGACGGGGACGGCGCGCAAGGTCAGGGTCAATGTGCCGCTCGCCAGCTTCGGCGCGGATGGCGTGCCGCCCGGCCTTGCCGAGGGCGCGGTGGTGCGGCTGCGCGCGCGGTTGATGCCCCCCGCCTCGCCCATGCTGCCGGGCGCCTACGACTTCGCGCGTGCGGCGTGGTTCAAGGGGTTGGCGGCGACGGGAACGATGATCGGCCGGCTCGAAGTGCTGCGCCTGGCCCCCGAAGCGGGCGGGCTCGCGTCGCTCCAGCGCTGGCTGGCTGCGCATGTGCGCGCGCGGGTCGACGGGTCGGCAGGCACTATTGCGGCCGCCTTCGCCAGCGGAGACCGCGGCAGTATCAGCGAGGCCGACGAGATCGCGATGCGCGATTCCGGGCTGACACACCTGCTCTCGATCAGCGGGCTCCACGTGAGCGCGGTGGTGGGCGCGGCCTACATCCTCGCGCTACGACTGCTGGCGCTGTGGCCCGCGCTGGCACTGCGGGTGCGGCTGCCGGTGGTCGCTGCCGGGGCAGGAGCGCTGGCGGGGGTCGGCTACACGCTGCTGACCGGGGCGGAGGTCCCGACGGTGCGCAGCTGCGTCGCGGCGCTGCTGGTGCTTGGCGCGCTGGCGCTGGGGCGCGAGGCGCTGTCGCTGCGGATGGTCGCGCTGGCAGCGGGATTCGTGCTGCTGCTGTGGCCCGAGAGCGCCATCGGCCCCAGCTTCCAGATGAGCTTTGCCGCGGTGCTGGCGATCGTCGCCCTCTCCAACAGCGCCCCGGTGCGCGCCTTCCTCGCCGCGCGCGAGGAGCCGCTGTGGGCCCGCTATGGACGCAGGGCAGTGATGCTGTTCGTCACCGGCGTGGTGATCGAACTGGCGCTGATGCCGATCGTGCTGTTCCACTTTCACCGCGCGGGGGTCTACGGGGCTTTCGCCAATGTGGTGGCGATCCCGCTGGTGACCTTCGTCTCGATGCCGCTGAGCGCGCTGGGTCTGCTCCTCGACACGCTCGGGCTGGGCGCGCCCGCCTGGTGGTTGGTGGAGCAATCGCTCGATCTGCTGCTCGCGATCGCGCGTTTCACCGCCGGGCAGGCGGGGGCGGTGCGCTTGATGCCGCAGATCGGCGGGGTGACGGTCGCGCTGTTCGCGGCGGGCGGTTTGTGGCTGGCACTGTGGCGCGGTCGGGTGCGGCTTGCGGGGCTCGTTCCGGTGGCTCTGGCAAGCGCGCTGGTCGCGGCAACCCCGGTGCCCGATCTGCTGATCGCCGGCGACGGCCAGCAGGTCGGCATTACCATGCCCGGACCCGACGGCACCGCGCGCCTGCTGGCCTTGGGCGACAGCCGCTCCTCCTACACCCGCGACAACCTGATGGAGTTGGCCGGTGTCAGCGCTGAGCCCGTGCCGCTGGCGTCCTGGCCCGGTGCGCGGTGCTCTTCAGCCTTCTGCACCCTTGCCATCACTCGTGACGGTCGCGACTGGGTGCTGTTGCTCGGCCGGGGCCGCAAGCAGGTCGAGGAGCGCGCGCTCGCCGCTGCCTGCGCCGAGGCCGATATCGTCGTCGCCGAGCGCTTCCTGCCCCGATCCTGCCGCCCCCGCTGGCTGAAGGCCGACCGCCGGATGCTGACGCAGTCGGGCGGGCTGGCGATCGACCTGTCCGCCGAGAGGATCACGTCGGTGGCCGAGGGACAGGGCGCACATGGCTGGTGGCGCCCCGAGGCCCCCCGATCCCGAACACCTCAGTGATAGCGGCGCAGCAGCCCCGCCAGTTTGCCCTGAACCTCGACCTCGTCAGGGCGATAGAACTGCGGATCATAGGTCGCATTGGCCGGATCGAGCCGCACCTTGCCAGCTTCGCGGCGCAGGTACTTGAGCGTTGCTTCCTCGCCGCGCACCAGAGCCACGACGATCTCCCCGTCGCGCGCGGTGTTGGTCCGCCGCACCAGTGCGAAATCGCCGTCGAAGATCCCGGCTTCAATCATGGAGTCGCCCGACACTTCGAGCGCATAATGCTCCCCCGGGCCGAGCAGCGCGGCGGGAACGGGGAGGGTCGACTGCCCTTCGAGCGCCTCGATCGGCGCACCGGCCGCGATGCGCCCGTGCAGCGGCAGTTCGACGACGTCATTAGCCGCCGCGGGCGCGCGCGCCGCCGGGGCGGGCATCGCCACCACATTGTCGCTCACCGGCGCAGGCCGCGCGGGCGTGGTATCGCCCGGCTCGCGGATCACCTCGAGCGCACGCGCGCGATTGGGCAGACGGCGCAGGAAGCCGCGCTCTTCCAGCGCGGAAATCAGCCGGTGCACGCCCGACTTGCTCTTCAGATCGAGCGCTTCCTTCATTTCCTCGAAACTCGGCGAGATCCCGGTCTCCTCCAGCCGCTGCTGGATGAAACGGATCAATTCGTGCTGCTTTGCGGTCAGCATTGGAACATTCTCCTGTGGTCGCACCCACGCCGCGCCCGAAGACGCGCCGTGCCAATCCCTTGTGTGCGCCAAGAGGCACCCTTTGCGAGGTGCTTTGCCTGCACGGTCTGTCCGTCATTAAGGTGAACGAACGAGGAACAATTAGGCAACCCGAAAGCCCAAGTCAAGCACCGCCAAGGCCGCAGCCGCAGACTTCAGCCATTTCGGAGGCAGAACACCGGCACCCGATCGCCCGCCTTGGCCGCCGGTGCGCCTGCCGGACGGTCGATCAGGCAATCCGCCTGCGCCAATGCCGCAAGCGCCGAGGAATCCTGCGAGCCGGCGAGGCGCACCCGGTCGCCCTCGATCACCGCGCGCAGAAACTCGCGGCGGCGCTCGGTCGGCGGCAGGTCCTCACCTGCGATCATGGTGATGGTGCGGGGCAGGGGATGGGGATCGCCCATGCTCGCGCGCACCAGTGGCAGGGCGAAGAGGAAGGCGGTGACGAAGCTCGACACCGGATTGCCGGGCAGGCCGAGGATCACGAGATCAGGCCCGCTACGGCTCGGGCGCGTGGCGACCATCAGCGGTTTGCCCGGCTTGATCGCGACCCGCCAGAAATCGATCTTGGCGCCCCAGTCCTTGAGCGCCTGCTGGATCAGATCGTGATCGCCGACCGAGGCGCCGCCGCTGGTGACGAGGATGTGGCTGTCTTCCGCGCGTTCCAGCGCGGCGGCGAGCGCCATGCGGTCATCGGTAACCGGGCCGAGGCTGTCGACCATCCCCACATAGGGATAGAGCATCGCGCCGAGCATCAGCCCGTTGCTCGCCGGGATCTGGTGCGCTGCGCAGGGCGCGCCGGGGGCGACCAGCTCGTCCCCGCTGTCGAGCACCGCAACTGACGGCGGTTCGGTCCATGGCAGCTGCGCATGACCGGCGGCAGCCGCCAGTGCGAGGACTGCGGGCGACCAGGCCGTGCCGCGCTCGAGGATCACGTCACCTTCCCGGAAGTCGAATCCGGCCCTGCGGATGTGCCGTCCGGCGGACGGCGGTTCGGTCGCGGTGACCATGTCGCCCGAGATGGCGGCATCCTCTTGCAGCACGATGCTCTCAGCGCCCTCCGGCAACACGGCGCCGGTCGAGATACGCACGCATTGGTCATGGGCAAGCGCGCCGCCGAAGGGCACGCCGGCGCGGCTTTCGCCCACGCGTTGCCACGGGCCGGGGCCGGGCGCGACCGCGTAGCCATCCATCGCCGAGAGGTCGGCGGCGGGCTGGGTGCGCCGCGCGGTGATATCCCGGGCGAGGTAGCGGCGCGTATCGAAGGGCAAAAGGCCCATCACGCTCGAAGGGCGCTGCGGCGCGAGAGCGAGAAGGCGGGCCTGCGCTTCCTCGAGGCTGAGCAGCGAGGTCACGGCGCGGCGGTCCATTCGCCCGACTTGCCGCCGCTCTTGGCGATCAGGCGCACGCCTTCGATCACCATGCCCTTGTCGATCGCCTTGGCCATGTCGTAGATTGTGAGGAGTGCCACGGAAACGGCTGTCATCGCTTCCATTTCCACCCCGGTCTTGCCGGTGAGCGAGGCGGTGGCGGTAGCGCGGATTGCGCTGTCTTCGAAAGCGAAGTCGATATTGACCGCTTCCAGCCCGAGCGGGTGGCAGAGCGGAATCAGATCGCCGGTGCGCTTGGCCGCCGTGATCCCGGCAATGCGCGCGGTGCCCAGCACATCGCCCTTGGGCGCATTGCCTTCGCGGATCGCCGCGAGCGCCGCCTGCGACATGGTGATCCGCCCCGAGGCGACTGCACGGCGCGCGGTGGCGGGCTTGGCCCCGACATCGACCATATGCGCCGCGCCGTCCTCGCCGAGGTGGGTGAGTCGCGTGGCCTCGCCGTTCATCGCGAGGCCTCCAAAGCTTGCTTCGCGCCCGTGTTGGAGACAGATGAGACACTGTCCAAGAACAAAATTGCGGGCCCGTGGTAGGCATCGCGGCAAAGCAGGCAGGAGAGGCGGGGCGAGTATGTCATGGCCAATGCCTTGCCCTATTTTCCGGCTGTAGGACAGTCGGCGCTTTAGTCAGTGCGCGCCTTCGAGCAACGCGCGGGTCGCTGCTGCGACATCATCGGCGCGCATCAGGCTTTCGCCGACCAGAAAGGTGCGCACGCCCGCCGCTTCGAGCCGCTGGCAATCGGCGTGGCTGTTGATCCCGCTTTCGCCGACGATCAGCGTGCCTTCGGGCATCAGCGGCGCAAGCCGCTCGGTCGTCGCGAGACTTGTGGTGAACGTCTTGAGATCGCGGTTGTTGATCCCGATCAGGCGCGATTTGAGCGTGGCGGCGGCGCGTTCCAGCTCGGCCTCGTCATGGACTTCGACCAGCACATCCATGCCGAGTTCGGTGGCGGCGGCCTCGATCTCGGCCATCGCGCCGTCTTCGAGCGCGGCGACGATGATCAGGATCGCATCCGCCCCGATCGCCCGCGCTTCGCGGCATTGCCAGGGATCGACCATGAAGTCCTTGCGCAGCACCGGCAGGGCGCAGGCCGCGCGGGCGGCGACGAGGTAATCCTCGTGCCCCTGAAAATAGGGCGCGTCGGTCAACACAGAGAGGCAAGCGGCGCCGCCCGCTGCATAGGCGGCGGCATGTTCGGCGGGGCGAAAATCGGCGCGGATGAGGCCCTTGGAGGGGCTGGCTTTCTTGATCTCGGCGATCAGTGCATATCCGCTTTCGGCGCGGGCGCGCAGCGCGGCCTCGAACCCGCGCGGCACGGTCTGCATCCGGATGGCGCGGTCGAGGGTTTCGTCGCCGATTGCCTGCTTGCGGGCGGCGACGATTTCGCGCTTGGCGGCGCAGATTTCTTCGAGCTTGTTCATCGGGTCACTTCGCTAGCGCAATCCAGCGTTCGAGCAAGGCCAGCGCGGCCCCGCTGTCGAGCGCCTCGGCGGCCATGGCGGCGCGTTCGGGCCAGTCGGCGCCGCGCCCGGCCACGGTCAGCGCACCGGCGGCGTTGAACAGCACCGCATCGCGATAGGGGCCGGGAGCGCCCATCAGCAGTGCCTTGAGGGCGGCGGCGTTGTGCTTGGCATCGTCGCCGCGGATCGCTTCGATCGGGGCGTGGGGGATACCTGCGGCTGCGGCATCAATACGCTCCATCGTAAAGGCGTTGCCGGTGACTACCGCGACCTCGTTCCCGCCAGCGAGGCTCAATTCGTCGAGTCCCTCGTCGCCCGAGACGATCAGCGATTTGCCGGTGCCGAGCCGCGCCATCGCGCCGGCGTAGATCGGCACGTATGCGGGCCGGGCGATGCCGATCAGCTGGCTCGTCACACCGGCGGGGTTGGAGAGCGGGCCCATCAGGTTGAAGATCGTGCGCTGCCCAATCCGCACGCGGATGGGCTGGATACGCGCCATCGCCGGGTGATGGTTCTTCGCGAAGAGGAAACAGATGCCGATTTCGGCGAGAGTCTTTTCCGCCGTGCGCCCGGCGGCGTCCATGTCGAGCCCGAGCGCTTCCAATGTGTCCGCCGCGCCTGCCTTCGATGAGGCCGCGCGGTTGCCGTGCTTCGCGACCGGCACGGCGCATGCCGCGACCACGAGGCTCACCGCAGTCGAGACATTGAGCGTGTGGTGCCCGTCGCCCCCCGTGCCGCAGACGTCGATCGCGCCTTCGGGAGCCTCGATAGGGATCAGCCGCGCCCTGAGCGCCCGCGCCGCGCCCGCGATCTCATCAGCGGTTTCGCCGCGTGCCGAGAGGGCAACGAGAAATTCGGCGATGGCGTCTTCGCTGGGCGCGCCATCGAGCAGCACGCCGAAGGCTGCTTCGGCCTCGGCCTCGGAGAGCGGGACCGTAACGTCGGGGAGGGCGCTCATGCTGTCAGCCTTGCCGGCAGCACGGGCTCCATCCCGCAAGCCTTGAGGAAATTGGCGAGCAGCGCGTGGCCATGCTCGGTGGCGATGCTTTCGGGGTGGAACTGCACCGAGTGGATCGGGAGGCTGGCATGGCGGAAGCCCATGCAGCTGGGGTGATCGCTGCCGGGAGTCTCGGCATGGGCGTTGGCGATGAGTTCCTCCGGCACATCGACCACTTCAAGGCTGTGGTAGCGCGTCGCGATGAAGGGCGAGGGCAGGCCTGCGAACACCCCCGTCCCGTCATGCGTGACCGGAGAAGTCTTGCCATGCATCAGCCCGCCGCGCTGCACTGTCCCGCCGAAATGCTGTCCGATCGCCTGATGGCCGAGGCACACGCCCATCAGGGGCTTGCCCGCATCGGCGCAGGCCGCAACCAGATCGAGGCTGATTCCGGCCTCGTTGGGCGTGCAGGGGCCAGGCGAGATGAGGAAACCCGCCGCATTGGTCCGTAGCGCCTCGGCTGCGGTCAGCGCGTCGTTGCGCTCCACGCGCACCTCGGTCCCCAGCTCCATCAGGTAATGGACGAGGTTGAAGGTGAAGCTGTCGTAATTGTCGATGACAAGGATCATTCTGTCTCTGTCTCCGGCGTTGAGGCCACTTCTGGCTTTGCCCCCCGCTTCGTCACCACGATGATCGGGCCGACGCGGCCCTTGTCCATACGTCCTGTGGCCGGGTCCCACAGGCTCGACACCTGCCCATCCAGATAAAGCGCGTTGCTCACCTTCAGCTCGTCACGGAAATAGCGCGCGAGCTGGCCGAAGCTGATCGGCGCGTCGGAAATGACGAAATGCGCCTTGCCGCTCGCATCCACCCCCACGCCGTTGCGGACCGCGCGCGAGGGGCCATTGTCCTGAATCTCGGGGTGCAGCTTGCCGTCGATCAGCATCAGCGGGCCGGACTGCGTGCCGAATTCGGGGCGCTCGCCCACGGTATCGAAAAAGGTGTTGCTCCCCAGCACGCGCCATTTGGAGCCGGTGCCGAAGAACACCCCGTTGGGCTTCATGTAGAAATTGCCCTCGCCAGTCGCGCGGTTCAGTTCCGCCAGGCGCTCGCCGTTCTGGACGTAGTAGCCGATGGGCTTGAGGTCGTCGCCATACATCCCGCCATTGACCGCGAAGGCAATGGCGCTCGGATCGACGCTCGCGGCGAAGGCGGTAAGCGAGCCGAAGGGCTGCTTGTCCGCGCCGACATTGGCCATGGCGATGCGGTGCGTGGCAGGGTCGGCGATGCAATCGGTGAGCGGCACCTCCTCGAACACCACTTGTCGGCACGCCGAGGGCCCGGCGGCCAGTTCCGGCGTGGCGGAGGGGGAGGGCGTGGCGATGTCTTCGCTGTCCGACCCGTCGAGCCGGGTGGTCACCAGCGCCTCGCCCCCCGGTTGCTCGGAACAGGCGGCAAGGGCCAGCAGCAGTGAGACAGCGACCGCGAAACGCATCACGGGTTCTCTTTCAGAAAGCGCAGCAACTCGTCCATCCACAGATTGGGGCGGCTGTGGGTGCCGTGGCCATAGGTCTGCGCGCTCGGCGGGATCAACACGAAGCGCGCGCGCGGCATGGTCGCAGCGAGCGCCGCCGGATTGCCGAGGCCGGGCGGGTTGATGAAATCGTCCGCCGAATTGATCCACAGCACCGGCGCGGTGATCTCGTGCAGGCGCGCGGCGGGGTTGTAATTGCGCGAAGAATCGAACTGCCAGATCGTGTCGTTGGGATCGACGGCACGCGCGGCGGCGGCTTCGCGGCGCGCGGCATAGAACTGCTCGGCAGCCGCGCGGGTGGGGTAGTCGGCATCCATGCGGTAGGGATTGCTCCCCGCCAGCAGCAGCACGTTGCTCGCCACCGCCTGCCCGACCTTGAGATCGGCCGGATCGGCGTAATTGCCGTTGTCATAGGCCGGATCGCTCCGGAAACCGTCGATCACGATCTGGCGCATCACCCGGTTGCGCCCGGCAATCTCGACCGCGTTGCAGGCCAGCGGCACGTACTTCTCGACGAAGCCCGGATACATCGGCCCCCAGACGAAGGAGTGCATGCAGCCCATCGAGGTGCCGAGGATCATCTTGAGGCCATCCACGCCAAGCCCCTCGGTCAGCATCCGGTATTGCGCGCGGACCATGTCGTCATAGTCGTAACGCGGGAAGGCTGCGCGCAGGCCATCGCTGGGCTTGCTGCTCTTGCCGTGGCCGAGATTGCTCGGCGAAATGATGTAGTTGCGCGTGATGTCGAGTGGCTGGCCGGGGCCGAACATCGCGTCGCCGAAATGGGGTTGCAGCAACGAGGTCGCATCGCCGCCGGTGCCGTGGAGCAGCATCACGGCGTTGACGATCCTGCCGTCCGCATCACGCTGCGGCGTGCCCAGCGTGAGCGCGTGCATCTTGATTTCGGGCAGGGTGTCGCCGGTGCCGAAGATGAAATCGTTGAGTAGGATGGTGTGCTCGTCCGCCTCGGCGACCCAGTCTTCGGCCCTGAGCGCCGTGAGCGGCAGGCCGAGCGCGATGAGGATCGCCACGAAAAGCCGGATGATTGCGTTTGTGCTCATTGCCCATACCCCGGTTCGCTTGCCACCCGCACCGCCTCGCGCGCGGCGGCGATCAGCGCGCCGGCCTTGGCGCGGCATTCGGCGAGTTCGTAATCGGGATCGGAATCGGCGACGATCCCCGCGCCCGCCTGCACGTGCATCACCCCGTCCTTCACCACTGCGGTTCGAAGAACGATGCAGCTGTCGAGCGAGCCATCGGGCGCGAAATAGCCCACCCCGCCCGCATAGGCCCCGCGCGTTTCGGGCTCGAGTTCTGCGATGATCTCGCAGGCCCTGATCTTGGGCGCGCCGGAGACGGTGCCCGCCGGAAAGCCTGCAAACAGCGCCTCCAACGCATCCTTCGAAGGGTCGAGCTCACCCACCACATTGCTGACGATGTGCATCACGTGGCTGTAACGCTCGATGGTGAAGCTGTCCGTCACCTCCACCGTCCCCGCCGCCGCCACCCGGCCGACATCGTTGCGGCCAAGGTCGAGCAGCATCAGATGTTCGGCGCGTTCCTTGGGATCGGCGAGCAGGCTGGCTTCGTTGGCGTCGTCTTCCTCGCGGGTCTTGCCGCGCGGGCGAGTCCCGGCGATGGGTCGGATGGTGACTTCGCCCTCGCGCACCCGCACGAGAATCTCAGGCGAGGAGCCGACCAGCGCGAAGCCCGGCAGGTCGAGGAAATAGAGGAAGGGCGAGGGGTTCACCCGCCGCAGCGCGCGGTAGAGCGCCAGCGGGGGCAGGGTGAAGGGGCAGGTGAAGCGCTGGGCGAGCACCACCTGAAAGATGTCGCCTGCAAGGATGTAGTCCTTCGCGCGCAAGGCCATCGCCTTGTAGTCATCGGGCGCGATCACCGGGGTGAGGTCGGGGAGGCTATCGGGCACCGCATCGGCAGCCGCAGCGGGCAGCGCCGTGCCAAGCTGGCTCAGCGTCGCGTCGATCCGCTCGCCCGCGCGCGCCACGGCGGCCTCGGGGTCGCTTGCCTCCCAGATCGGGGCGATCGCGAAGAGCGCGTTGGTGAGGCCATCGAACACCAGAATCACCGTGGGCCGCACGAACAGCATGTCGGGCAGGTCGAGCGGGCTGTCGGCGGCGCGGGGCAGCGTCTCGACGAGGCCGATGGTCTCGTAACCGAGATAGCCGACAAGACAGGCTAGGGCGGGAGGCAGGCCCTCGGGCATGGGATCGATTCGGCAGGCGGCGGCGAGCGCGCGCAGCTCGGCCAGCGCATCGCCTTCAAGCGGGCAGAACCCCTCGGGATCGAGCTTCCAGTTGCGGTTGATCTCGGCACTGTTGCCCTTGGCGCGGAACACCAGATCGGGATCGAGGCCGAGCAGGCTGTAGCGCCCGCGCACTTCGCCGCCTTCCACCGATTCGAGCAGGAAGTCGCCGCGCCCCGGCACGATCAGGCGCCGCGCCGCGCCGACCGGCGTGTCGCTGTCGGCGATGATCCTGCGCCACACCAGCGCCGGTCGCCCGTCGCGCAGACGGGCGCTGGCGGCGGCGGCGTTTTCGGGCAGGAGGCCTGTTGCTGTCGGGCTCACGTGACGATCACAGGACTGGCGCGCTTACGGTTGCTCACCGGCGAGCTGCCGGCGCACCGCGGCGATTGCGCCATCGTTGCGGGTGACGCCCAGTTCCTTGCGCATCGCGGTGATCGCCTGGCCGCGATATTCCTCGCTCAACGCCGCGCCGAGTTGCTGGCGGGTCTGCTGCACAACATCGCTGTTCTCGGCGATCGGCAGGATGGTGATGTCTTCGAGCGAAACAACATACCAGCCCAGATCGCGCGGCCCTTCGAGCGGTTTGACCGTCCCCTCGGCCATGCTGAACATCAGCACCAGCGGCGGCGCGACGCGGGGCTGACGGCCCGAGAGCAGTTCACGGCGTTCGAGGTCGATCGATTCGCGCTCGAACCCGGTCTTGTTCTCGGCCGCCAGCGCAGCGGCGAGCGGCGTGCCGGCGCGCACCTTGGCGGTGATCCGGTCTGCCGCCTGCTTGGCGAGGATCGCGCCCTGCGCGCGTTTCCATCCGGCAATTGCGGCCTCGCGCACCTCGGCGAGCGGCGGGGCGCTGGCCTCTTCGACCTTGGCAACTTCGAAGACCACGAACTGATCGGCCTCCACCTGCGCCAGCTGCGGCTCGCTTTCCTCCATCTGGAACGCGGTCTGGAGCACCGCGGCCAGCTGCGGCACGATCTGCACCTCGGGCCGCCCGAAGGCCTGCCCGTTGGCGAGCAGGGCGGGCGTGGTCTCGATCGTCAGGCCATAGGCCTTGGCGACTTCGGCAAGCGCCGTGCCGCCGTCGATCTCGGCTTCGATTTCGGCGGTGAGATCGCCGATCGCGGCGGCGCGCTTTTCGGTGGTGAGCTGCTCGGTGATCTCGGGCGCGGCCTGCGCCAGCGAGCGCGCCGGGGTGCGCGTCACCTTGTCGACGCGGGCGACATACCAGCCCAGCGTGCCCTGCGCCGGCTCGACGACCGCGCCCTCGGCGGCCTTGAAGGCGTTTTCGGCAAAGGCAAAGCTGGTCGCGCCCGCCATTGCTTCGCGATTGCGCGGGTCGGCGGTGGTGGCGGTGAACCCGGCCTCGCGCGCCACGCTTTCGAGCGCCGCACCGCCGCGGATGCGAGCCGCGAGCGACCGTGCCGCGTCCTGCGTGGGCACAACGAAGCTGGTGACCGTGCGCGTTTCGCTCGCCTGGAAGCGAGCAGCATCGCGCTTGTAACGCTCGGCGATTTCCGCCGCTGTGGGGGTGTCGTTGACCTTGAGCGTATCGGTTCCGAACACCGCGAAGCGGAGCGTGCGGCGCTCGGGGCGCATGAACTTGGTGCGGTTGGCCTTGTACCACGCGGTCAGCTGAGCCTCGGACGGGCCGGTCGTGGGAGCATAGGAAGCACTCGGGATCAGTGCGATTTCGCCCTTGCGCTTTTCGAGCACCAGCGCGGCATATTGCGCGGCGACCTTCTCGGGCAGTCGCGGTGCGGCGACCGCCGGGCCGAGCAATTGCTGCTCGATCATCCCGTCGGACAGATCGCGCCGGAACATCGCCGGGGTCAGCCCCTGCCGGGCAAGCGCGGCAAGATAGGTCTGCTCGTCGAACTCGCCGGTCAGCCCCTTGAAGGCCTGAATCTTGAGGATCTCGCTGTTGACCAGATTTTCACCACCGCGCAGGCCGTATTTCTCGCCGTAAGCGCCGATGGTGTAGCGGTCGATCAGCTGCCGCACCACTTCGTCCAGCCCGCCTTCGGCCACGAATTCGGGCATGGTCAGCGTCGGGTTCTGCCGCCGCAGCTGGTCGACAGCCGTGTTCGCGCCGAGGGTGAGATCGGACACCGGAATGTCCTCGCTCCCGACGACCGCGATCTTGTCGGCGTTGGACACGGCCCCGCCGAAGCTCGACCCGGTGATGTCCGATGCGGCGAAGGCGAGGGCGATCAGCGCGAGAAAGGCGAGGACGATCGGCAGACCGATCTTGGACTCGAAAAAGCGGCGGAAAAACGAAATCATCTGTCGGTCGACCCCACGGGAGGCTGGCAAGTGGCAGGGCGGCAGGGCCCTGCGGCGCGCGCTGCGAAGCGATCGCGGCGCTGAGGCGCTTTAGAGGCCCTGCGACCGCGCGGCAACAGGTTCGCACGCGTTTTGACTAGCGCAGCGTCCTCGGCTAGCGGACGCGGCCCCGGGGCGATACAGCACCAGACAGAATCACGCGGCCCCCGGCCAACCCTCTCTTTTTATTCAGCAGTGCAAAGGCAGAACATGACCCGCCGACCCTATATCGTCGGAAACTGGAAGATGCACGGCACCCGCGCGATGCTGTCGGAGGCGCGCACGATCGATCGTGCGGCCCAGCGGCACATGAAGGTCGAAGTCGCGCTCGCGCCGCCCTACACCCTGATCCACCCGATTCATCGCGAGGCCGAGCAGATCGCGGTCGGCGCGCAGGATTGCCACGAGGCCGAAGGCGGCGCGCATACCGGGGATATCTCGGCAGCGATGGTCGCCGATGCGGGGGCGAGCTTCGTCATCCTCGGCCATTCGGAGCGGCGGCAGAGCCACCGCGAGACCGATGCGCTGGTGCGCGCCAAGGCGCAGGCCGCGCTGGCGGCGGGGCTCAAGATCATCATGTGCTGCGGCGAAAGCGCCGAAACGCGCGAATCGGGCAAGGCGGTCGCCTTCGTGAAGGAGCAGCTCACCGCCTCGCTCCCTCCCGCCGATGCCATGCCCGCCGATGTCGCCGAGCGGCTGACCGTGGCCTATGAACCGATCTGGGCAATCGGCACCGGCACCGCCGCCACCACCGACGACATCGCCGAGATGCACGGCGAAATTCGCGCGCTGCTGATCGTGCTGTTCGGCGAGGAGCAGGGCAGCGAGGTGCGGATCCTCTATGGCGGCTCGGTCAAGCCCGACAACGCCGCGGAAATCTTCGCCGTCCCCGACGTCGGCGGCGCGCTGGTGGGCGGGGCGAGCCTCACCGCAGACAGCCTGATGGGCATCGCGCTCGCCGCGAGCGAGCCGTCGGCAAGCTAGACGGCTGCAAGGCCCCCGCGCCCGGCGCGCCCGCAAGGCTTGCCGCGCGGCCCTTCCGCGCCTACATGGCGCGCAATCCATTCATCCGGGCGAGCCATCGCCCCCGGTCACGAGAAGCGTTTCATGTCCCTGTTCATCTTCCTCACCGTGATTCAGGCCCTGGTGGCCGCTGCGCTGGTTGGCGTGGTGCTGATGCAGCGCTCCGAAGGCGGCGGGCTGGGGATCGGTGGCGGCAGCCCCAGCGGGGCTTTTGGCGCGCGCGGTGCGGCCGATTTCCTGTCGCGCGCGACCAAGTGGCTGGCGATCGCCTTTGTCAGCCTGTCGATCGTGCTTGCCGCGCTGGCGGTGCGGGAAAGCAATGTCGGCGAAGTGACCACGACGCTCGATCGCGATGCCCCGGCTGCGGGCACCCTGCCCGATGTGCTGGGCGAAACCGCTCCGGCTGCCGCACCCGCGGCTCCTGCCGGCGAGGCTCCGGCCGCGCAGCCTTCGGCTGCTCCGGCCCCCACGGGCCAGCCCGCCGAATAACCGAACGGGGCCGCACTTCGCGTCCCGCAACCACCGGCATTGTGGATGGCGCGCGAATTGCCGCGTCAATTCGCTTGCCCCGAATCCCTCTCGACGCTTAAGGCCCAACTCCCATGGCGCGGTTCATTTTCATCACCGGCGGCGTGGTCTCCTCGCTCGGCAAAGGTCTCATGGCAGCCTCTCTGGCAGCCCTCCTGCAGGCGCGCGGCTACAAGGTCCGCATCCGCAAGTTCGATCCCTATCTCAACGTCGATCCGGGCACGATGAGTCCCTACCAGCACGGCGAGGTCTATGTGACCGACGACGGGGCGGAGACCGATCTCGACCTCGGGCATTATGAACGCTTCACCGGCGTCTCGGCGAGCCAGGCGGACAACATCACTTCGGGCCGCATCTATCGCGACATCATCGCCCGCGAGCGGCGCGGCGATTACCTTGGCGCGACGGTGCAGGTGATCCCGCACGTGACCGATGCGATCAAGGCCTTCGCGCTCGCCGACCAGGGCGACAACGACTTCATCCTGTGCGAAATCGGCGGCACCGTCGGCGACATCGAATCGTTGCCCTTCATGGAAGCGATCCGCCAGCTGCGGAACGAGCTCGAACCGTTCCAGACCGTGTCCGTCCACGTGACGCTGGTGCCCTATATCAAGGCCGCGGGCGAGTTGAAGACCAAGCCCACCCAGCACTCGGTGCGCGAGCTGGCCGCGCTCGGGATCAAGCCCGACATTCTGCTGTGCCGCGCCGAACACCCGATTCCGGAAAGCGAGCGCCGCAAGATCGCGCAGTTCTGCAACGTGCGCGCCGAGGCGGTGATCCAGGCGCTTGATGCGCCCTCGATCTACTCGGTGCCCCAGCAATATCATGCCGAGGGGCTGGACGCCGAAGTCCTGCGTGCTTTCGGCATCACCGATGCGCCCGCGCCTGACCTTTCGGCGTGGAAGGACGTGACGGACCGCCACTTCAACCCCGAAGGCGAAGTCACCATCGCGGTGGTGGGCAAGTATGTCGGTCTGCCCGATGCCTACAAGAGCCTTAACGAAGCGCTCGTCCACGGCGGTCTCGCCAACCGGGTCAAGGTCAACATCAAGTGGATCGACGCGGAAATCTTCGAAGGTGACGACGACTCCGCGATCATCGCCGCGCTCGAACCGATGCACGGCATCCTGGTCCCCGGCGGTTTCGGCGAGCGCGGGAGCGAGGGCAAGATTTCCGCGGTGCGCTTCGCCCGCGAGCGCGGGGTGCCGTTCTTCGGGATCTGTCTCGGAATGCAGATGGCCTGCATCGAAGGCGCGCGCGCGGCGGGCTTTGCCAATGCCTCCTCGACCGAATTCGGCCCGACCGAGGCGCCGGTGGTCGGGATCATCACCGAGTGGATGACCAAGGAAGGGCTCCAGCAGCGGGAAGAGGGCGGGGATCTGGGCGGGACGATGCGTCTGGGCGCCTATCCGGCCAAGCTCAGCCCCAACAGCCACACCTCGCGCATCTATGGCGGCGCGGAGGTCATCTCCGAACGCCACCGCCACCGCTACGAGGTCAACAGCGCCTTTATCGAGCCACTGGAAAAGCAGGGTCTGATCTTCGCCGGCATGAGCCCCGACGGATTGCTGCCCGAAATCGTCGAGCGGCCCGATCATCCGTGGTTCGTGGGGGTGCAGTTCCATCCCGAGCTGAAGTCGCGGCCCTTCGATCCGCACCCGCTGTTCGCCGGCTTCATCGCCGCCGCGCTGGAACAGTCGCGTCTGGTCTAGGCCCGCCCGTGCCGGGGGCGGTGCCTCGGGCGCTGCCGAAATTCGAACATGCCGAGGCAGTTAACCGCGCCGTCCGCCGTTCTGCCGGGGGGCGCGCGGCCTTGCGCCCACCTGACGGAGCGACCAGCGCGAAGGCCTAGTTACTATTACGAATCCGCACTGCAATGCTTTGTTGCCCAAGTCTGGATTTCAGTGTCGTATCCTTACAAGTTCCGTAGATTGCCCTTGCGTGTTATTGCCATTCCGAATTACAGGGAGTCGCTTCTTCACGGTTTCACAGGGCTTCGTCGTTTAGGACGAACCTTCGGCGGGTACCCTTGCAAAAGGTGCCCGGTGCCGAGTTCGAAATGAGGCCTCTGAAACGAGCTTACCTGCTCTTGTCCGTCTTCTGCGACCCGGACGGATAGGAGCAGGTGAGGCGGCGCAAGTCGCGGGGGCGGATTGCGAGATCCGCCCCCTTAACTTACTCACATCTCACGGGACTCAGGCCGCGCTTGCGGCGTCGTCGTTGTCCGAGGGCACGGCAGTCAGCGCCGCAGTGCCGCCGATTGCAATCTTGCGCGGCTTCATCGCGTCGGGCACTTCGCGCACCAGATCGATGATCAGCAGCCCATCGGCGAGATCGGCGCGCTCGACCCGGACGAAATCGGCCAGCTCGAAACGGCGTTCGAACCCGCGGTTGGCGATGCCGACATGAATCAGCTCCTGCCCGTCTTCGGCCTCGTCGCGCTTGCGACCCTGCACCACCAGCAGGTTCTGCTGCGCGGTGATGTCGATATCGGCGGCGCGGAAGCCGGCCACGGCGAGCGTGATGCGGTAATTGTCCTCGCCCCGGCGCGAGATGTTGAACGGGGGGTAATTGTCGCCCGCGTTGAGCCGCGCCTGATTTTCGAGCAGGTCGAACAGGCGATCGAAACCCACGGTGGAGCGGCGGTAGGGGGTGAAATCGAAACGTGACATGGTGCAAATCCTCTTCATGAGCAATTTGGGTCTGATGCGGGCCTGCCGGTTGCAGCACCCGCCCTGCGCCCCCGCGTTTCCCGAGACTGGCGAAACGCGGCGACTGTGCTTATCTGGTTTTCACACCCGCGCTTTCAAGATGCTTTGCCAAGAGGGACACGATGGCCGCACCGCAGATCGACATCTACACCAAGTTCGCCTGCCCCTTCTGTGTGCGCGCCAAGCGCCTGCTGAGTCAGAAGGGCGCGGAATTCACCGAGCATGACATCACGATGGGTGGGCCCAAGCGCGAGGAAATGCTCGCGCGCGCGCCCAACGCGATGACCGTGCCGCAGATCTTCATCGGCGATGTCCACGTAGGCGGCAGCGACGATCTCGCCGCGCTCGAGGCTGCGGGCAAGCTCGACGCGCTTCTGGCAGGCTGATGACCCGGATAGCGGTGCTCCAGATGACCTCGGGGATCGATCCCGAGGCCAATTGCGCGACCATCGCCGACGCCGCCCGCGCGGCGGCGGGCGAGGGGGCGGCGATGATGTTCACCCCCGAAATGTCGCTGCTGCTCGACCGCGACCGCAAGCGCGCCGCGGCGCATATCGTTTCGCAGGATCGGTCGCCCTTCGTACCCCGCCTTGCCGCGCTGGCGCAGGAAACAGGAGTCACGATCGCGCTCGGATCGATGGCGGTCAGGCACGAGGCGGGGGAAAAGAGCGCCAACCGCTCGATGCTGTTCGCGCCGGGAGCTTGCGCCCCCGTCACTTACGACAAGATCCACATGTTCGACGTCGACCTCGCCAGCGGCGAAAGCTGGCGGGAGAGCAATGCTTACGCGGCAGGCCAAGCGGTGGTCAGCGTGGAGGATACGCCGATCGGCAGGCTCGGCCTTGCGGTCTGCTATGACATCCGCTTTCCCGCCCTGTTCGAGGCCCTTGGCAACCGCCGCTGCGATGCGATCGCGGTGCCGGCTGCCTTCACCCGGCCCACCGGCGCGGCGCATTGGCACGTAATGCTGCGTGCCCGCGCGATCGAGGCGCAGGCCTTCGTCATTGCCGCCGCGCAAGTCGGCCGGCACGAGGACGGGCGCGAGACCTATGGCCACTCGCTGGTCGTCGATCCGTGGGGCGAAGTGCTGCTCGACATGGGCGGGGAAGCGCCGGGCCTCGGCTTTTGCGACATTGACCTCGGCCGCATTACCGAGGTGCGCGCGCAGGTTCCCGCTCTTGCCAACCGGCGGGAAATCGCCAAATCCTGATCCGCGATGATCGTCTACGACCTTGCCTGCCATGAAGGCCACCGCTTCGAAGGGTGGTTCGGTTCCTCGGCCGATTACGAGGACCAGCGTGCGCGCGGCTTGCTGGCTTGCCCGCATTGCGGCGCTTCCGACGTGACCAAGGCGCCGATGGCGCCCGCGGTTCCCGCCAAAGGCAACAGCCGGCAGGAGGTGCTCCCGCCCGAGACCCGGCCGCCGGAACCGAGGGCAATGGCCAACACGCCGATGCCGGCCGAGGTGCAAAAGGCGCTTGCCGCACTTGCCAAGGCGCAGGCCGAAGCGCTGAAGAACTCCACTTGGGTCGGCGACAGGTTCGCCGAGGAAACCCGCAAGATGCATTACGGCGAGCGCGAAGAGGCCCCGATCCACGGGCAGGCGAGCCTCGCCGAAGCCAAGGCGCTGGTCGAGGAAGGCGTGCCGGTTGCTCCGCTGCCGTTTCCGGTTGCGCCGCCCGAAAAGTTGAATTGAACGGGAAGCGCGCGGTGCTATGAAGCGCCTCGGGACCCCGTAGCTCAGCCGGATAGAGCACCAGATTCCTAATCTGGGGGCCGCGCGTTCGAATCGCGCCGGGGTCACCATCACCCGACAATCGCCATTCTTCGCGCCATGGCCTTTTGCTGCCGACGTTGGTCAATGCTCGTCGTGGCCAATGAGAAAAGGGCGCTCGACCCTAACGGAGCGACCGGGTTACCCCTGTCATTCGGTATGCGGTCGCAACGCCCTTTTGTGAAAAGCTTTCGGCCGAACCGGAGTGACGGGATCTGACTTCGTCATTCGGTAGATGGCCGCAGCGCTCTTCGAGAATGCATTTACCCCAAAAAGGTTAACAAAAGATTACCTGTCAACTCCGCATATTGTCATGCTGGATTGACACTGCCAACTGCTCGCCAGCGCCGCTCGGCATGGAAGGACAGCGCCAGCACGCAGCCCGACATCGCCATCATCAGCGCGCAGGTGCCGCCCCATCCGGCCCAGTCATAGATCGCCGTTCCCGCCGCGCTGCCGATCGCCCCGCCGATAAACATCGCCATGATATAGGAGGTGGTCAGCCGGGTGCGGATCTCGGGGGCGAGGGTGAACAGCGTCATGCGCCCCGTCACGTCGATCGTCGGCCCCACCATGTTGACGATGAACAGCGGCACCAGCAGCCCCCAGATGCTGAAGCCGAGCGGGTAGAACAGCGCAATGCCGCCCAATTGCACCACCGCCGCTGCCAAACGCGCCTTGCGCGCGCCCACCCTGTCGGCCCAGCGACCGAGCCTCGGCGTGGTGAAGACGCTGATCGCCGCGACTCCCGCCAACAGCCCCACATCGTCGGTGCCATAGCCAAGCTCTGCGCTCGTCAGGTGCAGTGCGAGCGCCAGCCAGCTGGCGGTGAAAATGCCGAAGTTGAGGCCCTGTATCGCGGCGGAGATCTGCGTGTCGGGATGCTTCGCGGCGAGCCGGAACACCGATGCGATAACCGTGCCGTAGCCGGCCTCTGCGCGCTTGGCCGCAGGCGGCTCGCTACGCATGGCGAGCGGCAGCAGCGCCGTCACCGCCACCATCAGCGCGAAGGCGGCGATGTAGACCGTGTGCCAGTCGGCATAGGCGGCGACGATGCCCGCGCCGACCCGCGCCACCAGAATGCCGAAGATCACCGCCGCGGTAAGCTGCGCGGTGACGAGCCCCAGCCGCTCGGGCGCGATGCGCTTGGAGGCGTAGGCCGGGATCAGATAGGGCGCGATCGTCACGAAGCCGAGCAGCGTCGAAGCGGCGGTGAACAGCAACAGATCGGGCGCGAGCACCATTCCGCCAAGGCACACGGTTTGTGCGGCCACGAAGACGAGGCACAGCTTGCGGTTGGAGATGAAGTCACCCAGCGGCAGCAGCAGCAGGATGCCGAGCGCGAGCGCCAGCTGGTTGAGTGCCGGAACCAGCCCGATCTCGGCCTCGCCCACGCCGAACCCGCGCGCGACCTCGCCGATAATGGGGTGGATGTAATAGGCATTGGCCGTCACCACCGCGATCGTCAGGGTCAGCGCCCATTCCTGCGAACGGGTGAGGCGGGCAGGTTCGGCAGACTGGGCAGGGGAGGGCGGAGACATCGCCTGCGCCCTATCCGATGCGCCCGGCGCTGTCAGCGTGCTGTTTTGCGGGCGCACGCGCGGCGCTGGCATTCTCGGCAGGTGGACGCTCGTTCGCCCGGCGGCTAGCAGCAGGGCGCAGATTTCAGGACAGGCTCACCCATGCAAGCGCACGACACCCAGGAACTCGCCGAAATCCGCCGCGCGGTGCGGCAGCTGTGCGACGGTTTTCCGGGCGAATACTGGCGCGCGAAGGATGCCGCGCGGGAATATCCGGCGGAATTCGTCGACGCGCTGACCCGTGCCGGGTTCCTCGCCGCGCTGATCCCGGCAGAGCATGGCGGCAGCGGTCTGAGCCTCGAAGCGGCCTGCGTGATTATGGAGGAAATCCAGGCTTCGGGCTGCAACGGCTCCAGCGCCCATGCGCAGATGTACATCATGAACACGCTGCTGCGTTACGGGTCGGCGGAGCAGAAGACGCGCTATCTGCCGCGCATCGCCAGCGGGGAATTGCGGCTTCAGGCTTTCGGCGTCTCCGAACCGACCAGCGGCACCGATACGCTCAGCCTCAAGACCCGCGCCATGCGCGATGGCGACGAATACGTCATCAACGGCCAGAAGATCTGGACCAGCCGCGCCGAACATTCCGACCTGATGCTGCTCCTCGCCCGCACCGCCCCGCGCGAGGAAGCGGCGAGCAAGACCGAGGGGCTCTCGATCTTCCTCGTCGAGATGGGCGAGGCGCTGAAAGGCGGCATGACTGTCAAGCCGATCCGCACGATGATGAACCACTCGAGCTGCGAGGTATTCTTCGACGATCTGCGCATCCCGGCTTCGGCGCTGGTGGGCGAGGAGGGGAAGGGCTTTCGCTACATCCTGTCGGGCATGAATGCCGAGCGCATCCTGATCGCAGCGGAATGCATCGGGGACGCCAAGTGGTTCATCGAGAAGGCGACCGGCTACGCCAAGGACCGCAGCGTCTTCGCGCGGCCCATCGGACAGAATCAGGGCGTGCAGTTTCCGATCGCGCGCTGCTACGCCCAGATGCGCGCTGCTGAACTGATGGTCCACCACGCCGCGCGGGTCTATGACGAGGGCGGTAATCCCGGCGAGGAGGCTAATATGGCCAAGTTGCTCGCATCGGAGGCCAGCTGGGCGGCGGCGGACATGTGCGTGCAGACCTTCGGCGGCTTCGGCTTTGCTGAGGAATATGATGTCGAGCGCAAGTTCCGCGAAGCGCGGCTCTATACCGTCGCGCCGATCTCGACCAATCTGATCCTCTCCTACCTCGCCGAGCACGTGCTGGGCCTGCCGCGCAGCTACTGAGCGGATCAATCCGCAAGGATTTGTGCGCATTGCAGCGCATTGCTCTTGCAGCGACACGCCAAGTGTGATTCTGTGGAATCTGGCGGCAAGGGGATCTTTCGCGACATGCGCAGACCGGGAACGGACAACAGGCTCAAGCGAGTGGTGGCCCTGTGCGGCTTGCTGCTGCTGGCGGGCTATGCCGTGGCCGGGCCGACCGGTTTGCTCGCCTGGAGCGAAAATGCGGCCGCGCTCCAGCAGCGCGAGGCCGAGATCGCCCAGCTGACGGCCAAGCGCGATGCGCTGCGCAACCGCGTGATGCTGCTCGATCCCGAGGCGGCCGACCCCGATCTGGCGAGCGAGCTGGTGCGCGATCAGCTGGGCGTGATGCGCGAAGACGAAGTCGTCATCACGCTCGAGGACGAGTGATCCCGGCATAGCCTTCGGGCCGTCCTGATTTCGTATGCGCGTTCGGTTTTCTGCAACGCCTTGCCGTTGCGTCATCCCCGTTTGCCTGCCTATAGAGCAAGGCGTTGGACGGCGCTTCTCCTCCCCTTGAGCGCGCCAGAGAGAGGGATACTTATCTTGGCCAAAAAGCCCGCAAAAGCAGTCGCCGCGGCAGCGGACGACAGCGATTTCATCCTGCATTCCTTGCAGGAAGCCTTCGAAGCGAAGAAGCGCTATGCCGCCTCCGAAGAGGAGATGCTGGAATTCTACCGCCAGATGCTGCTGATCCGCCGCTTCGAGGAGAAGGCGGGCCAGCTTTACGGCCTCGGCCTGATCGGCGGTTTCTGTCACCTTTACATCGGGCAGGAAGCGGTCGCCATCGGCCTCCAGAGCGCGCTCGACAATGATCGCGATTCCGTCATCACCGGCTACCGCGATCACGGGCACATGCTCGCCTACGGGATCGACCCAAAGGTGATCATGGCCGAGCTGACCGGGCGCGAGGCCGGAATCTCGAAGGGCAAGGGCGGGTCGATGCACATGTTCTCGACCGAGCACAAGTTCTACGGCGGCCACGGCATCGTCGGCGCGCAGGTGGCACTGGGCGGGGGCCTTGCGCTGGCGCACCAGTACAACGAGGACGGCGGGCTGTGCCTTGCCTATTTCGGTGACGGCGCCGCGAACCAGGGGCAGGTCTACGAAACCTTCAACATGGCAGCCCTCTGGAACCTCCCCATCGTCTTCGTGGTCGAGGACAATCAATACGCGATGGGCACTGCGACCAAGCGTTCCTCCGCCGAAACCCGCTTCTACCGCCGCGGCACCGCGTTCCGCATTCCGGGGATGGAAGTGAACGGCATGGACGTGCTCGAAGTGCGCGCCGCGGCCGAAGTCGCCTTCGCGCACGTGCGCGCCGGTAAGGGCCCGGTGCTGATGGAGTGCAACACCTATCGCTATCGCGGGCACTCGATGTCCGACCCGGCCAAGTACCGCACCCGCGAGGAAGTGCAGGAACAGCGCGACCACCACGATCCGATCGAGGGACTGAAGAAGACCCTGATCGAGACAGGCAAGACCGAGGACGAATTGAAAGCCATCGACAAGGCGATCCGCGCGCAGGTGGCCGAAGCCGCCGATTTCGCCGAAACCTCGCCCGAACCCGCCGCGAGCGAACTCTACACCGATGTTCTGGTGGAGGAGTATTGAGCCATGGGGATCGAACTGAAGATGCCGGCGCTCTCGCCCACGATGGAGCAGGGCACGCTCGCCAAGTGGCTCAAGCAGGAAGGCGACCGGATCGAGCCGGGCGATATCATCGCCGAGATCGAGACCGACAAGGCGACGATGGAATTCGAGGCCATCGACGAAGGCGTGCTGGAGAAGATCCTTGTCCCCGCCGGAACCGAAGATGTGGCCGTTGGCGCGGTGATTGCGCTGATCACGGGGGAAGGGGAGGAGCCTGCCTCCGCCCCTGCGCCGGCTGAAGAGCCCGCCGCCGAAAAGGCGGAAAAGGAAGAGCTCGCCAAGCCCGCCGAACCGCTCAAGGCCAAGGCCGAGCCTGCGCGCGATCCGGAATTGCCCGAAGGCACCGGTTTCACCAGCACTACCGTGCGCGAGGCGCTGCGCGATGCGATGGCCGAGGAAATGCGTGCCGACCGCCGGGTCTTCGTCATGGGCGAGGAAGTTGCCGAGTATCAGGGCGCCTACAAGGTCACACAGGGCCTGCTCGCCGAATTCGGCCCGAAGCGCGTGATCGATACGCCGATCACCGAATATGGCTTTGCCGGGATCGGAACCGGCGCGGCGATGGGCGGCCTGCGCCCGATCGTCGAATTCATGACCTTCAACTTCGCGATGCAGGCGATCGACCACATCATCAATTCGGCGGCCAAGACCAACTATATGAGCGGCGGCCAGATGCGCTGCCCGATCGTGTTCCGCGGCCCCAATGGCGCGGCCTCACGCGTGGGCGCGCAGCACTCGCAGAACTACGGCCCGTGGTATGCAAGCGTCCCCGGCCTGATTGTCATCGCGCCCTATGACGCGGCCGATGCCAAGGGGCTGATGAAGGCGGCGATCCGCTGCGAAGACCCGGTGGTCTTCCTCGAAAACGAACTCGTCTATGGCCGCAGCTTCGACGTGCCGGATATCGAGGATTACGTCCTCCCCATCGGCAAGGCGCGGATCGTGCGCGAGGGGGCGGACGTCACCATCGTCAGCTATTCGATCGGGGTGGGCCTCGCGCTCGATGCGGCGGCGACGCTGGCGGAGGAGGGGATTGATGCCGAGGTGATCGACCTGCGCACGCTGCGTCCGCTCGACAAGCAGACCGTGCTTGAAAGCCTTGCCAAGACCAACCGGCTGATCGTGGCCGAAGAAGGCTGGCCGACCTGCTCGATCGCGTCGGAAATCATCAGCATCTGCATGGAGGAGGGCTTCGACCACCTCGATGCGCCGGTGCTGCGGGTGTGCAACGAGGACGTGCCGCTGCCCTACGCGGCCAACCTCGAAAAGCTCGCGCTGGTCGATGCCGCGCGGATCGCCGAGGCTGCGCGCAAGGTCTGCTACAAGGCGTAAGGACGGGGCCGCCCGGCCTGTGATCAGGACGGGCGGGCCGACGAATAGGTGTTGCAACGCGCGACCGGGCCGCCGCTGTAAAGCCGGGTCAGGTCGCGGTTGTCACGTACGTTGAAGGCCGCGGTATAGACGATCTCACGCCCCTCGAAGAGGTCGAGCGGGGTGGGCGATTCGAAATCATAGGCCACCTCGACAAACATGACCGCCGTGCCGGTCGACGCGGTGATGTAGCGACCGGGACTGCCCATGCCGGGGAACGACGTTCCGATCGCGCCTTGGCCCTCAACGCCGTAAGTGGAGTTGTAGACCTTTGCCCCGCGGCAGCGTTGCCAGGCGATCCATTGGCCGCCCTGCGCATTCTGCTGGAGGCTGGACACGATCACCCGCCCCTGATCGAAGATGTCGATATTGGCGCCGAGCTTTTCCGCTCCGATCAGGGTAGCGGCGACGTCGCGCTCGTAGACCTTGCGCGCGTTCAGCACGTCTTCCTCACCCACGCGCGAAGCGTTGTCGGCAACCTGCATCGCGATCTGGCTGACCTGAAGGTGCGTGATCACGAGAAAGGCGGTCTCCGTGCCCAGCATCCCCATGCCCAGCACCAGCGGCGCGGCAAAGGCGAACTCGACCAGCGCCAGACCCGAGGTGTCGCCCCGCAGTCGGCGCGCAAACCGGCGCGCGCGGGACAGGGGCTTGGCCATAGCGGCTTTCGTCATGGACAATTCCTCTCGATACGCGACTTGTCCTGTTCGTCGAAGGGCTGGTTGCGCAGCACGGTCGACGCCTCGAGTGTGACGTCGCGCGGCATGCCCGTCATGGTGAACAGCGGGAACATGCGCGGATAGGTGACGCGGGCGGTGTAGAGCACGGCGTCGCGCGCGCCGCCGATCCCGGTCTTGCCACGATCGGCATCCCAGCGCCCGTTCGCATTGGCATCGATGTAGCGCTCGTTCTTCGCGCCTTCGCAGACACCGTTGCCGGTTTGACCTGCGGGGTCGTCACCCAGAATGACCTCGGGCTCACCGATGTCGGCAAAGTCGGCGTGGGACAGCTTGATGAATTCGACCTGTGCGCCAGAGGGCATCACGGTCTCGATCTGCTCGCGCACGCGGGTGTCGATCGCTGCCTGCCGGCCATTGGCGTTTTCCAGCGTCAGATCGCGCCCCGCCTTCTGCATCGCACCGTGCAGCACCGAGCTGGTGTATTGCGTGTGCGCGATGTCGAACAGGCCCATGATCATCAGGATCAGCACCGGCCCTACAAAGGCGAATTCGACGAGGGTCACGCCCTTGGTATCGGCGATAAGGCGCCGCAGTGCGGCACGGGCGGAGTGCAGGCGACCGATCATGACGTGAGCCTCAGTGCTGCGATTTTCTGGGCGATTTCCTGGAACCGGGCGTTGAGCGTCGCTGAGTCGTTGGCCTGGAAGGCGCGACCCGGCGATGCGCAGTTGGTGAGGTTCGAGGTCAGCGTAGTCCCGAAGGCGACCACCCAGACCGTGATGTTCTCCTGTTGCGCGGCGCGGCAGATGGCTTGCAGACGCGAAGCGCGGCGGTTGAATTCGCGGGTCGAGTTGCCGTCACCGGTGATCCGGCGATCCCACCATTCGATCCCGTGGGTCGAATAGTTCTCGACATTGTTGACCTGCGCACCGTCGGTCATGAACACGATGTGGCGGGCAATGGCATCGCCGTTCGGCGCGGTCGTATTCTCGGCAGCGAACAGTCCGCGCGGGCTGAGGAAGCGTGCGCCCCACAGCATCCCGATGTCGTGATAGGTATTGCCGGAGGCATTCAGCGCGTCGAGATAGGCCTGAAGGTCGCTGCGGCTGATCTCTGACAGCTTGCGTGCCGGTTGCGGGCAAACCCAGCCCGGCCGGGCCTGGTTGCCATTGACGTTGCGGAAGCCGGTTGTGCGGTTGTTGCTGGAATCGCGGCGCTCCCACACGGCTGTGTTGAGCGCGGGCTTCCACTTTTGCGATTCGTTCTCGGGCACCAGATTGATATTGAGATCGTGCGCCGCCGCCGGGATCGGGCTGTAATTGTCGGTCAGCACCGTGCTCGGCTCTTCGACGCAACCAGTCCAGGTGTGTGTTTCGAACGCGCCGTTGTTGCCGAGCGGCAGATCGATCTGGTTATCGTCATAGAGAGTCGAGAGGTCGACCGTTTCCCACGATGCCGGGCTGCCGGCCGGGTTCTCCACATTGCAAGGCGTGGCGTCGGCAGTGTCGACCTGGCAGTAGCGCCAATAGGCGAAACGGATCGACTCCTCGATGCGATCGGGGATCACATCGTCTTGCGTCGCCTTGCGAGTCTTGCGCACCGTGCCGCGACAACCGGCCTGCGTGTCGATCGGGGCGTCATCATATTGCTGGCGGACATAGGAGGTTGAACTGATCGTCCAGGTCTGGCTTCCGACCGTGTAGGTTCCGCGATTGGTGATCTGGCAGCGGTCGCGATCATCGTTGTCGTTGCGATCGGGCCGACCCTCGCGGTTCCTGTAGTAGTAATCGCTCTCCCTCGATGAACCGAGGTCGCTCGTGCTGCGCGTGATCCATTCGGTCTGCTGCGAGATCAGGATGTCGTCGCCGACCTCAACGCCGTTGCCAGGGATCACGGTCTGCACGACTTCGTAGACCGGCACGCGCGACTGGTAGGAATGCTCGTCGGCCATGTAGGCGCGCGGCAGCGAGAAGCCGACATTGACCTGCTGCGAATAGGGCACGAGGCCATAGCGCACCTGCGCGCTTGCGGATGTGGCCGCCTCGACGGTGTCGTAGAAATTCATCACCGCTTCGCGCAGCGCGACGATCTTGGAGCCGGGGCCGGAGTTGCAGCCCGAGGTCGCCGGACAATCGGCCATCGATCCGGTGGTATCGAGCACGAACATGATGTCGGTGTTCGAAATGTTGATCTCGGCCGAACAGGTCACCGTGATATTGAATTCGTTGTAGCCGAAGGCCGCCATGATCGATGCGGGAAGAGTGCCGGTTGCATTGCCGATCACCGTGCCTTCGCCGTCGCTGGTGTATTCGCGGTTGCGGCTGTCGACGCCGAACATGCCTTCGTTGAAATTCTGGTCGAAGAAATTGAGACCGATCTGGCGGTGCGCGCTGGTGAAATTGTCGTCGGTCATGGCGCGCCGTGCGGCGAGCGCACCGGCGTCGCACGCGGCCTGCATGCGTGCGGCTGTCATGTAGTAGCGGCTTGCATCGATCCCGCCGCCGACCATCGCCATCAGCGGAAGCAAGGCCGCTGCGGAAATCGCGAGCGTGTTGGCGGTCTTGTCGTGCAGCAGCTTGTGCATGAACGACGATCTGGCCTGCTGTTCTTGCGCCATTGCTACGGTGCCCTTCCCCTGTCATCCGCGCGCAAATCGCGCAGACAATCCAGATGCAGCCTCCGCGCTTAAGCGAGTTGGGTAAGCGGATTGCCAAAGTTTGTGGTTAACAATTGGCTAAGCACAGCCATCGGTAGGCTCCGGTGTCTGGCGTCCCTTGGTGGGACACTTTGCTTGCCAAAGACGAAAATCGTTGGTTATGCGTTACTTCAGTGATGACCGAGGCCCCAGACATTCTCGCCCCCGAAGCCGAGCTGGCCTTGGCGTGGAGCGGCGAAATGGTTCGCGCACCATTAAGCACGGCTCTTCAGCTTGATCGGCGACTGGCACGGATCGCGACCAGAACGCAGGAGATAATGCTCGGCCAGATGCGGCTTGCTTGGTGGCGCGATGCGCTCGCACGGCCGCTGGCCGACAGGCCGCGCGGCGATGCGGTGCTCGATGCGATCGGCGCGCACTGGGCCGGACGCGAGGCGGCGCTGATCGCGATGGTCGATGGCTGGGAAGTGCTGATGACCGCCGAGCGCCTTGGCCGGGCCGAGGCCGAAGCCTTTGCCGCACAGCGCGGGGCCTTCTTCGTGGCACTGTGGGATGATTGCCCTCCGGCGGCGGCGGTGCGTCTGGTGGCTGCGGGCCTGCGCTGGGCGGCGGCCGATGCGGCCTCGGCGGTCTCCGATCCGCAGGAGCGCGATGCACTGATCGCCGCCGGGCAGGCGCGTCAGGTCCCGCTCGGCCGCGTGCCGCGCCGCCTGCGCGGCGTGGCGGTGCTCGATGCTCTGGCCCGGCGCGCGCTCAAGCGCGGGGGACGGCCGCTGATGGAGGGGCGCGGCGCATCGCTTGCGGCATACAAGGCGGCTATCTTTGGTTTCTGATCGGGTGTAGTCTGCAACCCATTGAAGCAAAAGGGGGCAGACCTTTGCGACAGGCCGTGATCGGGTTGCTGGGCGGGCTCGCCTTGGCAGGCGTAGGGATGGTGTGGCTGCAAGGCCGCGCGGTGATCGAGGAGGGCGCACCGCCGCCTGCGCCCGCGCCTTCGCCGGTCGATTCCGAAGCGCTCCCGCTGGCCGATCCCGGCACCATGCAAGGGCCCGCGCCGCCCGAGGTGAGCGAGCTCGGCAAGGAGGAGCAGCGCTTCTTCCGCTACGATCGCAACCGCGACCGGCTGATCACCCGCAACGAAATGCTCTCGACCCGGACCGACGCGTTCCGCGCGCTCGACAAGGACGGCAACAATCTGCTGACCTTCGAGGAATGGGCGGTGACCACGGTGCAGCGGTTCGAGAAAGCCGATGCGAATGGTGACGAGCGGCTGACCCCGCGCGAATTCGCCACCACCGCGCCCAAGCCGGCGGCGAAGAAACCCGCCTGCAAGTGCTGAACCGTCAGGCGGGCACGGTCTCGCGGGTTTCGCTGATCCAGCGTGCGAGATCGGCCTTTGCGCGGGTGGTGTAGGCTTCCTTGCGCACCTTCTTGCCGACTTCGTGGAGCGGCGGGAAGAGGCCGAAATTAACGTTCATGGGCTGGAAGGTCTCGGCCTCGGCATCGCCGGTGATATGGCTGAGCAGCGCGCCGAGCGCGGTGGTGGAGGGCAGCGGCTGCCAGTCGCGGCCCGCCAGCTGTGCCGCTGTCATCATCCCGGCAACGAGACCGATGGCGGCGCTTTCGACATAGCCCTCGCAGCCGGTCACCTGCCCGGCAAAGCGGATATGCGGCGCCGCGCGCAGCCGCAACTGGCGGTCGAGCACCTGCGGCGAATTGAGGAAAGTGTTGCGGTGCAATCCGCCCAGCCGGGCGAACTCGGCGTTCTCCAGCCCCGGAATGGTGCGGAACAGTTCGACCTGCGCGGCATATTTGAGCTTGGTCTGGAAGCCGACCATGTTCCACAACGTGCCGAGCTTGTTGTCCTGGCGCAGCTGCACCACGGCATAGGGCCAGCGCCCCTGCGGAAACTCGGGCGTCACATCGAACGGATTGTCGAGCCCCACGCCCTTCATCGGGCCATAGCGCAGGGTTTCGACGCCGCGTTCCGCCATCACCTCGATCGGCATACAGCCGTCGAAATAGGGCGTGTCCTTTTCCCACTGCTTGAATTCGGTCTTCTCGCCATCAAGTAGCCCTTGCACGAAGGCGCGATATTGCGCCTCGTTCATCGGGCAATTGATATAGTCGCCGCCCTCGTTGCTGGCCTCGGTGCGCTTGTTCCAGCGCGACTGGATCCAGACCTTGCTCATATCGATGGAATCGCGGTGGACGATCGGCGCAATGGCATCGAAGAAGGCGAGCCGCTCGCTTCCCGTGGCGCGCACGATGCTGCCCGCCAGCGCCTCGGCGGTAAGTGGCCCGGTGGCGACGATGGTGAGCCCGGCAGAGGGCAGGGCGTCCACCCGCTCGCGCACGATGGTGACATTGGGGTGCTGCGACAGCGCCTTCTCGACCTCGGCGGAGAAGACATCGCGGTCCACCGCCATTGCGCTGCCCGCGGGCACCCGCGCGGCGTGCCCCGCACGCATCACGATACTGTCGAGTTCTCGCATTTCGTGATGCAGCAGCCCGACCGCGTTCTTGGTGTCATCGTCCGAGCGGAAGGAGTTGGAGCAAACCAGTTCGGCCAGCCCATCGGTCTGGTGCGCGGGGGTCATCTCGCCCGAGCCGCGCATCTCCGAGAGGCGCACCTTTGCGCCGCGCTGCGCGAGCTGCCACGCCGCCTCGCTCCCGGCGAGACCGCCGCCGATTATGTGCACATCGTGCAAAGTTGCGCTTGCCGTCATGGCGGGGCAGGTAATTGCGTGATAGCTCGCCTGCAAGCCTTAAGGGGCGTGGCAAGGAATGCAGGCGGGATGGCAAAGCGCGCGTTGATCGAACAAAGGCCGTGGCTGCTAGCGAGCGTGGCGGCGGCGACGGCGTTCTATTTCCTCAGCGACAATCCGGTGTTCGAGGGCACCTGGGGCCTCGCCGCCAAGGGCGCGAGTGTCGGCCTGCTGGCGCTCTATGTCCTGCTGCGCGTGCCGCAAGGCAGGCACCGCGCCGATGGCCTGCTGCTGGCGGCGGCGCTGGCGCTGGCGGCGGCGGGGGATGTAGCAATCGAGCTCGATTTCCTCACAGGCGGCGCCTTTTTCGCGGCGGCACATGTGGTGGCGGTCGCCCTGTATCTCAGAAACCGGCACAAGCGGCCCTCGCCGGTGCAGAAGCTGATCGGCGCGGCCCTGCTGGTCGGAACCCCGCTGGTAAGCTGGCTGCTGAGCGGCGCGGTGGAGATTGCGATCTATGCCGCCTTCCTCGGCGCGATGGCCGCATCGGCGTGGATGAGCCACTACCCGCGCTACCGCGTGGGCAGCGGGGCCGTGCTCTTCGTGCTTAGCGACTGGCTGATCTTTTCGCGGATGGGCGCGCTCGATCTCGAACCCGCCCCCACGCTGCTGATCTGGCCGCTCTACTATGCGGGGCAGCTGATGATCGCGACTGGGATCGTGCAATGCCTGCGAGGCGAACAGCCCGTCAGGTGACGGGCGGCTCGCTCCCGCCCGCTATCTCCGCTGCAATCGCTTCCTCGGCCGGGTTCTCCGGTTCCTCGGTCTCGTCGATCAGCGCCGCACCGACGATGTGCTCGTCCTTGGCGACATCGAAGATGCGGATGCCGGACGATCCGCGACCGGAGATCGAGAAGCCTTTCAGGTTCTCGAACCCGCCTTCGATCAGATGGCGGAAATCGATCCCGAGGCGGATCAGCTTGGCCTGATCGGTCACCAGCATCAGTTGGGAGCCGTGCTTGACCGGGAAGCTGGCGACCACCGGGCCGTTGCGTTCCGGATTGCTCTCCGGCGCGCCGATATTGGTGATGCCCTGACCGCCGCGCCCGGTGGTGCGGTATTCATAGGCGGAGGAGATCTTGCCATAGCCATTGGCGGTGATGGTGAGGATGAACTCCTCGGCCTCCGCCATCGCGCTCACCTGATCGGCGGGCAACGTCGGTTCGGCGTCGTTGTTCTTCCACGCCGCCGCGCGCAGATAGGCCTCGCGCGTTTCCATGTCAGCGGTGAGTGCCCCAAGCACAGCCATGCTGACGACCTTGCCGCCTTTCTTGAGGCTCATGCCGCGCACCCCGATGCCGGTGCGGCTCTTTGTTTCGCGCGCGTCGGTGGCGGAGAAGCGGATTGCCTTGCCGCTGTCGCTGGCGAGGAAGATTTCCTGCTCCTCGGTCAGCAATTGCACGCCGATCAGCCGGTCGCCCGAGCCTTCGACGAAGCCCATCGCATATTTGCCAGCGGTCGGGATGTTGGCGAAGGCGTCCATCGAATTGCGGCGCACCATGCCCTGTTCGGTGGCGAAGACGATGTTGAGGTTTGACCAGCTGCTCTCGTCCTCTGGCAGGGGGAGGACGTTGGTGACGCGCTCGTCATCGCCCAGCGGCAGCAGGTTGACCATCGGGCGGCCCTTTGTCGAGGGGCCGCCTTCGGGCAGCTTCCACACCTTCATGCGATAGACGCGGCCGGTGTTGGTGAAGAACAGCACCGGATTGTGGGTCGAGGTGACGAACAGTTCGACCACCGCGTCCTCGTCCTTGGTCGCCATGCCCGAGCGGCCCTTGCCGCCGCGGCCCTGCGCGCGGAAGGTGTCCAGAGCGGTGCGCTTGATGTAGCCGCCGTGGGTGACGGTGACGACCATCTCCTCGCGCTCGATCAGGTCTTCGTCTTCCAGACCATCCCATGCGGGCGCGATTTCGCTGAGGCGAGGGGTGGCGTAGGTTGCCTTGATCTCCTCAAGCTCGGTCCGCATCACGCCGTACAGCTTCACGCGGTCGGCGAGGATCGAGAGATATTCTTCGATCGCGACCGAAAGGCCCTTCAGCTCCTCGCCGATTTCGTCACGGCCCAGCGCGGTCAGGCGGTGGAGGCGAAGATCGAGGATCGCCTTCACCTGCCGTTCGGACAGGCGATAGGTGCCGCCGCTTTCGTCCGCGCTCGGCTCGATCGCTTCGATCAGGCGAATATATTGCGCGATGTCACCGATCGGCCATTCCTTGGCGAGCAGCCGTGCGCGCGCTTCGGCGGGGTTGGGGGCGCTGCGGATCATCGCCACCACCTCGTCGAGGTTGGAGACCGCCACCACCAGACCCAGCAACAGGTGCGCCCGCTCGCGCGCCTTGGCGAGTTCGAACTTGGTGCGCCGGGTGATGACTTCCTCGCGGAAGCTGATGAAGGCCTGGATGAAATCGCGCAGACGCAGGGTCTCGGGCCGTCCGCCGCGGATCGCCAGCATGTTGGCGGGGAAGCTCGATTGCGCGGGCGTGTGCCGCCAGATCTGGTTGAGCACCACTTCGGGCGTCGCATCGCGCTTCAGGTCGATCACCACGCGCACGCCTTCGCGCGAGCTTTCGTCGCGAATATCGCTGATGCCTTCGATGCGCTTGTCCTTGGCGGCCTCGGCGATCTTCTCGACCAGCCCGGACTTGCCGACCTGATAGGGGATCGAGGTGAAGACGATCCTTTCGCGCCCCTCGCTCTTGGCGCCGCGCGTCGATTCGATCTCGTGCCGGCAGCGCATCAGGATCGACCCGCGCCCGGTGGTGTAGGCCTGCCGCGCGCCGTGCGTGCCGAGGATCAGCGGCGCGGTCGGGAAATCGGGGCCGGGGATGTACTGAATCAACTCCTCGGAAGTGATCGCCGGATTGTCCATGTAGGCAAAGCAGGCGTCGATCACTTCGCCCAGATTGTGCGGCGGCACGTTGGTCGCCATGCCGACCGCAATCCCGCCCGCGCCGTTGACGAGCAGGTTGGGGAAGCGCGCCGGCAGCACCGTCGGCTCCTTGCGGCTGCCGTCGTAGTTGTCGGTGAAATCGACCGTGTCCTTGTCGAGATCGTCGAGCAGCGCGTTCGCCACCCGCGCCAGCCGCGCTTCGGTATAACGCATCGAGGCCGGCGGATCGGGGTCCATCGAGCCGAAGTTGCCCTGACCATCGATCAGCGGCACGCGCATCGACCAGGGCTGGGTCATGCGGGCGAGCGCATCGTAGATCGCGGAATCGCCGTGCGGGTGATAGTTACCCATCACATCGCCGACGATCTTGGCGCTCTTACGGTAAGGCCGCCCGGCGACGAAGCCGCCTTCCTGACTGGCGAACAGAATGCGGCGGTGTACCGGCTTCAAGCCATCGCGCACATCGGGCAGCGCGCGGGACACGATCACGCTCATCGCATAGTCGAGATAGCTCGACCGCATCTCGTCGACGATATCGACGCGGTCGAAACCGCTCATCGGAGACGGGGGAGGGGAATCGAGAATGTCGCTGTCGTCGCTCAAGGTCGGGGCCGTTTCTGTGTGTGTTTGCGTGCCGCGTCGTGCGGGCCGGGCCATAGCAGCCGCGGCTGTCGCTCTCTATCTAGGGACAAGCCGGGGCTTTCGCCACCATGCGGCGCGAACAAGGCAAGAACACGGTGCCTTTTTCCACATTTCCAAGCCCCTTTGCGAGCGCAGGGTGAACAGGGCATTCAAAGCCCGTTCAGTACGCTCCGCCTAGCGACAATTGCAAATCCCGCGCGGGCCGTCCAAAGGCCGGGGCGGAGTTCGCCGCAGGGCGCGCGCCGGAACGGGCGCGCGGCTGCGTATCAACTGGAGGATATGAGTGACCAATATGTCTTCGCCCCGTCGTTTCATGCCGGCTCCCGGCCGCTTCGCGCGTCAGCTGGCGCTGGCTGTTGCGCTCGCCAGCGGCACTGCCGTGCTGGCCATTCCGGGCTTTGCCAACGCGGCCCACGCGCAGCGCAAGAAGAAGGACGAAAAGGCCGATCCGTCCAAGCCGTCCTACTCGAAGGAATTCGTGGCCGCCTACAATCCGGTCGATACCGCGCTCAAGGCGGAAGGGGCAAATGTCGCTGCGCTGAAACCGCAGATCCTCGGCCTGGTGCCGCTGGCGACCACGCCGGATGACCAGATGGCGCTGGGCGGCCTGATGTTCAACGCCGGGATCACCGGCAAGGATGCGCCGTTGCAGCTCCAGGGGCTCGAGCTGATGCTCGCCAGCGGCAAGACCAAGCCTGAAGACCTGTCGAAGTTCAACTTCGTCGGCTATCAGATCAACAACCAGCTCCAGCAATATGCCGCGGCGCGCAACTATCTGCAAAAGGCGATGGACCTTGGCTACCCCGCGCCCATGGCCGATCTGCAGCTGTCGATGGCGGAGCTGTTCTTCGCCGAGGATAATCACGCCGAAGGGCTGAAGTATCTCGCCGATGCCATCGAAGGTCGCAAGGCGACCGGCGAGGCTGTGCCCGAGAACTGGTATCGCCGGGGGGTTTCGGTCGCCTACACCAATGAAGTCGTGCCCGAGGTCTACCAGTTCGTGCAGGGCTGGGTGGGCGATTATCCCAAGCCCGAAAACTGGCGCGATGCGGTCAACCTGACCCGCAACCTCACCGAGTTCGAGGCACCGGTGATGCTCGATCTGCTGCGTCTCGGCCGCAAGGTCGGCACGCTGAACGATGCCAACGACTACATCATCTATGTCGAGACCGCCGACACCCGCCGCCTGCCCAAGGAAGTGCAGGACGTGATCCAGATGGCCTACGATTCGGGCAAGATCGCTCCGGGCACGGACAGCTATATCGACGAGCAGTTCAAGCAGGCGAAGGGCCTGATTGCCGATGACAAGTCCGGCCTGCCCGCGCTCGAGCGGGATGCCAAGGCACCCTCGGCACAGTTGCGCACCGTGATCGCAGCGGGCGATGCCTTCCTCAGCTACAACGAATACGCCAAGGCTGCGGGCTTCTACGAGCGGGCCGTGACCATGCCCGGCGTCGATCGCGATCTTGCGCTCACCCGACTGGGCATCGCGCAGGTCGGAGCGGGCAATTACGATGCCGCGCGCGAAGCCCTGGCGCAGGTGGGAGGCGTGCGCGCGCCGATCGCGATGCTGTGGAGCGCCTATGCGGACCAGCTGAGCGGCGGTGCGACTGCGGCTGCGGCTCCTGCGGCGGCCAACTGATCGCGCATCAGGCAGGTAAGACCGAATGACAGAGCGCCGGGCCACCCGCCCGGCGCTCTTTTTTTTGGCAGGGCCGTGACCGGAATTGCAAGGGCCAGCCAGCTTGCGGGATGGGGCGGGTGCGCCTAAATGGCTCCCAATGAATGACCTCGCCAGCACGCCGCAGCCGACGCCTCCAGCAGAACGGCCCGCCCGCCAGCGCAAGCCCGACTGGATCCGCGTCCGTGCGCCGGTGAGTGAGGGCTACAACGAAACGCGCAAGCTGATGCGCGAGCTCAATCTCAACACCGTGTGCGAGGAGGCCGCCTGCCCCAACATTGGCGAGTGCTGGACCAAGAAGCACGCGACGGTGATGATCCTCGGCGATGTCTGCACGCGCGCCTGCGCCTTCTGCAACGTCAAGACCGGGATGCCGCGCGCGGTCGATCCCTTCGAGCCCGAGAACACCGCCATCGCCGCGGCCAAGATGGGGCTCGAACACATCGTCATAACCTCGGTGGATCGTGACGATCTGCCCGATGGCGGTGCCTCGCAGTTCGTCAAGGTGATCGAGGCGCTGCGCCGCAACACGCCGAACACCACGATCGAGATCCTCACCCCCGATTTTCGCGGCAAGATGCGCCGCGCGGTCGAGATGATCTGCGAGGCGGGGCCCGACGTCTACAACCACAACCTCGAAACCGTTCCCCGGCTCTATCCCACCATCCGCCCCGGCGCGCGCTACTACGCCTCGCTGCGCCTGCTGGAAGAGGTTAAGGCGCACAATCCGCTGATCTTCACCAAGTCGGGGATCATGCTGGGGCTGGGCGAGCAACGGCTCGAGGTGCATCAGGTGATGGATGACATGCGATCGGCCGAGGTCGATTTCATCACCATGGGGCAATATCTCCAGCCCACGCCCAAGCACGCCGCGGTCGAGGAATTCGTTACGCCCAAGGCCTTCGCGGCCTACGGCGCAATCGCGCGGGCCAAGGGATTCCTGCAGGTTGCCTCAAGCCCGCTGACCCGGTCGAGCTATCATGCGGGCGACGATTTCGCGAAGATGCGTGCCGCACGCGAGGAAAAGCTCGCGCGAGCAGGTGCCAAGGTTCAGCCCTAGTGCCCGGCATCCGCGAAACCCGCCGTCTTCCCTACAGCGCCGAGCAGATGTTCGATCTGGTCGCCGATGTCGGGCGCTATGGCGAATTCCTGCCCTGGGTAATCGCCACGCGGGTCCGCAGCAATTCCGAGACCGAGATGGTCGCGGACATGGTGGTGGGCTTCAAGGCGATCCGTGAAAGCTTCACCTCGCGCGTCAAGAAAGATCGCCCGCGCGAGATTGCGGTGCACTATATCGATGGGCCGCTGTCCGATCTCGACAATGTCTGGACATTCCGCGCGATCGACGAGCGCACCTGTGAGATCGACTTCTGCGTCGACTTCACCTTCAAGAACCGCCTGTTCGAGCGGATTGCCGGGCAGTATTTCGACAAGGCGTTCCGCAAGATGGTGGAGGCCTTCGAGATGCGCGCCGCGCAGCTTTACGGCAGCAGCAGTTCCAGCGCGCACAGCGTCGCCTGACGGCGGATTTCGGCACGACCTCCGGGGCCATCGCCGCCGTCGAAGAACCTCAGCTCACCTTCGGGCTCGCCGGTTGCGCCGCGCACCACCCGGGCGAATACCACCGTGCCGACCGGCTTTTGCGGGGTGCCGCCACCGGGCCCCGCCACACCGCTGATTGCCACCGCGACATCGGCCTTCGAGCGGTCGAGCGCCCCCTTCGCCATCGCCCAGGCGCAGGCGATCGAAACCGCACCGAAGGTTTCGATGATGTCGCTGGCAACCCCCAGCATCTCCATCTTGGCGGCATTGGTATAGGTCACGAACCCTCGGTCGAGCACCGCCGAGGAGCCGGGGATCTCGGTGAGAGCCCCGGCAACCAGCCCGCCGGTGCAGCTCTCCGCCAGCACCACCATGCGCCCCGCCGCCGCGTTTTCCGCCACGACGCGTTCGGCAAGGTTGGCGATGTCTTGCGGCAGCAGGGCGGCTTGCATGGGGGTTACTTTCCGCTCATGGCTGGCGCGACGGCGCAGATCGGCGGGTTCTTGAGCTCGGCCATCTCGGCGACGAAGCCGATCAGCCCGCCGACATTCTCGACCGGCAGCGGGCTGAGCAGTTCGACCCCGCGCTCGATCTTGCCGCAGCTGTCGCCCTTGATCTCCTTGGCCAGCATCTGCCCGACCAGCGCATCGACGAAGGGCCGCAGCGCATCGTCGGGCATGGTGCTGAGCATCGCGGCCATCTGGTCGTCCGAACCGCCGTCCTTGTTCATGAAGGTCTTGAGGAAGCGGAAGGCGCCCGGCCATGCTTCGTTCTGCGAGGCACGGAACTGGGCGATATAGGTCTCGCCGCGGGTGGCCATGAAGCCGTCCGCCTCGAAGCGGTTGGCGCAGGCGGTCTGCGCGGCGTCATAGGCGAGCGGCATGGCATAGACGATCGCGTCCGACAGATCGGCCGGATTGACGCAGGCCTGCTGCTGGGCCTGCGCGGCCTGAGCAGAGGCGAGGGCGCCGAGCGCGATCACGGGAGCAAGGGTACGGATCTTCATGAGGCAGTTCCTTTCGGGGCAAGCGTGACGAGAACGATGGCCTGCGCAGCGATCCCCTCGCCGCGGCCGGTGAAGCCGAGTCTTTCGGTGGTGGTGGCTTTGATGCTGACCGCGCCTTCGGCGAGGCCCATCAGCCGGGCGACTTCGGCGCGCATCGCTGGCCGGTGCGGGCCGATCTTGGGCGCCTCGCAGATCAGGGTGAGGTCGACATTGGCGATGGCGTAGCCCGCCGCGCGGGCGAGGCCGACGGCGTGTTCGAGGAACTGTCCCGAACGCGCGCCGCGCCACTGCGGGTCGCTGGGCGGGAAGTGGGTGCCGATATCGCCTTCCCCGACCGCGCCGAGCACCGCATCGGTGATCGCATGGAGCGCAACGTCGGCATCCGAGTGCCCCGCCAGCCCCCTGTCATGCGGGATCAGCACGCCCCCCAGCCACAATTCCTCGCCCGGTTCCAGACGATGGACGTCGAAGCCCTGACCGATACGGAAGGCGGGTTGATCCATGGGTGTGGCAAAATCCTCGGCAAAAGTGATCTTCTTCAGGCGTTCATCGCCTTGGACAAGTGCGACTGAACCTTTGCTGGCTGTCAGCACCTGCGCGTCGTCGCCCGCATCGGTGGCACCTTGCCATTCCCGGTGAGCGGCGAGGATCGCAGGAAAGCGGAAGGCCTGCGGGGTCTGGACGCGGCGCAGGCTTTCGCGTTCGGCCTTGCCCGCCATCACGCCGTTGGCATCGACCGCGAGGCTATCGACCACCGGCAGCACCGGAATTGCGCCCGGATAATCGGCAAGCGCTGCCAGCAGGCGGGCGATCACCGTATGGGGCAGATCGGGGCGGGCGGCGTCGTGGATCAGCACATGAGCTGGTGCGCCCTTGGCCAGCGCTTCAAGCCCGGCGCGCACCGAGTCCTGCCGGGTCGCGCCGCCGGAGACGAACGTCACCCCGGCGATGCCCGAAAGCGCCGCTTCGGCTTCGGCGCGGCTCTCGGGGGCGATGACCGTGACGATCCTGTCGGCACCCGCATCCGCGAGCGCCTCGATCGACCAGCGGATAACCGGTTTGCCCTTGAAATCCCTGAATTGTTTCGGAACGTCTCCGCCAACGCGCAAACCCTTGCCCGCTGCGACCACGATTGCTGCAAAGGGGGGGAGGGGAGCTGCGCCGGCCATCGGTGTCATCGCTTAGGCACTGGACGGGCTTTGGGCAATCCACTATGCGCCTGCCCATATTTTAGGCAACACCTGTTCCCATGACCACGCTTCCCTCTCCGCCGGCCCTGAAGCCGATTGCGATCGGCCCGGTCACCATCGCCGAGCCCGTTGTGCTCGCGCCGATGACGGGCGTCACCGACATGCCCTTCCGCACGCTGGTGCGCCGCTATGGCTCGGGCCTCAACGTCACCGAGATGGTGGCGAGCGAGGCGGCAATCCGCGAAACGCGCGTCAGCACGCAGAAGACCGCATGGGACCGGATCGAGGAGCCGGTCTCGATGCAGCTGGTCGGCTGCGATCCCGCCAGCATGGCCGAGGCGGCGAAGATCCAGGAGGGCAATGGCGCGGCAATCATCGACATCAATTTCGGCTGCCCGGTGCGCAAGGTCGTCGGCCAGCTGGCGGGCTCCGCGCTGATGCGCGAAGTGCCGCTGGCGGTCCGCCTGATGGAAGCGACCGTGAAGGCTGTGAAGGTGCCTGTGACGGTCAAGATGCGGATGGGCTGGGATCACAACAGCCTCAACGCGCCCGAGCTTGCGCGCATGGCCGAGGATATCGGGGTGCAGATGATCACCGTCCACGGCCGCACCCGCAACCAGATGTACAAGGGTAGCGCCGACTGGGCCTTCATTCGGAAGGTCAAGGAGGCGGTCAATGTCCCCGTGATCGTCAACGGCGACATCTGCTCGATCGAGGATGCCTCCAGGGCGCTCGAGCAATCGGGCGCGGACGGGCTGATGATCGGGCGCGGGGCCTATGGCAAGCCGTGGCTGCTCGGGCAGGTGATGCACTGGTGGCGCACCGGCGAAGCGCGCCCGGCGCCGGGGATGGAGGAGCAGTATGCCCTCGTCGTCGAACACTACCACCGGATGCTCGACCACTACGGGCGCGACACCGGGGTGAAGATGGCGCGCAAGCACCTTGGTTGGTATACCAAAGGGCTGCACGGCTCGGCCGAGTTCCGCAACATGGCGAACTTCATCGACGATGCCGATCAGGTGCTCGGCGAGATCGAGCGGTTCTATACACCGTTCCTGATGCAGCAGGCCGCCTGAGCGTGGCCAGCATTCCGGCAGAGCCGCAAGGCACCGCGCGCCCGGATGCGCGCGCACAGCTTTCGGGTCTGATTTTCGCCGTGGTGCTGCTCGATGCCGAGGGCCTGATCGCCGAAGTCAACCACGCCGCCGAAGACCTGCTCGGCACCAGTGGCAGCCGCTTGATCGGGACGCGACTGACCGACCGGGTCGGACCGCTCGATCCGCGGGTCGAGGCGCGCCTGCTGGCGGGCGAGGAGGCGCTGGTGGCGCGCGATCTGGCGATCCGCGTGGGCGAGGCTGAGGTGCGGATCAACCTCACCGCCTCGCCGCTGGGCGGCTATCCGGGCTGGCAGGTCGTGACCCTGTCGCAGATCGGCCATGACGAGGCCGCGCATCCCGGCGGGGGCGAGGCGATGCTGGGCGCGCCGGCGGTGCTGGCGCACGAGATCAAGAACCCGCTCGCCGCGATCCGCGGGGCGGCGCAACTGGCGGCGCGCAAGCTGCCCCATGCCGACAAGAAGCTCGCCCGGATGATCACCGACGAGGTCGACCGCATCGCCCGGCTGATCGACCGGATGCAGCAATTGGGCAGCACCCGCACCGGGCCGGTCGAGGCCTGCAACCCGCACGAGGCGATCCGCGCCGCTGTGGCGACCATGCGCGCGGCCAATGGCACGCATGGCGAGGTCGAGATTCGCGAGGAGTTCGACCCCTCGCTCCCCCCTGTGCTGGCCAATCGCGATGCGCTGGAACAGGTGCTGATCAACCTCATTTCCAACGCCCGCGATGCCGCGCTGGGGAAAGGCGGGGGCGGTGAAATCATCGTCCAGACCCGCTTCGTCAGCGGGCTCGCCTTCAGCGCGATCCGCAATGGCCGCGCCGTGCCGCTGCCGATCGAGATCACGATCTCGGACAACGGCCCCGGCATCGATCCGACCCTGCGCGATCATGTGTTCGAACCCTTCGTCTCGTCCAAGCCTTCGGGGCAGGGCCTCGGCCTTTCGCTGGTGAGGAAGCTGGTGCGCGACATGAACGGCAATGTCAGCCATGATCGCGACGGGCGCGCAGGGCTGACGCATTTTCGCCTGCATCTGCCGCAGGCGCAGGACTGATCATGCCCACAAGCCGTCCAATTCTCCTCGTCGAGGATGATGCCGCGATTGCCACGGTGATCATCGCCGCGCTGGAGGACGAAGGCTTCGCCATCGCCCACTGCACCAGCATTGCCGCGCGCGACAAGCAGCTCGATCAGCGCAGCTTCGGCGTGATGCTGACCGACGTGATCCTGGAGGACGGCGACGGGCTTGAAAGCCTCTCCGCCGTGCGCGAGCGGGCGCCGGAGATGCCGGTGATCGTGCTTTCGGCGCAGAACACGCTCGATACTGCGGTGCGCGCGAGCGAGAGCGACGCCTTCGAATATTTCCCCAAGCCCTTCGATCTCGACGAACTGGTGCAAGCGGTGCGTCAGGCGGCGGGGCTTCGCGCCGCGAATGCCGAAGAGCAGGGAGGCCCTGCCACTGGCGGGGAAAGCGAGAAAATGCCGCTGGTCGGGCGCAGCCCGGCCATGCAGGGCGTGTACCGGATGATCACGCGGGTCTTGCGCAACGACCTGACCGTGCTCGTCACCGGGGAAAGCGGCACCGGCAAGGAGCTGGTGGCCGAGGCGATCCACGAGCTCGGCAGTCGTCGCACCGGGCCTTTCGTCGCGGTCAACACTGCCGCGATCCCCGCCGATCTGGTCGAAAGCGAGCTGTTCGGGCACGAGAAGGGCGCCTTCACCGGCGCGATCGCGCAAGCGATCGGCAAGTTCGAACAGGCCAATGGCGGCACGCTATTTCTCGACGAGATCGGCGACATGCCAGCCGAGGCCCAGACCCGGCTGCTGCGCGCGCTGCAATCGGGGCGCATCCGGCGCGTGGGCGGACGGCAGGAGATCGCGGTCAATGTCCGCATCATCGCCGCTACCAACCGCGACCTTACCCCGATGATCGCGGCGGGCACGTTCCGCGAGGATCTGTTCTACCGCCTCAATGTCGTGCCGATCGTGCTGCCACCCTTGCGGGAACGGCGCGAGGATATTGCCGCGCTTGCCCAGCATTTCCTGATCCTCGCCGCCGAGGATGGCCTGCCGCGCCGGGTGCTCAGCCCCGACGGGATCGAACAGCTCGAAGCGCGCAGCTGGCGCGGCAATGTGCGCGAGCTGCGCAACGTGGTCTATCGCCTTGCCCTGATGGCGCGCGAGGAGCGGATCGATGCCGCCGCCGTCATCGATATCATCGGGCCCGAGGTTTCGCCTGCTCTGGTGCCGCAGGGCGAGGGGCAGGGCGGGTTCGGCGGAGCGCTCTCGCAGTGGCTGGCCGCGGAAAGCCCGCCGCCCGGCATGGTCTATCACCGCGCGCTCGCCGCGTTCGAGAAGCCGCTGATCGAATATGCGCTCGGGCGAACCGGCGGCAACCAGCTGCGCGCGGCGCAATTGCTGGGGATCAACCGCAACACGTTGCGCAAGCGCATCGGCGAGCTGGGGCTGGAGCCGGACCGGTTCACGAACGGCTGAGGCGCGAGCGCGCTCCGGCCTGTCGCACGCCGGGCACGTGATGGCGCAGCCTTGCGGGCGAGTCTCACGAGGGGCTTGCAAATTTGCCACACCATTGTTGTAAAGCGGCAACGATGGCCAGTCCTCCGCTTTCACCAACCGGCCTGACGCCCCGCCAGTCGCCGCGCTGGTGGCGGCGGACGCTGATCGCCGCGCGGCGGGCCAATATCTTTCTGTGGCTTGAAGGCATTGCGGTGGTCGCCTTGCTGGCGGCGGTGGCGGCGACATGGTCGGCGTTCAGCCGCTCGGGCGAGACGGGCGATCTGCTCCCGACGATGCAGGTGTCGGTCCTGCTGATGGCGACACTGGTGCCGGCGATGGCGCTGCTGGTGCTTGTCGGCCGTCGCCTCGCGCTGCGCCGCGCGGCAGGCAGCACCGCGCGGCTGCATGTGCGCCTGGTGTTCTTCTTCTCAATGGTCGCCGCCCTCCCGACGCTGCTGGTGGCGGGCTTTGCCGCCTTCCTGTTCGGCACCGGGGTCGATTTCTGGTTTTCCGACCAGTCGCGCGGGCTGATGGAGAACGCCAATGCGCTGGCGCAGAATTACTACGACGCCAACCAGCGCAATGTCGAACAGAACTCTGTCATCATGGCGACCGACATGCGCGAGACGCTGGCGCGGGTGCCGATCACCGATCCCGATTTCCCCGACTTCTACGCCTATCAGGCGCAGGGCCGCGAGATTTCGGAAAGCGCGATCCTTCAGCGGATGCCCGACAACACCTTCCGCACGGCAGTCGCCTATAACCTGGCAAAGGATACCGACCATCTCCAGTTCAGCCGCAAGGCCCTGACCCGGCTCGATAGTGGTGAGCCTGCGGTGGTCGTCGGCAGCCCCGAACGGATCGAGGCGCTGGTGCCGATCGACGCGCAGTCGGGCGTCTATCTCTACAGCGCCCGCACCACCGAAGAGACGATGTTCAACTCGTGGTCGCGCGCGCAATCGATCGTCACCGCCTATGAACGGCTGACGGGCAGCGCGCGGAGCTTGCAGCTGCGCTTCAACATCGCGCTGGTTCTGGTGAGCCTGCTGCTGGTGGGGCTCGCGATCTGGTTCGCGCTGCGCTTTGCAGACCGGCAGGTCGAGCCGCTGACCGCGCTGGTGGGCGCGGCGCGCAAGGTGGGGCAGGGCAACTTCGCGCTCCGGCTCGAAGGGCGCACCGGGGCGGACGAGATCGGCCTGCTCAACCGCGCCTTCAACCGCATGACCGCGCAGCTCGAAAAGCAGACGCAGGCGCTGGTCAGCGCCAACCGCCAGATCGACGACCGGCGCGCTTTCACCGAGGCCGTGCTCGAATCGGTTACCGCAGGGGTGGTGTCGGTCGATGCCCGGGCCTGCGTGACGCTGATGAATTCCTCGGCGCAGGCGCTGCTCACCCCCGATGGCGATGCGAGCATGATCGGCCGCTCGCTCGATGTGCTTTCGCCCGAACTCACCCGCATGATCGCCGAGGGCAAGGAGCGCGCGATCATCAGCCACGCCAAGGGCACCGAACTTCTGACGCTGGCGGTGAAGATCGCACCCGGCACCGGCGGCGGCCACGTGATCACCTTCGAGGACATCACCCGCCAGCTGCTCGACCAGCGGCAAGCCGCGTGGTCCGACGTCGCCCGCCGCATCGCGCACGAGATCAAGAACCCGCTCACCCCGATCCAGCTTGCGACCGAACGGTTGAAGCGCCGCTACCGCACGCAGGTAGGCGACGAGGACCGCGACCTGTTCGACGAGCTGACCAGCACCATCGTCCGGCAGGTGGGCGACCTCAGGAAAATGGTCGACGAATTCTCCAGCTTCGCGCGCCTGCCCAAGCCGGTATTCCGGCACGAGGACGCACTCGATCTCGTCCGGCAGTCGGTATTTTTGCAGGAAGTCGCCCATTCCGGCATCGCCTTCAGTGTCGCCTCATCGGAGCTGGTCGACCGCGAGGTGCGCTGCGACCGCCACCAATTCGGGCAGGCGATGACAAATGTCCTCAAGAACGCGGTGGAGGCCGTCGAAGCGCGCGCGGCCGAGGCCAAGGGCGCATATGCCGGCGAAATCGCCGTCACAATTCGCGACGCGGGTGAGGCGATCGCGATCACCATCGAAGACAACGGCATCGGCCTTCCCGCCGATCGTGAGCGGATAACCGAACCCTACATGACCACCCGCGAAAAGGGCACCGGGCTCGGCCTCGCCATCGTCAACAAGATCGTCGACGAGCATGGCGGCGACATGAGCTTTGCCAGCACCCCCAGCGGCGGTACCCGCGTGACCTTACGCTTTGCCCGCAATCCCGAACCCGTCGAAGGCGGCGCATGATCGTCGCTCCGCTCTCCCTGACACCTGCAACCGAAGGACGAAGCCCATGGCGCTCGAAATCCTGATCGTCGACGATGAACGCGATATCCGCGAACTGGTCGCCGGCGTGCTCGGCGACGAAGGCTATGCCTGCCGCACCGCCGCGGACAGCACCGAGGCCCTTGCCGCGATCGACGAACGCCGTCCGTCGCTGGTGCTGCTCGATGTGTGGCTCCACGGCAGCCAGATGGACGGGCTGGAACTGCTCGACGCGATCAAGGCGCGCGAACCGAACCTGCCGGTGATCATCTTTTCCGGGCACGGCAATATCGACACCGCTGTCGCCGCCGTGGGCCGCGGGGCGATGGACTTTATCGAAAAGCCGTTCGAGGCCGAGCGCCTCTTGCTGCTGGTCGAACGCGCGACCGAGACCGAGCGGCTGCGGCGCGAGAACTCGCGCCTGCGCGAAGGCAGCTGGGGCAGCGCCGAATTCACCGGCAATTCCCCCGCCATCAACGCCGTGCGCGCGACCTTGAAGCGGGTGGCGAGCACCGGCAGCCGCGTGCTGATCTCGGGCCCTCCGGGTGCGGGCAAGGAAGTCGCCGCGCGCCTGCTTCATGCCTGGAGCACGCGGGCGGATGGGGCCTTCGTGCTGGTCAACTCGGCGCGCATCACGCCCGAACGCTTCGAGCAGGAATTGTTCGGCGAAGAGCAGAACGGCAAGCAGGTGCGCCCCGGGCTGCTGGAGCTGGCGGACGGCGGCACGCTCTATCTCGATGAGATCGCCGACATGCCGCTCTCGACGCAGGCGCGCATCCTGCGGGTGCTGACCGATCAGAGCTTCGTGCGCGTGGGTGGCACCCGTCAGATCGGGGTCGATGTGCGCGTCGTCTCCTCGACCACCCGCGATCTGACCGTCGAAATGGCCGAGAAGCGCTTCCGCGAAGACCTGTTCTACCGCCTCAACGTGGTGCCGGTGGTGCTGCCCGCGCTGTCGCAGCGGCGCGAGGATATCCCCGCGCTGGCCGAACATTTCTTCACCCGCTATTCGAACGATCAGGGCCTCGCTCCGCCCGAAATCTCGAGCGAGGCGATGGCTGCATTGCAGGCCTATGACTGGCCGGGCAACGTCCGCCAACTGCGCAACGTGGTCGAACGCACCATCATCATGACCCCGCGCGAAAAGCTCACTACGGTCGAGCCCGACATGCTGCCGCCCGAGATCATCGGCGGACAGATCGGTCTTGCCAGCGACAGCCTCTCGGCGATCATGGGCGTGCCCCTGCGCGAGGCGCGGATCAGTTTCGAGCGCGAATATCTGGCGATCCAGATCCGCCGCTTTTCGGGCAATATCTCCAGAACGGCGGCGTTCATCGGCATGGAACGCTCGGCACTGCACCGCAAGCTGAAGCTGCTCGGCATGGCCGATCGCCGCGACGAGGAAGAGTAAGCCGCGAATATTGCACTGCAAAATTTTGCATGAAATCAAGCCTTGTCGCGGGGCAGGCAAAGCGCCATTATGGTGCAGGTAAGGCCCCGTGCACCATTTTTGCGGTGGCCTGCTACCTGCGGACCGGATCATCGGCCGCCAAGAACAAGGAGGCATGACCATGTCCAGCGGGCGAACGCTCTCTCCCCGTCCTGTTGCGCGCGCCGCAGCGCCTGCCGAGCCGCGTGGCGGCGATGCCGGCCCGCCGCCCGTCCGCCAGAGCGGCAATCTCCAGGACGCTTTTCTCAACCTGCTGCGCAAGAACAAGATTCCCGTCACCATGTTTCTGGTGAAGGGCGTGAAGCTGCAGGGCATCGTCACCTGGTTCGACAATTTCTCGATCCTGCTGCGCCGCGATGGCCAGTCGCAACTGGTCTACAAGCACGCGATCAGCACCATCATGCCGGGGCAGGCGCTGGACCCGGCGCAGTTCGGCAGTCAGGCAGGCGGCAAGAAGCAGAAGCTTTTGCAGGACGTGTTCCTCAGCCGCGTGGCCGAAGCCAATGTGCAGGTCACGATGTTTCTGGTGAACGGCGTGATGTTGCAGGGCCGGATCGCCGCCTATGATCTGTTCTGCATGCTGCTCGAACGCGATGGCGCGGTGCAGCTGGCCTACAAGCATGCGGTGTCCACCATCCAGCCCGCCAGCCCGGTCGACCTCAGCGTCGACGACGGGGAAGGCGAAGACGATGGGGTCGACGACTGAGCTTTGACAGCCAATTCGCCGAGGAAGTGACCCGCGGTGCGCGGGCGCTGGTGCTGTGCCCGGATATCCGTGCGCTGCGCTACGACCTCGATGCGGCCGAACGGCTCGCCGAGGCCGAGGGGCTGGCGCTCGCGATCGGCGTGGTCATCGCCCATTCCGCTGTGCTCCCGGTGCGCCAGATGCAGCCCAATACGCTGTTCGGCTCGGGTCAGGTCGAGAATATCGGCATCTGGTGCGAGCAATACGAGGCCGAGCTGGTGATCGTGGACGGGGCGCTCACCCCGATCCAGCAGCGCAATCTCGAGGACCGGCTGAAGCGCAAGGTAATCGACCGCACCGGGCTGATCCTCGAGATTTTCGGTGAACGCGCAGCCACCGCGGAAGGCCGTCTGCAGGTCGAACTGGCGCATCTCGATTACCAGCAGAGCCGCCTTGTGCGCAGCTGGACTCACCTCGAACGGCAGCGCGGCGGCTTCGGCTTTCTGGGCGGGCCGGGCGAAACCCAGATCGAGGCCGACCGGCGGATGATCCGCCAGCGCATGGGCCGGCTGCGACGCGAGCTGGAGCAGGTCAAGAAGACCCGCGCGCTGCATCGTGACCGGCGGGGCAGGGCGCCTTGGCCGGTGGTGGCGCTGGTGGGCTACACCAACGCGGGCAAGTCGACGCTGTTCAACCGCCTGACCGGCGCGACTGTGATGGCCGAGGATCTGCTGTTCGCGACGCTCGATCCGACGATGCGCGCGATCCGGTTGCCGGGGGTGGAAAAGGCGATCCTGTCGGACACGGTGGGCTTCATCTCCGATCTGCCCACGCAGCTAGTCGCCGCCTTCCGCGCGACGCTGGAAGAGGTGACCGCTGCTGACGTGATCTGCCACGTGCGCGACATGGCCAATCCCAGCCATGCAGCGCAAAAAAAACAGGTACTCGATGTGCTCGCCGACCTCGACGTGGTCGATGCCGAAACCGGGACGAGCGCCATTCCCATCCTCGAAGTGTGGAACAAGTGCGACCTCTTAGATGCTGAAAATCTTGCGGAATTGCGCGATTCGGCGGAGGGTCAGGGGGCCGTGATCGTCTCAGCGATGACGGGGGAGGGAGTTGACACCCTCGAAGTTGAATTGTCCCGCCTGCTCACCGGCGCTGCGCGCGAAGTCAGCTTCGTACTGCCGGTGTCCGACGGGCGGCGGATCGCCTGGCTCCATGCCCATGGCGATGTGCTCTCCGATGATGAAGCCGGCAGCGGCGAGGACGGCCCGATGCGGCGACTGACGGTTCGGCTCAATCCCAAGGAATTGGGGCAGTTCGCCAGTCTTTCCTGATGCTTGTCAGGATTTCTTGACCTGCTGCCAGAGCTCTTCCTGTGCCTCGAGCGAGAGGCCGGCGAAGTGCTCCGGCCCGCCGATGGCTTCCATGGCCCGGAACCGCCGTTCAAACTTGGCATTGGCTGCGCGCAAGGCCTCTTCCGCACTGATGCCGTGCGCGCGGACGAAGTTAACGACGGCGAACAGCAGGTCGCCTGCTTCCTCGACCTGGTCCTGATCCGAGGTGGCTTGCTTCAGCTCGGCGATTTCCTCGGCAATCTTGGCTTCGGAACCCGAGGGATCGGGCCAGTCGAACCCGGTGCGCGCGGCGCGTTTCTGGAGCTTCTCGGCGCGCATCAGCGCGGGCAGCGCGAGTGCGACGCCATCGAGCGCGCTGGCGACGCCCTTGGCCGATCGTTCGCGCGCCTTGAGATCCTCCCAGCGGGCCTCGTCCATGGTGCCACCGGCGTCGCCGAAGATATGCGGGTGGCGCGCTTCCATCTTGGTGCTGATTGAGGCGGCGACATCGTCAAAGGCGAAGTGTCCGGCTTCCTCGGCCATGCGCGCATGGAACACAACCTGAAGCAACAGGTCGCCGAGCTCCTCGCGCAGATCGGCCATGTCGCCGCGCGCAATGGCGTCCGCGACTTCATAGGCTTCCTCGATCGTGTAGGGCGCAATCGAGGCGAAGTCCTGTGCAAGATCCCATTCGCAGCCGCTTTGGGGATCGCGCAGTCGGGCCATGATGGCGAGCAGGCGGTCGATCGGCGGCTGCGGGAGAGTGTCGCTCATGGGTATCCTATGAGATGGATAATATATATTATGTAAAATCTACATCAGGCCCGAGGCGGTGCCCCGCGCGACCATGAACCACTCCACCACCAGGAACAGGCCCCCGAAAATCAGGATCCAGGCCAGCGCCATCTTGACCATCTGGCCCAGACCCAGCTGGCGGGAGCGCAGTCCGACCCCGGCGAGGATCAGCCAGCCCAGACTGGTGATGATCGGCAGCAGCAGATCAGGATTCATGCGACAATCTCCAGCCCGTCATAACCCACGGTCACGAAATCCGGCACTTCGGCGCACAGGCTGCGATAATCCATGCTCTTGTCGAGATGGCTCAGCACAACGCGCCCGGCCTTGCAGCGCTCGCCCAGTTCAATGGCCATGGCAAGATGCGCATGGGTCGGATGCGGCTCGCGGCGCAGGCAATCGCTCACGAGGATGTCGACCTTGTAGAGCAAATCAATCATTTCATCTGAAATTGCGCTGAAATCCGTGGCATAGGCGATGCTTTTGCCATCGGCTTCGAAGCGATAGGCGGTCGTCTCGCCGGGCCCGTGCGCCATCTGGCACCAGTCGACGCCGAACCCGGCGATCATCCGCAGCCGATCAAGCGTGTCGAGCGTGCAGATCGTCGGATAGCCTTCCTGCCCGGCAAAGACATAGCCGAAGCGCTGCCGCAGGCGCCGGACGGTCTCGGTCTCGGCAAACCCTGGGATCGGGCCTGCGCGTCCATAGCGCAGCACGCGCAGATCGTCGATGCCGTGGCAGTGATCGGCATGATCATGCGTCCAGAACACCGCGTCGATATGGCCGATCCGGTTTGCTAGCAGCTGCGCGCGGCAATCGGACGAGGTATCGACCAGCAGCCGCTTGCCTTCGTCGCTCTCGACCAGAATCGAGACCCGCGTGCGGCGGTTACGCGGCTCGGTGGGGTCGCAGTCGCCCCAGTCGCCCGTGCCATCAGGCCCGCCCAGTCGCGGCACCCCGGTCGAGGTGCCCGAGCCGAGCATCACCAGCTTCACAGGCGCGCCTTGCTGAAAAGGTTGAAGAAATTCGCGGTCGTGACCTGCTTGAGATGGTCGACCTCCACGCCCCGAAGCCCTGCCACAAAGGCCGCGGTGTCGACGACATAGGCCGGTTCGCACACCCTCCCCCGATGCGGGACCGGAGCGAGGAAGGGGCTGTCGGTCTCGACCAGCAGCCTGTCCTCAGGTATGGTCTTCGCGACCTCCTGCAAGTCCTTGGCATTCTTGAAAGTCACGATCCCCGACAGCGAAATTGTCAGCCCCAGCGCCAACACCTTCTCGGCGAAGTCTCCCGAGGCGGTGAAGCAGTGGATCAGCGCGGGGTAGGCCCCCTTCCCCATTTCCTCTGCGAGGATCGCATGGGTATCCTCCTCGGCATCGCGGGTGTGGATGACAAGCGGCAACTGCGTTTCGCGTGCGACATCAATATGCATGCGAAACAGGCGCTTCTGCGCTTCTCTGTCCGACTTGTCGTAATAGTAGTCGAGCCCGGTTTCGCCGATCGCGATGACCTTGGGATGCCGCGTCGCCTCGAGCAGCGCGGCGCGGCCTAGATCCAGATGGGCATCGGCCTCGTGCGGGTGGATGCCGACGCTGGCGAAGACATCGGGCGCGCGTGCGGCGGTGCCGACCACCTGACCCCACTCGGATTGGCGGGTCGAGATGTTGAGAAAGGCCCCCACCCCCGCCGCCCGCGCCCGCGCCAGCACGCCCTCGCGGTCCTCGACGAGGCCTTTGTATTCGAGATGGCAGTGGCTATCGACCAGCATCAGGCAGTCTCGGGTTCGGCGGGTAGTTCGAGCCGCGGAAACAGCGGGGTCGGCGGGGCGACCGTGAATCCGCTGGCGACAAGACGCGAAAACCAGTCAACATCCGCCAGCGCCGCGTATCCGCGCTCGCCCTCGGGAATGCCGAGTTGATCGAGGAGCGCCGCGGCTTTTTCCGGCACCACGGGTTGAATCGCAATGCCAAGATCGCGCAGCGCCATGAACAGCGTTTGCAGCACGGCCTTCATCCGCTCAGGATCGGTCTTCTTCAGGCCCCATGGCGCCTGCTCATCGACATACTGGTTGCAGGCATAAACTGCCCGAATCCATGCCTCGATCCCGTTAGAAAAGTTCAACGCGTCGAATTCGCGCGGAAGTTCCTCTGCGCAGGCCTTGCTGACGAGCGCGAGCAACGCGCGATCTGCCTCGGCCTGCTCGAAGCCCTCCAGTCTCCCATCCATGTTCTTGGCGATCATCGACAACGTGCGCTGCGCCAGATTGCCGAAGCTGTTTGCCAGTTCTGCATTCGCTCGCAAAACAATCGCTTCCGGCGAATAGCTGCCATCTTGTCCAAAGGCGACTTCGCGCATCAGGAAGTAGCGCAAGGCATCCACACCGAAGGTCTCGGCCAGTGTCAGCGGATCGGTGACGTTGCCCAGCGACTTCGATTCCTTCTGGCCGCGGTTGAGCAGGAAGCCGTGGCCGAACACCTTCTGCGGCACCGGCAGCTTCGCGCTCATCAGGAAGGCTGGCCAATAGATCGTGTGGAAGCGCACGATGTCCTTGCCGATCAGATGCAGGCTCGCGGGCCAGAAATCGCCCATGTCGGCGGGATAACCCAAGCCTGTCAGATAGTTGGTGAGCGCATCCACCCACACATACATGACATGGGCATCGCTGCCCGGCACCTTCACCCCCCAGTCGAAGGAGGTGCGGCTGACCGAGAGATCGCGCAGGCCTTGCTCGACAAAGGCGATCATCTCGTTGCGGCGGCTTGCCGGTTCGAGAAAGCCGGGTGTCTTCAGCAATTCAAGCAGTTGATCCTGATACTTCGAAAGCCGGAAGAACCAGCTTTCCTCAACCGTCCATTCGACCGGCGTGCCCTGGGGAGAAAGCTTCGCCCCGTCCTCGCCTTCGACGAGTTCACTCTCGTCGTAATAGGCCTCGTCGCGGACCGAGTACCAGCCTTCGTAGCGGTCTAGATAGAGATCGCCCGAGGCTTCCATCGCCTGCCACATCGCCTGGCTGGCGCGGTGATGATCGGGCTCGGACGTGCGGATGAAGCGGTCATAGGACACGTTAAGCGCATCGCACATCGCACGGAAATAGCCGGACATTTCGTCGGCAAGATCGCGCGGCGTACGGCCCTGTTCCTCGGCCTTGCGGGCCATCTTGAGGCCGTGTTCGTCGGTGCCAGTCTGGAACCGCACGCGCCGGCCCTGAAGGCGCTGGAAGCGCGCGATGACATCGGCGGCGATCGCCTCGTAGGCGTGGCCGATATGCGGCTTCCCGTTGGGGTAGCTGATCGCGGTCGTGATGTAGAAGGGGGTGGTGTCAGCCATGGGCCGGTTCGCTAGCCGGGGCAGCCGCGACAAGCAAGCTGCCGATCTCGAAGGGAAGCATCCCGGCATCGAAATTGGCCGTGGGCGCTTCGGCGGCGAGCGCGACCAGCGCGCCGTGAGCCTCGATCAGCCGCGCGCGGGTCTGCGCGTCCTCGCTGCTTCGCGCCGCATGGGCGACGAGCGATTGGGCAAGGTCGAGCACCGCCTGCACCCGCTCCCGGTCGGCGCGCGGGCCGATCAGGCGGGCAAGCTCGCCGCGCCCGGTCACGCCGTCGTCACCGCCCGCGATCAGCGCGGCCATGACACGCGCGATCGGCGCCAGATCCTGCTCCGCAAAGCGCACCGCCGCGCCGAAGGAGCCTTCGGCGGCGGCAACCGCCTGTGGGTCGGACGGCAGACCCGCCGCATGCAGCATTTCGGCAAGCTGACTGTCGCTCAGCACCGGGAAGCGCAAGGTGCGGCAGCGCGAGCGGATCGTCGGTAACAGCCGCGCCGGACGGTGGGTGACGAGCAGGAAAAACGTGCCTGCGGGCGGTTCCTCAAGGCTCTTGAGCAGCGCGTTGGCGGCGGATTTCTCCATGTCGTCGGCCGGGTCGATAATGATCGCGCGGCGGCTCCCCAGCGTCGGACGGGTAATCAGGCGGCGCTGCATGGCGCGGATCTGCTTGATGCGGATCGAGCGTGCGAGATCGAAAGGCTTGCCCTCGGCCTGCGCCTTCTCGCCCTTGTCGTCCTTGGGGCCGTAGGTCAGCACGATGATATCGGGGTGATCGCCCTCGGGCTGCGGCACGCCGGGTTCGGCGACCAGCTCGCGCGCGGCGGCCATCGCGAAGTCGCGCTTGCCGAGGCCCGCCTTGCCCGCCAGCAGCCAGCCATGGTGCATCCGCTCGCCGCCCAGAGCGTCACGCCAGACACGCCAGGCTTCGGCATGGTTGGGCCAGTCGGTCATGGGAGGAGATCGCCAATCGCTGCAAGAATGCGCGCGTGAACCTCCTCGGGCGCGCCGAGGGCATCGATCCGGGCAAAGCCTGTCGGTTCGCGCTCGGCCAAGGCGCGGAAGGCGGCGGCGACGGCGCGGTGATAGTCCGCCGGACGCCCTTCGATGGCATCGGCGGCCTGCCCACGCGCGGCCAATCGGCCTGCGAGAGCGGCCTCGTCGCCTTCCAGCAGGATCACCCGGTCGGGACGCAGGCCATCGCTGCCGAAGGCGTGGAGCGCAGTGATCGCCGCATCGCCCAGTCCCCCTGCCCCGCCCTGATAGGCGCGGCTCGAATCGACGAATCGGTCGCAGATCACCCAATCGCCGCGGGCGAGCGCCGGGCGGATCAGATGCGCGACATGATCGGCGCGGGCGGCGGCGAACAGCAGGGCCTCGGCTTCGGGCGGCCATCCCTCTCCCGGCGGCGACAGCAGCAGTGCTCGGATCGCCTCTGCGCCCGGCGTGCCGCCGGGTTCGCGAGTAACCACCACCGTGAGCCCGCGCGCGCGCAGGGCCTCGGCGAGCAGCCGCGCCTGAGTCGACTTGCCCGCTCCCTCGCCGCCCTCGAAGGCGATGAACCGGCCCGCCGATGTCACGCGAACAACCCGGCGATGGCGTTGACGATCCGGTCGAGCGGCCCGGCGATCCCGACATCTTCAGCGGCGTAGAGCGGGATGCGTGCGGGCGCGACACCCGGCGCGGTGATCTCCAGCGTGGCCAGTTCCTGCCCCGCCGCGATCGGTGCGCGCAAGGGGCCGTCATAGCGGATCGTCGCGGTAAGCGGCGCTGTGCTTCCGCGCGGGAGGTTGATCGCCACTGGCCCCGCCGCCTTGAGCGCTACGCTCAGCGCATCGCCATCCTGCACTCGCGCGCGCCCGATTTCGACCTCCGGCTCGAACAGGCGCCGCCGCTCGAAGGCCGCAAAGCCCCATTCGGCATAGGCCCGCGCGAGCCTTCCCCGCAGCCGGCCGTTTTCCACCCCGGCCAGCACCAGAACCAGCCGCTGCCCGTCGCGCCTGACCGTACCGAGATAGGAGAAGCCCGATTCATTGGTGAACCCGGTCTTGATCCCGTCCGCCCCCGGCACGCGTCCGATCATCGGATCGTGGTTGATCTGCGCAATCCCCTTGTAGTCGAACCCCATGCGTCCGACATAATAGCCGAACTTGTCCGGGTGACGGGTGATCATCGCGCGTGCCAGCGTCACCAGATCGGTGGCGGTGGTGAAGGTGCGCCCTTCGTCGGGAAAGCCGTTGGGGGTGCCGAAATGGCTCCCGATCATCCCAAGATCGAGCGCGGTGCGGTTCATCATTGCGGTCCACGCCGGGACCGAACCGGCCTGCCCCTCCGCCAGCACCGCCGCCCCGTCATTGGCCGAGACATTGGCGATGCCGAGAAGCAGATCGTCGACCCGCACCCGTTCGCCCGCATCGAGGAACATCGTCGAGCCCTTGCGCCGCCATTCACGCGCGACCACGGGGCTCATGACGAAAACCTGCTCTGGGTCGAGCTTGCGCTGCGCGAGCAGCTCGAAGGCGAGGTAGAGCGTCATCACCTTGGTCACCGAGGCGGGCATGAAACGCCGGTCGGGATTGCGGGCGTGGAGCACCTGCCCGCTGCCCAGATCGACCAGCAGCGCGACCGGCGCTTCCTCGGCAGTGGGAACCGCGGGCAGAACCGGGGCGGAACCGGGCACGAGCGCCTGAGCCGCGGGCGCGAGGCCGCCCGTCACCAGCGCGACCGACAGGGCAATGAGAAGCATAGGTCTGGGGAACATCACGCCCTTGCCTATATCGGCGCCCTCCCCGCTTGGCGAGGCGCGCGCGGCCGCTAGTTCACGATTTCGTCGGCCAAAAGACCCACACTCATCGCATAATAGCTCGAACAGTTATATTCGAGGATCGCGCGGTAATTGCCGGTTACCAGATAGGCGGGCGTGCCGGGGCCGTCGGGCTGGAAGAAGGCGGTCATCACATCGTCCGCCAGCCCACCTTGTGCCACGACCCCTGCCGCGCGCCATTCGGCCACGGTCATCCACCGGCTGAGCCTTTCGTGGACGCGCGGGCACACCGGCGAGACGAGACGGGTGCGATAGGCGGAAGCGTCGAAGCCCTCCGCGACATAGGCGCGCACACCCCAAGGCTGCCCCGGTCGCCATCCCGCGTCGCGGAAATAGTTGGCGATCGAGGCGAAGGTATCGGCGCGGTTGGTGAAGATATCCGCGCGCCCGTCTCCGTCGCCATCGGTTGCGAGCCGCAGATAGACGCTCGGAAGGAATTGCGGGTTGCCGAAAGCCCCGGCGTAGGAGCCGACCAGCTGCGCGCGGTCATAGCCCTTGTCGGCGACCTTCATCAGGGCAACGAATTCCCCTGCGAACAGCTCGCGCCGCCGCCCCTCCCAAGCGAGCGTGGCGAGGCTGCGGGCAAGGTCGAAGTCGCCCTTGACCCGGCCATAGCTGGTCTCGTGCCCGAAGATAGCGACGACGATCTGGCCCGGCACGCCATATTGCGCTTCGAGCGCGGCGAGCGTGCTCTGGTGCTGGCGATAGACAGAACGCCCGCCGCCGATCCGCGCTGCATCGACATGGGTGGCGATGTAATTCGCCATCGACGGATAACCGCGCGTGGTGGCGCTGCCGGGCTGGTTGTTGTCGAGCGCAATCACCCGCGGATTGGGGGTGAGTCCGGCGGTCATGCGGGCGATGGTATCCTCACGCACGCCCTCGGCCCGGGCGCGGGCCTTGAGCAGTTCGAGATAGGCATCGAACGGCAGGCTATCGGCGCTGGCTTGCGCCGTGGCAGGCGCAGCCACGGGCGGCGCGCCAAGAATGGCGAAGGCACCAAGGGCAAGCGCGGCGGCAGGAAGAAGACGGGGAATCATGCCGCTAGGGATGTCACATTCTGACTGAATACCCAACAACCGGATTGTCATCGGCGCGCGAAGGATGGTGACAATCGCGCAGTTCAGCGCTAGCCGCTTGCGGCATAGGACAGGTGGCCGAGTGGTTTAAGGCAGCGGTCTTGAAAACCGCCGTAGGTGCAAGCCTACCGTGGGTTCGAATCCCACCCTGTCCGCCATTATTCACCCGTCACCCCATCGAGGGCCGGTCCGATGCGAGCATCGCGCCCACGATGATGCAGCCTTCCTCAGGGTATGTCGGCGCAAGATCGATTGATGCATCGACCACGGTAACGGTCTGGTACAGCACGCGGTTGCCGCAGGAATCCTTCACCGTCAGTTCGTATGTGCCGGGCGAAAGGCCCTCGAAAACGAAGCGATTAGTTCCCTGTTCACGCCGCCTCGGAATGGACTGACCGTCTGACGAACGCAGCTGGGCGGTGCGATAGTGGTCACGATAGAAAAACGACCCGGTAATCCTATAACCGGGCGTCGAAGGATCAGCCATAGGCGTGGTCTGGCAGGCGGCGGTGGCCAGTGTGAGTGAGGCGCCGGCGGCTGCGACCAAACGTCGCCCGGTGCCCCGACGCGTGGGTTGGAATGCCACCACCCCATCAGGCCCGACCCTCGCGCGAACGCAAGCATCGACCTCATTGTCGAGCAGGTGCTCCGCCTCCTCGAGCGTCATGTGTTCGAGATCGTGCACGATCGTATCGCATGAAGCACAATGGCGATTGCACCCGCGCGGCGTCATCGCGTCCCACGCTTCGTCACAGGGCTTTGGGAAGTTCACGAACAGATCACTCACGGTCACTTCCTCGCTCCTTGGCCGCTACAATGCCCCCACCGGGAAGGCTGCCGCGCTGACAGCCGCCTGGATCGCCACCCGTTCGGCAGGCGACAGATCGGGGTGCCACAGGTCAAAGATCAGAATCACCCGCAAGCGGTCGGTCTCGTTCTTCGCCTCGTGCTCGATGGTGTCGTCGAAAACCCAGGCCTGCCCTTCGGCGAAGTCGCGGGTTTCGGCGCCGACCCGGAACCAGCAGCGATCAGGCACGATCAGCGGCAAGTGGCAGAGCAGGCGGAAATTCGCGACGCCAACATGGGGCGGGATATGCGTGTGCGGGGCGAGCAGCGAGAACATCGCATTGGCCGCACAACCGGCGATGTGCGGCTGATCCATCCGCGCGAGGAAGCCCATCGTCTCGGGGCAATGCGCGGCATTGGCGGCCACCGTTTCGCCCCGTTCGATCAGGTGGATCGCCGTCCAGTCGCGGTTGTGATTGAGATTGCGCCATTGGGCGAGCGGCTCGCTGTCGTTATATTTGACGTAAGGCACCAGCGTCGCATCGGGCGCATTGGCGACTGCGTCCATCTCGGCGCGGATCGCGGGGGCAAGACTTTCGAGTTCGCCGAGCCAGGGGAAGCCTTCGGGATCGTGGAACTCCGCCTCGCGCAGACCCGGATAGGCGAAGTGGGTCGCCTCGGAATGGTAGGCGCGGGTGCGGTGAGTGATGTTGGTGCCGAGCCGGGCGATGCGGCGGCGCTCGGCCGGAGTGAGGTCGGCGCCGCTGGCTTCGACCGCCTGCGCAAGGCGCCGCTCCAGCCCCTGCTGATGCTCTGCCCAGCAGGTCTCGGCGCGGGCGATGGCCTGCACCAGCATCGGCGGCAACGGATCGGGGCGCGGCTGCGCGAGCGCGCGACCATAGGCCTCGCCCGCCTCGGGGTGCCCGGCCTGGTCGAGCATCCGCGCGCGCATCAGCAGGTTCATGAAATCGAGCGGGGCGAGCGCCAGTGCCCGGTCGATTGCCTCGATCGCCTTGATCGCCATGCCCGACATCTGCCGCACCGTCGCAAGGCGCTGCCAGAAGGCGGGTGTCTGAGGATCGTGCCGGGCGGCGTCTTCGAGAATGCCGCGCGCCTCTGCAAGCCGCCCCTCGCTCAGCGCGCGGTCAGCCGCTGCAATGCGGTCGGCAAGATCGGGCGTGAGGACGGTCACGCGCCGTTTCTTACCTATGTTGATGCCTCATGCAAGTCGTCGAGCTGTGTGTGCTGTTCGTCGGTCAGGCCCGTGCCGTCACCAGCCATGCCTTGCCGCCGAGCATCACGCCTTCGCCGGGCCGATAGTGGCGCGAAAACAGCGCGGTGAGATCGGCGCGGGCGGCGGTCAGCACTTGCTCCCCGTGCTCGGCAAGGATGCGCCCTGCGGCCATCGAGGCGAGCACGAAGTCGGTGGCCTCCTGTGGAGAGGCACCAGCGCCGCCCACCGCCTGCTCACCCTCGTAAGCGGCAACCTCCATCGCGGTGAAGCCGGCGGCGGTGAGGATGCCTTCCAGATAGCCGAGATCCTCGAAGGCGAAGGGGCCGGGCGCACGGGGCACGGCGGGTGGGATCTCGACATACCGGCGCACCACCCCCATGACCTCCATCATCCAGGCATTGTCGCGCGGATGGGCCCAGACCGCGAGGTCGATCCGCGCGCCCGGTTTGAGCATGGCGCGCAGGTTCGCGAAGGCGGGCACGGGCTCTGCGAAGAACATCGAGCCGAAGCGAGAGAACAGGCGGTCGAAGGGCGGTTCGGCGAGTTGCGCTGTCGCGGCATCGGCGCAGACGAAGCGCGCGGGGCTGCCCGCTGCCGCTGCGCGCGCCTTCGCCCTCTCGATCAGCATGGGCGCGATGTCGAGGCCCAGCGCCGCGCCCTGCGGCCCCACCGCCTCGGCAATCGCCAGCGTGGTTGCCCCGCCGCCGCAACCGAGATCGAGCACCCGCTCGCCGGGCTGATAACCCGCCCGTGCCAGCAGCGCCTCGCCGATGGGCGCGATCATACCTTCGAAGCGGTCGAGACTGGCGAGCCAGCGCGCGCCCATTTCGCCCGCCCAGTCCTCGCCCCCCAGCTTGTCGGAGCCCTGCGCCTCGGTTCCGGATGCGGCCATCAGAAGTGCAGCGCTCGGCCGTAGGCGTCGAGCACGCTTTCGTGCATCATCTCGCTTAGCGTTGGGTGCGGGAAGACGGTCTGCATCAGCTCGGCCTCGGTGGTCTCGAGCGTCTTGCCGACGGTGTAGCCCTGGATCAGCTCGGTCACTTCCGCGCCGACCATGTGCGCGCCCAGCAACTCGCCGGTCTTGGCGTCGAACACGGTCTTGATGAAGCCCTCTGCCTCGCCAAGCGCAATCGCCTTGCCATTGCCGATGAAGGGGAAGTTGCCGACGCGGACCTCGTAGCCCGCCTCTTTCGCCTTGGCCTCGGTCAGGCCGACGCTGGCGATCTGCGGGTGGCAATAGGTGCAGCCCGGGATGTTGTTGCGGTTAAGCGGGTGCGGGTGGACTTCGGTGTTGCCGAGTTCCTTGGCGATGGCCTCGGCGGCGGTCACGCCCTCGTGGCTTGCCTTGTGTGCGAGCCACGGCCCGGGCGTGCAATCGCCGATGGCCCACAGGCCCTTGGACTTGGTTCGGCCATAAGGGTCGATCTGGATGAAGCCACGGTCCATTTCGGCCAGCTTGTCGATCCCGATATTCTCGGTGTTGGGCACGATGCCGATGGCGACGATCACGTGGGTGAAATCGCTTTCGGCAACCTTGCCGTCCTTCGCCTTGATCTTGGCCTTGATGCCCTTGTCCGAAACGGTGATTCCCTCGACTCCTGCGCCGGTCATGATCGTGATGCCTTGCTTCTTGAGGCTCTTCTCGAGGAAGGTCGAGACGTCCGCATCCTCCACCGGCACGATCCGGTCGAGCATTTCCACAACCGTCACCTCGCTGCCGAGGTCATTGTAGAAGCTCGCGAATTCGATGCCGATGGCACCCGAACCGATCACCAACAGCTTTTCGGGCAGTTCCGCCGGGGTCATCGCGTGACGATAGGTCCACACGCGCTTGCCGTCCGCCTTGGCGAAAGGCAGGTCGCGCGCGCGGGCGCCGGTGGCGACGATGATATGCTTGGCGGTGAGTTGCTCCTCGCCCTTTTCGCCTTTCACCGTCAGGCTGTTTGCGCCGGTCAGCGCGCCCTCGCCCATATGGACGGTGATCTTGTTCTTCTTCATCAGGTGCGTCACGCCCTGATTGAGCTGCTTGGCGACCCCGCGGCTGCGCTTGACGATCGCGGCGAGGTCAGCCTCGATCTGGCCTGCGACCTTCAGGCCATAATCGCCCGCGTGCTGCATGTAGTGGAAGATCTCCGCCGAGCGCAGCATCGCCTTGGTCGGGATGCAGCCCCAGTTGAGGCAGATACCGCCCAGATTCTCGCGCTCGACGATCGCGGTCTTGAGCCCAAGCTGCGCGCAGCGGATCGCCGCGACATAGCCACCGGGGCCCGAGCCGAGCACGATCACGTCATATTGATTAGCCATTGGTATTGTCCTTGGGGAGGAGAAGCGCCGCGCTCGCGGCAATCGCGCGGGGGCGGTTGTCGTCCCCGATCAGAACGAATTTGAAGGTGCCCTTGGCGACCAGTGTGGTGACCTCGCCGTTGCGCTCCCGCGCGATGGCTTCGGCAGCGATGGTGAGCGAGGTGGTGCCGGTGGCGAGCACGTCACAATAGACCGAAAGCTCGTCCCCCACCGCCATCGCGCCGGGAAAGGCGAAGTCGGTGGCCGAGACCACCACCGCCTTGCCCTGCCCCACGCGGCTTGCGAGGCTCCCCGCGCCCAGCGCCATCTGCGCCATCAGCCACCCGCCGAACACCCCGCCATAGGGATTGGTGTCGGCCGGCATGGCGGTTACGCGGATCTGGGGTAGTCGCTCGCTCACAGCCCTAGCCCGCCAGCACTTCGAGGTATTGCGTCACCACCCAACCCTGGCGGCACGAGCCCCTGTAGGGCTCCTGCGCAGCGACCGGCGAGCTGACACCGCAGTCCTGCGGTTCGGAACCGGGCGCGGCATAGACCACGCCGCTCCAATCGCCATCGCCGGCGCAGACGAACACTTGCTGCCCGGGTTCGAGCCGGTCGCGCTCCTTGGTCGATCCACTGGGCGCGTCGCGGACGGAGAGATAGTCCACATCCTGCCCGTCAAGCGGCTTGACCTTGGCCAAGGTGCCGCAGGCGTCGGTTTCCGGGCCCTCGCTGCCGATCACGATCGCCATGGGAATCGTGCCGTCATAGGCCTTACTGGGAACATCCGCGCTCTCGCCCGAGGGGCTGAGCGCCGCTGGCGTTGCGGCGGCAACTGGGCTGCTGGGCGCGTCGACGGGCGTGTCGCCGGCGGGCGGCGAGCAGGCCGCAAGGCTTGCAAGAAGCAGCGCTGCGAGGGCCTTTTTCATCCGTGCTCTCCTGACGCGAGGGTCGATTATACCACCAGCCCCATCGGATTCTCGACGAGGCTCTTCAGCGCCTCCATCAGCTGCGCCCCGTCCGCGCCGTCGATGGCGCGGTGGTCGAAGCTGCCGGTGGCGCTCATCACGGTGGCCGCGACGATCTGGCCGTCCTCGACCCACGGGCGCTGCTCGCCCGCGCCGACTGCGAGGATCATTGCCTGCGGCGGGTTGATCACCGCGTCGAACTGCTTGGTGCCGAACATGCCGAGGTTGGAGAGACTCGCCGTCCCGCCCTGGAATTCGTGCGGTTGCAGCTTGCCGTCCTTGGCCTTGCCTGCCAGCGCCTTCATCTCGGTGCTGATCTCGGCGAGGCCCTTGCGACCCGCGTCGCGGATGATCGGGGTGATGAGGCCCGAAGGCGCGGCGACCGCCACGGAGATGTCCTGCCGGGTGAATTGCAGCAGCGTGTCGCCTTGGAAGCTGACATTGCACTTGGGCACGCGCTGGAGCGCACGCGCCAAGGCCTTGATCAACAGGTCGTTGACCGAGAGTTTCACACCGTCCGCTTCGAGGCTCTTGTTGAGCTCCCCGCGCAGCTTCAGCAACGCATCGAGACGGATATCGACCGAGAGGTAGATGTGCGGGATGGTCTGCTTGGCCTCGGTCAGACGGCGGGCGATGACCTTCCGGACGTTATTGAGCTTCTGCTCCTCATAAGGCGCATCGAGATCGCCGCCGAGGCTGGGGACGGCGACCGGCGCGGGGGCTGCGGCGGGTGCTGCGGCAGGCGCGGCAGGCACGGCTGTCGCGGCAGAGGCGTGCGCGGCGCTTGGTGTGAAATTCTCGACGTCGTCCTTGACGATCCGGCCATTGGGGCCCGTGCCTTTGACCTGCGCCAGATCGATGCCCTTGTCCGCCGCGATCCGCTTGGCGAGCGGCGAGGCGACGATGCGCTCGCCGGAGGGGGCGGGAGCAGCCGCAGGAGGCGGAGCAGGCGTTGGCGCCGGAGCGGCAGTTGCGCCGCCGCTCTTGCCAATCGCACCCTCGACATCTTCCTTGGTGATCTTGCCCTTGGGGCCGGTGCCGGTGAGGCTGGCAAGGTCGATCCCGGCCTGCTCGGCCATTTTCCTGGCGGTCGGGGTTGCAGCGGGGCCATCCTGAGAAGGAGCCTCGGCGGCAGGTGCTGGCGTTGGCGCGGGCGCCGCTTCCTCACCCTCCACCGCCAACCGCGCGATCACCGCGCCGACCTTCACGTTTTCGGTGCCTTCCTCGATCAGGATTTCGGCGATCACGCCTTCATCGACCGCTTCGAACTCCATCGTCGCCTTGTCGGTCTCGATCTCGGCCATCACGTCGCCCGAGCTGACCGTATCCCCCACCTTGACCAGCCACTTGGCGAGCGTGCCCTCTTCCATGGTGGGCGACAAAGCCGGCATCTTGATATCGAGGGCCATGATCCGTTGAAACTCCCGTGTTCGATCCTTGGCCCGTCTCTGGCCAATTCCCTAGCGTCGGGCAAGACCCGGAATGGCCAATCCGCGTGCGAGGCTTGCCAATCCATACGAATGCATTGATACCTCGCAGCCCAACGGGGCCCGACAATATGCGCACATTCCTGGTCATCATCGACGAGAGCGAAGAGGCAACCGCCGCGCTGCGCTATGCCGCGCGCCGGGCCGTCGCGGTGGGCGGCGCGGTGCATCTGCTCGCGCTGGTGCCGCAGCAGAACTTTTCCGCCTTCGGTGCGGTGCAGGCCACCATCGAGGAGGAAGCCCGCGATCGGGCCGAGATGCTGGCGCATGGCGTGGCCGGCAATCTGCTCGCCGAAAGCGGGATCATGCCGACCATCTCGGTCAAGATCGGGCAGGGCCAGAAGATCGTCACCGAATTTCTCGCCGACCATCCCGAAGTCGCCGCGCTGGTATTGGGCGCTGCGAAGGACGCCGCGCCCGGCCCGCTGGTGACGCATTTCTCCGCCGCCGCCGGGAGCCTGCCCTGCCCGCTCTACATCATCCCCGCCGATTACGACGAAACCAAAAGCGAACACTGACGCGGCGCTATTTCCGGCGTCCCTGGTGACGGATATTGCCCGGACGCCCGCGCTTGCCCACGGTGAACTTGCCCGCCTTCTTCGGCCCGCGTCCCGCCCCGCCCTTTCGATCGTCGGGACGGGCGCCGCGCGGTTCGATCGCGCGCGCATCGGCATCGGGAAGCACGAACTTCAGCGCGCCGGTGAGCGGGTTGGCCTCGGCCAGCTTCAGCCTGAGCCGGTCGCCGCTGGCGAAGGTGGTGCCGCTGTCGGTGCCCACCAGCGCCTGCGCGGCCTCGTCATGCCGGAAATATTCTCCGCCCAGCGTCGAGATCGGCACGAGGCCGTCACCGCCAAGCCCGACGATGGTCGCGAAGAAGCCAAAGGCCTGCACTCCGGTGATGCGGGTGTCGAACACCTCGCCCACCCGTGCTGACAGCCACGCCGCGACATAGCGGTCGATGGTATCGCGCTCGGCCTCCATCGCGCGACGCTCGGTCTGGCTGATCGCATCGGAGATCTGCTGCAGGCTGGCGCGGTCGCGGTCGGACAGGCCGCTGGTGGCGGGGATCGAGCCCGGCGGGGCGGGCTGCTCCAGCTTGTAGGCATCGACCAGCGCGCGGTGGACCAAGAGGTCGGAGTAGCGGCGGATCGGCGAGGTGAAGTGGGCGTAGCTGCCCAATGACAGCCCGAAGTGCCCGGCATTGGCGGGGCCGTAATAGGCCTGCGTCTGGCTGCGCAGCACCGCCTCCATCACCAGCGCCTTTTCGGCCTCGTCGGCAATGTCCTTGAGCATCCGATTGAACAGGCCCGGCGTCACCACCTGCCCTAAGCTGAGCTTCTTGCCCATCGTCGCAAGGTAATCGCGCAGCGCGATCAGCTTCTCGCGGCTCGGCGGTTCATGGATTCGGTAGACGACCGGCGCGGTCTTGGCCTCCAGCGCCTTGGCCGCCGCAACGTTGGCCGCAATCATGAAATCCTCGACGACGCGGTGTGCATCGAGGCGTTCGCGGATCGCGATTTCGGCGATGCGTCCCTGCTCATCAAGCACGACACGACGTTCGGGCAGTTCGAGTTCGAGCGGATCGCGGGCGTCGCGTGCGGCGGCGAGCGCCTTCCATGCGGCCCAGAGATTGGCGAGGTATTCCGGCGGGCTGCCGCTATCCACCGCCTTCTGCGCGTCCTCATAGGCGATGTTGTGCGCGATCCGCACCAGTGCGCGGGTGAAGCGGAAGCTCGAGACTTTGCCGTCGGCATTGATGTGGAGGTGACAGGCCATAGCCGCGCGGTCCTCGCCCTCCTTGAGCGAACAGACGTCGGCAGAGAGCACCTCGGGCAGCATCGGCACCACGCGGTCGGGGAAATAGACCGAATTGCCGCGCTTCCTCGCCTCGCGGTCGAGCGCGGAGCCGGGGCGGACATAGAAGCTTACGTCAGCGATGGCGACAAGCGCGTTGTAGCCGCCCTGCCCGTCCGGCTCGGCCCAGATAGCATCATCGTGATCGCGCGCGTCGGCGGGGTCGATCGCGACGATGGGGAGATGCCGCAGGTCTTCGCGCGCCTTGTCGGACAGTTTCAGCTTGGCCGCACGCGGGGCTTCTTCCAGCACCTCATCGGGGAAGATATGCGGGATGCCGTGCTTGGCAATCGCGATCATGCTGAAAGAACGCGGCGCGAGCGGATCGCCGATCACTTCGACCACCTTGACGCCCGCACGATCGGACCGACCGACGCGCTCGGCGATCACCAGCTGGCCCGCTTCGGCCTCGCCCACATCGGCAATCGGGGCGGACTGGCGCACGCGCTTGTCCACCGGGGCGAGCCACGCCTTGCCCGCCTTGTCGATCTCGACCACGCCCATCAGACCCTCGGTGCGCGAGGGCAGCTTCTTCATCACATGGGCGCGCCAGCCATCTTCGTGTTCTTCGGTCCGCGCCAGAACACGGTCGCCACGCTTCAAGGCGGGCGGGCGCTTCATGCCCGGCTTCACGCGCGGTTCGCGGATGGTGAGCCGCGGAGGCTTGCCGGGGGCTTCGGGGTCCCAGTTGTCGGGCTCGGCAATGAGATCGCCGTCCTCGATCGCGACGATCTTCAGCGTCGTCACCTTGGGCACCCCGCCCATGCGGTGGAAGGCGCTTTTCCTGCCGTCGATCAGCCCGTCTTCCGCCATGTCCTTGAGCAGGGCCTTGAGCTTGATCTTCTCCTGCCCCTTCAGCCCGAAGGCCTTGGCGATCTCGCGCTTGCCGGCAGGAATGTCGGAGGACTGGATGAAATCGAGCACCTGTTTGGCGGTCGGCATTCCTTGCGGGAGTTTGGGAGGTTTGGGCATAGTCCTACCCTCTACCCGTTCGCCCTGAGCTTGTCGAAGGGCTGTCTTTCACTTGTCGAGAGATCCAGAAGAAAAGGCAGTGCTTCGACAGGCTCAGCACGAACGGGATTGGTGTTATTCTTTCCCCACCGGCTCGAACGCCCCGCCAGGTACGGCACTGGAGACTGGGGAGCAAACAAGGTCGCCAACACAGCTTGCCACACCAAAAAGCGAGTCATCTGCACGAACACCAACAAGGCGAATCTTGAATAGTCCATTTTCGAACACAGCAATCATACCGTCTGGCTTATCTCCCTCGCTATGAGAAGTGACCTTGCCGCCATTCTGCAAAGTTCCTGATATCGCATTCGATAGATGCCAAAACGGTTCAAAGGTTTCCCGAGAGAATATTATGTAGTCATGGGCGCCATCGACTGGCGTCCAAGTGAGATCAGTATAAGTTTTTACTGCCCCATCGATAGTCAGTGCCGGCGGCATCGGAGCCCGGGCCAGCGCATCGAGCGCGCGCACGTTCAGCTTCGTCACCCCGGCGAGATAGGCGAAGTCCATCTCGTCGATGGTGTCGCCGTAGAACACCCCGTCTTCGGTGCGCAGGTCTTGATGCTGGTGGTCGTAATCCTCAACCCCGACGGAAAAGCGGATCGCGGGGTAGCCCTTCTGCAAGAACGGCACCTGATCACCGCCGCGGCCCATGCGGTCGGTTCGCCAGATCTGGCGAACCTGCATTTCGCCCGCGTGCTTCTCGGCCAGCCCCGCCACCCAGCGCGACAGGTTGCGCGAGGGGGTGTCGTTCTCGCCTCCGAAGCGGGTCTGCGCCGCGCGCAAGGCATCGGTGAGGTCGGCGCGCGGGCCTTCGGAGAAGACGCGCACCACCTTCGGCTCGCAATAGCCATCCTTGCCGCAGGAATTGCCGACGATGTCGTTGTTGAGCACGGCCTTGACGGTGAAGCCTTGTGCTTCGGCCCAGTCGGCCAGGATGCGCCCGCCGTAGAGGCCCTGCTCCTCGCCCGAGAGCAGGGCGTAAATGATGGTGGTCGGATATTTCGTGCCGCTCAGCACCCGCGCCGCTTCGAGCACCAGCGCGGTCCCCGAGCCATCGTCATTGGCACCCGGCGCATCCAAAACCGCGTCCATCACGTCGCTGACGCGGCTGTCGATATGGCCCTGCACGATCACGACCTCGTTCGGCCGCTCGGTGCCGCGCTGGATCGCGACCGCGTTGCGGATCAGGGTATCGGCGGGGATGCGGCGGCCATCGGCAGGTACGACTTCACCGACCGGCAGAACCTCAAGACATCCGCCGCACTTTGCGCCGATGCGCTTGAATTCCGCCAGCCCCCAATCGACCGCCGCGCCGATACCGCGCTCGGGATTATCCTGCACCGACAGCGTGTGGCGCGTGCCGAAACCGACCAGCGTTTCGACATCGCCCTTGAGGCGTTCCTCGGCGACCTGTTCGGCGGGGTGGGTCTGGGCAGCGAGCGGTGCGGCCGCGATGGCGGCAAGCAGAAGGGCGCGTTTGATCATGCGCCCTGTTCTTGCCGGAAGTTGACCGCAACACAAGTATGGTGAGTCCCCGCGCAGGCGGGGACCTCAGGCGATAATGCAGAATGCCGGCCCGAGGCCCCCGCCTGCGCTGGGGCTCGCTTGTACTTCAATAGGCCCGCGCCACCAGAATGCGTTCGGCCGCCAGCTCTCCCGTGAAGATGCAGGTGCCGCTCGCCGCATCGCCGTCGCGCGGCACGTTGCGGATGGTGAGCTTCACCGACTTCAGCTTCTCGACCACCGCATCGAGCGCCGCGCCGGTGGGCTTGGCCCACTCGACTTCGACCCAGCCGGGATACTTCCCGCCCTTCTCGAAGTGATCGACCACCGCCTGCCAATCGGCGACACCGCGCGTGATGTTGGCATCGCGCCTGGCGCGGGCCTCCTCGTAGAGACCCTTCTGGATTTCCTCGACCAAACCGCCGGCCAGCGCGACGAAATCGCTCTGGAGCGGATAGGTGAAGGCGGGCTTGCCATTCTCGGCATTCCACAGCTTGTCGCGGCGCAGGAGGGCGATCTTGCCTTCGGCCATGTCGCGCGGGCCGACCTCGATGATGATCGGCGCGCCCTTCCTCACCCAGTCCCAGCGCTTGGCAGCGGACTTGCCGGGCTTGGTGTCGAGCAGCACGCGCAGCCGCTCGCCCAGCGCGGTCTGCCCGGCCAGCGCCACGCGCAGCTCGGCGCAATAGGCAATCAGCTCGGCATCCTCGGGCGCTTCGCGCAGCATCGGGATGATGACGATCTGGTGCGGCGCGATCGCGGGCGGGACGCGCAGCCCGTCGTCATCGCCGTGGGTCATAATCACCCCGCCGATCAGCCGCGTCGACACGCCCCAGCTGGTGGTGTGGCAATATTGCTGGCCGCCCTCGCGGTCCTGAAACTGGATGCCGGCCGCATGAGCGAAGTTGGTGCCGAGATAGTGCGAGGTGCCCGCCTGAAGCGCCTTGCCGTCCTGCATCATCGCCTCGATCGACCAGGTCTCGACCGCGCCGGGGAAACGCTCGTTCTCGGGCTTCTCGCCCGCGATCACGGGGAGCGCGAGATCATCCTCGGCACAGGCGCGATACATTTCGAGCGCGCGGTGCGTTTCCTCGAGCGCCTGTTCGCGGTTCTCGTGCGCGGTGTGGCCTTCCTGCCAGAGGAACTCGCTGGTGCGCAGGAACATCCGCGTGCGCATTTCCCAGCGCACGACGTTGGCCCACTGGTTGGTGAGCAGCGGCAAATCGCGCCACGATTGCACCCAGCGCGCCATCGCATCGCCGATGATCGTCTCGGAGGTCGGGCGCACCACCAGCGGCTCTTCGAGCTTGGCTTCGGGATCAGGGATCAGCCCGCCCTTGCCATCGGCAATCAGGCGGTGATGAGTGACGACCGCCATCTCCTTGGCGAAGCCTTCGACATGCTCGGCCTCGCGGGTGAAATTGGCGAGCGGGATGAACAGCGGGAAGTAGCAGTTCTGCACGCCCGCCGCCTTGATCCGGTCGTCCATCAGGCGCTGAATGCGCTCCCAGATGCCGTAGCCCCACGGCTTGATCACCATGCAGCCGCGCACGCCCGATTCCTCGGCGAGGTCGGCGGCGGAGATCACCTCCTGATACCACTTGGCAAAATCGTCTTCGCGCTTGACGGTGAGCGCGTGGCGGATCTGAGACACGTCGGGGCTTTCTGAGTGGAGTTGGAATTCGGCCCGCGCCCTTCGGGCTATTTGCCGAGTTCGTCCAGCTTCTTTTGCATCGCTGCCATCTGTTCGCGCAGCGCGGCGATTTCATCGGGCGCTTCGGCGGCGGACGGCTTTGGCTTGTCCTTCGCCTTGCCCATGCCGGGCATGAACACATCGGCCGCGGCGCGCATCATCGCCATGTTGGTTTCGTGCAGCGCGGCAAAGGGCGTCGCGCTGATGCCCTTTTCGAAAGCCTCGCGGATCTTCGACTGGTTCTCGCGGAAATTGGTCATGCTGGCTTCGAGGTAGGACGGCATCATCGCCTGCATCGAATTGCCGTACATCCCGATCAACTGACGCAGGAAGCTGACAGGGAGCATCTGCTGTCCGCCGCTGGCTTCCTCGTCCATGATGATCTGGGTCAGGATTTGGTGAGTGATATCATCCCCGGTCTTGGCGTCGAGCACCTGGAACTCGACATTCTCGCGCACCATTTTCGCAAGGTCTTCCAGCGTGATGTAGCTGGATGAGGCGGTGTTGTAGAGCCGCCGGTTGGCGTATTTCTTGATGGTGATGGCATCGCCCGCTTCGCCCGATGCCGCTTTCGCCCTGCCAACCATTATGTGCGCGTTCCCGTGACTGATCCCGATGTGACCGGTCTTAGCACCTGCAATAGTTGCAGTGCAATAAGAACCGCTTCCGGCAGTTAACGCGGACGCAATCTTTGCCCGATCACCGTCAGCATTTCGTAAGGCGACAGGCCGTTTTGCTGCGCAGCATCGGTGACGTCCCAAGGCACCTCGACCCATTCCCCGGCCCGGCAATCGGGTGCGGCGGTGAGGTCGATCACCACCATGTCCATCGACACCTTGCCGAGGATCGGCAGCCGCCGCCCGTTGTGCAAGAGCGCATTGCCGGGGCCGCGCGCGCGCAGGAAGCCATCGGCATAGCCGATCGATACCGTGCCGACGCGCATGTGGGTGTTAGCGATGAAGGTCGCGTTGTAGCCCACGCCCTCGCCCGGCGCGATCTGGCGGCATTGCAGCACCTGCGCCTCGAAGCGCGCGACCGGACGGATGTGCCCGGCAAGCTCCTCGCGAGGGACGCCGCCATAGAGTGCGATGCCCGGGCGCGTGAGATCGAAGGCGAAATCCGCGCCGAGGCCAATCCCCGCGCTGTTGGCGAGGCTGAGCCGCCGGTGAGGGATGGCGTCTGCCGCTTCGCGCAGCAATTCGGCCTGCATTCGGTTCATCGCCGTGCGCTCGTCCGCGCTGGCGAGGTGGCTCATCAGCACGTCAATCTCGAGCGCGGCGATGCGAGGGTCGCTGGCTTCGGCAGGCGCGATGCCGAGGCGGTTGATCCCGGTATCGACCATCAGGTGGCAGGGCCCGCCCCCGCTTGCCGTCCAGCGTTCGGCCTGTTCGAGCGAGTTGATCACCGGAACCGCCCCGCTCGCGCGGGCATAAGCGCATTCGGCATCGGAGAGCACCCCGTGCAGCACAGACACCTGCGCGCCCGGAACATGGCGAATGACACCCGCGACCTCGCTCCAGTGCGCGACGAAGAAGGCCTCGCACCCGGCATCGCGCAGCACCGGCACGCAGGCGTCGACGCCAAGCCCATAGGCATCCGCCTTGACCGCCGCACCGGCCCGCGCCGGGCCCGACAGCGCATCGAGCGCGCGCCAGTTGGCCGCCAGCGCGTCCAGATCGGGCGTCAGGCGCAGGGTGGCCGGGGGAGGAGTAAGGTCAGTCACGCGGCGATACTTCCGCCGCATCGCCCATCCAGCCCCTCAGCGCGGGGCGGTAGCGTTCGGGCAGCGGGCGATAGTCGCCGCCGACCTCTGCCGCGAGCCGCCTGCGGGTCTCAAGGTCGAACACGCCGGTGCCGACCATCGCCCGGCTATCGTCCTGCAATTCGAGCCACGCGCTCGACAGGATGCCCGGCGGGTCTTGCCGCACCGCCTCGGCGAAACCTGCCTCGTCGCCCATGCACTTGGTCATGCGCAGGCGGATCTCGCCGTTGCTGCGTGTCCAAACGACATAGGGATCGACCGGCTGACGGCGCCGCGAATGGACAAGCCGCACGAAAGGCGCGGCAGCCTCGGGTGAGGCGGTGTGGTGAAGGGCGCAGGCCATGATCCAGCTGAATTCGCGGATGCTGCCGGGAATCTGGTAAAAATCCGCATCCGTATCACCGCGTTGCCATTCCTTGAGCAGCGGCGTCAGCACCTCCAGCGCTTCCTCCCCGCGCCCGGCTTCGGCCAGAAAGGCGGCATGGTTGGTGAGCGAATTCGGGAGATATTCCTCCGCGATCGGATAACGCGCGATCAGATCGCGCAAGGAATCCGCGCCTGCCGAGGGCCCATCGCGCAGGGCATCGAGAAAGGCGACGCGCGAGAGCATCAGCGACATCTCGAAATCGCCGTCGAAGCGGTCGGGTGCCTTGCGCCGCGCCGCATCAAGCCGCGCAAGATCGGCGAGGATTACGTCGCGTGCGTATTGATAGTCCCCGGCATTGGCTGCGGTGCGCGAGGTGGCCATGGCGCGCGCGGCACGCGAAGACATCTGCGGTGCATAGGTATAATCCGCCAGCGCCTGTGACAGCGGCGTGCGGCGCACCTCGTCGCGCAGGATCGACAGATCATCGCCCCAGCGCGCTTCGGCGGCGGGCCAGAACGGCGCGAACGGACGATAGGCGAGGAACGCCAGCGCGCGTTCCACCGTGTTGACCGGAATTGCCTCGGCGATTGCAGGGTCGTCGAGACAGAGGATCAGCCGGACGGGCTGCCCCGCCTCGGCGGTGAAGGCGACACGGTCGATGCCGATTCCCCGGTCAGGCAGCGCAATCGCCTCGGGGCCGCAATGGGCCTTGTGCAGCGCCAAGGCGACAGGCGGAGGCCGATAGATCGGCGGCGGCGGCGACGCTTGCTGGGCGACAAGGCTGGCCGGTGCCAGCACGGCGGCAAGCGCGATGGCGAGGCAAAAGGCGGTTCGCGTCTGCCTCATGCCTTGTCACCGGATTCGTCGGCGAAATCGCGCGGCGGGCCGCCGGGGATGCCCCACCAGGCCACCAGCAGCCCGAAGGCGACCACGACCCAAGTGTACCACAGGCCCGCGTAGATATCCCCGGTGCGCGCCACGATCACGCCTGCGATCAGCGGCAGGAACCCGCCGAGATAGCCCGCTCCGATGTGATAGGGGATCGACATCGAGGAATAGCGGATGCGCGGCGGGAACATCTCGGAAAGCAGCGCCGCGACCGAACCATAGGTCAGCGCCGAAAGCATCCCCAGCGCCAGCAGCACCGCGACGATGCCGATCACGTTGGCGGCAGGCGGCTGCTGCTTGCTGAAATCGAAGCCATACTGACCCAGCGCCGCCTGAAGCCCCGCCTTGCGCGCAGCCCCGTCGGCGAACCATGCCGGATCGACCGCCACCGGATTGCCGCCGACCGTGATGCTCACCGTCTCGCCCGCCGTCAGGGTATAGGCGACCCCCGATGCGGTCAGCGTTTCGAGCACCTTGCCGCAATCGGTCTGGTCGCGCTGGAACATCTCGGCGAAGGGATCGGTCTCGCACGCAGGGCCGCTGACGACGACGGGATTGCGCTCCGCAGCGTCGGCCAGCGCGGGGTTGGCGAAGCTCCCCATCAGCCAAAACAGCGGGAACAGCAGCGCCAGCGTCAGCGCCGAACCGATGATGATCGGCAGCTTGCGCCCGACCCGGTCGGACCATTTGCCAATGATCACGTAGAAGCTCATCACGATCAGGCCGGAGACGAGCAGCACCAGCTCCACCGTCAGATCGGCGACATGCATAGGCCCGCGCAGGAAGCTCATCGCCGAGAAGAAGCCGGTGTACCAGATCGTCGTCAGGATACCAGTGATCCCGAACAGCGCGACGAACAACCGCTTGGGATTGCCGGGGTAGGTCAGGCTTTCCACGAAGGGGTTGCCGCTGGTCTCGCCCGCCGCCTTCATCGCCTGAAACACCGGGCTTTCGGACAGCTTGAGGCGCATCCAGAGGGAAATGGCCAGCAGCGCAATCGACAGCAGGAAGGGCACGCGCCAGCCCCAAGCGGCAAAGGCGTCTGCCGGGATCAGCGCGCGGCAGGCGAGCACCACGATGATCGAGAGCACGAAGCCCCCCGCCACACTCGCCTGAATGAAGCTGGTGTAATAGCCGCGCTTTTCGGGCGGGGCGTGTTCGGCGACATAGATCGCCGCGCCGCCATATTCACCGCCCAGCGCAAGGCCCTGAATGACGCGCAGCAGGATGACGATGATCGGCGCGGCCATGCCGATGGTGTCGACCGTCGGGATCAGACCCACCCCGGCGGTCGCGATTCCCATCAGCGTCACGGTGACCAGGAACGTATATTTCCGCCCCAGCCTGTCCCCCAGAAAGCCGAACAGCACCGCGCCCAGCGGGCGAAAGGCGAATCCCACCGCGAAGGTCGACCACACCAGCAGCAGGCCAAGCGTTTCGTTGTCGGTCGCGTAGAACGCGTCCTTGAGGATATAGGCGAGCGTGCCGTAGATGAAGAAATCATACCATTCGAAGATCGTGCCCGCGCTCGAGGCACCGATCACCAGGCGGATTTCCTTCTCGGACGGCTCGCGGTCTGCGAGCGCCTGCGCCTCACCCATGTCTCACCATCCCCTTGGCCCGTGCGGGCGGATTGCTTGTGCCCTTTGTCCCTAGCGTCAGGCGGCGGCTTGCGAAAGCGCCGCGCTGGCGGCCTTCCACGGCAAGAGCAATGCGCCGTGGCGGCCCGGGTGGTCGCGTGCAGGGGCGAGCGCGGCGATGCCTGACCAACGCGGCAATTCCCCCTCGCCCGCAAGCCAGCGCTCGATCGCCGTGGCGGTCAGGCGGACATGCCCCGGATTGGAGCCCGTAATTCCCTGCGCCAGCACTGCGGCGGAGGCCTGTCCGATCGCGCAGGCGCTGATGTTCATGCCGACCGCAGAGACGCATCCCGCATCATCCAGCGCCAGTCCCAACACAATCACGCTGCCGCAGGTGCGCGAACGCTCCTCGGCGCGCAGCGGCAGATCGTCTGTCAGGGGGAAGGCGGCGAGACCGGTGGCAAGGCCGAGAAGTTCGGGCGAATAGAGCTTCGTCGAGACGCGCGCGCTCACTTGACGAGGCGCCCCGCCCTCGCTGCGGCGGCATCTCGCTGTTCGGATTCGCTGCGCAGCCGTTCGCGCCGCTGGGCGATGGCGGGCAGCAATTGGCGCGAGAAGCGATCGGCGGCGTCGTAGGTGCGCGCCTGCGTGATCCATTGCGGGCGGCCCTTGTAGCCCCAGCTGTCATCGAAGCCGGTCACCAGCAGGGCAAAGGCGAAGACCGCGATCAGTACGCCCTTGACCGCGCCGAAGCCGAAGCCCAGCACCCGGTCGACCGGCCCCAGCACGGCCCCGTCCGAAGGGCCGCTGGCGGTGCCGATGATGACCTTCATCGCCGCATAGGGGATCAGCAGCAGCAGCACGAAGGCAAGCAGCGAATCCGCCGGTTCGACCGGATAGAACGTGCGCAATCCCTGTGTCAGCGCTGGGTGCATGAAATGCACCGCAAAGGCCGCCATGACCCAGGCGGCAAGGCTCAGCACCTCCTGCACCAAGCCGCGCATGAACCCGCCGATCGCGGCAACGCCGACGATAATGGCAATGATAAAGTCGAGACCGTCCATGGGACGCGAGGTCTATGCGCTGCCCATCACGTGGTCAACGACGTTCGCAAGCGCAGCGAGCCCGCGGTAATCGGCCGACCTGTCGCCCGAGGCCGCACCCGCCGGGCCGTAGCACCGCGAAAAGCCGAGTTTGGCAGCCTCTCGCAGGCGCAGCGGCGCGTGGGCGACCGGGCGGATTTCGCCCGCGAGGCTGATCTCCCCGAACCATGCCGCCTTGTCGGGCAGCGGGCGGTCCGCCAGCGCCGAGACCAGCGCTGCCGCGACCGCGAGATCGGCCGCCGGATCGGTCAGGCGGTAGCCGCCGGCGATGTTGAGATAGACTTCCGCCGAGGAAAAATTCAGCCCGCAGCGCGATTCGAGAACCGCAAGCAGCATGGCGAGCCGCCCGCTGTCCCATCCCACCACCGCCCGGCGCGGGGTCGCGCCCGATTGCAGCCGCACGATCAGCGCCTGAATTTCGACCAGCACGGGGCGGGTGCCCTCCAGCGCCGGAAACACAGCGCTGCCCGCCAGCGGCGTGTCGCGCCCCGACAGGAACAGCAGCGAAGGGTTGGCGACTTCCTCCAGCCCCTCGGTCGCCATGGCGAAAACCCCGATCTCGTCCACCGCGCCGAAACGGTTCTTGAGCGCGCGCAGGATGCGGTACTGGTGACTGCGCTCGCCTTCGAAGCTCATCACCACATCGACCATGTGCTCCAGTACGCGCGGGCCCGCGATCGTGCCGTCCTTGGTGACATGGCCGACCAGCACCAGCGCGCAGCCGCTTTCCTTGGCATAGCGGATCAGTTCGAGCGCGCAGCCGCGGACCTGGCTGACGGTGCCGGGGGCACCTTCGATGGTGTCGGAATGCATGGTCTGGATCGAATCGATCACCAGCAACGCGGGCGGATCGCCCTGCCCCAGCGTCGTCAGAATATCGCGCACCGAGGTTTCCGAGGCGAGGCGGATCGGCGCATCGGCCACCCCCATCCGGCTTGCGCGCAGGCGCACTTGCCCCGCAGCCTCCTCTCCGCTGACATAGACCACATCATTGCCGCCCCGCGCGATGGTCGCTGCGGTCTGGAGCAACAAGGTGGATTTGCCGATGCCCGGATCGCCGCCCAGCAGCACCGCGCTCCCCGGCACGAGCCCGCCGCCCAAGGCGCGGTCGAATTCGGCAAGGCCGGTGGACTTTCTCACCGGAAGTTGCGTCGGCGCATTCAGCGGCTCGAACGCGACCGCCCGCCCGCCGCTCGACAGATCGTGCTTTTGCGAGAAGACCGTCGCCGGAACGTCTTCGATCAGCGTGTTCCACTGCGCGCAATCGGCGCATTGCCCCTGCCAGCGGTGCGAGACGCTGCCGCATTCCTGACAAACGTAACGGCGTTTCGTCTTGGCCATAGCCGAACCCCTTATCGAGAACAGATGACGAACGCAATTGCATTGCGCAGGCTTTGCCCGCTAGACAATTCGCATGCGACATAAGGAACTGCGCCTTGCCCTTGTCTGCTACGGCGGCGTCAGCCTTGCGGTCTATATGCACGGCATCACCAAGGAAGTGTGGCACCTTGCCCGTGCCAGCCGCGCCTTCCACCATCCCGCAGCGGTGCCGCTGGATGGCGTTGCGGCGGCCTACCGCGATTTCCTCGGGGAGCTGGAGCGCGAGGCGGGGCTGCGCTTGCGCGTGCTGCCCGATATTCTCACGGGGGCGAGCGCCGGGGGGATCAACGCGGTGTTCCTCGCCCAAGCGCTGCACGCCGGCCATTCGCTCGAACCGCTCACCGACCTGTGGCTCGCCAATGCCGATGTCAGCGAGCTTACCGATCCCGATGCCGCGCCGGGCTGGCGCTATGGCAAGCTATGGGCGCAGCCGATCGCCGAATGGTTCCTGAGCCGTCCCGGCAACGCGGTGAGTGCCACGGTCTCGCCCGAAACCCGCGCCGAGGTGCGGGCCAAGGTTTCGCGACTGGTGCGCGGCCGCTGGTTCGAGCCGCCCTTCTCCGGCGCGCGCTTTTCGGCCATGCTCTATGAGGCATTCTGCAAGATGGCCGAGGAAGGCGACGGGGTGCCCTTGCTGCCGTCGGGCTATCCGGTCGATCTGGTCGTCACCGCCACCGATTTTCGCGGCCACCCCGAAACCTTGCGGCTCAATTCCCCGCCGCAGGTCGACGAGACCGAGCATCGCCTGCCGATCACCTTCCGCGCGCGGGTGGGCGAGACCGGCGCGCGGGGGCTCGCCGACCCGCTCGAACTGGTGCTGGCCGCACGGGCAACGGCGAGCTTTCCGGGTGCCTTCCCGCCGCTTACCTTGGCCGAGATCGACGCGCTGGCAGCGGCCGAGGGCCATCACTGGGCGGGACGCGGCGCCTTTCTGTCGCGGATCATGCCCGCCCATGTCGCGCGCGGCACGGTGGACGAGGCTGCGCTGATCGACGGAGCGGTGCTGGTCAACGCGCCCTTCGGCGCGGCTTTGTCCGCCCTGTACGGCCGCCCGGCCCAGCGCGAGGTCGACCGGCGTTTCGTCTATCTCGACCCGCGCCCCGATGGCGCAGGCCCTGCGCCGGGCACCCGCACCCGCGCAGTCGGCTTTTTCGGTGCGATCTTCGGTTCGCTCTCCACCATCCCGCGCGAACAGCCGATCCGTGACGATCTGGAGCGGATCGCGCAGCAATCGCGCGATGCGGCGCGGCTCAAGCGGATCGTGATGGACTTGCAGAGCGATATCGACCGGGCGGTCGAAAAGCTGTTCGGCTTCACCTTCCTGCTTGACCGGCCCACACCCAAACGGCTTGCCGGGTGGCGCGCGAAGGCGCAGCAGGCTGCCGCCGAGCGGGCGGGCTATGCCTTCGGTGCCTATGCGCTGACCAAGTTCGATGCGATCCTCGACCAGCTGGCGCGGTTGACGCTGAAGGCCGCCGGATCGTCACGCGGCGATCCGGTGCCGCTGGTCCGCGCACTGCGCTGCGAGCTTGAGGCGCGCGGGCTGGAGCAGCTCACCGATGCGCAAGGCGGCGCGACCGCGGCTGCGATTGCGTTCTTCCGCGCCCACGACATCGGCTTCCGCATTCGCCGCCTCCAATTGCTCGCTCGCAAGCTGGCGCGCGACTGGCAGGTCGATCCTTCGATTTCCGAGGATGCGCTCGACCGTGCGCGTGAGCGGATCTACGAAATCCTCTTGCTCTACAACCGCGCTGACGAGGATGTGCTGCATTCCCCCACCTTTCGCGAATTGGCGGTGGACGCGGCGAAACATCCTGGCGCGCTGCTCGATTTCCTCGCTGCCGAGCGTCTGCTCCCGGCCACCGATTTGGCTGCCGAAGAGCTGCTGATCGACGCGCTGGAGGATATGCCGAAGGATCTCAAGCGCCGGATGCTGCTGACCTATCTCGGCTTTCCCTTCTACGACGTTGCCACCCTCCCCCTGTCGCGGCGCGAGGGGCTGGATGAGTTCAACCCGGTCAAGATCGACCGCATCTCGCCCGACGATGCTCTCAGCATCCGCGAGGGCGGGACCGCGGCGACCTTGCGCGGGATCGAGTTCTACAATTTCGGTGCGTTTTTCAGCCGCGATTACCGCGAGAACGATTACCTGTGGGGCCGTCTCCACGGGGCGGAGCGGATGATCGATCTGGTCACCTCGACCGTGCCGACGGGGCTTCGTGGAGAAACTATCGCTGCCGGAAAGCGCGCGGTGTTTCTCGCGATCCTCGAAGAAGAGGAAATTGCCGGGCGCTGCCAGCGCGGGCTTGTTGATCAGGTGCGCATGGAGGTGCGCGCGCGGATGGGCTAGACGCGCGCCGCTACGTCCGGGGCGCGAAGAACAGCAGCATCACGAGCCGCGCATCCTCCGGCGTGGAGCCGAAACCGGGCGCGGCGTTGTGGAATTGCCAGGGCGAGAATAGCAGCAGCCGGTTGAAGCGGGCAGGAATGCGCAGAGTGCGCTCCCACCTAGCGGGGGTGGAGGTGTCCTTGTTGACCACGTCCTCCACCAGTGCATTGATGTCGCCGTAGCCCGATGCCGCGATCTTCGCAGGGTCCTGCGGCACGGCTTCAAGTCCGGTGCGGCGGTGGCGGAAGAAATCGGTGCCGCCCGCGTCAGGTCGGGCGCAGTCCTCGGAGCGCGAGAGGTAAAGAATGCCGCTATAAGCCGCCGGGTCGATATGCACCCCGCTCCTGCCCTTGTCGGCCTTGCGGGTGACGCGACAATGGCCGTGCTGGGTGCCCGGAGCGGGGCCAAGCCTCAGCCCAAGTAGCCGCGAAACCGCCTCGTCCACGCCGCCGGTGTCGAGCGCTGTCGAGGAATTGAGCCCCGGAAAATTGCCATGCTGGCGCGCCGGATCATAGTCGAGCGCCAAGGCAGCCCGGCGCGCGGCCCAGGGGTCTTTCAGGAAATCGTCGACGATCAGGAGCGAGGGCAGCATCGCGCGTGCCTCAGCCCCCGAAGGCGTCTTTCAGCTTGTCGAAGAAGCCGCGGCTTTCGGGGCATTCGTCGCCGGTTTCGGTCGCCTTGAATTCCTCGAGGATTTCCTTCTGGCGGCGGCTGAGCTTGGTGGGGGTTTCGACCACGATTTCCGCCACCAGATCGCCCCTCCCACGCCCTTGCAGCACCGGCATCCCCGCGCCGCGCACACGCAACTGCTTGCCCGACTGGATGCCGGCCGGAATTTCGAGCCGGTTGGTAGAGCCATCGAGGTCGGGAATCTCGACACAGCCACCCAGCGCGGCCGTGGTAAAGCTCACCGGCACACGGGTCAGCAATGTCGTGCCTTCGCGCTCGAACAGCGAGTGGGGCTTTACGTGGAGAAAGATATAAAGATCGCCCGCCGGCGCGCCGCGCTGGCCGGCCTCGCCCTTACCGGACAGGCGGATGCGGGTGCCGGTGTCGACGCCCGCGGGAATATCCACCTTAAGCGTCTGCGCCTTGTCGACGCGACCCTCGCCGCGGCAATCACGGCAGGGGTTTTCGATCACTGTACCGCGGCCCGAGCAGGTCGGACACGGGCGTTCGATCACGAACAGGCCCTGCTTGGCGCGCACGCTGCCCATGCCGTGGCACAGGTTGCACTGGCGTTCGGAGGTGCCCGGCGTCGCGCCGGTGCCGTCACACGTGTCGCAGGATTGCGAGACTTCGATCTCGATCTCGGTCGACTTGCCGTGGAAGGCCTCCTCGAGCGTGACCTGCATGTCGTAGCGCAGATCGGCACCTCTGCGGGTCTGGGTGCGCTGACCGCCCCCGCCACCGAAGGCGCCGCCGAAGATCGTTTCGAAAATGTCGCCGATGTCGGCAAAGCCGTCGGGCCCGCGACCGCCGCCAAAGGGGCCACCGCCCCCGCCGCCGTTCATGCCTTGGGTGAAAGCCTCGTGGCCGTAGCGATCGTAGGCCGCGCGCTTTTGCGGGTCCTTGAGGCAGTCATAGGCCTCGTTGATCGCCTTGAACTTGGCCTCGCAGGTCGCATCGCCCGGATTGCGGTCCGGGTGATACTTCATGGCGAGCTTGCGATAGGCGCTCTTGAGTGTCGCGCCATCGGCGTCGCGACTGCACTCGAGCGTGGCGTAGTAATCGAGCTGGGCGCTGGACATGTCTTTGACCTAATCCCCGTGGCCAACCGCAGCCGACGCGCCGGAACGCATCGGCTACGGATTGGATTGCATCGAGGCCTCAGCCCTTCTTGTCTTCGTCGACCTCGGAGAATTCGGCGTCGACGACTTCTTCTTCAGGGGCCGCTTCGCCAGCAGCCGCTTCGCCTTCGGGCCCGGCGGCCTGCTGGGCTTCGTAGATCTGCTGACCCATCTTCATTGCGGACTGGGTCAGCGCCTGCGCCTTGGCGCCGATGTCATCGGCATCGCCGCCTTCGAGCGCGGTCTTGACCGCCGCGATGGCTTCCTCGACCTCGGTCTTGGTGGCAGCGTCGATCTTGGAGCCATGCTCTTCGAGCTGCTTTTCGGTCGCGTGGACGAGGCTGTCGGCCTGGTTGCGCGCTTCCGCGGCGGCCCGGCGCTTCTTGTCCTCCTCGGCGAACTTTTCGGCATCCTTGACCATCTGGTCGATGTCAGCGTCCGAGAGACCGCCCGAGGCCTGGATCTTGATCGTCTGTTCCTTGCCGGTGCCCTTGTCACGCGCCGAGACCGAGACGATCCCGTTGGCGTCGATGTCGAAGGTGACTTCGATCTGCGGCACGCCGCGCGGGGCCGGCGGAATCCCGATCAGGTCGAAATTGCCGAGCAGCTTGTTGTCCGCGGCCATCTCGCGCTCGCCCTGATAGACCTTGATCGTCACCGCGTTCTGGTTGTCCTCGGCGGTCGAGTAGGTCTGGGTCTTCTTGGTCGGGATGGTGGTATTGCGGTCGATCATGCGGGTGAACACACCGCCCAGCGTCTCGATGCCGAGCGAGAGCGGGGTCACGTCGAGCAGCAGCACGTCCTTGACGTCGCCCTGCAGCACGCCCGCCTGAATGGCCGCGCCCATGGCGACGACTTCATCGGGGTTCACGCCAGTGTGCGGCTTGGCACCGAAGAACTGCTCCACGACTTCACGCACGCGCGGCATGCGGGTCATGCCGCCGACGAGGATCACCTCGTCGACCTGATCCTTGGAGATGCCGACATCCTTGAGCGCCTTCTTGCACGGATCGAGCGTGCGCTGGATCAGCCCGTCGACCATCTTTTCGAGGTCGGCGCGGGTGATCGTCTCCACGAGGTGCAGCGGGGTGGTGCTGCCGCCTTCCATACGCGCGGTGATGAAGGGCAGGTTGATTTCGGTGGTCGCCGCGCTCGACAGCTCGATCTTGGCCTTTTCCGCCGCTTCCTTCAGCCGTTGCAGCGCAAGCTTGTCGGTCTTGAGGTCCATACCTTCCTTCTTCTTGAAGGAGTCCGCCAGAAACTCGACGATCGCATTGTCGAAGTCTTCACCGCCGAGGAAGGTGTCGCCGTTGGTCGACTTCACTTCGAACACGCCGTCCCCGATTTCGAGGATCGAGACGTCGAAGGTGCCGCCGCCAAGGTCGTAGACAGCGATGGTCTTGCCGTCTTCCTTGTCCATGCCATAGGCGAGCGCGGCTGCGGTCGGCTCGTTGATGATGCGCAGCACTTCAAGGCCGGCGATCTGGCCGGCGTCCTTGGTCGCCTGACGCTGGGCGTCGTTGAAATAGGCGGGCACGGTGATGACGGCCTGCGTCACGGTCTCGCCGAGATAGCTCTCGGCGGTTTCCTTCATCTTCTGAAGGATGAAGGCGGAAATCTGCGAGGGGCTGTAATCTTCGCCGCCTGCGTTCACCCAGGCATCGCCATTCTTGCCCTTGGTGATCTTGTAGGGGACGAGTTCCATGTCCTTCTTGGTCAGCGGGTCTTCGAACCGGCGACCGATGAGGCGCTTGATCGCGAACAGGGTGTTGTCGGGGTTGGTCACCGCCTGACGCTTGGCCGGCTGCCCGATCAGGCGCTGGCCATCCTTGGTGAAGGCGACGATCGAGGGAGTGGTGCGCGCACCTTCCGAATTTTCGATGACCTTGGGCTTGCCGCCGTCCATGACAGCGACGCAGGAATTGGTGGTGCCGAGGTCGATACCGATTACTTTAGCCATAGTTTCCCCATCCAAAAGGACATTTGTTGGACACCGCGAGGGGCGCTCCCCCGAAGCGGGCAGAGCGCTTTGGCGGCTCGATTGTGAGCGCGATATAGGTGTGGTTTCGCTTGGCACAAGAGACGCGGGGCCCTAGTTTTGCGCCCATTCCACAAGGGAGATATTCAGAGTGAACACGATCCGACGCGCCGTTGTGGCGATTGTTCTGTCCGCAGGCGCAATGGCTTTGTCCGGCTGCTCCGACGCGGCCGAGGCGCCCCCGGCGGGCGAGACGAGCGCTGCGGCAGCGGGCAGCCTGACCGTCAGCAATGCCCGAGTGGTCATGGCTCCTGTCGCGGGCAATCCGGCGGCGGTCTATTTCGATCTTTCCTACTCGGGCGAGACGCCGGTAACCCTCACCGAAGTGGCGGTCGAAGGCGCAGGGATGACGATGATCCACGATTACGCCGAAAGCGCGGGCAAGATGGAGATGACGATGGCAGGCGACATTTCGCTCGCCAAGGATGCGCAGGTGAGTTTCGCGCCGGGCGGGCTGCACGTCATGGCGATGCAGCCTTCCGATGCGCTCAAGGCCGGGGGCACCGCCAAGGTCACGCTGACCCTCTCGGACGGCACCACCGCCACGGTCGACGCGCCGGTCAAGGCCGCCGGGGACGAGCGCTGACGCCGCCGTCGACCGGACGTCAGGATCTCGCCGCCACCTGCCCGGTTGGCGGCGAGCGCCCTCTTACGGAGGGCGAGATAGCCCTCGCGGCTTCGGTGTTCGGCGATGCGATCGACTATGCGCCGGTGCGGATAAAGCGGCGCAAGTTCTTCCCCCTGCAGCCGCGCAAGGTGACGATGGCACCGATGGGGCATCTGCACTTTCACCCCGAAGCACATCACTATTGCGAGGATTTCGCAACCGCTTCGCTAGCGCTGCAAGGCCATTTCATTCACGAAATGGTCCACGTGTGGCAGGCCCAAACGCGCGGGCGCTGGCATCTGGTGCTGCGCCGTCATCCGTGGTGCCGATATGACTATGCGCTCAAACCGAGCTGGCGGCTTGAACGCTACGGCATCGAGCAACAGGCCGAAATCGTGAAACATGCCTTTCTGCTGCGGCGAGGCGCGAAAGTGGCGGGCGTGGCGGATCCGGCGGTCTATGCCGCCATTCTCCCATTCACGCCCGCCTGACCCTCAGCAGCGCACGCGCCGCTCGCGGCCCCGATCGTCCACGCGGTAGCAACGACCATTCTTCTTGATAAGCGATCCGCCGACGCCGCCAACGGCGGCACCGACAGCGGCGCCAGTGGCAACATCGCCGCCCGTCACCGCCGTGCCGGCCGCACCGGCAAGCGCGCCGCCCAAGGCACCCTCGCCCGCATAATTGCCGGCACAGGCGCCAAGGCCGAGCGCGCAGGCGGCGGCTAGGGCGGTGGTCTTCATTCGCGTAATCATGACAATCTCCTGAATCAGAACATATTTGTCCGAACGCAGGAACGCCGGGAAGCTATCCCCGGCTTGTCGTGCCTGAGCCACAGCTGAGGGTGAGGCGTGCGTGAAGCGCGATCAGTCCGGCTTCTTTGCCACCGCTACCATCGCGGCGCGCAGCAAGCGGTCCTTGATCATCCACCCCGCCTGCATTTCCTGCACCACTGTGCCCGGCTCATGATCCGTGGTGGGCACCTCCAGCATCGCCTGATGCTGATTGGGGTCGAGCGGCAGGCCGACCGCGGCGATGCGGGTGATACCGTGACTGGCGAACACCTTCTCCAGCTCGCGCTGGGTCGCTTCGAGACCGACGACGAGCCCCTTCATACTGTCGTCACCGCGCAAGGTTTCGGGGATCGCCTGCACCGCACGGGCAAGATTGTCGGCCACGCTCAGGATATCGCGGGCAAAGCCGGTCGCGGCATAGGCGCGCGCCTCGTCCTTTTCGCGCTCCAGACGGCGGCGCACGTTTTGCGTCTCCGCCTGCGCGTAGAGCACCTCCTGCCTGGCGGCCTCCAGATCGCGGCGCAGCGATTCGAGCGCTTCGCCCAGCGGCTCGGCTTCGTCCCCGCCCTCGCGCAGATGCTCGGGCACGCCCTTCAATTCATCTTCAACCGCCTGATCCAGCGGCTTTTCATTCTCGGTCATGTCGGTTTGGCTTTCCATTCAAGCGATGAGCTTGCCCAGCGAACGGGCCGTCAGATCCACCATGGGGACAACCCGCGCGTAATTCAACCGGGTCGGGCCGATCACGCCAAGCACGCCGACCACCCTGCCCTCGCGGTCGCGATAGGGTGACGCGACCACGGAGGAGCCGGAGAGGGCAAACAATCGGTTTTCGGAGCCGATGAAGATACGGGTGGCATCTGCCTCTCGCGCGGTGTCGAGCAGTTCGGCGACTGATTGCTTGTTTTCGAGGTCTTCGAGCAGCATCCGCACCCGCTCGATATCGCCGAGCGCCGCCTCGTCGAGCAGGTTGGCCGCGCCGCGCACGATCAGCACGGGCCGCGCGGCGGCATCCTCGCTCCAGACGGCAAGGCCCCGCTCGACCAGATCGCGCGAGGCATCGTCGAGCTGCGACTTGCCGGCGGCGATCTCGGATCGCATAGCCAGCGCGGCTTCGGCCAGCGTGCGTCCGGCGAGCCTTGCGGTGATGTAATTCGACGCCCGGTCGAGCGCGCCGGGGCTGAGCGCGCCGCCGATGGTCAGGATGCGGTTCTCTACCCCGCCATCCTCACCCACCAGCACCGCGAGCGCCCGCCCCTGCCCGAGATCGACCAGATTGAACTGCGCCAGACGCTGCTCGCGCGGGGCGACCAGCACCATCCCCGCCGCACCCGAGAGGTCGGAGAGGATCGCCGAGGCCTGCTTGATCGCCGCTTCGACCGGCCCTGCCTCGGCCAGACGCGCCTCGATCGCGGCCTGTTCCTGCGCGGTGGGCTCGGCCACGCGCATCATCCCGTCGACGAAGATGCGAAGCCCAGCATCGGTCGGCATCCGCCCCGCGCTGGTATGCGGCGCGGCGAGCAGGCCCGCCATCTCCAGATCGGCCAGCACCGAACGGATCGAGGCGGGCGAAAGGTTGAGCGTGCCATCCGCCGCCAGCGTCTTCGAGCCGACCGGCTGACCGCTCTCGATATATTCCTCCACCACACGCCGGAAAATCTCGCGCGCGCGCTCGGTCAGATCGGTGATCGGGAGCGAGGTCATGGCTGCAATGTCACGGCCTATCGTCAACTTTCTTTCATTCCGTTCGGGCTGAGCTTGTCGAAGCCCTGCTCTTTCTTCTAGCGCAAGGTCACGAAAGTAAAACAGCCCTTCGACACGCTCAGGGCGAACGGATTTTTTGGAGAACACCCATGCGCCCTTCAGGACGCGCGCCCGATGAAATGCGCGCCATCTCGATCGAAACCGGCTTCACCAAGCACGCCGAGGGCTCCTGCCTGATCGGCTTTGGGGACACCAAGGTGCTGTGCACCGCGAGCGTCGAAAAGGGCGTCCCGCCGTGGCTGCGCGGCAAGGGCGAAGGCTGGGTGACAGGCGAGTACTCGATGCTCCCGCGCGCCACCCACACCCGCGGTGCTCGCGAGGCGGCCAAGGGCAAGCAATCGGGCCGGACGCAGGAAATCCAGCGGCTTATCGGACGGAGCTTGCGCGCGGTGGTCGATCTCCAGAAGCTTGGCGAGCGGCAGATCACGCTCGATTGCGACGTGATCCAGGCCGATGGCGGCACGCGGACAGCGGCGATTTCGGGCGCGTGGATTGCGCTGCGACTGGCGGTGAATGGCCTGATGGCCTCAGGCGACATCAAGCACGATCCGATTGCCGCGCAGGTCGCGGGCATTTCCTGCGGCATCTACAAGGGCACCCCGGTGCTCGATCTCGATTACGACGAGGATTCGAACGCCGAGGCCGATGGCAATTTCGTGTTGCTCTCGGGCGGCAAGATCGCCGAGGTGCAGGCCACCGCCGAGGGCGCGACCTATGACGAGGAGGCGCTGCTGCGCCTCCTGCGCCTGGCCCGCATCGGCTGCGACCGCATCTTTGCGGCGCAGATGGAAGCGGTGAAGTGACACGCCGCCTTGGCTCCGGCAGCTTGGTGATCGCCACGCACAATGCGGGCAAGCTCAAGGAAATCAGTGCGCTGCTCGATCCCTATGGGGTGAAGTGTATATCCGCCGGATCGCTCGGCCTGCCCGAGCCTGCGGAGACCGGCACCACCTTCGCGCAGAACGCGCTGATCAAGGCGCGCGCGGCGGCGGAGGCTTCGGGGCTGGCGGCGCTGGCGGACGACAGCGGGCTCAGCGTCGCGGCGCTCGGCGGACGGCCGGGCGTCTACACAGCCGACTGGGCCGAGCGGCAGTGGTTCGAGGGCGCACCGGGCCGCGACTGGTACATGGCGATGGGCAAGGTCGAGGGGATGCTTGCCGAACTGGGGCCGGATGTCGACCGCGCGGCGGCGTTTCACTGCGTTCTGGCGCTGGCATGGCCGGATGGCGAATACGCGGTTTACGAGGGTCGCTGCGAGGGCAGCCTGACCTGGCCGCCGCGCGGGACGCTGGGCTTCGGCTATGACCCGGTGTTCGTGCCCACCGGCGCTTCGCAAACCTTCGCCGAGATCGCGCCCGAGGCAAAGCACGCCATCAGCCACCGCGCCGATGCTTTCGCCAAGCTCGTCGCGGCGCAGTTCGGCTGAAACAGGCTCAGCGCCGCGCCATCCTGCCGGCCGGGTCGAGCCGATAGCCCATGCGGTTGCCCGCCGGCCAATAGCGGCATACCAGCACCTCGTGCCGGGCATTGACTGCCGTCGCACAGCCGACTTCCTGCGTTTCGGGCCAGATGATCTGGGTGTAATGCCCGACATCGCTCCAGCGTCCGGTGCTCGAGACATCGGGGAAAGTGCCGGGGCGGAACATGCGCTTTTCGTCGACGAACAGTTCGATCATCTGCGAGGGCGCATAGGTCGCCCGCGTGCCCTTCCACAGGTTCTCGCCCTGCCCGATCGCGATGAGATCGGGATAGTGCCGGAAGGCCCCGCGCGCGGCGAGCTGTTCGGCCCAGTCCTGCGCATCGCGCATCAGCGCATGGTTCCAGCGCAGCTTGCCGAGCCCGACCTCGGCGCGCGCGTCGTTATGGCGGGCGAGCCATTCCTGCTCGGCGGGATAAAGCGGGCGCGGATCTTGCGCGGAGCCTTGCGGCATGGCGGGCGCGGCTGTCATAAGCAGCGCGGCAGCGGTCAGCCGGGCCAGAGGGATTATCGAACGGGACGTGCGCATGAAGCTTGTCTATGCAGCAGTGGTTAAGCGGGGCTGAAGAGGCAGTCCGTGGCGCGTGCGCTCTATATCCATTGGCCCTTCTGCGCGAAGAAATGCCCCTATTGCGACTTCAACTCGCATGTCCGCGCGGGCGTGGATGTTGCCGCGTGGCAGGCGGCGTTGACCGCCGACATGCGCACCGAGGCAGCGGTCGCGGGCGGTGAGACGCTGACCTCGATCTTCTTCGGCGGCGGCACGCCTTCGCTGATGCCCCCCGCCCTCGTCGCCGCCCTGCTGGCCGAAGCCGAAAGGCTGTGGGGTTTCGACCCCGGGATCGAGATCACGCTCGAGGCCAATCCGTCGTCCGTCGAGGCGGCGAACTTTGCGGCATTGGCGGCGGCTGGGATCAATCGGGTGTCGCTGGGGGTGCAGTCGCTCGACGATGCGGAACTGGCGTTTCTCGGCCGACTGCACGGTGCCGACGAGGCGCTGGCCGCGCTCGCGACGGCGCAGGCGCATTTTGCGCGGGTGAGCTTCGACATGATCTACGCCCTGCCCGGTCATACGCCCGAGCTGTGGGAGCAGCGTCTGACCCGCGCGCTGGGTTTCGGCACCGGGCACATGTCGCTCTACCAGCTGACGATCGAGCCCGGGACGCGCTTTGCCAGCGACGTGCGGCGCGGGCGGCTTGTCCCGCTGGGCGACGATGAAGCGGCGGAACTGTTCGACATCACGCAGGCCCTCACCGGCGCGGCGGGTCTGCCTGCCTACGAGACCAGCAACCATGCTCGTCCGGGAGAAGAGAGCCGCCACAACCTCGTCTATTGGCGCTATCAGGATTACGCCGGGATCGGCCCCGGCGCGCATGGGCGGCGTGGCGGCGTGGCGACGGTGCGGCATAAGAAGCCCGAGAACTTCCTCGCCGCCGTCGCGCGGCAAGGCGACGGCATCGTCGAGGCGCGCGCGCTGACAGTTCCCGAACAGGCGACCGAGGCGCTGCTGATGGGCCTGCGTCTGACCGAGGGAGTCGACCTTGATGCCCTGTCCGCCCGCTTCGCTCTCCCCCGTGCCGGGCTGATTGACGAGGCAGCGCTCGCCCGGCTTGCGGGTTTCGGCATGATGTGGGCCGAGAGCACGCGGATCGGGGTCACTCCGCGAGGGCGCGGGGTGCTCGACGCGCTGCTGGGCGAGGTCGTGGCCGATACGCTGGTGGCGGCGTGAGCGGTCCCGACCTGCTCGAAGCGTGGCGCGCGCATCTGGCCGATAACCGCCGCCGCTCGCAGCACACGGTGCGCGCCTATGTTGCGGCAGCCTCACGGTTGGTCGCGGCGCGGGGCTGCGAGGACTGGGCGGCGGTCGCGCAGATCGAGGCGCATGATCTGCGCGCCCACCTCGCGCAGCGCCGCGCCGAGGGGCTTGGCAATGCCAGCACCGCGCGTGAGCTTTCGGCGCTCAAGGCTTTCATCGCTTTCGCCCGCGCGCAGGCAGGTGATCCCGATCCCGCCGCGCCGCGGCTGCGCGGGCCGCGGATCAAGAAGGGCCTCCCCCGCCCCGTCACGCCCGACGAAGCGGTGAACCTCACCGAATGGGTCGATGACCTTGCCGCCGACGATTGGATCGGTGCGCGCGATCGGGCGGTGCTGCTGCTGATGTACGGATCTGGGCTGCGCATCGCCGAGGCGCTCTCGCTCACGGGCCGGGACGCGGCGCTGGGAGAGGTGCTGCAAGTGACCGGCAAGGGCGGCAAGCAGCGCGTGGTGCCGGTGCTGCCGATCACGCGCGCGGCGGTGGCGGACTATGCTAAGGCGTGCCCCTTTCCCCTGACCGCAAACGAGCCCCTCTTCCGCGGTGCCAAGGGTGGTCCGCTGTCGCCCGGCATGGTGCAGCGGGCGATGGCGCAGGCGCGGCGCGCGCTGGGACTACCGGACACTGCGACGCCCCACGCGCTGCGGCACTCCTTCGCCACGCATCTGCTGAGCGCCGGGGCGGATCTCAGAAGCCTGCAGGAACTGCTCGGCCACGCCTCATTGGGCTCGACACAAATCTATACCCGCGTCGATGTCGCCAGCCTGCTCGACAATTACCGCAAGGCGCACCCTCGGGGTTGATAGGAGACGTTACTCGCCCTTCTCGTGCGCCTTCACAGGCTTCCACGTCACTACCCGGTAGATGTAGAAAGCCACCCCGGCGAGCACGAAGGCGACCACGCCGTAGCCGGCAAATGTCTCGAACCGCTCGATCAGCGGCTCCAGCGCCTTGCCGCCGAAGATCAGGATCGCGTTCCAGATCCCCGAGCCGAGGAAAGTGAAGAGGCAGAATCGCCACAGTTTCATGTGCGCGAGGCCCGCGGGCAGCGAGACGATGGTGCGCAGGATCGGCGAGAAGCGCAGCGCGAAGACGATCCCGTCGCCATACTTGCGGAAAATGTTGCGCGCCTTGGTGAACTCGTCCCATTCGAAGGTCAGCCAGCGGCCCCAGCGGTCGATGATGCGCTTGAGCTGTTCCTCGCTCCAGCGCACGCCGATCCAGTACCAGAACAGGTTGCCCGCTACCGTGCCGAGCGTAGCGACGACCCACACGGTGCCGAAGGTCATCTGCCCCTTGGCGACCAGCACCCCCGCGCCACCCATGATCACCTCCGACGGGATCGGCGGGAAGACGTTTTCGGCCATCATCAGCAGGAAGATGCCGAGGTATCCGCCCTTGTCGAGCAGTTCGAGCAGGAAGTCGGTCATGAGAAGTCGGGCTGTCCGTTGTGAAGAGGCGGGTCAGGATTGTGCACGGCGCTCGGTGAGGCGCCGTTCGATCGCGTCCCAGATCATCCCCGCCGTATCAGTGTTGTTGAAGCGGTCAATCGCCACGATGCCGGTGGGCGAGGTCACGTTGATCTCGGTCAGCCACTTACCGCCGATCACGTCGATGCCAACGAAGGTCAGGCCGAGCCGTTTCAGATCCGGGCCGAGCGCCGCGCAGATTTCCTGTTCGCGCTCGCTGAGTTCGGTCGGCTGCGCGGAGCCCCCCATCGCGAGATTGCTGCGGAACTCACCTTCCCCCGGAATGCGGTTGATCGCGCCCGCGACCTCGCCGTCGATCAGCACGATGCGCTTGTCGCCCTGCGCGACCTCGGGAAGGAAGGGCTGGACCATGTGCGGTTCGGGCCAGGTCTGGTTGAACACCTCGAACAGCGCGGTGAGGTTCTCCGCGTTCTCACCGATGCGGAAGATCGCCTTGCCGCCGTTGCCGTGGATCGGCTTCACCACGATCGCGCCGTGCTTGGCCATGAAGCGCCGCACCTCGTCGACCGAGCGCGTCACCAGCGTCGGCGGCATGAACTGGCGATAGTTGAGGACCATCACCTTTTCGGGGGAATTGCGGACATTCGCCGGGTCATTGACCACCAGCGTCTCGTGCCCGATCCGCTCGAGCAGGTGGGTGGCGGTGATGTAGCCCATGTGAAACGGCGGGTCCTGCCGCATCAGCACGACATCGACATCACTGCCGAGATCGAGGCGCACTTGCTCGCCGCGGGTGAAGTGATCGCCTTCGACCCGCTGCACAGTCACGGGAAAGGCATGGGCGAACAGGCGATCATCCTCGTCCAGCGTCAGGCTTTCGACGTGATATTCATAGACGGAATAACCGCGCGCCTGCGCGCTCAGCATCAGCGCAAAGGAGCTGTCGCCGGCGATGTTGATCCGGTCGAGGGGGTCCATCTGGACGGCGATGCGCAAGGTCATGTGTCAGGCTCCGTGGGTCAGCCGAAAGGCATCCAGGCGTTCTCGATGTGGGTGGGCTTGGTGCCGGGTGCAAGCAGGATGACGTCGATGCGGATATCCTCGCCCTGTGTCGCATAGTCCTGCCACACCAATTCGACGGCGGCGGCGACGCGGGCGAGGCGGCGTTCGTCGATCGCATCGCCGAGGCTCGCAGCGCGGGCGCGCCACTTGACCTCGACGAAAGCGACAAGGCCCGTGCGCGTGGCGATCAGGTCGATCTCGCCCGCCTTGGTCTTCACGCGCTCGGCGACGATCCGCCATCCGGCTTGGGCGAGGAACATGGCGGCCTCCGCCTCGCCCTGACGGCCGCGGCTGTCGGCGTCGCGGCGCTGCTGGGGGGTGCGTGTGGCTTTCATTCGCCCTTCAACTCCAAAGCGCGGGCATAAAGCGTCGTGCGGTCGATGCCGGTCTGCTTCGCCACGATCCCTGCCGCTTTGCCCGGCCCTGCCTCGGCCAGCGCTGCGCGCAACAATGCGTCGGTATCGTGCACCGGGGCCTCGTCCTCGCCCGGCGGGCCGATCAGCAGCACGATCTCGCCCTTGGGAGGATGCGAGGCATAATGCGCGGCGAGAGCGGCGGCAGTGCCGGTGCGGCATTCCTCGTGGAGCTTGGTCAATTCCCGCGCGACTGCGACCTCGCGGGTCGGCCACAGCTCGGCGACGGCGAGCAGCGCGCGCTCGAGCCGTGGTGCGGTTTCGTAGAAGACCAGCGTTCCGGCGATGTCGGCGAGCCCCTCAAGCGTCTCGCGGCGGGCCTTGTCCTTCACCGGCAGGAAGCCTGCAAACAGGAAGCGGTCGCTCGGCAGGCCCGCCATCGCCAGCGCCGATACGGCGGCGCAAGGGCCCGGAATGCTGGTGACGGTGACGCCTGCGGCCCGCGCCTCGCGCACCAAGCGGTAGCCCGGATCGGAGATCAGCGGCGTGCCCGCATCGCTCACCAGCACGACCGGCGCCTGCCTCGCTTCGTCGATCACCCGCGCGCGTACCTCGGGCGGAGCATGATCGTCGAGCCGCTGGAGCCGCGCCTTGATCCCGTAGAGATTCAGCAGCTTGCCCGTCACCCGCGTATCCTCGCAGGCGATCAGCGCGGCCCCCTGCAGCACGGCGAGCGCGCGCAGCGTGATGTCGCCAAGATTGCCAATCGGGGTCGCAACGATATACAGCCCGGCTACGGGTTCCCACGCGGGAAGGGTTGGAAGCGCCATCGGTGTCACGGGCCTGTCCATGGCGCACGGCTGAGGGGTCGGCAAGAATGAAGCTCTGGAATCGGACGAATTGGGCCGCATGGCTGGCCGCAGCGGCGCGGCAGATGCGCGGGTGCAACCTTGCGCTGGCCGGTGCGGCGCTGATGACCGGGGCCTGCGCGGTGGTCCCCAAGAGCGACGCGCCCACCAGCGCGCCTGCGCCCGGCCCCGCGCCCGAGCCTTCGGCTACCGCACTGCCGACCGACAGGGACCGCCACCGCATCGCGCTGCTGGTGCCCCTGAGCGGAGATACCGGCCCGGTCGGACAGGCGATTGCCAACGCGACGACCATGGCGCTGCTCGATACCGGGGCGGAGAACCTGCGCATCACCACCTACGATACCTCCGCCGGGATCGGCGGGGCGGCGCAGAAGGCGATTGCCGATGGCAACAAGCTGATCCTCGGGCCGTTGAGCACCGATGCCGTGCCCGCCGTGCAGGCCGCTGCGCGTCCGGCCGGCGTGCCGGTGATCGCCTTCGTCAATGATCCTGCCGCTGCCGGGCCCGATGTCTTCGTGATCGGCCACCTGCCCGAACAATCGATCCGCCGCGCGGTCGCCTTCGCGCGTGGTCGCGGCGCGGAACGATTTGGCGTGCTGGTGCCCGAAGGCGACTACGGCACCCGCGCCTTCTCCGCGCTCGAAAATGCGCTGGCCGATTACGGCGGCTCGCTGGTGCGGCGCGAGAATTACGCGCGCGGCAACACCTCGATCGTCAGCGCCGCAGGGCGGATGCGCAGCGCAGGCGGGTTCGACACCGTGCTGATCGCGGACAGCGCGCGGCTCGGGCTCGATGCGGCGACGGCGTTGCAGCGCGGCCAGCGCAAGCGCACCCGCATCCTCGGCACCGAGCTGTGGAGCGGCGAGGCCTCGCTCACCCGCGCCCCGGCGATGGAGGGCGCGCTGTTCGCTGCCGTCTCTGACCAGCGCTTCAGCCGGTTCGCCGACAGCTACGCCGCCCGCTTCGGCGCGCAGCCCTACCGCGTCGCGACGCTGGGCTATGACGCCGTGCTGCTCACCTTGCGCATCGCGCGCGACTGGAAGGTGGGCACGCCCTTCCCCAAGAACGAGCTTTACGACAAGGGCGGCTTTCTCGGGGTCGACGGCGCCTTCCGCTTCGGCCGCAATGGCGTGATCGAACGCGCGCTCGAAGTGCGCGAGATCAAGGGCGGCGCGGTCAATCCGGTCGACCCTGCGCCGACCGGCTTCGGGAAGTGAGTAAAAGCACCGGGGGTGGCTTGTGAGCCGCCGCGGCGCAGGCCTATAGTCCGCGCCATGTCCGTTCCCACCTCCGACGATCTCTTCGCCAATACCCCGACTTCGAGCGGGGACTACAATGCCTCCGCCATCGAGGTGCTCGAAGGGCTGGAGCCCGTCCGCCGCCGCCCCGGCATGTATATCGGCGGCACGGACGACCGCGCCTATCACCATCTTGCCGCAGAAGTGCTCGACAACTCGATGGACGAGGCGGTGGCGGGCCACGCTACGCGCATCGAGGTGCGGCTCGACGAAGGCAACCGGGTCACCATCGCCGACAACGGGCGCGGGATGCCGGTGGACGAGCATCCCAAGTTCCCAGGCAAATCGACGCTCGAGGTGATCCTCTCGACCTTGCATTCGGGCGGCAAGTTCTCCGGCAAGGCCTATGCCACCAGCGGCGGGCTGCACGGCGTGGGTGTGAGCGTGGTCAACGCGCTTTCGGTCCACACTCGGGTCGAGGTGGCGCGCGACAAGCAGCTTTACGCGCAGGAATTTTCGCGCGGGGTCACGCAAGGCCCGCTCCAGAACCTCGGGCCCACCCCCAACCGGCGCGGCACCACGGTAAGCTTCGTTCCCGATCCCGAAATCTTCGGCGAGCGCGGCTTCAATCCCAAGCGCTTGTTCAAGCTGGCGCGTTCCAAGGCCTATCTGTTCGCCGGCGTCGAGATCCGCTGGAAATGCGCGCCCTCGCTGGCGAGCGAGGAAGTGCCTGCCGAGGCGGTGTTCAAGTTCCCCGGTGGCCTTGCCGATCACCTCGCCGAACAGATCGGGAGCCGCGAATGCGTCACCGCGCAGCCCTTTGCGGGCACGCAGGATTTCCCCGAGGTGGACGGTGTCGGGCAAGGCAGGGTCGAATGGGCGATCGCCTGGCCGCTCTATTCCGACGGCGCGACGAGCTGGTATTGCAATACCGTGCCCACGCCCGATGGCGGCACGCATGAACAGGGCCTGCGCACCGCGCTGACGCGGGGACTGCGCGCATTTGGCGAACTGGCGGGCCAGAAGAAGGCCAAGGACATCACCGCCGATGACGTCATGACCGGCGGGGAGGTGATGCTCTCGGTCTTCATCCGCGATCCGCAGTTCCAGTCGCAGACCAAGGACCGCCTGACCTCGCCCGAGGCCGCGCGTCTGGTCGAGAACGCGGTGCGCGACCATTTCGACCACTTCCTCACCGACAATATGGAGCGCGGCAAGGCGCTGCTCGGCGAGGTGATGGAGCGGATGGACGAGCGCCTGAAGCGCAAGGCTGAACGCGAGATCAAGCGCAAGACCGCGACCAACGCCAAGAAGCTGCGCCTCCCCGGCAAGCTCACCGATTGCAGCGGCGAAGGGGGGCGCGAGACCGAGCTGTTCATCGTCGAAGGGGACTCGGCAGGCGGTAGCGCCAAGCAGGCGCGGGATCGCAAGAGCCAGGCGATCCTCCCGATCCGCGGCAAGATTCTCAATGTCGCCAGCGCCACCGCCGACAAGATCCGCGCCAATTCCGAAATCGCCGACCTGATCCTCGCGATGGGATGCGGCACCCGCAAAGACTGCAACGCCGACAATCTGCGTTACGACCGCATCATCATCATGACCGACGCGGACGTCGACGGCGCACATATCGCGACGCTGCTGATGACCTTCTTCTTCCAGGAAATGCCCGACATCGTGCGGCGCGGCCACCTGTTCCTTGCCCAGCCCCCGCTGTACCGGCTGACGGCCGGCAAGGAGAGCCGCTACGCCCGTGACGACGCGCACCGGGCGGAGCTGGAAGCGACGGTGTTCAAGGGCAAGAAGGTTGAAGTCGCTCGCTTCAAGGGCCTTGGCGAAATGAACCCGCAGCAATTGCGCGAGACCACAATGGCGCCCGAAAGCCGCAGCCTGATCCGCATCACCTTGCCGCAGGAGTTCGAGGATCGCGCGGGCGTCGCGCGGCTGGTGGACGAGCTGATGGGCCGCAACCCGGAACACCGCTTCAACTTCATCCAGAACCGCGCGGGAGAGATCGACCGCGACCTGATCGATGCCTGACGGCGAATTTCCGGACCCGCGCGAAGAGGACATCTACGCAGGCGAGCGCCGCATCTCGCGCCCTGACAGCGCCCTGCCCGACTGGCATATTCCCGATGCCAGCTACCGCCCGATCCCGATCGCGTGGTTTGCTGCGGCTTTCCTGATGCAGATGGTGGCGCTGACCGTGTTGTTCCTGATGCTGCTGGGGCAATCGGGGTGGGTCACGATCATCATCTGCGGGCTCGCGACGCTGGCGCTGGGGATGTGGACGTGGGAGCGCGGAATGCGCGCGGCCGGCAGCGGATGGCAGACCGCCACCGTGCTGATGCTCGCAGCGCAATTCGCGCTGGTGTGCCTCGGCGCGGCCCCGCGGCTGTAGCGCCCTTCCCAGAAAAAGTGCCCGCCGCCTTGTAAGCTATTCGCACGGGCCACGACTAAGGGGGGCATGACCAGCACGGCGGATCAACTCTATCGCGAAGCGGGCCAGCACTTTGCCCCCGCGCTGGCGCGGCTCGCCCGGTCGGTCGAGCGGGACGCGGAGAAGGCGCGCGAGCTCGAGCAGGAGATGCATTGCGCGCTGTGGTCGAGCCTGGCGCGTTTCGATGGGCGCTGTGCACTGAAAACATGGGTCTACCGCGTCGCGCACAATGTCGCCGCCGATCATGTGGCGCGGGCGGTCAAAGGCCCGCAGCGCGTGCCGATCGAGGAGATCGGCGAACTCCCCTCGCCCGCCAATGTCGAGACCGACACCGCCGAAACGCTGGCGCTCGCACAGGTGCAGGAGCTGGTCCGCCGCCTGCCGCCCACCGACATGCAGGTGATCGTGCTCTGGCTCGAAGGCGAGAGCGCCGCGACCATCGCCGAGATCACAGGGCTTTCCGCCGGAGCCGTCAATGTCCGGGTGCACCGGATCAAGGCGCTGCTGGCCAGCCACTTTGCACACCCTTCCCCCGAGGAGCCTTTGCCATGAGCACCCCGCCCTTCGCCCTCTGGGCCGCCGCCGCCGATGATGCGACCTTCACCGATCCTGCCGCCTGCGCCGCGCGGGCGAGCGAATTCGAGCGGCAGATCGCCCGCCGCAACCGCCGCGAGCGGATCGCGGGATGGGCGCAGCTGCCGCTCTGGGGGCTGCTCGCCGCGTTCTTCGCCTATGTCGGCGAATGGCCGGTCGCGCTGGCACTGGCGCTGACGGGTGCCGGGGTGCTGGTGGTCATCCGCAATCTGCCGCGCCACGCGGGCCTGCTCGAACGCCGTCCGGAAGAGCCGTGCCTCGACCATCTCGTGCGGCAGTATCGCCGCCAGTATCGCGCGCTGATCCGCGTGCCGCTGTGGTATGTCGGCCCGCTCGTGCCAGGGCTCGTCGCCGTTCTGGCCACGGTGACCGCCGGTGTTGCCGAGACCAAGGGGTGGAACGCCGCGCTGGCCGGTCTTGCTCGCCCCACCCTGCTGACCGGCGGCGTGATAGCGGCGGTCATTCTCGTCAACCTGTGGGCCGCGCGGCGCGTGAAGCGCGAACTCGACCGGCTCGAACGACTGGCGTGATCCGCAAAACCCGCCTAAGCCTCTGCATCAATGGGAGAACGACGATGCTGCGCAAATGCCTTTTGCCCGCCGTGGCCGCAATGATGAGCCTTCCGGCCACGCCTCTTCTGGCGCAGAACGCCGCCGACACTGCCGATGCCACCACACAATCCCCGCTGATGGAACGCAGTCGTGACATCGTGGCGTTGCTCAACGGCACGGTGCAGCCCGAGGCGATCTTCACCGACGGTTTCCGCGCCGCGGTTGCCGATGCGCAGCTCAAGGCGCTGGCGGCGGGGCTCACCGCCCAGTTCGGCCCGGCGATCGAGGTCGCGCTGCTCGACCCGCCCGAGGGCGCGCGCGCCGTGCTGCATATCCGGTTCGAGCGCGGTCTCGCCAAGGGCAGCCTCGCGATCGACCCGGCGCAAGGCAACCGGATCAGCGAATTGCTGTTCACCTCGGTCGATGCCATCGCGGTCGAGGGCGACAGCGCCGAGACGATCGCAGCGAAACTCGCCGCTCTGCCCGGCACCGTCAATGCATGGTTCGCGCCGCTCGATGGCGGCGCGCCGTTGATCAGCCGCAACGCCGATGCACCGCTGGCGCTGGGATCGACCTTCAAGCTCTATGTCCTCGCCGCGCTGGCGGAGGACGTGAAGGCAGGACGCCGCAAGTGGACCGACGTCGTGGCGCTCACCGAAACAAGCTACCCCAGCGGGCAACTCCAGAACTGGCCCAAGGGCGCACCGGTGACGCTCCACACGCTGGCGAGCCTGATGATTTCGATCAGCGACAACACCGCGACCGACCAGCTGATCAGGGAACTGGGCGGGCCGCGCATCCTCAGGCTGATGAAGGACAGCGGTCACAGCGATCCTGCGGCGAACGATCCCTTCCTGACCACGCGCCAGCTGTTCATGCTCAAGGCCGGTGATGCAAAAACGCTCGCCGACTGGCGCAGCGGCGATGCGGGCAAGCGGGCGATCATCGACGTCGTTCAAACCGCAAGCGAAAGCCCCACGCTCGACGTCATCAATGCCGCTTTCGCCAATGGCCCCAAGGCACTCGACATCGAATGGTTCGCCTCGCCCGCCGATCTCGCCAAGCTGTTGGCCCATATGCGTCGCACCGCCGACCCCAAGGTGTTCGAAATCATGGCGATCAACCCGGCGGCCACCGGGGCAATCAAGGACAAGTGGCGCTACATCGGCTTCAAGGGCGGGAGCGAGCCGGGGGTGATGAACCTCACCTGGCTCCTCACCGATCAGGCCGGGCGCGACTGGGTGCTGACGCTGGGCTGGAACAACCCTGCGGCGGTGGTGGACGAGGGCAAGCTGGAGGGCATCGCCCAGCGCATCCTGCTGCTGCCTCGCTGATTTGGGAGTGCCCCTCCCCCTTGCGCCGCGGGGAGAGCGCCCTTATCGCAGGCGACCGAAATTCAGTCTCACAAGGAAACCCGAATGGCCGACCAGCAGCAGCGTTTCGAAGGCACCAAGTCCTATATCGCGACCGAAGACCTCAAGGTTGCGGTCAATGCCGCCGTGACGCTGCGCCGCCCGCTGCTGGTCAAGGGCGAACCCGGCACCGGCAAGACCGTGCTGGCGCATGAAATCTCCAAGGCCTTGGGTGCGCCGCTGATCGAGTGGAACATCAAATCGACCACCAAGGCACATCAGGGCCTTTACGAGTATGACGCCGTGGCGCGCCTGCGTGACGGGCAGCTCGGCGAAGAGCGCGTCCATGACATCCGCAACTACATCAAGAAGGGCAAGCTGTGGGAGGCCTTCACCTCGCCGCAGCTACCCGTGCTGCTGATCGACGAGATCGACAAGGCCGACATCGAGTTTCCCAACGACCTGCTGCAGGAGCTCGATCGCATGAGCTTCGACGTTTACGAGACTCAGGAGCGGATCGAGGCGAAGGAACGCCCGATCGTCGTCATCACCTCGAACAACGAGAAGGAGCTGCCCGACGCCTTCCTGCGCCGCTGCTTCTTCCACTACATCAAGTTCCCCGATCGCGAGACGATGCAGGACATCATAGACGTCCACTTCCCCGGTATCCAGAAGACGCTGGTGAAGAAGGCGATGGATATCTTCTATGACCTGCGCGAAGTGCCGGGCCTCAAGAAGAAGCCCTCGACCTCCGAGCTGCTCGACTGGCTGAAGCTGCTGCTCAACGAGGACATGCCGCTGGATGTTCTCCAGAACAGCAATCCGGCGAGCGCGATTCCGCCGCTGCACGGCGCGCTGCTGAAGAACGAGCAGGACATCATGCTGTTCGAACGCCTCGCCTTCATGGCGCGGCGCAATCCGAGCTAAAGCGGGCCCACGCTGTCCGACGGCTTGCTGCCTGATGAACCCGCGATGGTGCTGGACCTTGGCGGGAGGGTGAACGACGGCATCGTGCTGGCGCTGACGCTGCTGATGGGCGGATTCCTGATGCTGAGCGGGCCGGCTGCCTATTGGGACTGGTCTTGGGTGAAGCAGCACGACATGAGCCGCGAAATTGTCGGCACGGTGCTGTGCACCGCGATGGGGTTGGTGTTCTTGTGGATCGCGGCGCTCAGAGCCTGCCGCCTGTTCAGCGCCGCACCCGATGCGCTGATCGATGCAAGCGGCGTGACATTGAAGCCGTGCATGGCCCGCCAAACCCTTGGCTGGGCGCAGATCACCGGTTCGCGGGTCAAGCGCGATTGGTGGCGCGGAATGCCCATCTGGACTCTCGAGCTCGATCTTGCCGAGCCGCAACAGGTGCTGGCGTCAGCCTTCCTCCCCACGCGCACCGTCAGACTGGCAAGCAACGCGGGCGGAACGATCAAGAAGGCCGCGCGTATCGTAAAGCATTACCGAACCCATGCCGGGCATCCACAAACCGGCGGAGGCAAAGACTTGTGAGCGCACGTTTCATGCGATAGCCCTTGACTTGCCATAGTGCATCAAGGGGGATCATCTCATGGAAACCAAATCGCCGATCGCTGCCGGACTTCTCGCTCTGTTTCTGGGCAGTCTCGGCATCCACAAATTCTACCTCGGTTACACCAAGGAAGGCGTGATCCTGCTGGTGGGGACGATCATCAGCTACGCGCTGACGCTGGTGCTGATCGGCCTCATTCCGCTGATGATCATCGGCGTGGTGTGCCTGATCGAGGCGATCCTCTATCTGACCAAGTCAGAGGCCGAGTTCAACCGGATCTATGTCGAGGGCCACAAGCCCTGGTTCTGATAACCTCAGGTTACTCGGCCAGATAAGAATCAGGCGGCGGGCCTGAGTGGCCAGCCGCCTGTTCCGTCCCGTTGAAGGCGGATCTGGTTCGGGAGGCCTCAGTCGAAGCTGTAGGCCAGCTCGAAATCACCCCAGCGCTTGCCGCCGATCACCAGCGGTACGTAGACATTGCGCACCACGACATAAGAGTTGCCGTCGCCTTCCTGGCGATAGACCGCCATCATATAGGGCGCGCTGCTGGCCTTGGCCTTGCGGTCGATCGCCTCCAGCATGATCCGCCCGTTGCGGCAGAACTGGGTGTCGTGCGCGACATCGCCGGTGGGGGTGCGGCTGCGTTCGGAAAGGTGGGTCGGCAGAAAGCCGTTCATGTCGGTGCAGGCGGCGGCCAGCACCCGCGTGTCGCCGGCCTTCGCACGGTCGAGGAAGGGTCGCCATTCGGCGTGGGCCCAGTCGGTCAGGCGGGTGCGATAGAGCTGCGGATTGGTGCCGGGCACGGGCTGATAATCGGTATCGAACAGCGCCGCCATGCTGACCGCACCCTTGGCAATGGCGGCCTCGGTATGCTCGGCAACCTCGCGCATCATCGCCTGTGCCTGCGCGACCATCGCGCTGTCCTCGGGCGAGAGACCTGCCTGCACGATCCGGTCGAACATTTCGGAGGCGGTGATTTCCAGCTCCTCCATCTTGCGATGCGCGCCGTGGAGGCGATCCTCGTTGCTGCGCGCGGCGGTATCGAAGCCCGTCAGCACCCGCTGCACCCTGTCCACATGACCGCTGATCGTGCCGGTCGAGCGGGCAATGACGTCATTCTGCTTGTCGACCTCTTCGACCAGCGCGCCGACATTGGCGATCGTGCTCTCGATCTGCGCGACGCTGGCGCGGGCCTCGCCGCTGGCCTTCGAACCCGCTTCGATCCGCCCGATCACAACCTCGGCCTCGCCGCCCAGCGCGTCAATGGTGGCGGCGATCTCCTCGGTCGCCTTGCGAGTGTCGTTGGCGAGGCTCTTCACCTCGGCGGCAACCACCGCGAAGGTGCGCCCGGCGTCGCCTGCGCGCATCGCCTCGATCGTGGCGTTCAGGGCGAGGATGTTGGTGGTTTCGGCAATCTCGTCGATGTCCTGCGCGCTGCGGCGCACCTGTTCCATCGCGGCGGAGAAGCTGGTGACGTGCTGGCTCAGCGTGTCGACCAGTTCGATGAGGCCCGCAATCTGGCCGAGCGAGGACTGGATCAGCGCCGTGCCTTCGTTGAGACGCTCGATCGCGCGTTCGGACAAGAGCCGCGCCTCGTCGCTCGCCTCGGAAACCTTGCGCTGATCGGCCTCGAGCGCACGCACCGTTTCGGCCAGTGCCTCGTGCTCCGACCGCAGCGTGCGCGAGGAGGCGATCACCGCCTCGACCACGCCTGCAACATCGGTGCAGCCGACCGTTACCGCGCCGCAGCTTTCCGGGATCATCCCCAAGGCATGGGCGTGAGCGGTATCGAGTGCAGCCTGCTTCATTTTTGCGTCCCTGTGGTCACTGGCCTGACCTGTAACGCGAAAATAGGCGGGCATGGTTATGGCAGGGTTAATGCCTTCGGCCAGATTGGAACGAAAATGACTGCAGGTGACAATTTTTGTTCAAAGAGCTGCGCGAGCACCTGATCGCTCGCCCTGGGGGTTACAGGAAATAGGAAATCTCGTACTCCCCCCAGCGGCGGCCGTCGAACACCATTGGCACGCTCACCAGGCGGACGACCCGGTAATGCTCCCCGTCGCCCTCGTGCCGGTAGACCGCCATCGAATAGGGCTTGGTCGCCTGCTTGATCCACTTGTCGAACGGGGTCGTGATCATCCGTCCGTTGCGGCAGAATTGCAGATCGTGAGTGTAATCACCGGTGGGGCGGCGGCTGCGTTCGGTGAGATGGGTCGGCATGAAGCCGTTGCGGTCGTCGCACACCGTGGCGATGATCGCCGCATCGCGCGTCATGACGCGGTCGAGCAGGGGGCGCCAATGCGTGTCGGCCCAGTCCGACAGGCGGTTGCGGAACAGCTGCGGGTTGGTTCCGGGAACGGGGCGATAATCGTCATCGAACAGCATCTCGCGCGACAGCGCGCCGGAACGCAGCGCCTCTTCCACCCGTTGCATCGCCTCGGCCGCGGCCTCCTGCGCCAGTGCGACGATCTCGCTGTCGCGCGGGGATAGCCCCGCCTGAACGATGTGGTCGAACATCACGCTGGCCTTGTCCTCCAGCGCCCCGACCTTGCCATGAACTGAGGTGAGCTTGCCTTCGTCCCGTTCGCTGGCGCGCTGGAAATCGTCGAGGACGTGGTGAACCCGGTTGACGTGATCGCTGATTGTCCCGGTCGAGCGGGTGATCTGGTCATTCTGACGGTCGACGTCATGAACCAGCTCCACCACGCCGGCGATGGTCTGCTTGATCGAATCGATCGAGGTGCGCGCCGAATCGCTCGCCTGCGACCCTGCGCCGATGCGGGCAATGACCTGCTCGGCCTCGCCGCCCAGCGCTTCCATGGTCTTGCCGATTTCCTCGGTCGCCTTGCGGGTGTGACCGGCCAGCTGCTTCACCTCGGCGGCGACCACGGCAAAGGTGCGCCCCGCCTCCCCTGCCCGCATCGCTTCGATCGTGGCGTTCAGGGCGAGGATATTGGTGGTTTCGGCGATATCGTCGATCTCGCGCACCGATCGCTGCACTTGGGAGAGCGCGGCCGCAAAGCTGGTCACGTGTTGCGACAGCGCCTCCACCATCGCCAGCAGTTCGGTGATCCTGTCGAGCGAGCTTTCGATCTGCTTGGTGCCCGCGCCCAGCTGCTTGATCGCCTCGGCGGACAGCATCCGCGCCTCGTCGCTCGCTTCGAGCACCCGCTGCTGATCGGCTTCGAGCGCGGCCACGGTCGAGGCAAGCGTGCGGTGCTCATCGCGCAAGGCAGCCGAGGATTCGATGACCTGTTTGACGATGCCGGCAACATCGGCGCACCCGAGAACGACTTCGCCGCAGCTGGTCGAAATCGAGTCGATCGCGCCTACGCCCGTGCTTGCCACCTGCGTCATAAACATTGCCCCGCCCATCCCCTCCCGGATCAACACGGTAGCGCTACCATTGTGATGGTTAAGGCAATGCTTACGCCCTCTCATTTCCGGTGCTGGCAAGGCAGCGCACATTCGGCTAGGCAACAGCCATGTTTTTCAACTTCGTCGACGAGCTGCGGGCCGCCGGGATCGGCGCGTCCTTCAAAGAGCACCTCACCCTGCTGGAGGCGCTCGACAAGGACGTGATCGAGCAGACGCCCGAGGCGTTCTACTACCTCTCCCGCGCGACCTTCGTGAAGGATGAGGGGCTTTTGGATCGCTTCGATCAGGTGTTCCAGAAGGTCTTCAAGGGGATCATGTCCGATTACGGCCAGAACCCGGTCGACATTCCCGAAGACTGGCTGAAAGCCGTCGCCGAAAAGTTTCTCTCCCCCGAGGAGATGGAAAAGATCAAGTCGCTGGGTGACTGGGACGAGATCATGGAGACGCTCAAGAAGCGGCTCGAGGAACAGGAAAAACGGCACCAGGGCGGCAACAAGTGGATCGGCACCGGGGGCACCAGCCCCTTCGGCAATTCCGGCTACAATCCTGAAGGCGTGCGCATCGGCGGCGAAAGCAAGCACGGGCGTGCGATCAAGGTCTGGGAAAAGCGCGAGTTCAAGAACCTCGACAACACCAAGGAACTCGGCACCCGCAACATCAAGATGGCTTTGCGGCGGCTCAGGCGTTTTGCCCGCGAAGGCGCGGCGGACGAGCTCGACATTCCCGGCACCATCGAAGGCACAGCCAAGCAGGGCTGGCTCGACATCAGAATGCGGCCCGAGCGGCGCAATGCGGTGAAACTGCTGCTGTTCCTCGACGTCGGCGGATCGATGGACCCCTTCATCAAGCTGGTCGAGGAACTGTTCAGCGCCGCCACCGCGGAGTTCAAGAACCTCGAATTCTTCTACTTCCACAACTGCCTCTACGAAGGCGTGTGGAAGGACAACAAGCGCCGCTGGCAGGAACGCACCAAGACCTGGGACGTGCTCCACAAATACGGGCACGACTACAAGATCGTCTTCGTCGGCGACGCGGCGATGAGCCCCTACGAGATCACCCATCCGGGCGGCTCGGTGGAGCACATGAACGAGGAAGCGGGCGCGGTGTGGCTGCAGCGCGTCACCAACACCTATCCCGCGACCGTGTGGCTCAATCCCGTGCCGGAAAAGCAGTGGAACTATTCGCAGTCGACCAAGATGATCAAGCAGCTGGTCGGCGACCGGATGTATCCCCTGACTCTTGAAGGGCTGGACGATGCGATGCGGGAGTTGTCGCGCAAGCACGGGGCGTGAGAGCGCGCGCGGTTCTCTTCGCTGGCGCCGCACTGGCGCTGACGTCATGCTCGGCGCAGCAGCCGGTGCAGGGTGTCGCCCTCGCCCGTTCGGAACGCTTGCCGTCCGACCCGGAATATCCGCAGCAGATCGTGACGCAATTCTCCGGCCCCGGCCTCGTGTGCGGAATGGGCTTTGCTCTGGTGCTTGCACCCGACGAACAGCTGGTCAGCACCGACCGGATGATGGATTTCATGACCCATGAACTCGTCGCTGGGGGCCGCGCGGCCGTGATCTACGAAGGCAATGCGCCTGAACCGGCTGACGTCACGCTCGAAACGGGTCTGGATTTTCCGTCCGTCATCGCCGTGCATCTTGACGCGGGCGGTTACGAGCGCTCGCTCGCCCAGCGGCTGCTGACGAGGGACGCCATTCCTTCCAACTGCTGACGCTGCGCCAAGCTTGTTGGAAATGCGGGCTTTTGTGATATTCTGGGGTTTGAAGGAGACTGTCATGCATTATCTCGCCCTGCCGCTCTTCCTGGCCCTGCTCGGTGCTGACGATGCGCCCCGTTCAGCGGCGGAGGCCTCTGATACGCAAACGCGCGCCACGATGCGCGAATGGCAGCCGGAGAACTTCGTGTCGGGCAACAAATGCCGTGACAGCAATTTGCCGACGGCTGACAATCCCGGCCAGCAGCCTCGCCTGGAACGCGGGCCTGCCACACCGGGCATGGGCCAGTATCTCTATGCCGTCGACCGGCGGATCGACGGTTGCTCGGTGGTTCTCGCAATGAGCCCCGGTATCCAGCTCCGCGGGCAGATGGAGATCACCCCGGAGGAAATGGCTGAACTTCTGCGCAAGCGTTGATGGCGGCTGTGGTGCTCGGCAGGCTTTTTACCGCGCTGATGGTGCTGCTTCTTGCGGCACCCGCCTTTGCCGATCCGCCCGTGGCCGATGCCGAGCCGTTGATAGTCTATATCGAGACCGATCCCTGGGCGATGGTGATCGGGTCGGATTCTCCCCGTTTCGTGCTCTATGAAGATGGGACGGTGATTTACCGGACCGAGACGGGCTATCAGGCGGTGACCCTAGCGGCGGCTGACAGCGCGGCGCTGGCCGCCAAGGTTAAGCTGGCGGGGATCAACGACTACACCGACTATACGAAAGTCACCGATCAGCCGTCGTCCATTATTATCGATTTTCGCGATAAACTGGCGGTGGTCGCCTATGGCGCGACGTCGCAGCATCGCGATCGGGGCGATGCCAGTGACCGGCTGTTGAGCATGATCACTCTGCTGCGGGAATACCGAAGCCCTGACGCAGCACCGTGGGAGCCCGATGCGATCGAGGTGATGATCTGGCCCTACGAATATGCGCCCGAAGCTTCGATCATCTGGCCTGCAGAATGGCCGGGGCTCGATCACGCGGCGACGGTACAGCGCGGTGATAGCTACAGCCTGTTCATTCCGATCAGCGACAAGGATGCGCTGCTGGCGTTTCTCGAAACCCGCAAGGCGCGCGGTGCGGTCGAGATCGGGGGAAAAAAAATGGGCCGTGAGCCTGCGCACGCCGCTGCCCGGCGAGGCGCGCTGGATGCCGAAGGCGAGCGACGATCCGGCTGAGCGCGAGTAGGCGTTGACGGCAGCGCGCGGGCTGATCATTCCCGCTTGGTATGACGTCACGACGCCACACCCGGTTCGAAGCGGTTCGCCTCAGGCTCGAAGCCTTCGACCCCGGCACGGGCTGGCGGCTGTGGCTTTACGAGTTCCTGCTGTTCGGCTTCAAGCAAGGCTGGGCCTGCCTGTTCGGGGGCCTTCTCCTCGCGCTGCTCCTCGGCACGCACCTGTTCTACCCCGACAGCGCGCCGCTCCACCGCTATGACTTCCTGACGCTCGCCGCCATCGCCATTCAGGCAGGGATGCTGGCCTTCCGGCTCGAGACATGGCGCGAGGCGCGGGTTATCCTGATCTTCCACGTCGTCGGCACGGTGATGGAGCTGTTCAAGACGCAGGCGGGATCATGGACCTATCCCGAGGCGAGCGTGCTCCACATCGGCGCAGTGCCGTTGTTCTCGGGGTTCATGTATGCCGCCGTCGGCAGCTATATCGCGCGGGTGTGGCGGATTTTCGACTTCCGCTTGACCCACTATCCGCCCGTGTGGGCGACATGGCTCTTGGCAGCGGCGATCTATGTGAACTTCTTCACGCACCACTTCACGATCGACATCCGCTGGGGACTGTTTGGCGTCACGGCGTTGCTGTTCTGGCGCACCCGCGTGCATTTCCGCAACTGGCGCGTCCATCGCTGGATGCCGCTGCTGGTGGGTTTCGGCCTCGTCGCGCTGTTCATCTGGTTCGCCGAGAACATCGCCACCTTCGCCAATGCTTGGAACTATCCCGGGCAGGAGCAGGAGTGGCAGATGGTCGGCCTCGCCAAATATGGAAGCTGGTATCTGCTGATGCTGATCAGCTTCGTGCTGGTGACGCTGGTGCAGCCGGTGCGGGAGCCCGACTAGCCCTTCTGGTCAAGCTCGCGGTCGAGGTGCAGGCTGCACCGCCAGAAGAAGAACGCCGGCACCAGCCCCAGCACCGCCGCGCCGTAGAGCACGTAGCGCACCGACTCCGCGCCATAGGCCGGTTGCAGCCAGTCCGACAGCATCCCGAAGAACAAGGGCCCCAGCCCCAGCCCGATCAGGTTCTGGAAGAACAGCAGCGCCGCAGCCGCAATCGCCCGCGCCCGCAGCGGCACCAGCCCCTGCGCGGCGGAATAGGTCGGGCCGTAGTAGAAGGAATTGAGCACCTGCGGCACGAACAGCAGGGTCAGCGCCACAGGCCAGCTCGACGCCTGATAGGCGGCAATCGCCAGCGGCACCGCGAGCGCCATGCCGATCGCGGGCGCGGTGAGCACATGGCGGCGGTTCTTGGCCCCGAAGCGGTCGGCGAGATAGCCGCCCAGCCATGTCCCCATCATGCCGCCAACGCCCGCGATCACTCCGAACCACAGCCCGACCTGCCCCGGCGACAGGTCATGGGTGCGCTGGAAGAAAATCGTGGTCCAGGTGGTCTTGCCATAGGACAGGAACGCGGCTGCCGACCCGGCGCACAGCAGCAACAGAAACGCGCGCGAGCCCATCACCTCGGCGACGGCCTGCCGCAGCGGCAGTTCCGGCGTGGGGTTCTTGGCCCGCAGGATCGCCGCAGCATCGGAGCGGCGCGGGTCTCGCAGCACGAACCACACGATCAGCGCCAGCATGACGCCGGGCAGTCCGACAATTACGAAAGCTTCACGCCAGCCCACGAAATCCGCCAGCATGCCGCCGATCAGCATCCCGAGCAGCGTGCCCACCGGAATGCCGAGCGAATAGAACGCCAGCGCCGAGGATCGCTTTTCCGGCGGCACGATGTCGGCGATCAGCGAATGCGCGGGCGGCGTGCAGCCGGCCTCGCCCACCCCGACACCGATCCGGGCGAGCAGCAATTGCCAGAAATTCTGCGCCAGTCCGCACAGCGCCGTCATCGCCGACCAGAGGCCCAGCGCGACCGCGATCAGGCGCGGGCGGTTGGTCGTCGGCCGGTCAGCAAAGCGGGCGATGGGGATGCCGAGCACGGTATAGAACAGCGCGAAGGCCAGCCCCGTCATCAGCCCGATCTGGGTGTCGTTCAGATCGAGATCGCGCGCGATCGGCTCGGCGAGGATGTTGACGATCTGGCGGTCGATGAAATTGAAGACATAGACAGTGAGCAGAAGCCACAAGGTCAGCCGGACGGAATTCGGAGGGGTCGCCGTATCGGCGGTGGTGGCCATGTCGTGTTCTCTCCCATCGGTGGCGGATGCTCCGCCGACCTGCATGCCCGCCCTGTTTTCAAGGTCGTGACGTCACTCAGTAAAGCAGATGATCGCGCACCGCCGCAACCCATGCGGCCTCGTCATGTGACGTCATGGCGTCAAGATCGTTCGCCGTGGCGGCAGGGTCGTCGACCCATTCGCGCAAAGCAGGCCCGCCATTGATGACGTCAATCGCCAGACGGGTGAGCTCGTATTCGTAAGGGAAGTCGCGCCACAGCGGATAGTCCGGGTAAAGCACCCGGATCGCCTTGAAGGCCAGTGCCTGCAAGCGCCAGGGCTTGAAGGCGTTATGATCGTAGAAATCACCTTCTGCGTGGATCATCAACGCATTGCAGAGCATTCCTGCGTGCTTGTGGAAGGTCGGTTCGAACCAGCATTCGCGGATCGCGCAGCCATCGAGCCATTCGGGCGCGAGCTTGCGCATCACCTTCAGCACCCCGCCCGCGTCGATGTCGGGCGCCCCGAACAGCACCTCCAGCGGGCGGGTGGTGCCGCGCCCTTCGGATAGGGTCGTGCCCTCCAGCATCACCGTCCCGGCATAGCAGCGCGCCATGTTGACGTTGGCGGCATTGGGCGAGGGATTGATCCACAGGCGTGACGTCGGCCAGCCATGCCCCGGGCCATCGGGGTCCCAGCCCTCCATCGCCACCACCTTGTAGGCGACGTCGAGATCGAAGTGCGCGATGAACCAGTGGCCCATCTCCCCCATGGTGAGGCCGTGGCGCATCGGCATCGGGGCGGCACCGACGAAGCTCTCCTGACCCGGCACCAGCAGCGTGCCTTCCACCGGGCGGCCGGCGGGATTGGGGCGGTCGAGCACCCAGATCTCCTTGCCCGCCTTCGCCGCTTCTTCCAGCAAATACAGCAAGGTGGTGACGAAGGTGTAGATCCGGCAGCCTAGGTCCTGAAGGTCGAACAGGAAGACATCGGCGCTCGACATCATCTGGCCCGTAGGACGGCGCACCTCGCCATAGAGCGAGAAGATCGGGATGCCGTAGCGCGGGTCCATCTCGTCCGCGGTCTCGACCATGTTGTCCTGCTTGTCGCCCTTGAGGCCATGCTGCGGGCCAAAGGCGCTGTTGACGTTCACTCCGGCCGCGATCAGCGCGTCGAGACTGTGGGTGAGATCCGCGGTCACGCTCGCCGGGTGTGCCACCAATGCGACGCGGCGGCCCGCGAGTTTGCGGAGGAGTTCAGGGTCGGCCAGCAGCCGGTCGATGCCATTCTTCATACGCCAAGCGTTGGAACAGGCGCGCGCCAAAGGCAATTGCTTTGCGCTACACGGGAACATTGCTGCCACACGCCGGGTTGAGGGCCTATGGAGATCGACTGGACCAACGCCCTCATTGCCGCCACCTGGGCCATCATCCTCGGCGGCGCGGGCGGGGCGCTGACCGAGATCGGTGCGTGGTATCGCCAGTTGCGCAAGCCGCCATGGCAGCCGCCCGACTGGCTGTTCGGCCCGGCTTGGACGGTAATCCTCGGACTGGCGGGATGGAGTTTCTACATCGGCCTGACGCAGGCTCCGACCCCTGAAGCGCTGTCGGGCGTGTGGGCATTGTTCGCCGTAAACTTCGTAATGCACCTGCTGTGGTCGCCGCTGTTCTTCAAATGGAAGCGGCCCGATTGGGCGCTAGCAGAGAATGTGCTGCTCTGGCTTTCGGTCGTCAGCCTGATGGTGGTGTTGCCGCGCCTTGTCGGTGACAGTTTCGCCGGGTGGCTGAACGTGCCCTATTTCATCTGGGTCACCTTCGCTTTCGCACTCAACGCCAAGATTGTGCAGCTTAACCGCCCCTTTGGTGGGCCGGCTTCCGCCTAGCGCTCGACGATCAGCGCACGGTTGGCTTCGGAGTGAAACTCCGGCTTGCCGGGCGGGAAGGCCAGCGCCCAATACTGCTTGCCGCTATCGGCGTGTTCGACAATCGCGTTGAGCGCGACCTGCGCCGGGTCCGGCAGATCGGCCGCGATGCTGGCCTTCAGCACCAGCCCTGTATCGTCATGCGAACAGGCGACAGCAATGGCGCCCACAGGCGCATCGCGCATCCCTTCGCGGAAGGAATCGAAGTCATAGGCCGCCCACTGGCCCGAGGGCGAGAGATTGAATTCGCGATAGGCCGTCCCGCCGATAGGCTGCCAGAATATCTCGAAGCAGGTCGTCTGCCACAGATTGTCCTGCCGCCCCGGCGAAGCGGCGGGTGGAAGGATGATGGCAGGCATATGGCCATCTAGGCGGAACTCCGCCTCGCAACCGTCTGGCGTTGCGGTGATCGCGGCAGTCACCGCGCGGATCGGGCCGAGATCGCAGGCGACATGAAGCATGAGCGGGTGCATCCCCCTTTCCTGCCCCCTCGCCCCGTGTCCGGCAAGCCACTTCACGCCGCGCGCACCGCCTGATAGGGGCGCGCCCTATGAACACCTTCGAATCCGACCTTCTGCGCCTGCTCGAAGAGCGTGGCTACATTCACCAGCAGACCGATGCGGCGGGGCTCGATGCCCTTGCCGCCAAGGAGATCGTGCCGGGCTATATCGGGTTCGACGCCACGGCGCCTTCGCTTCACATCGGTAGCCTCGTGCAGATCATGATGTTGCGCCGCCTGCAGCAGACCGGCCACAAGCCGATCGTGCTGATGGGCGGCGGCACCACGCGGATCGGTGATCCCACGGGCCGCGACGAGAGCCGCAAGATGCTCACCGACGAAACGATCGAGGCCAACATCGCCTCGATCATGACCGTGTTCGACAAGCTGCTGACCTTCGGCGACGGGCCGACCGATGCGGTGATGGTCAACAATCACGATTGGCTGGGCCAGCTGGGCTACATCCAGTTGCTGCAGGAAGTCGGCACGCATTTCACCGTCAACCGGATGCTGACCTTCGATTCGGTGCGGCTGCGGCTCGAGCGCGAGCAGCCGATGACCTTCCTCGAATTCAACTACATGATCCTGCAGGGCTACGATTTCAGGCACTTGTCCAAGGAATTCGGAGTTCGTCTGCAGATGGGCGGCAGCGACCAGTGGGGCAATATCGTCAACGGGATGGAGCTTGGCCGCCGGATGGACGGCTCCGACCTGTTTGGTCTCACCACCCCGCTGCTGACCACCGCCAGCGGCGCGAAGATGGGCAAGACTGCTGCGGGCGCGGTGTGGCTCAACGAGGAGCAGCTGCCAGCGTACGATTTCTGGCAGTATTGGCGCAATGTCGACGATGCCGACGTGGGCAAGTTCTTGCGGCTGTTCACCGATCTGCCGCTCGACGAGATCGCCCGCCTCGAAGCGCTCGAAGGGGCCGAAATCAACGCCGCCAAGGTGGTGCTCGCTAACGAGGTGACGAAACTCGTCCGCGGCGCGGATGCTGCTACCCGTGCCGAAGCGACCGCGCGCGAGACCTTTGCCGGATCGGGTGCGGGCGAAGATCTGCCGAGCCTTGCCGTCGGCAACGAGGGAATGCGGATCGCCGCACTGCTTACCGCCATCGGTCTCACCGCATCGGGCGGCGAGGCCAAGCGCAAGCTGGCGGAAGGCGCGGTGAAGCTCGACGGCGAGACGATCACCGATCCCGCGCAGCTTGTGCTCCCCGCCGAAGGGCAGACCCTGCGCCTCAGCCTCGGCAAGAAACGGCACGCGCTGGTGCATCGCTGACCCAGCCCGATCTTTACCAATTGTCAGCCTTTCTGCGGCATTTCCGTGGAATAGGCCCCAGACGAAGGGAAGGATCGCAAACACGTGGCGGGTGGAGCTAATCTCAGCGTGACCGATTTGCGTCGTGCGGCGCGGCACCCGGTCGATTTTCCGGCGATCGTCGAGCATTTCGTGCACGGCGACCTGCATCTGCACGTCAGCAACCTTTCAGCCCACGGCTTCATGGTCGACAACGCGGCCCAGCTCAATCGCGGCGATCGCATCATTATCCGCCTGCCGGTGGTGGGCCGGATCGAGGCCTATGTGATCTGGGTGCGCGATACTCGCGCAGGCTTCCAGTTCGAACGGATTATCCGCTTCGACGACTTCGGGGCGATCATCGATCAGCTCCAGCCCAACCCGCGCCTGCGCCGCCCGCGCTAGCACCGCCGAAAGCCCAGCCTCGGCCAACCCAAGTTTCCCCTGCTTGGCAGGCACGCGCGAGCCTGCCATGGCGCGCGCGTGACTCAGCCCGCCTCCCCACTCCGGATTCCCGATTATCGGCGTTACTGGCTTGCCCGCTTCATGGCGGTGTTTGCCACGATGTCGATGGTCGTGCTGCTCGGCTACCAGCTCTACGAGGTCGCGCGCGAGGATTACGGGATGAGCGTGGCCGAAGCCTCGTTCCAGCTTGGCCTGCTGGGTCTTGCGCAGTTCATTCCGCTGTTCCTGCTGACCCCCGTGGCGGGTCTTGCCGCCGACCGCTTCGACCGGCGCCATGTCGCGGCCTTCGCCAATGGAATCGACGGCTGCGTAGCCGTGGTGCTGGCAGCGACGACCTGGGCCGATGCGCTGACCCTGCCGCTGCTCTTCATCCTCGCCGCCGCCCACGGCACGGCGCGGGTGTTCGTCGGCCCTTCGATGAGTGCGATTGCGCCCAATATCGTGCCCCCCGCCCTGCTCCCGCGCGCGATCGCCCTTTCCTCGATCGCCTGGCAGACCGCCAGCGTCGCCGGGCCGGCGGTCGGCGGGCTGGTCTATGCCGAAGTGATCTGGCTGCCGCACGCAATCTCGGCGGCGATGCTGTTGATGGCTGGGGTGCTGATCCTCACGGTCCGCCCGATCCGCGCCAGGCACGAAGGCCCGCCGCTCAAGCCCGTGCGGCAGATGATCGAGGGGCTGATCTATGTCTGGCGCGAGCGGTTCCTGCTGGGCTGCATCACGCTCGATCTGTTCGCGGTGCTGCTGGCGGGCGCGACCGCGCTGCTGCCGGTGTTCGCGCGCGACATCCTGTTCGTGGGGCCCGAAGGCCTCGGCCTGATGCGCGCGGCTCCGGCGCTAGGCGCGGCGAGTGTGGCGCTGATCCTGTCGTTCCGTCCACTGGAACGCGAGGTCGGGGTGAAGATGCTGTGGGCGGTCGCGGCCTTCGGGGCGCTGACCATCGCCTTTGCCTATTCGCGCAGCTTTGCGCTGTCGCTGGCGATCCTTTCGATGATGGGCGCGGTCGACATGGTCTCGGTCTTTATCCGCTCTTCGCTTGTTCAGCTTTTCACGCCCGACGACAAGCGCGGGCGGGTTTCGGCGATCTCGGGCCTGGCGATTTCGGCCTCCAACGAATTGGGCGAGATGCAGTCGGGCCTTGCCGCCGCACTGCTCGGCGCGACCGGCGCGGTTGTATTCGGCGGCGCGGGTGCGATAGTCGTGACATTGGTCTGGGCGTGGTATTTCCCCGAATTGCGCCGCGCCCGCAGCTTCGAGCCGCAGGCGCTCAAACGAGAGGTATCGACATGAAGGCTGACAACATCCTCGCCACCATCGGCGGCACCCCGCATATCCGCCTCGCGCGGCTGTTCCCCAATCACGAGGTCTGGGTGAAGTCCGAGCGCGCCAATCCCGGTGGCTCGATCAAGGACCGTATCGCGCTCGCGATGGTCGAGGATGCCGAGGCCAGCGGCGCGCTGAAGCCGGGCGGCACCATCGTCGAGCCCACCTCGGGCAATACCGGAATCGGCCTTGCGATGGTCGCCGCGGTCAAGGGTTACAAGCTGGTGCTGGTGATGCCCGAATCGATGTCGGTCGAACGTCGCCGCTTGATGCTCGCCTATGGGGCAAGCTTCGACCTCACCCCGCGCGAAAAGGGCATGAAGGGCGCGATCGAGCGCGCACAGGAGCTGGTCGCCGGGACACCCGGCGCGTGGATGCCGAGCCAGTTCGACAATGCCGCCAACCCCGCAGTCCACGCGCGCACCACCGCGCAGGAAATCCTCGCCGATTTCGCCGACACACCGATCGACGTGATGATAACCGGGGTCGGCACCGGCGGTCACCTCACCGGCTGCGCCGAGGAGTTGAAAAAGCACTGGCCCCGCTTCAAGGCCTATGGTGTCGAACCGGCCCTCTCCCCCGTGATCAACGGCGGCCAGCCCGGCCCGCACCCGATTCAGGGCATCGGCGCGGGCTTCATCCCCGGCAACCTCCATACCAACGCCATCGACGGCGCGATCAAGGTCGATGCCGAGGAGGCGAAGGAAATGGCCCGCCGCGCCGCGCGCGAGGAAGGGATGCTGGTCGGCATTTCGAGCGGCGCGACACTCGCCGCGATTGCCGCCAAGCTGCCCGAACTCGCGCCCGGCGCGCGGGTGATGGGCTTCAACTACGACACCGGCGAGCGCTACCTCTCGGTGCCCGAGTTCCTGCCGGTGGAATAAGCGACGTCAGGGCGAGTGGGCCCCGGTCTGCGCGAGGATCACCGTCAGTCCGACCGAGAGTCCCGCGACGAATCGCTCGCGCTCGATATTGAGAAACTCGTCGAGGCTGTGGGTGCGTCCACCCCCGGCCCCGCTGCCGATGGTCAGCGCCGGAATGCCGAGGCTCATGGGGATGTTGCTGTCGGTCGAGGAGTCGTCGATCCGCGCCCGGAACCCTGCCGCCTCGCTGGCCGCGAGCGCATTGCGGATCAGCGGGTGATCGGGCGGGGTAACGCCGCCGGGGCGATCCCCGGTCAGCTCCGCCACCAGCGACACCACCCCCGCGCGCTGCGAGCGGGCGGCGTTCTCGCTGGCCACCCCGGCCTCGGCTGCTGCCAGCACCTCCGTTTCGAGGTCTCGCAGCAGCGCTGCGTCGCCCGAGCGCATGTCGATCTCCAACGCCACTTCGGCGGGGATCGAATTGACCGAGGTGCCGCCGCTGACGACGCTCGCGGAATAGGTCGTCTTGGGCTCATCGGGCGCCTGGATGGCGTAGATCCCGCGCACCGCCTCGGCCATCGCGGCCATCGGGTTGACGATACCGAAGGCGCCATAGCTGTGCCCGCCCGGCCCCTTGAAGACGAGCCGGTAGCGCCGCGAGCCGACGGCCGCATGAACAACCCGCCCGGCATCCGTCCCGTCGATCGACATGAAGGCCCCGATCCGCCCCTGCCACGCGCCCTTGGTGAAGAGGTGGCGCACCCCGCGCAAGTCGCCCGGCCCCTCCTCGCCTACCGTGGCGACAAACAGGATCGCCTGCCGGGTGGTGATCTTGCGCTGCTCCAGCGCCCGCACCCACGCCAGCATGGAGGCGAGGCCGAGGCTGTCATCGCCGATGCCCGGTGCCAGCAGCCGCTCGCCCTCGCGCGTGACGGTGATCGGCGTTCCTTCGGGAAAGACGGTGTCGAGATGGGCCGAGACGACGAAGACCGGGCCGTTTTCCAGTCCGGGCCGCAGCGCGAGGACATTGCCTTCCTCGTCGATGGTGACGTCAGTCAGTCCACTGTCGCGCAGCATCTGGGCAAACAGCGCGGCGCGGGCGGCCTCCTTGAAAGGCGGCGCGGGGGTTTCGGTGATGCGGATCAGGTCGGCGATCACCTGGTCATATTGCGCATCGAGATCGGCTTTGAAACTCGCCGGCAATTGCTCCGCTCGGATTGTCTGGGCGGCGAGCGGCTGTGCCGCCAGCGGCGTCGCGAGGGCGAACAGCGCCGCAAGTCCCATCCGGTGCCATGCCATAGTTCGACCGTCCCCTTGCGTGCTGCGACAGGCTTCACCAGCCCCCTTACCCGGTGGCCGCGTGGAGCGATTCCTTAACCTTGATCGCCTATTTCCTGCGGCAATGGAACAGCCCTCACAACTGCGGCACGGGGACCGGCGCGCATGAAGTTCATCAAGCTCGAATCGCGCGGCGGCAATTATCTCGTCGTCGCCTCCAACGTCGCATGGCTGCGCACCGCAGAAAACGGCCAGACCAATGTCGGCATCGTCGGCGGACAGCCGCTGCTGGTGGTGGGATCGGTGGAGGAAGTGGCCGCCAAGATTCTTGCCGGAACGGCCGAGGGCGAGCCTGATGCCACGCCAGCGCCCGCACAAGCTGCCGTGCCCGCGCCCGCACCGGTGGCGGCACCCGCGCCAGCTCCTGCGCCGCAAGCCGCTCCGCCTCCGCCTCCGCCTCCGCCGCCCGCGCCGGAACCCGAGCCCGAACCGGTGGTCGAAGTGGTCGAGCCCGAGCCGGAACCAGAGCCCGAACCCGGACCGGTCGCGGCCGCGACACCGGCCATGGCCCCTGCGCCCCCCGCCCGCCCGCGTAGCGGATCGGCGCGTTCGGCGGCGCAGTGGGAACGGCCTGCCTCCGTCCCGCAGCCCGGCAGCATCAAATTGAAGGCCGGCTCGCAGCGGATGATGGGCCGCTTCGAGTAAGGCCGAATAGCAACGGGCCGCCATGCCAATGCATGACGGCCCGCTTTGTATCAGTATCGCGAAACCAGATCAGGCCGCGGTGGCGAAAGCCTCCGCCGGCAGCTTCATCATGTATTCGCTGCCCGCTTCCAGCTTGCGCCGCAGCGCGCCCGCATCGGGGAGGAAGCGTTCGGCGTAGTAGTTGGCCGAGACCAGCTTGGCTTCGTAGAAGGCCTTGTCGTCAGCGCCCTCGGCCAGCTTGGCCGCAGCAACCTTGGCCATCTTCAGCCAGAAGAAGCCCAGCGTCACGATGCCCATGATGTGCATATAGTGATGCGCGCCCGCGCCGAGGTGGTTGGGGTTGGCCATCGCGTTCTGCATGAACCACATGGTCGCCGCCTTCTGCTCGCCCAGCGCCTTTTCGAGGCGTTCGGCGACGCTCTTCAGCGTCTCGTTCTGCTTGGCCGAGGCGATTTCCTCGTCGATCATGGCGAAGAACGCCTGGATCGCCTTGCCGCCACCCGCAGCGAGCTTGCGGCCGCACAGGTCCATCGCCTGCACACCGTTGGCGCCTTCGTAGATCATGGCGATGCGGCTATCGCGCACGAACTGCTCCATGCCCCATTCCTTGACGTAGCCGTGCCCGCCATAGACCTGCTGCATATTCGTGGCGATGTCGTAGCCCTTGTCGGTGCCGTAGCCCTTGATCACCGGGGTCATCAGCCCGATCAGCAGATCGGCCATCTCGCGCTCTTCGGCGGTCTGCGCCTTGTGCGTCAGATCGACCTGCAGCGCGCCCCACAGGCACAGCGCCCGCATGGCTTCGGTGAAGACCTTGGCGTCCATCAGCATCCGGCGCACGTCGGGGTGGACGAAAATCGGATCGGCCTTGGCCGCAGGGTCTGCGGGGCCCGTCAGCGCACGGCCCTGACGGCGATCAAGCGCGTAGTTGACCGCGTTCTGGTAAGCGACTTCGGCCTGCGCATAGCCCTGAATGCCGACGCCGAGACGCGCCGCGTTCATCATGATGAACATCGCGGCAAGGCCCTTGTTCTCTTCTCCCACCATGTAGCCGGTCGCGCCGTCATAGTTGAGCAGGCAGGTGGCGTTGCCGTGGATGCCCATCTTCTTTTCGATCGACCCGCAGGTGACGCCATTGCGCTCCCCCGGATTGCCATCGGCGTCGAGCAGGAACTTGGGCACGATGAAGAGCGAGATGCCCTTGGTCGAATCCGGCGCGCCCGGGGTCTTGGCCAGCACCAGATGGATGATGTTGCTGGTGAGGTCATGCTCGCCGGCCGAGATGAAGATCTTGGTGCCGGTGATCGCATAAGAACCATCGCCGTTCGGCACGGCCTTGGTGCGGATCATGCCGAGATCGGTGCCGCAATGCGGCTCGGTCAGGTTCATGGTGCCCGACCATTCGCCCGAGATCATCTTGGGCACGAAGGTCTGTTTCTGCTCGTCGCTGCCCTTGGCGAGGATCGCCGAGATCGCGCCGGCGGTGAGGCCCGGATACATCGCGAAGGCCTGGTTGGCGGTGCCGGTGTATTCCTCGAGCACGAAGCCGAGCACATGCGGCAGGCCCTGTCCGCCGAATTCCTCGGGCTGGGCCAGCGTGCCCCAACCGCTTTCGACGTAGGCCTGATAGGCTTCCTTGAAGCCCGGCGGGGTGGTGACAGAACCGTCTTCGTGACGGGTGCAGCCATGCTCGTCACCCGCCTGATTGACCGGCGCGAGCACCTCGGCGCAGAACTTGCCGGCCTCGTTGATGACCGTCTCGATCATGTCGGGCGTGGCGTTCTCGAAGCCGGGCAGATTGCCGTAGCTGGCAAGGTCGAGCACTTCGTTGACAACGAAGCGCGTGTCGCGGGTGGGGGCGGTATAGGTCGGCATCACGTAATCCCTTGGGTGTGCGGTGCTGGAAAGTCGGGGTGCGGCTCAGCCGAGGTCGAGCTTCTCGATCTCGGCGACGAAGTCGGTCAGTTCCTTGATCGAGCTGTCGATGTCGTCGCGCTGGGCCTTCAACTTGGCGATGTGCGTGCGGCACTTCTCGATCGTGACGCGGCGCTGTTCCACGCGGCCGTCATCGAGATCGTAGAGGTCGATCATTTCGCGAATTTCGGTCAGCGAGAAGCCGACGTTCTTGGCGCGCATGATCCATGCGAGCCGGGCGCGGTCGCGCTTGGAATAGACGCGGGTCAGCCCGACGCGCGCGGGGCTGATCAGCCCCTCGTCCTCGTAAAAGCGCAACGCGCGGGCGGTGCAGCCGAATTCCGAAGTAAGGTCGGAAATGGTGAACTGCTCGCGTTCGTGGACATCCGGCCGATCGAGATGCGCGCCGTTGCGACGCGGTTCACCGGCGGGATCGGCGGCGGAATGAGCGGATGCTGTAGCCATGCCACCGTTCTACCTTACGTTTACGTGAGCGTCAAGTTTGTTCACGCTTACGTGAACGTCAATGATCGTCGCGGCGTAAGCGCGGCTTCCCCTCGCCCGATTCGAGCACGCGGTAGAAGCAGCTTCGCGCCCCGGTGTGGCAGGTCGGCCCCGCGGGCACCGCGCGGATCACCAGCGCGTCCTGATCGCAATCGACCCGGATCTGCCGCAGCGCGAGCACGTTGCCCGAGGTCTCGCCCTTCATCCACAGCTTGCCGCGCGAGCGCGACCAGAAGTGCACCTTCCCGCTGGCCAGCGTCGCATCGAGCGCCTCGCGGTTCATGTGGGCGACCACCAGCACCTCGCCCGAGGCATCGTCGACCACCACTGCGGTGAGCAGGCCCAGTGCATCGAAGCGGGGAGCAAACACCGTGCCGCTCTCGCGCTCGGCAGTGGTCAGGGAAGTGTCGGTCACCGGAAACTCCATTGCGGCCTGTGTTGGACAGATCGTGTCGCTATCGTGGCGCTCATGCGACGATTGTTGCACGCAAACAACAGGGGGCTGCAAAAAAGACAAAACCGGCAGCTAACGCCTTTCGTATCGGGCTCCGACGTGGAACAAGCCCCTCGGAGCCTTCGCAAGGGGTTCTCCACCGAACAATGGCACCGCCCGGTGCCGGGTTCAGGGGGTGACCGGACCGCAAGACTGGCGGCGGGGTGCCAGCGCGACCGGTTGAACGATAGGGACTGGATCCCGGCAGCGAAGTTAGGGGGTCGCTGCCACTGCCCGCAAGGGTGGATCCTCACCGTTTCGTCACGTGGCGCCCGGGGTCGAAAGGCCTCGGGCGTTATGTTTATGGGCTGCTCTGGTGCGCCAGATGGTGTCCCTCCTCCACCCGGGCAAAGCACGCCATCGCGATCGAAGCGGGCCCCGCCTCCTTCAGTGCGGCGATGCAGGCCCTGCTGGTTGCGCCGCTGGTGAGTACGTCGTCCACCAGTATGACATCGCGCCCCGCAAGCTGCGCCATCCGCCGCGGGTTGAGCCGGATCGCACCGGCTAGCACCTGCTCCCGCGCCTCGCGGCCCAGCCCGCCGAGGTTCGGCGTGCGGCGGTGGCGAACCAGCCCGGCAACCTCGGCCTCGCCCTTGCCCAGACGCGCCAACTCGCGCGCCAGCAAGGCTGCCTGGTTGAAGCCGCGGCTCCACAACCGCCAGCGGTGGAGCGGCACCGGCACCAGCACCGGCGGTGGGCGGCCGTGAGCGGCTTCGGGCAGCCGCGCTGCCATCAACCGAGCCAGCAGCCGTGCCAGCGCAATCCGGCCGCCGTGCTTGTAGGCCATCACCAGCTTGCGCGAGGTTTCGGTGTAGTAAGTCGCCGCGTAGACCAGCACGCCCATGCCCTGCGCTTCGGGCTGCGTGGGCACCTCCAGCGTGCTCCAGCAGTCGAGGCACAGCCCTGCCTGGCCCGCGATTGCCGTTCCGCACAGCGGGCAGCGCGGGGGATAGACCATGTCCACCACGGGCGCGACATGGCGGGCGAGTTGTCGGGCCACTGCCATCGCCCGGGTGTCGCACGGCTTGCGCTCCGCTGGCAAGCGCGGCAGGGCGGGCGGCGATGACTGCCCCTGCAATCCCCACCATCTTCAGCCCCTGCCGCCGCGACGCCCGCCTCGCCCGCGCCCGGAGCCGCGCCGCTGCGCCCGGCGCCGCACGGTTCATTGCCGAGGACATGATCGAGGACACGCTTGAGCGACTCGCATTCCTTCGCCACGCCCCGGCGCGCGCGCTGGTCCTCGGCGATTGGACCGGCTCGCTGGCGCAGCATTTGCGTGCGGGCGGCGCCGAAGTCGATGCGCCCGAAACCCTCGATCCGGAAGCGCCCTTCCCCACCAGCGGGCTCGATCTGATCGTGGTGATCGGGATGCTCGATGCGGTCAACGACCTGCCCGGCGCGCTGATTCACCTGCGCAATGCCCTCGCCCCCGGCGGCCTGGTGATCGCCCACTTCATCGGCGGCCAGAGCCTCCCCGCCCTGCGCGCGGCCATGTTCGCCGCCGAGCCCGACCGTCCCGCCGCGCGGCTCCACCCGCTGGTCGATCCCCGCGCCGGGCCGGGGCTGATGCAGCGTGCCGGATGGAAGGACCCGGTGGTCGACACCCACCTGCTGACGGTGCGCTATACGACGCTCGACCGGTTGGTGAGCGACCTGCGCGATTCCGCACTCGGCAATGCGCTGGCGAAGCCCGCCGCACCGCTCGGCAAGGCCGCTCTCACCCGCGCCCGCGCCGCCTTTGCCACGCGCGCCGACGCGGACGGCAAGACGCCCGAGACCTTCGAGATCGTTACCCTGACCGGGCGGCGATCGCTCGCCGGAACCTAGCCCTTCTTCAACGCCGCTTGGGCCGCTGCGAGGCGCGCAATCGGCACGCGGTAAGGCGAGGCGCTGACGTAATCGAGGCCTACGCTCTCGCAGAAGGCGATGCTTGCCGGGTCGCCGCCATGTTCGCCGCAAATGCCCAGCTTGATGTCGGGCCGGGTCGCCCTGCCCCGCTCCGCCGCCAGTTCGACCAGTTGGCCGACACCGTCCACATCGAGACTGACGAAGGGGTCGCGCGGGAAAATGCCCTTGTCGACATAAACGCTCAAGAACCGCGCCGCATCGTCGCGGCTGACGCCCAGCGTGGTCTGCGTCAGGTCATTGGTCCCGAAGGAGAAGAACGCGCCCTCCTCGGCAATCTCGCCCGCCATCAGCGCCGCGCGCGGCAGCTCGATCATGGTGCCGACGAGGTAGTCGACCCGCGTGCCGACCTCGGCGAACACCGCTTCGGCGGTCTTGTCGACCAGCGCCTTGAGGATCGCGAGCTCGCGCTTGGTGGCGACCAGCGGGATCATGATCTCCGGCAGCGGCGCCTCGCCCGTGGACTGCTTCACCGCGCACACCGCCTCGAAGATCGCGCGCGCCTGCATCTCGTAGATCTCGGGATAGGTGATCCCGAGCCGGCACCCGCGATGGCCGAGCATCGGGTTGAATTCGTGCAGTTCGCCCGCACGGCGCTTGAGGTGATCGACCCCCAGCCCGGTCGCATCGGCAAGCTCGGCAAAGTCCTCGTCCGCGTGCGGCAGGAATTCGTGCAGCGGCGGATCGAGCAGTCGGATCGTGCAGGGGAGGCCCGCCATCACCTCGAAGATCGCGGTGAAATCGGCGCGCTGTTCGGGCAGCAGCTTGTCGAGAGCACGGCGGCGGCCGACCTCGTCCTCGGCAAGAATCATCTGGCGAACCAGCGAGATACGCGAGGCTTCGAAGAACATGTGTTCGGTGCGGCACAGCCCGATGCCCTCGGCCCCGAATTGGCGCGCCATGCGGCAGTCCTCGGGCGTTTCTGCATTGGTGCGCACCTTCATACGGCGCAAGCCGTCGGCCCAGACCATCAGCGTCCCGAAGTCGCCCGCCAGCTCCGGCTCGACCGTGGGCACGATGCCGAGCATCACCTGCCCCGTCGCTCCGTCGAGCGTGATGGCATCGCCTTCCTTCAGCTCGGTGGTGCCGATCCGCAACGTGCGGGTGTTGCGGTCGATCGAGACCTGCCCCGCCCCCGACACGCAAGGCCGCCCCATCCCGCGCGCGACAACCGCCGCGTGGCTGGTCATCCCGCCGCGGGCCGTCAGAATGCCCTGCGCCGCGTGCATCCCGTGGATGTCCTCCGGGCTTGTCTCGACCCGCACCAGGATCACCTTCTCGCCGCGCCCCGCCCATTGCTCGGCGGTGTCGGCATCGAGCACGATCTTGCCCGCCGCCGCACCCGGCGAGGCGGGAAGCCCGGTGGTCAGCACGTTGCGCTCGGCCTTGGGATCGAGCGTGGGGTGGAGCAGCTGATCGAGCGCCATCGGATCGACCCGCCGTACCGCCTCGCGCTCGTCGATCAGGCCCTCGGCCACCATGTCGACCGCCATCTTGAGCGCGGCCTTGGCGGTGCGCTTGCCCGAGCGCGTCTGAAGCATCCACAGCTTGCCGCGTTCCACCGTGAATTCAATGTCCTGCATGTCCTTGTAGTGAAGTTCCAGCAGGTCGAACACGCGGGCGAGTTCGGCATAGGCTTGCGGCAGTGCCTCTTCCATCGACAGCGGCTTGGCGCCCGCAGCCTCACGCGCGGCCTTGGTGAGGTATTGCGGTGTGCGGATGCCTGCGACCACGTCCTCGCCCTGCGCGTTGATCAGGTATTCGCCGTAATAGGCCCGCGTGCCGGTCGCCGGATCGCGGGTGAAGGCGACCCCGGTAGCGCTGGTTTCGCCCATATTGCCGAACACCATCGCCTGCACATTGACCGCGGTCCCCCAGTCGGCGGGGATGTCGTTCAACCGGCGGTAGACCTTGGCGCGGTCGCTATCCCAGCTGTCGAACACGGCACGGATCGCGCCCCACAGCTGTTCGTGAACGTCCTGCGGGAAGGGCTTGCCGAGTTCCTGCTGAACGATACCCTTGTATTCGCCCACCAGCGCCTGCCAGTCTTCGGACGACATCTCCGTATCGTTATAGAAGCCCTTGTCTTCCTTGGCGATCTCGAGTGCTTCTTCGAACAGCCCGTGATCGATCCCCAGCACCACGTCCGAATACATCTGGATGAAGCGCCGGTAGGAATCCCAGGCGAACCGCGCGTCCCCGCTCGATGCCGCCAGCCCTTCGACGGTTGCATCATTGAGCCCGAGGTTGAGGACGGTGTCCATCATCCCCGGCATCGACACCCGCGCGCCCGAGCGGACCGAGACCAGCAGCGGATCGCCCGCGTCGCCGAACCGCTTGCCAACGGTCCCCTCGACATGGGTGAGCGCCGTGCTCACCGCACTTCGTAGGCCATCGGAGAAATCCGCGCCATCCCTCAGATAGGTAACGCATTCTTCCGTGGTGATCGTGAAGCCCGGCGGCACCGGCAGGCCGATGCTCGCCATCTCGGCAAGGTTCGCGCCCTTGCCTCCGGTGACGGTCTTGTCCTTCTGGCGCGGATCGGAGTGGTCGGCGTCGACTCCGAATACATAGACCGTCTTCAGTGTCATAGGGCTTCCTAAGCGGTGTTGGGAACGTGACAAAGGTTACAGCGTGTCACTTTCCATACAGGGATCATGGCTTTGAAATTCTGTGCCTTTTCTCAAGGTGACACGAAAGGATATGCGCGAGAAATCACCCCTCGATGCGGCTGAAATCGGCGACACGGTGGACCGCATCGCGGAACCGCGCCAGCAGGTCGAGCCGCGCGGCGCGCTTTTTGGCCTCATCGGCGTTGACAGTCACCTCTTCAAAGAACCGGTCGATGGGCGCGCGTAGCGAGGCGAGCATACGCATTGCAAAGTCGAAATCTTCGCTTTCGATCGCACCCCGAACGCCAGGCTCAGCAGTATCGAGCGCGTCGATCAGCGCCTTTTCGGCCGGTTCGGGCGTGTAGGAAAGCGTGGACGCGGCCGCGTGGCGATCAGCCATCTTGGCGGCGATCACCGGGGCGAGATCGGGATCGTCGACCATCGCCAGCGGGTCTTCCTCGCCGGTGCGCGCGATTTCACCCTCGATGCCCTGCCAGTCTTCCTTCTTGAGAATGTTGGCGGCACGCTTGTAGCCCGCGAGCAGATTGGCGCCGTCCTCGGTGGTGACGAAGGCCTGCAGCGCATGGACGCGGGCGAGCAGGCGGACGAGATCGTCTTCGCCACCGAGCGCGAACACGGCGTCGATCAGATCGTGGCGGACGCCCGCCTCGCGCTGCTGGACTTTGAGGCGGTCGGCGAAGAAGTCGAGGAGCGCCAATCCTTCGTCACGCGCTCCTTCATGCGCATACGACCAAAGCCCGTTCTCAGAACGTTCAAACCAGTCAGCAAAATACTCATCCTCGAGAGCTTCTTGGTCGAAGTGCTTCTTCAAAAAGGCTTGCTGATAGTCAAAGTCTTCGAGGACCCGAGCATACACGAAGCGCCATGCGCCCACATCGACGGCATCGCACAGACTCAAGCGAATTTGGTTCACGGTTAGGAGTTGGACCACACCGATTGCAGCTCGCCGGAGCGCAAAAGGATCTTTCGAGCCAGTGGGAGTCATGCCCCAACAGAAAAATCCAAACAACGTATCAAGCTTATCCGCCAACGACACCGCCACCGTCACCGGCGCGGTGGGCACATCGTCGCCCTGCCCGACCGGCTTGTAGTGATCGCGGATCGCGTCCGAGACTTCGACCGGCAAGCCTTCCTTCGCGGCGTAATATCCGCCCATCAGGCCCTGCAATTCGGGGAACTCCCCGACCATCTCGGTGACGAGATCAGCCTTGCACAGCCGCGCGGCTGCTTCCGCGAGGTCGGCCAATTCTTCCTTCGTCATCCCAGCGGAAGCTGGGATCGTCTTCGAATTGGCACCCGGGTCGAGAGCGATCCCAGCTTTCGCTGGGATGACGACATCTTCCTCGACTAACCACCGCGCCAGCTTCGCCACACGCTCGACCTTGTCGGCGACGGTGCCGAGCTTCTCGTGGAAGGTGATGCGCGACAGCTTATTCGCGTGCTCGGCGAGCGGGGTTTTCTGGTCCTGCTCCCAGAAGAACCGCGCATCCGACAGGCGCGCGGCCAGAACCTTGCGGTTGCCGTCGACCACCACGCTCGCGTCGATGGGATCGATGTTGGCGGTGCAGACGAAGGCGTTGGCGAGCGCCCCCCCCGCGTCCTCGCACACGAAATACTTCTGGTTCACCCGCGCGGTGAGCTGGATCACCTCGGGCGGCACGTCGAGGAAGGCCTCGTCGAAGCGGCCGAGCAGCGGGACGGGCCATTCGGTGAGGCCAGCGTTCTCGATCACCAGCCCCTCGTCGGCGACCAGCGTCAGGCCCGCCTCGGCGGCAGCCTTGGCGGCGCCTTCGCGGATGATCGCGGCGCGCTCCTCGTGGTCGACGATCACGTGGCAGGCGCGCAGCTTCTCGGCATAATCGTCGGCGCTGCCGATGGTGATTTCGCCATCATGATGGAAGCGGTGGCCGCGCGTCGCGGCGCCTGCGGCAATCCCGCCGACTTCACACGCGACGACCTCGCCATCGAGCAGCGCAACGATGCCCGAAAGCGGTCGCACCCAGCGGATGCTATCGGTGCTGATCGAAGCCGCGCCCCAGCGCATCGACTTGGACCAGCTGAAATCGCGGATGATCGCGGGGATCGCGGCGGCGAGCACATCGCCGACCGCGCGGCCCGGCTTTTCGATCACCGCGAACCAGGTCATCCGGCCCTTGACGTCCCGCAGTTCCAGCTGCTCGCGGGTGACACCGTTCTTCTTGCAGAACCCGTCGATCGCGGCATCGGGCGCGCCTTCGGGCGGGCCCTTGGCTTCCTCGCTCATCGCCTCGGTCGCCAGCGGCAAACCGCGCGCAATCAGCGCAAGACGGCGCGGGGTCGACCAGATGGTGAGTTCACCCACCGCCACGCCCGCCGCGTCCAGCTCGCGCCGGAACAGCTTTTCGAGTTCGGCGCGCGCGCCTGCCTGCATCCGGGCAGGGATTTCCTCGCAGCGCAGTTCGAGCAGGAAGTCGGCCATCAGACGAGGCTCCATCCGGGATATTTGGCCTGCCATTCGGGCGTCATCTTTTCGGCATAGGCCTCGCAGGACGAGCGCGCGAGGTCGCGCACGCGGCCCATGTAGCTGGCGCGTTCCTGCACCGAGATCACGCCGCGCGCCTGCAACAGGTTGAACACGTGGCTCGCCTCCACCGCCTGTTCGTAAGCGGCGATGGGGACGCCTGCGGAAAGCGCGTTGCGGCACTCGGCCTCGGCCTTGGCGAAGAGGTCAAACAGCGCGTCGGTGTTGGCGACCTCGAAGTTCCACTTCGACATCTGGCGCTCGTTTTCGAGGAACACGTCGCCATACGACACCCCGACGTTGTTGAAGGCGAGGTCATAGACGTTGTCGACGCCCTGGATGTACATCGCCAGACGCTCGAGCCCGTAGGTGAGTTCGCCCGCCACCGGCTTGCAGTCGAAGCCGCCCATCTGCTGGAAATAGGTGAACTGGGTGACTTCCATCCCGTCGCACCACACTTCCCACCCGAGGCCCCATGCACCCAGCGTCGGGCTTTCCCAGTCGTCCTCGACAAAGCGGATGTCGTGCGCCAGCGGGTCGATCCCGATCGCGGCGAGGCTCTTCAAGTAGAGCTCCTGGATGTCGCCCGGCGAAGGCTTCAGGATCACCTGATACTGGTAGTAGTGCTGCAGCCGGTTAGGGTTCTCGCCATAGCGTCCGTCGGTCGGGCGGCGGCAGGGCTGGACGAAAGCGGCGTTCCACGGCTCCGGCCCGAGCGCGCGCAAGGTGGTTGCGGTGTGGAATGTGCCCGCGCCCATGCGCATGTCATAGGGCTGGAGGATGACGCAACCGGCATGGGCGCTCCAGAAGTCGTGGAGCGTCAGGATCATGTCCTGAAACGAGCGCGCGGGGTCGCGCGCAGGCGGAGTAAAGAGGGGCGCAGCACTCATGGCGGCTCGCCATGGCCGAACGCCCCCTTAGCGTCAATGCCGCAGCGCAGCACGCATCGCGGCAAAGCGCAGGCCCCGGCTGCAAGCGCTTGACATGCACGCAGCCTGCGGCAGCTTGCCGGTCAATGCAATTCTTGCGCCGAGGCCCTGATTCATGAAGCATTTTCGTCATTCTGCGGGTCTTCCGCTCGCCTTTGTGCTGGCGCTCGCGCCGCTCGCTGCGCAGGAGCCGTCGGAGGTAGGAGAGGTCGCGGCCGAACCCGCCCTGCCCGCCGAACCGGTTCCACTGCGTTGCACCGGGCGGCACGGCTTTCGCCATGGCGGCGGCCCGGTTCTGCCCGCACCACCCGCGCGCACCGCGCCCCGGCAGGACTACGAGCCCGCGCCGGCCATGTGGCGGCTTGCCGACGAGGATACCACCATCACCATCTTCGGCACCTTCCACGTCCTGCCCGAGGGTTTCCGCTGGCGCACCCCGTTGTTCGACCGGGTGGTGGGCGAGGCGCGGGAGGTCGTGTTCGAATCGCGCGACGACAAGGACGAGGCGGAGGCCGAGCTGACCCCCGAGGCGCTGCGCTTCATGACGCTGATGATGCGCTACCGCCCCACCGAGCCGCTGTCTGCGCGCCTTTCGGAACGCAATCGGCCCAAGCTCAAGCGGATGCTCCAGCTGGCGGGTCTTTCGGCCGACCAGATAGAATATGCCCCGCCGATGATCGCGATGTTCGCCATCGCCGAAGCCACCGCCACGGCCGAGGGCTCGCTGCGCGACTTCGGGGTGGAGACCGTGATCGAGGCCGAGTTCAAGGCCAGCGGCCGCCCGATCTCGGCGATCGAGGATCCGATCCAGGTGCTCGAAAACCTGTTCGGGATCGACGAGGCGCAGCTGATCGCCATGATCGACGAAGGGTTCGACGGGTGGGACGGCTGCGCTCTGGTCGAACCGGGCGGCAATGATTGGGAGAGCGAGCACAAGTGGGCGCAGGGCAAGCTGGGTGACGAGGCGGTGACCGAAATGCTCGAAGACCCCTTCGGGCGTGCCTTCTACGAAGTCCTGCTGGTCGACCGTAACCGCGCCTGGGCCGACTGGCTCGAGAATCGGATGGCGCAGCCCGGCAACCTGCTGCTGGCGGTTGGGGCCGGACATATGGAGGGCCCCGATTCGGTAATCCTGATGCTTCGGGAGAAGGGTCTTAACGTCGAGCGAATCCAATAGGATAAGTGCGTATTTGTCGTATCACCCTGACTTCAAGTCAGGTTATCTTGACATCGTCAGCGAATCGCGACATAAAGTCAGGGCAACCTGACATTCCGGAAGGTTGCACTGACACAATCAGTTCTTCCTCCCCAAGAGATTCGCCATGACCATTCGTTCCTCGTTCGTTTCGTTCGGTGCCCCCCTCGCTGTCGCCATTGCCCTGATGGCGAGCCCCGCCAGCGTTAGCGCCAGCCCCGTCAACGCCACCGAATTCGAAGCTCCGGTCGCCCATGACGATCTCGACCTCACCACCCGCGACGGTGTCGCCCGGCTCGACGAGCGCGTGCGGACCAAGGCGCACCAGATGTGCGCCAACGGCGGCCGCGACAGCGCCTCGCTGCGGCTCGAGCGCGAATGCCGCGCCAGCGCGCTGGCTGCCGCCGCGCCGGAGATCCGCGTCGCCATCGCCAATGCGCGGGCCGACCGCGTGCGCTTTGCCGAGAACACCCCCGCATCGCCCGACGCCACTCCCGGCGCGTGATGCACCCCGGCGGAGGGGTTCGCCCCGCCCCTCCGCCGCTCTTTTCCTTTCCGGCAATGAAAGCGCTTGAATGACAACGCCCCCAGCCAAGCCCGACAAGCAGCGGCGCTACCGCGCCTATTTCGTGCTGATGAATGCCTCGCTTGCGGCATTGGTTTACAGCGTGCTGGAATTGCTGGTCGACCGGCTGACGGGGTTCGACCCCGAGGATTACATGTCCGCGCCGGTCGCAGTGATCTTCTACGCTCCGCTGCTGGTGCTGGTGTTTCTGGTGCCGTTTTTCCTCATCTGCGCACGGTTCATGCGCGACGAATATGCCGAGCAATTGTGGCGCCGCACATCGGTAGTGCTGGCTTATGCAACTGCGATCATTCCGTTGGCGTTTTATGTAGGCGAGTGGTTGCTTTATTTTGCATTGGGTCAGCCAGCGAAAGCGCCGTCTTATTTGAGATGGTCGAAGACCGAGGTCGAGTGGGGCAACGCCATTCTTTATGTCTGGCTCGGCTACATGATGGTGTTTGTGCTCATCTTCCAATTCCTGCGCTGGAGAGATTCGCGATGAACGAGATCGTCTCAATCAAACGCTGGCAGGTCTTTGTCATGCTCGGCCTGAGCGGCTTTGCGGTGGGCAATGTGCTCGCCAAGCTGACCTCCGCGATGGGTTTCTGAGGCCATGGCCACCGCCCATATCAATCGCGCCAGTATCTTCATGGCCGCCAGTTGGGTCGGCCTTGGTGCCCTCCTCCTCACCGCCGTCGCCTCGGTCTTCGATGGTTTGCAATCGCTTGGGTTGATCGCTCTTCTGATCGTGATAGCCAGCAGCATCGTCATGCTCGCGACCCGGCGCGCGGATGAATATACCGAAGGGCTGTGGAACGCCGGAGCCAGCGTCGCTTTCGGGACGATGCTGTTGACTTTTCTGGGCCTGCCCGCTGCCGAAGGTTTTTTCGACGGCGTGACCGGCACGGATGATGGCCGCAGCATCCCCGCAACAGCGGTGTCTGTGCTGGCGATCGCCGCCTTTTACATCGGCCTGTTCGTCAAGCGCGCGCTCGGAGACATGTGATGCCCTACAGACCCCGCGGTTTCGCTTCGCGCAACTTCAAGCCCGACGAGCAGGATCGCTCCTTCGCCTACGCCGCGATGTGGGCCGGGCTTCCCGCGTCCTTCCTCCTGCTCGCGAGTATGCAGTTCGGCAAGATCGTCATCCTCACGCCCCTGGCGTCCGGCGTGGTCGCAGGGAGCCTGATCGGTCTGGTCTTGAGCTGGTCGAATGATGAGTTCGCAAGGGCGCAGATCGCTTTCGCGGCCAATTGGGCTCTCGCCTTTGCCGGGATTATTCTGATGCTCGAAGTCTTGCCCATCCGCCGGTTCGACGTGCCCGAGCAACCTTGGACGCTCGCGATCATGGCGACCATCTTCCACGTGGCGCTGGCCTTCCGGCGTTGGCGGGACAGGTGACACCGTGAAAAACCGCCTCAAAGTCCTGCGTGCCGAACGCGACTGGAGTCAGGCTGAACTCGCCGGGCGGCTCGACGTGTCGCGGCAGGCGGTCAACGCCATCGAGACCGGCAAGCATGACCCTTCCCTCCCGCTCGCCTTCCGCATCGCGCGGCTGTTCGACATGCGCATCGAGGAGATTTTCGATGACGAACACTGACGATCTGACGACCATCGCCGACGATGACGACAACAGCCTCGGCGCGCGCTTCCGGCGGTTCGCAATCCCGGTGCTGTGGTTTGCCGCGGGCCTGACGTTGCTGCTGAGCGGCATCGCCTGGGGCGCGATTCAAGTCGCCAAGAACAACGTCGCCTCAGTCGATCTGGCGGGATCGGTGGTCGCGGGGATCATCGGCGCGTTCATCGTGGTCGCGACCTTCCGCAAGTGGCCCACGCTCACGCAGGGCGATCCCGTCACTCCGCGCACCCGCCGCTATAGCTGGGCGATGGTGGCGCTGATCGGCTTTTCGATGCTGATCACGCTGGTCTTCGCCCGGCCTTCCGGCGGACGGCTCGCAAACGATCTCTATTCCAACGGCCCGTTGCCGACCGATCTTGCGGTCGGCGCTGCGCTGCTATGGCTGGTGGGGATGCCCCTGCTCGCCGCCATCACGCGCCGCAACATGGACGAGGTCGAGCGCAATCTGCTGATCTTCGGCGAGAGCGCGGGTTTCCGCTTCTTTACCACGGTCGCACCCGCATGGTGGCTCGGCTATCGCGGCGGCGTGCTGCCGCAGCCCGATGTGATGATTCTGTTCGTCGGAGTGCTGGTCGCGTCCTTCATCGCCAACATGGCCCGGAGGCTGACATGACCGATCCCAACCTCGGCCCGGGCGAAGCCCGCACCCGCCAGCGCGTTCGCACGCAGACCCTGTTCCTGATCGCGGCCGGGGTGGTCGGAGCGCTGATCGGCCTGAGCACAGGCTTCTTCGACGAGGGCAGCGGCAACCTGTTTGCCGGCGATTGGGAAGCGTTGAAGCTGCCCCGGTGGCTAGCGCTGATGCTGGCGGCGCTGATGCTGTTCGGTCTCGTCGCCCTGCCCTTATGGGGCTTTGCCAAGATCGACGACTACAAGCGCCAGCACAATCTGATCGGCTTTACCGGCGGTTGCATTGCCGTGCTGTCGGGCTTTCCGGTCTGGGCTGTCCTCTATGCCGGGGGCTTCGTGCCGCCGCCCCACGCCTTCGGGGTCTTCGCCATCGCCTATGTCGCGATGCTGGCCTCGTTCCTCTATGCCCGCTGGAAAATCTGACCGGCGGCCTCGTTTCAATGCCCCCTGCCCACCCCTGCGAAAGGACCAATCCATGAAACTTGCCTCGCTGCTTGCCCTCGCCTCCGCCCCGCTCGCGCTGCTGGCCGCCACCCCGGCGCTGGCCGACCATCATGCCGAGCCCGCCGCCGCGACGACACCTGCCACCCCCGGCCTGTGGAAGGTCGCGGATGAGGACACCACGATCTACCTGTTCGGCACCTTCCACTTCCTGCCCAAGGACGTCGAATGGCTGACCCCGCCGGTGGCCGAGGCGATGGATTCGGCCGATCTGGTGGTGAAGGAATTGGGCCCCGAATCCGAAGAGATGGCCACGATCCAGGCGGCGGTGATGAAGCACGGACTGCTCGCCCCCGACCAGTCGCTTTCGGGCCTGCTCACGCCCGAACAGAACGCCAAGCTGGCAGCCGTGCTGACCGAGCTCGAACCGCAGCTTGCCGCCACCGGCATGTCGCCCGCTGTGATCGATCGGCTGCGTCCATGGTTCGCGTTCATCAACATCACCGTCGCCAAGTTCGGCCAGATGGGCTTCGGCGCGGAAAGCGGGGTGGAGCGCGTGATCGCCGAACGCACCAAGGACAAGCAGCGGATCGGCCTCGAAACGCTCGACCAGCAGTTCGGCTTCTTCGCCTCGCTGTCCAACGAGGATCAGGTCAGGCTGCTGATGACCACTGTCGAGGGACTGGACGAAATGGAAACCGCCCTGCCCGCGATGGTCGAGAACTGGCGGATGGGCAAGGTCGACGAGCTCGCCGCGCTGCTCAACGACGATATGAGCGAGGCGAATATCAGCGATCTGATCCTGTTCGATCGCAATGCCGCCTGGGCGGAATGGATCGGCGCGCGGATGGATGAACCGGGCACGGTGTTCATCGCGGTGGGCGCAGGCCATCTGGGCGGGCCCAAGAGCGTGCAGGATTTCCTCGCGCAGAAGGGCATCACCGTCACCCGCGTCCAGTAAGCGCGCACCGGGCGGGCGAGGATCGTGACGGTTCGGGACGGGACGGCGCAGGTGCAGCGCAGCGGCGTGCAAGTCGCGCTGCTGCTGCTCGCCGCGCTGCTGCTCGCCCTGCTGGGCGCGTGCCGGGAAGCTCCGCCAGACGACCCGCCCGACCCGCTGCTTTACGAAATCGCCTCGGCCGATGGCACGGTGGAGGGGTGGATGCTGGGCACCATCCACGCCCTGCCGGAAGGCACCCGCTGGCGCACGCCCGCGATAACACGCGCCGTTTCCGAGGCCGAACTGCTAGTGGTCGAGATCGCCGCGCTGGATGACAGCGCGGCGCTTTCGCGCGTCTACGCCGAGCTTTCCGCCACCCCCGGCCTGCCGCCGCTGGCCGCCCGGGTGCCGCCCGATCTGGCCGAGCCGCTGGCGACGCTGATGGCGCGCGGCGATCTCGATTCCGATCGCTTCGGCGCGACCGAGACTTGGGCGGCAGCCATCGCGCTGGCGCAGGTCGATGCGACGGGCGATCCCGCTAATGGCGTCGACCGCGCGGTTCTGCGTGACTTCGCGGGCCGCCCGGTGCGCGAATTGGAGGGCGCGCGCGGACAACTCTCGCTGTTCGACCGCCTGCCCGAAGCGCAACAGCGCGCGATGCTCGCCGCCGTGGTGCGCGAAAGCGAGCGGTCGCGTGCCGATCCCGAACGCCTGCAACGCGCCTGGCTGGCTGGCGATGCGGCCACCATCGAACAGGCGACCCGCGAAGGCTTCCTCGCCGATCCCGCCTTGCGCGAGGCGCTGCTGACGGGCCGCAATCGGCGCTGGGCCGAAGCGCTCGTCCCGCTGCTCGGCCAGGAGCCGCGCCCCCTGATCGCGGTCGGCACCGCGCACCTTGTCGGGCCAGACGGCCTCGCCGCGCTGCTCGAAGCCAAGGGCTACCGCGTGCGGCGCCTGCCCTAAATCGGTTGCCAAACCGGCCATCTCTCTCTAAGGGCCCGCGCTTCGGTGCTTCCGGTCATCCCTGGAGGCGGTCGCACCGGTGACAACTGCAATCAAACACGTATTCGAAAGGCATCCGTATGAGCGAGACTCTTACCCTGCCGGCCGAAGCGCGCGAACGGGCTGGCAAGGGAGCCTCCCGTGCACTTCGCCGCGATGGTCGGACCCCTGCTGTCATCTATGGCGGCAAGGAAGAACCCACCCTGATCCACGTCGAGCAGAAGGAACTGGTGCGTCAGCTGATGACCGGCCACTTCATGAATTCGATCGTCAACATCGAGATCGGTGGCAAGACCGTCCGCACGCTCCCGAAGGATGTCGCCTTTCACCCGGTGACCGACCGCCCGACCCACGTCGACTTCCTGCGCCTGTCTGCCGACAGCAAGGTCGAAGTCGCGGTGCCGGTGGTGTTCATCAACGAAGAAAAGTCGCCCGGCCTCAAGAAGGGCGGCGTGCTCAACGTGGTGCGTCACGAACTCGAACTGGTCTGCGCCAGCGATTCCATCCCCGACGAGATCCAGATCGATGTCGGCGGCAAGGACGTGGGCGATGCGATCCACATCAGCGAAGTGACCCTGCCCAAGGGCGTCACCAGCGCGATCACCGACCGCGATTTCACCATCGCCACGCTCGTCGCCCCCTCGGCGCTCAAGAGCAGCGAAGGTGACACCACCCAGACCGACGTCACCGAAGGCGGCGCCGAATAAGCGATCCGCCGGTAATGGCTTCGCAAACGCCGGGCTTCCTTCGCGGGAAGTCCGGCGTTTCGTTTTATGCGAGGGAGCGATAGGGAGCACGTCATGCAGATCTGGGTCGGCCTCGGAAATCCCGGACCGCGCTATGCGCTCCACCGGCACAATGTCGGCTTCATGGCGGCGGATGTGATCGCCGACATGCATGACTTTGCGCCGGTGCAGAAGAAGTTCAGCGGATGGGCGCAGGAAGGGCGGATCGGCAACCACAAGGTGCTGCTTCTGAAGCCCGCGACCTTCATGAACGAGAGCGGCCGCGCTGTGGGCGAGGCGCTGCGTTTTTACAAGCTCACCACCGAAGCGCTGACGGTGTTCCATGACGAGCTCGATCTGGCTCCCTTCAAGGTCAAGGTGAAGCAGGGTGGCGGGCATGCGGGTCACAATGGCCTGCGCTCGATCGACCAGCACTGCGCCAGCCTCGGCGCGCCCGATTATCGCCGCATCCGCTTGGGCATCGGTCATCCCGGGCACAAGGACCGGGTGACGGGCCACGTGCTCGGCAACTTCGCCAAGACCGAGGAGGACGATCTCGCCGCCATGCTCGGCGCGCTGGGCGCGGAGGCGGAGTGGCTGGCGAAGGGCGATGATGTGCGCTTCATGAATGATGTGGCACTGCGCCTGAAGGATTGACCGCCTGACTGTTACTGCGTTACTGTATTATCTCTATAATACAGGAAGAGAGTGAGATGGCAGGCTATTTACAGGGAATCGTGACCGGCGCAGCGTTGGTCGGCATGGCGGTGACGTTGATTGCAGCGAACCGTCCTCAGCCCAAGGTACTCGATGTCGAGCGGATCAATGTGCGCGAACCCGACGGGACGCTGCGCATGGTGATCGCCGGACGGGATAACTTCCCCGGCTCCTTCTTCAAGGGCAAGGAAATAGCCCGACCTGACCGTCGCCATGCAGCAGGGCTTCTTTTCCTCAACGACGAAGGCACCGAGAATGGCGGTTTGATCTGGGCGGGCAAAAAAGGCGAAAATGGCGCCGTCAACGCCGGGGCAAGCCTTACCTTCGACCGCTTCGAAAATGACCAGACCCTTCAGCTCATCCAGCGGGATATGGGGGAAAAGGACATTGCTGCAATGATCATCTCCGACCGTCCCGGCGAGACGATGTTCGCGATGGAAGGCGATAAGCCGATCATTCGCGATGCAGCATCAGGCGGCGCGCCGCGGGTGTTCGTTGGCAAATCGATGGATCGTGCCTCGGTCGTAATGCTCCAGGATCAGACGGGCGTGCCACGCCTCATGCTCAGAGTCGATCCCGACGGCTCAAGCGCGATCGAATTCCTCGACAGCACGGGGAAAGTGGTGCGGACCATCGGCCCGGAGGGTTGAGGGTATCCTCGTGAAGCGCGTGCTCGTCATCGGCCCCTGCGGATCGGGCAAGAGCACCCTCGCCCGCGAGCTTGCGCCGCGCATGGGCCTGCCGCTTGTCCACATGGACCAGCTTGGCTGGCAGGCGGGCTGGGTCGAAACGGAGAAGGCCGAGTTGCACGCCCGCCTCGCTGAGGTCGTGGCGCGGGACGAATGGCTAATCGAGGGCAATTACGGCGGCACCCTCGCGCCCCGGCTCGCGCGGGCGGATACGGTCATCTATCTCGATTTCCCGATCCGCCTGTGCCTGTGGCGGTTGGCGAAGCGGATCATCACCCATCGCGGCCGCTCGCGCCCCGATATGCCCGAGGGGTGTCCCGAGCGCTTCGATGCGGCGTTCTTCTGGTATGTGGCGCGCTGGAACAGCGGCCCGCGCGTGCGGACCGAGGCCAATCTCGCGGGCTACACCGGCACGCTGATCCGCCTGCGCAACCCGGACGCGCTTGCACAATGGCGCAGAGCCAATAGTCTGGACTGACGCCCGCTTCAGCCAAGGACTTGCCGCATGAGCCTCGACCGCCGCGCCCTGCTTGCCGGTGCTGCCGCCACCGCCGCCCTCGCCGCCCGGCGCGCCCATGCCGCCGAGCCGGTTTACACGCCGCAGCTGTCCTTTGCGGGCAAGAGCGTGCTGATCACCGGCTGCTCCTCGGGCTTCGGGCGGCTGACGGCGGAGCTGCTGGCGCGGCAGGGCGCGCGGGTGTTCGCGACGATGCGGGGCCTCCCCCGCACCGAGGCTGATGAACTGATGACGCTGGCGAGTGCCGAGCGCCTCGACCTGCACGTCATCGGCATCGATGTGACCGATCTCAAGCAGGTCAACGCCGGGGTGAAGGAGGCCGAGCGCATCAATGGCGGGCCCATCGACGTGCTGGTCAACAATGCCGGGATCGGCATCACCTCGCCGGTCGAGGTGCAGGACATGGAGGCCACCCGCCTGATCTTCGACACCAACGTCTTCGGCCCGCACCGCATGGCGCGCGCGGTTTTGCCGGGGATGCGCGGCAAGGGGGGCGGCCAGATCATCCAGATTTCGAGCCAGCTCGGCCGCGTGATCGCCCCCTATTCCGGACACTATTCCGCCACCAAGTTCGCGCTGGAGGCGATGAGCGAGCAGCTCGCCTATGAGCTGGTGCCGCATCAGATCGATGTCACCATCATCGAGCCGGGCGGCTATCCCACCAAGGTATGGGTCAACCGCAACATGTACTCCGCCGCGCTCAGGGAGCGGTCGATGGCGGTGCATAGCAAGGGCTATCCCGATCAGGTCGCCGCAATGGGAACCGAAGACGGTTCGGGGCGCAGCAATGATCCGATGGATGTCGCCCGCGCCATCGCGGGGCTGATCGCGCAGCCCCCCGGCACCCGCCCGCTGCGCCTGCCGGTCAGCGGCGGCGCGATCCCGCAAATGCCGATTAACACGGTCACCGCGCAGGTGCAGACCGCATGGCTCGGCAATTCGCGCGCCGGGCCGCTGGTGCGCGCGGTGCATCAGCGGTGAGGCTCTAGCCATCCGTCCCCCTCCCCGCTAAGGGCGGCGCTTTCCAGATAATCAAGAGACAATCATCATGGGTTTCCGTTGCGGGATCGTCGGCCTGCCCAACGTGGGCAAGTCCACTCTGTTCAATGCGCTGACCGAGACGCAGGCGGCGCAGGCGGCCAATTACCCCTTCTGCACCATCGAGCCCAATGTCGGCCAGGTTGCGGTGCCCGATGATCGCCTCCAGAAGATCGCCGCCATCGCCAAGAGCGCCAAGATCATCGAGACGCAGCTCGGCTTCGTCGACATCGCGGGTCTGGTGAAGGGCGCGAGCAAGGGCGAAGGCCTCGGCAACCAGTTCCTCGGCAATATCCGCGAGGTCGATGCCATCGTCCACGTGCTGCGCTGCTTCGAGGATGACGACATCCAGCACGTCGCCAACAAGGTCGACCCCATTGCCGACGCCGAAGTGGTCGAGACCGAACTGATGCTGTCCGACCTCGAAAGCCTCGAAAAGCGCGTGCCGGCAGCGGCCAAGCGTGGCGCAGCGGGTGACAAGGAGGCCAAGGCCATGGCGAGCGTGCTGGGCCAGGCGCTCGACCTGCTGCGCGACGGCAAGCCCGCGCGGCTCACCGAACCCAAGGACGAGGAGGAAGCCCGCCTGTTCCGCCAGGCGCAGCTGCTCACCGCCAAGCCGGTGCTGTATGTCTGCAACGTAGCCGAGGAAGACGCCGCCGAGGGCAACGAGCTGTCCGCCAAGGTGTTCGCCAAGGCGGCCGCCGAGGGGGCCGAGGCCGTGGTCGTCTCCGCCGCGATCGAGGCCGAACTGGTCGCGATGCCGGTGGAAGACCGGGGCGAATTCCTCGAGGCTTTGGGCCTCACCGAAAGCGGCCTCGCCCGCGTGATCCGCGCCGGGTACAAGCTGCTCGGGCTCAAGACCTTCTTCACCGCTGGGCCCAAGGAAGCGCGCGCCTGGACCTTCCCCGATGGTGCCAAGGCACCGCAGGCGGCGGGCGAGATCCACTCGGATTTCGAACGCGGCTTCATCCGGGCCGAGACCATCGCCTATGACGATTACGTCACGCTCGGCGGTGAAGCGGGCGCGAAGGAAGCGGGCAAGCTGCGGCAGGAAGGCAAGGAATATGTCGTGCAGGATGGCGACGTGCTCTTGTTCAAGTTCAACGTCTGAATGCTGAACCGGCAGGCGGCGGCGTCCGCCTGTTGGAGACACATGAGACACTGTCCAAGAACAGAAAAACCGGCCACGCTAACCGTGCTTTTCCCGAAGCTGTCAGACAGGGTGCGCGCGCTGGTCATGCCCCGGCATAACCCCTTCGCCCACCTGTAGGAAAGCGGCTCGCGCGTCTCGCTTTTGTCGCGCGCCGTGGTTAGAGCGCGCGCCATGCGCACTCTCCTGACCCTGATCGCCCTGCTGTTCCTCCCCGCTGAGCTCGCCGCACGGGAGCCTGCCCGGCCCGTCACCGTGCTTGTCGGCATCGACGGCTTCCGGCCAGATTATCTGGAGCGCGGGATCACCCCCAACCTCTCGGCGCTGGCCAAGGCCGGCGCGAGCGGGCCGATGCGGCCGAGCTTTCCCACCAAGACCTTCCCCAATCACTACGCGCTCGTCACCGGCAAGGTGCCCGACCGTAACGGCATCGTCGGCAATTCGATGATCGACCCGCGCCGTCCGGGTGAGATGTTCAGCCTCGGCAATGCACGTCAGGCGCTCGACCCCTTCTGGTGGGACGAGGCCGAGCCGGTCTGGATCGCCGCCGAGCGTGCGGGCTTGCGCACCGCGACGATGTTCTGGCCGGGCAGCGAGGTCGCAATCGGCGGCCTGCGCCCGCGCGACTGGATGCGCTTCGACCAGAACGTGACCAACGTCCAGCGCGTCGCCACGCTGATCGACTGGCTGCGCCGCCCGACGGACATCCGCCCCGCCTTCGCGACAATCTATTTCGACACGGTCGACACAGCCGGGCACCGCTTCGGCCCCGAAAGCGCCGAGGTGAACGCTGCGATTGCCGAGGTCGACGCGCGGATCGGCGAACTCGTCGCGGGCGCCAAGGCGCTGGGCGTCGCGGTGAACTGGGTAATCGTCGCCGACCACGGGATGCGGCAGGTGGACGAGGCGCGCGTGATCCAGCTCGACGATCTGATCGACCGGGCGAGCTACATCGCGGTCGAGACCGGGCCCTATGCCGCGATCGAGCCCGCCGCCGGCACCGACAACCGCGTGGCCGAGGCGTTGCTGGTGCCGCACGAACACATGACCTGCCAGCGCAAGGAAGACCTCCCCGCGCGCCTTCGATACGGCAGAAATCCGCGCGTTGCGGCGATCATCTGCATCGCGGAGAATGGCTGGACGATCCTATCGGGCGCGCCGTCCTACCCCGTCAGCGGCGGGGCGCATGGTTACGACAATGCCGACCCCGATATGCTCGCGCTGTTCATCGCCAGCGGCCCGGCCTTCGCACGCGGCGCCGAGGTTCCGGTGTTCGACAATGTCGCGGTCGCCGCCCTGCTGCGCGCGGTGCTCGGTCTGCCGGAGGACACCGCGGCCGACGGCAAGCTCGCCGACATCGAAAGCGCGCTGCGCCGCTGACCTGCCGCGCTACAAATTCAGGCGCGGAGGGAACATAGAACCGCGAACGCTGCTCTTGCCTGCACATGGCAACGCAAGAGGAGCGCGAAGGTGAGCGAAGGGACGGGTAAGCTGGAGATGCTGGTGCGGGTGGGCTTCTTCGCCCGCGCGGTGCTTTACACGGTGCTGGGCTTTATTGCGCTGGGCGCAATCGGGCAGATCAGCGAAGGCACCACGGGCATCTTTGCGACGGTCGATGCGATCCCCGGCGGCAACGTGCTGCTGTGGGTGCTGGTGGTCGGCCTGCTCGCCTACGCGCTGTTCCGCTTCGCCTCTCCCGCCTTCGATATCGAGCACAAGGGGTCTGACGCCAAGGGCTGGGCCCAGCGGATCGGCCATGCGGGGAGCGCCATCGGCCATCTTGCGCTGGCATGGACCGCCTACAAGTTCGCCAGCGGCGCGGCAGCAGGTGCGGGCGGCGGCGCGTCCGAGGCGGCGCAGGGCGTGTTGTCCTTCCCGCTCGGCGGGGCGGTGATCGGTATCCTCGGCATCTGCTTCTTCTTCGCCGCGGTCGCGCAGGCGACGAAGGCCGCGACCGCCAAGTTCATGCACAATATCTCTCCGGCCGCGCCCGACCAGACCAAGCTGGTCGGCCGGATCGGCTATGCCGCGCGCGCGGTGACCTTTGCGGTGATCGGCTGGTCGCTGATCGAGACCGGGTTTCTGGCCAAGGGTTCGTCCAACGTGAAAACGCTCGGCGAAGCGGTCGAATCGCTGGCGGGCACCGGCTGGCTGTTCACGCTTGTCGCGATCGGCATGGTGATGTTCGGCGTCTTCAGCTTGGTGCTGGCACGCTATCGCATCATCCCCGATATCGACGCGCACGCCCGCAGCGCCTAGCGGGAGGGCGGCTCAATGCCGCCCGAACAGCTTTTCGACGTCTTCCATCGACAGCTTCACCCAGGTCGGGCGTCCGTGATTGCACTGACCCGAGCGCGGGGTGGCTTCCATCTCGCGCAGCAGCGCGTTCATCTCGGCCACGCTAAGCGTGCGTCCGGCGCGCACCGATCCGTGGCAGGCCATCGTGGCGAGCACCAGTTCGAGCCGTTCGGCCAGCAGCAGCGCGCCGCTGTCCTCCTGCCTGCCATGCTTGGCGATATCGTCGGCGAGATCGCGCAGCAGGCGGGCGCTGTCGGCCTTGGGCAGCGCGGCGGGGAGCGCGCGCACGAGCATGGCGGCGGGGCCGAAGCGCTCGATCACGAGGCCGAAGCGCGCAAGGCCCTCGGCCGCGTCCTCCAGACGGTCGCAATCGACTTCGTCCATCTCGACCACATCGGGCGCCAGCAGCGCCTGCGAGCGGCGATTGGCCTCGTCCGCTCCGGCGGCGCGCAGGCGTTCGAGCACAAGGCGTTCGTGCGCGGCGTGCTGATCGACCAGCACCAGACCATCGGCGGCTTCGGCGACGATATAGGTATTGGCGACCTGCCCGCGCGCAATGCCGAGTGGGTATTGGCGGGCTTCCTCGGGGACGGGCACGGCTTCCTCGGCGCGGCCCTGTGGCGCAGCAAGTGGCGCGTTCCATGCCGGGCGCGCCTCGCTCACCTGCGATTGCGGCGCTGTCCAGTCACGGCCCGAGAAGATGCTTTCAAGCGTCGGAGAAACGAGCGCGGGCGCGGCAACCACAGGCTCGCTCACCCACCGCCCCATCGCCGCGCGGTCCGGCCCCTGCGCGCTGCGGCGATCCCCGGTCGCCAGCGCCTGCCGCAATCCTGAAACGATGAACCCGCGCACCCCTGCCGAATCCCGAAAACGCACCTCGGTCTTGGCCGGGTGGACGTTCACATCGACATCCTGCGGTGGCAGGTCGAGGAACAGCGCCAGAACCGCGTGGCGATCACGCGCGAGCATATCGGCATAGGCCCCGCGCACCGCGCCCACCAGCAGCCGGTCCTTCACCGGACGGCCGTTGACGAACAGGTATTGGTGATCGGCCACGCCCCGGTTGTAGGTCGGCAGCCCCGCCAGCCCGGTCAGCCGCATCACCCCGTGCGGCGTGTCGCGGTCCATGGCGATGGCGACCGAATTGTCCTTCAGCTCATGCGCGATGATCCGCGCCACGCGGGTCGCCAGTTCCTCACCCGCTTGCAGGTTGAGCACAGTGCGCCGCGCTCCCTCGCCTGCGGTCTCCAGCGTGAAGGCGATGTCGGGCCGCGCCATGGCAAGGCGGCGCACCACGTCGAGGCAGGCGGCATACTCGCTGCGCGCGGTGCGCAGGAACTTGCGGCGCGCGGGCACCTTGGCAAACAGCTCTTCGACACGCACGCGCGTGCCGGGCGGCAGCGCGGCAGGCTCGTCCGCCAGCACCGCGCCGTGATCGACCACGCGGCGCCAACCTTCGGCAGAGCCCGCCTCGCGGCTCTCGATCGTCAGCCGCGCGACGCTGGCGATGCTCGGCAGCGCCTCGCCGCGAAAGCCCAGCGTCGTCACCAGTTCGATCGCACCGTCGGCGCCGATCAGCGAATCGGGGAGCTTGGAGGTGGCATGGCGTTCCAGCGCCAGCGCCATGCCATCGGGCCCCATGCCGCAGCCGTCATCGACCACCTCGATCCGCGCAAGACCGCCCTCGCCCAGCACCACCCCGATTCGCTGCGCACCGGCGTCGATCGCGTTCTCGACCAGCTCTTTCAGCGCCGCAGCCGGGCGTTCGACCACCTCGCCCGCAGCGATACGGTTCACAAGTGACGAAGGCAGGCGGCGGATTTCGGGCATTTGTCGCACGCTAGCGATGGGTCGCCGCAAATTCGAGGGGAGGCGGCAAAAAACCGCCGTTACAGTGGACAAATATTTTGGCCTTTTGCCTGCGGATTCGCTAGGCGCGCGCTGTCATGTCATAACCGGGTCGAAATTCACCGCCACCGCCCCTCACAGCGGCGCGCGGCCCCAGCCCCGCCACCACTGGAACACCTTCATCCATGAGCTTTCTGTCCAACTTCTTCAAATTCGGTTCGCAGAACATGGCCATCGATCTCGGGACGGCCAACACCCTCGTCTATGTGCAGGACCAGGGGATCGTTCTGAACGAGCCTTCGGTGGTCGCGATCGAGACGATCAACGGCATCCGCCGGGTCAAGGCCGTGGGTGACGATGCGAAGATGATGATGGGCAAGACCCCGGACAGCATCGAGGCGATCCGCCCGCTGCGCGACGGCGTGATCGCCGACATCGAAGTCGCCGAACAGATGATCAAGCACTTCATCCAGAAGGTGCACGGCAAGAAGTCGATGTTCCGCTATCCCGAGATCGTGATCTGCGTGCCTTCGGGCTCGACCTCGGTCGAACGCCGCGCGATCCGCGATGCGGCCTCGAACGCGGGCGCTTCGGACGTGCATCTGATCCTCGAGCCCATGGCAGCCGCGATCGGCGCCGACATGCCCGTGACCGAGCCGGTCGGCAGCATGGTCGTGGACATCGGCGGCGGCACCACCGAAGTCGCGGTGCTCTCCCTGCGCGGGCTCGCCTACACCACCTCGGTGCGCACCGGGGGCGACAAGATGGACGAAGCCATCGTCTCCTACGTGCGCCGCCACCACAACCTGCTGATCGGTGACGCCACGGCGGAGCGGATCAAGAAGGATTACGGCATCGCCATGATCCCCGAGGACGGGATCGGCGAGACCATCACCCTCAAGGGCCGCGACCTTGTGAACGGCGTTCCGAAGGAAATCACCATCAATCAGGCGCATGTCGCCGAAGCGCTCAGCGAACCGATCGGCGCGATCGTCGAAGGGGTGCGCATCGCGCTCGAGAACACCGCGCCCGAACTGGCGGCGGATATCGTCGATCAGGGTATAGTGCTCACTGGCGGCGGTGCCTTGATCCGGCGGCTCGACGAGCATCTGCGCGAAGAGACCGGCCTGCCGGTTTCGGTGGCGGAAGATCCGCTGCTGTGCGTCGCCATCGGCACGGGCCGGGCGATGGAAGATCCGATCTATCGCGGCGTCTTGATGACCGCGTGAGTGCGCTGCGCCTAAGTCAGAAGGGATCCTAAGCCATGGCGCCCCCCTCTTCGCGCCGCTCGGGCTTTTCGAAGAAGGCGCAGTATTCGGTGTTCACCGGCTATCTGCTGGCGGGCGCGGGTGCTGCGTTGGGTCTTGTGCTGCTGGTTCTGTCGCTGTGGCAGCCGGCGGCCTTTGCGCCCCTGCGCGGTGTGGCGAGCGATGTTGTCGTCGCCCCGGCGGGCGAGGCGGGCGCTGTGACGCGCGCGGGGTCGCAGGGCCTGATTGCCAATATTGCGGGCTATTTTCAGGCCGGTTCCCAAAACGCCGAACTGCGCCGCGAACTCGAAATCGCCCGCATCCGCATTGCCGAGGCCAAGGCGCTTGAGGCAGAGAATGCGCGGCTGAGGGGCCTGCTGGGCCTCACCGAAGGCGAGGCGAAGCCTGTGGCGATGGCGCGGCTGGTCGGCTCGACCGCCACCAGCGGGCGGCGTCATGCCTATATCAGCGCGGGGTGGAATGATGGCGTGCGGCCTGGAATGCCGGTCGTCTCGGAGCGCGGCGTCGTCGGCCGGGTGCTCGAAGCCGGGCGCGGATCGGCGCGGGTGCTGCTGCTGACCGACAGCGAGAGCGTGCTGCCGGTGCGCCGCGCCGCCGACAATGTCATCGCCTTTGCCGAAGGGCGCGGTGACGGGCTGCTGCGCATCCGCCTCGTCAACCTCGGGGTCAATCCGCTCAAGGTCGGCGACATGATGGTGACGAGCGGCGCGGGCGGATACTACCGCCCCGGCGTCGCGGTGGCGGTGATCGCGAAGATCACGCCCGATGGCGGCATCGCGCAGCTGGTAGCGGAACCGGCCTCGACCAATTTCGTCGCGGTCGAGCCCGTCGCCCAGCCCGCCGCCGTGGCCGAGCTGGCCGAGCCTGCCCTCTCCCCCGGCGACGCACCCTCCCCCGCCGCCACCGCCTCGCCCCGCGCCGGGGCTGCGGAGGAGTAATGGAGCAGCTCGACCCGCGCGCCCGCTCGGACATCTATGGCCGCCGGATCAACCGCACGTCCTCGCCCCTGCGCAGGCGGTCGGTGCCCTATGCCTCGATCATGCTGGGATCGGTGCTGCCGGTGCTGCTGATGGCCGATCTGATGCCGCTGCTGCCCTCGCTCGGCTTTCTGATGCTGCTCGGCTGGCGGCTGGTGCGGCCGGGCGTGCTGCCCCTGTGGGCCGGAGCCCCGCTCGGCGCGTTCGACGATCTGTTCAGCGGACAGCCCTTCGGCAGCGCAATTCTGCTATGGTCGCTGGCGATGATTGCCATCGAGCTGATCGAGACCCGCTTTCCCTGGCGCGATTTCTGGCATGACTGGTTCACCGCCAGCCTGCTGGCGCTGACCTATTGGAGCGCCGCGCTGGTGATCTCGGGCGCGCCGCTGACGCCGGAGATGTTCGCCGTCGCCGCCCCTCAGGCGGCGCTGGCGGTGCTGCTCTACCCGGTGATCGCGCGGCTGGTCGCCTGGCTCGACCGGTTCCGCCTGTCGCGTGCGCGGACGATCGACTGATGAAGTTCAGGCTTCCGTTCCGCAACGGCGTTTCCGACCGCCCCAACAAGCTCCTCAACGCCTCGATCCTGCGCGCCACCTTCGATCGGCGCGCGGTGGTGATCGGCGCGGTGCAGGGCGGGATCGGGGTGCTGCTGGCGCTGCGGCTCGGCTATCTCTCGGTCGCGGAGAACGAGAAATACCGGCTGGAATCGGAGAGCAACCGGGTCAACCTCACCCTCATCCCCCCGCGCCGGGGCTGGATCCTCGATCGCAACGGCGCGGCGCTGGCCTCGAACCGCGCCGATTTCCGCGTCGACCTGATCCCCGAGCGGCTGGTCGATGCCGAGGCGACCATCGACCGGCTGGGCGAGCTGCTCGACCTCGGCCCGGCGCGGATCGCCGACATCAAGGACAAGGTCGCCACCTCGCGCGGCTTCGCTCCGGTCGAAGTCGCAAGCGGGCTTGGCTACGAACAGTTCGCCGCCCTCAGCGTGCGCCTGCCCGATCTGCCCGGCGTGGTCCCGCAGCGCGGCTTTTCGCGGCTCTACCCGACCGCATCGAGCGTCGGCCACCTGATCGGCTATGTCGGGCCTGCCTCGGCCGAGGAATACGAGAAGGACCCCAATCCGCTGCTGATCACACCGGGCTACAAGATCGGCAAGGACGGGCTGGAAAAGCAGTTCGAAAAGGAGCTGCGCGGCGTGCCGGGCGCGCGGCGGGTGGAAGTGACCGCGGGTGGCCGGATCGTCCGCGATCTGGAGACTCGCGAGGACGTGCAGGGCAACCCCGTACGCCTCACCATCGACGGCCCCTTGCAGGACTATGCCGCGCGCCGCATCGGGCTCGAAAGCGGCTCGGTGGTGGTGATGGATTGCCGCACCGGCGACCTGCTCTGCATGGCTTCGATGCCGAGCTTCGATCCCAATTCCTTTTCCGACGGGATCGGCGGGGTGGAATATGCGATGCTCCGCGAGGACGAGCGCGTGCCGCTGCGCAACAAGGTTCTGAAGGGGCTCTATCCGCCCGGATCGACCGTCAAGCCGATGGTGTCGATGGCGCTGATGCAGGCCGGGGTCGATCCCGAGGAGACCGTCTATTGCGGCGGCGGCCTGCGCGTCGGCAACCGCGTGTTCGGCTGCTGGAACCGCCGCGGCCACGGCGCGACCAACATGGCCAAGGGCATCTACCAGAGCTGCGACGTCTATTTCTACGCCATGGCCCAGCGTGTCGGTATGCAGCCGATTGCCGACATGGCGCGATTGTGCGGGATGGGGCAGGAATTCCCCCTCCCCGTCACCAGCCAGTTCTACGGCACCGTTCCCGATCCGGCGTGGAAGATGAACAAGTGGGGCCGCGAATGGCAGACCTTCGACACGGTCAACGCCACCATCGGTCAGGGCTACATGCTCTCGAGCCCCTTGCAGCTGGCGGTGATGGCATCGCGCCTTGCCACCGGCAAGCACGTCATGCCGCGCCTCACGCTCGACACCAAGCCGCAGGGTTTCGACAAGGCCGACTTCTCGACCGAGCAGGTAGAATATGTCCGCCAGGCGATGAGCGACGTGGTCAACGGCCCCGGCACGGCAGGGCGCGCGCGGCTGCCGATCGAGGGGACGCTGATGGCGGGGAAGACCGGCACCGCGCAGGTCGTCTCGCTGTCGATCTCAAACGGCAAGTCCGGCCCGTGGAAATATCGCGACCACGGGCTGTTCATCTTCTTCGCCCCCTATGACAACCCGCGCTATGCCGGCGCGGTGGTGATCGAGCACGGGGGCGGGTCGGGCGCGGCCTATCCGATCGCACGCGACGTGATGACCTTCCTGTTCGATCCGGCCAAGGGGATGGAGGCGCTGACCGCGCTCGAGGCCGGATGGGGCGGCACCGCGCAGCAGCGGCTCGACGCGCGCTACGCCGCCTATGCCGCCGAGCGCGGCGCCACCGTCAGCCGCCCGCCGCGCCGCGACGAGGAAATTTTCGACCGGGTCGAGGCCGAGGCGCGTGTCGCCGCCGCCCAGACCGAGGCGATTGCCGACGAAGTGATCGCCCCCCGGCCCGAAGCCAATCCCTCGGGCGCTCCCGCGGGCAGTGCCGCCCCGCCCGCCCCGGTGCCGAGCCCCACACCCCTCCCCCTCCCCACTGCGGAGACCGGCCAGTGAACACCTTTGCCGCCCGTAGCGGAATCGTGCCCGAACCGATTGCCCGCCAGCCCTGGGAAATGCTGATCCCGCTGCTGCTGCTCACCGCATTCGGCGGGCTGGTGCTCTATTCGGCCGGCGGCGGGGGTATGGAGCCCTTTGCCAAGTCGCATTTCATCCGCTTCGCCGTGTTTTCGGTGATGACCGGCATCATCGCCGCGCTTCCGCGCGAGGCGGTGAATGTGCTGACCTACCCCTCCTATCTGGCGGTGTTGCTGCTGCTGCTGGCGGTGGAGATCGTCGGCCAGGTCGGCGGCGGAAGCCAGCGCTGGCTGGAGGCCGGGCCGATCCGCATCCAGCCTTCCGAACTGATGAAGCCCGCCGTGGTGCTGGCCATGGCACGGTTCTATTCCAAGCTTCCCGCGGGTCTGATCGGATCGTGGCGCTCGGTGGTGCCGTCTGGGATGCTGATCGTGATGCCAATCGCGCTGGTGCTGCTGCAACCCGACCTCGGCACATCGGTGGCGATCGCCTTCGGCGGCGTCGTCGTGATGTTCCTCGCCGGGTTGCCGCTGTGGTGGTTCCTGCTGGCGGGCGGCGCAGGCGTGGCGGCGATGCCGCTGATCTATTTCTTCGCGCTGCACGATTACCAGCGCGCGCGGGTGACGACCTTCCTCGACCCCGAAAGCGATCCGCTCGGCGCGGGCTATCACATCGCCCAGTCCAAGATCGCGATCGGATCGGGCGGGTTGTTCGGCAAGGGGTTCAACGCCGGCACCCAGAGCCACCTCAACTACCTGCCCGAACCGCACACCGATTTCGTCTTCGCCACCATGGCCGAGGAATGGGGCCTGATGGGCGGGCTGTTCGTGCTGACGATGTACACGCTGATCCTGCGCTGGGGCTGGAAGGTGGCGAGCGAATCGCAGGACCGCTTCTGCGCGCTGCTGGCCGCCGGAGCGACCGCGACGATCTTCTTCTACATCGCCATCAACCTGCTGATGGTGATGGGCATGGCGCCCGCCAAGGGCATCCCCCTGCCGTGGATGAGCCACGGCGGCTCGTCGATGATGACGAACATGATCTGCATCGGCCTGCTGATGATGGTCAACCGCTGGAACCGCGAGGCGCCGCGCCGCGGCCTTTCGATCTAATCTGCCGCGATTGCGAAAAGGCCCTTGCCATCGAGGGCCGACGCGCTAAATGCAGCGCCTCACGCGAATCGGGATGCGGCTTCGGCGCTCCGGATCGCGCTTCCGGCACCGTCGGAATGGACGCATAGCTCAGTTGGTAGAGCAGCTGACTCTTAATCAGCGGGTCCTAGGTTCGAGCCCTAGTGCGTCCACCACCTTACTCCATAAATTCAATAACTTACGCGGCCTGAAATTTGGGTCGCGACGGTCCGTCTTCCGCCTAGGTAGCAGGCTAGGTAGCACGGCCAGCTGTCGCATATTTTTTTGGTTGCGGCTGCGCGAGAGAATCCCGGCATCGCAATGACCCACTGTCTGGCGTCGCGGGGGCAGGAAGAGCAGCATCGGCGCGAATACGGGTCTTGGCACCTAGGATGCCACTTGGTTCGTCGATCTATGGCTGAAATTTGAGACGCAGAGCTTCGGCATGCGCCCTTACCGCAGGGGGCGCGGTCGGCACAGCAAAGCGATCCAGCCAGTCAGCCCAACTCGTCGCGGCGAATCGGACACGCGCGCCGCGCACCGCGGCTGAGAAGTTCTCAATTTCCGCGCGGTGCCCTGAACAAGCAGAGGCAGGCACACTTGGTGGCTCGGCGTAGAGGTACAGCAAGACCGGCGCTCGATTGACTCGCCTGGCTTCGGTCGAGAGCCCAAAAGCGTGCTTCACGAGCTGCGCGGCATCAAGATAGCGATAGGAAAGCGGATCCTCTCGCAAGGCATCGCGCATGGCCAGCCAAGGCTCCATCGTCTCGCCCCAAACATCGCGATCATACGCTTGGGCCAGAACGGCTTGCTTCTGATCTCGAAATGGTTCGAACCGCTTGGACTCCACGCCAATGAGATGGGTGCCGGTAACAACCGCTGCATCAAGCCATGGGTGACGACCGCCTTGCCAGGGAAAGCGCATTTGCCGTTCAATCTCGACCGACGCAGCTGGCCATTCGATGTCATCGAGGCCAGGGAAAGCCGGAAGTAGGCTTGGTCTTTCGATGAACCAACCAAACCCATTCGCCGCCAATGCGGCGCTACTTTCTGGACTAGCAAATTTGCCAGAGGCCAATTCGTTGCCACCAGCTCTATCTAGGGACAGGCGGACCAGGTCGGCTGGCACGCCTGGGAGGAACAATTCGCTCATCAGCGTCTCATATTTCAGTCGTCCGTCAAAAGCGGTCGTAACTGCCGCTGACGGATGGCGATTTGCCGAGGATTGAAATGGGATGTTTCAGGTCAACGAAATTTCCATGTGGACGCCCCATCCCGGCTCTTCACCAAGGTTGATCGCCAATTGCCGCATCCGATCATCGACAACGGTGCGGAACCTCGCCACGACACCCTGGTGGTCCCAGGCCTGATATTCGTAGTGAGCGCCGATTAGAGCGCCACAGTGGGCACATCCGTTGCTCAGGTAACGAGAACCAGACTCTCGGCTGTCGCGGTGCGTGATCCGGCCAAGTGATGCTTGTGCAGGGATCGCCTGCAAGGTCCTCCGCACGAGATCAGGGCAACCGCTGAGATCGGGGATGGTCGCCGAAAGCGTATGGGGACCAATGCTGATATCGAGTCCGGTGATGATCCGCGTCTCGGCCCCGCACTTCCAGCAATCCAAGTTGCCGCACCGGATCTCAACGTCCGCCGGCGCGCCGAGCGGCAGGCCGAACATATACTGCCGGTTCAGAGCTGCTGTAATGAATGATGCCAGCGGCAAGGCCTGCTCGCCGGCACCGGTCGGTACGAAGACCTCGTAGCCATCGAGCGGGGCGCCACTGACCCGGACAGCGGGAATGTCCTTGGATGCGTGAAAACGCGATTGCCGGAAAAGCCAGAGACCGCGGACCCCGGACGAAGCGTAGCGGGATTGTCGGCGAGCCGTCTCCTCTTGGCTCTGCTTTGACCATTGTACCTCGATGGCGATGCGAGCAGCCCCTTTGCTTAGGAGCACGTCGGCCCGCCACGGCTCGCGATCTGCGCTCAGTCCGTCGATCTCTGCCTCTGCAAGCCAGCCATTGGCCCTCGCCGCCTCGACTATCACTTGCTTCACTTGGCGATGGTCTTCGCTTTCGGGCGCGCTTGTACAGGCCCCGCGGAACCTGTGAACGAAATGCTGCGTGCCGAGCTTCGAACGTCTGAGGATTATCTCTGCCTGACAGCAAGGTGCTCGCAGGTGCCGTTCGAGCGCGTTTTTAACGGAAAGCGATTGCCATTCCTGCGGGGCGAATTCGAACGCATGGATGCTCTTGCCCGAATGAGTGTCGATACATCGCAATGCCATTTCAGCCCCCAGGAAACGATCAGTGAGCCGGCAAGGGCGGAGGCTTCGAGCCAGGACCAATGGCCGTATCGATTGCTGTGATCAGCTGGCCGGGGACCATCATCGCTCACTGCTGCCCAGAGGTGCCGAGCAGTCGCTCTTTGGCAGCCTGAAATTCTGCTTCGCTCAGGGCACCGCTGTTCTTGAGATCGACCAGCTTTCTCAACTCGTCGGCAATTGATGTCCCTTGCGCAGGTTGGGCCACCGCTGCCCCGGCAAGCTCTCGCTGCGGAGGGGGCAAAAACTTCACGGACCCGTTGCACTGGTTCGTGACAAAGTCGAAGTCCCGCGCTTCGCCCATGTCGACGAACTGGACGAAACCATTGGAATCCAGGACGACGACAAACGACGTGTTGCCGGTGTAGCCCCCCATGCGATTGCGGGCATTGATCGACCCGCAAGTCCAGTAGCCTTCGACACGCTTGGACAGGATGGGCTTCCAAGTCCCATAGGTGAACCCATAAGGCCATTCGATCCGCGCGGAATCCGGATCGATCAATCGGGCGCGGAGCGAAGCCTCGGAATTGCGCCGAAACATGGCCCAATCGGGCGCAGATTCCTCGAACATGCGCTCGCCTCCAGGCCAGGACCGTGTCACGGCGACCAGCTCCTGAAAACGTGCAATTCCCAGCCCCTGGGTAATGAGGCCCTCGCTCGCGCGCAGGCGCCGGATGACATCGGTCCGCATCGAAGGTGCCCAACGCGCATCCTCGACCAGCATCTGCATGGCATCAAAGGTGAACTGCGCGAGGTTGTATCGCTCGGAGTTACGCGAGAGCGAGGCGCACTGAACCTTCATTGCGGTGCCATATGTTCCGAGATCATCGCGCTGCCCAAAGGCGGAAACGCATTCGTCGAATTTGCCGCGGGCGGCAAGATTGAGGCCATTCAACAACGCTTCCGTGGCAGGCCGGGCATTGGAGCAACTCACCTCCACGTCCGTGGGCTGCCCGCCTCGCTCAATGCTCACCGGGATCACCGTCGCCGGGCCAGTCTCGCGCAGGAGCGCGATGATGTCTTCGGCCCGCTTGCCGGATACGTCCACACGATTGATCGAGATGAGACGATCTCCAGGTTTCAGAGCGGATGCCGAGAACGTCCGCGTCACGAGGCCGCCCTCCCCGACAAAGGCACCCATCGAACAGCGATCTTTGGGTTCGCCTTGGCCTTGGAGCTGAGCAAGCGAAGCCTTGGCCTGATCGCGAAATGCATTCTTGTCCTGGGCATGGGCAAGCGACGGCATGACCAACGCGCTCGCTGCAATCAATCCAAACGCCCAACTGCACGACTGCTTCATAATCCCCCCCGAACTTTCTCAAATTACTCAACGCGAATGCCCGATACCCCGTCAGGCGAGC